>NZ_PDNW01000019.1 GCF_002849655.1 Pollutimonas subterranea
GTAGGGGAAATTGCGTCCGCAGCGCTGAAAATCTCCTCCAACGCCGCCCCCAAGCAGACCGGCGCAGCACTCGGTCAGATCAAGGCGCAAAAATCACTCCCGCAAGCCTCATGGTGAAAAGTCCGGGCTAGCTCGACCAGGTGACAAGCCCGTTTCCCGCCAAGCGCAGTGCGCGTGAAGCGACCTTCCCGAAACTGGGATATGGTTATACCGGGACAACCGAACGCTATAAAAAGAGGAATTCGCCTATGCTCACCGCCCGCATCGATCATTTGGTCGTCACCGCGCCCACATTGACGCAAGGAACACAGTACTTGCACGAAACCCTGGGCGTGAGTCCACAAGCAGGCGGCGAGCATCCTCGCATGGGCACGCACAACAGCCTGTTAAGGCTTGGTCCAGACCTGTACGTGGAAGTCATCGCTCCCGATCCAAGGGCGGCTGCGCCTTCCCGGCCTCGCTGGTTCCAGCTCGACGATGCCAACTGGAATGTTCAGCCGCAGCTGGCAAGCTGGGTCGCGCGCACCAGCGATATATACGCGGCGCAAGCGGCAGCGCATATCCCGAACGGCGAGATCCAGTCCATGACCCGCGGCGACCTGGAATGGCTCATAACGATTACCGAAGACGGAGGCCGGCCAATGCAAGGGGCGGCGCCGTCCTTCATTCAATGGAATACGCCCACGCATCCGGCGGCCGCGATGCAGGAAACCGGCTGTTCGCTGCTGGACCTGGAGGTCCATCACCCGGAAGCCGCGGCGCTTCAGGAAACGTTGCGTCGTATTGGCTTTGAAGGAAAGCTCTCGGCGCATGCCCTGTCAGCCGGCGTGCCGCCGTACCTCGTGGCGCATATCCAGACACCGAATGGACCGCGTCAGCTCGGCGTCAGCATTTCCAGAAACTGATCCGGTGGCATGGGGCGCCCAAACAGATAGCCTTGCAGCGAATCGCATCCCAGGCCCGTCAGGAACTGTTGCTGTGCAACGGTCTCGACGCCCTCGGCGACGACTTTCAGGTTAAGGGTATGCCCAAGCGCAAGAATCGCGGAAACAATGGCGGCGTCCTCTGTGCTATGCGGGAGCTCTCGCACGAATCCGCGATCGATCTTCAATTCGTGTGCCGGCAAGCGCTTAAGATAAAGAAGGCTGGAATAACCGGTCCCGAAATCGTCAATGGCAATCCGGATGCCTGTATCGTTCAATTGCTGCAGGATCAAAATGCTTGCATCGGCATCGCGCATGGCCACCGTTTCAGTGACTTCCAGCGTCAAATGGCGTGGGTCAAGATTATTCCGTTGCAATACATCGCATACGGCCTGGACCAGGCCCGTATGGCCAAACTGGAGGCCCGACAAATTGACCGCGACAGACTTATCGCGGTGCCCCTTCTCGTGCCAGATACATAGCTGCCGGCATGCCTCGCCCAACACCCACTCACCAATCTGCACGATCATGCCGTTTTTCTCGGCGGCCGGGATAAATTCGTCTGGAAACACCAAACCTCGTACCGGGTGATGCCAGCGCAGCAGTGCTTCCGCGCCGGTGATGATTCCGCTGTGGGCGTCGACCTTGGCCTGATAGTGCAGGACGAACTCGCGCCGCTCCATGGCCATGCGCAAATCATGCAATAGCTGCAACTGCTGCTGTGCATTCGCGCTCATCGATGCCTGGAAAAAACAGTACGTGTTCTGGCCCAGCGACTTGGAGTGATACATCGCCGCGTCGGCATTGGTCAGCAAGTCGCGCTGACTCGCGCCATCGCGTGGATACATCACGATTCCGATGCTGGTCGAAACGCGCAGTTCATGACCCGCCAGTTGAAAAGGTTCACGGATGATCGTCAACAGGCTTTCGGCAAGGCCTGCGACGTCTTTCGGCTCGAGCAGGCCAGTCAACAACACAAACTCGTCGCCGCCGAGGCGCGCAATCGTATCCTCCGGGCGTACCCGGGACAGAATACGCCGCGCCACCTCGACGAGCAAAGCATCGCCTGCCTGATGGCCATAGGCGTCATTGACGGCCTTGAAGCCATCCAGATCCATGAACATCAACGCAAACTGCCCTTCTTCAGCATCAGCAGCATGGATGCATTGCGCGAGCCTGTCTGCCAGCAATACACGGTTAGGTAAATTAGTAAGGCTGTCATGGAGTGCCCGGTGCCTCAACTCTCCATTTGCATCGGCCAGAAACCCTGCAAGTTTTGCTGTGCGGGACTCAAGCCGCGCATCAAGCACGGAGCTGACCAGGGCGATTCCCAGCACCGCCATGGTGACGACAATCACCACCAGTGCCAACCACCTGGAGTCCACGCCCGCCCCTAGTGCTCCGCAGATACTGCCGGATGAGAACTGAGCGGCGGCCATTCCCGTATAGTGCATTCCGGCGATAGCCAGCCCCAAGATGACGGCGGCGCCCAGACGCAACCATCCACTATGCAATGACCGGCCGCGCAGATGAAAAGCCATCCATAAGCCAATGCCGGACGCCCCGATGGCAATGGCAACCGAAGCGGCAACCAAAGATGGAACATACCGGATTCCGGGGTTCATGCGCAGGGCTTCCATGCCGGTGTAATGCATGCTTATGATGCCCACCCCCATCAGGAGCGCACCGGCAAGCAGCCTGGGCCAGGGCAAGGTCTTGTAAGTAAGAATCCATAGCGCAAATGCGGAAGACGCGATGGCGATCAATAAGGACAATGCCGTGATTACCGCGTCGTAGCCCAGTGGGATCGGTAATCTGAAGGCAAGCATTCCCACAAAATGCATGGCCCAGATACCAATGCCCATGGCGCATGCTCCGCCCGCCAGCCATCCATATGCCGCCCGACCTTGGGCCGCCGCAATACGGCCAACCATGCCAAGCGCAGTGTATGAGGCCAGGATCGAAATAAATATCGAGGACAGGACAAGGAGGGGGTTATAGGTGCTGGCAAGCATCGAGTGTTCGCGGGAAAAAGACGCGGTCCCTGGGGGAAAGAGACGTGATACTGAAGAAGTGAGGGGGCAATGACAGCGATCCGAGCGCCATAGTGTACCTCGGCGTGTTCCCGCAAGCCCTCCTCCCGTATAATCGGGCATGAGCAAATCTATTTTTCACACCGCATGAAGGTGCCCAAGCGACTGGCTCCTCTTCTTGAAGAGGGCCTCATCGATGAAGTCATCAGCCAACTGATGAGTGGCAAGGAAGCAACGGTATATGTGGTACGCAGCGGCGACTCCATACGTTGCGCCAAGGTCTACAAAGACGCCAAGCAGCGCAGCTTTCGCCAGGCCGCCTCTTATCGCGATGGCCGCAAGGTGCAGAACAGCCGCCAGGCGCGCGCCATGGAAAAAGGAACCCGTTACGGGCGCCAGATGCAGGAAGAACTTTGGCAAAACGCCGAGGTCGATGCCTTGTTCCGGCTTGCCAATGCCAATGTCCGGGTGCCACAGCCGTATATCTGTACCGACGGCGTGTTGTTGATGGAACTCGTGGTCGATGACGTTGGCGACGTGGCGCCACGCCTTAACGATGTCGACATGACGCCAGAGCGCGCGCTGGAACTACATGCCATGCTGGTCAACCAGGTGGTGCGCATGCTGTGCGCCGGTATTATTCATGGCGACCTTTCCGAATACAACATTCTGCTTGCCGCCGGTGGCCCCGTCATTATCGACTTGCCCCAGGCGGTAGATGCCGCCGGCAACAATGAGGCGGCCGCCATGCTGTGCCGCGACGTCGAAAACCTTGCCACCTTCTTCGGGCAATTCGCCCCACAGCTGCTTGCCACCGACTATGGCAAGGAAATCTGGACGCTTTTCGAGGCGGGTGAGCTTACCAGCGAATCGGTCCTGACAGGTCGTGTCGACGTTGACACGCGTCCGGTGGACCTAGAAGCCCTGATGGACGACCTCGAAGACGCGCGCCTTGAAGAAGAAGCCAGGCTGCGATACGAGCAGGGCCTGCGCAGCGCCAATTGACTTCAGCGTGGCATGCCCGCTGCGGCATGCCATGCTGTAGGCGCCGTCAGCCCACGAGCAATCGGTTCCTGCGACGGGATACTACGAGCAGTATGCCGTCAACGAGCACGAAAACGATCAGGCTGAAACCCAATACGGGAAGGAACCATCCTGTCAGCCCCGCGGCAATCAGTATTGCGACTCTCGCCCCAAAAGGGGCATGACCCAGCAAAGAGAGCAAGCCTACGTGCCGGGGAGCTGCCGCGGCGCTAGACGCTTGCCTGCGCCACCACATGGCATAGCCCCATACGATCATGGTGAGCAGGCCTCCCGCGAAGACTATGAGCACAAGCTGATTGGCCAGGCCAAACAGCGCGCCCATATGCGCGTCTATGCCCCAACGGGTAAGCTTGGCCGCCAGCGGGAAATCAACAAAACGGATTTGATCGACGACAGCCATGTTGCGCGGGTCAATCGCGACGGCGTCCACTTGCGTCGGCCAGCTGCGGTCGATCTCCGTAACCGTCCAGGCCTTGCCCGGCTTGGCGGGCGGCCGGATCTCGACCTTGCCGGCATTGATGCCGGCCATCCTTGCCGCGGCCAGCACAGGATCGAACATGGCCGCATCGTCGACGTCAGACAGGGGCACGGCAGCATGGTGATGCGCGTGTTCGTCGGATGCCGGACGGGCGGACGCCGGATCGAGACTGGTCGCCACGGCTGGCGTGCCCCAACCATAGTAGCCCCGCAATACCGATATGTTGGCGCCGGCCCACTGCGACCAAGTCAGGCCGGTTACGGAAAAGAACAAGACGCCAATCAAGACCCAAAGCCCCAGCCGTCCATGCCAGTCGCGCAGTCGATGGCGGCGGGCGCTCACCGACCGGGAAGCTCGCCGGGCCAGCCGTTCGCGACGATATTTCGCCACCCACACGGCAAGCCCTCCAAGGGCCGCAATCCAGAGCCAGGAAGCAGCGAGTTCGCTGTACAGGCGACCGGCATCCCCCAGGTGCAAGCCACGATGAAATACGTCTATCCAGGCGCGTATCGGCAATACGCCACTGGTTCCATAAACCCCAAGATCGCCCCGCACCTCGGCCGTCACCGGATCGATAAAAATCGCCCGGCTGTCGGACGGGCCCATCCCCGGCTTGGAGAAAAGGATGCGAGTCGTAGTGCCCGGCACAGGCGCCGGCCTGATCGCGACGAGCGCCGGACCCTCACCCGTCACTTCGCGGGCGGCGGCGATCTGGTCCAGCAATGGAGCGGGCTTGCCGATACTGTCGGTGTACAGCTCATGCTTGTAGACCTGGTCCTCGATCTGAGGTGTCAGGGCATACAGAATACCGCTGAGCGCGGCTGTAAAGAGAAATGGTCCTACCAACAAACCAATATAGAAATGTAGTCGCGTCAGCAAGGCGAACGCCCAGCGATTCGTGCTTGGGGTGTGCGAGGTAGACGTTGTTGCGAATGCAGTGTTCGCGCGATCGGGTACTTCCGAGACAGGAGTCGTGTCGGTCAACATAGGTCACTCTGAATGTGGCAGGAATGGCCTGGCGGCGTTGCGCACCTCCTTCACCGATGTCGGGAGAGGTGGATCGGATCGCATTTGACTGCGCGCCGCAACTATTTACGTCCCAGGCAGGCTTGTGTCGTTGCCAATCAGCGAGGGAGGAGCACGCGGCAACGCATCCGGGAAGTTGACCTTGATGGCCTGATGATTACTGCTACCGTGCTGCAGCGGCTCTCCATGCAGCAGAGCCGCATTCAAGACCGGACCGCTGCAGTCGCCCAGGGCCGGCAACTGTGTCAGGAGCGTGCAATAGCCACATTCGTCCAGACCGTGATCAGAATGATCGGCGGGGGCAGGATCGCCATGAGCATGTCCCGACATGGCAGCTTCGTGCCCCGCTGGAACATGCGCCATGGCCAGCGCTTGGGAAACCACCGGCGCGACGGAGATCATCAGCATCGCCAATAAAGCGAGCCAGGCCGAATATAGATGGCGACGATTAAGCTTCAATGAGGCTCCATGCTTGTCAGCGTATTAAACGCCTGCTTATCGACCCGGTTTCCTGAAATCGTTGGCTATCCACTCCGCGGCGCTGTCCGGCGTAAGCTTGAAACTCGTCGGCACCTCGACCTGGGCAAGCTGCTCGCCGGCTTCATCACAGGCGCTTAGCGTTGCAGACGGATTGTCGTCATCGGGCACGATATCCAGCTTGATGGTCAGCCGCGCGGACGCCGTGCGCACCTTGAGGCTTTTATGCAGGAGGGCGTGCAGCTGCTGCTCGTGGCGGCGCAGGACTTCGGTTGCGGTCTTGACCAGGGTATAGAAGGCAGAAGCGTCCAGCGGCTTGGGATTCTTCTTGTCCCGGCCCATGGTCCATGGGCCCACCAGTGCCGGCTCATCCTCGCCGTCCATGATCATTTCCACCGCCCAGCCATCGTCGTCCTGGTTCTTGATGACCCGGGCCGTCCAGCCATCGTCGCACCAAAGCCGCGGCTCTTGCACCTTTGCATCCCGGTCCGTTTCATCATCCTGCATCCCGGCATCAAGAATAGGCTGGTCGTTCACTGTGTCATTACTCCGCATGGTTCACTTGAATATCGTACAACAGGCCGTATGCTTGCACGTTTCACTTGAATATGCGAACCACGGCGGCAAACATGGTCGGCCCGCGATAAGATATCCTCATTCAACCCCGAGGTCCACTATGCCTGACATCCCGCTTCCATCCGTTATCGCCGTCAGCAAAGGCCGGGCCCATACGTTCACCAAGGCCCTGCACGGCAGCATCACCTTATTGGCGGCGCTGGGCGTGGAAGGCGATGCGCACTGCGGCGTCACCGTCAAGCATCGTTCCCGCGTCGCAAAAGATCCCTTACAAGCCAATCTACGGCAGGTGCATCTGCTTCATAGCGAACTGCATGACGAGCTGGCAACACAAGGTTTCCAGGTCGGCCCTGGCCACATAGGTGAAAACATCACCACCCGGGGCATCGACTTGCTGCAATTGCCCCGTTCGACCCGGCTGCACATCGGCGCAACGGCCGTGGTCGAGGTGACTGGCCTGCGCAACCCCTGCTCGCAACTCGATGCGTTCCAGGCGGGCCTAATGGCCGCCGTACTGTCCCGGGACGAGCAAGGTCGGCTGATACGCAAGGCCGGTGTGATGGGCATCGTGCTGTGCGGCGGTGTAGTCTTTCCGGACGATCACATAATTGTTGCCCTTCCCGACCAGCCACACCAGCCGCTGGAACCGGTGTGACCGCCAATCACTAACGGCGGACTATCTCAGGCGAACTTGCCGTTCAGCAGCCAATGTACCGCCTCGTTGGCTGCCGCCATTCCCATTGCCGCCGTCACGGTAACGACTGACCCGTATCCCGCGCATGATAAGCCTTGCAAGGTATCAGGCGGCTGTTGCGCACCGGAAGCCTTGGCCGGGATGGTTGCGTCGTCGGCACCGGCCGACCATTGCGCCGGCAAGAGCGCCGGCTGATCGAACCACAAGGCACGAACGCCCATCTTGGGCACACGCTTGCGCGGCTTGCCGGCGTGGTCGGACGCTTTGGGATAGCGGTGCTGACGGCGCAAGGTATTGCGCAGCTTTGCCAGCAAGGCATCATTGACGGCCAGTGACAGGTCGCCGGCACGCAGGGTGAGTGGATTTACTTTTCCGCCTGCCCCGCCGCACACCAGGACGGGGATCTCGCGCAGACGCGCTTGCAGAATCATGGCGATCTTGGCCTGCGCCTGGTCCGTGCAATCGATGATCAGGCCGGCATCATCGCCGAATACGTCCGCTACGTTATCGGGACTTACGAAATCATCGACCATCCGGACACGGCACTCGGGATTAATCCCGTGCACGCGCTGAGCCATGGCCGCGACCTTGGACTGGCCCAGGGTCTCGGTCAGCGCATGCAGCTGGCGGTTGATGTTCGACTCGGCAATATGATCGAGATCAATGAGGCTGAGCGCCCCGACTCCGCAACGCGCCAACGCCTCGGCGCACCAGGATCCCACTCCGCCAATGCCGGCCACCACGACGTGAGCGCCGCGCAGAGCCTGCAGGCTGCCGGGGCCATACAGGCGTTCAAGGCCGCCGAAGCGGCGTTCAGTATCGAATTGACAGGTTGCGGACATATTGAGGTCGGACAGTAACGTAAAAAAATGAGTAGCTCCACGGTATCACGTCCAGCGCGATGCCTGCCGCCGCGCAACTGATTTACTATGTCGATATATCGCATCTCGAACCCTGCTCTTGCCAGAATAAAGTGACTAACACCTTTGCACCCGCTCCGCACGCCGCCGCCGCACCCAGCAGCTTTCGCTTGTTGACCGAAGCCGAACGCCATGCATCCATGCTGGATGCGCTGTCCGGCTGGAATGGCGATGAAGATGTCTGGATATACGGATACGGCTCGCTCATCTGGCGGCCTGAATTTCAGTTCATCGAGCAGCGGGCAGCCCTGCTGCACGGCTACCACCGCGCACTATGCCTGTGGTCGCGCGTCAATCGCGGAACCCCGGACAAGCCTGGGCTGGTGTTCGGCCTTGATGTCGGCGGTTCATGCCGGGGCATGGCGTACCGAATCCCGGCCGGCGACGTCCCATCCACGATGGAAGCGCTCTGGCGTCGAGAAATGCCCAGCGGCGCTTACATCCCTAGGTGGCTCAGGTGCCGCACGGATCACGGAATAGTCAGCGCGCTGACCTTCACCATGAACCGCTACACCGACGCCTACGTGCGCGACCTGCCCGCCGAACGGCTGATCGACATCGTCCAGAGCGCGCATGGCAGCTATGGCCCATGCATCGAGTACGTCCTTGAAACCGCAAGGGCACTGAAGCAGTCCAATATCCAGGACAAGCGTCTACAGCTGCTGGTCCGCGAACTCCACAAGTCCACGACCGGTACGACCTGATATCCCGGAGTCCAGTAAACTAGTATTCCGCCACCTTTCTTACCGTGCCATCATGTCCGTTGCCGATCTTCGCCAGAAATACGAAAAATTCGAGTTGCTCGAGGCATCTCTTGCCACGACGCCGCTGGAGCAATTCACGCTATGGTTCAGCGATGCGCTACAGGCTGCCGTGCCTGAGCCCAACGCGATGACACTGGCCACCACCACGCCAGAGGGCCGCCCCGCGGCGCGCATCGTGTTGCTGAAAGGTTTCGATGAGAGGGGCTTCACCTTCTTTACCAATTACGCCTCACGCAAAGGACGGGAGCTGGCCGCCAATCCATTTGCCAGCCTGCTGTTCTTCTGGCCGCAACTTGAGCGGCAGGTACGACTGGAAGGAAGCATAGAAAAGGTGTCCGCCGCCGAGTCGGACGAATACTTTCAAAGCAGGCCGCTGGGGTCGCGCATAGGCGCCTGGGTTTCCCCCCAGAGCCAACCTATCACCCGCGCCGAGCTTGAAGCGCGATTGCTTGCACTGACGGAATCGCTGGGTGCAGAGCCTCGGCGACCTGAACACTGGGGCGGCTACCGGCTAAAGCCCGATTACGTCGAGTTCTGGCAGGGCCGGCCTTCGCGCCTGCACGATCGCCTGGTGTTCCAACGCGATAACGGGGAAAGCTGGTCGCGTACGCGCCTGGCGCCCTGAGCGTCGGCACACAAGAAGGACTCTATGATAGCAACGCCTCCCGACTTCAATGCCGACTTTTTCCGTTCGGCACTAGGCCGATTTGCGACCGGCGTTACCATCATCACCACCGAGACGGACGATCACCGGCCCGTGGGCCTGACGATAAGCTCATTCAATTCGGTATCGCTCGAACCGCCCATGGTGCTGTGGAGCCTGTCCAAGGCCGCGTCGTCCTTGCGCCATTTCGTGCATGCGCAACGATACGTCATCCATGTACTGGCGGCGCCGCAGCTGCACTTGGCCAAACGATTCGCCTATGGTCCGCAGGCCGGCCGATTCAGCGACCTGGCCCTGGCACGCGCGCCTGGCGGCACCTTGATGCTGGACGATCCGGAATGCGCGGCTTGGTTCGAGTGCCATAATATTACGCAGCATGAAGCAGGCGACCATCTGGTCTTTATCGGCCAGGTGGAACGCTGTCACCGCAATTTCGGTCAACCCCTGGTATATCATGCCGGTGATTTCGACCTCACACCCTCTACCGAACCTTTGTCGAACGACTAGGCATCGGTAGACATACCTAAGCAATGCAGGAAACATCATGGCAGCAGATATAGACTGCGTCGTTCTGGGAGCCGGCGTAGTCGGCCTGGCTGTCGCGCGCGAACTCAGCATGGCGGGCCGGGAAGTCCTGGTCGTGGAAGCGGCCGAGGCTATCGGCACGGGCACCAGCTCACGCAACTCGGAAGTGATCCATGCCGGCATCTACTATCCGCAAGGCAGCCTGAAGGCGCAGCTATGCGTCGCAGGCAAACACATGCTCTATGACTATTGCACCGAACGCGGCATACCGCATCGGCGCATGGGCAAACTGATTGTGGCGGCTACGCCGGAGCAGAGCGGACAGCTTGAGGCGATCGCCCAGCGCGCCGCGTTAAACGGCGTCGATGACCTGTACCGGATCAGCGACGTTGAGGCGCGCGAACTGGAACCCGCACTGGTGTGCGACGCGGCATTGGTTTCGCCTTCCACCGGCATTGTCGATAGCCACGCACTGATGCTCTCGCTGCAGGGCGACGCAGAAAATAACGGCGCACAATGCGTTTTTCATACGCCCTTTCGCGCCGGACAAGTACTGGACTCGGGCGAATTCCTGCTTCAGTTCGACGGCGCCGACGCCATGGAGCTCACCGCCAATTGCGTCATCAATGCCACGGGCCTGTCGGCGCCTTCCGTCGCGCGAAAGCTGCTGGGGCAGCCGGAACAGCACATACCGCAGGCCTACTTCTGCAAGGGCAGCTACTTCACCCTGTCAGGCCGCTCACCCTTCAGCCGCCTTATCTACCCGATGCCGGACAACGCCGGCCTGGGCGTGCACCTGACGTTGGACCTTGGCGGCCAGGCCAAGTTCGGTCCGGACACTGAATGGATAGACCGTGAAGACTATACGCTGGATGCCCGGCGGGCCGACATGTTTTACGAGGCGGTGCGGCGTTATTGGCCAGCGCTGCCCGACGGCGCATTGAATCCCGGCTACACGGGAATACGTCCTAAAATAGTGGGCGCCGGCGCACCGGCCGCAGACTTCGTGATCGCAGGGCCGTCCACGCACGGCATCCCCGGCTTGATAAACATGTTTGGGATTGAATCACCAGGGCTCACCGCATGCCTCGCGCTCGCGCAAATGACCCGCTCCGCACTCATGCAAACGCCCCACCAGGCTTGACCGATAAAAAAATGAACGATTACATTCTTACCCTTTCCTGTCCCGACCGTATCGGCATTGTGCATAGCGTTACCGGCTGGCTGTTGAACCTGCACGGCAACATCATCGATGCCCAGCAATTTGGGGATCTGGAGACCGAACGCTT
Source organism: Pollutimonas subterranea (assembly GCF_002849655.1). Taxonomy (GTDB): domain Bacteria; phylum Pseudomonadota; class Gammaproteobacteria; order Burkholderiales; family Burkholderiaceae_B; genus Pollutimonas; species Pollutimonas subterranea. Next base: position 11,414 of record NZ_PDNW01000019.1, read on the forward strand.
TTTCCTGCGTGTGCATTTCCACCTTCCCCTGCCCGCGGATGCAGCGGAACTGGAGCGCTCCTTCGCGTCGGTCGCCAACAAATTCGACATGGAAGCGCAAATCTATGATGCCCAACGCAAGGCGCGCCTGCTCATCCTGGTCAGCCGGCAAGGGCACTGCCTGAACGATTTGCTGTTCCGCAAGCACAGCGGACAATTGCCTGTGGAAATAGCCGGCATTGTGTCGAATCATGGCGATTTCGCGGCGATGGCGGGATCCTATGGCATACCGTTTTATCATCTGCCCGTGACTCCGGAGACACGGGAAGCACAAGAGCAGCAGATCCTGGATCTGGTGCGGAAAGAGAACGTCGACCTGGTGGTGCTGGCGCGGTATATGCAGATCCTGTCGAATAATCTGTGCCAGGCTTTATCCGGAAAGGCGATCAATATCCATCACAGTTTTTTGCCTAGCTTCAAGGGGGCTCGTCCTTATCACCAGGCCCATGCGCGTGGTGTGAAGATCATAGGTGCGACGGCGCATTATGTGACGGGAGACCTGGATGAAGGTCCGATCATTGAGCAGGATATTGAGCGGGTCGATCACGCGATGAGTGCGCGTGACCTGACGCAGGTAGGCAGCGATGTGGAGTCGCTGGTGCTGTCGCGTGCGGTGCGGTCGCATGTTGAGCATCGGATTTTGTTGAATGGGCAACGGACGGTGGTGTTCAGATAGGGTTTTTTTCTGACTTACGTCAGGGTGGATGGTTTCTTACGTGCGTTGTCAGCTACTTGAGAGCTGTTCCTTCTGGCGTGCGTCAGGGCGTGGGGTGAAGCTTTTCGCTCCACGTGATCGGTTCGTCGCCCTACGGCGCCGAACATCGCTTGCCTTGCTCGTACGTCCCGTTCGGGACTTCCTTCGCTTACGGCCCGCTCGATCCCGTAAGTCGCTGAAAAGCTTCACCCCACGCCCTGCCCCACTGTGGAATGGAAATGCGCGATGCTGCTGGGGCGGAGCTTCAACCGGGGATGTCGGGTTCTACCAGGTTTGCCAGTTGAAGAAGTGATTCCTACCAACCCAGATAACACATCTCCACGGGAATGGCTTCTGGCAGGCCTTCCTGCACGATGGTAAGTTCGGTACCGCAGAGGACCTGCCGCAATGAGATGGTGGTGTAGATGCGGCCAGGCAGGTTTGCATCGTCAAACTGGTCGGATAAACACAAAGAGCTTACATCGTCCGTATGGAACTTCCAAAAAGCTTCGAGCAGCTGCCCTTCCGACTGGATGGTCGCTTAGTGCCGATATCTTGTGCGATTGCTTGCCGTGGACTCGTGTATAGAAGAACTCTTGCTTGGCCGGCAACGCACGGTTGGTGCTAGCCTGCTTGAACTGCAACTTTCAAGGGACTTGCCATGTTCTCGCACGTATTCGTTGGTGTTACTGATTTTGACCGCGCGCTCCATTTCTATGATCGCTTGTTTACAGCGCTGGGGATAGAGCAGCGATTCTGTGATCCCGATGTGCCGTGGGCCGGCTGGCATTCTGCGGGTGACACCCGACCATTTTTCGTGATCAGCAAGCCTTTCGATGGTAAGCCGCAAGATCCGGGTAACGGCCAGATGTCTGCCTTTCTGGCCACTTCCCGCGATCAAGTACGTCAGGTGCATTCCATGGCACTGGCTGCGGGCGGCACCTGCGAGGGTGAGCCAGGTTTGCGGCCCCAGTACCATCCCAATTATTTCGGAGCGTACTTTCGGGATCCTGAAGGGAATAAACTGTGCGTCGCATGCCACCGGGCGGAATAAGCACGTGCCCACTGCTGGCCGGAAGTTGCCTGTCGCAAATGACGGCTATCGAACTATTGTGTTGACGAAAGGACGTCAAGTAGTACGACGTCGCGGCTTTCGGGCGGCACCCACCGGCGCCGCAGCGAGGGCTTCGCTTGCCGCGGAATATTCAGCTTCCGTCATCAATCGATCCTCCTTCGGCAGGAACCAACTCATGATTATATTGGGATCGCGAACTGCAACCTGGATGTGCCCATCTCGACTAAAGCCCGAGTACCTATCGCCTAAGGGATCACCTTGTGCAAATGCTCCCCTAACCATTTGGTACGGCTCAAATGCCTTTTCGTCTCGAAAACCATGAAGCGCTGTGAAAACCTGGTTGTTCAGTCGCCGCAGTCTCGGCGAGTCTTGATCATTGGAGGCGAGTGGTACCCCAGCTGTGATTAGTTGCTGCAGCACCTGGTCAAACTCAATGAGACCGGCTTGCGTGGTCATATCCAGACAGCCATGCACACATATGACGGCACCTACGACTGCAGGCGTCACGATCGGCCTCTGCGTGAACAACGACTCGGGATTGTCCGCGGATGCTTGTGCAAAATTCATCGCACGTTGGGGGTCGCCCTCAAAAAAGTACGTACCTGGACCGAGCCAATCGTATTCGTTCTGACTATGGTCTAAAGCACCGAGCCGACCCGACACTAGATCGTCGCGCGTTATCGCGTCGCAGCCATGATAGGCCAGCAAAAGGTGGCCAGGGGTCATTTAAAGGCTTTCTTGAGCTTCCCTGCTGCCGTGAGTACGTTAACCTTTCGCAAGACTGCAAAAGTTTTTTCACTGCTCATCGCATACGGATTCTCTACTTCGGTACCGCGGGATGCGGACTTCGCTTTAGTCCCTGCAGTCTCGGTACGTTTGACACTAGAACCGACAATCTTCCATCCAGATTGGGTGTCCCTGAGCGGGCTACTTAGTTGAAGGCGCCCGATCGGCGACACATAGCGACCACTAATAGGAGGTCTCGCGGTCTTCGAGTCCTTCCCATTTATCTCGATCGTGGCAGATTGGCGTTTGTTGGGCATAGTTCATTATATGCAGGTAGCCACTAAAACACCATCATCTGCCCTTCAGTGCGACGCCATCGGTCCAGCGATACTCGTATGCCATCGATCACTGAGACGGCGTGCTCAGAGACTTGAACGAGCGCACTGCATCCGTAACGGTAAGGCCGGAGGTGTCGAGCTTTGCCGCCGCATCCTACCAGCCAGGCCCAAACCATCACCCCCCAGAAGAAACCCCCTCCCGCCGAGGGTCCGACCCACCCTCCAGGCCTTCCGGCGTGATCACTATCCCCTGCAGTCCGCTTGGAAAATCAATCTCCCTGACCTCGTGTCCCATGGCCCGCAAGCCGTTTGCCAATCCGTGTAGTGACGTACCTTTTTCCAGTTCCGTGAACGAATTCCGGCTTCCACGATTGGGCAGGTCAATGGCCTGCTGAATGTTCAGCTCCCAGTCCAGGACACCCAGCAAGGTCTTGGCCACGTAGTTGATAATGGCGCTGCCGCCAGGCGAACCGATGGCCATGATGGGCTTGCCATCCTTCAGCACCAGCATGGGCGCCATCGAGCTGCGTGGCCGCTTCAATGGTTCAAGCCGGTTTGCCACCGGCTTGCCCTGCGCATCCACGTCGGAAAGCGAGAAATCGGTCAGTTGATTGTTCAGCAGGAAACCGCGTACAAAAATTTTGCTGCCAAACGCCGATTCAATCGAACTGGTCATCGACACTACATTGCCTTGCGCGTCCACGGCCGAGATGTGCGTGGTGGAAGGCTGTTGCAGCGACGTGTCCTGGCCTCGTACGGCCAGCATACCGACTGGATCGCCCGGAGGCGCACGCCCTATGGTTCGACCAGGCTGGATGAGGCCTGCTCGCAGAGCCAGGTATTCCCGATCCAGCAAATCCTTTACCGGCACGTCGATGAACGCCGGATCGGCTACGTAGACGTCCCGGTCGGCATACGCCAGCTTTCCGGCTTCCGCGAAATAATGCACTGCCTGCAGCGAATCAGGCGGCAAGGCAGCGATATCCGTATGCGACAGGATATTCAACATCTGGATTACCGTCAGCGGCCCGGAACTGGGCGGCGGCATGCCGCAAAGCGTGTAGATTTTGTAGGGGGCACATAGCGAGGCGCGTTCCAGGGCGCGGTATCCCGATAAATCTTCCAGACTCAGGTCTCCGGGAATGGGGTGTCCGGCGACAGCGGCGACGATATCTTGCGCCAGCTTGCCTTCGTAGAAAGCATGCGCGCCATGGACGGCGATTTCGCGAAATACCTGCGCAAGCTCCCTATTGACCAAGATGTGGCCTACCGGCCAAGGTTCGCCGTTTGAGTCGTAAAAGTAGGCTGCAGCCGCCGCTTGCTCGCGCAAGCCATTATTGTTGTTCAACAAGGCGTGCAGTCGTTCGGATACTGGAAACCCGTCTTCAGCCAGGGTAATAGCCGGTTCAAACAGGCGGGCCCAGTCCAGGCGCCCGTTCTTTTCATGCAGGAGAGCCAGTGATTTCAGAAGCCCGGGCGCACCGACTGAACGGCCGCTATTGACGGCTTCCCAAAACGGAATGGCCTTCCCGCCCGCCATGAAACGATCGCTGCGGGCGGAAGCGGGAGCGGTTTCGCGCCCATCGTAAGCGTGCACGGACTGGCTCGCGGCGTCGTAAGAAACGATAAAAGCGCCGCCCCCTATTCCCGAGGACTGCGGCTCGACCAGGCTCAGCACCATTTGGCTGGCAATGACCGCGTCGGCCGCGCTGCCGCCCTCCGCCAGGACATCCACACCTGCCTGGGTGGCAAAGGGGTTCGCCGTACTCGCCATGTAGTGCGATGTGCGCACTACGCCCTGACTTTGTTGAACAGACCTGCTCGCCGCCTCCGGGTTGATATCCTGGACACGGACCGGTGCGCTGACGGACGGGACATCCCGTGTGGTGCTGGCGTCAAAAGCCGACACGCCTGGCGCATGCAATACGCCGGCCGCAACCAGCACGCCAGCGGCGACTGGTTGCAAAACGCGCCAAAGGGCGTTGGCACTGCGATTATCAGTCATGGCGCTGCCCCCCGCCTGCCTTGGTAATGCCGACCAGCCATGCTTCCAGCGCCAACAAGGCCTCACTCGGCTCACGAGATATGGGGTAGCTGAAAAAATAGGCTTCACGCACGCTTAGGACTCCCTGAACCGGCGCGACCAACTGTCCGGCATCGAGCTCTTCTTGTACAAGAAAACGGGGCATCAGCGCCACGCCCATTCCCGCCTTCACGGCGGCGAGGGTCATGGTGAAGAGCTCATAGCGCGGCCCGGCGCTGATGGATGGCACATATTCTTTTTGCTGCGCCTGATACCAGTGACGCCATGCGTCCGGACGCGATGACATGTGCAGATGTGTCAGATCGGCCATGGACGCCCCGGCATCTTCGATCGCTTCGAGCATTCCGGGCGTGCAGACCGGCAGCAACTCGCCTTCGTCGAATAATTTAATGCCGGCGGTCTGTGGCCATATCTGTTCGGCGTGATAGATGGCCGCATCGAAGGGATGATCATTGAACTGGAAAGGCAAGGTCCGCACCGAAAGGTTTACCGAGATGTCGCCGTGCCTGCGCTGAAAATCGGGGAGCCGGGGTACCAGCCAGGTGGTGGCCAAGGTAGGCAGCACCGCAATGTGCAGGCTGCGCCCCATGCCGGAACGCGACATCAGCCCCAGCGTATCCTTTTCCAGTTGTTCCAGGTGATGGCGCACGCGCGCGGCGTACTCCGCGCCTGCCGCGGTAACGGCGACCCTGCGGCGCACACGGGTCAGCAATTCGACGCCCAATCGCTCCTCAAGCCCCGTTACCTGTCGATAAACCGCGCTGTGCGTGAGCGAAAGTTCCTCGGCCGCGCGCGAAAACGAGGCCAGCCGCGCGGTGGCCTCGAATGCCTGCAGCGCGCCTAAATTTGGAATTCCTTTTCTCATGAACCTTTCCTGTATCAAACGGCCTGGGAGCGTAGAATTGAAGGTAACGACTCGCCCCGGCAATGTCTTGCATAATAAGCAAGACATTGTGCAATTTTATCAATTGCGTTGTGCCATCAACGCACATTATCCTCATCCTCTATGAAAGCAAGCTCACACTCCCCACTTCGTTCCCGCCTGGGCGGCCACATTCTTGTCGATCAATTGATCGCGCAAGGCGTCAAACACGTCTTTTGCGTGCCCGGCGAAAGCTATCTGGCCGTGCTTGACGGCCTGCACGACGCGTCCATACAGGTCACCGTATGCCGCCAGGAAGGTGGCGCCGCCATGATGGCGGACGCTCACGGCAAGCTTACCGGAGAGCCCGGTATCTGCATGGTAACGCGCGGACCGGGTGCTTCCAATGCCTTGGCGGGAGTACATATCGCAATGCAGGATTCCACCCCCATGATCCTGTTCGTGGGGCAGATCGAACGCGGCATGCGCGAACGTGAAGCTTTCCAGGAAATGGACTACCGCGCCGTGTTTGGCACACAGGCCAAATGGGTAACCGAAATCGACCAGGTCGAGCGCATACCGGAAATCATTTCGCGCGCCTTCCATGTGGCCACGTCGGGGCGACCGGGTCCGGTGGTTATCGCCCTGCCTGAAGACATGCTGGTCGAGTACGCGGAAGTGGCCGACGCGCCGCACTACGAGGTCATCGACAGTGCACCGACCGTACCGCAAATGGAAGCCCTGGTGCAACAACTGGCAAACGCGAAGAAGCCGGTGGCCATACTGGGCGGCACACGCTGGGACCAGACCGCAGTCGATCAGTTCGCCGAGTTTGCCGATCGTTACCAGTTGCCCGTGGCTGTGCAGTTCCGCCGCCAGATGCTCTGTTCGGTCGACCACCCCTGCTTCATTGGCGACGTGGGGCTGGGCAGTAATCCGGAAATGATGCAATACATAAAGGAAGCCGACCTAGTTTTGCTGGTGGGCGGACGCATGTCCGAGATCGCCAGCCAAAGCTACACGCTGTTCGACATCCCCGTACCGGCCCAGACGCTGGTGCATGTGTATCCGGATGCCGGCGAACTGAACCGTGTCTACCGCGCCAGCCTGGCCATCAATGTATCGCCGGCTTCATTCGCGCAAGCCGTCGCCGCCTTGCGCCCCCAGCAAGCGGCCCCGTGGGCGGCGGACCTGGAACGCATACGCGCCAGCTACCTTGCCTGGACCGACCCACAGAAAATCACGCATCCCGGCAGCCTGCAGATGGGCCAGGTGATGTCGTATCTACGAACCTCGCTGCCCGACGATGCCATCATGTGCAATGGCGCGGGCAACTACGCCACCTGGCTGCACCGCTTCCATCAGTTCAAGCGCTTTGGTACGCAGTTGGCGCCAACGTCAGGCTCCATGGGTTACGGATTGCCCGCCGCCGTGGGGGCTAAACGTATTGATCCATCGAAGACCGTGGTCTGTTTTGCAGGCGATGGCTGCTTCATGATGCATGGCCAGGAGTTCGCTACCGCTGTCCAATATCAGTTGCCCATTATTGTCATCCTTATCGATAACGGCATGTACGGCACCATCCGCATGCACCAGGAGCGTCATTATCCCGCGCGCCTGTCAGCCACCTCATTGCAGAACCCCGACTTTGCCGCCTATGCCGAGGCCTTTGGCGGCCACGGCGAGCGTGTGGAGACAACGGAACAATTCGCATCCGCCTTCGAACGCGCCGTTGCCAGCCAGAAGCCGTCCATCCTGCATTGCCTGATCGATCCTGAAACCATTTCGCCCTCGACGACGCTGGAAAAAATTCGTCAGCAGGCGCTAGCCGCCCAGGCCTGATCCATGGCCCCGGTTTGCTCGATGCCTGCCGGGGCGCCCTTTTTTATATCTAAACCTATCTGACCCGGAGCCCATTATGTCGGCAGCCCCCTCTTTTCATTGGCAAGACCCCCTATTGCTGGACGCCCAGCTAACTGAAGAAGAACGCATGGTGCGCGATGCCGCCCAAGCGTATGCCCAGGACAAACTGGCGACCCGCGTGCTCGAGGCCTTCCGCCACGAAAAAACCGACGCCGCGATTTTCTCTGAAATGGGTGAGTTGGGCCTGTTGGGCGCCACCATACCCGAGGAATACGGCGGCGCCGGCCTCAACTATGTCAGCTACGGCCTGATCGCCCGCGAAGTCGAACGCATCGACTCCGGCTACCGTTCAATGATGAGCGTGCAGTCTTCGCTGGTCATGGTCCCCATCAACGAGTTCGGCAGTGAAGAACAGAAGCGCAAGTACTTGCCCAAGCTCGCCCGCGGCGAATGGATAGGCTGCTTCGGCCTGACCGAACCCAACCATGGCTCTGATCCCGGCAGCATGGAGACGCGTGCGGTCAAGACCGCCGATGGCTACAAGCTCAGCGGCAGCAAAATGTGGATCACGAACTCGCCCATCGCCGACGTGTTCGTCGTCTGGGCGAAGGTCGTCGGCGGCGACGACGATGGCAAGATCCGCGGCTTCATTCTGGACAAAGGCATGAAAGGCCTGTCCGCGCCGGTCATCCACGGCAAAGTGGGCTTGCGCGCTTCCATCACCGGCGAAGTCGTCATGGACGAGGTTGAAATCGGCGCCGAGCAGATGATGCCCGGCGTAAGCGGCCTGCGCGGTCCGTTCACCTGCTTGAACTCAGCCCGTTTCGGCATTGCCTGGGGCGCACTGGGTGCTGCCGAAGCCTGCTGGCACACCGCACGCCAATACACCATGGACCGCAAGCAATTCGGCCGTCCACTGGCTGCCACTCAGCTGATACAGAAGAAGCTGGCCGATATGCAAACCGATATCACCATGGCGCTGCAAGGCTGCCTGCGCCTGGGCCGCATGAAAGATGAAGGTACAGCCGCGGTTGAAATCACGTCGATGATGAAACGCAATTCCTGCGGCAAGGCCCTGGACATTGCACGTTTGGCCCGCGATATGCTGGGCGGCAACGGCATTTCAGACGAGTTCGGTGTGGCGCGCCACCTGGTGAACCTGGAAGTGGTCAATACCTATGAAGGCACGCACGATGTGCACGCCTTGATATTGGGCCGGGCCCAGACGGGCCTTCAGGCTTTCTTCTAAGTCAATTCAAGCTCGAACAGGCTCGTTGCCTCTACATCGAGCACCTGTTCGTCGCGCTGGTTGAACACTCTCCACGACCAGCGCATGATGCCCAGGTCGTCGCGGCTGGACGACCGGCGCACCGAATCTACCGTCGCTTCCAGGCGCAGGGCGTCGCCCGCGCGCACTGGCAGCAACCAGCGCAATCTTTCCAGGCCAGGTGAACCAAAGGATTCGGAGTCGTGCAAGGCGGCATCCACAGCCATGCGCATGGCCAGGCTGCACGTGAGCCAGCCACTGCCTATAAGGCCACCCCAGCGCCCTTCTTTGGCCCGCTCCACATCGGTGTGGAACCATTGGGGGTCGTACGACTTGGCAAACTCCAGCATTTCCTGCTCGTCAACCACAACGGGCGGGTGCTTGATGACCATTCCGACTTTGAATTCATTAAATTTCATGGCAAACGGAACAACCTCTAAGAGACTGGGAACAAGCCAGCAAGTTTAACCGCATTAGCGATGCCGGGGCTAATTCCGGATTCTGCGTCAGTAGGTCTCGACGTGCAGCCTGCCTTGTGCCTTCAATTTGGCATGTACTTCCGCCCACTGCCCACCTGCCGACCCAGTCGCGGATTCCAGGGCCTGCAATACGCCCTCTTCCATCCCTTTGAGCCCGCACACGTAGACGCTGGTATTTTCGTTGTCGAGCAGCCGGACCACATCGGCCGATCGCTCGCGAATCAAGTCCTGGACGTAACGCTTGGGCTGTCCCGGCTCACGCGAAAGCGCAAGATTGATGTCGATAAAGTCCGCGGGCAGGTTCATCAGGGGACCGAAGTAAGGCAGTTCGCGTTGGGTGCGGGCGCCAAAGAAAAGCATGAGCTTGCCATTGAATGCCTTTTCCTTGAGCTGCCGCCGGCAGCGCTCGGTCATGGCCCTCATGGGAGCGGACCCCGTACCGGTACAGATCATGATGATGTTGGCTTCGGGATGGTTGGGCATCAGGAACGTGCTTCCAAATGGCCCAATCACCTGGACGGTATCGTTCTTCTTCAGATCGCAAAGGTAATTCGAACATATACCCGGGACAACGTTGCCTTCGCTATCGGTCATGACGCGCTTGACGGTCAGGGACAGGTTGTTATAGCGCGGGCGCTCTCCGTCGCGCGGGCTGGCGATCGAGTATTGGCGGGCATGAAACGCCCGGCCGCTACTATCGGTGCCCGGTGGAAATATGGCAATGGATTGCCCCTCAAGAACGGGAAACGGCACCGCGCCGAAGTCCAGCACAATATGCCGGATATCGCTTTCCGTGTCTTCGTCTGTGACGCGGTAGTTGCCAACGACCGTCGCCGTGACCGGATTCTTGTGGGTATACAGATTGACCTGAGGCTGTGCTGCGGACCAGGGCGGAATACTGGACCCCGCCCCCGTCGACGGCACCCCATCCAGGCCGGAATCTTCCACCAGCACGCCGGCGGCCGCGACAGCAACGGACACACTGCCATCCATACCCGGCTCTTCTTGCACGGGGGGCAGCTCTTCCCAACTGAACTGGTCCTCAAGCGTATGCGGCCTGCCGGTCAATACATTGAGCCAGTTGTCGATCGCACCGGTCGGGCATGGCGGCACGCATGCCATGCAGTGATTGCAGATCGTGGCGTCGACCACATAATTATTGGAATCATGGGTGATGGCATCGATCGGACAGGTTTCCTCGCAGGTATTGCAACGGATGCAGACCTCGGGATCAATAAGGTGCTGTTTCATGATTCTGGTCGATGACGATGCAGGTTGGCCGCTATCAGTTGAAGCGGACATATTCAAAGTTGATGGGCTGACGATTGACGCCAATAACCGGTGGCGCGATCCAATTGGCAAATTTTCCGGGTTCGACCACGCGGCCCATCAACGAAGAAACGAATTCGCGATCTTCAGGTGTTGCAAGCCATTCGTGTTCGTGCAGCTTCCACTGCTCTTCGCTAAGGACTATGCCTTCCGGCGACACCCGTATCCCCGCAAGCGTACCGATGCGGCGATTAAAGGCCTTGTGAGGCACGGTCAAGCGGAAGGCAATGCCGTTCTTTTCCAGCACTTTGTTCCAGCGACCGACGCCCGCCATGGAGTCCTTGATGAAATCATCGCGCAGGACTTCATTCAATGCATTGAGCATGGGAACTTCCGTATCGCGCAGCTCACCGTTCACCACCGTGAGCACGCGGTAGGTATCGTTCTTGAGCTGGTGATCATCTGCCCGCTTGCCTTCTTCATAGCGGCCCTTCAAGCCCGAACTGTAAAAGATGGCGGCGTTCGAGGACTGGTCGGCGCCGAACAAATCAATGGTGACGCTGTAGTGGAAATTGAGATAACGCTGGATGGTCGGCAAATCGATGACACCGTTGGCACGAAGGACAGCGGGGTCTTCGGTCTTCAACTGGTTCATCATTTCGGCCGTACGCTGCAGGACGCGCGATACGCCGGATTCACCCACGAACATGTGGTGGGCTTCCTCGGTCAACATGAACTTCGTGGTCCTGGCCAGTGGGTCGAAACTGGATTCCGCCAAGGCACACAACTGGAACTTGCCATCGCGGTCGGTAAAGTAAGTGAACATGTAGAAAGCCAGCCAGTCAGGGGTCTTTTCGTTGAACGCCCCGAGGATGCGCGGACTGTCCTGGTCGCCGGAATTACGTTGCAGCAAGGCGTCGGCTTCCTCGCGGCCATCGCGACCGAAATAGCGGTGCAGCAGGTAGACCATGGCCCATAAGTGGCGGCCCTCTTCCACATTGACCTGGAAGAGGTTGCGCAAGTCGTATTGCGATGGCGCGGTCAGGCCCAGGTGGCGTTGCTGTTCGACCGATGCCGGTTCGGTATCGCCCTGGGTAACGATGATGCGACGCAGGTTGGCACGGTGTTCGCCCGGCGCTTCCTGCCAGACATCGCGGCCGATGTTCTCGCCAAAATGGACTTTTCGGTTGCCATCCTGCGGTGCAAGGAAAATGCCCCAGCGATAGTCGGGCATCTTCACATGGTCGAAATGCGCCCAGCCATCGGGCTGCACGCTGACGGCCGTACGCAGGTAGACATCGAAGTTCTGCGACGCTTCCGGGCCCATTTCCCGCCACCACTGCAAATAGTTCGGCTGCCAATGTTCCAGGGCGCGCTGCAGCGTGCGATCGCCGGACAAGTTGACGTTATTCGGGATTTTTTCGGAATAATTGATACCTGACATGTCCTTGCTCCTTTGGGGATGATTTGTGGCGTTATAGAGGCGCGCGGTGTTAGACGCGATTCCAGTCGAAACTGGCTTGCTCGCCTTTACCGTACAGCTTTAGCGCTCCTTTTTCTCCGGCCGCATTGGGGCGGTTGAAAATCCAGTTCTGCCAGGCCGTCAGGCGACCGAATATGCGGGTCTCCATGGTTTCTGTACCGCAAAAGCGCAGGTTGGCTTCAAGGCCGGTAAGCGCATCGGGCGATAGCGCCTTGCGCTCTTCCAGCGCGATCCGGATTTCATCGTCCCAGTCCATGCTGTCGAGTGCGAAGGTGACCAAGCCCAGCGCCTGTGCTTCGCTTGCGGTAATCATGTTGGCGAGCGTGGCGCGGGCTGCGTCGACGGGTTCGGTCTCTTCGTAAAAACGACGGTCAATACGGCTCTGGCCGGTCACCATCGGATAGTGACCGAAATTCAGGCCGCTCGAGGCAATATGTACCGGCGTCGGAGAATCCGGGTCGTCAAGCATATAAGAACGGTCGCAAGCCAAGGCCAGCTCGAATAATGTGCCCACAAAGCAGGAACCCTCTTCAATGAGCGCGAACAACGAGCGCGAAGTGACATCCAGGCGCGCCAGCGTACGCCGCAACATGCCCAGCGTCTCACGGACCAGCCAGTGGTCGGCCAAGCGCTGCAGCGTGTCGTCGACCGCCAGTACCAATGCCGGATCACCGCTGGTCTTGAAAATCCAGGTACCGATATCGAGTTCGTTGGCACGCATGTGCAAGATGGCGTCATCGAGTTCGCGGGCCATTTGCAGGGGCCACCACGCAGCGCCCTGGGCGACGATCGCGTCCACATCTTGCGGTACGGCACGTTGAGGCGCCCGCACGGTCCAGGTCGCCAGGCGCTTCTCCCTATCGATTTGCACTTGTACGTATTCGTACTCGACAGCGGTATCGGACACTATTCGCTTCAATGGTGTGAGACTGACGCCGCGTGCATCGCGGGGACGGTCGCTTTGCGTGGCAAGCTCGCCGGCGCGGTTCTTGACCTGTTCGGCAAACTGCGCGGGTTTGATGACCTGGTCGACAAGCCGCCAGTCTTTGGCTCGCTGGCCGCGCACGCCCTCAACGAGTGTGCAAAAGATATCGGCATAGTCATGACGCACCTTGCGCTTATCGGTGACGCGGGTAAGGCCGCCAGTGCCCGGCAGTACCCCAAGCAGCGGCACCTCGGGCAGCGCTACAGCCGAAGAACGGTCGTCGATGAGCAATATTTCATCGCAGGCCAATGCCAGCTCGTAGCCGCCACCCGCGCAAGCCCCGTTCAAGGCCGCCACGAATTTCAGGCCGCTGTGCCGGCTTGAGTCTTCAATGCCGTTGCGGGTTTCGTTGGTGAACTTGCAGAAGTTCACCTTCCAGGCATGCGTCGACAGACCCAGCATGAAGATGTTGGCGCCTGAACAGAAGATACGGTCCTTCAGGCTGGTGATGACTACCGTACGCACTTCGGGGTGTTCGAAACGAATGCGCTGCAATGCATCGTGCAGCTCGATATCAACACCAAGGTCGTACGAGTTCAACTTGAGCTTGTAGCCGGGACGGATCCCGCCGTCTTCCGAGACGTCCATGGCGAGCGTCGCGATCTCGCCATCAAACGTCAAGACCCAATGTTTGTACTGGGAAGGGTCGGTACGAAAATCGACAAGAGTGCTGGCTTCGGTCATAAGTTGGGTTCCTGGGCTCTGAAGCTGAAAGATACTGCCTACCACGTGACGGATTATGCATAATATTGCAGTTAAAGCGCAGTGTCAACGGAACATGCATAAAAATGCATGCTCGTTTTTCCCTACGTTTTCATCCCTACTTAGTACGGCAGTCCCGCCTTCTGGCGAACATGCTCGCGCAACCCTTTAAAGCAGTCCTCCAGGGAAACCTCTGTGGTGGAACACACCCAATCAGCCTTGGAATAGAAGGCCTCGCGGCTAGCCAGGATGCGCTTCAGGTCGGCCATCGCTTCATTATTTCCGGCCATGGGGCGGAAGTCGCCTTGCGCCATGACGCGCTGCATATGTTCTTCAGGCGTTGCCTTGATCCAGATGGTATGGCAATGCGCCAACATCAAGTTCATGGTTGCGGGCTCGGACACCAGGCCGCCAGGCGTGGCCAGCACCATTTCCGGGTACAACTGCAGGGCTTCTTCGAGCGCCCGTCGTTCGTATCGTCGGTAGGCCATGGGCCCATAGAGACTATGGATTTCCAGGATGCCACAACCGGCGACCCGTTCTATTTCGGCGCTGAGCTCGACAAATGGATAATCAATGTCGGCCGCCAGCATGCGACCCAAGGTAGATTTACCCGCACCACGCAATCCGATCAGGGCAATTTGCTGAAGCTTGTTCCGATTTCCTGGCCCATTATTCTCGGCGAATAATTCTGCCAGCGCTTCGCGTGCCTGTTGAAGCTCCTGTTCCGACCTCTTTTCCAGCAACTCGCGGATGAGGAGCCATTCCGGGCTGGCGGTAGTGACGTCGCCCACGAGTTCCGCCATGGCGCAATGGAAGGCGTGCGCTATTTGCCGCAGCACCAGGACAGAGACGTTGCCGACACCGAGTTCCAGGTTGGCAAGATGGCGTTCGGAGACACCTGTGGCGTGGGCAAGCTCTTTGCGCGTCAGCCCACGTATCGCCCGCATGCGGCGCACCCGCTCACCGAGTGATGACAAGTAAGGGTCGACTCCGGAGGAGGAGTCCAGCAGGGCGACGGCTGCTTTTCGGTCTAATGCTTTCTTTTTCACCCAGAATAACCCTAAGCTTATGGTCAACATGCATTATAGTGCTTGACTTGACAGAACAAAAGCCCTAATTTTCATCTTTACCAGGCAGAAGTTGATGCAAATCAATACTGCGGTGCAGTTCAATATCGCGCGGTACTGACGCAGCACGATTTACCGAGTAACGAAAGGATTTTCCATGGGCAGCATCGAAGCATTCCGGCAATTGATCCAGACAGTCACCAATGAGATCGGCGATCGCCCGCTCGATGCAGCCTTGCAAACTTCGCTGCAGGAGACCTTCCCCTATGAAGGCGAGGTATGCCAGAGCATAGTCCGCGCCTGTAAACAGGGCATCGCGGACGGCTGGATGTGCAAGCATGAGCATGGCGGCATACGTTACGGAAGAGTCATCAAGCCGGCCGAGGACCTGGGCGGCTATTCGGTGGATGTCGTGGAAATGAACGACATCGCCGGCCCCGAACACTGTCATCCCGAAGGCGAAATCGACTTGATCATGCCGCTGGATGCCGCGGCCCGTTTCGATGACCAGCCGGCAGGCTGGCTGGTTTACGGACCCCAAACCGTCCACAGCCCTACCGTCAGCGCGGGGCGCGCCCTGGTGCTTTACCTGCTTCCTCAAGGAAAGATCGCGTTTACTCAAGCCTAAGCGCCAAGACAGCTCGCCCGAACACACAATAATTACGCTGGAGACAACCCATGCACGCCTGTCCCGCCGAGATGAACTATGCAGCGCATCTCATCCAACTCAACGCTCATCTGGCCGATAAAACAGCCTACATCGACGACAGGCGCGCCCTGAGCTACGCGGAGCTGGCGCGCGGGATTACGCAGTTCGCCGGGCTATTGCGCAATCTGGACATACGCCGCGAAGAGCGCATTCTGTTGTTGATGCATGACACGATAGACTGGCCCGTTGCATTCCTGGGTGCGCTGTATGCCGGCGTGGTGCCCGTCGCGGTGAACACATTGCTCACCGCCGACGACTATGCCTATATGCTAAGGCACAGCCGCAGCCAAGCCGTGTTTGTCTCGGATGCCTTGCTGCCTGTCCTGCAACAGGCGCTGGGCCAGCACGCTCACGACGTCAAGCATATCGTCGTATCGCAAGCCGACCAGGGGCTGGCCCACCCATGCCACAGCCTGGATACGCTGATGGCGGCCGCCCAGCCTGCGGTGGCGGCCTGCCCTACGCTATCCGACGAGATCGCATTCTGGCTTTACTCGTCGGGCTCCACAGGACAGCCCAAGGGCGTGGTGCACACGCACGCCAATCTATGGCATACCGCCGAGCTCTACGGCAAGCCCATACTCGGCTTGCAGGAAAGCGACGTTGTATTTTCAGCGGCCAAGCTGTTCTTCGCCTACGGGCTGGGCAATGGACTGACATTTCCGCTGTCCGTCGGTGCGACGACCATCCTGATGGCGGAACGCCCGACACCGGATGCCGTCTTCCAGCGCCTGACCAGGCATCGCCCCACGGTGTTCTGCGGCGTGCCCACGCTATATGCCAGCATGCTGGCCTCGGCGTCGCTGCCCGCTCGCGAACAGGTATCGCTGCGTATCTGTGCGTCTGCGGGCGAGGCCTTGCCACGAGACCTGGGTATCCGCTTTCAGCAGCATTTCGGCTGCGACATCCTGGATGGCATCGGCTCGACCGAAATGCTGCATATATTCCTGTCCAACCAGCCGGGACACATTCACTATGGCACGACAGGCAAGCCCGTACCCGGCTACGAGGTGGACCTGCGCGATGAGTCCGGCCAGCCGGTTGCCGCAGGCGCGATAGGAGACCTGTACATCAAGGGCCCCAGTTCGGCCCTTATGTACTGGAATAATCGAGTCAAATCGCTCGAGACCTTCCAGGGTGCGTGGCTCAAGAGCGGCGACAAGTATGTTTGCGACGCTGAAGGGTATTACACCTATGCCGGGCGCAGCGACGACATGATCAAGGTCAGCGGCCAGTATGTGTCTCCGATTGAAGTCGAGAACATGCTTATCCAGCATGAATGCGTCCTGGAAGCGGCGGTCATCGGCGTACCCGACGACGATGGCCTGACCAAGACGCTGGCGTATGTCGTATTGCGCGAGGGCCGGACAGGCGACCTGGACACGGCACACGCGCTCCAGGCTTATATAAAACAACACTTGGCGCCTTTCAAGTATCCTCGCACCATACATTTCATTGACGATCTGCCTAAAACCGCAACCGGAAAGATCCAGCGCTTCCGGCTACGGCAACTCAACAAATAACGCCATGAATCAAGAATCTTCCAGCCTTCCCAACCTCGTACCTGTTCACGCACTCGGACGCGACTTGCTCATCGAATGCCAATGGCTGGGCTCTCACAGAGCCGACAAGGACTTGGTGGTTTTCCTGCACGAAGGCCTGGGCTCGGCGTCCATGTGGAAGGACTGGCCTGAGCAAGTGTGTGATGCCCTGGACTGCCGGGGCCTGGTCTTTTCGCGCTATGGATACGGCAGAAGCACGCCGCGGCCTCATGACGAAAAATGGCCGGTCGGCTTCATGCATGCACAGGCGCAAGACGCCTTGCCGGCTTTGTTCAAGGCGCTGGGACTGGAGCGGGAACGTCCTGTCCTGTTCGGGCACAGCGACGGCGGCTCTATTGCCTTGCTGTATGCCGCGATGTATCCCGAGCGGGTCAAGGCCATCGCCGTGGCCGCCCCGCATATTTTCGTCGAGGACGTCACCATCTCCAATATAGAGAACGCCCGCGAGGCTTACCTGAACACCGACTTGCCACGCAAGCTGGGGCGATATCACCAGGATCCGGATTCAGCATTCTGGGGCTGGAACGACATCTGGCTAAACCCCGATTTCCGTGCGTGGTCGATTCGGGAATACCTGGACAAGATTCAGTGTCCGGTGCTGGCAATCCAGGGTGAAGACGACGAATACGGATCACTGGAACAAATTTACGGCATTCAGGCCGTCGCGACCCAGACCGAACTGTGTATTATTCCCCGCTGCGGCCACTCGCCGCATCGCGATCACCCTCTCGCCGTCATCCAGGCCTTGGCGACATTTGCACGGCGCCTGGACCCTTGCATCATCTGAATCACCGTTCACTCGCGCACTGCGCACCAAGCTGTAATTTATATAAAAACCAAGGAGCAGACAAATGAAACTAGTATTGACCGGCACCGCCCTGGCTGCGGTGCTCGCCTTCGGAACCAGCAACGCACTGGCCAGTGTCAAGGTCGGCTTCATGCTTCCCTATAGCGGCACCTACGCCGCCTTGGGGCAGGCCATTGAAAACGGCTTCAAGCTTTACGTGCAGGAGCAAGGCGGCAAGCTTGCAGGCCAGGAACTCGAATACTTCCAGGTCGATGATGAATCCAATCCGTCCAAGGCACCCGATAATGCCAACCGCCTGATCAAGCGCGACCAGGTCGATATCCTGGTGGGCACCGTGCACTCGGGCGTAGCGATGGCACTGGCGAAGGCCGCCAAGGATTCCGATACCACGCTTATCATTCCTAATGCGGGCGCCGATTCGATTACCGGGCCTCTTTGCAGCAAGAACATTTTCCGCACCTCGTTCTCCAACTGGCAGCCGTCCTACGCCATGGGCCCGGTAGCTGTCGAAAAAGGCTACAAGACCGCCGTCACGATCACTTGGAACTATGCGGCCGGCAAGGAAGCCATTGCGGGATTCAAGGAATCATTCGAAAAACAGGGCGGCAAGGTCATCAAGGAGCTGACCCTGCCCTTTCCCAACGTAGAGTTCCAGCCACTGCTCACTGAAGTCGCTTCGCTCAAGCCCGATGCGGTCTTCACCTTCTTCGCCGGCGGCGGTGCGGTGAAATTCGTTCAGGACTATGCCGCCTCGGGCCTGGGCAAGTCGGTGGCGCTGCTCAGCAGCGGCTTTATGACCGACGGCACCTTGAAGGCGCAGGGCGAAGCCGCCCAGGGCCTGTTCACCACCCTGCATTATGCCGACGGCCTGGATACCCCGCGTGACAATGCCTTCCGCGCCAATTACTCCAAGGCCTATCCCGCCATGCAGCCCGATGTCTATGCCGTGCAAGGCTACGATGCCGCCCAATTGCTGGCTGCCGGACTTAAAGCCGTCAATGGCGATGTATCGAAAAAAGCGGACATGCGCGGCGCCATGAGCGCAGCCACTATCGATAGCCCCCGCGGTCCATTCACCTTGTCCAAAGCAGGCAATCCCATTCAGGACATCTACCTGCGTCAAGTCAAGGGTGAACAGAACCTCACCCAGGGCGTAGCGATCAAGGCACTGGCCGACCCGGCTCGCGGCTGCCGCCTGTAAACGCAGTACCAAGGAGCTTTTGTGGACCCCGCCATCTTTCTGATCCAGTGCCTGAATGCGGTGCAATATGGGCTTTTGTTGTTTCTTGTTGCCAGCGGCCTGACACTGATCTTCGGCATCATGGGCATTATCAATCTTGCCCATGGCAGCTTTTATATGATCGGGGCCTACATGGCCTTTGCGCTGGAGCCGCTGATCGCCCAGTACCTGGGCGGCGGCTTCCTTGTCACTGTCCTGTTTTGCGTGCTCGCGGCCGCCATTCTGGGCTACTTTCTTGAATGGGCATTCTTCAGCTTCCTCTACCACCGGGATCACCTGCAGCAGGTCCTAATGACCTACGGCTTGATCCTGGTCTTCGAAGAGCTGCGCAGCATTGCCGTGGGCAATGACGTGCATGGAGTACCGGTCCCTTCCTGGCTGGCCGGATCGTTGGCCCTGGGCGATGTCATGACATACCCGATATACCGGCTGTTCATTTCGGCCATCTGTTTGCTCGTGGCCGGCCTGCTGTACTGGGTCCTGGCGCGCACGCGCCTGGGCATGATGATACGGGCAGGCGCCAGCAACCGGGAAATGATCAGCTCTCTGGGCATAGACATCAACCGCCTGTACCGCATCGTATTTGCCATAGGCGTCGCCCTGGCGGCGCTTGCAGGGGCCATTGCAGCGCCGGTTTCATCCGTCTATCCAGGCATGGGAAACAGCGTTCTTATTATCTGCTTCGTGGTGGTGGTGATCGGCGGAATCGGCTCCATCAAGGGCGCTTTTCTGGCCGCCATGCTGGTAGGCTTTGTCGACACCTTCGGGCAGGTATTTTTCCCCGGCATCGCGGGCGTCCTGGTTTACGTCCTGATGGCCGCCATTCTTCTGTTCAAGCCCGAAGGGCTATTCCGTCAAGGCTGATTCATGTTTACTTTACGAGCCTTGTACATCGTTGCACTCCTGGTGGTGGTTGGTGTATTGCCGATGATACTCGGCGATTACTACATCAGCCTTGTCATCAAGATCATGATCTTCGCCATTTTCGCGCTCAGCCTGCAACTGCTGGTGGGCGGTGTCGGCCTGGTCAGCCTGGGCCATGCCGCCTTCTTCGGCATTGCCGCCTATGTCACGACGCTGCTCTCGCCAGAGTCGGGACCGGGCAATCTGCTCATCCTGCTGCCGGCCGCGATGTGCTGCGCACTTATCTACGCCCTGGTCACCGGCGCCCTCGCGCTGCGCACTAAGGGCGTGTACTTCATCATGGTGACACTGGCCTTTTCGCAAATGGCTTATTACGTCTTCCACGATACCGACATCGGCGGCGGCAGCGACGGCATCTATCTGTATTTCCGTCCCGAATTGCGCCTGGGCGACATGGTGCTCCTGAATATCGACAGTCCCTACAGCTTCTATCTGTTCACGCTGGGCTGCCTGCTGATCACCTGGATTTTCCTGGCCGTGCTGATGCGTTCACGTTTCGGCGCTGCGCTGACGGGCATCCGGGTCAACGAGCAGCGCATGCGCAGCGCGGGTTATTCCACCTTCAATTACAAACTGGTTGCCTACACGCTGGCCGGCGCACTGGCCGGCATCAGCGGGCTTCTCTATGCGGCCAAAGACGGCTTCGTCAATCCCGAATTGCTGGCATGGGAGCAATCGGGCCTGGTGTTGCTCATGGTCATCCTGGGCGGCAGCACCCGTTTGTGGGGAGCCGTGCTGGGCGCCGCCGGACTGACGCTGCTGCAAGAGGCCTTCCAGTCGCAGGCGCTGTTCGGCGACTGGTCCAGCCATTGGCACCTTACTTTCGGCCTGAGCATTATTGCCCTGGTCGCCCTGATGCCCAACGGCCTCATCGGCATATCAGCCCAGTGGCGCAACAGGCGCTCCGCCGCGCGCCCAGCCCCATCGCAAGGATAGTCCATGTCCGACGTTTTATTGTCCGCGAAAAACATTACCCGTCGCTTCCATGGCCTGGTCGCCATCGATGGCGTCTCGCTGACCCTGACCCGGGGTACGGTACACGCCGTAATCGGTACGAACGGCGCCGGGAAGTCCACGCTGGTAAGCGTGCTGGCCGGTGAACTTGCACCCAACGAGGGCGCCATATTCCTGCACCAGCAAGAGGTCACTTCGTGGTCGCAGCCGCGCCGCGCCAGGGCTGGGCTGGGTCGCAGCTACCAGCGCACGACCATTTTCCCGTCCCTGACAGTACATGAGAACTGCCGCATTGCCGCACAAGCCAATCGCCAGCAGTTCTGGAACTGGAGCAGCCCCGCCCGCAACTGCCGGTACAGCAACGACGCGGCAGACCAGGCCATACAGTTGGCAGGGCTGGAGTCCGACAGCCGCCATACCGCAGGCATGCTGTCGCACGGTCGCAAGCGCCAGCTCGAAATTGCCATGAGTCTTGCCACGCATCCACAGGTGCTGTTGCTCGATGAACCATTGGCCGGCATGGGACCCGAAGAAACCGAGAGAATGCTGTCCTTGCTGGCATCGCTGAAGAATGAGCATGCCATTCTGCTGGTCGAACACGACATGGACGCCGTATTTAAGGTTGCCGACGAAATTACCGTGATGGTGAACGGTCGCGTCATAGCACAAGGCGAGCCGCAGGCAATACGAAGCAATCCTGACGTACAGACCGCCTACCTGGGGGAAGACGAATGAAGCCTTTCGTTCAAGCCCAATCGCTGCACGCGCATTACGGGGAAAGCCATGTCCTCCAGGGCGTCAGCCTGGATATTGGAACGGGCGAATCCATAGGCCTGCTAGGCCGAAACGGCATGGGCAAAAGCACGCTCATACGGACCATCATGGGCCACGTCCCCGCAAGCAGCGGCACTCTCAGCATCCGCGGCAAGGACTGTACCCGCGCTGCGCCCTACCAGGTTGCCAGGCTGGGGGTCGCCTATGTACCCGAAGGGCGTGGCATATTCCCCAACCTCAACGTGCGGGAAAATCTGCAGGTGGCGGCGCGCCCAAGCTTCGATGGTCGCAACGACTGGACCTACCAGCGGGTGCTGCAGACATTCCCCCGTCTTGCCGAACGGCTTGAGCATGGCGGACAGCAGCTATCGGGGGGCGAACAGCAAATGCTGGCCATAGGACGCGCACTGATGACCAACCCCGATGTGCTCATTCTGGACGAAGCCACCGAAGGCCTCGCACCGCTTATCATCGCGGAGATCTGGCGCATTATCGCGTCAGTACGAACGACGGGCATGTCCACGCTGATCGTGGACCGCAATTATCGCAAGGTACTGGCACACACCGACCGCTGCGTAGTCATGGAAAAAGGCTGCCTGGTCGAAAACCAGCCCAGCGCGGAGCTGGCCGGCCAACCCGAATTACTCATGCGCTACCTCGGCGTGTGAGCAGCGCAGCGATCGGTCAGGTAAAAGCCGCCGCCGCGCGCCCTACGCGGTCATTGATCGCCTGCCATTCCGCGGTCCGGGGCGGTTGCTCGAGCAGAATACGCGAGTAGCCCTGGTCATCCAGGCGCCGCAGCAAGGCATATAATTCCCGCGCGTACGCATCCGGCTCATTGGCGCATACCAGCCAATCCACGTTGCCGGTCGTCGCAGCGTGAACCGGAACACTGAAGACGACGGCCGCCACGCGTTGCGCCGTGTCCGTTGCGTCGGCGACGACCTGCAGCAAGTCGTCCATGGCCAGCAGCGACAAGGCCGTACGCGGTGCGTAATGCGCCTTCAACGAGCCCGACACCTGTGGCGCGGCGGCATCGGGACGCGCCGGCGCAATCCCGAGCACGTCGGCAATTTGCGCCGCAGTCACATGACCGGGCCGCAGCAAGACCGGGCCTACGCCCTGATCCAGCCGAGATACATCGACAATTGTGGACTCAATGCCGACGTGCGAGGGGCCACCCTCCAAGACCATCAGCGCCGTCTCGGACAATTCAGGAAACTCGGCCCGTACATGGGCAGCGTGTGTGGGCGAAACCTGACCGAACTTGTTGGCCGAGGGGGCAGCCACACCGCCCTGCCCGTTAGGCTTGAGGCGGGCGAACTCGCGCAACAAGGCTTGTGCCACAGGGTGCGAGGGACAGCGTAGCCCCACGCTGCCATGCCCGCCGCTGACCTCGGCGGGAATATGCTGCGCGCGAGGCAGAATGAGGGTGAGCGGACCTGGCCAGAACGCCTGCATCAAGGCACGCGCTTCGGATGGAATGGACTTTGCCCAATAGGTGATGTCCGCCTCGGGCGACACATGCACGATAACCGGGTGATTGGCCGGGCGTCCCTTGGCGGCGTAAATGCGGGCGATGGCCTGCGGATTCTCGGCATCGGCGCCCAGGCCATAGACAGTTTCCGTGGGAAAGGCTACCAGCCGGCCTTCTTCCAGCCGTTGGGCCGCTTCCGCCAG
Organism: Pollutimonas subterranea; assembly: GCF_002849655.1. Classification (GTDB taxonomy): domain Bacteria; phylum Pseudomonadota; class Gammaproteobacteria; order Burkholderiales; family Burkholderiaceae_B; genus Pollutimonas; species Pollutimonas subterranea. Next base: position 34,961 of record NZ_PDNW01000019.1, read on the forward strand.
CATGGCCCTCATATCGGGCGACGAAGCGTTTGCGCTCATGGCTGGAAGGGAATGCCTAGTGCGTGTGCGACGCGCGACGCAGCGCCCACCGCATCGGCAACGGTGGCGCCCAGCACATTGACATGGCCCATTTTTCGGCCACGCCGCGCTTCGGACTTGCCGTAGAGATGCAGCTTGGCGCCGGGCACGGCCAATACCGCGGGCCAGTCCGGTTCGCGCTTAAGGCCGGTGGCATCATCGAACCAGACATCGCCCAGGATATTGAGCATCACAACGGAACATAGGCTGGCGGTGCCGCCTAGCGGCAAACCTGCGGTGACGCGTACCTGCTGCTCGAACTGGCTGCTGACGCTCGCATTCATGGTGTAGTGACCGCTGTTATGTGGCCGGGGCGCGATCTCGTTGGCGATGAGCCGGCCGTCCTGCAGCACGAAAAACTCCACGCACAGGACGCCTACATATTCGAGCCCTTCCGCGATCGCCAGGGCCGCATTCGCCGCCTGGACGGCAATCGCCTGGTCCGGCGACCGTGCATCGACAGTGGAAACGGCCAATATGCCGTCGCGATGCTCGTTACGGGCCGACGGATAGAACACCGCCTGGCCGTCAGCACCGCGTGCCATGACCACTGACAGCTCGCTTGCCAATGGCAATAGCGCTTCGAGCACGCAGGCGACGCCCCCAAATGACTCCAGCGCCTGGCGCGCTTCTTCGCGTGTCTTGACCCGCGCCTGCCCCTTGCCGTCGTAGCCCAGCCTGGCGGCTTTCAGTATGCCCGGAAACAAGCCTTCGGCTGCCGCATCGATGTCTTGTGGCGTGTGAATGGCGGCATAAGGAGCCACGGGCACCCCGATATTCTTGATGAAGGCCTTCTCGCGGATACGGTCCTGGACGACGGCGACCGCCTGGGCCCCGGGACGGACCAGCGACGCCGACGCGAGGGTTTCCAGGCTTTGGGCCGGCACATTCTCGAATTCGGTGGTAATCGCCTTGCAGCGTTCAGACAATTGCTTCAGGCCGGCCTGATCATCATAAGCGGCACGGATGTGCAGGTCGGCGACGGCGCCGGCAGGGCTTTGCGGATCGGGATCAAGCACGGCAACTTTGTAGCCCAGGCTTTGCGCCGCATGGCAATACATGCGCCCCAACTGCCCTCCTCCGATCATGCCCAGCCAGTCGCCCGGGGATATCGGGGGGGGGATAGAGGCTTCATTCATGTCAACAACCTGTCAGCAATAAGATAGAGATGTAAAGATGTGGCGGCAAATGCGAGGACTACATCACCACATGGGGAGGAACCACCATGGCACGCGCCGCCTCGGTTTGGCGACAGCGATAGGCAATGAGTTTTTTCAGCAGCTCGGAATCGGTGGTCGCCATGCAGGCGACCACATGCAGGGCCGCATTGGCCGCACCGGCTTCGCCTATGGCAAATGTGGCCACCGGCACACCCTTGGGCATCTGGACGATGGACAACAGCGAATCTTCGCCACGCAGGTATTTGGAAGGCACTGGCACGCCGAACACGGGCACTGGCGTCAAGGCCGCCATCATGCCCGGCAAGTGGGCGGCACCGCCCGCACCGGCAATAATCGCGCGCAGTCCGCGGTCGACGGCTTGTGTGCCGTATTCCACCATATCATGAGGCATGCGGTGCGCCGAAACCACGTTCAGTTCGTGCGGAATACCGAATTCCTCAAGCACCGCGACGGCATTCTTCATGATGTCCCAGTCGCTGGCGGAGCCCATGATGATTCCGACCAGGGGGGTGCCGGCAGCGCTGGCTTCAGTAAATATAGTCATAGCGGCTCACCTATAAGATAGATCACGGGTTGGGCAGAGCAAAAAGATATTCTACCGTGCCCGGCCCGCGTTCCGGGCTCAAGCCGTAAGACGCGTGGCGGCTTCGCGATATTTGGCAGCCGTCTTTTCCAGGACATCGGCAGGCAGGCGTGGTGCGGGAGGTGTCTTGTCCCAAACCTGGGTTTCCAGCCAGTCGCGCACGAACTGCTTGTCGAACGACGGCGGACTAATGCCCTCGGCGTAATCCGATGCCGGCCAGAAACGCGACGAGTCCGGTGTCAGCACTTCGTCCATAAGGTGCAGGCGACCCTCGTCATCCAGGCCGAATTCGAACTTGGTGTCGGCAATGATGATGCCCTTGTCCAACGCAAAGGCGGCTGCCTCGGAATACAGGCGCAAGGTAACGCTGCGGATCTCTTCGGCCAGGTCTTTGCCGACCTGGCTCACCACGTAGTCGAAATCCACGTTCTCGTCATGCGAGCCGAGCTCGGCCTTGGCCGCAGGCGTAAAAATGGGTTCGGGCAGCCGGCTGGCCTGTTGCAGGCCGGATGGCAGGCTTATGCCGCATACCTTGCCGCTGTCGCGATAATCGTTCCAGCCCGAGCCGATGAGATAGCCCCGCGCTACGGCTTCCACCATGATGGGTTTCAGGCGCTTGACCACCATGGCGCGACCCGCGACTTGCTCGCGCTCGTCAGCGGCGACGACGTCTTCGGCCGCGATTCCGGTGGCATGATTGGGCAAAACGTGCGCGAGCTTCTTCAGCCAGAACTCGGTCAACTCGGTCAGCACCTGGCCTTTGCCTGGTATGGGATCATCAAGAATGACATCGAAGGCCGATATGCGATCGGACGCCACAATGAGCAGCTTGTCGTCGCCCACCGCGTACATATCGCGCACCTTACCGCGGGCCAGCAAAGGAAGCGACTTGATTGTTGATTGGTGTAGTGCCTGTACCACGAGGTATCCTTGAAATAGAACGTCCTGCCGGACCAGTCCGGACAGGACGCGAATCAATACAAAGCCTGATGCATTTACTTGACGACTTGTGCCAGCTCTCCGGCCGAGTAGCGCTTGGCCATTTCAGTCAGGGAAATAGGCTTGATCTTGCTGGCATTGCCGGCGGTGCCGAATTGTTCATAGCGCTGCTTGCAGACATCCTTGGCTGCCTGGCGCGCAGGCTTGAGGTATTCGCGCGGATCGAACTTGGATGGGTTCTCGCCCATGAAGCGGCGGATGGCGCCGGTCATGGCCAGGCGGATATCGGTGTCGATATTGATCTTGCGAACACCGAACTTGATGGCTTCCTGGATTTCCTCGACCGGGACACCGTAGGTTTCTTTCATGTCGCCGCCGAACTCACGGATCTCCGCCAACAGTTCCTGCGGCACGCTGGAGCTGCCGTGCATCACCAAGTGCGTGTTCGGCAGGCGATGATGGATTTCCTTGATGCGCGAAATCGACAGGATATCGCCAGTGGGCTTACGGGTGAACTTGTAGGCGCCATGGCTGGTTCCGATAGCGATGGCAAGCGCGTCGAGCTGCGTTTGGCGGACGAAATCGGCGGCCTGCTCGGGGTCGGTCAGCAATTGCTCCATGGTGAGTTTTCCGTCGGCGCCATGGCCGTCTTCCTTGTCGCCCTGCATGGTTTCCAGTGAACCCAGGCAGCCGAGTTCGCCTTCGACCGTCACGCCCACCTTATGGGCCATCTCGACCACACGGCGAGTGACGTCCATGTTGTATTCGTAATCGGCAATGGTCTTGCCGTCTTCCTTGAGCGAGCCGTCCATCATTACGCTGGAGAATCCGAGGTCGATGGCGCCCTGGCAAATGGCTGGCGATTGGCCATGGTCCTGGTGCATGACGACGGGAATATTGGGGTAGCTTTCTACCGCGGCCTGGATCAGATACTTGAGAAAGCCTTCGCCGGCGTATTTACGGGCGCCCGCCGATGCCTGCATGATGACCGGACTGTCGGTTTCGGAAGCCGCTTCCATGATGGCCTGGACTTGCTCCAGGTTGTTGACGTTGAAAGCTGGGATACCGTAGCCGTTTTCGGCCGCATGATCGAGCAACTGACGCATGGAAACTAGAGCCATGGCAAGACCTCCTGAAAGCAGATTGAATAGGGATAGCCTCGATTTTACGAGGGAATGAGATTAATTGCTGATGGTCATCAGCGTGTCGCCGACTTAGGACGAAAGGCGGCAACGCGATCCTTGTGCGTTTCGACGTAAGGCCCGCCGATGAGGTCGATGCAATAGGGTACGGCCGCGAAGATGCCCGGAACCATTACCTTGCCCTCCGGGTCCTTCAAGCCTTCCAGCGTTTCCTGGATGGACTTGGGCTGCCCGGGCAGATTAATGATCAGTGCCGCATGGTCGGGCGTTTCGCGGACCACGGCGACTTGCCGGGAAAGTATTGCCGTCGGCACGAATTTCAGGCTGATCTGGCGCATCTGCTCGCCAAAACCCGGCATCTCGCGCGTGGCAACCGCGAGCGTCGCTTCCGGCGTTACGTCACGCCTGGCCGGACCGGTGCCGCCCGTGGTCAACACTAGGTCGCAGCCCACTACGTCCACCAGCTCGACCAGCGTGGCCGATATCTGCTGGCGCTCATCGGGAATCAGGCGCGCGGCGAACTGCGGCGGCCGGGTCAAGACAGCGCTCAGCCAAGCTTGCAGCGCAGGAATACCCTTGTCTTCGTAGGTGCCGCTAGAAGCCCGGTCGGAAATCGACACCAGGCCCACCAACAACTCGTCGGGATGGTTGCGGACTAGCCGCGAGGATACAGTCATGAATATTCCCAGTTAGCGGGTGCAGGATCAGTTCCGCGCACGTTCTTCCAGAATGGCAACCGCCGGCAGCGTCCTGCCTTCCAGGAACTCCAGGAAAGCCCCGCCGCCCGTCGAGATATAGCCGATCTTGTCGCCTATGCCGTATTTCGCAATCGCAGCCAGGGTATCGCCACCGCCGGCAATGGAAAACCCGTCCGTATCGGCAATCGCCTGCGCCACCACCTTGGTGCCGTTGGCAAAGGCATCGAATTCGAATACGCCTACCGGACCATTCCAGACGATGGTGCCGGCCTGCGCAAGAATGCCCGCCAATTGCTCGGCGGTTTGCGGGCCGATATCCAGGATCAGGTCATCGTCGGCCACCGCGTCGGCCGCCTTTACCGTCGCCTGGGCATCGGCGCCAAAGGTCTTGGCGCACACCACATCCACCGGAATGGGCACGGCTGCATCGCGTCCCTTCATCATGTCGATCACGGCACGGGCCTGATCCACCTGGTCCGGCTCGGCCAGCGACTTACCGATGGCGTGCCCCGCCGCCAGCATAAAGGTATTGGCGATACCGCCGCCCACGATCAGTTGATCGACCTTATCGGCCAAGGCCTGCAAGATGGAAAGCTTGGTCGATACCTTTGAACCGCCCACGATGGCCACGAGCGGCCGCTTGGGCTCTTTCAATGCACGGCCCAGGGCCAGCAGCTCGGCTTCCAGCAAGGGACCTGCACAGGCGATGGGCGCATACTTGGCAATTCCGTGCGTCGTGGCTTCGGCGCGATGGGCGGTACCAAATGCATCGTTTACGTACACATCGCATAAAGCCGCCATTTTGCGGGAAAGCTCCGGATCATCCTTCTTCTCGCCCACGTTGCAGCGGCAATTCTCCAGCATCACGACCTGCCCGGGGCTGACTGTAACCCCGTCGACCCAATCGGTCACCAGCGTGACAGGAGCGCCCAGCAAAGCGGAAAGCCGGCTCGCCACCGGAGCCAGCGTATCGGCATCGGTAACCGTGCCTTCGGTAGGCCGCCCCAGATGAGACGTGACCATGACGGCGGCGCCGGCATCAAGCGCCAGCCGTATGGCGGGCACTGAAGCCCTGATACGCGTGTCTTCGGTAATTTCGCCGTCAGCGAGCGGAACATTCAGGTCAGAGCGAATGAACACGCGCTTGCCGCCAAGCGCATCGGTTTTCGCCAAAGCGGTAAGTGTATTGATGGTCATAAAGATATCCCCCGCCGATAGGCAGACGTGTCAAGGGCGGGTTACCCCGCCCCTGTACTGATAAAGAGTCGATTACTTGGCCGACATCAGGGCGACCGTGGTATCGAGCATGCGATTGGAGAAACCCCATTCGTTGTCATACCAGGAAGATACCTTGACCAATGAACCGGACACCTTCGTCAGGCCTGCGTCCACCGTGCTGGAGGCCGGATTGTGGTTGTAGTCGACCGACACGAGCGGCTCGTCGTTGTATTCGAGGATGCCCTTCAAAGGACCTTCGTCGGCAGCCGCCTTGAGGATGGCGTTGACTTCTTCGACCGTCGTCTCGCGAGCCGACACAAAGGACAGGTCGACGATCGAGACGTTGATGGTCGGTACGCGTATGGCGTAGCCGTCGAGCTTGCCGTTGAGCTCTGGCAGGACCAGGCCAACGGCGGACGCTGCGCCCGTCTTGGTCGGGATCATGCTTTGCGTGGCCGAACGTGCGCGGCGCAGGTCTTCGTGATAGACGTCGGTAAGGACCTGGTCGTTGGTGTAGGAGTGAATCGTCGTCATCAGGCCATTGACCAGACCCAGCTTCTCGTGCAGCGGCTGCACCAACGGAGCCAGGCAGTTCGTGGTGCAAGAGGCGTTGGAAATAACGGTATCGCTGGACTTCAGAACCTGGTGGTTCACGCCGTACACAATGGTGGCGTCGACATCTTTGCCGCCCGGAGCCGAAATAATGACTTTCTTGGCGCCGCCCTTGATGTGGGCGCTGGCCTTTTCCTTGCTGGTGAAGAAACCGGTGCATTCGAGCACGACGTCCACGTTGAGGTCGCCCCAGGGCAAGGCGGACGGATCGCGGTTGGCGAGCACGCGGATCTTATCGCCGTTGACCACCATATAGTCGCCGTCCACAGCCACTGTACCGGGGAACTTTCCGTGGGCGGTATCGAAGCGCGTAAGGTGTACGTTGGTCTTGGGATCGCCCAAGTCGTTGATGGCCACGATTTCTATATCGTGCTTCTTGCCGCCTTCGTAATGCGCACGCAAGATATTGCGTCCGATACGGCCATACCCATTAATTGCAACACGAATCGTCATTGTTACTCTCCTGTTTTATAAAACTTGCTCAACGGCTGCGGCAACCCGCTCGACGGTCAATCCAAAGAATTTGAACAACACGCCGGCAGGAGCCGATTCGCCGTAGGTATCGATGCCGACGACCGCGCCGTCCAGGCCCACGTACTTGTACCAGCCGGATGTGACGCCAGCCTCGACGGCCACGCGCGGCAGGCCGGCCGGCAAAACGGATTCACGCCATTGTGCGTCCTGCGCATCGAAGACGTTGGTACACGGCATGGACACCACCCGCACAGCAACGCCCTTGGCGGCAAGCTGCTCTTGCGCACCCAGCGCAAGCTCGACTTCCGAGCCGGTGGCGATGATGATGGCCTGAGCGTTATCGGCATCACGCAAGACGTAGCCACCGCGGCTGATGCCTGCGATGGCCGCGGCGTCGCGAGGCACAAAGGGAAGATTCTGGCGCGACAGCAGTAAGGCACTAGGGCCGCCATCGCGGACGGTCATGCCCACGCTGGCCGGCCGCTGGATGGCACTTGCCCAGGCGACAGCGGTTTCAGTCGTATCGCAGGGACGCCATACGTGCAGGTTGGGAATCAGGCGCAGACTGGCGGCATGTTCCACGGATTGGTGAGTGGGGCCGTCTTCGCCCAGGCCGATGGAGTCGTGCGTAAAGACATGCACCACGCGCTGCTTCATCAGCGCGGCCATGCGCAAGGCATTGCGGGAATAGTCGGAAAACGTAAGGAAGGTGCCGCCGAACGGCAGGTATCCGCCATGCAGGGCGATGCCATTCATGACCGCGGCCATTCCGAATTCGCGCACGCCGTAGTTGATATGACGGCCAAAACGCAGATGAAGCTGCCCGGCGCGCACGGGAGACACGCCCTTCCAGTCGGTGAAATTGGATCCGGTCAGGTCGGCCGAGCCGCCCAGGAACTCGGGCAGAAGCTCGGCAAACGCGGCAATCGCAAACTGCGAAGCCTTGCGGCTGGCGACCGTTTCGGCCTTTTGATTCGTGGCTTCGATGAATTGCTGCGAGCGCTCGGCAAAGTCGGCCGGCAAGTCGCTGGCAAGGCGACGCTGGAGCTCGGCGGCTTCGGTCGGAAATTCCTTCGCGTAGGCGTCGAACCGGGTTTGCCATTCCGACTGCAGCTGCTGTCCTTTTTCCTTGCCATCCCATAGTGCATAAATTTCGGCCGGCACATGAAACGGCTCGTAGGGCCAGTTCAGTGCCTCGCGAGTGGCGTGGATTTCCTCGGCGCCCAGCGGCGCACCATGCACTTTTTCCGTACCGGCAGCATGGGGCGCGCCCTTGCCGATGACCGTACGGCAGCAAATAAGCGTGGGACCGCTGCCTTCCGTTGCAAGCTGCTTGGCCTGGACGATAGCCGCATCGACCGCGCTGGTGCTGTGACCGTCGACACCGCGCACGACGTTCCAGCCGTAGCTTTCGAAACGCTTGGCCGTATCGTCGCCAAACCAGTTCTCCACGGGACCGTCAATGGAAATGCCGTTGTCGTCGTAGAACACAATGAGCTTGGACAGCTTGAGCGTCCCGGCCAGCGAGCATGCTTCGTGCGAGATGCCTTCCATGAGGCAGCCGTCGCCCACGAAGGCGTAGGTATAGTGATCGACAATCGCATGATGCTCGCGGTTGAATTCCTGCGCCAGCAGTGCCTCGGCCAGCGCCATGCCCACCGCGTTTGCAAGGCCCTGCCCCAGCGGGCCGGTGGTGGTTTCTATGCCCGCAGTAATGCCGACTTCCGGGTGTCCCGGTGTCCGCGAATGCAATTGCCTGAAATTCCCGATCTCTTCAATGGGCAGGTCGTAGCCGCTAAGGTGCAACAGCGAATAAAGAAGCATGGAACCATGCCCGTTCGACAACACGAAACGGTCGCGGTCGGCCCAGGCCGGATCAGAGGGATTGTGCCGCAAGTGGCGGGTCCACAAGGCTTCGGCAATATCGGCCATCCCCATGGGGGCTCCGGGATGGCCTGAATTGGCTTGTTGAACCGCATCCATCGACAATGCACGGATAGCATTTGCCATGGAAGAATCTTGGGCTGGCGTATGGCTCATTCAAAACTCGCTAGAGACGACAAACCACGGAAAAGGCCTGGCGCCATCGATAAGGTTTACGAAGCGGTCGATTTTAACACCGGGGAAATATACTGCTGGAACCCTGCGCGAGGGCGCAATGGCGCGGACTTGCAATCGGACAGTATCATTCCAGTCTTCATTACAGCCCGGTATTCGTCTTATGGCTATTCCCCGATTTTTCTGTGCTGCCGCACTGGCGTCCAACACGACCGTAAAGCTCGCGCCTGAGCTGGCCCATCATGCCATTAGGGTGCTGCGCTTGAAACCCGACTCGGACATCGTCCTGTTCAACGGGCTGGGCGGCCAGTACCCGGCCACGCTGCACATTGAAGGAAAAAACGGCTTCGCATCCTTGGGCGAACACGAACCGATCGAAGCCGAGCTCGATGGAGACATCACGCTGGTGCAAGGCATACCCGCCGGCGACAAAATGGACTGGATTATTGAAAAGGCGGTGGAGCTGGGCGCCCGGCGCCTGGTGCCAATTACCGCCCAGCGCAGCGTACTGCAACTGTCGGGCGAACGATTGCACAAGCGCATGCAGCATTGGAGGCGGATTGCCCAGTCGGCCAGTGAACAATGCGGGCGCAATCGCATCATGGAAATAGCGGAACCCGCCACATTGCGCGACTATCTGGCAGGGCGTCGCGACGATGCCGACGACATACTGTTCTGCCACCCTGCAAGCCCGCATACGCTGGCCCAGGCAATGTCGTCGATGCAGGACCGCGTGACGCTGCTGGTGGGTCCCGAAGGCGGCTGGTCCGGCGACGAGCAGACCCTGGTGGAGCGCCATGGCCTGACCGCCGTCAGCTTCGGCAAGCGCGTGCTGCGCACTGAGACCGCAGGCCTGGCGCTGATAGCTGCGATCAGCGCCCTGCGCGGCTGGGACTGATCGGGTCCGCCCTCAGCGCCTGCTTATTCGGGTACGCGCGAACCCGAATACGGCTCGGGCGGAATTCCGGGCTCAGGGTCTTTGTGCTTGCCGGCATGCTCGATGAAATAGGCGAAGCGCCGGTCGTTATTTGACGCGAAATCGGCGACATCGGCGCAGACACCTTGTATTGCCTTCGAGTCATCGGCAAGCGCGGGATCGCCCGAGTGAAGATTGTGGAACCACAGGAAAAGGCCAACCTTCTGGTCGAGTACCGTGTCACAAAGGCAGTCGTACAGCGCATCAAGATTGCCACCGAAGTATTCGGGAAAATCCACGGCCTTGACGACTGCGCGCAATACTGCTGAACGACTTCTTGCGCGGTCGCAGTTGACCACGTAAGCCGTCATGCTCAGCTCGCTGGCCGCAGCGATAACTTCATCACTGGAGACGGCGGAAACGTCGATCAGCCCGCCTTTTTGCAATTTCTTTTGCAATGATTGCGCTGGGTTCATTCTGGCGCCTCCTTGAAAAACGCTTTTACTTCTTCAACACGGCTCATGCTATCGGCTCGTCCCAACTGGATGAGCGCCTGGGTATAGCTGGCCTCGAACAACAAATACGAGATTAATGCGCCGTCGGCGGCCTTTCGGGATTTAGACGATACACCGATAACGCGGAAAAGGGCGCGTGCGGCACGCGGCATATGGTCCAGATGCGCCAGCGCGAGCTGGTCGAGCGAGCGGCTGGGTGTAATCGAAAAAGTGCTGACCCGGCGCAACGATTGGCTTTTTAATGCATTCGGCGGCAACTGCGCAAGCAAGCCATTGATTCTTTCCATACGCTCGACATCCATCGAAATACTGTCCAGGAAAATATTGGACAAGGCGTGTCCGCCAATTTGCGCCAGTGTAGGATATTTAGTGTCGACTGTTTGCTTTTCGGGATGGACCTCGTCCTTGTAGCCCGTGCCGATTACGAAGATCTTCTCGGCACCAAGGTGAATAGCGGGACTCATGGGCGCCAATTGCCGCATGGAACCATCGCCGCACCACGCAGTCTGCCCCCGAACAAGCATGGCGCGGGCCGGAAAAATAAAGGGTATGGAGCTGGATGCCAGCAGATGATCCACCCCTATTGTGCCCGGCAGGGCGCGGCGCAATGAGCGCTGCCAGGGCTTTATGGTGTTGTTCGACTGATAGAACGTCAGATGCTCGCCAGTCGTGTAGGCGGTGGCGGTGATGGCGAGCGCATCCAGGCACTCGTTTGAAAGATTCCTCTTGAGCCGGTCGAAATCCAGCGTCGCCGACAATAACTCATCCAGTGGCTGGTTATCAAGCAAGGACTGCGGCTGGCGATTGCGCAGGCCTGGGAAAAGCCAACCCAGGGCCAGAACCGTAAACCACATGACGCCTGTACGCAGCAGCCCCGGCGCATCGGCGCGGTACACCATGCCGGTACGCAGACCGCTCCATAGCTTGCGCAGCCGTTCCATGCCGGCATGGGGTTCGTCGGCAAAGCACGCCATGGCAGCGGCATTGATGGCGCCGGCAGAAGAGCCGCAAATAATCGCGAACGGATTGCCGAAGTCGGGGGAGCGATCGGGATCGAGTATGTCCATGATCCCCGACAGCACCCCAACCTGATAGGCCGCCCGAGCTCCGCCGCCCGTCAGGATCAACCCGACGGGCGCACCGCCCCCTCGAAAGGGTTTAGGCGGTTCTTGCGGTGTTTGCATCGACCACCGTAAGCGCCGCCATATTCACAATACGACGCACCGTGGAACTGGACGTCAAGATATGAACCGGTGCATTGGCGCCCAGCAGGAAGGGGCCAACCGCCACATTGCCTCCGGCGGCCGTCTTGAGCAGGTTGTAGGCGATATTGCCGGAATCGACATTGGGGAAGATGAGCAGATTGGCTTCGCCTTGCAGCGTCGTCAAGGGCATGATGCGCTTGCGCAGTGCTTCGTCGAGCGCACAATCACCATGCATTTCGCCATCGATTTCAAGGCCGGGCTCGCGTTCGCGTACCAGAGCCAATGCAGCCTGCATTTTGGAACCGGATGAGGAACTGCTGGTTCCAAAATTTGAACGCGAAAGCAGCGCAACCTTGGGCTCGATGTTCAGGCGGCGCATTTCGGCCGCTGCCGCGATCGTGATCTCGGCAAGCTGTTCCGCATCGGGATTATCGTTGACGTGGGTGTCCGCCATGGCCAGCGTGTGCTCGGCCAGCAGCACAATATTCATGGCCGCGTAGGTTTTGGCCCCGGGCGCCTTGCCGATGACTTCATCGATGAACCGCAGGTGATCGGCATACGCCCCTACCGTGCCGCACACCATGCCGTCTGCGTCGCCCAGGTGAACCATCATGACACCAATGAGCGTCAGGCGGCGGCGCATTTCCACGCGCGCCATTTCCTTGCTGATGCCACGGCGGCACATAAGCTCCCAATACGTCGTCCAGTAGCGGTGGAAGCGCTCGTCGTAGTCGGGATTGGTGACTTCGACATCGTGGCCCAGGCGCAGGCGCAGGCCGAATTTCTTGATACGGTCGGCCAGCACCGAAGGCCGACCCACGAGTATGGGCTTGGCAATTTTTTCGTCGACGATGATCTGCACCGCGCGCAATACACGCTCGTCTTCGCCTTCGGTGAAAACTATGCGCGACTTGCCGCCGTCGCGCACCAGCTTCTTGGCGTTCGAGAACAGCGGCTTCATGAACGAACCGGAACGATAGACAAACTGCTGCAGCTGCTCGGCATAGCCTTCGAGGTCGGCAATGGGACGCGTGGCGACGCCATCTTCGATTGCCGCTGCCGCCACCGCAACCGCGATACGTACGATCAGCCGGGGATCGAAAGGCTTGGGAATGAAGTACTCGGGGCCGAAGGCAACACCATACGTGCCATAGGCGGCAGCCACCACGTCGTTCTGCTCTTCCTGCGCCAGCTTGCAAATGGCAATGACGGCTGCCTTTTCCATGCCGCGGGTGATGGTCGTGGCGCCGACATCGAGTGCACCGCGGAAAATATACGGAAAACACAAGACGTTGTTGACCTGGTTGGGGTAATCGGATCGACCGGTTGCCATGACCACGTCATCGCGCACTGCATGCGCATCTTCGGGAAGAATTTCGGGATTGGGGTTGGCCAGCGCCAGGATCAGCGGCTTGGCAGCCATCCTGGCGACCATTTCAGGCTTCAGTACGCCGCCGGCGGACAAGCCCAGGAATACATCGGCACCATCGATGATATCGGCCAGCTTGCGAGCCGCCGTTTCCTGCGCAAAGCGTTCTTTATCGGGGTCCATAAGTGTCGTGCGGCCCCTGTACACCACCCCTTCTATGTCGGAAACCCAGATGTTTTCGAGAGGCAGGCCGAGGTCAACCAGCAGGTCGAGACAGGCAAGCGCTGCCGCGCCAGCGCCGGAAACCACGACCTTGATCTGCGTGATGTCTTTGCCGACCACTTCCAGACCATTAATGAACGCCGCGGAAACACAGATGGCGGTACCGTGCTGGTCATCGTGAAAGACGGGAATATTCATTCGCTCGCGCAATTTGCGTTCGACAATGAAACACTCCGGTGCCTTGATGTCTTCAAGATTGATACCACCGAAAGTGGGCTCCAGCCCTGCAATGATGTCGACGAGCTTGTCCGGATCAGTTTCGTTGATCTCGATGTCGAACACGTCGATGCCGGCGAACTTCTTGAACAGCACGGCCTTGCCTTCCATGACCGGCTTTGATGCCAAGGCGCCGATATTGCCCAGGCCAAGCACGGCGGTTCCGTTGGTGATGACGCCAACGAGGTTGCCCCGCGCTGTATAGCGGAAAGCATTGCTGGGATCGGAGACGATTTCTTCGCAGGCGGCTGCCACTCCGGGCGAATATGCCAAGGCGAGGTCGCGCTGGTTCGATAACTGCTTGGTTGGCGTTACCGATATTTTGCCGGGACGCCCGTGCTCATGGTATTCCAGAGCCGCTTTGCGAAAATTTTCTTCCATGATGCTTTCGATAGTCTAGAGTGAAACAGACAGCCATTCTAGCCCTAAGGTTACGTTTGCGACATGGTCTGAAAAATAAAATAACGCTACTGCGTTGACCTACAGGTCCTGGCCGGGATATGGGTAAAGATCGCTAGGGTCGAAATAGGCCTTGATCCGGGCATCCAGGTCGCTGGCGCATCGGTCGATATCTTGCTGCTCGCGCCTCCTCGACGAATAGCGCTGGGCGTATGGGGCTTCGATTTGCGGACGCGCCAACTGTTCATCCAGCACCACCCACTCCACCCAGCCCAGGTCTCCTCCGTGGCCAAGCATCAAGTGCGCCAAATTGACGGAATGGCCGGCCGCGGGCAAAAGCGCATCAAGACGGTAGCGGCCGGGCCAGCGCGCCGCCTGGCGGCAGGCCTGGGCGTCGGCATGGCCGGAAAGCTGAAACAGATTGGAGACCAGCTGTTGCAGCCTCAAGCCCGACAGGGGCTTCTGGTTTCGTTCACCGAAAGGGCCCAGGCCAACGCTGCTGCCGTCGGCCAGCAGCACGCTTGCATGTTCCACGCCCGACCGGCTGGTCTGGCCTGTATCCCAATCACATAAATTACGATCGGCAATCCAGGCCGCCAGCGTGATATGGCAAGGCAAGTCGGCGAACTGGCTAAGGCCCGCGGCATCGAGCTCACCCAACAGGCATCCAGGCTGCACGAACCATTTTGTGCTGCCGGGCTCCAGCCTTTGGCAGCCGGCCATGTCACGGCCGGGCTCCACCCAAAGTACCGACCGCTCGTCGAGTTTTGCCGATTGCTGGACACCATCCAGCGCCAACACCACGCCATACTCCGCACACAAGGATCGGGCATGGTGAACGTCGCTGCCATGCTTGGGCACCAGGCGTGCGCTGCCCATGCCCTCGTGCCGGGAAAATTCGAAAACAGTGCCGGCCACCGCGTCGCGCAGCCGTCGACAAAACGCCACCCATGGATCCTGGGAAACACGTCGGCCCGTTAGAAAGGCGCGCCGGGAACGAGACTCCATTTTTTTATTCCTTTGAACAACCATGAAAATGATCGGGCCGTGATGCGAGCGCTACAATCCTGCTATTTGCCAGAGATCCGCCTTATGCCCCGCCTTGCCAAGCGCACCGAACAAGTGATGCCATTCTACGCTGTGGAACTATTCAAACAGGCCACCGCACTGAACGCGCAAGGCCATGACATCATCAGCCTGGGTATAGGAGAACCGGATTTCACGGCCCCGCCCCAAGTCGTTGAAACCCTGAACCGTGCCTCGCAGGCGGGGCTCAGCGGCTACACATCGCCAGCCGGCATAGCGCCGCTGCGAGCCGCCATTGCCGATTATTACAAGCAGCATTTTGGGGCCGAGGTCGATGCGGAGCGCATCATCGTAACGGCAGGCGCCTCGGGCGCGCTGCTTCTGGCGGCAATGGCCCTGATCAATCCTGGCGATGAAATCCTGATGCCCGATCCGTCGTATCCGGCCAACCAGAACTTCATCACCGGCGCCGGCGGCGTCCCACGCCTGATTCCATGTTCGCCAGAGCAACGGTTCCAGCTGGATGCGGCGGCAATCCGGGAACACTGGGGCCCGGCTACGCGAGGCGTCCTCATTGCGTCACCCAGCAATCCTACCGGAACCACGATCGCGACCGAGGACCTGAAAGCCCTGATCGCCGAAGTCAAGGAACGCGGCGGCTTCATCATCATGGACGAAATATACCTGGGCCTGTATTACGATGGCGTTCCACAAAGCGCCCTTACGCTCGACGACAATATTGTCATCATCAACAGTTTTTCCAAGTATTTTCACATGACAGGCTGGCGCCTAGGCTGGCTGATCGCCCCGCCCCACATCGTGCCGACCATCGAAAGGCTGGCCGCCAGCCTGGCCATCTGCGCACCGTCACTGGCCCAGCACGCGGCAATTACATGCTTCGAGCCTGAAGTCATGCGCATCTATGACAACCGACGTCTCTCGTTCAAGCAGCGTCGCGACTATCTCTTGCCCGAATTAGAACGGCTGGGCCTGCATGTCCCTGTCAAGCCCGATGGCGCCTTCTATATTTATACCGACATTCGCCAGCACAGCCAGAACAGCGATGAGTTTTCGCAGCGCCTGTTGCACGAGGCCGGTGTTGCGGCCGTACCCGGACGCGATTTTGGCCCGGCTCACTCGTCATACAGCTTGCGGTTCTCGTATGCCACCGGGCTCGACCGCCTGCAGGAAGCCGTGCAACGCATGGAACACTTCCTGGGCAGGTAGCCCGGTCTAACGCCCTACAGGTATGCCGGAGGCCAGGGCGATGCGGCGCCTCTCGGCCAGCACCTTGGCGCCGTAGCCCCCATCACTGGGACCTGTAGCGCCGACGTAGCACGCAAGCCCTGTCGTCACTGAACCGCGCCGCTTGATACAGTCGCGCAGTATCTGTGCACCGACCCGGATATTGGCAATGGGATTGAGTGCCGCGATCGTGCCTTCGTTGAAGGCGTCGAATTTTTCTTTGTGGACTTTGGTCATCACCTGCATCAAGCCTTGCGCGCCGACATGACTCTCGGCGTATGGGTTGTAGCGCGACTCAATCGCGATGACTGCCAGCAACAATTGAGGGTCAAGGCCGCTTTCCCGGCCCACCATGAATGCCGTATTGATCAATGCGCCCGCGACACTGTGGGCGATTTTGTACTTCCGGGCGATGTAGCTGCGCAAAGCCTGCGCCTGGGCCGATGTGACGCCGGTAATGGCCTGTCCCGCCATGGAAGCACTCAAGGCCTTGCTGAAATTCGTGGGGTTGCCCTGGGCCTGCTCGGTCGGGCGCCCCGATGCGTCGTTATCCGTAAGCAAGCCTTCAGAATCAAAGAAAAACGGGTCGCGTGCAGCGTCGAGCGTAGCGAAGGCATCGCCTTTGATGCCGTCGGGCCGCAATACTAGCACCAGAGCGGCATGAATCTGGCGCGCCTGCTCGCGCATCGAGGGCACCGTCACGGTCAACGCCAAGGTCACCAGCGCTGCAATGCCCAGATAAACGGCACAGACATGCGCGAGTTCGCCGAACTGGTACAGGGCCCCGCGGGCCGATCGACTTACCAGATTACCGGAACCAATGACGGCCATTGCGCCCCTTTCAATAAATTTACCAGAGTGGATGTTAACCTTAGCTCCGCATACTAATGTAACCGGATCGGCAAACCCTGTGAAATATCGTGACCTAAGAGACTTTATCGCGCAACTCGAAAGCGCGGGCGAACTCAAGCGCCTGACGGCTCCCGTTTCAACGGATCTTGAAATGACCGAGATCAGCGATCGTGTACTGCGGGCAGGAGGCCCGGCCTTGCTTTTCGAGCGCCCCATGCACAACGGCTCCCCGGCCTCCATACCGGTATTGACCAACCTGTTTGGCACGACCAAGCGGGTAGCCTGGGGCATGGGGGAAGAAGACATCGGAGCTCTCCGCCAGACCGGGGAGTTGCTGGCCTCGCTGCGGGAGCCCGAAGCGCCGCGAGGCCTGCGCGACGCCTTCGCCAAGGTTTCGATGCTGAAAGCCGCGTTATGGGACATGAGTCCCAAATCGGTAAAAGGCGCGGCCTGCCAGGATATCGTCATTGAAGGCGATGACGTTGACCTGAGCCAGATTCCACTGCAACGCTGCTGGCCTGGCGATGTCGCGCCATTGTTGACGTGGGGCCTGGTCGTCACTCGCGGCCCGAATGCCAAGCGCCAGAACCTGGGGATCTACCGCCAGCAGCTCATAGGCCGCAACAAGCTGATCATGCGCTGGTTGTCACATCGCGGCGGTGCTCTGGATTTCCGGGATCACGCACTTAGCAATCCCGGCACCCCGTTTCCAATTGCCGTGGCACTGGGAGCCGACCCGGCCACCATACTCGGGGCGGTGACTCCCGTCCCCGACAGCCTGTCGGAATACCAGTTCGCCGGCCTGCTGCGCGGATCCCGTACCGAGGTCACGAAGGCGATCGGAAGCAATTTGTCCGTGCCCGCCTATGCGGAGATCGTGCTGGAAGGCCATATACTGCCGTCGACGGACCCCCGTGCGGTCAAACCGGTGCTGGAAGCCGGCAATGCGGGCCCGCCGACCGGCGATTATGAAATGGCGCTTGAAGGCCCGTATGGCGACCATACCGGGTATTACAACGAAAAAGACTGGTTCCCGGTCTTTACCGTCGATCGCATCACCATGCGCCGCAACCCCATCTATCACAGCACCTACACCGGCAAGCCTCCGGACGAACCGGCAATACTCGGCGTGGCCCTGAATGAAGTTTTCATTCCCATATTGAAGCGCACCTTCCCGGAAATCGTCGACTTCTACCTTCCTCCGGAAGGATGCAGCTATCGCCTTGCAGTGGTGTCCATACGCAAGCAATACGCCGGCCACGCCAAACGCGTCATGTTCGGGATCTGGAGCGTTCTACGCCAGTTCATGTATACGAAATTCATCGTCGTCGTCGATCACGACATCGACACCCGGGACTGGAAAGAAGTGATCTGGGCCATGACCACCCGCATGGACCCGGTACGCGACACCCTTCTGGTTGAAAACACGCCCATCGATTACCTCGACTTTGCCTCGCCGGTATCAGGACTGGGCGGAAAAATGGGCATGGACGCCACCAATAAATGGCCAGGTGAAACCCAACGCGAATGGGGCACCCCCATACAGATGGACGCCAGCGTCAAGGCACGCGTCGATGCAATGTGGCAGGAACTGGGCTTGTAGGATAGCGGCTCGCCGCAAAGCGAGCCTCGCTACTTTTTCATCGCGCGGGCGACTTGCCAGGAGAGCAACAGCCCTGCCCCGATGCGCCATAAGCGGCGCCGTTTGCCGACACGGGAAAACACGGTGGAAGCGACCGACGCAAGCAAGGGATACTGCCGACCCAGCGACAATGCCTTGAAAAGCCAATCGGAGGGCTTTCTTGACGAAAGCCGCGGGAAGAAGCTGCTCATGAGCGCCGAAGGCGTAAATGAGTGGGTCAGTTCACTGACATTACGTCCCAGGCTCTGGCGCTCGAGCGCAGCCCGAGCCCGCACCAATTCAATTTGCATGGCCCTGTCGGCGGGCGACATCGACTTTTTCATGAAAAATCCTTGCGCACCGGGGCATCGGGAGATCGTACCGATGTCGATGGTTCGCGAAGACGCTCGAGCAGGCTGAGGTCGCGGCGAAGTTCATCGACGGTGGCTGCGAAAGGCATGGGTGCAAAAAGCAGCTTGCTGCGCACAGCCAGGAACAGCCCCACACCCAGCAGCCCGTAGAACAAGGCAAGCAGTCCCAACGCCACATAGCGCTGCTCGGTAGGCCAGAAATACAGGGCCACGGCAATTGAAAAGACGAGAACCGCCAGGGTCAGAAAGAGCAGCGCTCCAAACGCCATGCCAAGAACAGCTATGAGATGCGCCTTCTGCCCTGCGGCTTCCAACGAAAACAGTTCAAGACGTGTACGTACTATTGACAATAAAGTACATGCCAGTTCGCCAACGGATTGTCGGAGCGCCATAATGAGCCCTTTCTTATTGAATTAGCGGCGGCAGATCAGGGCGCCAATCAACACGCCAGCCAATCCGGCCATACCTATCGCCTGCCATGGATTATCGTGCACATAGTCGTCGGTGACCCGGGCGGCGCGACGACCGCGTTCCACCAGGACGTCCTGGGTGTCGTACAGGGCTTCGCGCGTACGGCGCAACGACTGCATGGCACTTTCACGCATTTCGGTTGCCTTGTCGCCCGTTGCTGAAGCAGCTTCCCTCAGGAGCTTCTCGGCATCGTCAAGGCTTTGCTTTACGTTGTCGATGAATTGCTCTTCTTTGTTGGATAGATCTTGCTTTGTCGCCATGGTAAGGCTCCTAATCGAGAGTGGATGAATAAAACTAAACGGCAATCAAACAGTCGTTCTACATACTAGCGGAGTTTGGTGACTTCCACCACAGACGCCACCCCGCCCTGCTGGCTTTCCTGCTTCATGACCATGTCCAAATCGGGGCAGAACCAGTCAGTTACCGCGGACGTCATACCCGGTATGGGAATTACCAGTCCACTGAAAGAGGCCTGGGTGGGGTCAGTCACCCGCGTGTAACGGATAGGCCAGCAAGATTGATGCCCGGACGCGGTTTGTATGGTCTGACGGTCTCCCACCGTCTTGACTCCGGTATTGACCACGATCGGCTTTGCCTGCACGGCTTTTTGGTCGACATTGATTTGAAAACGCATGGCGGGAAAGGTTTGTCCGGCCTTGGAAATCGGCTCGCCATAAGAAAACAGACCCAACATTCGAAGATCGAATTTCCCGTTCACGGGTTCGCGTTTGCCTTGCGCATCCTGGCGCTCAAAAGCCGCCTTGCCGTTGTTGATGGTCATCCAGTAATCGAGCGAGGATTTGCCGGGCGGCAGTCCCGCCAGCCCGTAAGTAGCCGTGCCTTGTACACGTGCCTCGCAGGCATTGCTACCCTGCTTGCGTACCTCGGAGAAGGCCAGGTCGGCGCCCAACTGCATGCCTCCCGAACCGCTAAGCTGCACCTGTCCCCCGTCGTGCATGAAAGGGGCTTCGCAAAGCCCGGCGCGGGCCCCGAACGGGGCCATGGCCATCAGCAGCGCCGCAAAGCTTGAATACCGTAAAAAACGCATGGACATCGCCTGTCGTGATTGACTGAACACCATACTACCGTATTTGCCATAGCGGTCTTCAACAAAACACAAAGGTTGGTAAGCAAAAATGAGGAGATGCTCGTCATCAACGCTTCTGCGGCGTCAGGCGTCTTTTTGGCGCGTACCAAAAATCCGGTCGCCCGCATCGCCAAGCCCTGGAATGATGTATCCGTTCTCGTCCAGATGGCTGTCGATGGATGCCGTATAAATATGCACATCGGGGTGATGCTGCTCGACCGCACGAATTCCCTCGGGCGCGGCGACAAGCACCAATGCGCGGACATTGACGCAACCCGCCTTCTTGAGGAGATCGATGGTGGCCACCATCGATCCGCCAGTGGCCAGCATAGGATCCACGATAAGAGCCAGGCGCTGGTCCAGCTGACCTACCAGCCGTTCCAGATAGGCTTGCGCCTGCAACGTTTCCTCGTTGCGTGCGATGCCCACCGCGCTGACCTTGGCGCCGGGGATCAGGCTGAGTACGCCATCGAGCATGCCTATTCCGGCACGCAAAATGGGGACCACAGTGACTTTCTTGCCTGCCAGCTTTTCAACGCCGACGGTGCCGCACCATCCTTCGATACTGGCTGGTTCAAGAGGCAAATCCTTGGACGCTTCGTACGTCAGCAAGGCGGCAATCTCTTGCGACATTTCGCGGAAATTCTTGGTGCTCAGGTCGGCGCGGCGCATCAGACCTAGCTTGTGGCGGATCAGGGGATGACGGATTTCATGTATGGGCATGGAGCTTCCTGCAAAAAAATGGGTGTCGGTAAGGTGCTATTGCGCGGCCAGCCAACTGACCAGGGCATCGTCGAAGGCGCGCACGGCGGTAGAACGCTCGTCATTGACAATGCTGACCAGGATATACCGTTTGCCGCTGGCTCCCAGGACATAGCCGGCCAGGGCGCGCACATTGCGCAAGGTGCCCGTCTTCAGGTGTGCCATGCCTTTGACTTCGTCATTGCGCAGGCGGCGGCGCACGGTGCCATCCACGCCGGATATGGCCAGAGAAGAAATAAACTCGGGCATGAGCGGGGAGCGCCAGGCCGCATCGAGCATGCCGGCCATCCCCTCGGCCGTCACGCGCCCCTCGCGTGAGAGTCCTGCTCCATTGTCGAGCACCCACCCGCGGGTATCCACACTCTGCTCTTTCAAGACGGCCAGCGCCGCGGCGGCGCCCGTCGCGGGCGTGGCGCCCTCGCCCATGCGCTCGGCGCCCAGGGTGAGCAGCAGTGTCCGCGCCATGACGTTATTGCTTTGCTTATTAATACGTCGAATGGTGTCGGCCAGGCTTTCCGATTCATGCCATACGACAGGCTCGGTGCCTCCCGGCACCCTGCCGTCGACAATGCCCTTGGCCAAGGTTCCGCCAAGTTCTTTCCACAGCATTTGAAACAAGCCGGCAAAATACTCCGGCTGCGACAACGCCAGGCGGTAGACGCTGAACTCCCCGCAGGAACCCGCCGCGGTTCCGCTGACATTCACCACCATATTTCCGCCAGCCGGCACCACCTGGGTCGCGATTGACGGCGATCCCGGGCAGGCTACGTTGCTCCATTTGATATCGCCATTGATGCGTATCCCCTGCAGGGGGGGATCGATAATAGGCACCCATTTGCGCGCTTGCCGGTCGGGCTGGAACAAAAGCCGTACGGCACCCAGTCCCACCATCATGGCGTCGGGGCTTGCGTTGTACGGCCGATCGGGCGCGGCGTCGAACTCGCCCGGATCAATCGCTACCCGACCGAATCGGGATCGATCAATGACGACCTGGCCGAGGTTTTTTATGCCGCGCAGCCGCAGCTCACGCAACAGCCCCCAAAGTTCCTCGACAGTGAGCAAGGGATCGCCGCCCGCCTTCAGGTACAGCGGTCCGATCAGGCTGCCCTGCGCATCGACCTGGCCGCCGCCTTTTGCGTGGAACGTAGTACGCCAGGTATAGTCCGGACCCAGGCCCGACAGTGCCGCCCACGTCGTCACCATTTTCATTACGGAGGCGGGGTTGCGGGGTTCCGATGCATTCAAGGACATCAGGCGCGGCCCGTTGATCTCTTGTACGACCAACGAGATCGAGCTGTCGGGCAGCCGCGTGGCGCGCCAGGATTTCTCGAGCTCGGGGGGCAAACTGCTTTGGGCCAGTGCCTGCGCAACGAACAGGCTGGCGGCAATCCCGATCACCGCCCTTGCGTTTCGCGATCGGCCGATTTTCAGGCAGCCTAGCCACTGCCGCGACGCCAACATGGACATGATGCTTCGTTCCCGGAAAAAGCATCAGCATAACCAAAGAAGCCGTCCTCGACATGGCGTCCAGGCATAAATCTGGCGCAACAGCTTAAAATACCGCAAGAATCCCAATTTGGGTGTCGTTCCGCACACCCCACTCAAAGACCTCACGCGTGAATCTTAGCCTTGACCTCTCCCAGTTCGACTACGAACTGCCACAGGAACTTATTGCCCAATTCCCCGCATCCAGGCGGGTCGAAAGCCGACTGCTGCACCTGGACCAGAACAGCGCATTGCACGATCGGCACTTCGTAGACCTGCCGAGCCTGCTGCGACCCAATGACCTGCTCGTGTTCAATAACACGCGGGTCATCAAGGCCCGCTTGCTTGGACAGAAGGCAAGCGGCGGAAAAGTCGAGGTGCTGGTCGAGCGCATTACCGGAGAAACCACGGCCCTCGTCCACATCAGGGCGAGCAAGTCGCCGAAACCCGCCAGCAAGCTGATCCTGGCCGATGCGTTTACCGCCATCGTTCTGGGCCGTGAAGGCGAGCTGTTCGAGGTTGAGTTCCCGGATCGTGTACTGGATTTGCTGGATCGGCATGGCGCTACTCCGCTACCGCCCTATATAGAGCATGCCGCTCTTCAGGAAGACGACGAACGCTATCAGACGGTATACGCCCGCGAACCCGGCGCCGTTGCAGCGCCCACGGCAGGCCTGCACTTCGACGAAGCCATGCTGGCTCAACTTACCGCCCAGGGCATCACCCAGGCATTTGTCACACTGCATGTCGGGGCAGGCACCTTCCAGCCTGTTCGCACTAAAAATCTGGACGACCACATCATGCACGCGGAACGCTATAGCGTTCCGCCTGAAACCGTCGCCCTTATAAAGGCGACCCGTGCCGCGGGAGGCCGCATCGTGGCCGTCGGCACAACCAGCGTGCGGGCCCTGGAGTCCGCCGCCCTGCATGCCACCGATACCGCGCCGGCCAGTCCGCTGGAAGGGGACACGCGACTCTTTATTACACCGGGCTACCGCTTTTTGTGGGTGGACGCCCTGCTTACCAATTTCCACCTGCCCCAATCGACGCTGCTCATGCTGGTGTCGGCACTTGCGGGCATGGAACCCATTCAGCGAGCCTATGCGCACGCTGTTCAATCCCGGTATCGCTTCTTCAGTTACGGCGACGCCATGTTCATAGAAACCCCTTAAAGCAATGACCGGTTTACAGTTCAAGCTGCTGGCCAATGACGGTGCGGCGCGCCGCGGCCAAATTACACTAAACCATGGCGTGGTGCAGACCCCGATATTCATGCCGGTGGGCACCTACGGCAGCGTCAAGGCGATGCTGCCCCACGAGCTGGAGGAAATCGGTGCCCAGATCGTGCTGGGCAACACCTTCCATCTCTGGCTGCGTCCGGGCACGGATGTCATGGAAAAGCACGGCGGCCTGCACGGCTTCATGCAGTGGGACAAGCCCATCCTGACCGACTCGGGCGGCTTCCAGGTATTCAGCCTGCACGGCATGCGCAAGATTACCGAGGAAGGCGTCAAGTTCGCGTCACCCATCGATGGAGCGCGACTATTCCTTACCCCTGAAGAGTCCATGCGCATCCAGCACGCGCTGAACTCGGACATTGCAATGGTCTTCGATGAGTGCACGCCATACACCATAGACGGGCGCCCCGCCACCAGCGCAGAGGCCGCAACCTCCATGCGCATGTCCCTGCGCTGGGCCAAGCGCTCGCGCGTGGCTTTTCACGGGCAGGAAAATCCCAACGCTCTATTCGGAATCGTGCAAGGCGGCATGTACGAAGACCTGCGCGACGAATCGTTGGCCGGCCTGGTCGACATCGGCTTTGAAGGCTACGCGATAGGCGGGTTATCGGTGGGCGAACCCAAGGAAGACATGATGCGGGTGCTGGCACACGTGGCGCCCCGGCTGCCTGCCGATGCGCCGCGCTACCTGATGGGCGTAGGCACGCCCGAAGACCTGGTGGAAGGCGTCAGCCGCGGCGTGGACATGTTCGATTGCGTCATGCCAACCCGCAATGCCCGCAACGGATGGCTGTTCACGCGCTTCGGCGACATCAAGATGCGCAATGCCCGCTACCGTGACGATACCCGTCCGCTGGACCCGTCCTGCTCCTGCCACACCTGCCGGCATTTTTCACGCTCTTACCTGCATCATCTGCAGCGCGCTAACGAAATTACCGGCTCGCGCCTGAATACGCTGCATAATCTGCACTTTTATCTGACCATCATGCAAGAGATGCGCGATGCCATTTCGGCAGGCACGTTCCAGTCGTGGCGCGAGCAATTCGCCCGTGACCGGGCGCATGGTATCGAATAGGCGAGATATCGCTACAATGCAAAGTTACCCAAACACCTCAGGAGCACCCGATGTCCGTAATTGACACTTTGAACCTCATAACCGCCCAGGCTGCAGCTGGCGGTGGAGAAAACGCCCTGATGGGCATGCTGCCCATCATCCTAATGTTCGTCATTCTTTATTTCCTGATGATTCGTCCTCAGATGAAGCGTCAGAAAGAACACCGCAACATGGTCGCGGCGCTGACAAAGGGCGACGAAGTCATCACCACAGGCGGTCTGCTGGGCAAGGTCACCAAAGTAAGCGACAGCTATGTCACCATCGAAATCAGCACTCTGGCCGACAAGCCTGTCGAAACCGTCCTGCAACGTACAGCGGTAACCTCGATCCTGCCCAAAGGCACTATCAAGGCGCTTTGATTCAATCTGCGTACCCCGGACCATCGTCCGGGGCTTTATTCCCGCTTTAGTTGTTGACCGACGATGAACCGTTATCCTCTCTGGAAATACCTCACCGTAGCAGTCGCCCTGGTAATCGGCATTCTGTATACGCTACCCAATTTTTTCGGGGAATCCCCCGCGGTGCAGGTGGCCGGTGCAAAGTCAACTGTCAAGATCGACACAAGTGTGCTGGAGCGGGTTGAAGACATACTGAAATCCGGCGAAATCACGCCGACCAGCGCCTATTTCGAACAGAACGGTCCCGTAGGTACGGTTCGTGCCCGCTTTGCATCGACTGATGTTCAGCTCAAGGCCAAAGACCTGATTGAGAAAACGCTCAACCCCGACCCCGCCAACCCCGACTACACGGTGGCACTGAACCTGCTGCCGGCTTCACCCAATTGGCTGTCGGCATTGGGCGCTAATCCCATGTATCTGGGCCTGGATCTGCGCGGCGGCGTTCACTTTCTGCTGCAAGTCGATATGCAAGGCGCGCTCACCGGCCGTTACGACTCCATCGCAAACGATGCGCGCAGCACCCTGCGCGAAGCGAAAACACCGGTCAGCGGCATCGACCGCAGCGAACAATCCATTGTGTCGACCTTCGAAAGCGCGGAGGCACGTAGCGCCGCGGCAAGCGAACTGCGTCGCGCGATGCCGGACATGGTCTTTACCAACAGTGGCGAAAGCGGGGGCAAATTTCTCCTGACCGGCAAGTTGACCGATGCTGCCGTCACGCAAGTGCAAACCAATGCCCTGAAGCAGAACATCACCACGCTGCATAACCGTATCAACGAACTGGGCGTTGCCGAGCCCATCATCCAGCAACAAGGGGTAGACCGGATCGTCGTGCAATTGCCCGGCGTACAGGACGTTGCCAAGGCCAAGGAAATCCTGGGCCGTACAGCAACGCTGGAAATCCGCATGGTCGATGACTCGCCCACCGCAATGGCTGCGCTGAATTCCGGAACAGTACCCTTCGGACTCGAACGCTATACCGACCGCGATGGTCGTCCCTTGTTGTTGCGCCGCCAAGTCATACTGACCGGCGAAAACCTGCAAGACGCCCAGCCAGGACGCGACCAGCAGACCCAACAGCCGTCGGTCAACCTCACGCTGGACGCCAAAGGCTCACGGATCTTCCGTGACGTAACGCGCAACAATATCAACAAGCGCATGGCCATTGTCCTCTTCGAACAAGGCAAAGGACAAGTCGTTACCGCGCCGGTCATCCGCAGCGAAATTCCGGGTGGCCAAGTGCAGATCACCGGCAGCATGAGCGCCCAGGAAGCCGCGGACACATCGCTGCTGTTGCGCGCTGGCGCACTGGCTGCACCCATGGAAATCATCGAAGAACGCACCATAGGCCCAAGCCTGGGCGCCGACAACATTGCCAAGGGCTTCTACTCCACGCTTTATGGCTTTATCGCCATCGCCGTATTCATCATCGTCTACTACCGTCTTTTCGGCGTGTTTTCTACCTTGGGCCTGGCCTTCAACGTGCTGCTGCTCTTGGCCGTCCTGTCCATGTTGCAAGCCACCCTGACCCTGCCCGGAATCGCTGCTATCGCGCTGACCCTGGGCATGGCCATTGACTCCAACGTACTGATCAACGAACGAATACGTGAAGAGCTAAGAGCGGGCCACCCGCCACAACAGGCGATACAACTGGGCTTCGAGCGTGCCTGGGGCACCATCCTGGACTCGAACCTGACCACGCTGATCGTCGGACTTTCGCTCCTGGCGTTCGGCACGGGTCCGGTGCGCGGCTTTGCGGTCGTGCATTGCATCGGCATTCTTACCTCAATGTTCTCTTCCATCGTGGGCGTACGCGCCTTGGTCAACCTCTGGTACGGGCGCAAGCGCAAACTGCAATCGGTCTCCATTGGCCAGATATGGAAGCCCAAGCAGGATTAAGCCCAAACGCGGCGCCTTGAGCGCCGCCCATCTACCCACTCAGGCAAGAAAAGAACATGGAATTTTTCCGCATCCACCGCACCATTCCGTTTATGCGCCACGCGCTGGTGCTTAACCTGATCAGTCTTCTCACGTTTGTCGCCGCCGTCTTTTTCATTGCCACCCGCGGCTTTCATTTGTCGATCGAGTTCACCGGCGGCACCGTCATGGAAGCCCACTACGCGCAAACAGCGCAAGTGGAAGAAATCCGCAGCGCTGTCAATTCGCTGGGATATACCGATTTCCAGGTGCAGAATTTCGGCACGTCGCAAGATGTCCTGATCCGGCTACCCCTGCGCGCCGGTGAAACCTCAAGCAGCCAAAGCGAGACAGTATTCGGTGCACTCAAAGCGCAGCATCCCGATGTGGAGCTGCGCCGCGTTGAGTTCGTCGGTCCTCAAGTGGGACAGGAACTGGTGCACAATGGCCTGATGGCACTGCTAAGCGTGGTCATCGGGATCATGCTTTACCTGGGGTTCCGATTCGAATGGAAATTTGCCGTAGCGGGCGTATTGGCCAACTTGCACGACGTGGTGATCATTCTCGGCTTCTTCGCGTTCTTCCAGTGGGAGTTCTCACTGCCCGTGTTGGCGGGCGTGCTTGCGGTCCTGGGCTACTCGGTGAACGAGTCGGTGGTGATCATGGATCGGATCCGGGAAAATTTCCGCAAGCAGCGTAAGGCGTCGGTGACTGAAGTCATCAACAGTGCGATTACGCAGACGATTTCCCGCACGGTGATTACTCACGGTTCTACGCAAATGATGGTGCTGGCCATGCTGTTCTTCGGCGGACCATCGCTGCACTATTTCGCGCTGGCACTGACCATCGGTATCTGGTTCGGCATTTATTCCTCGGTGTTCGTTGCGGCAGCAATCGCGATGTGGCTGGGCGTGACGCGCGAAGACATGGTCAAGGCGCCCAAGAAGGACGACCCGAGCGCTGAGTTAGGTTAGGTTGGTGTTGGCCTTCGGCCAACGGGGTTATGCTGCCGATGGGTCGATTTTCGATTTATCGGCAGTTTTCGTTTGGGCTTGAGGGTCTTTAGAACTGCGGGTTTTTCTTTTGAATTTCGGTTCGTTTTTTTGATGCTAGGCCCGTTCTTTTGAACTGCGGTCGTTCTTTTGAAGCGATGTCCTTTCTTTTGACGTGTGTCAGGGTGTGGGCCAACGCTTTTTGCTCCTCGTTGCCGGTTCGGCGCCTGCGCGCCGAACACCGCTCGCCTCGCTCGTCCGTCCCCTTCGGGACTCCCTTCGCGTCCGGCCCGCTCGGCCCCGAAAGTCGCCAAAAGCGTTGCCCCACACCCTGCCCCACTGCTAACAGGAATGCATGAGATCGCCGGGACGGTCGGGGGTCTCACCATTAGACGAGTGTCGTCCGATCCGATCCAGTCCAGTCCGGTGCAGGTCAGTGCAGGCCAGGGCCAGCGCAAGCGGTTCAGGTCCGGACATTTCACACAGTCTCGATTCCACCATTGCTCTTCAAGTACCCGTGGCAATACTTGCTCCAATGCTGAAGTGGCCCGGCAGGCGGGCCATCTCAGCGGGCGCAATAGGTGTTTCAGGCCGGAGAGGTTATTCGCAAGAAGGCCAAGGACGGTTCCCGTCCCAGACATCAGCGGTGCATATCTGATGCAGCCGTTGGGGTGGCGCTGCGGTGGCTGGGACGTTCGGGGCCCTCCAGCGAGCCGGACGCGAAGGGAGCCCGTATGGGCGGACAAGCGAGGCGACGCTGGTTCGGCGCGCAGGGCGCCGAATCGGGCCACGCGTCCTGGCCACCGCAGCGCCACCCCGGCGGCGTCAATAGCATGAGCAGTGCGGACGAAGAGCAGGTGGCTTCAATCGGCAGCGATGGCCGAAAGAACGCTCGAATCCCTGGTGCCGTCCCAAAAACCAGCAGATTGCAAAATCAAAGCCAAAACGTCCAGTAAAGGTACAATCTAGGGTTTAAATTTCAGCCCCCGGGATCTACACCCGTCACGGCACTATCATGCAAGAAACCACCATCAAGCGCGTTACTTCCGTAACGGCAAAAACTCCAGCTGCCTCGACGCAGTTCCTGACCCCTACCGAGCCTACCTTCGTCTCCGGCCAGTTCCTGATTCCCACGGAACCTGAAGCTTCCGAAGACGTTGCCGTTGCGCCAACCGCAACCCGTAAGCTCTTCATCCGTACCTTCGGCTGCCAGATGAACGAATATGATTCGGACAAAATGGTGGACGTGTTGCATGAAGACCAGAGCGTGGAGATCACCCAAAATGTCGAAGAAGCGGACATTATCCTGTTCAACACCTGTTCGGTGCGCGAGAAAGCGCAAGAAAAGGTCTTCTCCGACCTCGGGCGGGTGCAGCACCTGAAACAGCTGAATCCCAATCTGGTCATTGGCGTAGGCGGATGCGTGGCCAGCCAGGAAGGCGAGGCCATCGTCAAGCGGGCGCCGTATGTGGACATCGTGTTCGGCCCGCAAACACTGCACCGCCTTCCAGAACTTATTGCCAAGCGTCGTGTATCGGGCCGTTCGCAGGTCGATATCAGCTTTCCGGAGATCGAAAAATTCGATGCCATGCCACCGGCGCGCGTAGACGGCCCGACGGCGTTTGTGTCCATCATGGAAGGCTGCAGCAAGTATTGCAGTTTTTGTGTCGTGCCCTACACCCGCGGCGCCGAGGTCTCCCGGCCATTCGATGATGTATTGGTCGAAGTCGCCGACCTCGCCGACCAAGGTGTAAAAGAAGTGACCTTGCTGGGCCAGAATGTGAATGCGTACCGCGGCCCCATGAACGAAGGGGCAAGCATTGCCGACTTCGCGATGCTGCTCGAGTATGTACACGAGATTCCGGGTATCGAGCGCATACGCTATACGACGTCGCATCCCAAGGAAATGACGACACGGCTGATCGAAGCACATGGCAACCTGCCCAAGCTGGTTCCGTTCCTGCATCTGCCCGTGCAAGCGGGAAGCGACCAGATTTTGTCGGCCATGAAACGCGGCTATACCACCCTGGAATTCAAATCCATCGTTCGTCGACTGCGCGCCGCGCGACCGGGCTTGACGCTATCCTCTGACTTTATCGTCGGCTTTCCTGGTGAAACCGAGGCCGACTTCGAGAAGACCATGTCGCTGATCCGTGATGTTGGATTCGACCAGTCTTTTTCTTTCGTCTATTCACGTCGACCAGGCACTCCCGCAGCCGATCTGCATGACGACACCTCCAAGGAAACCAAGCTTGAGCGGCTGTACCGCTTGCAGGCCCTGATCAATGAACAGGCTGCGCAAATCAGTGCTTCCATGGTGGGCTCGGTCCAACGCATACTGGTCGAGAAGCCATCCAAACGCGACCCCAATGAACTATCCGGGCGCACCGAAAACAACCGCATTGTCAATTTCGTCGGACAGCCTCGCCTTATCGGGCAAATGGTGGACGTGCGTATCGTGCAAACCATGGCCAACACCCTCAAGGGAGAAATCATCACGACGGCTCCGCAGGAGCAAGGACAAGCATGACTCGAGCCGCACGCAGCAAGGGGCCGGTAACCGTCTGGCTGGATGGCGACAACACGCATCTGGCCAATTTGTGCGGGCCCCTGGACGAAAACTTGCGCCAGATTGCCGATGGCTGGAATGTCGTACTGAACCGTCGCGGCGACCGCGTCTCGATAACGGGCGACCAGGCCAAGGCGGCGGGCAAGGCACTCGAATGGTTCCACCAGCGCGCCGTTCACAAAGCATTGTCGATCGACGATATCCAGCTGGGCATGGTCGAACTCGGTGCCGGGCTTCCCCAGGGCACCGCCGAGGCCGTTGCAGCGCCAGCAGCCGTGCCGGAGCCCGCCTCGCCCGAGGACCGCAGCCTGAGCCTGCGCACGCGCAAATCGGACCTGCGTCCGCGAACGCCCCGCCAACGTGAATACCTGAATCAGATCCTGCAGCACGACATCACGTTCGGCATAGGTCCAGCCGGCACCGGCAAGACCTGGCTCGCCGTCGCCTGCGCCATTGACGCCCTCGAGCGCGAGACGGTACAGCGCCTGGTGCTTACCCGGCCGGCCGTGGAGGCCGGTGAACGATTGGGTTTTTTGCCAGGCGACCTGGTACAAAAAGTCGACCCATATTTGCGCCCCTTGTATGACGCCTTGTACGATCTTATGGGTTACGAGCGTGTGCAACGGCTGTTCGAAAAGCAAACGATAGAAATTGCCCCATTGGCCTATATGCGTGGTCGTACGCTGAACCATGCCTTCGTCATCCTCGATGAAGCCCAGAACACGACGCCCGAACAAATGAAAATGTTCCTCACGCGCATCGGATTCGGCAGCAAGGCGGTCATCAATGGCGATCCGTCGCAAGTCGACCTGCCGCGCGGTCAACTCAGCGGGTTGGCCAATGCCGTCGAAGTACTGGAATCGGTTCAAGGCATTGCCACTACGCGCTTTACCAGCCGCGACGTCGTTCGGCACCCCCTGGTCGCGCGTATCGTAGATGCCTACGAAAAGGCCGGCAACGATGTCGCCTGACCCGCAGCTGTCGCTTGCCATCCAATATGGTACGCAGGCCCCTGAGCTGCCGCGCTGGCGGCTGCGGCGCTGGGTCCGGCAAGCCGTCAATGGCGTGGCGCATGACCTTGATGACAGGAATGCGTCCCGCAGCACGGGCGGCTCGCCGCAATCCTTCACATCGTCGGTTCTCACCTTGCGCCTGGTGGATCTGGATGAAGGCCGGACACTGAATCGCGATTACCGCGACCGCGACTATGCCACGAATGTCCTCACCTTCGAGTATGGCGTCGATCCCTCCGGAACCGCCAGCGGCGATATCGTGCTGTGCGTGCCCGTACTGCACCGTGAGGCCGCCGAACAAGGCAAGGAATTGCTCAGCCACGCGGCGCACCTGACCGTGCACGGCGTACTTCATGCCCTGGGCTATGACCACATCGTAGCGGCCGACGCCGAAGAAATGGAAGCCCTGGAAGTTGAGATTCTTGGCAGGATGGGCATATCCAACCCTTACCGGCCATAAGGCCTTACGCCTCGAACCACAATTTCGGTTATGCTAAACCTCCGTATAACCAGTCCCTTGGACAATGTCAGAACCTAGCTCACCCGACGCCGAACCCCGACCGGCTAAAACCCCATCAAAATCCCTGTTTGGACGCCTTACTGCGTTCATGAGGCCCTCCGAGCCCGAAGACCGCGACGATATCAAGACTTTGCTTGAGGCGGCTCACGACCGGCACGTGCTCGATGGCGAATCCTACGCAATGATTTCCGGGGCCCTTGAAGTCGCCAACCAGACGGTTGCAGACATCATGGTCCCCCGATCTAAAATGGATATGCTGGACGTCAGCAAGCCGCTGGCTGAGGTCCTTCCCGACATCATCGAAACGGGGCACTCACGCTTCCCCGTCTACGAAGATGACCGCGACAACATTGTCGGCATCCTGTTGGCCAAAGACCTGCTGTTGTCCATCACCAACCCGGCCATCGACTTGCGCCCACTGGTGCGCCCTGCGGTTTTCGTTCCGGAAACCAAGCGGCTCAATGTATTGCTGCACGACTTCCGCAGCAGCCGCAATCACCTGGCTATCGTGGTGGACGAACACGGGGGCACATCCGGTCTTGTCACCATGGAAGACGTGCTGGAACAGATCGTCGGCGAGATCGAAGACGAGTACGACGAAGATGCCGAGAAAACCATATTCCAGACCGGCACCAATAGCTGGCGCGCCATGGGCATAACGGAAATATCGGTGTTCAACCGCAGTTTCAATACCGACTTGCCGCACGATGACTATGACACGCTGGGCGGTTGGCTGGCAGCCGAACTCGGA
This sequence comes from Pollutimonas subterranea, assembly GCF_002849655.1. Lineage (GTDB taxonomy): Bacteria > Pseudomonadota > Gammaproteobacteria > Burkholderiales > Burkholderiaceae_B > Pollutimonas > Pollutimonas subterranea. The sequence goes on from NZ_PDNW01000019.1 coordinate 68,278, forward strand.
CGCATACCGCGACGCGGCGACAGCATCAGCCACCAGGGCCTCAATATTACCGTCGTGGGCGCCGACGCCAAGCGGGCCTTGTGGCTGCATATCCAGCTCGACAACCCCGATCCCGTCGCGCCTTCCAACTCCAACGAGTAAGCATTTGAATTTTCTACAACGTTTCGGCCGGCAATATGCCGGGCTGCTGCTTCTTGGCGCCATCCATGCCCTGTCATTCGCGCCCGGCCCGCTGCCTGCGTGGTCGCTGCCCTTCGTACAGATATTCACCCTGGCCTTCCTGGCGTACCGCGTATTCAAGTCCGCGACGCCGGGCCAGGCGGCCATCAGCGGATTCATGTTCGGGCTTGCCAACTTCGCCCTGGGCTTCTATTGGCTGTATATCAGCATGCACGAATACGGCGGGATGGCCGCCGGGCTGGCAGGCGCAGCCGTACTGCTGCTTGCGGCGGCCGAGGCGTTATTCATTGCGGCCGCTGCGGCACTGGCACGCTGGCTTTCGGGTCGGCATCTGCTTGCGGCATCCGGCTACGCATGGCAACTATTAATCGCCGCCGTTTGGGCGTCCAGCTGGACGCTCGCGGAATGGCTGCGCGGTACGCTGTTTACCGGCTTTCCCTGGCTCAATGTCGGCTATGCCCACGTTGAAGGCGTACTGGCTGGCTGGGCGCCGCTACTGGGCGTCTATGGGCTGGCATGGTTTGCGTCCTTCGCGTCGGCCGCCATCGCCTTGCTCACCTGCGCCAAGGACACCAGTAATGATGCCCGGGCCGCCGTTGGCGTGGGTTGCGCGATCATCGTAGGACTGCTGGGTATTGCCTTGGGCCATATCGCCTGGGCGCGTCCACACGGAACGCCGATTATCGTGCGCTTGGTGCAGGGCGGCGTTCCACAGTCCGAAAAGTTCGATCCCGAGCTTATTCAGCGCGGCCTTGATACCTATATGCAGCTGGCCATGCTCCCCCCCAAGGAAGCCGATGGAGCACCACAGCTGATCGTGCTCCCGGAAACCGTGGTACCGCTATTCCAGGACCGGGTTGCACCTTCCCTATGGCAGCAATGGCTCGATATTTCCCGGGAGCGCAATGCCCGGATACTCATGGGTGTACCGTTGCATGACCAGCAGGACGGCCAGAACCGCTACACGAACAGCGCCATCAGTTTTGACGCGCAGACTCCCTTGGATACCTTGCTGGCCGGCAATCCGCAGATGCGCTATGACAAGCATCACCTGGTTCCCTTTGGCGAGTTCGTTCCACCGGGTTTCCGCTGGTTTGTCGATACGATGCAGATTCCCCTCGGCGACTTCAATCGCGGCGCCGTCCGCCAAGCGCTGTTCCCGATTGAAGGTCAAATGATTTCGCCGGACATCTGCTATGAGGACGTCTTCGGAGAAGAAATCATCCAGACAGTGCGTGACAGCGACACCCTGGGTCCCGGTGCCACGATACTGGTCAATATGAGCAACCTGGGGTGGTTCGGTGACTCATGGGCCTTGCGTCAGCATTTGCAGATTTCGCGCATGCGCGCCATGGAGACGGCACGCCCAATGCTGCGCGCCACGAACACGGGCATGACGGCGGCCATCGATTCCAACGGCGCGGTCCGCGCGGCCCTGCTGCCTATGGTCCCGGGTGTCCTGGACGTGGAGGTCCAGGGTATGTCGGGCTTTACGCCCTATGTGCGCTGGGGCAACGTGCCGGTCCTGGCCTGGATCGGCCTGATTCTGTTGCTGGGTCTTTTATTGCGCAGGCGTGCTACTCCGACGAAGCCAGAAACGCCGTGAATTCCTCGGCGGCCAAAGGCGGCGAAAACAAATAACCTTGCCCGTAGTCACAGCCGGCCCGTAACAGCAGGTCGCGCTGCGCTTCGGTTTCGACCCCCTCGGCAATGACCTTAAGGCCCAACCTGTGGGCCATTACGATAATGGCTTCGCACAAGGCCATGTCGTCGGTGTCGGGCCCCAGGTTGCTGACAAATGACTGGTCGATTTTTATATAGTCGATGTCGAACTTCTTCAGATACGAAAGCGAGGAATACCCCGTTCCGAAATCGTCCAGCGCAACTTGTATGCCGGCGTCGCGGAAAGCGAGCAGCTTGTTGCGCACATCGACATTGGCGTCCATCAGCAACCTTTCGGTGATCTCCACGACGACGCTATGGCCCGGCAAATTCAGTTGCTGCAGGTGTGTCAGCCATTCGTCATGGTCCAGGCCCTCGGCCATAAACTGTACCGGCGACACGTTTACGCTGATCTGGAAATCGTGGTGATGCGCCGTTCGCCACAGTGCAGATTGCCGGGTGGCCTGGCGAAACACCCAATCACCCATGCCGACTATGATCCCTGAGTCTTCGGCAACGGGGATGAATGCCGCAGGACTTATCATGCCCATCGTCGGATGCGTCCAACGTATCAGGGCCTCGGCCTTATGGACCCTTCCGGTAGCCAGCTCGACAACCGGCTGGTAATGCAGCACGAATTGCTGCTGGTCACGCGCCACGATAAGATCGCGCAGTATCTGGCGCCGCCCATGGGCGTCTTGTTGCATGATAGGCGTGAAATAGCAGTACTGGTTCCGGCCGTTTCCTTTGGCTGCATACATGGCCAGGTCGGCATTTTGCAACAACACCTCTGCATCGCTGCCGTCCTGGGGGTACAAGGTCACGCCCATGCTCGTGGAGATAGACGCGGCCTCCTCGCCCAATTCGTACGGCTGGGCGAGTTCGTGCAAAACTTGCTCGCACACATGGTTCACGACATCGGTGTCGGTGATTCCACCTATTATCATGGTGAATTCATCACCGCCCAAGCGCGCGACGGTATCCGTGGAACGTACGCATGCGCTCATTCGCTTCGCAACCTGCTTCAGAAGCTCATCGCCCATGCTGTGGCCCAGCGTATCGTTGACGTCCTTGAAAAAATCCAGGTCCAGGAACACCAGGGCCATGGATTGGCCGCTACGCTTGGATCGAGTGATGGCACGCTCCAGCCGATTCTGAAACAACTGGCGATTCGGCAGGCCGGTCAAATGATCGTAATTGGCCTGACGCCAGATGAAGGCGTCGGACTGTTTTCTTTGGGTGATATCCGAAAAGAGACCTACACGGCAGCGAATCGAGCCATCGTCGTTATACGACGTGTTGACGGTTAGCCGCTCTGCGTACTCTTCTCCGTTCTTGCGCCGGTTCCAGATGTCGCCTTGCCACTTGCCGGTGGTTTGCAATGAGTTCCACATTGCCTCATAAAACGTTTTGTCGTGGCGCCCGGAGCTGAGCAGGCTAAGCTTGGATCCGATGACCTCTTCGGCGCTATAACCCGTGATGGCGGAAAATGCGGGATTGACGTTACTGATCACGCCCTCGGGATCAGTAACGACCATCGCCTCGCTGCTGTTCTGGTATACGACTGCCGCCACACGCGCCGATGCCTCGATTTCCTTACGCGCAGTCACATCAAGGGCAATGCCCATGGTCACCTGTTCGCCGTCGAGCTCCATGCGCGACCCAAAAATTTCTAGATTGATGATAGTCCCGTCCTTGCGCCGCCCGCGCGGTTCCACAAAGACCCGATCGACATGCTTTTCCAGGTGCGTAGAGGTGCTTTCCTTGACCTTCTGCCGGTCTTCCTCAACGAAAATGTCGTAGGCGCCCAGGCGAACAAGCATTTCTTCGCGGTCATAGCAAAACATTTGCGCCATTGTGCTGTTGATGTAACGGAACCGGTCATTTTGGACGATATACACGCCGACCATAGTGTTCTCTGCGACCCCCCGGAACATCGCTTCAGCCTGGCTCAGGCTATGCCTGTCACGTTCGATATGATCGACCAGCTGCGCGATGCGCCAGGCCGAGTCGTTGAACGCCAACGCCAGGCGACCGATTTCATCGGATGAACGATACGCAACGCGCGTAGCGTAATTGCCCATGGACAGCTCGTGGCAATGGCGTGATAGTTCACGCAAAGGCTTGATCATTTGCCTGCGCGCGGCTCCGAATGCCGCCAGAAGCATCAGACCGTCAAGCAGCAACAAGCCGTACATGTTCAGCAGCGCCTGGCTTTGGGCCTGTTCGTTTTCGATCAGGATGGAACCAATCAGCGCCTCGGTATTCCCTAGCAGGCGCGCGGCGCCATCTGAAACGCGCTGCCTCAACGCAAGGCTCTCGAGGCCGGTTCTGGCCGGGCGCCCTTCGCTTGACGCTGTCAGAGCAAGGAAGGCGCCGATATTGGCGCGATACGCTTCCCATTGGTCTTGCACCGCGCCGAGCGGCGCTGCATGAACCATACCAAGCCGTACGATATCGTGGCCGAATGCGGTGCCGCCCTCGCCCAACGCGAGCAAGGCGACGTCGAACTCCGCCAGGCTGCGTTCAATGTCGCCAAGGCTCGACCGTTTCTTGGTTTCACTGTCCAACGTTGCGAACGCAATCCTCTGGCTGAGCATGCGCAGCTTACCCGCCACATTTACAGTGGCTGCCACGCCGTTGAAGTCACGCAGCAGTTCACGCACCATGACGACATTGGTGCCGGCAAGGATCAATACACAAACGAAAATCCCGCCGATCTTCTGGCCGATGCTGATTCCTGGAACAGGACGCCTGCCAAAAAGAGATCTATCAGGTCGCAAAATGTCAGGAATCATGGAAAAAAACCAAAAGATGAGCGGGCACCATGCAAACGATCTTTGCAATCTCTGCACGTACAATGGCGGACTGTATAATGATCCATGAATCGCTTGTCGGCCAAATTGATCCAGATCAATCAAAATAGCGAAACAACAGCCTGACTTGCACGCTTCAAAAATATAGTGCATAATCTCGCTTCTTCGTTGGACAAGCCAGTACGGGGGTATAGCTCAGCTGGGAGAGCGCTTGCATGGCATGCAAGAGGTCAGCGGTTCGATCCCGCTTACCTCCACCAGTCTTAACGAAGAAAGTTGTAGAAACAGCAGCACACGCGCTTTTTATATGCTATACTGCGCAGCTTGTTTTGTCCGGTCCCCATCGTCTAGAGGCCTAGGACACCACCCTTTCACGGTGGGTACAGGGGTTCGAATCCCCTTGGGGACGCCAGGTTTTTTTATCTGGTATCAGTAGTACACCGCTGCGGAGCGGTAGTTCAGTTGGTTAGAATACCGGCCTGTCACGCCGGGGGTCGCGGGTTCGAGTCCCGTCCGCTCCGCCAAAGAATTTAAAGCCTTGTCATCGAAAGATGACAAGGCTTTTGTCTTTTCAGGTCGATCCGTTTCATTGCCAAAATAGAAGGATCAAGCCTGCCGAGCCGCTTCCACTATGACCAATTTTCCCAGCTTATCCCGAGCGTTCCCGGCCGGAATAAGCTGCGAGACGACTTGAATTAGAAGCGATAGCCGACGCCGACTGTAGCGACCCACGGATCAATCCGGGCCGAGCCGATATGCTGCCCATTCAGCTTCACCTTCGAAGAGATGTCGATATAACGTACATCGGCATTCAGGAACCAGCGCTCATCCAGCTTGACATCGACGCCCACTTGAGCGGCCACACCCCAGGAATCGCCCAGGCTCAGGTCGCCCAGCGAACTCTTGGTGCTGAAGAAGGTGGTGTAGTTGAGGCCTACGCCCACATAGGGCTGGATCCGAGCTTCGGGCAGGAAATGCCATTGCAGGCTGAGCGTGGGCGGAAGATGCTTGGTGGAACCGATGTTGCCCAGGCCTTTGGCGCCGATGTCGTGCTTGAATGGAAAGGCGCCCAGCAGTTCGACGCCTATGTTCCGGGTGGCCATGTAGGTAAGGCTCACACTGGGGCGAGTGCTGCTGCCGATGTCCAGCTGCACATTGCCCAATACATCGCCGTTATCGGACTTGGGCTTGATGTGAGTAACACCGGCTTTCAGCAGCCAATCCCCAGCCTCGTGCGCTGCCGCCGGCGCGGCGGCAATGGGGCCAAAGCTAACCAAACAAGCCAGGACGGCATGGCGTAAACGTAGCTGCATTCTATATTCTCCATTCTTGACGAAGGTGTAGGTAAAAACCCATTGTCAAAGAAGCACTGCTGAAGAATTTTGATACATATCAAGAGCCAGGACAGCTGCGGGCGCAATGTATGTTGCTTTTGACACAGATCAAGCGAGTCGGCGCCTCACAACGCCACGACGTCGGCCCGCGGATTGCTGCGGACGAGCTACCCGTCTATGCTGTTTTCCATCTTACTTTCCGGGGCAAAATATCATTTCCAATAGACTGCTTACCGCTTTCGAGAACGCCCGCTACGTCGTGTTCGCGCCTGATGAGGCCTTGGTCCTTCGCATCGGCCAGCACAGCCCTGCCCTGGAGCGTCTGCTCCTGACGTACGGAGTCACGACCGCCGCGATTCTCACCGCCTATAACCCGCGGGCGCGTACCGTAAGCGACGAGGCCAATCGTGGTGCCCAAGCCCAGCTTCAGCGCAAGATGGATGAACTGGGCTTGCTTTGGCTTGAGGGCGAGAATCGGGCAGAGAGCGACGCTGGCCCATGTGAGCCAACAGTCGTTGCCCTGGGCATAGCGCGAGAGCAGTCCGAGCGACTGGCACAAGGACTGGGACAGCTCGCATTTGTCTATGTGGACGCTTCTGGCCAGCCAGATCTGGTATGGGTGCACCCCTATTAACAATTAGCTACACCTTCGATAGATGCAAACTTTGCCCGGGCTTGCATGGCATACAGGTGTCGATCGCCACAAATATAGGAAGCTAGCACACAGTTAGCGATATATTAGCGACAGTTAGCGTAAATCATGCCTTGCTGCCGTTCGGCGGTGAGACTACCATTCCGGCTTCGCTAATCACTCACCCGTTCAGCATGACATCCAACCCTTCCGACACCTTCGCCACCCCGGAGTGCGATTCCGACAGGGCTTGGACAGTCCAGGAAATTCTTGATCTATACGAAATGCCGCTCATGGACCTGCTCTTCCAGGCTCAGGAAGCGCACCGCAAACATCACGAACCCAATAGAGTCCAGTTATCCAGCTTGCTGTCCATCAAGACCGGAGGCTGCCCCGAAGATTGTTCATATTGTCCGCAATCCGCCCGGTACGACACAGCGCTTGAAAGCGATGCGCTCATGCCGCTGAACCAGGTGATTGAGGCGGCGCGCGCCGCCAAGGAAGGCGGAGCACAGCGATTCTGCATGGGCGCGGCGTGGCGCTCACCCACGGCCCGACAACTGGATTCCGTGATCGAGATGGTCGAAGCCGTGAAAGCCATGGGCCTGGAGACCTGCGTCACCCTCGGCATGCTTAAGGACGGTCAGGCCCAGCTGCTGCGCAACGCCGGCCTGGACTATTACAACCACAACCTGGACACATCGCCGGAGTTCTACGGCACCATTATTTCCACGCGTACTTACCAGGACCGCCTTGATACCTTGGACCGCGTACGGTCTGCCGGTATCAACGTGTGCTGCGGCGGCATAATCGGATTGGGCGAATCGCGCCGGGAACGGGCAGGCCTGATCGCACAATTGGCCAACATGAAGCCCTACCCCGAATCCGTACCGGTGAACAACCTGGTCAATGTTGCCGGCACTCCACTTGAGGATACGCCGGCCGTGGATCCTTTCGAGTTCGTACGTACGATTGCCGCGGCACGCCTCACCATGCCCCGCGCTGTCGTGCGACTGTCCGCGGGACGCGATGCAATGAGCGATACGATGCAGGCCCTCTGCTTCATGGCGGGTGCCAATTCCATTTTCTATGGCGACATGTTGCTGACCACCGGCAATCCACAATGGCTGCAGGATCAAAATCTGTTCCAGCGCCTGGGCCTGCGTGCTGCTGGCGCGACCCTTCCATACTGAGCCGGATCGCGCCATGTATACATTGATTATCAGTATTGCCTGCAGCGTTGCTGTGTCGGTCTTGTTGAAGCTGGCACGCCGCCATAATCTTCAAATCGATCAGGCCATTGCCGTCAACTACGTGGTTGCCGCCAGCCTGTGCCTGCTCATTTTCCGGCCCAGTCCGGCATCCCTGCTGAGCCCCACCACGCCCTGGTGGATACTGGCAACGCTGGGGGTGCTGTTGCCCACGATTTTCCTGGCCATGGCAGGCGCAGTACGCCATGCCGGAATCGTGCTCAGCGACGCCGCGCAGCGCCTTTCCCTTTTCATTCCATTGATCGCCGCCTTTGTGTTGTTTGGCGAGGCGGTATCCACGGGCAAGCTTGCCGGCATCTCGCTTGCCCTGATCGCCCTGGCTTGCCTGCTATTTCGCCAGAACGCACAAACGAGCTCCGGGGAAACCGGCAAGACGATCTCCCTACTACTTGCCGTATGGGTCGGATACGGCACCATAGACATTCTGTTCAAGCAGCTGGCCAAGAGCGGTGCCGCATTTTCGAGCAGCCTGTTTGTTGCCTTTGGCCTGGCCGGCATACTGATTTTCCTTTACCTGCTGGCCAGGCGCACGGTATGGAAACGCCGTAATCTCGTCGCCGGGCTTGTGCTGGGCATGCTTAATTTCGGCAATATCTATTTTTATATCCGCGCGCACCAGGTCTTTCCGCAAAACCCAACCCTAGTATTCTCCGCAATGAATATCGGCGTGATTTCATTGGGCACGCTCGTGGGCGCCGGCCTGTTCAAGGAAAAGCTGTCATGGATCAACGTGCTGGGCATCGTACTGGCCGTCGCGGCTATCGTCGCCCTTATTCCGAAATAAATCGTAGTTCGCGACAACCCCTAGGATGAATGGTACTTACTTAGCGCCCGAGAAGTTGAGGTCGTACGGCCAAGTGACTGATTAAACAGGAGGGCGGGCCGTCCCAAGGCTTGGTAGGATGGGAGTTCTCACACAACCGTCCATCTCGCCAAAG
>NZ_PDNW01000001.1 GCF_002849655.1 Pollutimonas subterranea
AGATGTTCAGTGGTACGATTTGGCATAGGCAATCCCGTTTGGTTGTGGCGTCGAATACCAGTAACCATAAGCCTTTGGCACGGGATTGCCTACCCGTTTCTACAACAATAATGAAATTTCCGGGCTAGTACAATCGCGCCTGGCTTACAGGATCATGGTTCACACGTTGATATGAATAAATACGCGGTACAGCTTGCTTTTGCCTACATGGGCGTGATCATCGGCGGCGGATTCGCTTCCGGTCAGGAAATTCTCCAGTTCTTTACCGGCTATGGCATGGCCAGCATTGCGGGCACCGTGCTCGCCGGCTTGCTGTTCGCATTCCTGGGTATGCAGATTGCGCGCATCAGCACAACATCGCAAGCACAGTCGCACAAAGACGTGTTGTGTTTGTTGTTCGGCCGTCGCGCCGGAGCGGTCATGGACATTCTGCTCACCTTTTTCCTGTTTGGGGTCGGCGTGGCCATGCTGGCGGCAGCCGGGTCTTTATTCAAGCAGCAGTTTGGTTTTTCTCCGGTGGTCGGCAGTGTTTTCATGACGGTCCTGGTCGTGCTGACCTTGTGCCTGAACGTGAAACGGATCATCGATCTGGTCAGTCTCGCGACGCCCTTGCTGATGGCGCTGGTCCTGGTCATTACGACGTATTCGCTGTTTACCAGCAATGCTGATCTGGATCAGTTGTTGACGCTGAGCCAGGGCCAGGAAACGGTGGCGCCGCACTGGGCCCTGGGCGCAGTACTTTACGCCTCCTTCAATATTGCCGTTGGCTTCCCGATGCTGGCGGTGATCTCGGGGCGCAGCCGCGACATCAAGACCACCTCGCGAGGCGGAGCGCTGGGAGGCGTCGGCTTGGGGCTATTGATCCTGCTGCTCAACGTCAGCCTGTTTTCCAACCTGAATCAGTTGCACGGCGCGGAATTGCCTACGCTCATGCTGGCATCGCGGCTCTCGCCTGTCGTCGGCATACTGATGACGGTCTCGATTACATGCATGATCTACAGCACGGCGGTGGGCATGTTCTTTGCGTTCAGTGCACGTTTTTCCAGTCCCGAAACTGGCCGGTTCCGCGTACTCAGCCTATCGTCCTGCACCATCGGCCTGGTGCTCAGCTTCGTCGGCTTTACGACCTTGGTGGGCAGCGTTTATCCCTTGCTGGGCTACCTGGGTTTGCTGTTGATCGCTGCGGTTCTCGTCAACTGGTTCCGGGGCCGGTCTATGGCGGCCGGCGTCGTGAACGACATTGCCTGAGGCGGGACCGCAATCATGTCCCAGCCTTGCATCCAGCTTATTGAAACCATAAGGATAGAAGTGGGCCGGCACGCGCCCTTGCTGGCGCTCCATTGGCAGCGCTTGCAGGACTCTTGCACGGCATTGGGCCACGCTTGGCCGGCCGATCGTTTGCTGCGCGACGCGCAGGCGCACATCGGCAAGCTGGACGCCGACAGCAGCCATCGACTGCGCGTGTTGCTGAGCCAGAACGGCGACTATTCGCTGGAGTCCAACCCCTTGCCTCCAACGTCCGAGCCCGTACGCCTGCATCTCAGCGCGACGACGCTGCAGGCTGACCGGATGTGGTTGCGGCACAAGACCACCCATAGGCCATGGTACGAGGCTGCCCAGGCCTGGCTGGCGCGCAACCCCGCATATTTCGATGTGGTGTTTTGCAACGAGCGGGACGAGGTATGTGAAGGGAGCCGCAGCAATATCTACATTCTGGATGCGGACAGCAGTACGTGGCTTACGCCGCCACTGGACTGTGGCTTGTTGCCAGGCGTCCAGCGCCGCAGCTTGCTGGATAGCGGACAGGTCCGGGAAGCCCGCATCACGCGGGAACAGTTCCTGAGGTCGCCCGCCATTCGCGTATCCAATGCATTGCGCGGCTGGCTGACTGCCACGCTTTGACTCTGGGTGAAAGAACGCTAGAGCATTTTTGGTCGAGGTGTTTACAAGGTCCGCTGCAGCGCGGAGGCGTTGGGGGCGGCTTTTCGCTCTTTAGAAAGGCGGGTGTGTCGGGCGCTGTTTCGGCTTCGCGCGCTACGCCCCTTGGCGTTGCCAGGGGTACCCGTTCCGGTCAGTCCCATCGAGGCGACCGCGGAACTCGCCCCGGTCGGACCGGTGGTCCGACACCCGTCGGGCTCAGACAGCCGCGGCCTTGCCTCCTCGATGGGACTAACCGAAACGGCGTGCGCGAGGCGCCTGCACAGCCCCCGAGACACCCACCTTTTTGCATCTGCGAAGCTTGGACCAGTCCACACCCACCCCGGACAACGTCATCAGAGCAGGACAACGTCACTAAAGCAACGTCCCGTAAACACTTGAACCGAAAATGCTCTAGGGGAAACCGCCAAGCTGCAATAGGCGGGCTTTCCACTGGCATTCTTGCCACTCGAGCTCGGCATCTGAGTCGTACACAATGCCGCCTCCTACGCCGAACCTGCCTGAGCCGTCATGCTGCATGACAATGGTCCGTATGGCTACATTCAGGGAGCAGTCGCCGTCTGGAGCCAGCCAGCCCACACTGCCGCAGTAAATGCCGCGAGGGTGGACTTCCAGTTTGCGGATTTTTTTCATGGCGGCGATTTTCGGCGCACCGGTGATTGAGCCGCAAGGGAAAAGCGCCCGCAATAATTCCTCCAGGCTTTTATCCGGCGCTTGCGCACTGATGGTGGAAGTAAGCGTCCAGACCGATGGATAGCATTCCAGGGAAAAAAGCGTGTCGACCTTGACTGAACCTGGCGTAGCCAGCCGTCCCAGGTCGTTGCGCAACAGGTCGACGATCATCAGGTTTTCGGCACGGTTTTTTTCGCTACGCAAGAGCTCTTGGGCCGCCCGTTGGTCCAGCACTGGATCGGCATGGCGCGGCGCTGTTCCCTTCATGGGGCGCACGGTCAGCGTCGCACCCTTGCGGGCAAAGAACAGCTCGGGCGAAAACGACAATATCGTGCGTGAACCGTCTTCAATATAGGCCGCATGGCCGGCGGGGTGCCGTGCAGCGATGGCCCGGTATAGATCCCGGTGCGGCGTAGCCGTGGCAACCCTTATCGGAAACGTATAGTTGGCTTGATAGAGTTCGCCGCGGCCTATGCTGGCTCGTATGTCTTCCACCTGTCGCAGATACTGATTCTTTTCGATCAGGGGATGGGTATCCAGGCCTACAGTGCTACAGGCGGCGGGGGCGCTCCATACCGGCACACGCGCCGCCTGCCCATAAACCAATGCGGTAAGGCGTGGTGCTGGGTCGGGATCCGTAGGACGCATCCCGGCTCCTGTCGATGCCGCGACCGGTGCCAGTACGGCAGGTTCCAGCCATTCGCCCAGTTCGTAATCCAGCAGCAGGGCCACCCAGTATCCTTGCCGCCGGGCGGCCTCGATGTCGGCAAATGCTGCAGGCAGCTCGTCCGCACTGCACGCCTGAATACGGTGACTGAGATCGAGCAGCTCCAGCGCCCGCCCCGACAGACGGTCTTCGAAACGACAAAGCATCAGGGCCTGCCCTAGCTGGAGGCGTGCAGGAAAGGTCCCAATACCGCTCCCGTATGGGACTGGTCCTTCAGGCTCACGATATGCTCCGGTGTTCCTTCGGCAACCAGGCGTCCGCCACCGTTGCCGCCTTCCGGCCCGAGGTCGAGTATCCAGTCGGCTTCAGCGATCACGTCCAGATTGTGTTCGATGACCACGACGGTATTGCCCGCGGCGACCAGGCGGTGCAACACATGGATGAGCTTCTCGACGTCGGCCATGGAAAGGCCTACCGTCGGCTCGTCAAGCACATACAGGGTATGCGGGATACGCGAAGCCCGGCCGGTCTTGATCACGCCATCGGTCAGTCTTGCCTTGGTCAGTTCCGTGACCAGCTTGATGCGCTGCGCTTCGCCGCCCGACAAGGTGGGGGAGGGCTGGCCCAGCGTCAGGTAGCCCAGGCCCACGTCCTGCATCAATTGCAAGGGACGGGAAATCTTGGAATGGGCGGCGAAATAGGTAATGGCCTCGTCGACCTCCATTTTCAGAACTTCGCCCGCGTTCTTGTCGCGCCACGTCACATTGAGCGTATCGCGGTTGAAGCGCTCGCCGGTGCAAGCGTCGCAGAGCACCTTGACGTCCGGCAGGAAGCTCATCTCTATGGTGCGCAGTCCCTGGCCTTCGCACACCGGGCATCGTCCTTCGCCGGTATTGAATGAGAAGCGCGCCGCAGACCAGCCCCGTATGCGGGCATCGCGTGTTTCTGCAAAAAGCTTGCGCACATCATCCCAGAAGCCGATATAGGTGGCCGGGCAGGAGCGCGGTGTCTTGCCTATGGGCGTCTGGTCCACTTCGAGCACGCGGTCGATATGTTCCCATCCGGTGATCTCGACGCAGCCGTGCCACGCGGGTGCACGCCGTTGCGAAACCGCCTGGGCCAGGTTGTCCAGCAAGACGTCCCGGGCGAGGGTGGATTTACCCGATCCCGAAACGCCGGTGACCACGCTGAGGCGGCCGACAGGCAGGCTGGCCGTCACATTGTGCAGGTTATGCAAATGCGCCCGGCTGACCGTGATCATGGGGGTGTCCTTGTCCACGGGGCGGCGTGCCTGCAAGGGATGGCGCAAGGGTGTTTTCAGATAGCGCCCGGTGATCGAGGCGGGACTGTCGATGATGTCCTGTACGCTGCCTTGCGCAACCACCATGCCGCCGCGCACACCGGCGCCGGGGCCTATGTCGATAACGTGTGTGGCGCGCCGTATGGTGTCTTCGTCATGTTCCACGACTACCAGCGTATTGCCATTGCCTTCCAGTGCGGCCAGTGCATTCAGCAGGATCTGGTTATCGCGGGGATGCAGGCCTATGGTGGGTTCGTCCAGCACATAACAGACGCCCTGCAGGTTCGAGCCCAGTTGGGCAGCAAGCCGTATCCGCTGCGCTTCGCCGCCGGATAAGGTGGGTGCAGCGCGATCCAGTGCCAGATAGCTCAGGCCCACTTCCTGCATGAAGTCCAGGCGGCCCTGGATCTCAGCCAGGATATCGCGGGCGATTTCCACCTCGCGGCCCTGGCTGACCAAGCCTGTAAAGAAGGTACGCGCATCCGACACCGGCAGGGCCGCCAGTTCGGCAATGGAGCGCCCGCGCCAGCGGAAGGCGCGCGATACGGGATTAAGGCGATCGCCGTGACAGCTGCTGCACGTTTCCGTGGCGCCTTCATACCAGGCATTCCACGCGGTCTCTTCACCCGTTTGCTCGGCATCAAAGCCGGAAAGCTGAAGTCCGGTTCCAAAACAGGCGGTGCACCAGCCATGCTTGGAGTTGTACGAGAACATGCGTGGATCAGGCTCGGGAAAGCTGGTGCCGCAGCAGGGGCAGGCGCGTTTGACCGAGAAATGGTGCTGCGGGGACACATCGCTGAGCCCGTCCAGGCGGCGCTCCTCCACGGTGGCGGCGTTACCGTCGGTCAGGCCGGCGAGTATGCTCAGGCTGCCCTGGCCATGCTCCAGCGCGCTGCGTATGGCTTCTCGCAGCGCCGGTTCATGGTTGGCATCGACCAGCAAGTCGGCAATGGGCAGTTCGATACTGTGTTCCTTGTAGCGATCGAGTCGGGGCCAAGGCGCTACGGAGATAAATTCGCCGTCCACCCGCAGGTGCGAGTAGCCTTTCGTGCCCGCCCATTTCGCCAGATCGGTGTAATAGCCTTTGCGCGCGGTGACCAGCGGCGACAGCACCCCTATGTGCTGTCCCTTGTAATCACGCATAAGCTGGGCGACGATCTGCTCGGCCTTCTGCGGCTCGACGGCGACATCGCAGGTCGGACACATTTGCGTGCCCAGCTTTACGTAGAGTAGGCGCAGGAAATGGTGGATTTCCGTCATGGTGGCCACGGTGGATTTTCGGCCACCCCGGCTGGTGCGCTGCTCGATGGCGACGGTGGGCGGAATACCGTAGATGGCGTCGACATCCGGCTTGCCCGCCGGCTGAACGATGGCGCGCGCGTAGGCGTTCAGTGATTCCAGGTAGCGGCGCTGTCCTTCATTGAACAGAATATCGAAGGCCAGCGTTGACTTACCGGAACCGGAAACTCCGGTAATCACGGTGAATGTATCGTGGGGAATGCTGACGTTGATCCCCTTGAGATTATGCTCGCGGGCATTGACGATATCGATGCTTTGCGCCTGACCCCGCTTCTGCCTGACAAGTGTCTGCAAGGGAGTGCCGTTTTCGCTGCCATATTGCTTTACCGGTTCTGCCAGCAAGCGTGCCTGGTGGGACTTGTCTTCGTAGACGATGGCGCTGGTGTAATCGACCAGCGCCTGGCCTGTATGCGAAGCCTTGTTCTGCATAAGATCGTCTGGCGTGCCCACGCCCACCACCATGCCGCCGGCGTCGCCGCCCTCCGGACCCAGGTCGATCAGCCAGTCCGCGGCCCTGATGACATCGAGATTATGTTCGATGATAAGCAGGGAATGGCCGGCGCCCAGTAGCTTGCGAAACGCGCGCATCAGTCGGGCCACGTCATCGAAGTGCAAACCTGTCGTCGGCTCGTCAAACAGGAAAAGGCTGCCTTTCTTGGCGACCTTGGCCGAGGAAATACCGCTACGCGTTGCCGCCGCCAGATGGCCGGCCAGCTTCAGCCGCTGCGCTTCGCCGCCCGACAGCGTCGGCACGGGTTGTCCCAACTGTACATACTCCAGCCCAACATCGGCCAGGGGGGCCAACCCCCATTGCACATCGCGCAGTCCGCTGAAGAACGACAGCGCTTCACTGATCGTCATCGCCAGCACCTGGTCGATGGATGCGCTGCGTCCCAGGTGTTCGACCTTGACTTCCAGGATTTCCGGGCGGAATCGTTTGCCGTCGCAATCCGGGCAACGCAGATACACATCGGACAGGAACTGCATTTCGACGTGTTCGAATCCGGTGCCGCCGCAAGTGGGGCAGCGGCCGTCTCCGGTGTTGAAGCTGAATGTGCCCGCCGTATAGCCGCGCTCCCTCGACAGGGGCGCTTGCGCAAACAGCTTGCGGATGGGATCAAAGGCGCCCACGTAACTGGCTGGATTGGAGCGCGCCGTCTTTCCGATAGGCGTCTGATCCACCATGACCACATCGGCCAGTTGCTCCACACCGAGCAGATGCTGATGCTCTCCTGGCGCTTCGGTAGGCCTGCCTTTTTGCTTGAGGATGGCCGGATACAGCACATCCTGGATCAAGGTGGACTTGCCCGACCCGGATACGCCGGTTACGCACACGAGTCTTCCCAGCGGAATGGAAACCGAAACATTTCTGAGGTTATTGGCGTTGGCGCCTTCCAGCAGCAGCCGGGGTGTACCGGGTGCCACCGGCATGGGCCGCGGTGCCTCCACCCGCAGGCGTCCGCCCAGATAACGCCCGGTCAGTGTGTCGGCATTGCGCAATTCCTGGGGAGTGCCGTCGAAGACGATCTGCCCGCCGCGCTCGCCGGGGCCCGGACCGATATCCATGATGCGGTCGGCCGCTATCATGACCTGGGGATCGTGCTCGACCACAACCAGCGTATTGCCGTTGGCGCGCAGCCGGTGCATGACCTCCACGACGCGGTGCATGTCGCGGGGGTGCAAGCCGATGGACGGCTCATCGAGTACGAAAAGGGTGTTGACCAGCGAGGTGCCCAGTGCCGTGGTCAAATTGATGCGTTGGACTTCGCCGCCCGACAGCGTGCGGCTTTGACGATCCAGCGACAGGTATCCCAGCCCGACGTCGCACAGGAATTTCAGGCGCGTTCGCACCTCATCCAGCAAGAGATCGATGGCCGCGTCGATACTGGCCCCGAAGCTGATGTCGAAGAAGTGATCGCGCACCCGCTCGATCGGCAAACGCATCAGGTCATGGATGCCCAGGCCGGGCAGGGTGTTGAGTGTTTCGCGGCTCCAGCTGGCATGCACCGGCATGAACCGGGGATAGCCCTTGTCATCGTCATGCGCGGTGTCGTTGCCCAGGCGCCAGAGCGTGGCATCGGGTTTCAGTCGCGCGCCGCCGCAAGATGGGCATGGGGTATAGCTTCTGTATTTGGACAGCAGTACGCGCACATGCATCTTGTAGGCACGGGATTCGAGCCAGTCGAAAAAGCGTTGAGCGCCATACCACTGGGTTTTCCAGGCGTTCTGTCCGCCGCGCCAGTCGGGCGTCCCGTCGATCACCCAACGTCTTTCATGCTCATCCAGCGCTTCCCATGGGACGTCCAGCCGGACGCCCGCTGCGGGCGCATACTGTTCCATCTCGGTCTGGCATTCTTTGTAGCTGGCCGTTTGCCATGGCTTGATCGCCCCGCCACGCAAGGTTTTCTTTTGATCCGGTACGACAAGCCCGTAGTCGATACCCATGACGCGGCCGAAGCCTCGGCACGATTCGCACGCACCCAAGGGCGAGTTGAAGGAAAAAGTGCTGGGCAAGGGCGATGAATATTCAACATCGCAATGGGCGCAATGCAGCCTGTTGCTGAAGCGCCAGGCGGTTTCCTCGTCGGCGGACTCGCCCGCCGCGTAAACGGTGATGTGGCCATCGCCCTGTTTCAGTGCAGCGTCCAGCGCCTCCATGACCCTCTGGGGTTCCGCCGTGCCGTAGCGGAAACGATCCTGGATGACATACAACACCCTGAGCTTTTCAGCCTTGGCCGTGCGCTTGCTTTTCCCTTTGGTTTTTTGAGCAGGCGGCGCCTGCAGGCGGGTTTCTTCGTGATGAATGCGTGTGTAGCCTTGCTGGTCCAGAAAGCCGCGCACCTCTTCTTCGGTGAAATTCGCCGGTACGACGATGGGAAAGGTGATGACCAGGCGCGGATCGGCAGGCTGGGTGCGCACGGCCAATTGCTGCTGGATGGATTCGGGATTGTCGCGCAGGACTTGAGTTCCGCAGCACTGGCAATACAGCCGGCCCAGGCGCGCATACAACAGCTTGAGATGATCATTGAGTTCGGTCATCGTGCCCACGGTGCTGCGGGAATTGCGCACCGGATTGACCTGGTCGATGGCGATCGCCGGCAATATGCCTTCGATCCGGTCCACTTGGGGCTTATCCATGCGGTCCAGGAACTGCCGGGCATAGGGCGAGAACGTTTCCACATACCGGCGCTGCCCTTCGGCATACAGCGTGTCGAACGCCAGGGAGCTTTTCCCCGACCCTGAGACGCCTGTCAGCACCAGCAATTCGCCGGTATTGATGGAAACGTCAAGATTCTTGAGATTGTTCTGGCGCGCGCCGAAGATGCGTATGTTTGAGCTCATGACAATATGATAATCGTTCTTTTTCCGGCGCGGCGGGGCCACTTTTTTATCGCCGGGCCGCCCCAAGATAAAAAGCGCCCCCTCGGGGGGCAGCAAGCCGTAGGCGCAGCGTGGGGGCACTTTTTTGGTGGAAGTCGATTTCTAGGTTAGAATGGCGAGTTAACCAAATTTAGGGCCCGCGTCTTTGCGCGCCTATGCATGTAAAGATCGGAGATCATCATGGCAGAAATCAAACGTACGCGTCGCAACACCCTGGAACGCAAGTGCTTGGGCAAGGCCTTCAAGCGCCTTTTCATCCGCGCACCTAAAGGCGTCTTCAAGATGCTCGAAAAGGTCAAACGCGCCTAAGCCTCTTGCGCATGCCGCCGTGGTGCATCGTTTAGGGTTTTTGTAGCGAAAGCCGTATTTGTTGCACAAACTATGACGGAATGTAAGTATGGCAAGGAAACCGCAGATTCAATATCTGCGGTTTTTTTTTCGCCTATCATCGGCTCAATACCAAAGATAGATAGAAAGAGACAATGCAAACCTGGCGTCACCTGTTCACGGTAATCACGCCCACGTATAACCGGGGTCATACGTTGGAAAGAGTGTATCTTTCCCTGCGCGAGCAATCGTTCCAAGACTTCGAGTGGGTAATCGTCGACGATGGCTCGACCGACAATACCCGCACGATGGTCATGGCTTGGCAACAAGAGGCCAGCTTCCCCATTCATTATGTATGGCAAAAGAACCAGCACAAGAAGACGGCTTTCAACCGGGGCGTGAAGAAGGCGAATGGCGAACTTGTGGTCGCTGTCGATAGCGACGACAGCCTCGACACGAACGCGCTGTATGCCATGGCGGGTGCCTGGGCTGGGATACCTGCAGGTGAAAGATCCAGGTTCGTGGCCATTACAGGCCTGTGTGCGCGACCGGACGGACATGTCGTGGGGGACATGTTCCCCAGTGATGTGTTCGACGCCACCGTGCTCGACATGACCTTCAAATATCACATAAAGGGCGAGAAATTCGGTTGCCTGCGCACCGATGTTCTTTTGCAGTTTCCTTTTCCGGAAGAGATTGCTGGCTTTGTGCCGGAAAGCCTGGTGTGGCGTGCGATTGCCCGCGCCGGCTACCAGACGCGCTTTGTGAACCAGGTGTTCAGGGTCTACCACGACAGCGGCGATTCGCTCTCCAGGCAGGGCCGGGAAAGCCAGCAGCACGCGCTGGGTCTGTGGCTGCTGGCGCACGATACGATCGTGGAATGTCTGCCCTGGTTTCGCTACCAGCCTCAGACTTTCCTGATGGCAGCCGCGCGTTATACTCGCTTCGCCCTGCACCTGAAGCATATCGATCAGCCGTTGCCGCTTGACCGCAGCTTGCGTGGCCTGGGATCGCGGGTGCTGGTCGGCCTGATGTGGCCGGTAGGCGCTTTGCTATACATGCGGGATCGCGCCCGAACCTGATCCGGCGACCTGCTTCAGTGCAGGGTGCGTGGCGTCGCCTCTTCGTGAGGGTCGAAGATGTCGTCATCGTCATCCGGCTCGTCGTCTTCAAGGTCGTCGATGTCGTCGCTGACCGGCTCGTCGGCCATGACGAACGGCAGGACGTCGCGAAGGTTCTCGGACCACGCGATCTCCTCGCCTTCCTGGTCGACCTTGATGAACCGGACACCTTCGAGGTCGGACAACTGGATTGCCCAAAGGTATTCGCATTCGAATACGTCGCCGTCTGCGATGGTCAGCCCGCCCTGGTTGCCGATAATTCTGGCGCCGGGGCCGCCCACCTGAACGAGGACAAGATCGTCTGTCTTGTCGTCGACATCGAGCGGCACAGCAAACAGCGCCCATTCAAAGCCAGTTTCGTCAGCATCAATGACCTCGGCCAGTACCGGCTTGCCCATATAGGCACTTAGCGCGTCGGCAGTACGGCCGATGAGGTCGAGTTCGTCGGCCGTAAAGACCAGTGGCGATTCTTGAGTGGTAGACATTGTGCTCGGGATCGTGAGTGAATCACTTATTTTAAGGCAAGCGCGGCGGATGTGAGCCGGAGTTGTATTTTTCCGCCAATACTTTATTCCCGCGCCCGGCCTACAATTGGTGCTTTATCCTTTCATGGCTTTTCAGGTTATGGCTCAATACGTATATTCGATGAACCGGGTCGGCAAGATCGTGCCGCCAAAACGTCAGATTCTGCGCGACATCTCCTTGTCGTTTTTCCCCGGCGCCAAAATCGGCGTGCTGGGCCTGAACGGCTCGGGCAAATCAACCCTGCTGAAGATCATGGCAGGCCTGGATCAGGAGATCGAGGGCGAGGCTATTCCCATGGCCGGACTCAAGATTGGTTATCTGCCGCAAGAACCGTTGCTCAACGCGGAACACACGGTGCGCGAATCGGTCGAGGAAGGCCTGGGTGAACTCTTTTCGGCCAGAAAACGTCTCGAAGAGGTCTACACCGCCTATTCCGAGCCAGACGCCGATTTCGACAAGCTGGCGAACGAGCAAGCCGAACTGGAAGCCATCATTTCAGCGGCTGCCTCCAGTGGCGCCGACGACATCGAGCTTCAAATGGAAATTGCTGCGGATGCCTTGCGGCTTGCTCCCTGGGACGCCGTGATCGGCAAGCTCTCGGGCGGCGAAAAACGTCGCGTGGCCTTGTGCCGCCTGCTTTTGTCCAAGCCCGACATGTTGCTGCTGGACGAGCCCACCAACCACCTGGACGCGGAAAGCGTGGAGTGGCTGGAACAATTCCTGCGCAAGTTCCCTGGTACCGTCGTGGGCGTAACGCATGACCGCTATTTCCTGGACAACGCGGCCGAATGGATACTCGAGCTCGACCGGGGCTACGGCATACCCTGGAAAGGCAACTACAGTTCGTGGCTAGAGCAAAAGGATGATCGCCTGAAACAAGAGGAATCGTCCGAGTCGGCCCGCCAGCGCACCATCAAGAAAGAGCTGGAATGGGTCCGGCAAAACCCCAAGGGGCGGCAAGCCAAGGCCAAGGCTCGCCTCGCACGCTTCGAAGAACTTTCTTCCCATGAGTATCAGAAGCGCAACGAAACACAGGAAATCTTCATCCCTGTGTCCGAACGCCTGGGCAACGAGGTGATTGAATTCGAGAATGTCAGCAAGGCATTCGGAGATCGCTTACTGATCGATAATCTCAGCTTCAAGGTCCCGCCTGGCGCAATCGTGGGCGTCATCGGCCCCAACGGTGCCGGTAAATCCACCCTTTTCCGCATGATTGCCGGACAGGACCAGCCTGACTCCGGGTCTGTCAATGTCGGCAAGTCCGTCAAGCTGGCATTCGTGGACCAGTCACGCGAATCCTTGCCGGACGACAAGACCGTGTTCGATGCCGTATCCGATGGCGCCGACATCCTTACCGTGGGCCGGTTCGAGATGGCTTCGCGTGCCTACCTCGGACGCTTCAATTTCAAGGGCGGCGACCAGAACAAGCTGGTGGGCAAGCTGTCCGGCGGCGAGCGCGGACGCCTGCACCTGGCCAAGACACTGATTGCCGGCGGAAACGTCCTGTTGCTGGATGAGCCGTCCAACGATCTGGACGTTGAAACCCTGCGGGCGCTGGAAGACGCCCTGCTGGAATTCCCGGGCAGCGTAATGGTCATCAGCCATGACCGGTGGTTTCTCGACCGTATTGCCACGCATATTCTGTCATTCGAGGGTGAATCAGAGGTGGTATTCTTTGATGGCAACTATCAGGAGTACGAGGCCGATAAAAAGCGCCGCCTCGGTGAAGAGGGCGCCAAGCCCAAGCGCTTGCGCTATAAGGCACTCAAATAGGCTTATAAAACGGAGAAATGCCCATGCTGAGCACCCACGATTCAATGGTTCTGTTGGTCGATATGCAATCGGCCTTGCTGCCGGCCATCCATGATCGCGAACGGGTGCTGGCGTGCGCCGAGCGCCTGGCGCGTGCAGCGCAACTATTGGGCGTTCCCGTGATTGCCACCGAGCATTGCGCCGGCAAAATAGGCGCGACCGACCCGGTGCTTAGGCGCTGGGTCGATCATGTCATTCACAAGACCCATTTCGACGCTACGCGCGAATCGCACTTTCGCCCCGATCTGCCTACGGGTCGCACTAACGTGTTGCTAATCGGCACCGAGGCCCATGTGTGCGTGTTACAAACCGGCTTGGGGCTCGCCCGCATTGGCTTGCAGCCCATTCTTGTCATCGATTGCGTGGGCTCGCGCCACCTGCACGACCAGCGGGCTGCAAGCCTGCGCTGGTCCCATTATGGACTCGAACAAATCACGTCCGAGATGGCGATGTTCGAATGGCTGGAAACCCCGGACCATCCGCAGTTCAAAGAAGTGCTCGCTCTCATTAAGGCCGGTTAAGTATTCCTGATACAACTGTTTCGCCTGTTAACCACGTAGTTCTTTCAGGGGTGCCGGTTCAGCGAAAACTGGAGTAACGTAAAGCATTGCTTGTAATGTCTGGAGATTGAATATGAAATTATCGTCCTTCACAAAGCTCGGCGCGGTAGGTGTACTGGCTTTCACCATGGCTGGCTGTTCCACATGGGACGGCATGAGTAGCCGCCAAAAAAGTGCAGCAACTGGCGCGGGTGTTGGAGCGGTGGGCGGTGCAGTACTGTCCAACGGTGGTGTGCTGGGTACGGTGGGCGGTGCGGCCATCGGTGGCGTCATCGGCGACCAAGTCGGCAAAAATCGATAAGATTGCTTCTGTAAAAAGCCGGCTCATCAAGAGCCGGCTTTTTTTTACCTTTACGCTTTTTCTGCTTAGCGCGTTTCGGGTTGGGGCATCTCGATTTTGACCTCAAGGATTTCGAGCGAATCCTGGCGGTCAAGATTTACCTTGATGTCTTCAGGATTGATCTTGACGTAGCGCGAGATTACCTCGACCAGTTCTTTCTGCAAGCGGGGCAGATAATCGGGAGTGATGCCATCGCCACGTTCGTTGATGAGGATGAGCTGCAAGCGGTCTTTGGCGACGCTGGCAGAAGTCTTTTTTTCACCGAGCAGGAAAGACAGAAAGGACATATTATTTTCCTCCGAAGAGGCGCTTGAACAGGCCTGGTTTTTCGTAATCGACGAAACGCAGAGGTTTTTCTTCGCCCAGATAGCGCGCCACGATGTCTTGGTAAGCGGCCGATACATCGCTATCGCGTATGTGGATGGCCGGAACGCCTTGGTTGGATGCCTGCAGCACCGATTCGGATTCGGGAACCACACCCAACAGCTTGATGCGCAGGATGTCTTCGATGTCTTTAAGCGACAGCATTTCACCATCGGCGACGCGCTTGGGACTGTATCGGGTAAGCAGCAGATATTCTTTGATGGGATCCTCGCCTTTTTCGGCACGCCGCGACTTGGCGGACAGTATCCCCAGGATGCGATCGGAGTCGCGTACCGAGGAAACCTCCGGATTGGTCACTACGAGCGCGTCGTCGGCGAAATACGATGCCATCAAGGCCCCGGTCTCGATACCGGCGGGTGAATCACATACGATGTATTCAAAGCCCATGCCGGCGAGGTCTTTGAGGGCCTTTTCGACACCTTCCTTGCTCAGCGCGTCTTTGTCACGGGTTTGGGATGCGGGCAGAATAAACAGGTTTTCAAGTTGCTTGTCACGGATAAGCGCCTGGTTAAGCGTGGCTTCCCCTTGGATGACATTTACGAAATCGTAAACGACGCGGCGCTCGCAACCCATGATGAGGTCGAGGTTGCGCAAGCCCACGTCGAAGTCGATAACCACTGTTTTATGGCCCCGCATCGCCAGTCCGGAAGAGAAGCTGGCACTGGTGGTTGTTTTGCCCACCCCGCCTTTGCCGGAAGTCACCACAACAATTCGCGCCATGACGATTGAATTCCTTTAGTTTGGGTAAATCACGTAATCGTATAGCAAAATCGTCACATAGTGCCCGATCTTGCTCCTATTTGTGCTTGGCTTGGCAACAAAAGATATCTTACTTGCCCAGTGCCGTAATCTTCAATTGATCGTCATCGAGCTGCACAATGGTGGGCTGGTTGAGCAGGCTTGGATCGAGCCGGGTTTCGATGACGCGATAAACACCCGCAATGGCCAGCAATTCGGGGTCGAGCTGAGTGGTGAATATTCGGGCGCTCGTGTCGCCCCGGGCGCCTGCCATCGCCTTGCCCCGGAGGGGGCCATAGACGTGGATGTTGCCGTCGGCAATAATTTCCGCACCCTGGCTTACGACACCAATAACGATAAGGTCGGTGTTGCGCGCGTAAATTCTCTGGCCCGATCGAAGCTGCCGGTTAATGACCATGGCGGCGGGAGCCACCTCGGGTGTCGCCGGTTCGGTCGGCAGATTGGCGGGCACTTCATCGGCCACGGGGGGCGCGACCACCGGTACGTCTTTATCGGCGACGGGCGTACTGGCGGGGCGGGGCGCCGGATTGGCCAGGTCGACCGTCACCAGGCCGCAGCGCTGTGCGGCTTCGAGGTTGGGGCCTTGCGCCACGACGCCGACCGGATGCAGGCGGTGTTCACTGAGCGCCTGGATCAATGCGGCCCAGTCTATGGGCTCGTCAATCTGGTTCGTGTCGATGACGACCGGCTCGTTCTCGAAGAACGAGCCCGCGTCACGCATGCGCTGTGCAAGGGCCGCGATGAGCTCGGTCGTATCGTGGCTATGCAGGACCACGCGCAAGGCGTAGAGCGTGGCGCTTTTGAAGTCCAGGGCCAGTTTGCCCTTGCGGTTTGAAGTTGAGTCGCTCACGGATCAAGTTTTCATAAGTAAGAAGTGGGTTATCTGTCGGCGCGTCAAGTTTTTTGCACCCAGGAATCCTTGAGCGTGACGGCGCGATTGATGACGGGTTTTTCTGGCGTGGACTCATGACGGTCTGCCACGAAGTAGCCTAGCCGCTCAAATTGCCAGGTAGCGCCCGGCGCTGCCTGTGTGCCGGGTTCGAGCCAGCCCTGTACGACCTGGCACGATTCGGGGTTCAAGGCAGCGAGAAAGTCTTTATCGCCCGCATCAGGATGCGGATCGCTGAACAGCCGGTCGTACATGCGGATTTCGGCCGCTACTGCATGTGCTGCGCTGACCCAGGTGATATTGCCTTTCACTTTGACGGAGTCGGAGCCTGGTGTGCCGCTTTTCGTTTCCGGAAGGTATTCGGCCTGGACTTCTATTACGTCTCCGTGTTCATTCTTGACGCAGCCCGTGCATTTGACGATATAGCCGTACTTCAGGCGTACCGTATTTCCCGGAAATAGCCGGAAATACTTCTTGGGCGGATCTTCCTTGAAGTCATCGCGTTCTATCCATAGTTCGCGCGTGAAGGGGAATTCGCGGGAACCGGCCGCGGAGTCATGGGGGGTGCGGGGCGCGTGGCACAGCTCGGTCTGGCCTTCCGGGTAATTGGTAATGACCAGCTTGACGGGATCGATGACCGCAACCGTGCGCATGGCCTTGGGGTCCAGATCGTCGCGCAAGGCTTGTTCCAGGACGCTATAGTCGATGCGCGAGTCGGCCTTGGATACGCCCAGACGTTCACAAAAAAGACGTATGGATTCAGGCGTGTAGCCGCGTCGACGCAAGCCGGCCAGCGTAGGCATGCGCGGATCGTCCCAGCCGTTCACGCGGCCTTCCCGTACCAACTGCAGCAGCTTGCGCTTGCTGGTGACGACATAACTGAGGTTCAGGCGTGCGAACTCGTATTGCCGTGGCAATGGCAGGGAGAGCTGGCCCAGTTCGGCAAGGTGATTGAGTATCCAGTCGTAAAAAGGTCGCTGGTCTTCGAATTCCAGTGTGCAGACGCTGTGCGTAATGCCTTCCAGCGCGTCCTCGACGGGATGCGCCCACGCGTACATGGGATATATGCACCACTCGTTGCCGCTGCGGTGATGCGCCGCGTGTCGGATCCGATACATGACCGGGTCGCGCATATTCATATTGGGCGAGCCCATGTCGATCTTGGCGCGCAGCGCCAGGCTGCCGTCAGGATGCTTGCCCTGGCGCATTTCCTCGAGGAGCGCAAGCGATTCCTCGGCGGGACGGTTGCGCCATGGCGAGTCTTTGCCTTTCTCGGTAAGCGTTCCGCGCATGGCGCGTATTTGCTCGGCGTTTTGCTCATCGACATAGGCGTGTCCGGCTCGCACCAGCTCTTGTGCGAACAGGTACATGTAGCCAAAGTAGTCGCTGGCAAAGTAGCAGTTGGATTCCTCGCCGTACGTCCAGTCGAAGCCCAGCCACTGCACCATGTCGATAATGGCGTTGACGTATTCTTCTTCTTCTTTTTCGGGGTTCGTGTCGTCGAAGCGCAAATGGCAGGCACCGTGGTAATCGCGGGCCAGCCCGAAATTCAGGCAAATTGCCTTGGCATGTCCGATATGCAGGTAGCCGTTGGGCTCGGGCGGAAAACGCGTACGGATTTGAGCGGTGTCGACGCTGCCTTGCTGCTGCACCGACGCTGGCCCGGGCTTGCCTGCCCAGCGCTTGCCGGCATAGCGGCCCTTGGCAAGGTCGTTGTCGATGATGGTGCGCAGGAAATTCGAGAGGGGAGCAGGGCTCGGTACAGAAGTCATACGGGATAAGCAGTGAAATGGCGGGCGAAGTAAGCATTTTGCCACGTTCAGGCTTAATTGCCTGCGCGCCACGGCAGAAATCGCGAACTGGCTCTAAACTAGCGCACATTATGACGTACTCGACCTTGTGGTTATCGCAAATCCAGTTCTTTTCGAGCCTGGGCTTTATGGTGCTGTTCCTTGTCATAGAACTGGGACTGGCATGGGTGCTGCTGTATTTCAAAATACGCTCGCTCGGGGCCGGCAAATCGCCATGGACCGAGGCGTATCGCTTCTGGGTGCGTGTGTTTGCGCTGGCCTTTGTCCTGAGCCTTGCCTCCGGCATGCCGGTACTGATCCAGTTCGGAAGTCTTTGGCCGACGCTCATGGACAAGATTGGCGACGTGGCTGGCCCGTTGCTAGCCGCCGCTATCCTGTCCACCTTCATTTTCAAATCCTGTTTCCTGGGCGCCATGCTTTTCGGACAACGCTACGTTTCCGACAAGGTACATGCCTTGCTGGTATTCATGGTCGCCGTGGGTGTGCTGGTTTCATGCTTCTGGCTATTGGTATTGTTGTCGTGGATGCATACGCCCTCAGGCGTCAGCTGGACGGAAGGGCAATATCAGGTGGTGGACTGGTGGGCGGTGCTGCTTAATCCCGCCTTGCCCTGGTATGCGGCTATTTTCCTTTTTTCCAGCGCACTCACGGTGGGCTTCCTGATGCTGGGCGTAGGTGCCGCACAAGCCCTGCGCCGGCCGGTCAACGAAAGTGAACGCCTCGTGTTCAGAACTGCCGCCTCTATCGCCTGTGTTGCGGTAGTGCTTCAAGGACTGGCGGTGGTGGGGGCGGGCCGTATGACCGCGCAATACCAGCCTGCCAAGGCAGCTGCTGCGGCCGCCTACTGGCGCAGCGGCCCGCAGGCTGATTTGATCTTGTTCGCGATGCCGGACGAGCAGGCGGCGGTCAATCGCATGGACTGGACATGGCGCAATGCCGGTAGTCACTGGCTGCAGCGTGATGACAGCGGCAACCTCAGGGGATTGGACCGGTTCGCAGGGATGGCGCCACCGGTGGGCCTGACCTTCTGGTCGTTCAGGCTGGCATTCCTGATAGGCGTGATCATGGCGCTTGTTGCCTCGATCACCCTGTGGCGCGCGCATCGTGTTCACTACGACCCGGGCGCCTTGTCGCGCGGATGGCGGCATGTCCTTGCCGGCATGACATTTTCGGGCTGGATGCTGTTGTTGACCGGTCTTGCCTATTTGCTCTTTGGCTCTTTCCCCTATGCCGTCACGGGCACCATTACGGTAAGCGAGATCGCGGGAAGTATCCATTTCGACGCATTGCTGGGCGGGTATATTGCCTACCTGGTGCTTTACGCCGCGCTGCTGGCGGGCTTCTTCCAGCTTCTGCGGCATATTGCGCGATATGGTGTCGTTCCCATCGCCCGGCGCAGGGGGCGCGCATGATTGCTACGCTTGCTACGGCGCTTGGGGTGAACGCCCACGATCCGGCGTTCTGGATGCCACTGGTTTTCATGGCCTTGTTGTTTGCCATTATCGTGGCCGGAACGGTACTGGACGGATTCGATATCGGCGTAGGTTGCCTGGCTTTGTTCGCGCCATCCGACTTGCGCCCGCGCATGCTTTCATTGCTCAGTCCCTGGCGCGACGCGAATGAATTCTGGCTGTTCCTGGGCATGGGTCTCTTCGTCGCGGCGTTCCCTCACGCCTGGGGAAGCGTCATGGGTGAGCTTTACCTGCCGTTGTGCATTCTTGCGCTGGGTGTGCTGTTGCGCTCGGTGGCTTTCGAACTGCGTTTGCGCTCGCCGGTAGAGCTGCAGTCCCGCTGGCTGTTCGGCTTCGCATTGGGTTCCCTTATCACCGCGCTGGCGCATGGCTTCCTGCTGGCCCAAGTCGTGGTCACGTATCAGGACGACGTCGGCTATCTATGGTTCTCGCTGTTCGTGGGCTTATCAGCGGTTGCGGCCTATTGCCTGCTGGGCTCGGCCTGGCTGATCATGCGCGTGGGAGGGGAGCTGCGCGCCAGGGCGGTGATGTGGGGGCGGCGCGCCGTTCGTTGGGCGGCAGCAGGAGCAGTTGGTGTCTCGGTGGTGCTTGCTTTCGGAAATGCCGGCATTTTCCTGAAATGGAGCGACGGCCCGCACTGGTCCATCGTGGTGGCCATGTGGTTCAGTGTGCTGATCTGTTTTGTCTCCATCGAAATGTGCTTTCAACGGATGATCAACAGCAGTTACCGCACGACAGCCCTGCCGTTTGTCATGACCCTTATGGTATTCCTCATTACCTTGGGCGGGCTCGGCTACAGCTTTTTTCCTTACCTGGTGCTGGACGATATAACCATCTGGGATGCCGCGGCATCGGTTGATTCGCTACGGCTGGTTCTCGCCGCCACGGTGGTGGCCTTGCCCGTCGCCCTGATCTTCAATCTGTGGGTCTATTGGCGAATGTTCGGTTTATCCATAGCGCCCACACCTCCCGAATTCAAGGATCAGCGCGCTGGCGGCGGCAACATCGTTGTGTGATGCCTCAGAGCACCTTCAGGCGTGGAAGAGTGATAGTGACTTGCAGCCCGCCCGAGGGAGCCTGGCCCAGGTCCAGCGTGCCGTGGTGTGCCTTGACGATCGCGTCGGCCAATGCCAACCCCAGTCCCACCGAACCGGTGAGCGTGCGGGCCTCATCCAGCCGCGAGAACGGGCGTAATGCTTCTTCCCGCCGTTCGGCCGAGATTCCCGGGCCGTGGTCGGAAACGGTAATGATCGCATCGTCCTTCGTGGCGTCCAGAGCGACTTCCACCGGCGCCTTTCCATGGTTCAGTGCATTGGTGATCAGGTTGTCGAGCAACCGGCCCATTGCCAGCCGATCGGCTTCAAGAGTCAACGGCTGCGCGCTGGAGCGGACCAGCGTCACGGGGCTGCCTGTGCTTTCCCATGCCGCAACCTGCTCTTCAAGCCAGGTGTTCACGTCCAGGGCGGCGAACTGGTAGGAGCCCGGGTCGGAGCCGCGCACGAAGCCGATGAACTGGTTCACCATGCGCTGCATGTCCTGAACGTCCTTGAGCATGCCCTCTTTGAAGGTGGCGTCCTCCATCATTTCGATGCGTAGCCACATGCGCGACAGCGGTCCTTTCAGGTCGTGGGGCAAGCCGGCGAGCAACGTTCGCTGTACCGCCGCGGATTGTTCCAGGGTGTCGAGCATGGCATTGAAACGTTCGCCGAGAACCCGTGTCTCGCTGGGCCCGGACGGTGTGACGCGCTGGGGCTGGCCGGCGGCAAGTTGATCCGCCGCCTTGGCCAGCCGGGTCAGGGGACGGGTAATGTGCCAGGAAAATGCCGCTGCCAATAGCAGGAACACTCCCATGCCGGTCAGCCATACGGCGATCAACGGCGTTGCCACGGGCGGCGCGATCCGGTCCAGCGGAATGACCATCCATTCCCGGTTGCGCCGGGATTCGTCCAGGTCCGCATCAGGCAACATCGATATGTACAGGCGCGGCTCTGGTCCGCGCGAAAGCGCGACACGCGTGTCGTCGCTTAGCCGCCTGTTCAGCGCCTGGACAAATGTGCGCAGGTTGTTCCTGATGTCATTGGGAGGCGGGCGGTGGTCGTGCCGATTCTCCCGCGCGGGGCGCCGTTCTTCGAGGCTGGCGTCCGAAGGCAGGCTGCGCGACCACAGATGCCATTGGTTTTGCGAGGCAGTACGTACGAAACCCGGCCGCTGCTCTGCAGGAATTTCCGCCAGTGCGGCCCGCAGGGTGCGTATGGTCGTGGCCGTGAATTCGACGGCAACCTCTTCGGTGAACTGCTTGCGATAGTGGGATACGGTGGCAAAGGTGGCAGCCTGGACCAATAATATGGTCCCCAGCGTAAGCAGAACCATGCGCGTGCGCAGCGACCGAGGCAACAATGAACGCAGCGTCATCGTGCGAGTCACGGCGAAAACCGGTAGCCGACTCCCCAGACGGTCTGTATCCAGCGCGGCTGCTTGGGATCGTCCTCGATGGCGCGACGCAGGCGCAGCACCGCAATGTCGATGGCCCGGTCATTGCGTTCGCCTTCGTCATCGTCACGTGCCAGGGCCAGCAGGCGATCCCTGGACAAGGGCTTTCCGGGGTTATTGATCAAGGCCTCCAGCAAATTGACTTCACCTCCGGTCAGCTTGATGATGGCGTCTTCCTTGCTGAGTTGCCGGGTAGAAGGGTCGAAGACGAATGGACCAAACACTACCGGCTTGTCCTTGGTGAGTGCCGATGCGCCTTTTTTTCGACGTAATACCGCCTCGATGCGCGCCAGGAGTTCGCGCGGGTCAAAAGGCTTGCCCAGGTAATCGTCAGCCCCGGCCTCCAGGCCGATGACGCGGTCCACGGTCTCGTCGCGTCCAGTGAGTAAAATAACGGGGATGTCCTCACCCTGCTGCCGCAGGCGGCGGCAGGCTTCCGCCCCATCGCCGTCCGGCATCATGCGGTCGAGTACGATCAGGTCGGGTGAATACCGTTGAATGCGGGCAGCCAGGTCGCTGGCGTCGGGCGCAAGCAGCGTGTCGTAACTATGACGGTTAAGATAGTCGGCAAGCAGTTGGCGCAAGGCGGGATCGTCGTCAACGACCAGTACTTTTACTAGGGGATTTTCCATAGGCCAAAGTGTGCCCCTTGGCCTGGCGTCTGGCAAGCGCCGGAAATCGACTGAAATAGGTGTCGGCGCCGATGCATGGCTTCATGTTTATTTACACGGGAAACAAATGATAGGGCACCCCATACATTCCATGCGCAAGCGCCTCGCCGGCTATTCGTGGCTATCGGATTTGCCCGCTATGTTGTGCTGGGCCGCATTGACCGGGGTCCTGGGTGCATTCAGCACCATCCTGTTTCACGAGGGCATGCACCTTATACAGAACCTGGTCGCCGGCCGTAGCGGCTCTATTGTGGGCGTCACACAGAGTCTCCCATCGTATGGGCGCTTGCTGTTTCCTGCCGTCGGCGGGCTGGTGGCAGGTATCTTGTTGTGGCTGGCATCAAAAATGGGCGCCGGAGCGCACTCCGACTATATGGAAGCGGTGGCCCTCGGAGATGGCCGGTTGTCGATACGGCAAGGCCTGTTGCGCTCGCTTTCATCGTTATTCACGGTGGCGTCGGGCGGCTCCATCGGACGCGAAGGCGCCATGGTGCATATGGCGGCGCTCGGCGCATCGGCAATAGGCCGGTTCACGTCTTTCGGCACGTCCCGCTTGCGCCTGCTGGTGGCGTGTGGCGCGGCGGCGGGCGTGGCGTCCGCTTATGGTGCGCCCATCGCAGGCGCATTGTTCGTGGCTGAAATCGTACTGGGCACGATGACCATGCAGAGCTTCGGCCCGCTGCTTGTGGCGGCGGCCTCCGCGAACGTCGTCATGCGCATGACCGGGCATTATCAAACTACATACGCCATGGCCGATATGCCGGAAGTTCCCGGCATTGAAGTGCTTCCCTTCGTACTGCTGGGCGGGGTGGCCGGTCTGGCCGCTCCCATGTTCCTGAAGTTCCTGGATGTCGCGCGCAATCGATTCAAAAGTACCGGGCTGCCGCTGCCCATACGCCTGGCCCTGGGCGGCGCCTTGCTGGGCGCGTTGCTGATGATGCTGCCTGAAGTGGCGGGCAATGGCTACAGCGTGGTGTCTTCCTTGCTGCACACATCCTGGACCTGGCATGCCGTTGTCCTGATTCTGATTTGCAAGGTGCTGGCCACAGCGCTGACCGTGGGCTCGGGGGCGGTAGGGGGGGTATTCACGCCCGCTCTTTTTGTGGGCGGGGCCATCGGGACACTGTTCGGGAAGCTAATGGAGCTGGCCTGGCCGGGCATGACGACCGAGATATACATGTATACATTGGTTGGCATGGGGAGTTTCCTGGGGGCGGCGACCAGTGCTCCGCTCATGGCTATATTGATGATATTCGAGATGACCCTGAGCTATCAATTGGTCCTGCCCCTGATGCTCGCCTGCGTGATTGCGTATTTCGTATCGCGTGCAGTGGCCGAGGTCGCCATGTATGATGTAACGGTTGTGCGCGAACGCGATGCTGTGTTGCGCCAACAACTGCGCAGCACGATGCTCGACGAACTGTTGCGCCCGGCTACGACCGTCGTCGTGACGACGTCGCCGGTCAGCGAGGCGCTGCAGATGTTCCTGGACTATCCCGTCAGGTATCTGTATGTGGTCGACGAGGAAAATATTTTCCAGGGCGTCATCGCCCAGCAGGATCTGACCAGCTTATTGCTGGGCCAAAGCGACATACACGCGAGGCTGGCCGGCGAGGTGTTGCGCCGCGATTTCGTCAAGACGCTGCATCCCGGCATGACACTGGACGAAGCCCAGGATATCTTCGTGCAGTTCCAGGGCGAGCGCCTGCCCGTGGTCAGCCGCGGCGAGCAACCCACGCTGCTTGGCGTGGTCTACAAGTCATCGGTGCTGGAAAAATATAGCGCCATCAAGCGATCCTTGGATGCCGGCGGCGAGGCCATGTTGGCGTTTGGACCCATACGCCGCCCACGTAACTGAGCTCACGCTCCGAATTTACCGAGACAACGATTTCCCTGGTTTACATGACGTTTTTTCCAACGATACAGCGATTGACCTGCATAGCCACGTGGTGCATGTTGGCAGCTTCCACCTGGACCGATAGCGCCGGAGCGCGATCCGGCCCTACGCTGCGCGACCTGGCGCCCATACAGTTGTATGCGGTGCCTGAGGTATCGGTTGATCCGCCACGCCCCTTGTCCGATCCGGCCGATGCCGGGCCGATGTCAGGCGTACCCATATTGGACGCAATGGATTCTGCCGATGCGCTCGAGATTCCGGATATTCCCTACGATTATTTCTGGGGCGAGACCGATTTTCAGAAGTGGCATCGAACCAAAGTTTCGAGGGCCTCGCCGGGCTTGCTCGGCTCGCTGGGACGGCAGCGCGCGCCGCGCTTGCGGGCCAGATGGTTGTCGACACCGTCCCAGGGTCCATGGACATTCGGGGCCAGCAACTGGCGCTATACCGGAGAACAGGGACTGGGCGTGAGCCTGGGCAATAACGAAATCGAGGTGCCGGCCTGGGGCAACACGGCGCGGATGGGCGGCATCAGCGTGTCGCAATCGTCCCAGGCGGGCTCTGATAGCCAGCGGTGGCAGTATGCCGTATCGGTGGGCGCTTTGGATTATTCCAGCCAGCCTCAAGGCGACCTGAACTATGGCCCGACGGCAAGCAACACGGTTTTGCGTTATCAGGTCAATCCGCAGGTCACGCTGGAGTCCCAGCTGGAGACGGCGCCCGATTTGATTACCACGGGCGTAGGAGGGCGTTACGCCACCGACGGCTGGGGCGCCTGGAGCGCCGGCGTTGCCAAGGCCAGCTACGGCATGCATCAAGGCTGGCGATATCAGGCGGCCTACGAGGTCGATGTGCTCGATACCCTGCAGCTATCCTGGCTGAGCGAGCGCCACACCACCGGCTTCGCCGACCTTAGTCGCTACGCCGACGGCATATCGGTCGGTGGCGTCCGGCAGCAGGTATCAGCCAGCGTACCCTTGGGGCGCTGGGGAGACGTAGCAGGGATGTATGAAAGTTCGCGTCCTTCCGTCGGAGATACGCAACGCAGCTTTGGGCTTACGCAACAGTTCTGGTACAGCCCTAATCTTCGCATCGGCCTCAAGGCAGAGCGCCAGCTTGTCACTGGCGACTATGATGTAGGCATTCGTTTTTCAGTTCCTATCAATTAGCATGCACACCTCGTCCCTCGAAACGCTACAGCAAATTTTTGGTTACGACTCTTTTCGTGGCGACCAGCAGGCTATCATCGACCATGTCGTACAGGGTGGTGACGCCTTGGTGCTCATGCCGACCGGTGGCGGGAAATCTCTTTGCTATCAGATTCCGGCGCTGGTTCGTCCGGGAACCGGCATCGTGATTTCGCCCCTGATTGCACTCATGCAAGACCAGGTCGACGCCTTGCTCGAGCTGGGCGTGAGGGCGGCTTTCCTGAACTCTTCGCAAGACTGGCGTACCTCGCGCGACGTGGAGCAAGCGTTCCTGGCCGGCGAATTGGACTTGTTGTACGTCGCGCCGGAAAGGCTGCTGACAGACCGGTGCCTGGAACTCTTGTCCGGCGGGCGGATTTCACTGTTTGCCATCGATGAGGCGCATTGTGTATCGCAGTGGGGGCACGATTTCCGGCCCGAATATCTGGGCTTGTCGCTGCTGCATGAGCGATGGCCAAATGTGCCGCGACTGGCTCTGACGGCGACAGCAACCACCGTTACGCGGCGTGAAATCGCCGAGCGCCTGGCTCTGGACGATGCGCCGCATTTCGTCGCCAGTTTCGATCGGCCCAATATCCGTTACCGCATCATTGAAAAGAACGAAGTCAGGCGGCAATTGCTGGCCTTTATCCAGGCCGAGCACACGGGCGATTGCGGAATCGTGTATTGCCTTTCCCGCGCCCGCGTGGAGGAGACCGCCGAATTCCTGTGCCAGAACGGAATCGATGCGCTTCCTTACCATGCGGGATTGAATCCTGCCGTGCGTGCTGCGAATCAAGCGCGTTTCTTGCGTGAAGAAGGCATGGTCATGGTGGCCACTATTGCATTTGGCATGGGAGTGAACAAACCGGACGTACGGTTTGTTGCGCACATAGATTTGCCCAAATCGGTGGAAGGCTATTATCAGGAAACAGGCCGAGCAGGACGCGATGGGCAGCCGGCAACCGCATGGTTGGCTTATGGGCTGCAAGATGTGGTCCAACAGCGCCGCATGATCAATGAATCGGCCGGCGACGACGCATTCAGGCGTCGCCTGGGAGCGCAGCTTGATGCCATGCTGGGCCTGTGTGAAACCGTCACGTGCCGGCGCCAGCGGTTGCTGGCCTATTTCGAACAGACCATAGAGCCTTGTGGCAATTGCGACACCTGCCTGGAGCCGCCCCAGGCGTGGGACGGTACGATTGCCGCCCAGAAGATTCTGTCGGCGGTCTATCGTTTATGGCGTGAACGGGGTCAGCGTTTTGGCGCCGGCCATCTGATCGATATCCTGCGTGGCAAGTCTACAGACAGAATCCAGCAATACCAGCATGAAACGATGACTGTTTACGGAATAGGCGCTGACTTGTCGGAACAGGCGTGGCGCGGTGTACTAAGGCAATTGCTGGCCCAAAGCCTCCTGGCTGTCGACCATGAGGGATACGGTACCCTGGCGCTCACGGATGCTAGCCGTGCAGTGCTCAAGGGCGAACGCACCTTGATGTTTCGTCGCGAGCCGGAAAAGAAAGCGCGCAGTTCGCGCAGCACGGGCGCAAGCAAAAGCAAGGAAGCCATTGTCCTGCCCGGAGAAGCCCAGCAGCGTTTCGAGCATCTCCGGACATGGCGCTCGGAAGTGGCGCGCAGCCATGGCGTGCCGGCCTACGTCATCTTTCATGACGCCACCTTGCGGGAAATTGCGTTGTCGTGCCCGCAAACGCTGGACGACCTCGGTGGCATCAGCGGCGTGGGCGTGCGCAAGCGCGATGCCTATGGGGAAGAGTTGTTGCGGTGTGTACGGGGCTAGTTTTTGATGACGTTGCCCGGGGTGGGTGACGGCAGTCCGGCACGGCGTGCTTATTTCCGCGTCTGCCTCGTCCAGCCGGGCGTCGGCCGAACTCCCTGCGCTTCGCTCCGGTCAGACAGCGGCCGACGACACCTCCCGGCTTCCCTTCGGCAGCACGCGGCGCACGCCTACTCGCCGGACTGCCCCCGCCCACCCCGTACAACTGCGCAATAGGAAACTTGCCGGCCTTACGGCCTGATTCCGGCTTCAAATCAAACGTGCACTTTGTCGCCGGTGATTCAAGTCAGGAAAACAAGTCGGGTGTTCCGGCGGGTTTGGGCGGTGCAAGACCCAGGTGCTTCCAGGTGTTTTGTGTGGCCATGCGGCCCCTGGGAGTGCGTTGCAGGTAGCCGTGCTGTATCAGGAAAGGCTCGATCACGTCTTCGATGGTGTCGCGTTCTTCGCCGATGGCGGCGGCCAGGCTGTCTACCCCGACCGGCCCGCCGTCGAATTTGTGGATGATCGCTTCCAGCAGCTTGCGGTCCATGAGGTCCAGGCCCTGTGGGTCGACTTCCAGCATGGCCAGTGCCGCGCCAGCCACGGCTACATCGATACGGCCGTCGGCCTTGACCTCGGCATAGTCGCGCACGCGGCGCAGCAGGCGGTTGGCAATGCGCGGTGTGCCGCGTGCACGGCGCGCTATTTCGGCGGCGCCGTCGGGCGTGGTTTGTGCGTTCAAGAGTTGTGCGCTGCGCTTGACGATATGGGTGAGATCCTCGGCACTATAGAACTCCAGGCGGGACACAATACCGAACCGGTCGCGCAGCGGATTGGTCAGCATGCCCGCGCGTGTCGTCGCCCCTACCAGGGTGAAGGGCTGCAGATCGATTTTTACGCTGCGTGCCGCAGGTCCTTCACCGATGAGGATGTCGATCTGGAAGTCTTCCAGGGCCGGATACAGGATTTCTTCCACTACCGGCGACAGGCGGTGGATTTCGTCGATGAACAGGACGTCATTTTTTTCGAGGTTGGTGAGCAGGGCGGCAAGGTCGCCGGGTCGCTCGAGCACCGGACCCGACGTTTGTCGTAGTTGCACGCCCATTTCATGCGCCACGATATGGGCCAGGGTAGTCTTGCCCAAGCCGGGCGGGCCGAACAGCAATACATGGTCGAGGGCCTCGCCGCGATTCCTGGCGGCCGCAATGAAGATTTCAAGCTGTTCGCGCACCCGATGCTGTCCGATGTATTCGCTGAGTGCGCGCGGCCGCAAGGCGCGTTCGACCGAATCTTCGTTGGGAGAGGCGCTTTGCGGCGCGACAATGCGCTCGATTGCTGCAATGCTGGACAGTGAGTCGGAATGAATGGCCATGGGATTGTTGCTGATTATATTTACAGTGCTTATCGTACTCTACTCCGCAACCGTTGCGCAGACCTACGCCGATTGCAGCATAATTCCGGCTGTCGCGGTTATCGTATTTTCTTGAGCCGAGCGTATTTCAATGAATTCCACACTACCCACTTATGACGATGTCGCCGCTGCCAGCCAGCTTCTCAGCCAGGTGGTACACCGTAGCCCGGTTCTAGTCTCACAGACACTGAACAAGCGCCTGGGGGCAGAGGTGTTCTTCAAGTGCGAAAACTTCCAGCGCATCGGCGCGTTCAAGTTCCGTGGCGGCTACAACGCCGTGGCCAGGCTATCGGATGAGCAGCGCAGGGCGGGCGTCGTGGCATTTTCGTCCGGCAACCATGCGCAGGCAATTGCGCTGGCCTCCCAACTGCTGAACGTCTCGGCCACCATCGTGATGCCACATGACGCGCCCGCCGCAAAGGTAGCGGCCACTATCGGGTATGGCGCCCGCGTTGTCAGCTACGACCGCTACACTGAAAACCGTGAACAAATTGCACTTTCGCTGGTCAATGAGCAAGGCCTGACCCTGATCCCACCCTATGATCATCCCGATGTTATCGCGGGCCAGGGCACCGCGGTTCAGGAGCTCCTTGAAGACGTAGGCGGCCTGGATTCGCTGTTTGTACCGTTGGGCGGCGGCGGTTTGCTGTCGGGGTCCTTGCTATCGGCCCATGCGCTCGCGCCGGAATGCGCCGTGTATGGTGTGGAGCCAGAGGCCGGCAGCGATGGCCAGCAATCGTTCCGCAGCGGTCAGATCGTGACCATCGCTCCGCCCAGCTCCATTGCCGACGGGGCGCTTACCGCCGGCCTGGGCACGCTTACTTTCCCCATCATTAAGGAATATGCACGCGACATTCTTACCGTCGACGACTCGCAATTGATACAAGCCATGCGGTTTTTTGCTGAACGCATGAAAATGGTGGTGGAGCCTACAGGCTGCCTGGGCGCGGCAGCCGTACTGAACGAGATCGTGCCGGTCCGGGGCCAGCGCATAGGCGTAGTGCTGAGTGGCGGCAATGTCGATCTGGCGGCTTATGCAGGGTTTCTGCAAACGGTTTGACCCGCTGGCGGGGCGCTGTCCACGTTCTTCTGCGGCGGGTGCCCCGTCAGCCGCGGGCCAATGATTTCAGGGCAAATCGAATTCCCTCGGCAACCTCCAGGTCTTCGGGAAGGTTCTTCAGGGCCGCTTGCGATTCGCTGGTGGAATAGCCCAGCGACAGCAAGGCATTGAGAATGTCGTCCCGGCCAGCCGAGTGCGAACCGGGTGTATGGCCAAGGTCTGCGCCCAGCTTGCCGCGTAATTCGAGCAACAAGCGTTCGGCTGTCTTCTTGCCGATACCTGGAACGCGCGTAAGGCGACCGCTTTCCTGTTGCGTGATTGCGCTGGCCAGCTCTTCCACGGTCATGCCGGATAACACCGCCAGCGCGGTGCGCGCCCCGATGCCGCTTACCTTGATAAGCAAGCGAAATGCGCTGCGTTCCCCGGCAGTGGAGAAGCCGTATAGCGTATGGGCGTCTTCCCGTACCGCCAGATGTGTGTGCAAGGTGACCTTGGCGCCATTTTCCGGCAGGTTGTACAGGGTACTCATGGGTACATCGATTTCATAGCCCACGCCGCCCACGTCGATACAAACGACGGGAGGGGTCTTTTCCAGCAGCGTGCCGGTAATTCTTCCGATCATGGAGCCGTCCTCTTTACAAATTTTACAGATTAGCTGACCAGCCGCCCGCCGCGTACCCGGGCGGTATGGCTCGCGGTGAGCTGCCCGGTTTCCTTGAGGCGCTGGGTCAGCGGATTGAAATGCGCATGGCAAATGGCGCAAGCCAGGGCGTCGGCCGAATCGGCTGCGGGCAGGCCGCTCAAGGCCAGCAAATGCTGGACCATTTTCTGTACCTGCTCCTTGGCGGCATGCCCATTTCCGACGACCGATTTCTTTACTTGCAGCGCTGTGTATTCGTACACGTCCAGGTCGCTGTCGGCCAGCGCGCACATGGCTGCACCGCGAGCCTGCCCCAGCAACAAGGTGGACGCCGGGTTGGTGTTGACGAACACCTTTTCCAGCGCCGACACCGTAGGCTGGGTGCTTTGTACCACTTCGCGGATGTTGTCCAGTATGACCTTCAGGCGTTGGGCCAGAGGCTGGTCAGGCGGCACGATAATGGTGCCGCTGGCCACGTAGTGCAGGCGCGAACCCAGGACGTCGATGACGCCAAAGCCGGTACGCCGCAACCCTGGATCGATTCCGAGTATGCGCATCAGTGGCGGAAGTGCCGCGCGCCGGTCAGGACCATGGCAATACCCCGTTCATTGGCTGCGGCGATCACTTCGTCGTCGCGCATGCTGCCGCCGGGCTGGATGACGCACGTGGCGCCAGCGTCGGCCACGACATCGAGGCCATCGCGAAACGGAAAGAATGCGTCCGAGGCGACTACCGAGCCGGCCAGCACCAGGCCGGCGTTCTCGGCCTTGATGGAAGCAATTCGGGCGGAATCGATTCGGCTCATTTGGCCCGCGCCTACGCCCAGCGTCATGCCGTTGCCCACGAAAACGATGGCATTGGACTTGACGTACTTGGCTACCTTCCAGGCGAACATCAGGTCCTTCATTTGTTGTTCGCTGGGGGCGACCGCCGTGACCAGCTTGAATTCGTCTTGTGGGACCTGAAGGCAATCGGGATTCTGCACCAGCCATCCGCCACCGACACGCTTGATGTCGAAGGCATTCTGGGCATCTCCCAGAGGCACTTGCAATACACGCACGTTTTTCTTGGCGGCAAAGATGGCCAGGGCTTCGCTGGAGTATTCAGGCGCCAGCAACACTTCCACGAACTGTGTACTGATGGCTTGAGCAGTCGGCCCGTCCACCGGACGGTTGAAGGCAATAATGCCGCCAAACGCGGATGTGGGATCGGTCTTGAAGGCTTGCTGGTACGCATGCAAGGGGCTATCGCCCAGGGCAACGCCGCAGGGATTGGCGTGTTTGACGATCACGCAGGCGGTGCTTTCAAAGCTGCGTACACATTCCCATGCGGCATCCGCGTCGGCGATATTGTTGTAGGAAAGTTCCTTGCCCTGCAACTGGTGATAGCTGCCGAGCAGCCCGGCGCCGATGGGCTGGTCCACGTAAAAGGCGGCGGCCTGATGCGGATTCTCGCCGTAGCGCAGGACTTGCTGCTGCTTGAGCTGGACCGTAAGCGTACGCGGCCATGTGCTGCGTTCCGGGGCCTGGTCTTGTACCGGTTCCGCCACCGAAAGGCTGCTCAGGTAGGCCGCAATGGCGCCGTCGTAGGCGGCGGTGTGTGCGTAGGTTTTGGTCGCCAATTCCAGGCGCAAGCCATAAGAAGGGTGCCCATGAGGGCCGTCCATGTCGGCAAGGACGCGCTGGTAATCGGCGGGGTCGATCACGACAGTAACGCCGCCCTCGGGTGTGCCGTGATTCTTTGCAGCCGCACGCAGCATGGCCGGCCCACCGATATCGATGTTCTCGACGGCGTCGGCAAAGGTGCAGTCCAGTTTGGCGACGGTTTCGCGAAATGGGTACAAATTGACGACCAGCATGTCGATGCGGTCGATTCCATGGTCTTCCAGGGTCGCCAGATGTGCCGCACTGTCGCGACGTGCCAGCAGCCCACCATGTATCTTGGGATGCAAGGTCTTGACGCGCCCATCGAGGATTTCCGGGGAGCCGGTATGCGCGGCGACCTCGGTCACGGCCAGACCAGCCTGCGCCAGCAGTTTGGCCGTGCCTCCGGTCGACAGCAGGCGCACGCCCCGCTGGGTCAAAGCCTGGGCAAATTCAACAATACCGGTCTTGTCGGAAACCGAGAGTAGGGCTGTCTGGATTTTCATGGTTGGATTCAGGAATTAAAGAAGATTAGGGTTGCAGATTATGGGCGAGCAGTTTCTTGCGCAGGGTACTTCGCGTGATGCCCAGCATCTCGGCGGCCTTGGATTGATTTCCGCGGGATTTCTCCAGTGCAACCTGCAGCACGGGACGTTCGACGCAGTTGACGACCATGGCCAGCATGTCGCGCGGCTCCGAGTCGCCCAGGTCCGTGAAATAGCGTTCAAGCCGATCGCGCACGGATTGCTCTAGGGGGTTTGTGTTGCTCATGATCCTTGCTATTGATAGTGTGCGACGTGCTTCAGGCTTGCGCCTGGGCCGTCTGAGCCTTTATGGGCTCGTTGGGTGGATGGCGATCAAACCAGCGCTGGAGCGCCAGGGTTTGGTCGCGCGTGTTGCCAATTTCATTGATGCCAGGCAGCCAGTCTGCGGAGTCCGGCATCGTGGACAGGTACCAGCCAATATGCTTGCGCGCCGATCGCACGCCCGTATATTCGCCGTAAAACCGATAGTGGTCTTCCAGGTGATCCAGCAGGCAATCCCGCAGCTCGCCATACGTTGGCGGCGGCAAGTATTGCCCCGTCATCAGGTAATGGCTGATTTCCCGGAAAATCCAGGGCCTGCCCTGGGCGGCCCGCCCCACCATGATGGCATCGGCACCCGTATACTCTAGTACGTATTTTGCTTTATCGGGACTATCGATATCCCCATTGGCAATGACAGGAATTGTGAGCGCCTGTTTTACGTCCCGTATCGTATCGTACTCGGCCTGGCCCAGGTACATGTCGCAGCGGGTACGGCCGTGCAGGGTCAGCGCGGCAATACCAATATCTTGCGCCAGTCGCCCGACCCTGACCGCATTGCGCGATGCGCGGTCCCAGCCGGTGCGGGTCTTCAGGGTGACGGGTACATTCATCGGCCGACAGGCCGTCACTACTGCATCCAATATCCTTGCTATGCGGTCTTCGTCGCGCAACAGCGCTGAACCTGACGCCACATTGCATACTTTCTTGACTGGGCAGCCCATGTTGATGTCGATGATGCGGGCGCCCTTGTTGATGTTGAACACGGCGGCCTCAGCCATCATGTTGGGGTCTGAGCCGGCGATCTGGACGGCGATGGGATCTATTTCCCCTTCGTGATCCAGGCGCCGTGATGTTTTGACGCTATCCCAGAGCTTCGGGTTGCTGGCCGCCATTTCAGACACGGCGTAGCCCGCTCCCAGCATTTTGCAGAGCTTGCGGTAGGGGCGGTCGGTTACGCCGGCCATGGGAGCGACGAAAACCGGATTGGGAAGAGACCACGGGCCGATGAACATCGGGGGATTTTAAACCCGAACGGATTTCCTGGCTTAAGGCTCAGGTACGTAGCCCTTGCAATAGCTGGCGCGCCAGTGAGTTGCGCAGTGGAGGCACAAGGTCCAGAGTCAATAGGGCCAGACCGCAGGCATGTTCCACCAATGGGTTGCCGGTGGTGAAGACGCGGGGCAGGAAATCAGTGATTCCTGCCGTCAGCCAGCGGTCGGGACGCCGGTTGCGGGCAAACTGATCCAGCAGGTGGGTCGCGTCGCCTTGCGGTCGGGCCAGCCAAGGTGCCAGGGCCTGGCCTAATTGAGCCGCGTCGCGCAACCCCAGGTTCAGACCCTGCCCGGCGACCGGATGCAGGGTCTGGGCCGCGTTGCCAATGGCGATCGTGCGCACATTCACCAGTGACGGGCCGGCGTGCAGCGACAAGGGAAATACGTGCCGCTCGCCGATGCATTGAAACCGACCCAAGCGGTCCCCGAACGTTTCGTGCAGGACGGCACTGAAGGCTTCGTCGGATTGCGCCATGAGCGTTTCGGCTTGGATAGGAGAACAGCACCATACGATGCCGTACAGGTCCTTGCCCTGCGGCTGCGGCAAGGCGGCCAGCGGTCCTTGCGCCGTGAATCGTTCGAAGGCCCATCCCGGCTTGGGCCGGACGGCGCGCACGGTGGCCAGGACGGCATGCTGGTTGTAGTGACGTTGGACTCCGCGCGGCCTGGAACCGTCAGACTGAACCGCAAGCGCGCTGCTGATGTGCTTGTCGCCAATCTTAAACCTGACCCGCGCGCCGTCGACATGGCCCGGCGGCGACGCATCGATGAGCGTTACGCCGCTGGCGCGCAAGGCGCCGTGCAGGCTGCCCAGCAGCGCGTCGTAGGCAACGACGCTGCCAAGGCGCGGGACGCCGAGTTCCTGGTGGTCGATAAGCGTTCGCCCGAGCCGCCCTTGCTGGGAAACATGCACGGCATCGATGTTGGCGGACTGTTCCGGCCACGCGCCCAGTTGCTCCAGCAATACACGACTGCCGTGATTCAGCGCCAGCGTTCGCGGGTCCGGCGGGCGCGTGGGCGAACCGCCAGTCGTGTCGTCGGGCTGGGTCATGTGACGCCCCAGAAGCGCAATGCGAGTGGGATCGGGCGACTTGCTGGCCAGAATGAGAGCCAGTGCGCTGCCCACGGGGCCTGCTCCGCTTATGGCGATGTCGTATGTGGGGGAGTCCATGCGTGTTCCATGCTCAACTACAATGTGCACAAGTTTTTTTACGTTTCTGTGACCGGGGTTCTATATGAAGCAATTTAACACTCCTGTCCGGCATCGCAGCAAGGTGCTTGCTGCGTGGCTAGCCTTCCTGTTGGGCGTCGTGGGCGCGCATTGGTGGTATATGGGAAGACGAGGCGCATGGCTGCTTACGGCATTTGCCCTTGTTATGCTGGGGTTGACCCGGCTTTATCCCGTGTGGTGGGATAGTCCTCCTTTTCTCATACTGATTGTGCCCATTGCCGCCGGGTTCATCGAGGCGCTGGTCTTCGCGCTCATGGCCGATGAAAAATTCGACGCGAAATACAATCCAGGTTCCGGCATTGCCACGCGCACCGGCTG
The DNA here is from genome assembly GCF_002849655.1 of Pollutimonas subterranea. Lineage (GTDB taxonomy): Bacteria > Pseudomonadota > Gammaproteobacteria > Burkholderiales > Burkholderiaceae_B > Pollutimonas > Pollutimonas subterranea. The sequence goes on from NZ_PDNW01000001.1 coordinate 35,441, forward strand.
GAATGCGGTCATTGCCGCCATCGTTACCACGTTCGTGGGCGGTAGCGTGCTGATGTTCGGCATCGCACTGATCGTCGTCCATGTGTACACCGCCATGGGCTGGCTGGATGGCTATGTGTTGTAGGCACACGCCGTTGTTTGCTGTCCCAATGCCTTGAAATTCCAGGCTTTAAGGCTTGTCCGAACCGGGCCAAGCGGCTACAATGCTATGTGTTCAATTTATAGGAGCTGTGCGGTGAATTCCGACCCCGGCGATAGTAGCAGTCGATCTAGTATCGGCTATTTCATTTCCAGGCGCGTCCAGGCAGAAGCAGCTTAAATTCAGCACAGCTTTAGCCACGCCCTGGTTTTCCATGGGCGTGGTGGTTTGAAGATACTTCGCGTATTCGAACTCCCGTCAATTCAAAAAACAACCTGTTGCGCGCGTCGCGGCAGGTTTATGTGCTGTCTTGCAGCACACTGACTGCGGAGGGTCTATGCGCCTTTTCAATTTATTTCTACGCCGTGCAGGCGTCCAGACTGCGCCAGTTCGCGTCCCCAGCTCAGTCTCGCGTTTGACCGTAGTGTGCCCGCGCCATATTCTGGCCGATGTACGCAAGCAGATCTATCAAGACTTCGAGGCAGCCGGCCTGAGCGTTGCCAACTTGCTGGTCGATCATGCGCCGCAGCAGGGTATGGCTACGGCGTGCGTTACGGTAAATTGCCCGCCGGAACTGCGTTCCGTGCTCATGTCGCAAGCACGCCAGATCAGTGCCTACCCGGGCGTGCAACGCGTGCAGTGGGGCGATCGTCGTCACATTGCATTAAACTAGCAGGGTCGCGCTTACCGGATTCTTACCCATGACTGTTATCGATTGGCTTACACCCTGGGAGCTCTCTCCCGCGTTGTTGCTGATGTTTTTCGTGGGAAGCTGGGCATTCATACGCGGAACGCGCGTCCATAAAGTCACGGCGACTCGCCAGGCCTTCTTCTGGATCGGCATGGTGCTGCTCTATCTGTCGATGCACACGCGCGTCGACTACTACGCCGAGCGCATGTTCTTCATACACCGGCTCCAGCATCTGGTATTGCATCACCTTGGGCCGCTATTCATCATGGGCGCTTATCCCGGCCAAGTGATGCGCGCGGGCCTGCCCAAGTCATGGCGCCTGCGCCTGCGCGACTTCCGTGTCAGCAGGCCGGGGCGCATGCTTATTGCCGTCCTTACCAACAAAATCTTCGTGCCGGTGCTGTTTGTGGTCCTGGTGCTCGGGTTCCTGATCCCTACCGTACAGTTCTACTCCATGCTCGACTGGCGCCTGTATCGATTCATGAATTGGTCGGTCGTCATAAGCGGGTTCATGTACTGGAACCTCATTCTCGATCGGCGGCCAAGCCCTCCGGCGGTGTTGTCGCCGGGCGGGCGAATCATTTCTCCCGTCCTGACCATGGTTCCCCAGATGGTCGTGGGCGCCATCATCACATTCACCGAATACGATCTTTACCCCATTTTCGACCTGTGCGGACGGGCCATACCGGGTATGACGGCCCTGACCGATCAGGCTATAGGCGGTCTTACCATGTGGGTGCTGGCGGGATTTGTCGAGGTGTTCGGCCTGTTGTTTGCCCTTGCCACGCTTATGCGGCTTTCCGGCAGGAATCGCTTACCCAACAAACAAGATGTCTTGCGAGCGCGGCAGTCTGCCGTGTCGCCGGCATCGTGATAGCAGTTTCCATGCCATGACTGTTTCCCGACCCGCCCTGCGAACTACTCCATGCGCCACGTTTCTGTGCGCGGGCCTGCTTTCGCTGCTGTGCTGGTCGGTTCCCGTACATGCCCAGCCGATGGGGTTGCCCAGCATGGGGTCTGCGTCGTCCGCCGAATTGCCGCCTTCGCTGGAGCGTACGCTGGGCGACGCCATCATGGAGCAGGGGCGTCGCGATCCCGACTACATCGGGGACCCCGACATCAGCCAGTACCTTACTGCAATGGGCCGGAACCTGGCGGCGCATGCGCCGGTCAGCCCGGGGCAGCCTATTACGGTCTTCGGGGTACGAGACCCGCAAATCAATGCGTTCGCCTTGCCAGGGGGATACATCGGCATCAATAGCGGACTGCTGGTATCGGCGCAAAATGAGTCTGAAGTCGCCTCGGTCATTGCGCACGAGATCGGCCACGTTGCACAACGCCATATTGCGCGCGGCATGACGCAACAATCGCAAAGCAGTGGCGTCATGATGGCAGCCGTGGCGGCCGCGCTTTTGGCCGCGCTTTCGGGCAGCGGCGACCTGGCCATGGGTATCGCCGCGTTCGGGCAGGCGGCGGCCGTCGACAGGCAGCTTGGCTTTTCGCGACAAGCAGAACAGGAAGCTGACCGCGCGGGGTTCGAAATGATGCGCAAGGGGGGCTACGATCCGCGCGGCATGGTGAGCATGTTCAATTTATTGTCGAACTCGGCACGGCTTAACGAAGGCAAGGGCGGCGGCGACTATGCCAGTACGCACCCGCTATCCATCCAGCGCATGTCCGATATCGAGAATCGTGTCAGCGACATGCCGCTGGCCAACCCAACGAGCAGCGACTCATTCTGGTACATCCGCGCCAAGCTGCGTGTTGTGCAGGCACGAAACAGCCAGGCACAGCGTATGGCTGTCGAGAAATTGCAACTTGATGCACAGCGGGCAACCGGACTGGAACAGTCCGCCGCATGGTATGGCCTGGCGTATGTCGCGCTCCAGAAAAAGGACCTCGCCCGGGCTGAACAAGCCTTGCGCAATGCCCAGAAAGACGGCGGAAACTCACCTGAAGTTGCGGGGCTTGCCGTTTCCCTTGCCGTGGCGCAGAGGAATACAGCCGGGGCGTTGACCCTTGCCGATGATGCATGGCGGCGCTGGCCCGATAGTCAGGGCATTGCCCTGAGCCGGATCGAAGCATTACAGAAGACGGGTCAAGACTCCGTCGCCGTGTCGTTTCTTCAGCAAAGAATCAAGCAATGGCCCGATGTTCCCCGCCTGCACCAGTTGCTGGCGCAAAGCCAGGAGCGCCTAGGGGAAAAGGTTGCCGCCCGGCGCACAATGGCAGCCTATTACGATCTTACCGGGGCGCTGCCGACTGCCGTGGAGCAGCTGCAGCAGGCGCGCAGCATGACCACGGACTTCTATGTCCAGTCGGAACTCGATGTGCAGATCCGAACCCTTAAAGAACGATTGAAAGCAGACCGAGCACTGCTCGAACGATTCAAGTCGTAGGGGCGAGATCAGGGGCGGTACTTATGTGCCGCTTTCGAAGAAGCGCGCCATTCGTCCGGGTAGCCATCCGAGATGTCCCGGAAAACTGCCTGTAACGAATCCCACATGACCGCCTTCGGCGGGCTGCTGCAACACCACGCTTGATGAGCAATCATGCGAACCGGGTAGCGAAGGCTCAGGAATGAAGGGGTCGTTGCGCGCATTCACGATCAGTGTCGGTACGCCGATGGTTTTCAGGTGCGGCTTGCTGGAGGCCCTGGTCCAGTAATCGAGCGCATTCTTGTAGCCGTGCATGGGCGCGGTATACAGGTCGTCGAATTCGCGCAGGGTTTTGACCTGGCTTAGGCGCAACGCATCGATATTCCCGGGAAACCGCTTGGCTTTTTCCATGATCTTGGTTCTCATGGTGATCAGGAAATGCCGCGAATACAAATGCCTGCCCAAGCGCGTCTCGGAAAGGCAGTTGCCGCAGGCAACCAGATCCAGGGGTACCGAGATGGCAACACTTGCGGCGAGCCACGATAAGGCTTCGCCTTGCTCACCGATATATTTTAGCATGGCATTACCGCCAAGCGAGACACCCGCCGCATGCCACCGGGCGTTGGGCAGGCGCTGCCGCAGCGTGTCAAGGATGAATCGGATATCTTCGGAATCGCCGGAAAAATAGGAACGCGCCATTCGATTCGGAAAGCCCGAGCAGCCGCGAAAATGGGCGATAACGACTATCCATCCGCGAGCGCGGAAATGCTGGGTGATGGCTTGGGCGTAATGGCTGTGACTGCTTCCTTCCAGGCCGTGGAAAAGTACCAGTGCAGGTGTGTCGACTGCGCTGGGTAAACTGAGCCAGTCTTCGTCCTGCATCCAGCGCCTGGCCGCGGTCTTCGCCAGCCGAACATCTGGCTTGGACACCGTGCCATTAGCCAGCTTGTCGGTAAAAAGCCCCGGTCCCGTCCAATCCAGGTCCAGAAAATCGCCATCCGGCGTGGTGAGGCGTTCGCGCACAAACGAAATATGGTGATAGCGGGCCACGAGGGCGCCATAAAGCGTCTGCAGGTGACCGCCGGGCAGCCAGCCGGGAGTCGGACAGGGAGAGGTATCGATCTGTGCTGTCACGTACCGCCTTCAGTGCAAGGTGTCCGGATGGTCCTGCAGGCCGAACATGTCGATATTCTGCGGAGCATGCGATGCGTGATGAAGTACCATTTTCCATCCGGTGCGGCCTTTGTGGAAAACGTTGGTCGTGTAGCAATTGGCTGTCTTGTCGCCTTCGGATGTCTTGACCGAGACCTGCTCCACCAGCACATGGACGGAACTCATGACCGTCGTGAGGACCATGGGCCGCAAGGGAGTTATGGTCATGGCGCCGCTGCTGAATATTTGTTGCCACGCGCTCTGGATTGCGTCCAGGCCAATGACACGCATGCCGCCCGGATGTACGCAGACGATCTCTTCGTCGTCGGCCCAGACGCGCATCATCAATGCCAGGTCGGCTTTCTGAAGCGCCTCGTAGAAGGCGTGTTCAGCTTCTTGCGGGGTAGTAAACATAAAAATGCGAACCGTAATGTGGCGGGCGGCCGGCAATGGCATGAGCCCATGGAGTAGTGCCAGACAGCACCCTAGTGTGCGTGGGCCTTTTCGCCTTCTTTCAGTTCGTATGCCGTGCCGCAGTAAGGGCAGATTGCCTTGCCCGTCTTGACCACCTCGATGAAGACCCGTGGATGCATGCTCCATAGGGGAGCATCCGGGCGCGGACAATAGACCGGCAGGTCTTTGGCTTCGACGAATATGGTTTCGTTGTGCGGAATGACGTGGGAGGGGGCGCTGCTCATGGTGTGTCCTAGAGTGATGGGGCCTGGTACAGCCAGGCGGGTTTTATACTTTACTGAGCCAGTGGTGATAGTTGGGATTCTTGCCATTGACCAGCTCGAAAAACGCATGCTGCAACTTTTCAGTGATAGGGCCACGGACACCCGAGCCGATGACTCGCCGGTCGACCTCGCGTATGGGTGTGACTTCGGCCGCAGTTCCCGTGAAAAAGGCTTCGTCGGCAATATACAGGTCGTCGCGCGTAAGGCGCTTGGTTTGTATGGGGATGCCCAGGTCGGAGGCCAGCGCATGGATGGTTGAACGCGTTATGCCCGTCAGTGCAGAAGCGATTTCGGGCTCGCACAGCACACCGTCCTTGACGATGAAAATGTTTTCGCCCGAGCCTTCGGCGACAAAACCATCGGTATCAAGAAGTATGGCCTCGTCGTAACCATGATCGAGTGCCTCGGCGTTGGCAATGATGGAGTTGGCGTATGTGCTGGCCACCTTGGCGCGGGGCATGGTGACATTGACGTGCTGGCGCGCATAAGACGAGATCTTTACCCGTATGCCGTGTTTCAGGGCCTCATCGCCCAGATAGGCGCCCCATGGCCACGCCGCAATGGCGATATGGACCTTGGCGCCTTTGGGCGAAACGCCCATTTTTTCGGAGCCGTAGAACACCAACGGACGTATATAGCAGGATTCGAGCTTATTGCTGCGAACGACTTCCAGCTGCGCCGCGTTGATGGCGTCCTGGTCGTAAGGCATCTCCATCTGGTAGATATGGGCCGAATTGAATAGTCGCCGGGTGTGATCCTGCAGCCGGAAGATGGCCGTGCCTATGTCAGTGTTGTAGGCGCGCACACCTTCGAAAACAGCCAGTCCGTAATGCAGGGAATGCGTAAGCACGTGGGTTGTAGCGTCGCGCCAGGGCACGAGCTTGCCGTCATACCAGATGAAACCGTCGCGATCAGACATGGACATTAGGCTCTCCCAAAGATGAGGCTTGATTGTACCAAGGGCTGCAGCCTTACAATACCGACTTTCCGAAAGGTTGCATAAGGTAAGCGTGGTGGCACAGATCCGAGTGGTTCCGGGATGGCTGAATTCCCCTAAATGGCGTAACTTCAAAGCCGGGACACGCGACGCCGTTCCCGCCCTTATCGCCACCGGCACCTGGGGTTTCGTGACCGGCATTGCCTTGGTCAAGTCGGGCCTCACGGAAGGCATGGCAACACTCATGACCTTGGTGGTGTATGCCGGATCAGCCCAGCTGACCTCACTACCGCTAATGGAGTCCGCCGCGCCGCTGTGGCTGATATTTGCCGCCGGACTGGTGGTCAACATCCGTTTTATCATTTTTGGCGCAGCGCTTCAGCCATTCTTTCGGCACTTGCCCTGGCGCAAACGGATGGGCCTGGGATTTTTCTCGACCGATGTGTCCTTTGTACTTTTCATGGGACGCTATGGAGAGAGCAGGGAGCGCGGCAGTGCCGAGCAATTGTGGTATTTCCTCGGCCTCATTGTTCCGGGCTGGTTTGCCTGGAATGCTTGTTCACTGCTTGGCATATACCTCGGTGCGATGGTGCCGGCGTCATGGTCGCTGGAGTTCGCGGCGGTGCTGGCGCTGATGGCAATCGTTGTGCCCCTGATTCAGACACGGCCCATGGTGATGTGCCTCTTGGCCGCCGGGCTGATTGCCTGGATAGGCCAACCCCTGCCTTTGCGGTTGGGTTTGGCGGCGGCGGTCATAGGCGGGGTGGTGGCCGGTGTTGTCACCGAGCGCTTGACCGAAAAGGCAAAAGCGTCATGATCGGCGATCTGCATTTTGACTTGTATGTGCTGGGCGCAATTGCGCTTCTGGCGGTCTGCAGTTTCGTGACCCGAGCCGGATACTTCCTGTTTGGCGACTATTTTCCTCTCTCTGATGGCGTGCGGCGGGCTTTGCGTTACGCGCCCACCGCGGCGCTGATCGGTATCGTTGTGCCGGAATTGCTTCCCTGGCATGCCGACACCGGTTATGTATTCGACATCAAGGTACTGGCCGCAGTGGCGGCGGTGGCCTTGTATTGGCGCACGCGCAGCACGCTGCTGGTGATCGTTGGAGGCATGATCGCGTACTGGATATTGCGCTTGCTGTCTGATCTTCCGCTTTAAACCTTATCGTAACAAAGCGTATGCTTTTAGCGACACTATCCCCTTTTTATGGCATTGCATGGTCGCCGCCCAGCCCTAAACACTGATCCGCAGCCCGGCTGAGTTAAAATTACCGCGTTATAAATGCTTTACGTGGGCTATTCCTGCGTGGGGCGCAACCACTTTCAATGACAGACACTACAAACACTCACGTCGATACTCCTGCCGTCACTTTTTCCGATTTCGGCCTGCATCCCAGCATACTCTTGGCGGTCGCCGCAACCGGATATACCATTCCTACGCCTATTCAGGCGCAAGCGATACCCATAGTCATGGATGGGCGAGACGTCATGGGCGCCGCTCAAACCGGCACGGGAAAGACTGCAGCGTTCACATTGCCCATCTTGCATCGACTGATGCAATTTGCCAATACCAGCGCGTCTCCAGCGCGCCACCCTGTGCGCGCGCTTATCCTTACCCCGACGCGTGAGCTGGCCGACCAGGTTTCCGACAGTGTTATCGAGTACAGCAAGTCAACACCGCTGCGCTCTACGGTAGTGTTCGGCGGCGTCGATATCGGCCCCCAGCGCGACGCGCTGCGACGTGGGTGTGAAGTGCTTATCGCCACGCCGGGTCGACTGCTTGACCACGTGGAACAGAAAACGGTCAATCTGAGCCAGGTCGGAATCCTGGTGCTGGACGAAGCCGATCGCATGCTCGACATGGGCTTCCTGCCCGATCTCGACCGTATCATGCGCTTGCTTCCGGCCAATCGCCAAGGGCTGTTGTTCTCGGCGACGTTCAGTAATGAAATACGAAAACTGGGCCGCACCTACCTGAAGAATCCCGCCGAGATCGAAGTGGCCGCAAGAAACGCCACGGCTGAAAACGTTACGCAGATCGCCTATGCAATGCCTGGCAGCGAGAAGCGCGCGGCGGTGGTGCATTTGGTCAAATCGCGCGGGTTCAACCAAGTCATCGTATTCTCCAATACTAAAATCGGCACTGGCCGCCTGGCTCGCGAACTCGTTCGTGACGGCGTCAAGGCCGAGTCCATACACGGCGACAAAAGCCAGATCGACCGCATGAAAGCGCTCGAGGCGTTCAAGGCCGGCGAACTGGAAGTCCTGGTCGCCACCGATGTCGCGGCTCGTGGACTCGACGTGGCGGGCGTGCCCTGCGTGATCAACTACGATCTTCCCTACAATGCCGAAGATTACGTGCATCGTATCGGCCGTACCGGCCGGGCAGGGGCATCCGGTGAAGCTATCGCCTTCTATGCGCCCGACGAAGAGCGTTTCCTGCTCGATATTGAAAAGCTCATCAAGTTCAAGATACCGCGCGGCCAGCTCAGTGTGCCCGTTGCCGCCAGGCCGGCGCCGGCAAGTAGCCGCGAGCGTCGGTCTTATTCGTCGGGTTCTACATCGCACAAGCCGGTAGATGACTTCTTCAGCAAGCCTTACGTGCCTTCCCCATCCAGCGTCGCTACAGACGCGGGCAAGCCACCACAAGTCAGCACAAGCAAGCGGTCGGTAGGCGTGCTACTGGGCGGCGGGCGGTAATAACAAGGTGCGCAGCGAGGCCGGCCCACCTTCAATAGCCGGCGAGGCCTCGTCCAGATGACTGATCAGGCGCTCGAGATGGGCAATATGCGGCAACATCGTGCCGTAGAAAAGGTTTCCTTTTTGGGGATCCTGAATGAGGATGGTCGGAAAGTTTTCGACGTCGTCATCATCCAGCAGTTCCGGGCTCTCTTCAATATCGACCCATACAAACGTGTGTTGCGGCCATAGTGCGGCCAGCTCGTCGAAGCCAGGCCGGTATTGGGTGCAGGTGTCGCACCATCCGGCGCAATAACAGGCAACGGTCAGCCCCTGGTCCAGTTGCAGGCGGGCGTTCAGCGCAAGCGCATCAAATTTAGGGTCGAGCACTGACATAGAGACAAATGGCATCCGGTTTGACTATGATAGTCGTGTCATCAATTCAAGATTTCTTCAATGAATAATACTAATTTGGCAGTTCGTGGCTCACGACCGGCCGTAACAGGCTTGGCGGCCGTGGGTGTGGCGTTCAAGCGGGCGCTGGTTTCACAATGCCACCCGAAGATGCTCGCGGCATTGTTCCTGCCTTTCATTATCGCCCTGTTAGGTGCCATTATATTGCTTTGGGCTTTCTGGGCTCCACTGACCGCCTGGCTCAACGCCGAAGCCGCCAATTGGGAAATCATCAATCAAGTCGATGAATGGATGTTGGCACTGGGCCTGTTCTCCCTGAAGCTATACCTGGTCCCTCTGCTTGCCGTGGCCATACTCTTGCCGATGTCCGGGATACTGGGCTTGGTCATTGCCGCGGTCTTCGTCATGCCTATTGTCTTGCGCCATCTTGAAAAGCGCGAATATCAAGGGATATCGCGACAGGGAAAATACAGCACGGCGGTAGGCGCCTGGAATGCAATATGGGTGGGAACACTGTTCGTCCTGGCATGGCTGGTAACCATGCCCTTGTGGCTGATCCCTCCCTTGCCTCTTGTTCTGCCGGTAATATTATGGGCGTTTGCCTTCACCCGCATGTTGCGCGTGGATGCCATTGTCGAACATGCAAGCCATCAAGAGCGCCGGCTGATCTGGAAGCGGCATAACCGCCAGCTATGGCTGATCGGGTTGGGCCTTGCGCTGATCAATCTGTTTCCTCCCGCCTGGCTCATCCTGCCGGTATTCTCGGCATTGGTGTTCGCACATTTCAGTCTGGAGTCGTTGCGGCAGTTGCGTGACCAGACCATCATCGATCAAGTAGAGCTTAAACGGACACGACCATGACCATGCTTATAACGGCAATACCCAAGGTGCGCCTGATCATTATCGGCGACGAAATACTTTCCGGAAGGCGCCAGGACAAGCACTTTTCCAAGCTTGTCGAACTATTGTCTCAACGCGGCATGCAGCTGTCGGGGGCGGAATTCATCTCGGACGAGCGTGACGTGATTGCGACCACGCTGGCGCGCAGCTTTGCTACGCCGGACATTGTCTTTTGTTGTGGAGGCATAGGGGCCACGCCGGATGACCAAACCCGTCAGGCTGCAGCACAGGCTCTTGGCCTGGAACTGGTCCTGCATCCCGAAGCTGCGCGCCTGATTGCCGAGCGTTGCGCCGAGAACGAACGGCGTGGCCAGGGCAGCGGCGATATGTCCTTGCCCGAGAACCAACAGCGCCTGCAGATGGGTGTATTTCCCACAGGGGCCGAAATCGTGCCCAACCCGTACAACAAGATCCCGGGTTTCTTCATTGCCAATCACACCTTCATGCCTGGCTTTCCCGTCATGGCATGGCCCATGATGGAGTGGACGCTCGATACCCGGTACGCATCGTTTCACCACGCCACGACGCGCGTGGAGCACTCTTTTCTGGCCTTTCGCTTACCCGAGTCCCGCATAACGCCGGCACTGGAAGAGCTCGAACTGAAGTGGCCGGGGGTCAAGGCGTTCAGCTTGCCCAGCATGGGCGATACCGGTCATCCTCATATCGATCTTGGCGTCAAAGGCGAGCCGGAAGCCGCTGCCGAGGCACTTGCGTTCCTGCGGGCGGAGGTCGTACGGCAAGGTGGTCAGCTTACTCCGCCAGAAAAATAAAACTTGCGGATCGGCTCTTTGTTTCATATTATGGAATTGTTGCATTGCGGCATAACGTGACTATGACTCGAACCATGCTTCCCATTTCTTCGCACAGCGCATCGTCCATGAGTGATTCGCCCATAACCATACAGGTGTTGGAGCGAGCCATGCGTCTGCTTGATGTACTCGCCGGACATGCTCATCCCATGCCCCTGAAAGACCTTGCCGCCACGACGGGCCTGCATACTTCCACCACGCATCGAATCCTGAACGACTTGGTGGTTGGGCGTTATGTCGAGCGGGTAGACAGCGGCCTGTATCAGCTCGGCATGCGCTTGCTGGAGCTTGGTTCTTTGGTCAAGGGTCGGTTGAACGTGCGTGAAGTGGCCGTCGAGCCCATGCGCGAGTTGCACAAGATCACTGGTCAGACTGTAAATCTGTCTTTGCAGCAGGGCGATGAAATCGTGTACATCGAACGTGCATGGAGCGAGCGCTCCGGCATGCAGGTGGTGCGCGCCATAGGTGGCCGTGCACCGTTGCATCTGACGTCTACGGGAAAATTGTTCCTGTCGGTAAGCGACCCCAGGCAGGTAAAGGCCTATGCGATGCGTACAGGGCTGGCCGGCACGACGCGCAACAGCATTACACAAACTGATTTGCTTGAACGGGATCTGGCGTTGGTGCGCCGTCATGGCTATTCGCGCGATAATGAAGAGCTTGAGCTGGGTGTTCGGTGCATCGCCGCGGGTGTGTATGACGATACTGGAAAATTGCAGGCCGGCTTGTCAATTTCCGCCCCGGCGGAACGCATGCGCGATGAGTGGATACCCATATTGCTGAGTACTGCGGCCAAGATATCCGAGGCCCTGGGCTACGAAGTTTCGTAGCGGCCCAGGCCTGGCGGTATACAGGCCCGCAGCCGCGTTGCGGGCCTGATATATGTTGCTTATTGTGCTTGTACGCCGACTTTCTTGAACAAGTCAGCCCATTGGGGAACTTGCTGTTCGACTTTCTTGGTCAGGGCTTCGGGATTGGCTTCCGAGGTCAGGACGGTTGCGCCGAGGGCAGCCATGCGTTTCTGGAAGTCGGGAGTTGCCATGCCGGCCTGCAGCGCGCTGATGAGCTTGTCGGTAACGGGTTTTGGTGTCCCTGCGGGAGCCCACATGCCGTGCCAGATGCCCACTTCAAAATCCTTGAAGCCTGATTCCTGCATGGTTGGCAGGTTGGGAAGTGTGGAAACGCGCTCTTTGCTGGTGACGGCGTAGGCTTTGACTGTGCCGGCCTTGATGTGCTGAGTGGTATTGGTGGTTTGATCGCACAGGAGATCGACTTGCTTGCCGAGCAGGTCGTTCATGGCCGGCCCAGTGCCCTTGTAAGGGACGGTCAGCAGATCGACGCCGATGGCTTGCGAGAACATGGTGCCGCAAAGATGGCTGGCAGCGCCGATGCCGGCGTTGGCCAATGACACTTTGTCTTTATTGGCCTTGATGTATTCGATCAGTTCCTTGATGTTATTGGCAGGGAAGTCTGAGCGCGCGATGATCGTCATCGGAACGTCGACAACGAGGCCTATGGGCTGGAAGCTGGTTTTAGCGTCGTAGTTGGGATTTTTATACAGCGACGGAGCTGTCGAGAAGCCGATGTGCATCAGCAAAATGCTATAGCCATCGGGTTTGGCACGCGCTATCTGCGAAGTACCAATCGTTCCGCCTGCTCCCGCTTTGTTTTCGACCACAATGGTCTGGCCCAGCGTAGGCCGCATGGCCTCGGCCAGCGAACGCGCTACGTTGTCAGTAGGTCCGCCAGCCGAGAAAGGGACGACCATATTGATGCTGTGGTCGGGATAGTCGGCCGCGTGGGCGGCTCCGGCGGCAAGCATGGTACCCACAATCAATGCGGAGCTTAACTTCATGGTGCGATACGTCATTTAGTCTCCCTTTGCCATTCGGCAAAGTAAAAGTGTAGATTTTTAATACAGTTAGCTGCTAACAGTGTCATTACGCTGCCTGAATGCTATGGGAAATCGTCTGGTTTGTCGCTTAGGTATAGCCCTTATATCCTAATCCATTCGGTCCGAAATGCGTGAATTCTTGATTTTCCGCAATGTTGCAACGCAACATTTAATTGTTGACATCACGGTTGAATCAGGTAGAATTTGTTTTGTGCATTGCAGCATGGAAGGTTTTCACAGTTGCAGGTGATTTGCTTAACCTTCTTTATTCTTACGCTTGAACTTCAGTTCAACCATTCAAACCGCGCGGCATAACCGGCGGCTTACTTATAAAGGAAACACAATGAGCGCGATCCCTCAACAAGTTTTGGCCAATCAAAAAGCCACTCTCGACAATTTTCTGGCTATCCAGGGCACTTTCTTCAGCGGCTTTGAAAAGCTGGTCGACTTGAACCTCAAGGTCATCAAGGCAACCATGGACGAAGTTGCGCAAAAATCGCAGCAAGCGGTCGAAGTTAAAGATGCTCAGGAAGCATTGAGCTTCACGTCGGCTTTCCAGCCGAATGCTGAAAAGGCGTTGGCCTACAGCAAGCATGTGTATGACATCTTCTCAGGCGTGCAAGTTGATCTGTCCAAGTTGACCGAAGAGCAGATTGCCCAAGGACAACAACAGGTTTCCGCAGCAATCGACCAGATCGCCAAGAACGCTCCTACGGGTTCCGAAGGCGCCGTGGCACTGCTCAAGTCTTCGCTGAACACAGTGAACAGTGCTTATGATTCGGTTGCCAAGGCCACTCGCCAAGCCGCTGACGCTGCAGAATCGAACATCACCGCAGCAACCAACGCAACCTTCAAGGCTGCCGCGGACGCCGCAGAGGCCGCTGACGCCGCCAAGTCGGGTGCTGCCCGTGCCCGTCGCTCCGCTGCCTAAGTAAAGGCGAGCTCGCTAAGCCTGGTCTAGCCTGGTCTAGCCTGGCTGGGCCAGTAGAAGAGCCCCGAAGAAGCAATTCTTCGGGGCTCTTCTTTTTGATGCCTGTATTGACGTCTAAGCGGTATTCCGCGCCGTGTCGACGAGTTCGCCCGCGGCTTGCACGCATTCCGCGATCAGGGCCGGACCCCGGTATATCAGGCCGGTGTACAACTGTACGGCATTGGCTCCTGCGAGGATTTTTTCCCTTGCCTGCTGGCCCGACAAAATACCGCCGACGCCGATAATGGCAAAGGACGTGCCGAGTTGCTGCCGAAGCCGGGAAATAACCCGTAGCGACAACTCATGCACCGGTGGGCCCGACAGGCCGCCGGCCTCGGCGGCATGGGGCAGGCCCAAAACAGCCGCGCGCGACAAGGTGGTATTGGTGGCAATTACGCCGTCGATATCGTAGCGGGGAAGCAAGTCGGCAATGACGTCTATTTGCTGGATGCTGAGGTCGGGTGCGATTTTTACCACCATGGGAACGCGGCGCCCGTGCTGGTCGGCCAGCGCCTTGCGCTTCTCCTGCAATGGCAGGAGCAAACCGGCAAGTTCATCCTGGCCCTGCAAGGCACGCAGGTTCTGTGTATTGGGCGACGAAATATTGACCGTGACGTAATCGGCGTGCGGGTACACGCCTTCCAGGCCCAGCAGGTAATCATCCACGGCGTGTTCGATCGGTGTTGTCGCATTCTTGCCGATGTTCAGCCCCAGGATGCCGCCTGTACTGCGCCATTGGCTGTTTTGCACATTGGTGATGAACGTGCCGAGGCCCTGATTGTTGAACCCGAGCCTGTTGATCAGTGCTTGGGCCCGGGGCAAGCGGAACATGCGAGGCGTGGGATTGCCGTCTTGCGGCTTCGGCGTAACCGTACCCACTTCCACGAACCCGAAACCGAGATGACCCAGTGCGTCGATATGCGCGCCATTCTTGTCCAGGCCCGCTGCCAGGCCGACTGGATTACGCAAGGACATGCCCATGAGCGTACAGGGCCGGAGTGGACGGGTGCCGAGCAGGTTGCGGGTGAACCTGCAGTCGTAGGCTTTCTGCAATGACGTTAGGGTGACGTCGTGCGCGGCTTCGGCATCCAGGGAGAAAAGTGCGGCGCGCGCCAAAGGGTAAGTATTGAATAAAAATGACATTAGGGCTTATGGCGTGGGAGGCTCGGTCCAGGCTCCATTCTGCAGGATCTGGTAGGGAGTGTACTGTGACTTGTACGCCATTTTACGGCTTTCCTGGATCCAGTATCCCAGATACAGCCACGGCAGCCCCATGGCGCGGCATTGGTCGATTTGCCACAATATGCCATAAGTGCCAAGGCTGCCTTGAACCTCGGGATCGTAGAAGGTATATACCGACGACAACCCGGTTTCCAGGGTGTCCACGACCGACACCATTTGCAGCGTGCCATCGGGCAGCCGGAATTCGACCAGACGCGAATCCACACGGCTTGTCAGCAAAAACTGCTTGTATTGGGTCTGGCTGTCTTCGTCCATGCCGGCGCCAGGGTGACGACCGTGCTGATAGCGGTCATACAGTTGGAAATGCTCGGTGTCCCACTGCAGAGGCATGATGCGGGTCTGCAGGCTGTCGTGCCTTTTCCAGGCTTTACGCTGACTGCGGTTGGGCCGGAAACGGTGGGTGTCTATCCGTATGGGCAGGCATGCACGGCAGCTGTCGCAATGCGGACGATACGTGAACAGGCCACTACGGCGGAAGCCTTGTTCGACCAGCCCCGAATAAGTGGAGGCGTCGATGAGGTGCGTGGGCGCGGCAACTTGGGAACGGGCATCGAGTCCGGGGAGATAGCTGCAGGGATAAATAGCCGTGGAGTAGAATTGCAGGGCTTTGAATGTCAGTTCGGTCGGATGGCTCATAACTGGACTCGGTAAGGCTATACAGTCATTATGGCGTCATTTATCCGATGCTTGCAAGCGCGCCCGACTGCAGTATTTCACCGGGGCTCCACGGCGGCGCTGCATCGTGTACGACGCTGTCCAGCAAAGCCAAAAAATTCCGCCGGCTCATCGGCATGGCGCCCAGGCTTGCCAGATGGCTGGTTTGCTGCTGGCAGTCGATATGGCGAATGCCGCGAGCCTGCAGAAACCTGACCAGGTAAGCCAATGCCAGTTTGCTGGCGTCGGAGGCTCGGCTGAACATGGACTCGCCAAAGAAGAAGCCTCCCAGGTTGATGCCATAGGCTCCGCCCGCAAGCTGTCCATCTATCCACGTTTCAATGCTGTGCGCGGTGCCGGCGTAATGCCAGGCCAGATAGGCCGACTGCATGGCGGGTGAGATCCAGGTTCCCGGCTGTGTGGCTCTCGGTGCAGCGCAGGCCGCAATGACACGCGCGAAGGCAGTGTCGGTGGTTATCCGTATTCGGGCGCTAGGCGTGCGCTCATTCCCGGCTATCTGCCGCAATTTCTTGGCCAGGGAATGGGACACCTTGAAGTTCTCGCAGGCCAACACCATGCGAGGATCCGGGCTCCACCACAAGACCGGCTCGCCCTCGTTGAACCATGGAAAGATGCCTTTGCCATAAGCTTCTGTCAGTCGTGCCAGGGTGAGGCTTCCGCCGGCCGCCAGCAGTCCGTCCGCAGGGGCATGGTCCGGCGACGGCAGTGGCGTTTGCTCGTCAATCCAGATTAATCTTGCCATGTCGCGAAGTGGTACTGCCTGGAGCGGGCAGGGGTATATCGTAGTGGTGCATCGGAAATATGCCTGTCTTCACGTCGACAAGATAGTGTTCCAGCGTAGTGATGATGGTGCGGAAAGCCAGCTCGCCCCACGGGATATCGTCCAGGGCAAAGAATGCGGCCTCCAGACTCTCAGGGCCGGGGAAAAGGTCTTCGCTCAAGACTTTGGCCAGGTAAAAGAAATGCACTTGTTCCGCATGCGGAACATCGATCACCGTATACAGGGGACCCAGCTCGATTTGCGCGCCGGCTTCTTCCTGTGTTTCGCGCATGGCGCCCTGCGCAGTTGTTTCGCCAAGCTCCATAAACCCGGCGGGTAGCGTCCATTTGTCGTAACGCGGTTCGATGGCGCGGCGGCAAAGCAGGATCTTGTCTTGCCAAACCGGCAATACTCCGACCACATTGCGCGGGTTCTGGTAATGCACTGCACCGCAGTGCTGGCAGACATCTCGAAGTCGGTTGTCGTCGGGTGGGATGAGCTGGTTGAGGACAGTGCCACACTGGCTGCAGAATTTTTGCGCACGAGGGGCCGGGAAGTAAAAACTGGAAGCTTGCGATGTCATGGTTTGATTCTACCCAAAGCGTGGTCGGGACGTGGCGCCTTCATTGTTCGGGGCGAGGATTAGCCGCGAACCCAAGCCTTGTCGGGATGTCCGCCGCCGGGCAAGTTTGAAACGGAACCGCCGGTGCTGCTGCGGCATTCGATTCGCCCAGGGCGCGCAATGACAGGGCCTTTGCCGAACCTGTATCAGCCTCCAGGGCGTTCAGGAGGCTCACGCCTTCAGTCGTGTACAAGGCATCGAGCACAGCCGGCAGGTCGCGGCCTGCAACCAGGCCAGGCCCGTGCTCGGTGCGGGCATAAAGCCTGCCGCCGTCATCCAGCCACCACTCCTGGATCGCCACTTCCAGCCCTGTATGGGTAACGAGGAAAACGGCATCGCTGCTGGTCTTTACGTGGGTGCGCAGGATATAGGGGGCGGCATCCAGCCTAACGTAGACTCTCTGTGGACCGTTCTGGAAAAACCATCGACCCTGATCGTCGTGGTTATAGTTGCGGTCGATGAATCGAATGATCTGGGGGCTGGTAATGGACTCACCGGCTGCGGCCTTATCGTCGGCCTGCGGGGCTGTGTCAGCGGAGCCACGCGAGGACTGGCAGGCATCGCCTCGCGGGTGCAGGCGCCACAGCCCCCCGGCTGTGAGCGAAAGCCAGCCGTACACGTCCGGTACATTGGGCCAGCGTGCCATTGCGGCAATTACGTTATCGTCCATGATCAAATTTTACCCAAGCATCATACGTGCCAAAGATAGTACTACTGGACGGACTCAAATAGATGCCGGGCATGGTATAGGCGGCTCCAATAAAAAAACCTGCCCGGCATCGCATGCAAGGCAGGTTATGGCGCAGCAGGGCGGTGTGATAGCCGTTCAGCTTACCAGGCGGTGATGACTGAGTTCTTGAACGTGGAAGTTACGAATTCCTTGGTTTCCGGAGAGTGGTACGCCTTTACCAGCTTGGCGACCCAGGCCTGGTCCTTGTCTTCGACGCGTACGGCGATGAGGTTGGCGTAAGGACCTTTTGCATCTTCCATGGCGATGGCGTCCGTCACGGGATTCAAGCCCGCCGATGCCGCGTAGTTGCCGTTGACGGCTGCGGCGTCGAGGTCTGACAGCGACCGGGGCAGTTGTGCGGCATCAAGTTCAATAATATCCAGCTTTTTGGGGTTCTCGGCGATGTCCAGGGGGGTCGCCTTCAAGCCTGCGTCAGCTTTCAACTTCAGAAGACCTTGCGACTGCAAGACGAGCAGGGCACGCCCTCCATTGGTCGGGTCGTTCGGTACACCTACGCGTGCGCCGTTCTTCAACTCGTCCAGGGTCTTGACCTTTTTGGAATAGATGCCCATGGGAAAGGTGATGGTATAGCCTACATTGGCCATCTTATATCCGCGATCCTTGATCTGCGCATCCAGGTAAGGTTCGTGCTGGAAGCTGTTGGCGTCCAGGTCGCCCGCGGCCAGGGCCGCGTTGGGCTGCACATAGTCGCTGAATTCGATCACTTCGATCTTCAGGCCGTCTTTAGCGGCCAGGCCTTTCACGAACTCCATGATCTGTGCGTGCGGGCCCGCTGTGACGCCGACCTTGTAGGTCTTGTCCTGTGACATCGCCGGGGTGGCGGTCAGGCTCATTACGATCCCCAGTCCGGCGACCAACTGCAGTAATTGACGACGTTTCATTTTTTTCCTCTTGAGAAACAGTTGTGGATGCGCAAAGGCGCCATAGGCCTAGCGATGACTTAAACGGCGGACCAGGATATCGCCCAGGGTCTGCACTAATTGAACAAAAACGATCAGGATGAACACAACCAACAGCATTACCTCGGGCAGGAAGCGTTGATAGCCATAACGGATGCCCAGGTCGCCCAAGCCGCCGCCGCCGACGGCGCCCGCCATGGCGGAGTAGCCGACCAGGCTGACCAGCGTGATGGTGAGGCCGGCGATAATGCCGGGGAAGGCTTCCGGTACCAGCACTTTGTAGACGATCTGCCAAGTGCTTGCGCCCATCGCTTGCGCCGCTTCGACCAGGCCGCGGTCCACTTCGCGCAGGGCGGTCTCCACCAGCCGTGCGACAAATGGGGCGGCTGCTATCGTCAGCGGCACGATGGCAGCCGCTGTGCCGATGGATGTGCCGACGAAAAAGCGGGTCAGCGGAATAATGGCCACCAGCAAAATGATGAACGGTGTCGAGCGCACGGCATTGACCACAATACCCACGGTCCGGTTCAGGCTAAGTGCCGGCAGTACACCGTTCCGATCTGTCAAATGCAGCAGGATGCCCAGTGGCACGCCCACCAGCGACCCCACGACCCCTGACACCCCCACCATCAGCACCGTTTCAAGAAATGACTTTATAAACAGGTCAATCAGCTGTGATGACATGATTCAGCTCCTCTACCGTTACTCCGCGCGAACGCATGAATGCCTTCGCCTGTTCAATTTGATCGTCGGTACCCCTGGCCAGTATTGCCAGAGAGCCGAACGCCTGCTCCTGGATCTCGTCGATCTGGCCGTGCAGGATGTTGAAGTCCAGGCCGAAGCGGCGCACGACATCCGACAGCAAGGGGTCCTCGACGCCGGTACCGGTAAAGGCCAGGCGCAGCAAGTGATCCTGACCGTCGCCGTCGCGAGTCTGTGCCAGGCGCGCACGCACGCGCTGCAAGACGCCTTTGGGTAAATCCTGCGAAATGACATCGCCTATCATCGCCCGCGTTACAGGGTGCTGGGGCGCGCGAAAGATATCCAGCACGGATCCGTGTTCGATGAGTTCACCCGCTTCCATGACCGCCATGCGATCGCAGATCAGCTTGATCACTTCCATCTGGTGCGTGATGAGCACGATGGTCAAACCCAGTTCCCGGTTGATCTTCTTCAACAGTTCAAGAATGGACTTGGTCGTTTCAGGATCCAGTGCCGACGTCGCTTCGTCCGAGAGCAGGACTTTTGGATCGTTGGCCAAGGCCCGTGCAATGCCGACACGCTGCTTCTGTCCACCGCTGATCTGCGCCGGATAGCGGTCAGACAAGGCACTGAGGTCGACGAGCTCCAGCAGTTCGCGCACTTTGCGATCAATCTCTGTCTTGGCGACGCCGGCCAGCTCGAGAGGCAATGCAATATTGCCATACACGGTTCGTGACGAAAGCAGGTTGAAGTGCTGGAAAATCATGCCGATCTGACGGCGTGCATTGCGCAAGGCTTCCGGTTTCAGGGAAGTCATGTCCTGGCCGTCCAGGACGATATGGCCGGAAGTAGGGCGGTTCAACAGGTTCAGCGTTCGCACCAGTGTGCTTTTGCCGGCGCCGCTGCGCCCGATAATGCCGAACACTTCGCCCTTGCGTATCGTCAGGGTGACGTCGCGTATGGCGTCGACGGGCCCGGAGGGTCCACCGAAGCGCTGGGATACTGCTTTTATTTCTATCATGGGGGAAAACAAAAGGGCAGCAGTCCGTTGCAAAGACGGTTCTGCTGCCGTGGATGCTGTAAAAGTTAAGGAATTGTAAGGGCGGGCGTTATTATATCTAAGGAATTTATTAATACATTTATATATGTATTGGTTATATAGAACGCGGATATCGTCGGACGACGATGTGTACGGGTTAGGGGGATCGCTAATAGTCGTCATGGGTCATGCTTCTGACGTCGCTGGCACGATGGGAAGGATGTCCGCTCCTCGTGGCGCTATCCGGCGCCGCCGCGCCGAACCAGCGTGGCTTGGCTCATCCGCCCGTTCGGGCTCCTTTCGCCGACAGCCCGCTGGGGCGCCCCGAAAGTCGCGAACATCCTCCCCCATCGTTCCAACGACTGCATAATGAATGCGCGTGACGGCGCTGGGGCGATGTGTGCTTGACATTCTTCTGACACGGCGGTGGCTGGCCGAAGAGGTTTGGGGGCCGTCGAGCGCCGGTCCCGTTGGACCTGCTCTCGACATTCGCGACTGATATTGCCACTGGCTCCTGCGCTATTTTCGTGCTATTTCAGTGCTATGTCAGTATTGTCTTAGTGCCATCTCGCTATCACCTCAGCGCTACGCTCAATCGGCTCCAGCTAGGTCGCGTCCGGTGTTTGCGAATCGCGCTCCTCGGTAAACCGGAGCATGGTTATTTGGCGAGCGGTCCGGTATGTGGTCTTGCGAGTGATTTGGTACTTGATCCAATTTCACAGGTCCAATGCACTGTGCCGCCCGGGTGGCGGGCGGCACAGTGCGAGCGTGTCAGCTGTTTCAACTCGATTAAACGATGGCAAGAATGCCAAGCACCCAGTTCGTCACAGACACCCGGACAGTCAAGCTTGATGCAGTCGAGGGCGCGGCGCTGGGCCGATCCGGTCCTTTGGAGCCTCCAGCAAGCCGCACGCGAAGGGAGTCCCGAAGGGGACGGACGAGCGGGGCGATGCTGGTTCGGCGCGCAGGGCGCCGAACCGGGCTCCGCGGGACCGGTTCGGCCCAGCGCCGCACCCGCGACGTCTAAAAGATTAATGACCCGCGACATCTAAAAGACTAAAGGCCGGCAACGTCCCACATCGCTGTCGGCATGACGTATCAGACCCGTTCCGCCGGCTGCCTGCGCCGCTCGTGAATCAGATCCACAATCCCGCCCTCCGGCTTATACCCATCCACCAGCCGAAAAAACAACTCCCGTACTTCCGAGTAATTGTCGTTCTTGATTGCCGCCGACAACTCCGCGAGCGATATCTTCAGCACACCCCAGCCCAGCTGCTTCTCTTGCGCACGCATAATCATCGGGTGCTCAGTCTGCGTCACATTGTCACCGATCAGCAATTCTTCATACAATTTCTCGCCAGGTCGCAGCCCCGTAAACTCGATCGCGATATCGCCATCCAGGTTGCGGGCTGAGCGTACGCTCAGGCCTGACAGCTGCACCATCTTTTCGGCCAGCTGTGCAATTTTCACGGGCTCGCCCATATCCAGCACGAACACATCGCCACCCGAGCCCATCGATCCGGCCTGGATCACCAGTTGTGCTGCTTCGGGTATGGTCATGAAGTAGCGCGTGATGTCCGGGTGAGTCACGGTGACCGGGCCGCCCTTGCGGATCTGCTCGCGAAATAGAGGGATGACCGATCCCGACGAACCCAGGACATTGCCGAAGCGCACCATCGTAAAACGGGTTCTGTTTACGGTGGCGCCGGCGCCAGCGTTGCGCTCGTAAAGAAACGGCATGGACTCGCTGGCGAGCGCCTGGAGTACCAGCTCGGCCAGCCGCTTGGTGCTTCCCATGATGTTGGTCGGGCGCACTGCCTTGTCGGTCGAAATCAGTACAAAATTCTGCACTCCGGCGCGCAACGCGGCCTGCGCGGCGTACAGGGTGCCGAAGGTGTTGTTGACGATCCCTTCGGCGATATTTCGTTCGACCATGGGCACATGCTTGTACGCCGCGGCATGATAGACGGTGTTGACTTTCCATGCGCTCATCACGTCGAACAGGCGGCTCTGGTTGCGCACAGATCCGAGAATGGGAATGATGCGAAGCTTGCGTCCTGAGTTGCGCAAATGTGTTTCAAGCTCGATATGCACGCTGTAGAGGCCGAACTCCGAATGTTCGAAAAGGATCAATGCTTTGGGACTGCTGCGCACGATCTGGCGGCAAAGCTCCGAGCCTATCGACCCTCCGGCCCCCGTGACCATGACTACCTGATCCTTGATGCAGCGCTCGAACAGGTCGGGCCGGGGTTGCACCGGATCGCGCCCGAGCAAGTCATCAATGTCGACCTCGCGCAGTTCCTCGACCTGGACTCGACCGCTGGCCAGGTCCATGAAGCCGGGAATCGTCCGCACGTATACGGGATAGGACGCCAGCATATTGATGATTTCATTGCGCCGCATACGGGATGCGGACGGAATTGCCAGCAGGACCTCGTCCGCGCCGGTGTCCTCCAATAGTTGGCCCAATTCACCGGCGGGATGAACCGTCAGCCCTGCCATGATCCGTCCGCTGAGCTCCGGATTGTCGTCGATGAAGGCCACGGGGATCATCTCGCGGCCGACACGCAAGGCCAGCAGCAATTGATTTCCGGCGGCGCCCGCGCCATAGATAATGACCAGCGGACGCGCATCTTTTCGCTTGCCGTCGTGGCGCCCGGACGGCCGTGTCCGTAAGCTGATGCGGTCGCTGCTGAAATACTGCCTCATGACGACACGCAACCCGCCCACAAACATCAGGCACAGCATCCAGTAGATGATGACGATGGATCGTGGAATGATGGCCGGCGGCTTGCCATAGATGTAAATGGCAATCGCGAGCAGGGCAGTGGCGGCCGTAACGGCTTTGGCTATGGTGGTGAACGCCTGGTTGCCAAAGTAGCGCATCACGGCGCGATAAAGCCCGAACCGTGCGAACAGGGGTATGGCAAGCACAGGCGCCAGTGCGAACAGCCATGCATGTCCGCCCAAGGGTTCTACCTTCGATGCGTCATCAAGCCGTATGAAAAAAGCCAGCCATAGTGCGGTCCAGATGAGAAGTGTATCGGTGAGAATCTGCAGCAAGCACTTCTGGTCGCGGGACAAGGCGAGCAAACGCTCACGCAGGTCAGGAATATGGCTTTTTAGTTCAGGGAACATCGCGTTCACCCGTTGCGGCGGCTTGGAGCATCACGTGCTCCAGCGCCTGGCATGTTTTCTCGATTTCCGATTCGGCGAGTGTTGGGTGCACCAGGAACATCAAGGCCGTTACACCCAGCTCGCGCGCACCGGGCAGGCGCTGGGGCGGACGCCAGCCCGTATCGTCGAAGGCCTTTTCCAGATATACCTCGGAGCAGGATCCCGTGAAGCAGGGCACGCCCATGGCGCTGATTTCGCTTTGTATGCGGTCGCGGCTCCAGCCAGGCGCAAGCTGCGTGGGCTCTACGAAGACATAGCATTTATAGGCCGCATGGCGCATGTCATGCTGCGGAATAGGAACGCGCAAACCGGGAAGCCGGGCGGCGCGTTCCCAGATGCGCTGCGCATTATTCAGGCGTTGGGCTTGCCAGTCCTGCATGCGACGCAATTGGATGCGTCCGATGGCGGCCTGGGTTTCCATCATGCGCCAGTTGGTCCCGAAGCTTTCATGCAGCCAGCGGAATCCCGGCGGATGATCACGCTCGTAAACAGCCTCCCAGCTCTTTCCGTGATCTTTATAAGACCACATTCTTGACCACAGGTCCCGGTTGCGGGTTGTCGCCACGCCGCCTTCACCACCGGTGCTCATGATCTTGTCCTGGCAGAAAGACCAGGCACCGATATGCCCGATGGATCCGACCGGCCTGCCTTTGTACAGCGCTCCATGGGCCTGCGCGCAGTCTTCGATCACATGGAGTCGGTGCTCCGCCGCCAGCGCCATGATCGGGTCCATGTCGCAGGGCCAGCCGGCCAGGTGAACGCAGATGACGGCGCGGGTATTCGGCGTCAGGACGGCTTGTATCGTCTGCGCCGTGATGTTTTGCGAGTCGCGGTCGACGTCGGCGAAGACGGGTGTCGCGCCGGCATTGATAATGCAGGAAACCGATGCCAGGAAGGTACGGGGCGTGACGACGACTTCGTCGCCGGGGCCGATGCCCAGGGCCTTGAGCGCCACGTCCAGCGCGAGCGTACCGTTACTCACCGCGACGGCATGCTCGCAGCCGGCCCACTCGGCAAATTCCTGTTCGAACTTCCGGCATTCCTGGCCTGTCCAGTAATTCACCTTGTTTGACAGGATGACGTCGCGCACAGCGTTGGCTTCTTCCTCGGAAAAAGACGGCCATGCGGCAAAGGAGGTATTCAACATGTTCTTACTTCCTTACAAGAGGCGTGGCCGGGTTGCCCACGACCGTGGTACCGGGGGGTACGCTGCGTGTAACGACGGCGCCCATCCCGACGATGGCGCCGCGACCGATGACCAGGGGTTGATCGGGCTTGCCTTGCTTGATCACGGCGTCGGCCCCGATGTAGGCATGGTCATGAATATGAATGTTGCCGTTGCACTTGACTCCCGGCGCGAAGGTGACGAAGTCGCCGATGATGCAGTCGTGCTCGACATAGCTGTAGAGATTGGCGTGGAAATGCTTGCCGATGCGGATGTTCGAGGTCAAAGTCACAAAAGGGCTTAAAGCGGCGCCTTCTCCCACGGTGACGTCGTCCATCGTGATCACATTGGCGGCGCGCACGCTCCATGGGTGGACCTCGTCGGCGGCACAGCGGCGAGCCAGTGTTTCGCGCACGTTTCCGTTGGCAATGGCCAGAATCGCATAGTGGATGCTGGCCTCGCACTCCAGGAATTCGCCGTAGGTCAGTACGCGATGTCCGTTGATAAGATCCGCTGCGGGGTTGTCGTCGATAAATACCAGCCGTTCCGCGGCTATGCCTTGCTCATGGAGCTGGGCCTTGGCCAGGGGCATGATGCCGCGACCGCAGCCGCTCGCACCGTATACGGCATACAAGGGAGTTTTCATGCTTGGCGCCTTGTCGTTTCAGTTTGTGTTGTTGAAAGCTCCGATCCGGTGAATCGGGAGGTTGTTGCCTCACCTTCCGCGCGGATTCCGTCGCGAAGGACTACTTTTTTCAATGTCATGAATAGAATCTTTATGTCCAGCCACAGCGATTGATGTTCGACATACCAGACGTCGAGCTTGAACTTGTCTTCCCAGCTCAGGGCGTTGCGGCCATTGACCTGGGCCCAGCCGGTTACGCCCGGGCGGACTTCATGTCGCCGGTATTGCTCGGCGTTGTACAAGGGCAGGTATTCCATAAGCAGGGGTCGGGGTCCGACCAGGCTCATGTCGCCCTTAAGCACGTTCCAAAGTTCGGGCAATTCATCCAGGCTGGTGGAACGCAGGAGGCTGCCGAATGCGGTAAGCCGTTGATCGTCAGGCAGCGGTCGTCCGTCCGCATCGACGGCATCGCGCATGGAACGGAACTTGACCATTTCGAAGGGGCGGCCACCCAGTCCAGGTCTCTTCTGGCGAAACAGTACGGGCGAACCCAGTTTTCGTGAGATCTGCCATGCCACGATGCCCATCACGGGCGCGAGCAGCACCAAGGCAGCTGCCGAAACCGTTATATCAAGTAGACGTTTAACCATTCCTATCCTGTTTTCTTCAATTGATGCACGCGACACCCATCTCGCGCAGCATCACTGCGTTGACCTTGTGCACGTCGTATTTCGTTTCCGCAATCTCGCGCGACTGGGCCCCCATGCGTGCGGCCAGCATCGGTTCGTCCAGGAATCGCTGCATGGCCCCGGCCAGGGCGTTGGCTGACCTGACCGGCACCAGCCAGCCATTTACGCCGTCGACCACCGTTTCGCGGCAGCCCGGCGCATCCGTCGTAATGACGGCACGGCCCATGGCCATTGCCTCGAGCACCGTGCGTGGGGTGCCTTCGCGGTAAGAGGGCAGGACGTAGACACTGCATGCCGCTATGGCGGGTCGCACGTCGGCGAGCCGGCCCAGGTAATTCAATGTGCCTTGCCCTGTCCAGACGTCAAGCTCGACCTGCTTGATGGCGTCGGGGTTTTCATCTATCCATCCCACGAGGCTGAACTGGATGTCGGGACGCTTGGCGCGAATGTGCGCCGCGGCGTCTGCATACTCACGCACTCCCTTGTCGCCCAGAAGGCGTGCGATCAAAAGGAAGTGGGGTGAAGGGGGTAGCGCCGCGGGATGGTATTCGGCGACGTTCACGCCGGAGCCATTGACCACGCAGGAGGGCGTGCCGGGTGACAGTATCCCCAGCGTCCGGAACAGGGCTTCATCGTCCGGATTCTGGAAAAAAACCTTTTTGGCCTTGCGCAAGCCGATGGAGTAGAGACCCTGCACCAGGGAACGCAGCAGGCGGCGGGCTTTCCCATCGCCATGCTGGCCTTGAAATGCATAACCGAGGCCGGTAACCAAGGCAAACCGGTGGGGTACGCGGGCGAGCCATGCTGCCAGCGAGCCGTAGATGACGGGCTTGACCGTGTAGCCCATGACGAAGTCAGGTTTTACGGTTCGCATCAGCCGCCATAGATGCAGCATGCATTTAAGGTCGGCCGCTGGATTCATGCCGGTACGGCGCAGTGGAATGTCGTGAATGACCAGTCCTTTTGCCTCCAAGCGCCGGCGCATGGCACTGCCCGCCGGAAGATCCGGTGCCGCGACATGCACCTCCAGGTTCTCGGCTTGGAGCGCTTCGATCAAGGGGCCGCGAAATTGCAGCAAGGAGTCGGGAAAGCCCGCTATCAACAAGAACTTCACGATACGGTCTCTTTTGTCGGAATAATGTGTGACGATGGGCGTGTGGAACGGCGTACCGCCGGCTGGCGCCGCAGCTTGCCCAGCAAGGAGATGAACAGGAAGATCAGCATGGGGGCGAACATCCATTTCTGCCGTACCGAAATGCCCAGGTTGGCGGTGGTCATGGCCAGGATGATCCAGGTCAATAGCGAGTACAGCCACAAAAAGGTCCGGTTGCTCTCCACCGTGTACTTGCCGCGTTTCAACATCTTTATTCCGCCGGCGATGAACAGGAAAAGCAGCACGGCGTTGTCGAGCGAGGCGGCCAGGGCGAAAACGCTCCGGGCTTCAAACGGCAAGGGCCTGAACAGATAGCTGTACAGCTGCAAGGGCAGGCTCATGGAGGCTATGTCGATACTGCTGCCGCCCTGCGTATTGTAGGATTGCCGCTTTTCCACATAGCTCATCAGCTCATCGGTGCCGGCACCTTCGCCGACGCCGGCATAGTTCAAAGCGAACGGAATCATGGCGGCCGTCGCCGCAAGCGCCACGCCGCCTAGCATCAACCGTTGTGGCAAGGGGATCCTGCCCTGAACGACGATAGAAGCAGTCAACGCAATAATCATTGTTCCCGCAATGTGCGGGCGCACCACTAGCATGATGCCTATCGAGCACGCCATTATCAGCATCCTGCGCCTCATGTCCATTGCACACCAAAGCACCAGGCCGGCGGACATGAACGCGAGCGAATCCTTGCCCAGTGCCGCCGTCCAGAAACTGATGGACGGTAGGAAGACGACCATCGTGGCAAAGCGGCGCATCAGCCGGGATTTGTCCGCAGTCGCGGCTCGTAAACTGGCATCGAAGGCCAGCAGGCCTATGCTGCCAAAGATGTTGAACAACAGGCATGCGCCAAGGAACGACAAGTTGAGGCCAGTCACGAAAATCGTGGCGATACTGACGATGGCATCGGTACCGACCGCAAGCATGAATTCGCCGTTGGACGCCTTCAGGTAGTACACCAGGGCGTCGGCGCCGTTGGTGAGGGCGTAAAGTGTATAGACAATACAAAACAGTGAATGCCAGATATAAAGCGCGAAGGCCCGTCGAACCGGTATGCCTAGGCGCTTGCCCACTGAGAGGGAGATAAACAAACCGGCCAGGAATACCAGTAATGTGCTGGCGAGCTGGATTGGCGAATCGATCAAGGACATCGGACTTAGCTTTCCCCGCAAGGGAATAAGTCCAAAATGGACAGACGATGTGGCAGTTTCAGGCCATACATAAAGATCCTTGCATGAGAATTATCAGACTTAACGTGAGCAGTTAGGGGCCAAGACGTTCAGATAGGCGTCGACGGCATGGGTGACGCCGAAGGCTTCCGCTCGTTTCTTTACGTCCGGTGGCGACGCATCGGCGAGTGTTCCGATAATGGCGTTGGCAAGTGCGTCGGCCTCGCCAACGGGGACCAGGCGGCCCCATCGGCCTTGTTCCAGTATTTCTTCCGGACCGCTGGGACAGGCGGTGCTGACGACGGGTGTGCCGCAGGCCATGGCCTCAACAAGTACATTGCCGAAGCCTTCCCTCCGGGATGAAAGGACGAACACCGAGGCATGGTGCATCCAGTTGTACGGGTTTTCCTGAAAGCCGGCCAGCAGTATGTCGGCGCTATAGGGTGAGGCATCTTTAAGCGACTCCAGCAAAAGTCGTTCGCCGCCTTCGCCCAATATGACCAAACGACACTGTGTCGTCTTTCGCAGCTGGTTGAATGCCTTGATCAGCGTGGGAAAGTCCTTTTCTTTGCTAAGGCGCCCGACACCGATGATGACCGGCGGCTCGCCGTCAGCGAACCAAGGGTGATCAATCGCGACGCGGCTTTTGATTGCTAGCTCGTCAATCTCAATCGGATTGTGACGTGTACTGACAGCATCGCGCGCGTAACCCAGTGTCGCCGCAAGGTCGTCGGCCACGCCATCGGACACCGCCACGATTGCATCGGCACTGCGGTACGAAATTTTCATCAGCCAAGGCAGCACTTTTGAAATAAGGCCGGAGGTATCGGCCATGGCTTGCGACAAGTTGGCATGCTCGGAAAGGACCAAGCGCGTATTGCTGCGCGATAGCACGCGCGCCCATACAGCAACAACGTTGACATAATTCATGGCAGAGAGCATTGCGGCGGGTCGCTCGCGTCTGAGGTATTCCGCCAGCGCGAAAAAGCTGGTCAACACGCGTTTGCCCTTCAGGTCGACCACTCTGACCCTAGGATCAACTTGCGAACGATAGAAGCCGACATCTTTGATTAACACGAGGTCTACTGGGATCCCCCGTCGAGCAAGCCCATTGGCTAGTGACACGATAACGCGCTCGGCGCCACCGCCGTGCAGGGATGGGATGAACAATGCGATCTTATTTGAGGTCAATTCAACCGCCCGTAGTGGTATGAAGTCTTTTTTTAGACTGGCCCTGATAGCACCAAGCGGCAACGGCGTAAAATAATGCTTTGCCCATTCTTGTATCCTTTTTTCGTCTCACGTTCAGTAACCGGTGTTCTTGCATTGGCCTGCTCAGGCCTGTGTTCCGGGGGCTCGCCTGCGCGATATGCTGGACCGGACGGTTGTAAGTTTCTTCTTAATCAGTGCATAGCCTTCGATATTGGCAAGGTGGCCGATGCCGATATAGAGCACTGAAAAGACAAGGCCGCCGGTCAGAGCCGACCATGCGGCCGACATGTCCAGGGCGTCCAATAGAGACCAGCTGGCAAACGCGGCAACGCTTGCGGCGATCAGAGGCTTGAGCAGGTCTTGGATTTGTTCGGCCAGGCGATAGTCGATCAAGGCGGTCGAGTAATACATATACGGTGCCGAGGACAGCACGACTGCAATGATTTGGCCAATCAGTATGCCTACGATGCCGTAAGGTACCGAAGCCGCCAGCAATACGAGGTGCAGGCTTTTCTTCACCAGACCCAGGTACAGGATTAGGTCCGTGCGCCCTTTGACTTTAAGCATGTTGACGTTGACGGTATGGATAGGCAATAGAACTCCTGCGAGGCACAGCAACTGCAAGTAGGGCACGGCGGGTCGCCAGCGGTCGTTGAAGGCGACTTCGAATAGTGGCTGCGCCAGCACGGCAACGGCCAGGAGTCCAGGCGTAACCACGAAGAACACCAACTGGATGACGAGGCGGTACATTCTCTTCAAATCGGTGTTGTCGTCCTGGATGCGCGCCATGGCGGGATAGGTCGCTTGCTGAACAGCGCCATTGGCCTGATCAACGATCAGGTCACGGATGCGCTTGGCAAAGTAGTACAGGCCGGTGGTCTCCGGACTAAACAACTTGCCTATCACCAGGATGTAGGAGTTTTCGTAGAGCACATTCAGTGTGCTTTCCAGCATCAGCTTGGAGCCGAATCCGAACATGTATTTGAACGAGGCAACGCTGAAGGAAAGGCTGGGACGCCATGTGCTCAATAGCCAAAGCATTCCCGTGGACACCAACGCCGATACGGTAAATTGGGCAACCAGACTCCAAACGCCAAAGCCCGCGTAGGCTAGCGCGACCGCTACCAGGCCGGCGCACACGGTAGCCGTCGAGTTAACACGCATCAGGGACCTGAAGTCCATGTCCCGGTACAGCAGCGCCAGTTGCACTACTTTCAGCGAATTGATGAAAAGTACTAGTCCGGTGACGCGTATCAGGTTGGTCAATTCCAGTTGCTCGTAGAGACCGGCGACCCAGGGCGCCATCAGATACACCAACAGATAGGTAAGAAAACTGAGCGCGAGGTTGGTAAAGAATGCGGTCGAGAGATCGAGCGGCGTAATGTCTTTCTGCCGGATAATGCATTGGCCGAAGCCCGATGTCATCAGGGCGTCGGCCAATGCATAGCAAATGATGATCATGGCCATCAGTCCGAATGCTTCTGGGGCCAGGAACTTTGCCAGGAAAAGCGTAAAAATGACGGAGGCCCCCCGGCTCACCAACATATTAGCCAAGTTCCAAATAATGGCTATTCCGATTTTGCTGTTCAAGCTGGTCACGACGTTGGGCCTTCGGCCTCGTACTCGTAATTGGTGTATCGGTAGTTCCCGTATTTGGAACCGTAGCGGCGGGTACTGACCGTCTGATCATTGAAGATGACACCCTTGACGTGTGTGCCCGCCTGCAACAGACGCTTGGAGGACTCCTCCAGTTCGGCCAAGGTGCTGACGCCGGCGCGTGCCAGCAGGAAGACTGTTCCCGCATGGGGTGTCAAGGCCATGGCGTCCGAAACGGCCAGCACGGGACTGGTGTCCAGCAATACCACGTCGTAATTGGCCGAGAGGTCGCGCAATATGGCCACGATTGTGGGCGACATCAAAAGCTCCGCCGGGTTTGGAGGTAGTACCCCGGTGGTCAGCAGGTCGACGTTGGGTACAACATTCTTGTGCAATACCTCATTTAGCGACAGGCTTCCGGCAATTAGCTCGCTGAGGCCATTGCGGCGCTCAAGTCCAAAATACTGATTGATGTAGCCCTTGCGCAAGTCGGCGTCGATCAGCAGCACGCGTTTATTTGCTGCCCCGAGTACCGTGGCAAAGTTGACGCTCGTAAAAGATTTTCCGATGCTGGGAGTGGGTCCCGTGAACAACACAATGTTATTAACGGCGTCCAGCATGGCGAACTGCAGGGCGGTCCTCAAGCTGCGCAGGCTTTCGACAGCGGGGTCTTTAGGCGATATCTGGGCGAGAACATGGTTGCCCGCGACGCGCTCCGAAACAAGCTTGTGCAGATTGGACTGAGGCATTGAATGCGGGACGGTGGCGAACACATGCATGCCCAGCGCCGCCTCGATATCGCTTGGATCCTTGATGCCGGGACGCATCATGTTGCGCAGTAAGGCCATGCCTACACCCAGTAGAAGGCCGAACAGCGCGGCGACGGTCAGAATCATGGTTCTGTTCGGCTTGATGGGGGTTTGCGGTACTACGGCGGTATCTACGACGCGTACATTGCCGACTTTGCCTTCCTTGACCAGTCTCAGCTGCTGAGCGCTGTTGAGCAGGTTCACATAGAGTTCACCATTTACCTTCACATCGCGGGTGAGGTTGAGCAACTGCTGTTCCAGGTCGGGCAATTGCTTGATCTGTCCGGTGATTTGGCCAATTTCTTTCTTGACTGCGGCAATCTGCTGATCAATGAGCCGTACGTTGGGGTGCGCATCGGTGTATCGCGCCGTCAGCTCACGCCGCTCTTGCTCCATCTCGAACAACTTCGTCTGCAAACCCACCGAGGCGTGCAGGGACAGCGTACCTTCGGTGCCTAGATCGAATGTTTCATGCGTGTCGCGGAACTGGGTGTATTTGTCCGCCGCCTCGTCCATCTTTCTTTTCAGTTCCGGCAAAAAGTCATCCAGGAAGGCCAGCGACTTTTCCGCCTCGGCCGCTTTTCGCTCTACATTCTGGCGCACGTAGGCCGATCCCACCGCATTCAGAATGCGGGT
Organism: Pollutimonas subterranea; assembly: GCF_002849655.1. Lineage (GTDB taxonomy): Bacteria > Pseudomonadota > Gammaproteobacteria > Burkholderiales > Burkholderiaceae_B > Pollutimonas > Pollutimonas subterranea. Next base: position 68,067 of record NZ_PDNW01000001.1, read on the forward strand.
GATCCGGGCCGGATCCGTGCCTGCCAGGGTGAGCGACAACACGCCTGACTGTTTGCCTTTTTCAGTAATGAGCAGGCCGCCTTGCAAGCCGTTTATCATGGCCAGCCTGGAGCGGCGCTGCACCGTGAACTCGGCGCCGGGTTTGCCGTCCAGTTTGTTGACCAGTATGCGTCCGGCTTCGCCGGCGAACTCGAAGTCGGCAGATATACCCACTTTGCCGTCGACCAGCTTCTGTCCTTCCGTATCCAGCAATTCGTAGCCTTCCGCTGTTGCGCGCACCGTCAGGCTTTTCCCTTCCAGCGGCGCGGGCGCATCCAGATGTCCCAGGCGTATTGCCTCGGTTCCCGATACATAGCCGCCAAAACCCATGAAGCCGGGATCGGACAAGGAGCTGGCGCGCGCTGCCAGCCATGCGCCTACGAAGGGAAGGTAGTGCGGGGTGGCGCTGATATACAGTTGGAGGTTGTCCACGGCCTGGCCTACCACGAGGCGCGACCTGAGTATCTCGATCTCCGCGGATGCGGGCGATTGCACGTCGAAAAGCGTGGTCATTTCGCTTAATAGATTGCTGCTGGTTCCCTGGCTTTGTTCAACCTGGATCAGGCTGTCTGCCTGATACACCGGTTGACTCAGGAAAGCGTAGATCCCTCCAAGAACCACGGTGACGGCCGCCACGGAAATAATCAGCCAGCGAGCCTCCAGAACCACGTCAAGCAGGCCAAGAAAGTCAATGTCGTCCTTGTCGCGGAGTTCGGATAGGCCAGGGGAGGCGTTGTCGATAGGTGTGGTCATTCAGTATCTCTTAACTCAGTAGCCTGATGCGGTTGGCCCAAAAATCGACGCCGTGCTCGATTGCCGAATGGGCGGCCTCGAATGCAGTTCTTGGTTGCCGGTAAGGGTCGGCGATCTGGAAGGCCTTGTCCCGGCCAATGTTGCCAAGACAGTGGATCTTTCCGCGTGCCAGCGGGTACTGGCTCTCCAGTTCCTGCCGGTGGCCGTCTTCCATGACCAGCACGAGGTCGGCGTTGGCGCACATCCAGCTGGTCAATTGCTGAGCGCGGTGGGCTGATATGTCCAGTCCATGCTCCGCAGCGATTGCGCAGGCCAGCGGGTCAGCCGGCTTGCCGACCAGCGCCGACAGTCCTGCTGACCAGATGTTCTTGCCGGGAAGCTGCGCCTGGAGCAGGGCTTCGGCGACGGGGCTGCGGCAAATATTGCCGACGCAGACGAGAAGAATGTTGTCCATAAAGCGCAACCTACTTGGTGGTGTTTCGCGTGTTGATAAGCAGGCTGTCATAGCTCGGTATCAAGTGGCCGATCACGCGGTGCCAGCGAACAACGGGCGCGGCGTCAATGAAGACCACATCGCGCGCCTTCAGCTGGAAGTCGTTTGCCAGCATGAATGCCGACGGCGATGCGGCATCCAGGTGATAAATTTCCGCCTTCTCTTCGGCGTTCTTTTCATGCGGAACCTTGCGTATGACATATATTTGGCCCGCATCGGCAGTAAGCGGGCTTGCGCCGCCGGCTTCCCCTAGCGCCTCGGTCAGCGAGAGGCGGCCATCCTGCATTTGCAGCGCGCGAGGCGTCGAGACTTCGCCCAGAACAAAGATCTTGGATTCGTTCCTGCTCACGACACGAAGCAGGTCGCCATGCGCCAGCATGATGCGGTTGGGGTTGACGCCCAGGCGTGTAAGCTGGGGAAGATTGATTTCTATCGACTTGTTCTTGCGGGTCAGAATGAGCGTTGACCGGTCCGCCTCGGGCGTGAACCCGCCGGCGCGATTGATGGCCTCGGGCAAGGTCATGGGAATGTCGTCCATGGTTTGCAATCCGGGAATACGTATTTCGCCGTCTATATAGACTCGATCATGGCGATATGCCTGCATGCGCACCGTAAGTTGCGGATCCTTGATGTACTTGGAAATGCGCTTTGTAAGGAGATCACGTGCCTGGTTTTCCGTCAGGCCGGCAATCTTGACCGGGCCGACGAAGGGGAACTGGATCGTGCCATCCGGATTCACGTTATAGCCATTACCCACGTCGGCCTGGCTGGATGAGCCTGTGCTGCGGTTCGACGTGGCCGGCGTAAGTGCCATTTCAGGATGGCCCCAGACCACGATGTTGACGATATCTCCCGGACCGATCGTGTAGGATTTCCCGGCACCGAATAATCGCCTTACTTCTGCCTTGACGTCTTTTGCCAGCGCCTGCCGCTGTTGCACGATGAGTTCGCCGGTTATCGATGTGAGAGCGCCCGCCGGTGCGGCGTCGGCTTCTATCGCGGCTTTGTCATCCACCGGATCGCCCATATACATGCCCGGGGAAAGTGCGCATGCCGAGAGCAGGACGGTTAGCCCCATCATCGAACCCAACTTTGCGCAACGTGCGCGGAAACCAGATACCTGGCTTGAAGGCGATACTTTCATCGAATGAACTTTAAAAAACATGGATTTAAAACGGCCAGGCAGGCTACCGCAGTGTTTTTTGCCATAACAGGCAAGAAACACATGCAGGTGCGACCCCTTGTTCCGATATACGGCGGTGAGAGCACGCCTGTCTCGCGGTCCCGGGGGAGGCGATACGCATGACTTTCTCAACAACACAAGGCTGTACTGGCCGATGTTGCTAGGGGGCCAGTGTTGGAGCGATCAGGCAGCAGTACAGAGCTATACAAGCTCCAACTGGCTGTGTGTCACTTTGAGTGTTTTATGTCGCCCCAGGATGTGCATCAGCAGCACAACGCGCTTGGCTCCTACCGCATGAACGACACCTTCTATCCCTTCCAGGGCGGTGTCACGCAAACGCACGCGGCGCCCTGGCTGGAAAGGGCTGATGCTGGCGATGTCAGCGTCATTGCGTTGTGCTTCGAGCTCCCGGATGGTTTGCACCACATTGGGTGGGACCACCGCCAACTCAGTGCCGAATGTCACCAGGCCATGGACGCCACGGCTTGATCGAGCTGCTGCGATTGATTGTTTCTGGTTGGCTGGCTTGAAGAACAAATAGCGGGGAAACATGGGTTCATAGGCGATGGATGACCCGGCAGGCTCAGGAGGACATCGCGGAGCTTCTTGCTTCGCATTCTGATCGCTGCCCGACCGCAGCGCCTGTTTCTTGATTACCTTGAATAGAGGCAGGTACGTTTCGAAGTCTTGACGTTGCAGGTTGAGCTCTGCTACTGACTCTTGCCGGGGCTTGGTATACACGACATACCAACTGGCGCTCTGGTCCTGAAGTGGCGTTGCTCGGGCAACGGTCGCCTGGGGGAAGTCGTCTGTAGGATGTCTGTCCTGTTTACAAAGCAATTCGCATCCGTCCTATTCAAGCGCTACGCATCGGCTGCACGAGCGACAACTGTTTAGTGACGTTGCACTTTATCAGAGCAGTTTGGAGCCCCTGTAACAAACCGCGTATGTTTACGACGGAACACTATTGCCGTGATGCGGTTGAAAAATAGGCGTATATGAGGTAATAAGACGTGCTTATTACGGTTGCATGAAAAGTTCGGTACACCGGGGGGCGGAATTTACAATTGATCAGATCGTGCCGGATGCCCGTTCGGATTGGTGCAGCCTTTGGTTATCTATAGGATAAACGGCCTAGTGACACTACATTTCGACGCGCGGGAATACCATAAAAGTAACTGCGAGTATGTGTTGTTATTGAATTAGGCTACTGTATGTGACAATTTCAAGGTATGATTACTGGTCGAATGACCTGGTCAGCGGTTAGCCAATCTACCGATACTGTAGCTTCTTGTTGTTCTATATTGGTATAAACCCGACTGTTTGGCTACAGCTTCCATATGATCCGTAGTCATTATGCCGTGTCGCTTCATGGCGTTACGTGTCCATTTGCCCCCTTTTCCCAATAGCGCTTACGGCGGAATATTCCATGATCAGTTCCAAACTCGATTTCGCATACAAGGCTCGATGGCGAGCCACTTGTTTTCAAACGAGAGATCGCATGGTCGCCCGGACGCTACATATAATTTTCCATTTTCTCGCTGGCGTAGCCTTGGTTGTTTTTCTTCTTCCCGAGGGCGCTGCGATTGTCCTGGGCAGTCTCGCGCTGGTAGTCGCCATGAAAGCGCTGTATGACTATGTCGATACGGGTGCGGTCAAGCTGGGATGTGCCTTGGCGATGGTGGCAGGAGGGGTGATTTCGGTGGGAGTTTCGCAATTCATGTAGTTGCGAAGCCCGTGCCGCGTACGGCGAATAAAAAACCTGCCTGGCCTTTGCCGTGCAGGTTTTTTTTGGTGCTGGCTGATGTTTTGGAGGCGCAACTCGGAATCGAACCGGGGTGGACGGATTTGCAATCCGCTGCATGACCACTCTGCCATTGCGCCATTTTGAACAACATTTTTAATACGCGGTGGTAACCAACGCACTGCATAAAGCAGCAACTATGCCCCGCTGAATCCGAGAGTATACGATATTCTTTGATGGCGTGTCGGCGGCACATGGAGATCTCAACATACACCATTCCAGGTTATCGTCGCAGCTCCTGTCTGCTAAATAGAAATGTCCGGTTCAATGGAGTCTTGCAGGCAATGGCGGCTATGACGAGTAATACTGCTGCGATTAGCGGCAAGTGCCACCTTTTCGGCCCCTAAGCTTGTTCCTTAATGGCTCGCTGCATCGAGTTTGGTCATCCACGCTTCAGGTATGACAACATTGACCGCATCGAGCAGCTCATCAAGTTGCTCGATGCTTGTTGCGCTGACGATGGGGGCTGTGACGCCGCGGCGCGCCATGAGCCACGCCAGGGCGACCTGTGCCGGCTTGGCTTGCAAGGCTGTAGAGGCGGTGAGTAGTCCTTGCAGAACCCGTTGGCCGCGCTCATCAAAATAGCGCTTAAGGAACTGAGCCCTGGGACGGCCGCCGAGATCTTCAATCCGCAAATACTTGCCCGTCAGAAATCCACTGGCCAGCGCAAAGTAGCTGACCACGCCGAGTGCATTTTCCTCTGCAAGATCTGCCAGGTCAGTTTCGAAACCAGCCCGATCGTACAGGTTGTACTCGGGCTGTAGAACTTCATAGCGTGGCAGTCCCATTTTCTCTGAGGTGGTCAATGCTTGCCTGGTGCGCTCGGCAGAATAATTGGAGGCTCCAAGCGCACGGACCTTTCCCTTCTCCACCAATCGTCCGAACGCGCCCAGGGTTTCCTCTAAAGGAATGTCCTGGTCATCGATGTGGGCGAAATAAACATCCAGGTAGTCCGTACGCAGCCGTCTGAGGGAGTCGTCAACAGCGGCCTCGATGTTGACGGCTGACAGACCTTTGCGGTGCTCAAGCATGCCGACTTTGCTCATCAAGATGATGTCATCTCGGCGGCCGCGCCGAGCCAGCCATAGTCCCAATATATCTTCAGACTCACCCCCGGAATATCCGGGTGCGAACGCCGAGTACACATCCGCCGTGTCGACCGTATTGAAGCCACGTTCAACGCAGTGGTCCAGCAGTTCGAAGGATCGTTTCGTGTCGGCGGTCCAGCCCAGGACATTGCCGCCAAAAACAATGGGGGCAATGTTTATACCAGATTGACCTAACTGTCTTTTTTGCATGATTTCCTTGGCTTGCTTCGCTTTCGCTGTACATGATCCCTGCTATGTCTGGCGCAGGCCGATGCAGGACTAACTAGAGTACAACATTAAGCCTATAACGATTCGGTGCATTGACCAAAGGCGTGGGGCATCTCAAGGGCCGGATCCCGTGCGGGGAGTCACGCCACAATGCCCGATGATCTTTGGCAGATATGCCATATCAAAACGAAATTAGAATAAAATAAATAAAAATATATGTCTATTTATCAAAAATACCCTATGTAAATAAGGGAAAATTTCCTTTTTGTGGAAATGTAAAAACCGAAATTATAGTTGACGTAATGGTCTTTAGTTGTCTATCCTTGGCATATTAAAACAACACTATGAACAGGAGGCGACATGGCAATGGACCGGCTGCTTGGAAAAGCTAATAGATTTATCGGCGGTGATTGGGCCCTTTTTATGCGAACAGTAGTGCTGGGCGTAGTCTTCAGCCTATCTTCGGTGCCGGAAGCATCCGCCAAGGCAGGCGAATATCCCGACAAACCCATACGTCTGATCGTGCCCTATGCCACAGGTGGCGCCACGGACGTAACGGCGCGTGTGTTGGCAAGTGAAATGTCGGAAAAACTGGGTCAGCAAGTCGTTGTGGAAAACAGGCCCGGTGTAGCGGGCGCTATTGGCGCCGCGTATGTAGCCGGTCAGCCGGCCGATGGATACACGTTGCTGTTTGGAGGCGCTGGTAATGTGACGCTGCGGCCGTTGATGGATCCCAATCTTTCCTATAAGCCAGAGCGCGATCTGGCGACGGTCAATCACGTCGTGACATATGACCACCTCTTGGTCGTGCGCGCCGATCTTGGTGTGAACTCGGTAGCTGAACTGGTGCAGATGGCAAAGTCGAATCCGGGCAAAATGACGTTCGGTTCCTCCGGTAGTGGTGGGCCTCAGCATCTCGCCATGGAGTTGTTCAAGCAAATGGCCGGCGTAGACATCATGCATGTGCCATACAAGGGCGAAGCCCCGGCGGCGACGGACTTGGCAGGAGGGCGGATTGATATGAGCATCAGTTCAGCCACTGCGGTCGCCTCGTACATCGCTGCCGGACGAGTCAAGGCGCTGGCAACGACCAACCAGTATCCATCACCCGCGTTTCCCGATCTTCCGACGGTGTCGGAAGCGGGAGTCAAAGGGTACGAGGTCGACATCTACGGCGGTGTGATGGCGCCTGCCGGGACTCCTCCCGCAATCATTGGCCAGCTCAACAAGGTCATTGTCGAGATTCTTACCTCACCGGAGATCCAGGAAAGGTTTCACAACGCCAAGCTGATCCCCGTAGGGCGCGGCCCGGCCGAGTTTGCTGAATTTCTCAGTAAGGAACGAGAGAAGTGGGGGCCGGTAATCAAAAGTTCCGGGGCGCAGTTGTAGTGGCGAACGGTTGGGCGGCGTGATGGAAACTCAAGGCGCTTCACCTTTTGGCCCTCTGGCGGGAATACGGGTGGTGGACATGACCACAGTAGGAATGGGTCCCTATGCCACTCAGATTCTTGGCGATATGGGCGCAGAGGTGATCAAAATTGAGCCACCGGCGGGCGATGTCCTACGCTATACGGAGCCGGTGCGTAATGTGGGAATGAGTGCCTGCTTCCTGAATCTGAATCGAAACAAGCAATTTCTGGTTCTGGATATCAAGTGTGATGATGATCTCGCTCATCTGAAAGCGCTCATCGCTGATGCTGACGTGTTCATATCCAATGTCCGGCCCGTGTCGATGCGTCGGTACGGCTTGGATTACGAGTCCCTGCAGGCGATCAACCCGCGGCTCATTTACTGTGGCGCATACGGCTATTCTGAAGCCGGGCCATATGCCGGCTTACCGGCGTTCGACGATATCATTCAGGCCAAGAGCGGCATGGCGCACTTCCAGGGAGCGAACGGCGGGCGGGGGCCGCAATACGTGAAGACGATTATGGTCGACAAAATCGTTGGTCTGACGGCGGCATATGTGATCCCGATGGCCCTATACGAAAGAGAGCGTTCGGGGCTGGGGCAGGCAATCGAAGTGCCGATGTTTGAAACAATGGTGTCGTTCCTTGCGGTCGAGCACCTGGCGGGAAAGACGTTCGTATCAGACGGTGGTCCTTCCGGTTATCCCCGCGTCATGTCCGGGCATCGGAAGCCGTATGGCACGAAGGATGGACATATTGCCTTAATGCCGTATACGACTGCGCAGTGGGTGCGCTTCTTTATCGTCTCCGGGCGGGAAGACTTGACGCGAGAGCCCAAATACATTGACGCCGCTGCGCGAAACGCGAATATTGACGAACTTTATGCTGTGGTGGGGGATATTCTCGGCGGAAAATCAACGGCGGACTGGCTCGTCTTGCTGGCCAAGGCCGATATCCCGCATAGCGAGGTATTGACGTTCGACGCGCTGCTGGATGATCCTCACATACAGGCCACGAACACTTTATTTGAATACGATCATCCAACGCAAGGACGCTTGCGCGCTGCGGGCATTCCTACGCGATTTTCCCGGACGCCGGGCGGAATACGCTCGTGGCCAAGCGAGCTACCCGCGCATCGGCATGATGATGAGAGCAACGGGGGCTAAATCGTGGTGGGTGCGGTGCCCCGTTAAGGCTGCCTGTTCTGAAGACGGTGGATCAGGTTGTTGACGGCTGTAATGTGCTCTTCCGAGGCATGGGCGATAGCCTGCAGCGCCGCAGCCATGTCCAGGTGGTCGGAAAGGTTGGTGCGTTCTGCGCTGCGTAGCAAACGCTTGGACATACGTATGGCGTCCCTCGGATGACGACCGATCTTTTCTGCAAGCGCCAGTGCGCTCTCTAGTAGTGTCTCGGGTTTTGCCACCTGCGATACCAGTCCGCAGCGCATGGCATCGGCGGCGTCGATGGGGCTGGCAGTGAGCGTCAGGGCCATCGCGGTGGATCGCCCGACGAGGCGCGGAAGGATCCAGGAGCCGCCGTCGCCTGACACGATACCGAGTTCAGCGAAGCTTACACAGAACGTGGCATTTGACGATGCGATGCGAATGTCGCACATGCAGGCAAGGTCGCATCCCGCACCGTAGGCGGCACCATTGACGGCTGCAATTGTAGGAATATCGATATCGTTGAGCGCAAGGGGCACCTGATGAATGGTCTCCTTGTAACGCATTCGGACCTCTTGAGGCGTTCCAGCCGAGAATCCCTCCCGGTTCGCCATCTTGTGCAAGTCTCCGCCTGCGCAGAAGGCCTTGCCTTTCCCGGTAATGATCAATGCGCGCGCGCTGGGGTCAAGATTGGCTTGCCGGATTTTCTCGGCCAATTCCAGGAACTGGCTTTCGGTTGACAGCCGGTTCAATTCTTCCGGCCGGTTCAGCCAAAGGATAATCGTGTCACCGCGTCTTTCAGTGTGTACAAGGCCATCAGTGTCCTGCGTCACGCGCCGCTCCATCGAGGAGCGCGTTTTTCTGCAAAGGCGCGCGGGCCTTCTATGGCATCTTGGCTGCTATATACGCGTTCATGAATGCGTTTGGCCTCCTCGAATCCGTCCTTGCAGCCGAGGTTCATGGCGGCGGCTATGCTCTGCTTGGCCGCCCATACCGTCAGCGGGGCGTTGTCACGTATGCTTTTGGCGAGGCCGCGGGCGCGTTCACGTACCGCGTTGGGCGTGGCTTCAACATGATTGATGAAGCCAAACTCGTGGAAGCGTTCGATGGGCTGCAATTCGCCCGACATCATGAGTTCCATCAAGAATGGCTGGGGCAGCATCCAAAGCATGGGTACAGCCCAAGGTGCTCCCCGTCCCACCTTCGCTTCGGATATGCCGCCGAGTGTGCCCTCGACCCCGATACGCAGGTCGCAGTTGGCCGCCAGCACCATGCCGCCTGCGGTGAAATGCCCGGTCATGGCTGCAATGATGGGTTTTTCCACGGCGCGCATGCGCTGGTGGAAAGGGTCGCGCAACAGGTCCAGGATATCTACATTGGATTCGGCCTTGACCCGTGATGCTTCCTTAAGGTCCATGCCGGCGCAAAACGTGCCGCAGTCCGAGGAGGTGAGGATCGCCACGCGAATATTATGATCCGCATCGACTTGCTCCCACAGATCGAGCAAGCGATTGCCGACTTCGATGGAAAGTGCATTGCGTTGTCTGGGACGGTTGATGGTAATAGTGGCAATGCCATCGTCGACATCAAAAATTACCGTATCGGTTTGACCCATGGGTTTTGCTCCAATTGTCGTCTGTTCTTCTGGCGAGGGACTTTATTGTTGTTGTGGGCGGCTCTTCACCATGCGTAGCGGGTTGTAGGTCGCCACGACCACGCCGCGTTGGTTGATGACTTTGTTGGCGGTGCGTAGAAGGCCTCGCCCCTCTTTGCTGGTTGCCCGGGCTTCCACCACTTCGCATTCCACATGGATGGTATCGCCGGCTGTGGTGGGGCCGTGGATCTTGAGATCTGCCTCGAGAAATGCCATCCCTGTGCGCTGCATCGTGCTCTGCATCAATAGGCCTTCAGCGATACAGAATACGAGTGAGCCGGGGGCTGGACGGGACCCGATGACCGAAACCTCGGAGACATACTCTACGTTGGTGAACATTTCTTCGACCATGCCTGTGGCCCCTACAAACATCGTGATGTCGGCCTCCGTGATGGTGCGTCCCAACGTTCGAAAGCGATAGCCGATTTCGACATCGTCCCAGTAGATGCCGATACCGAATATATCTAGACCATTTTTGTCTTTTGAGATGGGTTGGTATTTCATATGGATGGCTCTTTCTATTAATCGAGTGTGATAAATAACGTAGTCAAACGATACCGGATTGCTGGAGTTGCTTGAGGTCTTCGTCGCTGACGCCGAGGCGCGACAGGATCTGTTGCGTATGTTGCCCTAGCGCGGGCGGCGGCTCGGTGAGGTTCAGTGGTGTCTCAGAGAAGCGTATTGGATTGTTGATTCCCGGAATTGGCCCGTACAGGGGATGATTCAGGTCCAGACGCATTCCCCGTTCGACTACATGTGGGTCGTTGAACACGCGGTCTATCGTGTTGATGGGCCCGCAAGGTACTTGTGCTGCCTCCAGCAGGCTCACCCATTCTTCGACCGTACGCGTGCGTGTAATGGCCTCGAGGCGCTCGTTCATGGCAGAACGATTCGCGACCCGGTCACGGATGGTCCTGAACCTTGGGTCGCTTGCGAAATCCGGTTGCTCCACCGCATTGCAAAAGCGTTGAAACTGCGTGTCGTTACCGATTGTCAGGATAATGTGGCCGTCCTGGGCGGGATACACCTGATAGGGGGCGATGTTGGGGTGGCCGGTGCCCATGCGGCCCGGTGGGATCCCGCTGGTGAGGTAATTCATTCCCTGATTGACCAGCGAGCCTACCATGCAATCAAGCAGGCTTATGTCGATATGTTGGCCGCTGCCCCCTTGATCGCGGTGGCGCAACGCGGCCAGAATTGCTACGGTCGCGTACATGCCGGTCAGGATATCGGCCACGGCCACACCTACCCGCTGCGGGCCGCCGCCAGGCAGTTCGTCTCGTTCGCCGGTGACGCTCATTAGTCCGGCCATTCCTTGAATCAGAAAGTCGTAACCTGCTCGGTCCTTGTAAGGGCCCGTCTGCCCGAAGCCGGTTACTGAGCAGTAGACGAGTTGGGGATTGACCTCGCGTAACGACTCGTAGTCCAGGCCATACTTCTTAAGTGCGCCAACCTTGTAGTTTTCGACCAGCACGTCTGCGTCCGCTGCGAGCGCGCGGATGAGTGTTTGACCTTCCGGCCTGCTGAAGTCAATGGTGACGGATTGCTTACCGCGATTGCAGCACATAAAGTAAGCGGCGTCGCCCGGTTCATTGGTGTCGGCGGTATGCAGAAACGGAGGACCCATGTGTCGGGTGTCATCCCCGCTGCCGGGCCTTTCAACTTTGATTACCTCTGCACCGAGGTCGGCGAGGTTTTGAGTCGCCCACGGGCCGGCGAGAATGCGAGACAGGTCTAGGACCCGGATATTGGACAGCGTTTTTGACATGATGGCGCATAGAGAAGTGTGAGCGGAAACAATACGAACAATATCTCGACTATTCTGTTATGTCAATGTTAATTTCGTTTTCTAGCACGGATCTAGGATAGATAAAGGAATCTACAATTGTTATTCAAACTCATTATGTAATTAGCCGTTTTTTCTTGACAGTCGACTGTCTGTATTGCTACTTTTTGTGGCCAGATCAGAGCCATAATTTAATTTAAAAAAGTATATTTCGTTTTGATTTATCGAGAATGAGAAGGCTGTAGCGCGAAACCGCATTGCGTGCGCAGTTGCGGAGCGAGGGCTGTGTAGAGCGTCTCTTCGGGGAGGTGGAGCGCCGTCCCATGGTGGGTTGGCGTTACGATTCATAAAACGAAAATCGAAAAATTTAAATGAAACAGGAAATATGGTGCAAGAAGATTTGTGGCGCTTAGCGCGATAGCTAACCTATAAATAGAGTAATAGCTTGGGTAGTTCTGTTTGTGCATATAATGGAATTGATGTTGACATATCGAAATTCATTCCTTACTATTCGATTTTGCATAACTTTGATTTCGCCCTTGCTGGGACGCGATCTTCCATAAATTGAGACTTCGCCATGATGAATGTGCCGTACGGTGAACTCGCTATCGGGCAACGCTCCCGGTCGCGGGGGCGCACGATTACTGAAACAGATGTTGTCAGCTTTTGCATGCTTACCGGAAACTGGCTCGAAATCCACGCCAATGCAGAATTCAGTTCTAAATCGATGTACGGGCAAAGGGTCGTGCAGGGTGGGCTCGTTTTTGTTGTAAGTAACGCGTTGCTCGGCTTTGACTCTGAGGTGGTGGAAGCCTTCTACGGCGTCGACAAGCTGCGCTTCCTGAAGCCAACCTTCATTGGTGACACTCTCTATGCCGAGAGCGAAGTCATGGCGCTTCGCGACAAGGGTGAAAGCCATGGCGTCGCCACGGCGCTATTGAGTGCTGTAAATCAGCGGAACGAACGTGTAATGAGTTGCGAATTCAGCCTTCTGCTTCGCCGTGAGCGCTTGACTATGCCCCCGCAAGAAGGGCCGTTGCCGCACTCTGCGGCCGACACGAAAAAATATTGATTTCCCGGAGCTTTTTATGAATTTCTTGACAGAAGAACAAGCGCTTTGGCAGGAGACTGTTGCGCGGGTGATGGAAAAGGAAGTAACGCGCGAATACGTGCGACAGTGTGATGTCGATCGCCAGTATCCCTACGAAGCCTACGAAAAGATCGCTCGTATGGGATGGCTGCGTTTGCTGATTCCGGAAGAGCAAGGCGGTGACGGCGGCACCATTTTCGATTATGCCCTCATGTGCGAAGGGCTTGCGCGTTATGGTTTCGATTTCGCGACGGCGTTCATGGTTTCCACCTTTACGGCGATGAACATCGTCAAGTATGGCACGCCCGAGCAGCGCAAAAAATATCTTGCGCCTTTCATGAAGGGCGAGATCCGCTTCTCGATTTCCATTTCCGAGCCATCCGCCGGATCGGATGCGGCAAATACCAAGACACGTGCCGAAGCGGACGGGGAGCATTGGACGATACGCGGGCAAAAGTTGTGGTGTTCCGGTGCTGCGGCAAAGAATGCCGTTATTGCCATGTTGGTAAGGACAGACAAAGAAGCGAAGAAGCATCGCGGACTGAGCGTCCTCTTGGTTCCGAACGACACCCCCGGTCTTGATATCCGCAAACTGCCGACGATGGCCAGGCGGGCGACGGGCACGACAGAGATCTTCCTGGATGACGCCAAGGTGCCAGCCGGCAATGTTCTTGGTGCGCCTGGCACAGGCTGGGAGATCATTACGGATCACCTTGAACTCGAGCGTATTGCCGTTGCGGCTGCCTACGTCGGAAATGCCCAACAGGCCGTTACCGACGCTTTGCGCTACGCCCACGAGCGTATTCAGTTTGATAAGTCAATTTTTGAGTTCCAGGTGCTACGCCATATGTTGGCCGATATGCAAACCAGCGTCGACGCGGCCCGTCTCTTGGTGTATCGGGCAGCCGACATGGCGACTCGAGGGGAAGTGTGCAGTCGCGAAGTCAGCATGGCCAAGTTGTTTGCTTCCGAAACGCTGCAAACCGTGACGCGAAACGGGATGCAGATCCTTGGCGGTCATAGCATGCTCCCAGAGGCGGACATGGAACGCTATTTCCGCGAAGGTATGCAGTCCACCATAGGTGGCGGTACGTCGCAGATACAACGGACGATTATCGCTAAATCCCTGCGTCTTTAAGTTCGCCAGCCGAGCACAACGCATAGCCCTTCACCAGGAGATCTCATGACAACTTTGTCTTCGTCCGTTCCCGAAAGTGATCTAACCGCGAGCCTCGCGGAGCAGGTAGTTGAAATCGTAAACCGGGGGTTGACCGATCCGGACATCGAACAGGTTAGACGGCTCATGCTGGACTCGCTTGGTGTGACGCTTCGCGGGTCGGTCCTGCCGTGGGCTCGCGATATCGCGAATTGGTCGCAGCGCTTTGCCGGCACAGGCGCTGCCCCCGTCATAGGTGCTGAGTTTTCCGCAACTGCGTCGGTCGCCGCGCTGGTTCACGGAACGGCGGCGCACGGCTACGAACTGGATGACACACACGATGAAACGATGAGCCATCCTGCGTGCACCGTGCTCCCGGCAGCTTTGGCCGTCGCGGCCGAGACTGGCGCATCCCAGCGTCATCTTCTCGTTGCCATCGCGGCTGGCTACGAAACCATGGCGCGTGTCGGCATCATGGCGCACGGACTTCACGTAATTGAAGGCGGCTTTCATCCTACGCCGGTATTTGGCTCATTCGGTGCCGCCACGGCTTGTGTGGTGCTGCTTAACGGGGAAGATCGGGCGCTCGAGGCGGATAAGCTCATCAGCGCTTGGGGCCACGCGCTATCCCAAACGAGCGGAACAATGCAGTTTTCAGTGGATCCGACCGGGGGCGCCGTGAAGCGGCTGCATGCTGGATACGCCGCGCGCAATGGCGTGATAGCCGCTGAGTTGGCCATGGAGTCCCAAATCGGTACGCCCCGACGCTCATTGGACGGCCGTTATGGCCTGGCCAAAATGTTTGGTGGTGAAGTTCATGGCGCAGCTATAGCTCGCCAGGCACAAGACCCTTTACAGATCCACTGTATCAGTCTCAAGCCGTATTCATGCTGCCGGATTTTCCACTCGACTATCGACGCGCTGGGTGAGGTGACCGACGGATACAGTGTGCCCGCGGATCAAATCCGTCGCATCGTTGTGCGAGGGCCGCAGCTGATCGAAGACCAGCATATGATGCGTCGACCGCGTTCGGTCATGGCGGCGCAGTATAGCTGTCCCTACCTGATCGGTGCGTCACTGGCTTACGGACCATCCCGTTACGACGCATACAGTGAAGCGCATCTCGACGACCCGCGCATTCTTGAAGTTGCCGATCTCGTACATTTCGAGTATGACGCTGAGCTCGAGGCGATGTATCCAAAGCAATTCCCGACAGCGGTCACCATCACATTCGCCGACGGCTCGGTTAAGACCTCATTGGTGAAAGACAGCTTTGGTACGCCGGCCAAACCCATGACGGTCGATCAGATTGCCGAAAAAGCGCGCAATCTGCTCACGGAAATAGACTCGAAGATCGATATAGACGCATGCCGGAAACTGATCTGGAGCGATGGCACCGACGCTCGCGCTCTCGCAAATATCATGGCGGGAAGATGACGCCATGCGGAAACACCATGCTGCAATTACGCAGTCGTATGACAATACCTCGGAGGAGACACATAACATGACCACGAACCGCAGAACCTTTCTAGCCGCCAGCGCCGCCCTGCTGGGCGCCACGTTGCTTGGCACACAAGCCATTGCGCAGTCGAACGCTCAGAGCTTTCCTACCAAACCCATAACCATCGTTGTGCCGTTCGGCGCGGGCACCACAACGGATCAAGTTGCGCGATTTCTTAGCCCGTACCTCTCCGCCGAACTCAAGCAGCCGGTGGTCATCGACAATAAAGCCGGGGCCAGCGGTTCGATCGGCATGCAGTTCGCGGCACGGCAACCCGCCGACGGCTATACATTCGTGCTCGGCACGAATACCACGCATGCGGCCAACGTCAGTCTGTTCAAACAGCTTCCGTACGATCCAGTCAAGGATTTCACGCCGATCAGCAATCTGATCATTGGCGGCGTCGTTCTGGTGGTGAGAGCGGATCATCCTGCGAAGAATGTCCAGGAGCTCGTTGCCATGATGAAGAAGGATCCGGGGGGCATGACGTTCGGTGCCGGCAACTCTTCTTCACGCGCGGGCGGCGAGGTCATGCGTGAACTCGCAGGCGTCGACATCTTGCACGTTCCATACAAGACTCTTCCTGTTGCGCTTACCGATCTGATCGGAGGACAGATCGACATGGTGTTTGGCGATGCTCCGGCAGTGATGCCCTTGGTGGAAGGTGGCAAGCTGAAAGCACTTGGCGTGTCCACAAGCAAGCGTATTGCCAAGTATGCGGACATTCCGACGATTGCTGAACAGGGAGTGAAAGGCTATGAAGTAACGGGGTGGATCGCTGCTTTTGGCCTTAATGGCACACCGCCGGAAATCATAGCTCGTCTCAATGAAGTCATCGTTCGCGCCATGAAGTCGCAAGAGGCGGAAAAGCAGTTCGGTTCACAGGGCTGGACGCCGGTGGCTGGCTCACCGGAAGAGCTCGCGAAATTCCAGGCGACTGAGATCGATCGGTGGGCACGTTTGGTCAAGGCGGCGGGCATCGAGCCAACCTAAGTGATGCACAGGGAGGAAGGCGTGGTAGAAAAACATGGCAAGACGGCGTCGCATCCGATTCCGAAGTGGGCACGAGCAGCCCTCGAGATGCCCAGTGGGTCCCAATATATCGATGTCGACGGCTGTCGTGTTCATTACCTGGTCTGGGGCGATCCTGATCTTCCCCCCTTGATGTTGGTGCATGGTAATGCCGCTCATGCCGAATGGTGGCGCTTCATTGCGCCGCTGTTGGCGAACCAATACCATGTGCTGGCCATCGACCTGGGCGGCATGGGTGACAGCAGCCATTGTGGCCGCTATGAGCGGGAGCGCTATGCTGAGCAGGTTATGGCGGTACTGGATGCTGCTTCGCCGGGCCGTCCACCATTCATTGTGGGGCACAGCATGGGGGGCTTCGTCACTATCATGGCCGGCGCTGCGCACGGTGACCGTATCGCCGGCATCATTGTTGTCGATTCGCCGATCGAGGCGCCCGATAGGCATAGTCCTCCGTACGCGGTGCAGGTGAAGACGCCTGGCGATATTTACGCGAATCGGGCCGAGGCCTTGCGCCGGTTTCGCCTGGTTCCGCAGCAGCAGGTCGGATGTCAGTTCTATCTTGACCATATCGCCTATCATTCTGTGGTGGAAACGGCGGGTGGCTGGCGATGGAAATTTGACCCGGCGGCGGTGGGACATCCACGGCCTACGGAGTTCACCGAGGCACTGCTACATATGCGCTGCAACGCTGCTCTGTTTATCGGAGAGCAGAGCGAGCGTGTTGACGACGAGGCCCGCGCTTACATGCGCCGCAGCTTTGGCGGGTGCATCCCTATCATTGAGCTGGCCAACTGCCGTCATCACGTCATGCTCGATGAGCCCTTGGCCTTGGCAGCCGCTATTCGTACCCAACTTTCCAATTGGTCCCTTAACGATACTGACTCCAGGAATGGCGCATGACGGATTCCATGGTTGATTACTCCTTGAGAGAGGGTGTAGGCCATATCGTGCTCAACCGTCCGGCAAAGCGGAATGCATTGAGCCTGGATATGCGGACGGTGCTATGGGAGGCTATAGAACAGGCCGACAAAGATGATGAGGTCCGGGCAGTACTGCTATCGGGAACGGGCGAGCATTTCTGCGCAGGGGGCGATATAAGCGAGATGCGCCCCGGCGCATTGGATGCCGAGGCGGGCCGGGACCGCATTGCCCCCGTGAGCAAGGGTGCCCAACGTTTGTTGGAGATGACGAAGCCTGTCGTGGTGGCTGTCGACGGGTGTGCCTATGGCGCTGGATGCAGCCTCGCGTTGGCAGCCGATTTTGTTGTTGCCACCGAGCGCGCGCGTTTCTGCATGTCCTTCCTTCGGCTGGGATTGATTCCGGACGCATGTGGTCTGTTTACGCTACCGCGAGTGGTGGGCTGGCTTCGCGCGAAAGACATGCTGTATTCGACCCGGGCGATAACCGGCAGCGAAGCGTTGGAATACGGAGCGGTCAACGAGCTTGCGGCGCCCGAGCACTTGCAGGCTCGTTCCTGGGAAATCGCCGTGGCGATGGCGAGCTTGCCGCGAACCGCTTTTTCCTTGATTAAGACTGCATTGTTGCGGTCGATGTCGGCGGACGTGGGAACAATGGTAGATACCGAAATGGCCGGGCAGGCCATTGCATATTCGACGACATATCACGAAGAGGCCGTCAAGCGTTTGCGGGCGGGTTCACCGCCTCTTTATTCATGGCCGGTAAACGACATCGACTGATTCTTCGGGCCTGATAAGGATCGCGGCGGTGCGTTCGAAGGCAAGCGCCGCGTATGGATACTGCATAGGATACTCATGGACTTCCAACTCAGCTCACAGCAGCAGCAACTCCGCGCCGCCATTTTCGATCTGTGCCGGCGCTTTGATGATCAATATTGGCTGGACAAAGATCGAGACGGCGGCTTTCCCGAGGAGTTCTATCGTGCAGTCGCCGATGCGGGCTGGTTAGGCATTGCGATGCCCGAAGCGTATGGCGGGGCGGGCCTTGGTATCCTGGATGCGGCACTAATGATGCAGACAATCGCAGAATCGGGCGGTGGCATGTCGGCGGCATCTTCAGTGCATATGAATATTTTTGGGCTGAACCCTGTGGTGGTGTTTGGCACGGAGGAACAAAAAGCCCGCGCTTTGCCGCCCCTCATCCGAGGCGAGTCCAAGGCGTGCTTTGCCGTGACGGAGCCTGATGCCGGCCTGAATACCACCAAGTTGACCACACGGGCGATTCGCGAAGGTGATCGCTATTTGGTCAGTGGGCGTAAGGTTTGGATCTCTACCGCACAGGTGGCAGACCACATGCTGCTTCTCGCGCGGACGACTCCGATCGAAGATGTTCAATCCCCAACCAAAGGCTTGAGCCTTTTCTATACGCGTCTGGACCGGCGTTACGTTGAGGTCCGCGAGATCGACAAAATGGGCCGCAAGGCGGTCGATTCCAACGAACTCTTTATCGACGGGCTGCCAGTTCCTGTCGAGGACCGCATCGGTGACGAGGGAGAAGGCTTTCGCTATATCTTGCACGGTATGAATCCTGAGCGGATTCTGGTTGCCGCCGAGGCGATCGGTATTGGCCGACTTGCGTTGGCGCGTGCGGCGAATTATGCGCGCGAGCGGGTCGTATTCGGAAGGCCTATCGGCCAGAACCAAGGAATCCAGCATCCTCTTGCCCAGTGCTGGGCCGAGCTCGAGGCTGCGGAACTCATGACGCAGCGCGCTGCCAGCCTGTATGACGACGGCTTGCCCTGCGGCCCTCAGGCCAATGCTGCGAAGTATCTGGCGGCAGAGGCCGCCGTTAAATCTTCCGAAACCGCTATCCTGACGCATGGCGGATTCGGTTATGCCAAGGAATACCATGTGGAGCGATATCTACGAGAGGCGATGATAATGCGCATAGCACCCATCAGCCCGCACCTGATTCTGTGCAATATCGCAGAGAAGGTGCTGGGCCTGCCGAAGTCGTACTAGCGTATTCAAACTTTTTGGTAGCGGTGTCCTGGCTCGGGAAGTACGAAAACGCCTTTGTTTAGCCACTGGCCTCCGTCAATTACCAGTACTTCGCCGTTGATGTAGTCCGCGGCAGGGCTGCACAGGAATAAGCCGGTTTCAATGGTTTCTTCGATAGTAGCGAAGCGCCCTGCGGGAATGGAGTCGAGAATGCGCCGCTGGCCTTCGGCGGTGGGCCAAAGCGCTGTGCGTGACTGCTCGGTATCCACGAAACCCGGGCAGAGGCAGTTGATTTGTATATTGCGTGCGCCCCATTCGACTGCGAGTGTCTTCGACATGGCGATCACGCCTGCTTTCGCCGCTGCCGAGTGAACTGTTCCTGGGCCGCCATGCCAAGCGTATGCCGCAGAGATGCTCAGCACTTTTCCAGACCCTTGGTTCAACATGTGCTTGCCGGCGGCGAGCGTACAGTAGGCGGTGCCATTCAGCACGGTATTGATGACCGCATTCCAGCCGCGGGAAGAAATATCTTCGGCGCGTGCGACGAAGTTTCCCGCCGCGTTATTGATCAGGACATCGATACGGCCGGTTTTGTCGACCACGTCGTTGATGGTGGCATCGACCTCTTCTGGATTGCGGATGTCGACCGGACAGATCAAAGCCCGGCCTCCCGAGTCGATGATCTCCGCCGATGTTTCGCTTAACGCCGCCTCTCTTCTCCCCCCAAGGGCAACTGTCGCGCCAAGCGCAGCGGCCCGTATTGCAAATGACTTTCCGATGCCCGTTCCCGCTCCGGTAATGAAGAATGTTTTGTTCGAGAAGGTTCCTGTTGCAAGCATTTCAACATATCCTGTTTGAAAACGAAATATAAATAGAAAAATTGGAATTTAAGTGGTATGAGTGATGCTGAAAATGGTCTTTGTTGTAATCAGTATGATGATATCGTTGACATCGGCAAATTACAAATTTAAAATGGAATTCAATTTATTAAAACGGAACTGTTTAGAATGGACGGCTATTCGGGATGCCGCTGTTTTTTCGGCAGTTCGTCGTGTATCGATAAAGCTAGGAGATGGCGAATGAAAGAGGTTCTGCGATTAGGGGCGGGGTCTGGTTTTTGGGGCGACGCCCAGGATCCAGCCGCTGAGCTGCTGGAGAAAGGTGAACTGGATTACTTGTGTTTCGATTATCTGGCCGAACTGACCATGGCATTGCTCCAGCGGCAGAAGATGAAAAATCCCGCTGCGGGCTATATACCAGACGCGGTGCAATGCATGAGTGCACTGCTGCCTGAAGCGCGAGAGCGCGGGACACGCCTGATATCCAACGGCGGGGGTGTCAACATTCGTGCAGCGGCGCAACGTATTGTTGAAGGGGCAAGGAAGGACGGCCTGTCCGGTGCGCGCATTGCGTTGGTGGAAGGAGACGATCTGCTCAGCAAACTGGACTTGCTGGAGGCCAGCGACGTGCCGTTGACGAACATGGATACGGGAGATGAGAACTTTTCTGTTATACGCTCCCGTGTGGTTTCGGCGAACGTCTATACCGATAGCTCCGGTATTGTCGAGGGCTTGAAGGGTGATGCAGATGTGGTGATCACAGGTCGCGTGTCGGATAACGCCTTGTATGTTGGTCCAGTGGCGCACGAATTTGGATGGCGGCGAGATGCGGCTCATACCGACTTGCTGGCCGCGTCGGTGACTGTCGGCCACATCCTGGAGTGTGCTGCGGGATGCACGGGTGGCATGTCGTCGCGCTTCGCGGACATGCCCCGCATGGGGCATGTTGGCTTTCCGATCGCCGAGTTTCGCCGTGATGGCAGTGCCGATATCACGAAGCTTCCCGGCACCGGAGGGTGCGTCGATCTCTTTACGGTCAAAGAGCATTTGGTCTACGAAATCTCTGATCCGCGCAATTATCTTATGCCGGACGCCGTTGCGGACTTCACCTCTTTGCGCTTGGATGCCGTCGGCGCCGATCGTGTACGGGTGTCCGGCGTCAGGGGCAAGCCCGCGCCCGACCTGCTCAAGCTTGTGGTTGGGTACCAAGATGGCTGGATAGGGGAAACCATGGCGTTCTTCCCTTGGCCGAACGCTTATGACCGTGCCTGCAAGGCTCGCGAAACCATGCTCGAGAGATTCGAGCGGATGGGGCTGGCGGCTGACCAAATCCAGTTTGATTTCGTTGGCCTGAACATGCTGCATGGTCCGGCCGCGCCCGCCCCAGAACGGAAGCTGGCCAACCAAATGAGCGAGGTGGGGTTGCGCTGCGCGGTACGTACCAGGACGCGAGAGGAAGCTGACAAGGTTCGGCGTGCCGGTACCCACTTATGGATCATGGGTCCTGGTGGAACATCATTCGGCACTCCGATGAAGACGCGACCCATTGTGGCTTTGTGGCCAACATTGATTCCTCGCGAATTCGTTCAGCAAACCACCGACATCTTAGTAGCTTGAGGGGAATACGATATGACACGTCAACTTCATGAAATTGCCTATGTCAGGTCTGGAGATAAGGGGGACACTTGTACGGCGGGCCTCCTGGCCAAGACCCCCACGGACTACTCACTTCTATGCGCAAGCGTAACGCCGGAAGCGGTGAAGACGCTTTATGGCGACTGGGTAAAGGGTGAAGTGCACTGCCATCCCATGGATAACATCCAGGCGGTGGTGGTGGTAATGCACGGGGCATTAGGAGGGGGGGCGACGAAAACGCTCCGCCTGGATCAGACCGGCAAGTCGCTGGGACACGCGCTGTTGCGTTTGAGCGTGGTGGAGTGACATGGCAATACTTCATTCCATGTTGCGCAATGCCGGCGGGGATTTCGATCGGAATGTAGCGGCTTATGAAGACTGGCGGGAGCAGGTGAAAGCGGCTCAGCGGCCTTCCGTCCTGGGTGGGGGAGGCAAGTATGCGAAGACTCATGTTGAGCGCAATAAGCTCATGCCACGCGAGCGTATCAATGAACTTCTTGACCCGGGCACGCCCTTCCAGGAGGTCGGGCAGTTGGCTGGACATGGGCTCTACGAAGACGAGGTTCCTTCCGGCGGGCTGATTGTCGGAGTGGGCATGGTCGAAGGACGGCCTTGCATGGTGATGGCGAACGATGCGACGGTTAAGGGTGGCACTTACTATCCCATTACCATCAAGAAGCAAATTCGAGCTCAGGCCATTGCGCGCGAGAACGGATTGCCATGCATCTACCTGGTTGATTCCGGTGGCGCCTTTCTGCCATTGCAGGAAGAGATTTTCCCTGATGAACATCATTTTGGGCGTATCTTCCGCAACATCGCCGAGATGTCCTCGCTAGGGATCAAGCAGATCGCCGCCGTTATGGGATCTTGCACAGCGGGTGGTGCCTATATTCCGGCCATGTGCGATGAGACCGTCATCATAAACGGCAACGGTACGATTTTCCTGGGTGGGCCGCAATTGGTGCAAGCTGCGACCGGCGTCGTGGTCGATGCGGAAACGCTAGGCGGAGCGGATGTCCATACACGCCTGTCGGGCGTGGCTGACCACTTTGCCGACGACGATTCACACGCTCTTTCGATCATTCGCGAAATTGTCGCGCGTCCGGGACCTAAGTCTTTCCGGCCGCCGCCCAAGACACCATTGTCACCACTCTATGACCCAGCCGAATTGCCAGGGCTGATTCCCGCCAACCCCAAGCAGCCGATTCCGGCGCGCGAAATTCTGGCTCGCCTGATGGACGGAAGCGAGCTCAATCTATATCGCGAACGCTATGGACCAACGCTCATATGCGGTACGGGCGCGATCGAGGGCTATCCGGTCGGGGTCTTGATCAACGATGGTCCTCTCTTTTCAGAGAGTGCCCAGAAAGCGGCCAATTTCATTGAGCTTTGTACCCAGAGCGACATTCCGTTGCTGTTTCTCCACAACGTCAGTGGG
This sequence comes from Pollutimonas subterranea, assembly GCF_002849655.1. Classification (GTDB taxonomy): domain Bacteria; phylum Pseudomonadota; class Gammaproteobacteria; order Burkholderiales; family Burkholderiaceae_B; genus Pollutimonas; species Pollutimonas subterranea. The sequence goes on from NZ_PDNW01000001.1 coordinate 91,276, forward strand.
TTCATGGTCGGGCCGGAATACGAGCATGGTGGGATCGCCAAGGATGGCGCCAAGATGGTGAACGCAGTGTCCACTTCCCGTGTGCCCAAGTTCAGCGTCATTATCGGCGGCAGCTATGGGGCGGGGAATTTCGCCATGTGCGGTCGCGCTTTTGGTCCACGTTTTATGGCAATGTGGCCCAATGCACGTACTTCGGTCATGGGGGGCGAGCAGGCGGCCACTGTGCTTGCTCTTGTGCGTAAGGACCAACTTGCCCGCCAGGGCAAGGAATTCACTGTCGAAGAGGTTGAAGCTTTCAAGCAGCCTATTCGAGACCATTATGCAAGTCATAGCACTCCAGTTTACGCAGCTTCCCGGCTATGGGTTGATTCCGTAATCGATCCGGTCAACACTCGCCAATGGCTCGCGTTGGGATTGGCTCTGGCCCACAACGGGCCTAGTGAAAGCACACGCTTCGGCGTATTCAGGATGTAACATGTTCAGACGCATATTGATTGCCAACCGCGGTGAGATCGCCTGCCGTATCGCCCGGACGTGCCGGGACCTGGGAATAGAGTTCGTGGCGGTGTATTCATCGGCCGATGCGGGTGCATTGCACTTGAAGGGCGCTGTTGCAAGGGTTTGCGTCGGAGGCGGACCCGCCACAGATAGTTACCTGAAAGGGGATGCGATTATCGCGGCTGCTCTCCAGCATGGCTGCGAGGCGATCCATCCGGGGTACGGCTTCCTTTCCGAGAATGCGGATTTTGCACAGGCAGTGCAGGATGCCGGCCTGGTTTTCATCGGCCCGCGCGCGCAAACGATCTCGGCGCTCGGAGACAAATCCCGCGCGAAGTCGTTGATGCGAGACGCCGGCGTGCCAACCGTGCCTGGTATGGTGGAGGCGAGCGAAGATCCGGCGCAAATAGAACGGATGATCCACGAGATTGGGCTGCCGGTCCTGCTCAAACCTAGCGCCGGCGGTGGTGGAAAAGGCATGCAGGTCCTTCTATCATTAAATGATCTGCGCCCAGCGGTCGTAGCGGCAATTCGGGTGGCACGCAGCAGCTTTGGTGACGGACGGCTGATCGTGGAGCGATTCGTCGAACGGCCCAGGCATGTGGAAGTGCAGGTATTCGGGGACCAGCAAGGCAATGTGGTGCATTTGTATGAGCGCGAGTGCACGCTGCAGCGGCGCCATCAAAAGGTGGTTGAAGAGGCGCCGGCGATTGCGCTGCCTGAGGCGGTCCGCAAGCAACTCCACGATGCGGCGGTTCGGGGCGCGTTCAGTATCGGATACGTGAATGCCGGCACTTTTGAGTTCATCGTAGATCAGGATCATAATTTTTACTTTCTCGAAGTGAACACGCGCTTGCAGGTCGAGCATCCGGTAACTGAAGAAATCACCGGCCTGGATTTGGTGGCATGGCAGTTCCGGGTCGCGGCGGGCGATCCGTTGCCGTTGGCTCAGTCGCAGATCAAGGCGCTGGGTTGCGCGATCGAGTGCAGACTCTATGCGGAAGATCCGGCGGAAGGTTTTCGCCCGGCGCCGGGTCGCGTGGCGCGCGTGGAGTGGCCGAAGGATGCGCGCGTCGAAGCGGGCATAGCGGCCGGAGACAGCGTTCCCGCCTTCTACGATCCCATGGTGGCAAAGCTGGTGGTTCGGGGCGAAAATCGTGTTCAGGCGCTGGCGCATATGCATGAGGCCTTGAAAAGCACTGTTTTGCTAGGGCTGACGACCAACCTAGGCTTTCTGACGCGAGTGCTCGAGGATCCCAAAGTCCATAGCGGACAGATTCATACGCAATACCTCGATGACTCAAAAGAACTTCACAAGCCGGATTCAAACATAGCGGCAGCCGTCGCCTGTGCGGCCTCCCTGTTCAGCGTATCGGGCGAATCATATTCATCGTGGACGGCCAGCGGAAAAGAGGGTGTGCTTGACCGGGAGTCGCTGAGTACCGTGGCACCGTTGGGCACGTTGAGCTTTTGGGCGGGCGATCGATTGATCCGTGCCAACCTGTCAGGCCTCCAGGATGGTCAACTCAGCTTGTGCGTGGACGGAGAAGCGTTCGAGGTCAGCGTTTCGTCGTCTGGGAACGAGGTCATTCGGGGCTCGATAAATGGGCGCCCTTGGGCTGCGTGTGATACGGGTACGGCCATCGAGTTGCAAGTGAGCGGCAGCCGCTATACGGTTCAGCGGGCCCGTTCCCGCCGTCCCGGCGAAGTCAAGGCTGCGGGTGCCGCAGTCGCTCCGATGCCCGGCATCGTGGCCGCGCTACCCGTTGAAATTGGAAATGTAGTGGCGGAGGGCGATGTCTTGGCTGTCGTGGAGGCCATGAAGATGGAAAATCAAGTACTCGCGTCCGCAGCCGGGTTGGTGACCGCAATTCACTATTCGGTCGGTGCCAATGTCAATGTTGGAGATCTGCTGGTTGAAGTGGATGTCGACGATTCCAGGGCACGGAGCGAATCCATTGAATAATGCATGGGCAACGGACGATGAACGGACTAATTTTGTTTTGACTTGACGTTTCTGGTATTTGGTTTCCCTTTAAAATCCGCTGTGTAGCCAGATCATTTTGACTTCGTGACCTATAATTCCATTTTTGACCTACCGGATCTACATGAACCAGATTGAGAGCTGCCTAAGTACGGACAGCAGTGGAACCGGCGTGCGCGTATTGGCGAGGGGACTGACCATTCTACATGCGTTCGAACCTGATAATGCGTGGCGCTCGAACGCTGAATTATCGGCGCTTACCAACGTTCCGAAGCCGACGGTTTCCCGCATCACGGCGACGTTGACTGATGCCGGTTATCTCATCTACTCGCCCGAAAAAGCGCAATACAAGCTGGGTCCGGCCGTATTGGCGCTTGGCTACCTGGCCGCTTCGATTTGTGAGCTGACGATGCAGGCAAGGCCATTGATGCAGGAGTTGGCTGATGAGCAGAACGGCTCGATCGTTCTGGCGTCGTTGGATGGCTTAAGCATGGTGTGCCAGGAAGTGTGTCACGGCCGCGGGATGCTGTTCGCGCTGCGTGTACATCCCGGCTCGCGCTTGAGTCTGTCCCGGTCCGCTCTGGGAAGGGCGCTGATCGGCGCAATGGCCGAGCAAGAGCGCAGCAAACTTCTGGCGGCCATTGCGCAGGCCCATCCCGAGCACTGGCAAACGCTGGAGCCCGAAATTCAAGCCAGTGTCCGGCAAATGCAAATGCACAACTATTGCATTGCTTCCGGCACATTAGAGACCGGAACCAACGGTATTGCGGTGGTTATCGACACTCCGGAACAGCCTCACGCCTATGCGCTTGGGTTTGCCGTTCCTGCTAACCAGGTCACGGGTGAATACTTGGCAAGCACAGTAGCCCCACGACTGCTGGAAATCAAGCGTCGCCTGGAGCATGATTTGGCCCGCAGGAGCACATGACGTGAGACGACGTACAACTAAACAAACTTCATCCAAACTCATGCCAGAGACGCAATCGTCCAGTCAGGTCAACTCGCTACAGCGAGGGCTTGATATTCTGCATCAATTTGACGGCCGCCAGGCGCTATTGACGCATACTGAAATTTCCACGCGTTTGGGACTGCCGCGGACCACCGCCACCAAGCTGATTGCCACGCTGGTCGCCAATAATTTCCTGCGTCAGGATGCAAGTGGCGCCTATGGGCCGGACGTTGCCTGCCTGGCATTAGGACGAGCGGTCAAACGGGGTTTGCCAGTCGTTCAAGCAGCATCGCCACAGATGGCCCGGTTTGCTGAAGAGTTCGGCGTCCATGTCAGTCTAATGATGAGGGAACGTCTGCAGATGTTGGTGCTCGAACATGCGGTTCCCACTGGCTTCAGTCATTTGGGACTGGCAACCGGGGCGCTGGTGCCGATCGCCCGGTCGGCGTCGGGACGTGCCTATTTATGGGCGCAAAAACCTGCGCTGCAAGCAGAGTTATTCGAGGTATTGAAAGATGTCGGTACAGAAGGCGCACACCGCTTCATGCCGGGTGTCTATGCTGCCTTTCAGGAGCTGGAAGGGCGCGGCTTCTGTTTCATGGCTTCGCCCGTGACGCGTCAGTCGAATTCGATCGCTACACCATTGTATGACCGAGACGTTCCGTCTTACGCGCTGGCGGCGATGTCGGTGGGTGGGGACGATACAGAGCGCGCCTTAATTGAAGAGATCGGCCCACGCCTATTACAGTTGTCTGCGGAAATTTCCCGCGACCTTGAGCGCCTGCCGGCTTAAGGAAGGCCTGGGAAATCGCGCTCATGCCGATTGCATGAGCTGTTTGCCGATGACCAGTTGCTGGATCTGGGTCGTGCCTTCGTAGAGGCGCAGCAAGCGTACATCACGGTAAAAGCGCTCGACCTTATATTCATTGATATAGCCGGACCCTCCGTGTATCTGGACTCCCCGGTCGGCAACACGGCCCACCATCTCGGTAGTGAACATCTTGGCACAGGACGCCTGCATGCTCACTTCGGGGTCGCGGGCACCGCTGACTTTGGCATCATAGCGGTGTGCTACGGACTGCACTAAAGACCATCCGGCCAATAGTTCAGCCTGGCTATCGGCCAGCATGGCTTGCACCAATTGAAAATCTCCGATTCTTTGCCCGAATTGCTTGCGCTGTTGGGCATAGGCGATGCTCTCTCCAAGAATGCGATGTGCCATGCCGCAGGCCAGTGCGGAAATGTGAAGCCGGCCACGGTCCAGCACTTTCATTGCCGTCTTGAAGCCTTTGCCTGGCGTTCCGCCGATGATGTTGGCAGCCGGCACGCGTACATTGTCCAGGTTGACATCGCAAGTCTTGGTGCCGCGCTGACCCATCTTGCGATCAGGTTTGCCCAACGTCAGCCCGGGCAGGCCAGCCGGGACGACGAAAGCGGAGATGCCGGACGCCTCGGCGCCGCCCGTGCGCGCCATAAGAGTGAAGGCACCCGCGCGCGGGGCATTCGTGATGAAGCGCTTGGTGCCGCTAATCAGATAATCGACACCATCAAGGACAGCCCGTGTCTTGATTGCTGCAGCATCCGAACCCGCATCGGGTTCGGTCAGGGCGAACGACACAATCAGCTCGCCGCTGGCGATACGAGGCAGGTACTCAGCCTTCTGTTCCGGCGTCCCGTCCATCAGAATGCCTTGGGAGCCTATGCCTATGTTCGTCCCTACTACCGAACGGAATGCCAAGGCGGTGCGACCCAGCTCATAGGCCACTTCGCATTCTTGAGCCATGTTCAGGCCAATGCCTCCATATTCTTCGGGAATCGAAAGGCCGAACAGGCCCAACTCTTTCATGTCGTCGACGATGTCGTCGGGCACCTTGTCGTGTTCTTCGACATCGTTCTCTGCGGGAACAAGCCGCTCTTGAATGAATCTTTGGAGCGTGGATTTGAGAAGATAAAAGGTCTCTTGGTCGAGCGACATGGTTGGGTTCCTGTATCTGTATTGACAGGCATTATGAAACCATCGATCATTTTGGACAATAGCCAATAATTTGAACATCATGTTCAAAAAAACAGAACAAATTATCTATGAATGTGCAATCCCTAGCTTTACTTGTCGATATCGTAGACGCAGGCAATCTAAGTCTGGCTGCACGCCGATTAAAGATGAGCCGAGCCAACGTCAGCTATCACCTCGCACAATTGGAAAAGTCGGTGGGTCAGCAACTCATGCGTCGCACGACCCGTCGGCTGGAGCTTACTGAAGTCGGTTTGCGCCTCTACCAACACGGCTGCATCATCCGTGACGAATTGATGGCCGCCAAGGAATCAGTAGCGTCGCTTGGCAAAGGTTTGCATGGGTCTGTGCGAATGAGCATGCCGACCGGCTTTGGAGGCTTGGTGATGTCCAGCTGGTTGATCGACTTCAAGCGAGAGTATCCTGATATATCACTTAGCCTCTTGTTTGAAAATCGGGTGGATGACCTATTGCGGGAAGAGGTCGACATAGCAATCAGAGTGATGTCTGAGCCACCAGAGCAGATGGTTGCGGTGGAGTTGGCAAGAGTTCGTTATGTGGTATGCGCCGCCGTCGACTACGCGCGTACGCATTCTATGCCTGCACATCCCGCCGATTTGCCACACATGCCGGTGATTACATCCGCAGCGGTAGGAAGGGAACTGCGGGTCTCCGCCTACCGCGGGGAAGAATCACACCAGTTGACGCTGCATCCGACCTTGGCGTCAGAGAACTTTCAGTTCCTGAGAGAGGCTGTGTTGGGTGGCCTGGGTGTTGGGCTGGTTCCCGAGTACGTGGTTGCACATGATGTCGCGGAGGGACGTGCGGTGACATCGTTGACCGAATGGCGCCTTAGTGTATTCGGAACTCGTATGTACCTGCTGCGGATGCCGGGACGTTACCAAACGCTCGCTACACGCACTTTAATCGACTTCATGGTCAAGAGGGCCAGAGCCTGGTCCAAGTGATCAAGGCCATGCCGAAGCCATAGCGTTTTACATTCGCAATCTTGTTTTTAAAGGCGCCATAGGCATTTCCGTATTACGCAGGAAATACCCGACGAGGCCCAGGATGGCACTGGCCATGAGATCAAATGCTGTCGCGTTGATGCGCATCGGTGCCCCGCAACCATTGCAGATAAGACGAGCGGGTCACGGCAGACACCGAATCCAGCACTTTCTGATGATCGACTTGATGCCGCATCAGCAATCGCGCATTGGCTACAACGCGCGATTTGCAGAACCAGTGGCAACTATGCTGGAACAGATACAGTTCTGCCGAGAGGTGGTAGGCGCGTTGTTTTGCATCCCAGCGGCCTTCGTTATCCACCGCATGGCGCAAGCCGGCTGCATGGATTTGCAGCAGCTCGCGAAAATCCCGCGACGCCGCAGGAAGAAAACGCTCGGCATAAGGCACGCAAAACGGGAGCGCACCCATGCCGGCGGCCAGTGTGCTTTCTTTCTGCATGGCGTCGGCCAGTGACTGTACCTGTGCCGCCACTGCGCGTTCGGTCAAATCGAAGCTTTTCAGTACCTGGACTTGGCGCGTTTCATCCTCTTCCTGGATGGCGCGCGTGTAGCCTTGCGTCAGTGTTTCCATATGACGTTCAAGCTGCAAACTGGCTAAATGACGCCCCAGCAAGGCAATATGCGCGCGCTGGTAAAGTACGCGCAACACCTGCCATGCCGCGAGGGCCAACAATAGGATTAATGCGGTTTCCATTGCTTGTATTCCTACATCGTCCCACCGAAACGTCGGCGCGCACAAAAAGGCCCAAACCGAAGTTTGGGCCTTTTTAGAATTTGGAGCGGGAAACGAGGCTCGAACTCGCGACCTCAACCTTGGCAAGGTTGCGCTCTACCAACTGAGCTATTCCCGCTTGGGTACTGCATTTACTGCTTTCATCGGGGTTTGTTTAGAACCGCTCTGAAAGAAGTCCCGCATATTAACCGTTTTTTTTACGTTGCGCAAATCGCTTTGATTCGCTGGCTTTTGCAATTTGCCACCCGTATAAAACGGTATTGGCTGGGCTCATTGCGTAAGGCCAAAAAGCTCGTTAAAAATCTAGTAATATTTAGCGAAGAACAAAATAATAGCACAGGTGCATGGGGCCCTGTCAAATCGCAAATTACTTCAGGCTGAATTTTGCTGGAAATTTCTACTATCGACCTTGTTTCCCTCAATACGCTGGGGCTGCGGTCCTGCGCGAAAGCAATGACTCGTTATCGCACGGCAAGTCAGTTGCCGGAGCTTTCAGACATATGCCGCGGGTACCCCGCAGTATTCGTATTGGGCGGTGGTAGCAATGTGGTCCTGGAGTCTCTCCTGGAGAGCTTAGTGATCAAGGTCGAATCGACGGGGGTAGGCGTCCATAGCGAAACCGACGCCGAAATAATCGTCGAGGCACATGCCGGCGAGAGCTGGCATGCCTTCGTATCCGGCTGTGTGGACCGCGGCTGGAACGGGCTTGAAAACCTTGCGCTGATACCGGGCACGGTGGGGGCGGCGCCCGTGCAGAATATCGGCGCCTATGGCGTCGAACTGGATCAACGTTTTCACAGCTTGGTAGCGTGGGATATGCATGAAGCCCGGATGGTCGACATGGACGCTGCCGATTGCCGGTTCTCGTATCGCAATAGCTTTTTCAAGCAAGCCGCACCGGGCAGGTGGCTGATTTTGAAAGTGCGTTTTCAATTGCCGAAGCAGTGGCATCCTTCGCTGGACTATCCGGATTTACGGCGGCATCCCGCACTACAAAGGGCCGCTTCCTCGGTCACGCCGCGACAGGTTTTCGATGCGGTGTGCGAGATTCGGCGGCAGAAGCTGCCCGATCCTGCTGTTCTGGGCAATGCAGGCAGCTTTTTCAAGAATCCTATTGTTACGCTGGCGCAGTATGAGTCCATCAAGGCCACCGCCCCTGAGATGGTCGCCTATCCTCAGGACGGCGGGCTGTACAAGCTGGCTGCCGGATGGCTGATTGATCGCGCGGGGTGGAAAGGGCGGCGTGTCGGCGCCGTCGGGGTACACGAACGCCAAGCCCTGGTGCTGGTCAATTATGGTGGAGCGACGGCCCACGATATCAAACGACTCGCTGAATCGATACGGGCCGATGTCATGAACCGGTTTGGCGTGCTCCTTGAGCAGGAGCCGGTGCCAGTCAGTTAGCCAGGACGTCCTGCATGTCGAACAGTCCGAACTGCTTGCGGGCCAGATAGCGTGCCGCACGCAGGCTGCCTTGCGCATAGGTGGAACGGCTGCTGGACCGGTGCGTGATTTCAATACGTTCGCCGGCGCCGCAGAAATACACAGTATGGTCTCCTACGATATCGCCTCCACGCAGCACCGAAAAGCCGATGTGCCCGGTTTCGCGTGCGCCGGTTTCGCCGTGACGCGCCCAGTCGGCGACGTCGTCGAGTTTTTTCCCCCATGCCGACGCTACGGTCTCGCCCATGGCCAGGGCTGTTCCGGATGGCGCGTCGACCTTGTTGCGATGATGTGCTTCGAACACTTCGACGTCATAGCCGCTGTTGAGCAAGCGGGCTGCCATGTCGAGCAGCTTAAGCGTGGCATTGACGCCTACGCTCATGTTGGGTGCGAATACGACCGCTATCTTTTGGCTTGCCGCCTGGATGGCCTGCTTGCCTTCGTCCGTGAAGCCGGTGGTTCCGATGACGCATTTCACGCCGTGCTTTACGCAGGCCTGCAAATGCAGCAGTGTCCCTTCGGGACGAGTGAAGTCGATCAGGCAATCGGCCCGCGCCAAGGCGTCGAGGTCGGAGCAAATTGGCACGCCCGTGTCGCGGCCCAGGAATGCACCCGCATCCTGGCCGATGGACGATGAACCGGCTCGATCGAGCGCAACGGTCAATTCCAGATCGGGGCATTCGACGATGGCCTCGATAAGCATGCGGCCCATACGACCGTCGGCCCCTGCAATAGCAATACGCATTGTGTCCCCTAGCGCAGCGGTTCGACGCTGTTGGCGCCCGGAATGGGGGCGGGTTCGGCCTCCGGCTCGGTATTGGCGGCTGCTTCGTTATCGTCGCCTTCCGATTCAGCGCCGATGTTGTCACGACCCGTGTCGGCCTTCTGGAACGGTTGTCTGTCGGGTTGTTCGTCGCCTTCCCAGCGCACGAGGCCGTCGCCTTCGAACCAGACGGTGAACTTGCGTTCCTCTTGTTCGCCGTAACCGGGCTTGAGGAAGTAAGGATAGTCCCAGCGGTCGCTACGGAAAATATCCTGCAAAGTGGGTGTTCCAAGGATGAAACGCACCTGTTCCCGAGTCATGCCCTGCTGGAGCTGCGCGACTTGTTCGGAAGTGATCCAGTTGCCTTGCTGAACATCGGGGCGATATGGAAAGCCCCAGTTCGTCGTTCCGCAGGCCGAAAGAGCCATGGCCAGTACACTTACCGCCACGCCGGTGCGAATTTTTGAAAATATTGGTTTTGCAGTCGTTACCACGAAGCGCCCCTGTTATATTCGGATCGAATAAAACCGTTATCATAAAGGTTTAAGAATAAACGCATATTAGCGTTAGTCAGCGTTGGGCGTACGGCAACCTGCCCGCGCCCGGACAACACCATTACCGCCAGAGACATTTTAGCTATGAATGACCAAAGTGAATTGAAGAATATGGGCTTGAAGGCGACGTTTCCGCGTCTCAAGATTCTCGATATTTTCAGGCGTGCCGACCTGCGGCATCAAAGTGCCGAAGACGTCTATCGCGCCTTGATCGCCGAAGATGTCGATATTGGACTTGCCACGGTCTACCGCGTTCTTACGCAGTTCGAACAGGCAGGCATTTTGGTGCGCAGTCAGTTCGATGGCGGCAAGGCGGTGTTCGAACTCAACGATGGCGATCATCACGATCACTTGATCTGCACCAATTGCGGAAAGGTGGTTGAATTTACCGACCATGAAATCGAGAAGCGCCAGCATAAAGTGGCCAAGGACCAAGGCTTCCATCTTGAAAGCCACACAATGCTGCTGTACGGTATTTGCCCTGAATGTTCGCCTCGCCCCGCGAAATAGAGCCAAACACGCTTAATGCCGGGGCAACATTCCGCGCATGCGCGCCGTAGGGGCCATGCTGTTCGGTTTATTCGGCCAGCAGCATTTCCTTGGCGTGCTTGCGCGTGGTTTCGGTGATTTTCAAACCACCCAGCATCCGGGCCACTTCGTTGACCCTGCCAGGTTGGTCCAGGGCTTGAATCAGCGACACCGTGCTGGAACCTGATGTGGATTTCCTGACTTCGTAGTGGTGCATGCCCCGTGCCGCAACTTGCGGAAGGTGGGTGACGCAAAGCACCTGATGGCGTTCGCCCAATTCTCGTAGCAGCCTTCCGACAACATCCGCGACGGCTCCTCCTACTCCGGTGTCGACTTCATCGAAGATAAGCGTGGGCACGCGTGCCGCCTGGCTCGCGATGACCGAGAGAGCCAGCGAGATGCGTGCCAGTTCGCCGCCGGAAGCCACTTTGGCCAGAGGTTTTGGCCGTGTGCCGGCATGGCCGGCTACGAGAAATTCAACAGACTCATCACCATGTGAAGATGGTTCAGAGGTCGTAAGCTTGACCTCGAACACGCCGCCTTTCATGGCCAGGGTCTGCATGGCGTCGGTGACGTGCTTCGTGAGCATTTTGCTGGTCTCGTGGCGGGCCTTGCTGAGTCGTGCCGCCAGGGACGCGTAGTGTTCGCGCCATTCGTCTGTCTGCTTTTCCAGTGCTTCGATGTCGCTGGCATTGCGGCTATCGGCAAGTTGGGCCTGCCAGGCTGACTGCAGCGCAGGCAGTTCTTCCGGTTCGACTTTGAATTTGCGGGCCATGTCGAAGATTGCGGACAGCCGTTGCTCGGCGTGCGCAAGACCGGCCGGGTCGAGTTCCAGCTTGTCCAGGTAGCTGTTCAGGTCGGAGACCGCTTCGGCGCTTGCGATACGGGCCGATTCTATTGAGTCGTATACGCCTTGCAGTTGGTTGTCGTGGCGCAGTAATTGTCGGAGTTGGGTAGACGCGGTGTTGAGCGCGTGCTGCGCCGAGCCGTCTTCTTCGCTGAGGGCGGCAAGGGCCTGCGTGGCGCCATCGAGCAGCGCTTGCCCATGGGCCAGCCGATTATGGTCATTCGTGATGATGTCCCATTCGCCCTTCTTGAGGGCCAGGCGGTCAAGCTCGGACAATTGCCATTCGAGCCGCTCGCGTTCTTCCTGGAGTACCGCGGCGTTTTGTTGTGCCGCGGTCAACGCTTTTTGCGCTTGCTGCCATTGTTGCCAGGCTTGCTGGACTTCCCGCAACAAAGGCAGGTGGCCACCTTGAGCATCAAGCAGGTCGCGCTGACTGGATGTTCTCAAGAGGCTTTGATGGGCATGCTGGCCGTGGATGTCCACCAATTGTTCGCCGAGTTGGCGCAGCTGCCCCAGCGTGACAGGCAAGCCGTTGATGAAGGCTCGGCTGCGCCCTTGATTGTCCAGGACCCGGCGCATGACTAACGCATCGTCGGTATCGAATTCATGTTCCTGCAGCCAGGCGTGCAGCGAATCGGGCGGATCGAAGACGGCCGAAATATCGGTTCGGCTGGCGCCTTCGCGCAGTACACTGATGTCGCTGCGCGCACCCAGTGCCAGTGAAAGGGCGTCGATAAGAATGGACTTGCCTGCACCGGTTTCACCGGAAAAAACGGTGAAACCGGATTCGAACTGAATCTCGGCCTGGTCCACAATGACAAAATCGCGTATATGCAAGGTACGCAGCATGTATTATTCGACCTCGTCTGAGGGTTGGGGCATGTGGTTCCAGTACAGTTTCCGACGCAGTGTCGAGAAAATGCTGTATCCGGTAGGATGGACGAAACGGACCGTATGTTGGGCCCGGCGTACGTCGATGCGGTCGCCGGGCTGGCAATCGGACCAGGTTTGCATATCGAAGTGGACACTGGCCCCGGATTCAACCCTGCCCAAGGCGTTGATGGTAAGGCTTAGCGTTCCGGTATCGGGCAGGACGATAGGGCGATTCGAAAGCGTTTGCGGCGCAACCGGTACCAGAAGGATGGCATTGAGCTGCGGGTGCACGATAGGGCCATTGGCAGACAGCGAATAAGCTGTGGAGCCGGTGGGCGTTGCCACGATCAGGCCGTCGGCACGCTGGCTGTACATGAAAACACCGTCGAGTTCGACGCGAACGTCTATCATGCCGCCGCGGCCCGCACGGTTGAGCACGACGTCATTCACGGCCACGCCCGAAAACATGATTTCGTCGTCGCGCACGACACGGCTTTCGAGAAGCATGCGTTCTTCGATTTCGAAGTTACCCTTCAGGACGCTGGCCAGTGCATCGTTGGCGCTGTGCAACGGAATATCGGTGATAAAACCCAGGCGGCCGTGGTTTATGCCGATTAGCGGCACCTGAGTGACCGCCAATTGGCGGGCCGCGCCCAGCATGGTTCCGTCCCCGCCCATGACCACGGCCAGATCGGCTTGCTGCCCTATGGCTTGGTAATCGGCGACGGTATGTTCGGTAATGCCGGTGTTTGTGGCGGTATCGGCTTCGATGAGCACTTTGCAGCCGGCCGCATGCAGCGTGTCGGCAAGTTTGCGCAAAGGCGCATCAAGCCCGCTGTCTTGATATCTGCCGATGAGCGCAACGGTTTTAAAGTGCATAAGGTAAACACCTTGATGATTGATGGAATAATAGGGATTAATTGATTATATGGTCCCTGCGGCTACATGGCTGTAGGTAGAAAAACCACTTTTTACAACGTTACCGAAATATAGTCATGGATGATCGAGCCAACGCGCTCTTGAAAGCGCTGATAGAACGCTATATTGCGGACGGACAGCCGGTGGGTTCCCGTACCTTGTCAAAGATGTTCGATTTATCGCCGGCGACCATCCGCAACGTCATGGCCGACCTCGAAGATCTGGGACTTATCCATAGCCCTCATACTTCCGCCGGCCGCATACCCACGCCCAAGGGCTATCGGTTGTTTGTTGATCGCCTGCTTGCGGTGCAGCGTTTCGACGTGCTGCCCGCAAGCCATATCCGCCAGATTCTGCCTATGGCCGAGCCGGGCCGAGCGGTCACAGCGGCCGCGGCCTTGCTATCGAACCTGTCGCAATTTGCCGGCGTGGTGCTTGCGCCCAAACGGGCCCAGGTCTTCCGCCAGATCGAATTCATACGTCTTTCCGAAAAGCGGGTTTTGCTTATTATTGTCACGCCCGATGGCGACGTTCAGAACCGAATCCTGTTCGTGGCGCGCGATTACCTGGAACAGGAGCTGCTCGAAGCCAGCAACTTCTTCAATCAACACTTTGCCGGCATGTCTTTCGACCAGGTCCGGCTATCTATTGCCGATGAGCTGTCGTCGCTGCAGGCCGATATCTCGCGGCTGATGCAAGCCGCGGTCGAAGCCGGTACCGCAAGCACGGATGATGATGAAAGCCTGGTCATCTCCGGCGAAAGCAAGCTGCTGGATATATCCGAGATTGCCACCGATATGGACCGCCTGCGACGCATGTTTTCATTGTTTGAAAAGAAAACGGATCTTTTGCAGCTGCTTGACGTGTCCAGCCGGGCGCAAGGTGTGCAGATCTATATCGGCGGCGATTCGCAATTGATGCCGGTGGATGATGTCTCGGTCATTACTGCGCCTTATGGCGTCGACGGCAAGATCGTGGGCACCCTGGGCGTCATAGGCCCGTCGCGCATGGCATACGAACGCGTCATACCCATCGTGGACATTACCGCGCGCATGTTGTCGAATGCGCTTAGCCACAATCAGTCCTGAAGGCTTGCCGGCAGTTCCTGGCGGTCTCTGTTTTCTTCCTGTTGCGCTCGAACGAGTTATAGATAATGACCCAGCTGTTTCCTCCGCGCTATTTGCCCGAACCCGCCGACCCGCATGCCCTTGATGGCGAGCCGCCACTGCGCCAGGCAGGGCCGGTAGGCATACTTCTCATCAACCTTGGCACCCCCGACGAGCCCACGGCAAAATCCATACGCCGTTATCTTGCCGAGTTCCTTTCCGACCCCCGTGTCATCGAAATTCCTTCCTGGATATGGCAGATTATCCTGCGCGGTTTTATTCTTACCCGGCGTCCCCAGGCGCTGGCGCCCCGCTACAAGGAAATCTGGCTTGAGCAGGGCTCGCCATTGCTGGTCTGGAGCCAGGCCCAGGCCCAGGGCGTGCAACGGCATCTGTCCGAAGGGGGCGTTGACGCCCATGTGGAACTCGGCATGCGCTATGGAAACCCGTCGATCGCCAGCGCCATGAACACGTTGCGGGCCAAGGGCTGCGAACGCATTCTGGTCGTTCCCATGTATCCGCAGTATGCCGCAAGCACCACGGCGACCGCGGTCGATGCGGTCGCTGCTTATGCAGCAACGCTGCGCAACCAGCCCGAATTGCGATTTGTGAAACGCTATTACGACAATCCGGGTTACATCGATGCGCTCGCCCAGCAGGCCACGGAATATTGGGCCTTGCACGGAAAGCCGCAACGCTTGTTGCTCAGTTTCCATGGACTTCCACGCCGCACGATACAGCAGGGCGACCCCTATCACCGCGATTGCATGGAAACCGTGCTGTTGCTCAAACGCCGGTTGGGCCCGGATGCGGGCCTGGTCCATGTTTCATTCCAGAGCCGGTTTGGCGCCGAGAAGTGGCTTGAGCCTTATACTGAACCCTTGTTGCGCGAATGGGCCAGGCAAGGCGTTACCCATGTGGACGTCATGTGCCCGGGCTTTTTGGCTGATTGTCTTGAGACCCGGGAAGAAATCCAGATGCAATGCCGCGACGCATTTCTGGGCGAGGGTGGACAACAGTTTCGCTATATATCGTGCCTGAACGACGACCCACTGTGGATTTCCAGCCTGGCTGACCTGGTTCGCGCCAACCTGGGCGGCTGGATCGCTTGATTTTCGTCGATCCGCAGGTGGCTATCTGCATCAAGGTATTCCCGCCGGCTGCACGCCGTGATTACAGGGCTTGAAACGGGGGCGGTTGCCCCCATTTTTGTTGAATTGAATATTTAGTATGTGGAGATTTTTTATGTCGGCACCCAACGAGTCCCTCGATCCGAAGAACAATCCGTCTGTTGATACCTCAGAACAGCTCGAGGGCGACAACGGCCAGGACCAGGTCCAGGAAACCGAAGTACAGGCTCAGGAAGACTGGGCAACGTTATTGTCCGAGGCGCAGGAGAAAGTGGCTCAGTATCACGACGAATTGCTGCGCGCCAAGGCCGATGTCGAGAACATCCGCCGACGCGCCGCCGACGACGTTGCCAAGGCGCGAAAATTTGGTACGGAATCATTTGCCGAGAGCTTGATACCGGTACGCGACAGCCTCGAGGCTGCATTGTTACAAACCGGGCAAACCGCGGAATCCTGGAAAGATGGCGTCGAAGTCACGCTGCGCCAGTTGAACGCCGCCTTCGAACGCAACCTGCTCAGGGAAGTGGCACCCGATGCCGGCGCCACCTTCGATCCTCATCAGCATCAGGCTATTTCCACTGTACCGTCCGACCTGCCTGAAGGCACGGTCGCGCAATTGCTGCAAAAGGGCTATACGATCGCCGACCGTGTCCTGCGTCCCGCCCTTGTAATGGTGTCAGCAGGCAAAACGTCGCAAGAATCGTAAAAAATGGACGATATGGCTTGAAATTATCCGCCGTATCCCCATTTGTGACCTATTCAAGCAGTTTTCCAAATTAAAAATTTCTTTAGCAGGATGATAAATTATGGGCAAGATTATCGGTATTGACTTGGGCACGACCAACAGCTGCGTCGCTGTATTGGACGGCAGCACGGTCAAAATCATTGAAAACGCGGAAGGCACGCGCACTACGCCTTCAGTTGTCGCCTACTTGCAAGACGGGGAAATCCTGGTGGGAGCGCCGGCCAAGCGTCAGGCGGTCACCAACCCGAAGAACACGCTCTATGCGGTCAAACGCCTCATCGGCCGCAAGTTCGAAGAAAAGGCGGTACAGAAAGACATCGACCTCATGCCGTATCACATCGTCAAGGCCGACAATGGCGACGCATGGGTCGAAGCCCAGGGCAAGAAGCTCGCGCCGCCACAAGTATCGGCCGATGTGCTGCGCAAAATGAAGAAGACCGCGGAAGACTACCTTGGTGAAGAAGTCACCGAGGCTGTCATTACGGTTCCCGCCTATTTCAACGACAGCCAGCGCCAGGCCACCAAAGATGCCGGCCGTATCGCGGGTCTGGACGTCAAGCGCATCATCAACGAGCCCACCGCTGCGGCCCTTGCATTCGGCATGGACAAGACGGAAAAGGGCGACCGCAAGATCGCGGTCTATGACCTGGGTGGCGGTACGTTCGATATCTCCATCATCGACATCAACGATATCGATGGCGAGAAGCAATTCGAAGTACTGTCGACCAATGGCGATACGTTCCTGGGCGGCGAAGACTTCGACCAGCGCATCATCGAATACATCATCAGCGAGTTCAAGAAAGAAAGCGGAGTCGATCTTGCGAAAGACATGCTGGCTTTGCAGCGCCTGAAAGAAGCGGCTGAAAAGGCCAAGATCGAACTTTCCTCGGCGCAACAGACCGAAATCAACCTGCCCTATATCACGGCAGATGCCTCCGGTCCCAAGCACCTCAGCCTGAAGATCACGCGCTCCAAGCTTGAAGCACTCGTCGAGGAACTCATCGAGCGCACCATCGCCCCGTGCCGCACCGCCATCAAGGATGCCGGTATCAAAGCGTCGGACATCGATGACGTGATTCTGGTGGGCGGCATGACGCGCATGCCCAAGGTCCAGGAGAAGGTGAAAGAATTTTTCGGCAAGGAACCACGCAAAGACGTCAACCCCGACGAAGCTGTCGCGGCTGGCGCTGCTATCCAGGGCTCCGTGTTGTCGGGCGACCGCAAAGACGTTTTGCTGCTCGACGTGACGCCGTTGTCGCTGGGTATCGAAACGTTGGGCGGGGTCATGACCAAGATGATCCAGAAGAACACCACGATTCCTACCCGGTTCTCGCAAGTGTTCTCCACGGCGGACGACAACCAGCCTGCCGTTACCATCAAGGTATTCCAGGGTGAACGCGAGATCGCGGCCGGCAACAAGGGCCTGGGCGAGTTCAACCTCGAAGGCATACCGCCGTCAACCCGTGGCACGCCGCAAATCGAGGTGACTTTCGATATCGATGCGAATGGTATCTTGCATGTGTCGGCCAAAGACAAAGGCACGGGCAAGGAAAACAAGATCACCATCAAGGCTAATTCGGGTCTTACCGACCAGGAAATCGAACGCATGGTGAAAGATGCCGAGGCCAACGCCGAAGAAGATCACCGTATCGCCGAGCTTGCATTGGCTCGCAACCAGGCCGATTCACTGGTGCACTCCACCCGTAAATCGCTGGAAGAATACGGCGACAAGCTTGAAGCCTCCGAAAAGGAATCCATCGAGTCTGCAATCAAAGACCTCGAGGACACGTTGAAAGATGGCGACAAGGCCGCTATCGATGCCAAGGTGGAAGCGCTTTCCACTGTTTCGCAGAAACTGGGCGAGAAAATGTATGCTGACATGCAGGCACAAGCCGCTGCGTCACAAGGTTCGGAAGAAGCCGCACAACCTGCGGACGACAACGTGGTCGATGCCGACTTCAAAGAAGTCAAGCGCGATCAGTAAAGTCTGGTTGTAGTGGTTTCAAGCCCGGTTTCTGGTGTAATGCCGGAAATCGGGCGTTCTTGTTCATGCACAACGAATAGACGTCTCAGACGCAAGCAATTCAAATGGCAAAACGCGACTATTACGAAGTCCTTGGGGTGGCAAAAAATGCCTCCGACGAAGAACTGAAAAAAGCTTATCGCAAGCTGGCTATGAAATACCATCCGGATCGCAATCCGGATAGTAAAGAGTCGGAAGAAAAATTCAAGGAAGCCAAAGAGGCTTACGAGATGCTGTCCGACGAACAGAAGCGGGGCGCCTACGACCGGTTCGGCCACGCCGGCGTCGATCCCAATGCGGGGGCGGGCGGCATGGGCGGGGCTGGTTTTGCCGATGCCTTCGGCGATATCTTCGGCGAAATTTTCGGTGGTGCGGGCCGTCGTGGCGGCGGCGCACAGGTGTATCGCGGTGCGGACCTCAAGTACACACTGGACATCAGCCTGGAGCAAGCCGCCAACGGTTTCGATACGGAAATCCGCGTTCCCAGCTGGGAAAGCTGCGATGTCTGTCATGGTTCAGGCGCAAAGCCCGGCACTCATGCCAAGACGTGCCATACCTGCGATGGCAGTGGCACCGTGCGCATGCAGCAAGGCTTTTTCAGTGTGCAGCAAACCTGCCCGACCTGCCATGGCCGGGGCAAGGAAATTACTGAGCCTTGCGTGGCCTGTGACGGAGTCGGCCGGACGCGCAAGAATAAGACCTTGCAGGTCAAGATCCCGGCGGGTATCGACGACGGCATGCGTATCAGGTCGTCGGGCAACGGCGAACCAGGCGTGAATGGAGGCCCTCCGGGTGACCTCTATGTTGAAATCCACTTGAAGCCGCACGGAATCTTCCAGCGCGACGGCGAGGACCTGCACTGCGAGTTGACTATTCCGTTTACGACGGCTGCGCTGGGCGGTGAGCTCGAAGTTCCCACCTTATCGGGACGAGGCGCCATTACCATACCTGAGGGAACCCAGACAGGGAAGACCTTCCGGCTGCGTGGCAAGGGCATACGGGGTCTGCGAGCCAGTTATCCCGGCGATTTGTATTGCCACATATCGGTAGAGACGCCGGTACGCCTGAGCGAAGAGCAAAAGAAGATCCTGCGCCAGTTCGAAACCTCATTGACGCAGGGCGGTGAAAAGCATTCGCCCAAAAGCGAATCCTGGACCGATCGGGTGAAAAGTTTCTTTTCCTGATCCAGGATGCCGGAGTAGCGCTGCGGCGCTATTCCGGTTTCTGCTTTTTCTCGTCGGCTGCCACGGCAGTGCTGAAGCCGGCAGGATCAAGCGATGCGCGTAGCGCGGCATTTACATCTTCCACGGTCAAAGCGGCAAGCGCTTTATCTATTCTTTCCGACCATTCGAAACTGCGGTCCAGTTGCATGTAATTGATCCACGCCGAGGCCAGTACGCCGTCTCGTGTGCGGGCAAGCTTGCGGTAATTGAGTAGCGCGTTAATCCCTTCCTGGACTTCTTCCTGCGTGAAACCGTCTTTGAGTGCACGCTGAAGTTCTTCGGCCAGTGCGTTCTCGAGCCGGCCGCTATTCTCGGGTGCATGAATGGCATAGATCGTCCATCCACCCGACGGTTCGAAGGACGACGCATCCAGACCGCTGCGCACGTCGTAAGACAGGCCTTCCTGAACCCGTACCCGTGTCCACAGGCGGGATGTTTCGGAACCCCCCAACAGATAGTTGGCCAAATACAGGGCTGGGTAGCTCGGATCAGTGTCCTGCAGCTTCAAGGGCATTTTGCTGAGGTAAAACGCATTCGCCTTGTCCGGCGTGTTGATATCGAATTGTGCGGGCGCTACGGGGTTGTAGGGGTGTGCCACGCGCTCGTAGGCAGGAGCCTTGGTCCATCCCTCCAGGCCCTTGCCCAGGGCAGCCTTGACGGCCTTCGGGTCGAAGGCACCTACCGCGGCGAATTCGATGGTGCCGGCGCCATAGAAATGCGAGTGGAAGTCGACAAGGTCTTTTTGCGTAATGGCCGCAATGTCACTTTGTGCTTCGTCGAAGCTCGGTGTGTAACGTACGTCGTCCCGCGGCCATGGGTTGTCGTGGCGGGCGAGCTTGCGCGACGCAAGAGCGCTGGGTTCCGACATGGCATTCTTGATGGCGGTACTTGCCTGGCGCTGGTATTCAATGAGTTCGCTTTCAGGAAAGCTGGCTTCGCGAAGTATATGCAACACCAGTTCGGTAAGGGCCGGCAAATGTTCTTTTGTCGTCGACATGTCCACCGCTACGACACCGGCTTCGCCGCCGAAGCTGACATTGGCGTGCAGGGCATCGAATTTGTCTTGGATTTCCTGTCGCGACATGCTGCGTGTGCCATGTTCGAGCAGGGAGGCCGTGGCGCCGGAAATCGCGCGCTTGCCTTTAAGGGCGTCGGCGGTGCCGAACTGAAGCAACAAATTGGCTTCGACGCGGTCGCCGCGCGTGGGCTTAGGCAAGAGAGCCAGCTTTACCTCACCGTTGGGCAGCACCAGCGGCGCGCGTTGGGTCATTGCATCGATATTGGCGGGACTGGGATCGAACGCGGCAATGGCTTCGCCGGTTCCTTCGCCCTTGTAGTCCTTCAGCAGGGCTTCGAGGTCGATTTTTACGGCTTGCGGCGCGCGAGCGGGTTGTTCAGTGGGAATATACAAGCCATTGGTACGGTTGCTGGGAACCAGGTAGGCAGCCGTAACGCGCTGCACCTCGGAGAGCTGCGCGTTTTTTACCTGGTCGCGCTGCAGGAAAAAGAGACGCCAGTCGCCGTCAGCGGCGGTTTCGGATAAGGCTGACGCCATGTCCGCCGGATTCGCGTAAGTCTGCGCCCAATCTGTCAGCCACTTATTACGTATGCGGTCCAGGTCCGAATCGGCGAAAGGTTTGGACGCCACCGAATCAAGGGTATCCTCGAGTGTGCGCAGCGCCTTGGTCTGATCCATGCCTTGTTGCAGTTGGGCGCCGAAGAAAACGTAGCCCGGCTGGTTCAGCCCGGCGGTGAAGCCGAAAATGTCGGTGCTGAGGTTATTCCCGACGAGTGCGTGGTACAGGCGGCCCGAAGGCGTATCGGCGAGTATGCCTACGCCTAGGTCCAGCGCCGTATAGTCAGGACTGGATGCCGCAGGCCCGTGGTACATGGCGGCGACCAGTGGGCTGCCGCCCTGGCGGCGTAGTGTGACTTGCCGCTCTCCATCCTGGACGGGTTCCACCGTGTATTCGGGTGGCAGCTTGCGCTCGGGACGAGGGATTTTTCCGAATGCCTCGGCAATGGTTTGCAGTGTTTCGGCCGGGTCGAATCCACCCGACACAATCAGCACGGCATTATCCGGCTGGTAGTAGGTTCGGTAGAAGGCCTGCAATTGGCCGATGTCGACGTTCTCAACGTCGGAACGCGCGCCTATGGTGCTGTGGCCATAGTTGTGCCAGCGAAACGAGGTCGCTTGCATTTGCTGCATCAAGACCTGGAAGGGACTATTTTCGCCCCGTTCCATTTCGTTGCGCACGACAGTCATTTCAGAGTCCAAGTCCTCTTTCGCAATAAGAGAGTTGACCATGGCATCGGCTTGCCAGCGCAAATACCACTCCAGGGTTTCCGGACTGGAAGCAAAGCTGGCGTAGTAATTCGTGCGGTCGCTGGTGGTCGAGCCGTTGGCCTGCAGTCCTCGTTTGGAAAATTCGGCCAATGCATTGCGCATGGTGGGCGTGCCACGGAACAGCATGTGTTCGAGCAAATGCGCCATGCCGGTCTGGCCATAGTTTTCATGCCGTGCCCCGACCAGGTAGGTCATGTTGACGGTGGTGGTGGGCTTGGATCCTTCCGGTACCAACAGCACCCGCAGGCCATTGTCCAGCTTGTATTCCGTGACGCCTTCGATGGATGTGACTTGCGTCATGCCCGATGGAAGGTCCAGGGCCGTTGCGGGCGATGCCATGAAGGCCAACACCAGCAAGGCTAGCAAACGGGCTTTGATTTCCGAAAGCGACAGTAGCATGCGCAAATATCCGAGTAGAGAGGGCAAAGGTACCGTGGTCTTTTTAACAGACTTCGGCGGGGGCGTTTTCCTGCGTACTATTTCGAGAGCGCGCGCATGGCTTTTTCCAGGCCACTTACGGTTACCCCATACATGCGCTCGTGCATGATGTTCTTAATGATAGCGATGGATTGCCGATACTGCCAATAGGCTTCGGGTTCGGGATTCAGCCACACCGACTTGGGCCAGTTCTCGAGCAGCCGCTGCAGCCAGGCCGCGCCGGTTTCTTTGTTGTAGTGCTCGACGGAACCACCGGGCTGTAGGATCTCGTAAGGGCTCATGGTTGCATCGCCCACAATGATAAGCCTCCAGTCATCGTTGTACTTGCGCAGGATATCCCAGGTATCGAAGCGCTCCGCGGTACGGCGCCGATTGTTCTGCCAAAGGGATTCGTACGGACAATTGTGAAAGTAGTACACATCCAGGTGGCGGAATTCGCTACGGGCAGCTGAAAACAGTTCTTCGACACGCGCAATATGGTCATCCATGCTGCCACCCACGTCCAGCAGCATCACCACTTTGACGGTGTTGTGCCGCTCGGGCACCATTTGCAGGTCGAGAAAGCCGGCATTCTTTGCCGTGCTGGCAATCGTATGGTCCAGATCCAGTTCCAGATCGGCGCCTTCCCGCGCAAAGCGGCGCAGGCGCCGTAGTGCCATCTTGAAGTTGCGCGTGCCCAACTCCTGCTGATCGTCGTAATCGCGATACTCGCGCTTTTCCCATACCTTGATGGCGGTCCGGTTTCCCGCCGACGGGCCGCCCACCCTTATGCCTTCCGGATGATAGCCGCCGTGTCCGAACGCTGACGACCCACCAGTGCCTATCCATTTGTTGCCACCGGCATGGCGCTCTTTTTGCTCTTCCAGTCTCTCCTTGAAGAGCTCCATGAGCTTGTCCCAACCGTGTTTTTCGATGGCCGCTTTTTCTTCAGGACTGAGGTTTTTCTGAAGCTCCTTGATCAGCCAGTCCAGCGGAATTTCCTTGTCGGCCGGTATCGCTGCCTGCAGCCTGTGGTAGAACTCGCCAAAGGCCTGGTCGTAACGATCGAACAAGGTTTCATCTTTAACCAGCGTCATGCGGGCCAGGTGGTAGAAATCGTCGATGCTGGGCGGCATCAAGTTGGTTTGCAAGGCGCTGAGCAAGGTCAGGTATTCCTGCACCGATACCGGAAGCTTGCGTGCCCGCAAGTGATAGAAGAAGTCAATCAGCATGGCGCCGGCTCAGTTGATATTCCAGGTGTTTCTCGACTTCCGGCCATTCGCCGGCCAGAAGGCTGTACATGACCGTGTCGCGCACGGTGCCGTCGCGACGCAAGGCATGATGCCGCAGGACGCCGTCTCTGCGTGCCCCCAATCGTTCGATGGCGCGCTGCGACGCAAAATTGTAGTTGTCGGTGCGCCAGCCGGTGATCATGGCACCCAGATGGTCGAACGCATGGCGCAGCAACAACAATTTGCAGGCCGTATTGACGTGGGTGCGCTGCCAGCGTTTGGCATACCAGGTGTAGCCAATCTCCAGCCGTGCCACAGCGGGGACGATATCGTGATAGCGCGTGCAGCCTATGATGTCGCCGCTTTGCTGCTCGATGATTGAAAAAGGCAGCATGTGGCCGTCGCGCTGGCCCTCCAGTGCCGTGTCTACATAGGCTGCTGCCGCGCCGGGCTCGGGCACCGAGGTGACACGCAGCCGCCACAGCTCGCCATCGGCCGCCGCGAGTTCGAGGCTGGGTGCGTGCTCTTCTTGCATGGGAATGAGCTTAACGCCGTAGCCTTCCAGCGTTACAGGCATCGGCACTTCACGAAAGCTCGGGCTCAAAGTCATGTCGCGTTGTTCCATCTTGAAAAGTGGTCTGGGCAGGTAGGCAACGTTCAACGACGCTGGCCGACTCGTGTCATCGCCGCCAGGCGTTGCAGCAGCGTGATGTCTTGTTCGTTCTTGAGCAATGCTCCGGCCATTAAAGGCAGGTCGCCCGTTGTGCTGCTGATGTCTTTAGCCGACACGGCTTCGTTCAGGAGCAAGCGCAGCCAGTCGAGGAATTCAGACGTGGACGGCTTCTTCTTGAGTCCGGGCGCCTCCCGTAGCGCAAAGAACGTATCCAGTGCCGCCCGCAAGACATCTTCTTTAATTGAGGGGTAGTGGACTGCCACGATCTCCTGCATCGTGCTGCGCTCAGGGAAGCTGATGTAGTGAAAGAAGCAGCGCCGCAGGAAGGCGTCCGGCAAGTCTTTTTCGTTATTGGACGTAATGATGATCAGTGGGCGGTGCTTGGCTTGCACGGTCTGGCGGGTTTCATAGACGTGAAACTCCATGCGATCCAGCTCACGCAACAAATCGTTGGGGAACTCGATATCGGCCTTGTCGATCTCGTCGATCAGCATCACCACAGGCTCGTCGGCCTCGAAGGCTTGCCAAAGCGTCCCCTTGACGATGTAGTTGCTGATGTCCCGTACTTTCTCGTCGCCCAGTTGCGAATCGCGAAGGCGTGAAACGGCATCATATTCGTACAGGCCTTGATGCGCCTTCGTGGTGGATTTGATATGCCATTGCAGCAAAGGCCGGCCCAGTGCCGCGGCAACTTCCTCGGCAAGCATGGTCTTGCCTGTGCCCGGTTCTCCCTTGATCAGCAAGGGACGTTGCAACGTCAACGCGGCATTAACGGCCAATTTAAGGTCGGCAGTCGCTACATAGCGCTCGGTGCCGGTGAAGCGTTCGGAAGGAGAAGGGACGGCGGCAGAGGTCATTTATTTCGTTCCAGATATGTAGTCGGCATTACCAAGTCGAAGGACATTCGTGTATCGTTAGCTTCAATTATCGTACAATCTTCATTTTTCGTTGGTTGCTTGACATAAATCAACAGTTATTCACTGTCTAACAAGAGCTATTATGAAGCTGCGAACCCCCCTGACGCGCACCTTTGCTGCGCTGGCCGTTATGGCTTCCTGTGTGTATGCGGGCCAAGCCCTCGCGGCGGATGCCGCGCCTGTGGGCGACGCGAAGGCCGCTCTGTCGAAGGTCTCCATGTGTATCGGTTGCCATGGCATTCCGGGCTACAAGTCCAGTTTCCCAGAGGTTTATCACGTGCCCATGATTGCCGGCCAGAACGCCGAATATATTGTTGCCGCGCTGAATGAATATGCCAACGGAGGCCGCTCGTTCCCCACCATGGAAGCCATCGCGCAAAGCCTGTCGCCGCAAGACATGGCCGACTTGGCTGCCTACTACTCCAGTCTTAAATAATCGGGGGCTTGCATGAAAAAACTGTCATTCGCTCTGGCGGCCTCCGCCATGTTCACCTTTGCGTCAGGCGCGGTTGCCGCCGATGTTGCCGCCGGTAAAGCGGCTTTCGAAAAATTCGCCTGTGCCTCTTGCCATGGTGCCGATGCCAAGACTTCGGTGTTGCCGACGTATCCGATACTGGCCGGACAGCATGAAGATTACCTGCGGCATGCGTTGCGCTCGTACCAGCGCGGCGGAAGCGGCGCTCCGGCTTCGGCGAATATCCGCAAGAACGCCGTAATGGGCGCCATGGCGGCGCCGCTTTCGACGACGGATATTGCAAACATCGCGGCTTGGCTGTCCAGCCTCGAGTCGCCATTGGCCATACGCAAGTAGTGGGCTGCCGGATTACGGGCCTTCTGCCCTAATCCGGCTTGTTTTACGTCCCTTATCCCCGGGTCGCATGGCGACGAATCAGCTCCAGGTACTTGTCGCTATCGAACGGTGTACCGAGGCGCTGGGCTTCCCAAATCACTTCCCCCAAGGCCTCCATGATGACGTGCGCGGCCTCGTGGCCGTCGCGCGTAGCCAGCAGGCCCTGGAACGCCTTCTGGATGCCCGGCGGCTGGTCTATGGACAATTGTTCATTGATGGCCAGGTGCATGGACAAATGCAGGAACGGGTTGGTCCGGCCTCCTTCTACTGAAAAATCAGCTTGCGCGATTTCGGGATTGTTCAGGTCTGCATGATATTCCGGGTGCAATTCGACCAGGTCGATTGCCATGGTTTCCAGCGGCGTCAAGACGCCACCCGCCTTGCGCTTGCTCCACGCCTCGGTGAAAAATTGCCGCACCTGTTCGCGCGATGGATTGAACATAAGACATCCCGTGGTTTGCCACCACATTGCTCGGTAAAAACGTCCATTTTAAAGCCTCTTTGATGTCGAGGCGGGACGCAGTATGCTTTAGGGCTAAAAACAGATCGCGATTTAGGATAAACTACTCTTATATAAGACTGCCTATTTTAGTTTGGCGTTTATCCGATTCCTACTCCTTATAGAGCACAACTGGAGCATCCATGTCCTATCAGCACATCAAGGTACCCGCAGCGGGCCAAAAAATCACGGTTAATGCCGATTTTTCGCTCAACGTCCCCGACGAACCCGTTATCCCTTTTATTGAAGGCGATGGCACTGGCGCCGACATCACGCCCGTCATGCTCAAAGTCGTTGACGCTGCAGTTGCCAAGGCGTACGGTGGCAAGCGCAAGATCCACTGGATGGAAGTCTACGCTGGTGAAAAATCCACCAAAATCTACGGCCCTGATGTCTGGCTGCCTGAAGAAACGCTGGAAGCGGTGAAGGACTACGTTGTTTCCATCAAGGGTCCTCTTACGACGCCGGTCGGCGGCGGTATCCGTTCGCTGAACGTGGCATTGCGCCAACAGCTCGATCTGTATGTCTGCCTGCGCCCCATCCAGTATTTCAAGGGCGTGCCTTCCCCAGTCAAAGAGCCAGAGAAAACCAATATGGTGATCTTCCGTGAAAACTCGGAAGACATCTATGCAGGCGTTGAATTTGAAGCGGAAAGCGCCAACGCCAAGAAGCTCATCGATTTCTTGCAAAATGAACTTGGCGTCAACAAGATCCGTTTCCCTGAAACGTCGGGCATCGGCATCAAGCCTGTGTCGCGCGAGGGCACACAACGCCTGGTACGCAAGGCCATCCAATACGCCATCGATAACGACAAGTCGTCGGTCACGCTGGTGCACAAGGGCAACATCATGAAGTTCACCGAAGGTGGCTTCCGCGACTGGGGTTACGAGCTTGCACAGAAAGAATTCGGTGCGCAACTCATCGACGGCGGCCCATGGTGCAAATTCAAGAACCCAAAAACCGGCCGCGAAATCACGGTTAAAGACGTGATCGCCGATGCCTTCCTGCAGCAAATTCTGTTGCGTCCGGCGGAATACGATGTCATCGCCACGCTGAACCTCAATGGCGACTATGTCTCCGACGCACTTGCCGCGCAAGTTGGCGGTATCGGTATTGCTCCGGGTGCCAATTTGTCCGATTCCATCGCCATGTTTGAAGCCACGCACGGCACAGCACCCAAGTACGCCGGTAAAGATTACGTGAACCCAGGTTCCGAAATCCTTTCCGCCGAAATGATGCTGCGTCACATGGGCTGGACAGAAGCCGCCGATTTGATCATTTCCAGCATGGAAAAATCGATTCTGTCCAAGAAAGTCACTTATGACTTCGCGCGCTTGCTCGAAGGCGCAACTCAGGTTTCGTGCTCCGGCTTCGGTCAGGTCATGATCGAAAATATGTAAGTCTGTCTACCGTCGTACACGGTAGTTGACGAAACCCGCATTCCACTTAGGATTGCGGGTTTTTTCTTTTGTACTGCGTGCATAACCAATCCCCTGCCAAGGGCGCACCCGTCACCAAAGCGGGCAGCGCTTGGTGAAATCTGCGGTATCGAGTATGGAGCGGTGCAGGCTGGCCAGTAGCGGTCGGGGGTCATGGCGGCGATGCTGGAAAGTGTATGGCATGGAGAGCTGGCGCGGTCGGGTGCGCACGGGGATGGCAACCGCGCGCGGCGACAGCTGCTCCAGCCATGAAAGGGGAAACAGGCCGATTCCGCGGCCGGCAATGATCAGGCTGGCGACGGCGCTCAGGTTGTTGCAGGTCAGGCGGTTGCGGCTTTCCAGGCCATGCGTGGTCAACCAATGTTCAAGCATGCGGGTAGGTCCGGCGCCGTGCGGCATGGTGATGAGAGGATGCGTTTGAAGCAGCGCATCGTTCAGGACGGTTTGATGGTCTACCAGCGATGGTGCGGCGGCCCAGGCGAAACCGACGTCGGCGATCAAGTGGCTGCTAATGTCGCTGTGGCTGGAATGGCCCGCCACCACGGCGAAATCCAGTTGACCGCTGAGCAGGCGTCGCTCCAGTGATGAGCCCAGGTCTACACAGGGTTCCAGTGTCAGGTTCGGATGTTTGTGATTGATATGGGCGATGAAATCCGGCAGCCAGGTCAGGGCGGCAAGTTCCCCGACGCCAAAGCGGCAGTGGCCAATCATGCCGGCGTCATCGGCCAGCAGATTGTCAATCTCATGGCCCATTTTCAGTATTTGCGCGGCGAGCGGCAGCAGGCGTTGGCCGGCGTCAGTCAGCAATGCCCGATGGCCGCTGCGGTCGAACAACGCCTGGCCGAAGTGGGTTTCCAGCTCGCCAATACGTTTCGAGAGTGCTGACAGCGAAATATGCAGATGGTCGGCGGCCATCTGAAAGCTGATGGCAGTGGCTGCCCAGTAAAAAGCTTCCAGCTGTTTGAGAGTCATATCGGAAAAGAGTAGAAGTATGTTCCATATATATCACTTTTCTTGTTGAGATGGGCATTCCATAATGGCAAGATTCCAGAAAAGCACATAAGACAGGAGACAAAACATGAAAAAGATATATTCACCGGCTTCTCCGATGCGTCGGCAGCTGCTGGGGACCATGGCACTTGCAACACTGGCCTTGCCCGTTTGGTCGCAAGCCGCATGGAAGCCCACCAAGCCGATCAATATCCTGGTGGGGTTTGCTCCCGGCGGTTCTGCCGACCAGATTGCACGCCAGTTGTCATTTGCGGTCCAGGGCATCCTGCCGGTGCCTGTCGTCGTCATGAACCGGGTTGGTGCGGCTGGCACGATCGCGGCACAGATGCTGGCCGATGCCGAGCCTGATGGCTACACCTTGTTTGTCGGCGGTGGCAGCGAAACGACCTCCGTCGGGCATTTCAATTCATTGCGCTACGATCCACGTACTTCGTTTACGCCGGTCATCAAGGTTTCGCGTGCGCCCAGTGTGCTTGCCGTGCGCGCCGATGCGCCTTTTGCCGATATGAAGGCCCTGATGGCCGAGGCACGGAAGCAGCCCGAGAATATCTCGTACGGCTCCACTGGCGAGGGCGGTATCTTCCATGCGACCGCGACGGTTTTCGAGAAAGAGACTGGCATCAAGTTGCTGCATGTTCCCTATAAGGGAGCGGCCAATGCCATGAATGCGCTGGTGGCGGGGCAAATTGACTGCGCGTTCGGTGCGTATGAAGAGATGAAAGGCCTGATCGATGCCGGGCGCGTGCGTCCCTTGGCGCTGTTTTCAGGCAGCCGCCTGTCCGCCTTGCCTGATGTGCCGACTATGGCGGAGTTGGGTGTGCCGGTGGCGATTGACAACATGAAGGGGCTGATGGGGCCGGCCGGCATGCCCGACGACGTGGTGCGTTATCTGCATGACGCTTTCCACCAAGGCATGCAGACGAAGGGCTGGAAGGAGTGGGTGGCCAAGTCGGGCCTGACCGAAGACTACCAGGATGGGAAAACATTCCAGCGGGAAGTTGTGGAAGCTTACGAAATGATCGGAAAGGCAGTTGCAAAATGAATGTGAAGCAGGAAAATACCACGGTCGGTTTTATTGGGCTGGGATCCATGGGGGCAGGCATGGCGCACTGCCTGGTGCGCAAAGGCTTTTATGTTCATGTGTATGCGCGGCGCCCCGAAGTGTTGTCGTCTTTCGTCGAGGCGGGCGCAACAGCCCATGACACCCCGGCGGCGTTGGGCAGTTCGTGCGACATCGTGGTGCTCAGTCTGTCGGATGCATCGGCGGTCGAGGCCGTCCTCTTTGGAAACAATGGGCTGGCGCAAGGCCTGAGGCCTGGAGCTTTGGTGATAGACACAAGCACGGTCGCGGCGACCACGGCTCAGGCCATCGGCGAGCGGTTGGCGAAACAAGGAGTGGGTTTTCTTGATGCGCCGGTCAGCGGCGGTCAGGCCGGGGCACAGGCGGGTACGCTGGCCTGCATGGTAGGCGGCGAAGCGCAACAGGTCCAAGCCTGCCATGCTGTGTTGTCCGCCTTTTGCCAGGCCATCACCCATGTGGGCGCCTTGGGCGCCGGACAGACCGTCAAGGCTTGCAACCAGGTCGCGGTGGCAGCGGCCATGCTGGGCGTGGCCGATGCCCTGGCGCTGGCCCGGGCCCAGGGCGTGGACCCTAACATCATGCGCGATGTATTGCTGCAGGGTTCGGCCCGCAGCTTTCCCATGGAAAAACATGCGCCGCGCATTATCCAGGAAAGCTTCGAGCCGGGTTTTCGTGCTCGCCTGATGCGCAAGGATCTGCGGTTAGCCCTGGATACGGCGCACGCCTCTGGTGTGGAGCTGGCCGCTGCCCCGGTCGCGGAACGGCTGCTTGATGCCATGTGCAATGATGAACGGGGCGACTGGGACTGGTGCGGTGTGGCCCTGGAGGTCGGGAAACCGGCGGAAAAGACGCATTGATATGGGCTGCACATGACGGTCAACACTGATGTTTTGAAAGGCTCCGTAGCGCGTCCGGCCTTGCCGGCAAGATACGCCGGCCTGCTTTGCCTTGACGATTTCCAGGCCGCCGCGCGCCGTCACCTGCCCAGCCAGGTGTACAGCTATGTTGCCGATGCGGCTGAAACATCCAGCTCGCATCATGCCAATCGCAGCGCATTTTCGTCCTATGAGTTCGTGCCCCGGGTCATGGTGGACATCACCCAGCGCAATACGGGCGTGACCTTGTTCGGACGCCGCTGGGATGCCCCTTTCGGCATTGCTCCTATGGGCCTATTGGCCTTATCGGCCTATCGCGGCGATCTAGCGCTGGCCAGCGCCGCCGCCCAAGAGAACATCCCCATGGTCGTCAGCGGTTCGTCGTTGATCCGCCTCGAAGACGTGGCTCAAGCGAATCCGGCGAGCTGGTTCCAGGCCTATTTGCCGGGAAACGATGACGGCATCATGGCACTGCTGGAGCGCGTGCGTGCCGCTGGCTATGGCACCCTGGTCATTACGGCGGATACCGCCGTGGCTGCTAATCGCGAGAACAACGTTCGTGCCGGTTTTACGATTCCCGTCCGGCCCAGTGTCGGCCTGGCATGGCAGGGCCTGACACATCCTCGCTGGCTGTTTGGCACCTTCCTGCGCACCTTTCTGCAGCATGGCATGCCACATTTCGAGAACAGCTACGCCACGCGGGGTGCGCCGATACTGTCGGCCAATGTCGAGCGCTCGCTCTCCGATCGCGGCCATCTGAATTGGCGGCACTTGCGCATGATCCGCGAGTACTGGAACGGCCCCATCGTCATGAAGGGGGTACTGGATGCCCGGGATGCCCGGATCGCGGTTGATGCCGGTGTCAATGGACTGATTCTTTCCAATCATGGCGGGCGTCAGCTGGATGGGGCGGTTGCGCCGCTGCGTGTCTTGCCCGACGTAGTTGCCGCCTGCCCTGAGGTTCCCGTCATGCTCGACAGCGGCGTGCGCCGGGGATCGGATGTGTTGAAGGCACTGGCGCTGGGCGCGCGATTCGTGTTCGTAGGCCGTCCGTTTTCGTTCGCGGCTGCTGTTGCCGGTGAGGCGGGTGCCTTGCATGGCATCGACCTGCTCAAGCAAGAGGTTTCCCGCAATATGGCGCTGATGGGCATCAATTCGCTTGGCGAACTGGATGCCCATTGCCTGCGTGCCGTGGCGCGCTAGCGTTTAACGCGCATCAAGGATGGGTCCGGGCACATACGACGACGGCGCTTCATACGGTTGTCAGTATGCTGTCCACGGTTTTTGCCACCTCAGCGGAAAACTCCGCATCGTTGATGTGCAACGGCAACTTTTCGAGGCGATGCAGCGGGGTTTGTATGAAGTATTGATCGATGGCGTGCCATAGGGCCTTGTTGGCGTCAGGATCATGGAACGGTTGGCCCGGCTTGTCGATAGCCGAAAGTCCTTTCATTGGAAGCAGTAAACGCACTAGGCCAGGCGACTGATTCAGCCGCGAGGCGATACGTTCGCCCGCAAGGGCCAGCTCTTCGGCCGTACTGCGCATCAGCGTAACCTGGGCGTTGTGCACGTGGAACAGCCGCTCGCCGAACTGGGTCGGCACTGTGTCGCGCGGACCCCAATTGATCATGTCGAGGGCGCCGACCGAACCAACCCATGGTATGCCAAGTTCCGCCGCGGCGGCGAGGCGGTCGGGCCCGGCATCGCACACGCCGCCCGCCAGGTGTTGTCCAACCTCCGTCGTGGTGATGTCAACGATGGCGCGCAACATTCCTGCCCGGGCGAGTGCTTCCATCGTTCTTCCGCCCATCCCATTTGCATGGAAGACCTGGCAGTCGTATCTGTCGTTGAGCAAGCGCGACACAGCCTGGACGCACTCGGTGGTAACGCCAAACATGGTCAACCCAAGTGCGGGACGATCATCCTCGGTTACTTGAGGGAGGGCATGCATTACCATGCCGGCGATGGCATGCGCTGCGTTCGCCAGTATCAGGCGCGACAGGCGGTTCAGGCCGGCGAAATCGGTGACCGGGTTCAACACCATGATGTCGTAGACATCGACAAATGGTGTGACGGTGCCCGACGCCAGGGTGGAGACCAGTAACTTGGGCATTCCATAAGGAAGCGTATGCAGGGCGGGTGCGATCATGGACGTGCCCCCCGACCCTCCGATACCTATGATCCCCAGTATGTGACCTTTCTGATGGCGCGTTTCGACCAGCCGGCGCAAGGCCTGACCCATGGCTATGACGGCCTGGCCGCGATCTGTGGTGTCAAGTACGGAATCAGCACCCGACTCATGGAAGGAGGCAACCTCGGCGGCCGGTATATCGGCCCGAACCGTGGTGTCCTGGGTGCTGACGTCCACCGTGCAGACAGGTACACCGGCCTGCTCAATGAGTGTGGCCAGGTACTGCAGTTCTTCGGCTTTCGTGTCGAAGGTGCCGACTACCCATACGCACGGGCGGGCGCTCATCCAGACCTGCCGAAGCGTTGGTTGACGCATTCAAAGAAGATCCTGAAGGTATCGGCGACGCGTTCAACGGCTTCCGCTTCCTGGTCAGCCGGTACGTCGAAGGTTGCCCACCATTCGCCAAAGCACTGTCCAGTTTCGGTAATGGGCAGCAGGTGCATTTGGGCGATGTAGTTGCGCCAGTCGGCACCGATGTGCAAGATTTCGTACGTGCATCGATGCTCGTAATCCGAGAGATCGAGCAGCCGTTCGCGCAGTGTGCCGCCGCCGTCGCGAACCGTGAAGTGGCGCACGCAGCCAATCCGGTCCGGCGCCCAGCCTTCTTCAATGTACGAGTTTTCGAAAAAGGGATGATAGTTTCCCAGGTCGCCGAAATCACGCAACATCCCCCACGCCTGATCGAGCGTGGCATTCATAACGGCGCTTACATAGACTCGAGCCATGTTGTCCCCCTTTATCGTGATAGCGCCTTATACAAACGCACGTGTGCTTCGATCGCGATCTCGACGGGAAGTCGTTCCATGCTGCTTGCACCGTAGAAACCATTGCAATGTTCACTATGTCGCAAAACATACTGCACATCGTCGGGCATGGAAATGGGCCCGCCGTGCGCGATGACGATAATATCCTTGCGTATCCTGCGCGCAGCCTCTCCCCATTCATCGATCAGTCGTACCGATTCTTCCAGCGTTTTTGACGAACTCGCGCCTATGCTTCCGCCAACCGTTACGCCCATGTGGGGAACAATGAAGTCTGCACCGGCCTTTGCCATTTCTACCGCTTCATCGGCACTGAACACGTAGGGGGTGGTGAGGAGATCCAGCTCGTGTGCCTGGCGGATCATATCCACCTCGGTCGAAAAATTGATGCCGGTTTCTTCGAGGCTTTGACGGAATGTTCCATCGATGATGCCTACCGTCGGGAAGTTTTGCACGCCCGCAAAGCCAAGGTCTTTCAGCTTCTTCAGGAATACCGGCATGATGATGAACGGGTCGGTGCCATTGACGCCGGCCAGCACGGGTGTGTGTTTGCACACCGGCAGCACTTCACCCGCCATCTCGAGCACGATGTCGTTGGCGTTTCCGTATGCCAGCAAGCCGGCCGACGACGCACGCCCGGCCATGCGGTAGCGCCCGGAGTTGTACACCACAATAAGGTCGATCCCCGCGGCTTCTTCGCATTTGGCGGAAATTCCCGTTCCTGCGCCGCCGCCGATGATGGGCTCGCCCCGTGCGACCATGTCCTGAAACCTCTTCATTAATGCCTGGCGCTCATGCCTTGCCATAACTGCTCCTTTGTTAAACGTTTTTGTGTGATCATTCACTTATGGAAACGCCAGACCTGCTGACCGAGTCGCACATTTTTGGTGACGACACGCGTGTCGTCACCGTTCGCGCAGAACATTGCGAGCCGCTGGCGGCACGCCACATAGCGCATGTTGCGGTCATTGACGCCGCCGCTCCCTACACCATTGTTCGCACGCATCTCAGCGGAGGCTTCATGCAGGTGTGCTTGGGCGGCGAAGGCAAAACGTTGCTCGATGGCAAGTGGCATAGGCACACCGTGGGCGTTGGCAGCTTTGCTCCGGCCCATGTGCTGCATGCGTTCCATTGCTTGCCCGGCCAGCGCTGGCAGCTTTGCTGGGTGCGCTTCATGCCCACTTCGCCTCGGTCGCTTGCAAGCGCCATGGCGCCTGGTCTTACCCGGTTCGACGGCCGGCCGCTGGAGCATGCAATCCTTGGGCTCTCCCGCGAGATGGACCTTGGTGCCGATCCAGGTACTTGCGCAATCTGGGTCGACATCATCGAGCGTTATGTGGCGCGCATGATAGACCCATGGCAGCGGGAGCCCCGGCTCAACGATATGTGGAAAGTCGTCCTTGCCGATATTGGACGCACGTGGAGCCTTGACGAGCTGGCACGCCTGGCCCATATCAGCCCCGAGCACTTGCGTCGGCTGTGTTGGAAAAACTTTGGCCGCAGTCCCGGCAAGCAGCTGACCACCATGCGAATCGCCCAGGCGGCACACCAGCTTGTGACCACGCCGAAGAAAATCGAGGCGATTGCGCGTGATGTCGGATACGTAAATCCGTTCACGTTTTCCAACACATTCAAGCGCTTGACCGGTTTTCGTCCATCTGAATACCGTTCCAGGCCGCGCCCTTAGCGCCGGACAGTGCTTTCGGTACAGGCCAGGCACAATTGAAACCACAGCTCGGCCCACCACGTTATTTTTTGACAAGATAGCAAGTGCTGTCGGCCAACGGCGCAAAGGCCTGCGCAGCGGGAATAGTCTTGACCAGCTTGAAATAGTCCCATGGCGCCTTCGATTCTTCAGGCGACTTCACTTCCCACAAATACATGTCATGAACCATACGGCCGTCTTCACGTATTTTTCCGTCCGTGGCAAAGAAATCATTGATGGGTGTCTCGCGCATTTTGGAAGACACTGCATCCGGATCATCGGTGCCTGCCGCTTCAACGGCTTTCAGGTAATGCATGGTCGATGAATAATCGCCGGCATGAGCCATGTTCGGCATGCTCTGCATGCGTTCGTAGTAACGCTTGGCGAATTCGCGTGATCCGTCATTCATATCCCAGTACCACGCATTGGTAAGCAGTAAGCCTTGCGCGACATCAAGGCCCAAAGAGTGCACATCATTGATCCACAGAAGCAGGGCGGCCAGTTTCTGTTTCGGAGTCAGTCCGAATTCACGGGCTGCCTTGATGGCGTTGACCGTGTCATGTCCGGTCGAGGCCAGGCCAATAATCTTGGCACCCGATGTTTGTGCTTGCAGAATGTATGAGGAGTAGTCGGTGGTGCCAAGCGGATGGCGGGCGGCCCCTAGCACCTTGCCGTTGGCCGCGCGCACCACATCGCTGACTTGTTTTTCCAGGCCGATGCCGAAGGCAAAATCGACGGTGAGGAAATACCAGGTATCTCCGCCTGGTTGCTCGGCCACAGTACGGCCAGTGCCATGGGCCAGGGAATAGGCATCATAGGTATAGTGGACGGTATATGGCGAGCACATAGCATTGGTCAGCCCCATATTGGAGGGGTTATTGACGATGATGTGGCGCTTCTTCTCTTTGGCGACCCCTGCAACGGCCAGCGCAACACCGGAATTGGCCAGGTCGGTAATCATATCCACGCCATCCCGGTCGAACCACTCTCGCGCCCTGGCGGCACCAATGTCGGGCTTGTTCAGGTGGTCCGCATACAGCACCTCGATGGGTTTGCCGAACATGGTCCCGCCAAAATCTTCAACCGCCATCCTTACGGCTTCGATCGCGCCCTTGCCGGACACATCCGCATAGACACCCGAGATGTCCGTCAGTACGCCAATACGTAGGGTGTCGTTGGTGAGGCTCTGGGCGTGGACCGTGGCGGCGCCAGCCGACAGGGCGACGGACGCCGCCGCACATTTCCATAGTTTGCTCTGCATGGTTTGTCTCCTGTGTATTAAGTTCGCAGCAATTGCGACTTTGACCTTGTGTCCCCAAGGCACAGGACCATGCTAAGTATCTGGCGGCAGGGCGTCCATACTGCCAAGACACTAGCACCTATCGAAAATACACCATTTGGTCGGGCGCTACCTTCTTGATGATCGCTTCGACCGACTGCAAATGCTCTCGCAATATGGGTAGCATTTGCTCGGCATACTGCTTCAGCGATTCCTGTTCGCCGGTCGCAGCGTATTGCTCGTGCAGCAATACCGCATCTTGATGCGCTTGCAACTGCGTCCGCAAGTACTGCGCGTCAAACTGTTTATCGTCGGCATGGCGCAGTGCTTCCAGCGCCTTGGCGTGCAAGGCCGACATATCGTCAGGGATGTTCTGCCCCATTGCGGCCGACTTCATGCGCTCGGCCGCGCCGGAGTGGTCCTTGATCATTCTTTCGGCGAATTGCCTGACCTGATCTTGTTTGGATCGGTCCATGGCGAGTTTGCTGGACTGGATCTCCAGCATATTGCCGCTGGTCGCCTGCGTAATGAAGGCGGCTGGACTCATGCGTTGCGCATTGTCTTGTTGCTGTATCTCGTCATTTGCATTTCCCGCCGTGGGTGGGACCACCAGTTGCTCTGACAGCGCCGGTGATGCCAGTACGCCCGAGACCAGCGCGGCCATGATGGTACGTTTCATGTCGACTCCTCGTGTTAAGTGCCAGATGCGCAGCGGAAGACGCCATTGCATCCTCCGGCAACGCGCTGCAAGTGCCGTTCCTGAGTTGGGCGTGCGTTGCAGGACGCGTACTAGTGGCAAAATGATATCCGTGGGCATTTTTCCCCATTCCTGATGTCAGCGCGGAAAGTCGCCGGCAAGTCACTGAGCTTCACATGAGCGATACACC
Organism: Pollutimonas subterranea; assembly: GCF_002849655.1. Classification (GTDB taxonomy): domain Bacteria; phylum Pseudomonadota; class Gammaproteobacteria; order Burkholderiales; family Burkholderiaceae_B; genus Pollutimonas; species Pollutimonas subterranea. Next base: position 128,796 of record NZ_PDNW01000001.1, read on the forward strand.
GTTCCGCTGGAACAAAATAATAATTCCCGCCTTTGGGCCTTCGGTGCTGTTCGGCATAGCTAACGGAGCAATTCTGCCTGTAATTGCACTAAGCGCCATCGACATCGGTGCCTCACCTTCCACAGCAGGTTTCATTGCCGCCCTGGTCGGCCTAGGTTCCCTGGCCGGCAACATTCCGGCGGCCATGATCACGTCGAAACACGGTGAACGGCGTTCGCTGATCGGTGCCGCGATGTTAAGCGTGCTTGCGCTCTCGCTATGCGCCATGGCTCGCCATCCGGTACTGCTGGCTATTGGCGTGCTGCTCATGGGCCTCGCGACGGCGGTATTCTACCTGGCGCGACAAACGTACCTCATGGACGCGGTGCCGGTACACATGCGTGCACGCGCGTTCTCAACGCTGGGCGGTACGCAACGTATCGGCATGTTCATAGGCCCGTTTGCGGCAGCGGGCATGATGCACATGATAGGACTGACGGGAGCCTATTACGTGGCAATTGCGGCGCTCGTGGCTGCCGGCGCCTTGTCGTTCGCCTTGCCGGAGTTGCAGCCGCGCGGCGACACTGACGCGGCTACCGTGCCAAAGTCGCGCATGATGGCCATCGCTTCGACCCACAGGCATGTATTGCTCACGCTCGGCGTGGGGATATTGTTGATCAGCGCAATGCGTGCTTCACGCCAGGTGGCCATACCTTTATGGGCGGATGCCATTGGCATGACGCCTGCCATGACCGCCGTGGTGTTTGGCCTGGTGTCCTCCATCGATATGCTGGTGTTTTACCCCGCCGGCAAGATCATGGACCATTATGGCCGTCTCTGGGTGGCGCTACCTTGTTCGCTCATTCTGGCCGCCTCCCTATTCGCCTTGCCGTTCACCGGTGCACTGCTCAGCTTTTCGCTGGTATGCATGCTGATGGGTCTGGGCAATGGCATCGGGTCCGGCATTGTCATGACACTGGGCGCCGACGCATCGCCGCCTGTCGGCAGAACTCAGTTTCTTGGCCTGTGGCGACTGATCGCCGACATTGGTACCAGTGCGGGTCCTATTCTTTTGTCGGCTTTGACTGCGTTGGTGTCGCTGGGCGCCGGCATCGCCACCACAGGGGCATTTGGTTTGGTGGCTGCGGCCATTTTCTGGCGGCGGCTACCACGGCATGGCGGGACGCGTCGGGACGTATGACGCCACTGCAGCCGTGTCGCCGCGACTTGTCTTCGTTCCCGTTAACCTTGTTAACAAATCTCTGCGCTGCGTTAACGTGAACAGATACCTCGTTCACGACCGATCCGTACACTTTAGATCAGGCAGTTGTAAAGTAAACGAGATCAAGCGAGAGCGCATCATGCAATTCAGTAGAAGAAAGTTCCTCAAGACCACCGTAGCATCGACGGTTGCCGCCAACGGGCTCACATGGTTCGGCGCCAATGCCGTGTTCGCGGCCGACACAGTCACCATACCCAGCGCCAGTCACTGGGGGCCTTTCAAGGCCGTCGTGCAGAACGGTGTGCTGATCGGCGTGCAGGCGCTCCCCGATCTGGACGCCATGCCCACCAAAATGCTTACCGAAGGGCTGCTTGGCCGGGTCTACCATAAGACCCGGGTGCAGTACCCGATGATCCGCAAGTCGTACCTGGCCGATCCTACCGGTGATACCAAGCCGCATCTGCGGGGAAAAGAACCCTTTGTCCGGGTCAGCTGGGAGGAAGCGCTGGCCATCACGGCCAATGCGATCCTTACTACGGCTGAAAAGCACGGGAATCAGTCATTGTTCAGTGCCTCGTACGGTGGTTGGTCGCATGCCGGACTTCTGCGCCCACAGGTGCTGCAGGGCCGCTTGTTCAACCTGATAGGGGGCCATTCCGTCACCACGGGTGACTACTCAGCCGGTGCGTCGCAGATAAGCTTGCCGCACATCATCGGCGATATGGAAGTGTATTCGCCACAAACGGCGTGGGAAGTCATTGCCGATAAGACCGAAGTCATGGTCTGGGTAGGTTGCGACCCCTGGAAGAATAATCGCGTTGAATTCACGGTCGCCGATCACCAGATGTACCCGCGCTGGAAGAAGATCAAGGAAAAGGGCGTCAAGTTCATTTCGATCAATCCGCAATACACGCCGACCGACGTAGCCATGGGCTCGGACTGGGTCAAAATCGTTCCCAATACCGACACGGCTTTGTTCCTGGCCATGTCTTATCATGTTTATACCAACGGCAAGCATGACCAGGCGTATCTGGACAAGTACACTGTCGGCTTCGATAAGTTTCTTCCTTATCTGTTGGGCAAGGATGCCGATGGCACGCCTGCCAAAACACCCGAATGGGCCGCGGCAATAACCGGCATCCCCGCAGCAAAAATCGTTGAATTGGCCGAGCTATTCGCCGCCAAGCGTACGCAGTTTGCCATCGGCTGGTCCTTGCAGCGGGCCCATCACGGCGAGATGCCTCATTGGGCAGCCATCAATCTGGCCGCGATGCTGGGCAAAATCGGCAAGCCGGGTGAAGGTATCGGTTTCAGCTGGCACTATGGTGGCGGCGGGATGCCGCAATCGACCAAGGTCATGCCCATCGGGATCCCGCAGGGGCGTAATCCATTGACGTCGCGCTGCCCCGCATCGCGCATCAGCGAGATGCTGCTGAACCCCGGCAAGAAATACACGCGTGATGGCACCGAAGATACCTTTCCCGATGTCAAGCTGGTGTACACCTCCGGCAATAACGTGATGTCGCACCAGCAGGACACCAATGAATTGCTGCGCGCACTGAATCAGCAGGTCCAGACATTCATCTGCCAGGATCCGTGGTGGTGTGCATCGTCGCGTTTCGCCGATATCGTATTGCCCGCTACGTCGGCGCTTGAGCGCGATGACATCAGCTCCGGCGGCACCTATAGCAACGACAAAATCTATGCCATGCGGCAGGTGATCGAACCTTACGGCGAGAGCCTGGATGATTTCGAGATCTTCAAGCGTCTTGGCGATCTGATGGGCGTGGGCTTCCAGTTCACCGAAGGCCTGACCGTCAAGCAGATTCTGCAAAATGCCTACGCGCATGCCAACCCGGGTATTCCGTTCGACGAGTTCTGGGAGAAGGGACACGTCAAGCTGGATGTTCCGGAACCAATGCGCCAATGGGTGCGTCACGGCGATTTCTATACCGACCCGGTCAACAAGCCGTTGCATACCGCGTCCGGCAAGATCGAACTATATTGTGACGTCATTGCCAAGGCCAAGGTCGCCGATTGCCCGCCGATCCCGAAGTTTCTCGAACCCATCGAGTATCTGGGGAATGCGAAACCGGGCCAGGTCCATGTGGTCAGCCCGCATCCATTCAACCGCCTGCATTCCCAGATGGCGAACACTGATCTTCGCAATGATCAGCACATCCAGGGTCGCCAGCATGCCCTGGTAAGCATTGAAGATGCGAAGGCCAATGGCATCAAGGACGGCGACCTAGTGGAGCTCTTCAACGAACGGGGGGCCGTTATTGTCGGCGCGCGTGTCACGGACCAGATCATGAAGGGCGTGGTCAGTCTGGAAGAGGGCGGGTGGGTGCAATTCGATTCAAAGGGACGATGCAACAGCGGATCGATCAACGTCATCACCACCAGCGTTCCTGCTAGCGGACTGAGCCAGGCTACAAGCGCCAATACCTGCGTGGCGAGCATCAAGAAATGCGTTGATCCAGAATCGGAGAACCGTGCATTCGAGCCGCCTGCCGTAGAGCAGAACAAAGGTGTGGCGCTGGACATAGCGTCGATGAATCTGGCTACGCGTGCGCAAAACTTGAAGGGAGCGACACTGGGGTCCATGTCGCCGGGCGAAAAACTGTTCTATGGCCGTTGTACCCTATGTCACGTGGCGCGAGAGCCGGGCGACTATACAATGAGTCAGTGGATGGGCATTACGCAAAGCATGTTCCCGCGTGCCGGCCTGGACGAGGGCGAGCGCAAGATGGTGCTGGAGTTCCTGGCTAAAAATGCAAAGGATGCAGTAACCCAGTAATCGATTCTGAGATGTGCCGTCATTCGGAAGGCCCGGTACCAAACCGGGCCTTTTATCGCTTAAAGGAGGGAAAACGTCATTCCTAAGCTTTACTGGATAACATTGTTGGCCATGGCGTTTGTCATTCCCGTGTGGATGTACTGCGCATTTCGCCTTGTTTGCCATTTCAGGCGAATAGAGGAAAGGGCTCGGGCGGGGAATGTATTCATGGCATCACTGACTCACGAGCTTCGAACGCCGCTAAGCGGAATCAGTGGTGCAGTGCAATTGTTGCAGGATACCGGACTGGACAAGCGCCAGCGCGAGTACGCGCGGATGATCTCCTACGCGAACACGACGCTATTGGAGGTGCTGGACGATATGCTGAATTATTCACGAATCGAATCAGGAAAGTATGAAGCCCAGATCGTTCCGTTCGACGTGCATGCCGTCATCGACGATATGCTTTCCTTGCAGACCATACAGGCGCAAAAGCGAGGTATTGCATTGATTCGGGACATCGATCGCGATGTTCCGAGCGTAATCGTCGGCGACCGGCGCAAACTCAATCAAGTGTTGCTTAACATTATTGGTAACGCCATCAAGTTTACTGATGAAGGGTCGGTGACGATTTCAGTAAAAGCTTGCGTGTCAGCTGATGAGCAGGTGACGTTGCATTTCTCAATTACGGACACAGGAATAGGCGTACCCCCGGCGCAATGCGCCGAGGTGTTCAAGCCTTTCGTGCAAGTGGGTGGCATGGAGCATGGCCGTCGCGGCGGAACGGGGCTGGGATTGGCTATTTGCCGACGCCTGATCGACGGTATGGGCGGTGATATACGTCTGCATAGCAAGCTGAACGAAGGCAGTTGTATTCGCTTTCACCTGCCGTTCAGTATCGCGGCCAGGGAGTCGGCCGCCGCAACGTTGTCTGTAGCTCCAACGGTCGCCGATTCGCATTCGTTGACGGTTTTGCTGGTGGAAGACGACGAGATCAATCGTCTTGTTTGCACGCGCTATCTTGCGTCGAATGGCCATCATCCGCTGGTCGCCGGCGACGGCCGCCAAGTTATGCATATCCTGCAGGCGAGCGAACGATCCGTCGATGCCATTGTCATGGATTTAAACCTTCCGGGTATCTCGGGAATAGACCTGGGCACGCAGATACGCGAGATCGAAGGAGGAAGGTGGAAGCTCGTGCCTGTGATCATCGTGTCGGCCGATGTGTCCGGCAATGCCATGGAACGCGCGCTGATGGCGGGGATGTCAGGTTTCCTGCGAAAGCCATTCACCTCGGCACAGCTGAACGAGACGTTGAGGGCGGTCACCTCCGGGCACAAAGAAGTGGCGGCTTTGCCGTTCGATGGGACAACGGATTCGGGCGGGCATGCGAAGGCGGGGAATCTTCTCGACGCAGCATGGATAGAAGCCGAAATTCAAGAGCTGGGCGTAGATATACTTTTGGAACTGTTGAATATATTTCGTGCGGGCGTGGCTACGGACCTGAGCGCTATCGATCGTTCAGTAGCGCGCAACGACTGGGCTTGTGTCGCGGCTGACGCGCATCGCCTGCGCAGCGCAGCCGGCAACCTGGGCATGATATGGGTTGTCGATGCCGCAGGTCAACTGGAGAAGGCATCGAATATGCCTGTAGTCAGCAGGGCGGTCGCCGAGTATTTGATCTTGGAGCTTGCACGGTTATGCCATGAAAGCTGCGATGAACTCAGGTCAATGCTGCTGTCGGCCCACCAAAACGTAGCCCTCGCTGCGGACGGTAACGATTAACTGCGGTTTCTGAGGGTCGTCCTGCAGTTTTTTTCTGAGTCTCGATATCAACACGTCTATCGTGCGGTCACTCGCTTCCCATGGGCGCTGGCTTATCGCCTGCATGAGTAGGTCCCTGCTTATCACCATGCCCGGTCGCCGCCCCAAGGCAAGCAGTAAGTCCATTTCTCCACGGGACAGGACGAGTTCGTTTCCGGTATTGTCTTCAAGGTGGCGACACCCCGCGTCCAGTGTCCAGACGCCAAAATAGCGGAGATCACGTCGTGGTTCCGGTGACAGCGGAGGACGTAGCCGATGAGTTTGGCGCAGCACGATTTTTACGCGCGCGAGAAGTTCGCGCGAGTTGAATGGCTTCGTGACGTAATCGTTGGCGCCAGACTCCAGGCCGACAATTTTGTCGATATCGTCATCGCGTCCGCTTACAAGAATTATGCCCAGGTAGTCATCGTGGGCGCGCAGTTCCCGTGCCAGTTCAAGACCATCTTTGCCCGGCAAGCCCACGTCCAGCAGTATCAACGCAATGGGCTGGTGATGCATGCATTGCCACATTTCCGCGCCACTGTTGGCGACCACGACAATGTAGTCGTGGCGCTCGAAATAGGCTTTGTGCCTGGCACAGGTGACCGGATCGTCATCGACGACCAGCAGCGTAAGCGGTTCAGTCCGCGCCATGTTCATACTGCACCGCACCTTAATGGTGAACCGTGCCCCAGCTTAGATGAAATCCGCATTAACTTAGTGCATTCCCTAGGTGTTAGCTTTTGAAAAATCATGCACAATGCGTTCCATGCAGGTGAGGAGACAAAGCCCTGCATGGGCAAAGCCGATAAATCGGTACATAAGAAAGTTGCAGGTCCCATAAAAAATATAAAAGTACAAAGGTCGACAACAAAATTGTCGGCCTTTGTCGTTCCTGGCGCATGTCTGCAAAGCTATGCCCGTCTTAATGCATGGCCGATTTCGAAAAAATGTTCAAGACCAGCACGCCGGCAACGATCAGTCCAATGCCGATCAAGGCCGCTGTGTCGAGTGTTTGCTTGAACATCACGTAGCCAATCAGCGAAATCGCCACGATGCCAGCTCCCGACCATATGGCGTAGGCGACCCCCACTGGAATGACGCGCAGCGTCAAGGCAAGGAAGTAAAAGGACACCAGGTATCCCACCGAGGTGATCACTGCCGGATACAGGCGTGTGAAGCCGTCCGACGCTTTCAGGGCGGTAGTAGCGATAATTTCCGCGCCAATTGCAATGGCAAGATAGAGCCAGCTCATGGTGTGTTCCAGTAGTTCATCAAGGGAGCCCTATTGCGTGTTACGCAGGAAAACCTGTACTGCGCCGGCCCCGCCGTCTTGCTCGGAGCATTCCACATAGGCCAGCACGTCGGTCATCTGGCTAAGCCAGCGCCTGACGGTCAGTCTGAGGACGGGCTCGCCGTCTTTCGAACCATAGCCTTTGCCGTGCACGATACGCACGCATTTTATATGGTGTTCCAGGCACGACAGGAGAAAGCGGTCCAGCCTTTCATGGGCTTCGGCGATGGTATTGCCGTGCAGGTCCAGGCTGGCGTTTATCAACCACTTCCCGCGCTTCAGTCCAGTGATCAGGTCAGGTCCGTAGCCTTGTCGCAGGAAACTGGTGTCTCCCTGATCCATGGCAGCGGGACTGTACTGATCGGACTCCCGGGGTAATGTCACCGGATCTTCGCCCACAGCCCGCTGTCGGCGCTCACGCAATATCGCTTTGGAAGCGTGCGCGACCGGCGGCAGGATAGCCCGACGGGTATCCTTTATAGCTTGTACGCTTTTTACGGCGCGCCGGAACAGGATCCTGTCCTGTTCGTCCAGGACAGGGCTTGGCGATATCGCGCTAACACTGCTGCTGGCGCGTACAGGAAATTCCCCACGCGCCGACGCTTCGCGGCGAGCCGTTTCCTTTTTGCTTGCCTCGGCAGCGGCTCGGTGTGCCGCCGCCTCGGCTTCCTTGCGCAGGCGCTTCAAGTCGGCGAGCGTTTGCGTAGTCCCGCCCTTGCGCCCGGCTTTACTCGCCCGCATTCTCCAGCCATCGTTGTGAGTCCAGCGCGGCCATGCATCCTGTGCCGGCGCTGGTGATGGCCTGGCGGTAAACATGGTCTTGTACGTCGCCGGCGGCAAAGACGCCCGGTACTGACGTCATGGTGGCCATTCCGTCCAGACCGCTTTTGGTCACGATATAGCCATTCTTCATGGCGAGCTGACCTTCGAACAAGCCTGTATTTGGCTTGTGGCCGATGGCGATGAACACACCGGTTACGGCGAGGTCTTCGGTGGTATTGGTTTGGTTATTGCGCAAGCGGGCGCCAGTTACACCCGAGTCGTCGCCAAGAACCTCGTCGAGTTCGTAGAAGAGCTTGAGCTTCATGTTACCGTTGGCAACTTTTTCCATCAGTTTGTCCAGGATGATGGGCTCGGAACGGAACTTGTCGCGACGGTGTACCAACGTTACGCTGCGGCAGATATTCGACAGGTAAAGGGCCTCTTCCACCGCCGTGTTTCCGCCGCCCACAACGATAACGTCCTGGTTCTTATAGAAAAAACCGTCGCACGTGGCGCAGCCCGACACACCGCGGCCCATGAAGCTTTGTTCCGTGGGCAAGCCCAGATACTGGGCCGAAGCACCCGTGGCAATGATCAGGGAGTCGCAGGTATACTGCGCTCCGGTGTCGCCCGTAAGGGTGAACGGACGCTTTGAAAGATCGACGCTGGCGATGTGATCGAATACCATCTCGGTGTTGAAGCGTTCAGCATGTGCTTGAAAGCGCTGCATCAAGTCGGGACCCTGTACTCCCTGCGCATCCGCTGGCCAGTTGTCGACGTCGGTGGTCGTCATGAGCTGACCCCCTTGTTCCAGTCCGGTAATGAGCACCGGTTTCAAATTGGCGCGAGCCGCATAGACGGCGGCGCTGTAGCCGGCTGGTCCTGAACCCAGGATAAGAACTTTGGCGTGCTTGGGCGTTGTCATTACAGATAATCCGAAATACATGAACAGCCAATTATAATGAGTCTATGGCTAGAATACCTGCTACCTCCCCCCGGTCCTCGCGCAACGTGCGCAACGGTCCTTCGCCCTTGCAGTCGCGGCTGTCGGGTCTGCTGCGTGAAGCGCGCTGGATCTTGTTCGCCGCCCTGGCGGCATGGCTAGGTCTGGTGCTGGCCAGTTGGGATCCTTCCGATCCCGCCTGGTCTCATTCCGTGCACTCCACCCACACGCTGAATCGTGGCGGAACGCTGGGCGCATATATTTCCGATTTCCTGCTTTTCCTGTTCGGGTATTCCGCCTGGCTGTGGGTGGTGTTGCTGGCGCAACGCGTCGCTATCGGTTTTTATCGCCTCACCAGTGTCCTGTTGCCTAAGCCGCAGGCAGAAACGCTGCCGCGGGTTCATTGGGAGGTCGGTATTGGGTTTTTCCTGTTGTTCGTCGGCACGATGGGTATAGAGGCGCTGCAGTTAACGCAGTTCGGTGCCGCACTACCGGCGGGTGCGGGCGGCCAGCTGGGACAGCTGCTGTCCGACCTGATGTCCATGTCGCTGGGCACGACGGGGTGTACCTTGCTATTGCTGGTGTTCGTCGCAGTCGGTGCCAGTCTGTTTTTCGGTTTTTCCTGGTTGCACCTGTCCGAACGAGTCGGTTCTGCCATCGAAAAGACGGTCCGCCGCATACTCGAGCTGAAAGCCGCTCGCGAAGATCGTCGCCTGGGTGAAGCCAATAAGGCGGTGCGCGACGAAACCGTGGTTGCCAAGCAGGAGCAACTGGTGCACGAAGTACCAGTCCGTATCGAGCCGGCCATCACTTCCGTGCCCAAATCGCAGCGAGCCGAGAAAGAAAAGCAGAAGGCCTTGTTCACGGCGCCGCTCGAATCACATGGCTCTGGCGACTTGCCGGCTATAAGCCTTCTCGACATGCCGGTAGAGCAACCCGAAACCGTATCGCCTGAGACCATAGAGTTCACATCCAGACTTATCGAGAAGAAGCTTTCGGACTTCGGGGTCAAGGCGGTCGTGGTATCGGCTCAGGCTGGGCCGGTCATTACCCGCTACGAGATCGAACCGGCCACGGGCGTAAAGGGCAGCCAGATCGTCAACCTGGCCAAGGACCTGGCCCGTGCCTTGAGCCTGGTCAGCATCCGCGTGGTCGAAACAATACCGGGCAAGAACCTGATGGGACTCGAACTGCCCAATGCCAAACGGCAAATGGTCAAGCTCTCCGAGATAATAGGTTCCCAGACTTATCACGCCGGCTCGTCCATGCTTACCATGGCGCTGGGTAAAGACATTGCGGGCAACCCCGTCGTGGCCGACCTGGCCAAGATGCCTCATCTACTGGTCGCGGGCACTACCGGCTCCGGGAAATCGGTGGGTATCAACGCAATGATCCTGTCGTTGTTGTACAAGGCCGATGCAAGCCAGGTACGTCTCATTCTTATCGATCCGAAAATGCTCGAAATGAGCGTTTACGAAGGGATTCCGCATTTGCTGGCACCCGTCGTAACGGATATGCGCCATGCCGCCAACGCCTTGAACTGGTGCGTGGGTGAAATGGAAAAGCGCTATCGCCTCATGAGCAAGATGGGCGTACGTAACCTGGCCGGCTACAACTCCAAGATTGCCGACGCCATAAAGCGCGAAGAGCCCATTCCAAATCCATTCTCTCTGACGCCGGATGCGCCAGAGCCCTTAAGTCATTTGCCCATGATCGTCGTGGTCATCGACGAGCTCGCCGATCTCATGATGGTCGTCGGCAAGAAAATCGAAGAACTTATCGCCCGCCTGGCCCAGAAGGCTCGAGCGGCCGGCATCCATCTTATATTGGCGACGCAGCGTCCAAGCGTGGATGTGATCACCGGCTTGATCAAGGCGAATATTCCCACGCGCATCGCCTTCCAGGTGTCATCCAAGATCGATTCCCGCACCATCCTTGACCAAATGGGGGCGGAAGCCTTGCTCGGGCAGGGCGACATGCTTTATCTCCCTCCGGGCTCGGGCTTCCCCGCCCGGGTGCATGGTGCATTCGTCCACGACGATGAGGTGCATCGCGTGGTAGAGTCGCTCAAGCAACAGGGCGAGCCCAATTACATCGAGGGCCTGCTCGAAGGCACTCTTGAAGGCGAAACGGGCGATGGCGTGGGCAGCGTAACGGGCTTTGCCGATGCCGAGTCCGACCCTCTCTACGACCAGGCGGTCGAAGTCATTCTTAAAAACCGCCGGGCTTCCATATCATCCGTTCAGCGCCACTTGCGTATCGGCTACAACAGAGCGGCCCGATTGCTCGAGCAAATGGAGCAGTCCGGCTTGGTTTCCGCCATGCAGTCCAATGGCAATCGTGAAATTCTGGTTCCAGCAGGAAATGCCTCCAATGAAGAATAGTCCGGGTTCGATGCGTCATAAAGCACTGGGTGCGTTTGCGGGCGGCTGTGCTGCACGCTTGCGGCATGCGGCAGTCGCGCTCGTGCTGGCCGCGGCGCCCGTTTTCGCGTGGGCGGCCGACGCGCCTGCCCAACTGCGCGATTTTGCGGCCAAGGTCCAGGCCGGCACGGGGCAGTTCACACAGCAAACTGTAGACAGCAAGGGCGGAGGAAAGCGGCCGCAGTCTGGTGAATTTGCCTTCAAGCGCCCAGGGCAGTTCAAGTGGGCCGTGAAAAAGCCTTACGAACAATTGATCGTGTCCGACGGCAAGATGGTCTATCAGTACGATCCCGACCTTGCCCAGGTAACACAGCGCAAGGTGGATCAATCCATTGGGGCATCGCCCGCGGCAATACTCTTTGGTTCCGGCTCGCTGGACGAGGCTTTTTCCGTTACCGAATTGCCTGGCAAAGACGGCCTGGATTGGCTGCGCGCCACACCTCGCAGCGCTGACGCAGGGTTTACGCATGTCGACATAGGCTTGAAGGCCAGTTTGCCGGCACGCCTGGAATTGCTGGATTCATTTGGCCAGACCACGCGTATCGAACTCTCCGATATCGTGGCCAATCCCACCCTGCCACCCGGCGAATTCCAGTTTGTAGCCCCCGATGGCGTGGATGTAGTGAAGATGCAGTAAGCATGGGCGCTTGATGAACTCCCACGATCTTTTCACCTCTTCAACAGGTGCTCCGTCCTATGCGCCGTTGGCGGAACGCATGCGGCCGCGCACGCTTGACGAAGTGGTGGGCCAATCCCACCTGCTCGGTCCCGGCAAGCCCTTGCGCGTGGCTTTCCAGTCCGGGCGGCCTCATTCCATGATCTTCTGGGGACCGCCGGGAGTCGGCAAGACGACGTTGGCACGTTTGATGGCAGCTGGCTTCGACGCTCAATTCCTTTCGATGTCCGCGGTATTGGGCGGTGTCAAAGACATACGCGAAGCGGTGGTCTCGGCCCAGGTTGCCCAAGGGCAAGGGCGGCGAACCATATTATTCGTCGATGAGGTCCATCGGTTCAACAAGGCCCAGCAAGACGCTTTTTTGCCCTACGTCGAAAGCGGCTTGTTTACCTTTATAGGCGCCACCACCGAGAATCCATCCTTCGAGGTCAATTCGGCGCTGCTCTCGCGTGCGCGGGTATACGTGCTGCAGTCACTGTCGATCGATGAGTTATTGGAACTCATCGATCGTGCCGTCGTCATTCTTAATCGAGATGCCAACTCGGCTGCAAACCAGTCCAAGCTTGCGGCGGCACCGGATGCGGCTCCTGAAGCCATATTGGAATTCGATCCTGCGGCGCGTGACCAGCTAGCACGCTGGGCAGACGGCGATGCGCGGCGCGTCATCAATGCCATGGAAGTCGTGGCGGAATCGGCACATGGCGCCGGGCGTACCGTTGTCGATGCCGCCTGGCTCGAAACATCCTTGTCGCAAGACCTGCGTCGTTTCGATAAAGGCGGCGATGCCTTCTATGATCAGATCAGTGCCTTGCACAAGTCGGTGCGAGGGTCGGACCCGGACGCTTCCCTATATTGGTTCACCCGCATGATCGATGGCGGCGCCGACCCGCGATACCTGGCGCGGCGCATTGTCCGCATGGCGGTGGAAGACATAGGGTTGGCCGACCCCAGGGCTACCGAGCTTGCCTTGAATGGGGCCGACATCTACGAGCGCCTGGGCTCGCCCGAGGGCGAGCTCGCCTTGGCGCAAGCCTTGGTCTATATGGCTTGCGCTGCCAAATCGAACGCTGTCTACAATGCCTACAATGCGGCGCGCCGATACGTCCAGGAACACGGCAGCGCGCCCGTTCCGGTGCACTTGCGCAATGCGCCCACGAAGTTGATGAAGGAACTCGGCCATGGCAAGGCGTATCGCTACGCGCATGACGAGCCTCATGGCTACGCGGCGGGCGAGAATTATTTTCCCGACGGTGTGCGGGCGAAGTTCTACAGGCCGACCGACCGCGGCCTGGAGGGTAAAATCTCGGAAAAGCTTGCATTCCTGCGTGACCTGGACAAGCATCACGGCAAAGAATGATCGCCACCCGTGCGTAATAGTACGGGGCAGGTAAAATCGCTGTCGGTCTATGACCGGTACCATCCATTCCTTTTAATCCACATTTGGTTGTTTATGTTAGATCCCAATCAGTTGCGTAAAGATCTGCCTTCGGTTGTCAAGGCCTTGGCCATTCGCGGTGTCTCGTTCGACACTGAACGTTTCAGCCAGCTTGAAGCGCGTCGGAAATCGCTGCAGGTCGAGACCGAGGCATTGCAGGCCCGCCGCAATGCGGTATCCAAGCTGATTGGCCAGCTCAAATCCAAAGGTGAAGATGCAAACAAGGAAATGGCCGAGTCGCAGGAAATTCCGGTCCGTCTCAAGCAACTCGAACTGGATCTCTCCGCCGTACAGGGCGAGCTCGGCGAATGGTTGATGACGCTGCCCAACCTGCCTCACGAGAGCGTGCCGGCCGGGGCATCCAGCGACGACAATGTCGAGGTACGACGTTGGCTGCCCAGCCACGTGCAGGCCGATGCTAACGGCAATCCCCAACCCTTGTCGTTCGAACCTCAAGACCACGTCAGCCTGGGCGAGCCCCTGGGCCTGGACTTTGAAACGGCGCGCAAACTGTCCGGTGCGCGGTTCATGATGCTTCGCGGACCGATGGCCCGCCTGCATCGGGCGCTGGCTCAATTCATGCTGGATCTGCAAACCACCGAGCATGGTTACGAAGAGTGCTATACACCGTATATCGTCAACAGCTCCACACTCTTTGGCACGGGGCAATTGCCCAAATTCAAGGACGACATGTTCTGGGTGACCAAAGGCGGACAGGACAACGAACCGAATCTCGATGAGCAGGGCAATGCCGTTCCCAGCGAAGACCTCTATTTGATTTCCACCTCCGAAATCACGCTGGCTGGATCGTTTCGGGGTACCATCACCCCCGTCCAAGACCTGCCTGTGAAATTGACCGCGCATACGCCGTGCTTTCGATCCGAAGCTGGTAGCGGTGGGCGCGATACGCGAGGGATGATACGACAGCACCAGTTCGACAAGGTTGAAATGGTACAGGTCGTGCATCCCGAGCGCTCTTACGATGCACTCGAAGAAATGGTGGGTCATGCCGAAGCCGTCTTGCAAGGTCTTGGCGTGCCGTACCGGGTAGTATTGCTCTGCGGTGGCGACATGGGCTTTGGCGCGACCAAGACCTACGACCTGGAAGTGTGGCTGCCTGCCCAGAATACCTGGCGGGAAATCTCTTCGGTATCCAACTGCGAAGCCTTCCAGGCTCGCCGCATGCAGGCCCGATATCGTGCCGATAAGGGTAAGCCGGAATACTTACACACATTGAACGGCTCTGGCTTGGCCGTCGGCCGCGCGCTGGTCGCGGTGCTCGAGAATTACCAGCAGCAAGACGGTAGTGTGGCTCTTCCTGATGTCCTGCGTCCGTATATGGGTGGAGCGGCAAGCCTTACGCCCTGAAGGCCGGCGGTTTCGTGACAACAAAAAAGCCGCAGCTGCGGCTTTTTTGTTGTCACGGGCGCGGTTCAATCATGTCGATGCCCGCGTTTATGGTGGTGCTTGCCACGATGTTTATGGTGGTGCTTCTTGTAGTGGCGGCCATCACGATAATCGTCCCGATAATGGCGTGGACCATATACCGTTACCGGTCGGTGGTATCTACGCTCCGGTACGACGATCACGCGGGGGCGCTCTACATATCTTACTGGCGGGTGATAGTAGCCAGGATCGCTGTAGATGACGCCTGGCACGCCAATGGAAATATCAACATCGACCCGCGCCATCGCTGCTGATGAACCCAGCATTGCCAATGCAGCCGCTCCAGCCAAAAACAGTCTTTTCATGACAGCACCTTATTGTTAATCTAAGTGCCTCATTGTGTCCGGGTTTCCGTTTCACAGTTGTTAGCTGGCCCGGGTAAAACGAATCCAAATGCAACCAACCGCTGTCGTGGCGCAGTATTGCTTACCTTTACTCACGGGTCATGCTTCGAACTGCGCATTGGCTGCCGGCAGGGGCTGCAGCACAGTTTGATTATCCATGGTGACGCGGCTCGCGGCGGTATGCTGAAGGTGTATCCAGTCCACCATCGCGTCTTCCGGCACGTAACCATCAACCAGTTCGACGAATAATTGTTGTATACGCGGATAGTTGTCGTTTTTCACCGCGTTACCCAGATCGGCCAATATGGGCTTCAGTTGCTCCCAATCCAGTCGTTTCTCGTGTGCGCGCATGATCATCGGGTGTTCAGTGGGGCTCACATTGTCGCCGATGAGGAGTTCTTCATACAATTTTTCGCCTGGGCGCAGGCCCACGAACGTGATGTCGATGTCGCCATCGGGATTGAGCACACTGCGTACGTTCAGGCCGGAAAGCGCAATCATCTTTCTTGCAAGATCCGCAATCTTTACGGGTTCGCCCATATCCAGTACGAATACGTCGCCGCCTTCACCCATGGAGCCCGCCTGGATGACCAGTTGCGCGGCTTCCGGTATGGTCATGAAGTAGCGTGTCATTTCAGGATGTGTGACGGTGACGGGACCGCCGCTGCGTATCTGTTGGCGGAAGAGGGGAACGACCGACCCGGAAGACCCCAGCACATTGCCGAATCGCACCATCGAATAGCGAGTCCGGTTGTGAATGGCCGGCTCGTCCTCCCACCCGTAAGGGCGGGGCATAGTCTCGTAAGCCAAGGCTTGCAGGATCAGCTCCGCAAGCCGTTTGGTGCTGCCCATGATGTTGGTCGGACGTACGGCCTTGTCCGTGGATATCAGCACAAAATTGCTGACACCGGCTCTCAGCGCCGCCTGGGCCGAATACAAGGTGCCGAAAACGTTGTTGATGACACCTTCGGCGATATTGCGCTCCACCATGGGCACATGCTTGTAGGCGGCGGCATGATAGACAGTGTCGACATGCCAGATCGACATGACGTCGAAAAGGCGATCCTGGTTCCGTACGGAGCTGAGTACCGGTACTATCTTGATATCGGGCTGTCCGGAATAATGTATGAAAGCTTCCAGCTCGCTTTGTATGCTGTACAGATTGAATTCGCTTTGTTCGAACAAGATCAGCGTGGTGGGCCGGCTTTGCACTATCTGGCGGCATAGTTCGGCTCCTATCGAGCCTCCGGCTCCAGTCACCATGACGACCTGGTTGCGTATGCACCGCTCCAGAAGCTCTTCGTCCGGCTGCACAGGATTGCGCCCCAGTAGATCCGAAATATCCACGTCGCGCAGGTCCTGTACCTTTACGCGGCCGCTGGCCAAGTCCATGAAGCCCGGGACCGTGCGAACACTGAAAGGGTAGGGAGCCAGCAGGTCGACAATCTCTGCGCGCCTTGCGCGCGAGGCTGAAGGAATGGCCAGCAATACTTCTTGTACATGGCGTTCCTTGACCAAGGCATCGAGTTGCTGTGCTCCGTATACCGGCACGCCGGCCATGATGCGGCCCTGCAGGTCAGGGTCGTCATCAATGAACGCAACGGCATGCCGCTCATTGCCCAACCGCAGTGCCATCAGCAATTGGTTGCCCGCATCGCCGGCGCCATAAATTGCAACGCGGATTTTTCCGCCGGAATTGCGATCGACGTGACGAATGGAATCAGGCCGGAATGAGAGAGTAAAAGGCTTGCCGCGGAAGTACTGCTTCAGGGCGATGCGCGAACCCGCGACGAATATGATGCAGAGCATCCAGTAGATGATAACGATGGAGCGCGGAATAAGGGCGGGCGGGTCCGGGTACAGGAAAACCGCGACGGCCAGCAACGAAGCCGAAATACTTACCGCGACGGCCACGGTTGACAAGGCCTGATAGCCGACGTAGCGCAGGACGGCGCGATAGAGTCCGAATCGTGCAAGGACCGGCAAGGTAAGCAGCGGCGCGGCAATGAACAGCCATGCATGTCCACCGAAAGGCCGCGCGGCGCTCATGTCGTCCAGGCGCAAGTAAAATGCAAGCCATAAGGCCAGCCAGACAAGCAAAGTGTCCGCAGCCATTTGAAGGACGCGTTTTTGGCTCCGGGGCAAGGCTAGAAGGCGGCCACGGAAAGTGCTGCGCTTGGATGATGCAGGGAGTAACTCCGCAGGATCGCGGCCGGTTGCGATGTAGCTCATCCCTCCCCTCTCCTTTTCTTGCGCCTGATTTATTCGTTCGTATCGTTTCCCGGCTGGTGTTCGGAAACGTCTTTTTTCATACGCCAATAATAAGTAGTGTGTGAACCGCAAGACATACGCCAGACGGGCTAAGACGTCTAGCCGCGGCAAGTTCCCGAACCGCTGCGCGGATTAAGCCGAAGGCCTGATGTGCGTACATATTGTTCCTCTCTATGATGCATTCAATAACGTCTGTATCAAATACTTAACGAACAGAAGGTGGGACTCTGGTCGCCAACGCTAACGGCCGCACGCGCAGAGTTGAGAGGAGAACGTATGAAGGTTACGGTCATTGGCAGCGGCTACGTCGGGCTCGTAACGGGCGCCTGTCTAGCCGACGTCGGCAATGATGTTCTTTGTCTTGATATCGACCCCGCGAAGATCGCTTTGCTGGAGGCGGGCGGTATATGCATTTATGAACCGGGGCTCGACGAGATCATAAAAAAGAATGTAGCCGCCGGAAGGCTGAATTTTACGACGGACGTCAAGCGGGCCGTCGAATTCGGCACCTTGCAGTTAATTGCCGTTGGAACACCTCCCGATGAAGATGGCTCCGCCGATCTTCAGTATGTGCTTGGTGCAGCCCGCAATATTGGCAAGTACATGACCGACTACAAAGTGGTCGTCGATAAAAGCACCGTGCCTGTCGGCACCGCCACCAAGGTCGAAGCGGTGATCCGCGCAGAGCTGGACCGCCGAAGCGCCGACATCGAGTTCAGCGTCGTGTCGAATCCGGAGTTCCTGAAAGAGGGCGTGGCAATTGAAGATTTCATGCGCCCCGACCGTATCGTTATCGGCTCCGATGACCCGAATGCCATTCATATCATGCGTACCCTTTACGCGCCTTTCCAGCGCAAGCACGATCGCCTGCTCATTATGGATTCGCGCTCTGCCGAGCTGACCAAATACGCGGCAAATGCCATGCTGGCTACCCGGATATCGTTCATGAATGAACTTGCCTTGCTGTCGGAGAAGCTGGGCACAGACATTGAACTGGTCCGGCAGGGAATAGGTTCAGATATGCGGATTGGATGGCATTTTCTCTATCCGGGTTGCGGGTATGGGGGCTCCTGCTTTCCAAAAGACATACAGGCGCTTCTTCGTACGGCGGCAGCGGTTGGCGGGGAATTGAAGGTGCTGACCGCCGTCGAACAGGCAAATGAGCGGCAGAAATCCGTCCTGGTCGACAAGGTGGTGGCGCGTTTCGGCCCGGATCTGACCGGCCTCACTTTCGCGTTGTGGGGGCTCGCGTTCAAACCTGATACCGACGATATGCGGGAAGCGCCGAGCCGGGTGATTATTGCGGCGCTTTTGCGGCTGGGGGCGAAGGTTGTTGCTTACGATCCGGCAGCCATCGACGAGGCCCGGCGGGTATTTAGTCACCATGATGGCCAGTTGTCCTATGCCGCGCACCCCATGGTCGCATTGGACGATTCGGACGCCCTGATCATCGCAACCGAATGGAAAGAATTCAGAAGCCCCGACTTCGATGCAATTAAAGCAAGACTCAGGAATCCGGTCATTTTTGATGGCCGAAATATTTTCGACCTGCATGATGATGGCTTGAAAGGCATTGAGTACTTCGGCATTGGCCGGGCTTCCCGGGCAACTGAGTTGACTATCGAGAGGGTGGCATGACACTGAAATTCGCATTGGTCGGTTGCGGCCGGATATCGAAGCGACACGCCGAATTATTGGGAAAGAACCAGATTGCCGGCGCCGAGCTTGCGGCGGTCTGCGATATTGTCGAAGAGCGGGCGGCCAGCACCGCCGAGCATTTCAACGTGCCGGGTTTCATCGACATGCATCGCATGATGCGCGAGATCGACATTGACGTTGTTGTGGTGCTTACCGAGAGCGGACATCATGCGCGGCACGTAAAGGAACTTGCACCCTATGGCAAGCATATTGTCGTGGAAAAGCCGATGGCCCTTACCCTCGACGACGCCGACGACATGATCAAGGCGTGTGACCGGGCCAGGATCAAGCTGTTCGTGGTCAAGCAGAACCGCTTCAATGTACCCGTCATGAAACTGCGGGAATCACTGGAGCGTGGCCGTTTCGGCAAGCTCGTAATGGGAACCGTACGCGTACGCTGGTGTCGTCCCCAGTCCTATTATGACCAGGACGCGTGGCGAGGCACATGGGCGCTTGATGGCGGCGTGCTCACCAATCAGGCCAGCCATCATGTAGACCTGCTTGAATGGATGATGGGCGAGGTGGATAGCGTCGTCGCCATGAGCAGCACCGCACTCGCCCATATCGAGGCGGAAGATACCGCTGTCGTAATACTGCATTTTCGCAATGGCGCGCTGGGCTGCATAGAAGCGACCACGGCGGTAAGGCCCAAGGATCTTGAAGGTTCTATTTCCATACTCGGAGAAAAAGGCGCGGTGGAAATCGGGGGATTTGCCGTCAACGAAATGAAGGTCTGGAATTTTGTCGAACCGGAACCTGAAGACGATGAGGTTATGGAAAAGTATTCGGTCAACCCACCCAACGTGTATGGGTTTGGCCACCAGGCCTATTACGGCCACGTCGTCGATTGCATCGTTAATCAGAAAAGACACATGGTGGATGGTCTCGAAGGACGAAAAAGCCTGGAGCTCATTAATGCGATCTACGAATCGATAGAAACCGGACGTGAAGTAAAACTGCATTTTCGTCCCAAATATTCGAAACTGGGAGCCTCGTAGTGAACGAGCCCAGCATAAGAAACGTCTCCGTCGCCAACGTCAAGTTCGGCGCCCGGGTTACCTTGGTCAATCCAGTTAATCTCTATGGCTGCACGCTGGGCGACGATGTGTTTGTCGGCCCTTTCGTCGAAATCCAGAGCGGCGTCAAAATTGGCAACCGGAGCCGCATACAGTCTCATGCCTTTGTGTGTGAACTGGTTGAAATCGGTGAAGACTGTTTTGTTTCCCACGGGGCCAAGTTTGTAAATGACCTGTTCAGCCACGGCGGGCCTGCGCGCGGCAACAAGGCGCTGTGGATGGCGACCCGTTTAGGCAACAGGGTATCGATAGGCACCAACGCGACCGTACTGCCGGTACAGATTTGCGATGACGTGGTAGTCGGTGCCGGTGCAGTGGTAACACGAGATATTGTCGCGCCTGGCGTTTATGCAGGTAGTCCCGCACGTAAGATAAGAGACTTCCATGATCAAATTTCTTGATTTACATTCCCAATACAAACACATGCAGTCCGAAATCGATGAGGCCATCGCAGGCGTCATACGGGACTCCGCTTTCATAGGCGGTGAGGTGGTGGAGACGTTTGAGCGCAAGTTCGCCGCGTATCAGCAGGCGGAATATTGCGTCAGTGTGGGCAATGGCACGGATGCCATCGAGATCGTGCTCGAGGCCATGAACTTTCCTCGCGGCGCCGAAGTCATCGTGCCCGCCAACACCTTTATCGCCACAAGCGAGGCGGTGACCCGTAGCGGATGCAAGGTGGTGTTTGCGGATGTGGACCCCGTCACCTATACCCTCGACGCGGCCGATGTGCGCAGTCGCGTTACATCGCGAACCGTTGCCATCATCGCGGTCCATCTCTACGGCCATCCATGTGACATGGATGCGCTCATGGAAGTGGCCCATGAGTCGGGCTTGAAGCTTATCGAAGACTGCGCGCAGGCGCATGGCGCCGAATACAAGGGCCGGCGTGTCGGTGCCATCGGGCATGCTGGAACGTTCAGTTTCTATCCAGGAAAGAACCTGGGCGCCTATGGCGATGGCGGGGCCATCACGAGCAATGATGAACGATTGGCGCGGCAGTGCCGCATGATCGCCAACCATGGCCGTATCGACAAGTATGATCACCAGTTCGAGGGCCGCAATAGTCGGCTGGACGGAATCCAGGCTGCCATCCTTACGGTCAAGCTTCGCTATCTTGATGCATGGATAGATCGTCGCAATGAGGTGGCCGCGTTTTATTCGGCTCAGCTCGAGAATATTGATGGCCTGGTATTGCCTCGTATCGCCGATCAGTGCCGCCATGCCTTTCATCTATTTGTCGTGCGTACCCCATCGCGTGAGGCGTTGGCAGCTTTCCTGAAAGAGGGTGGCATACAGACCGGGGTACATTATCCGATTGCACTACCCAAGCTTCAAGCTTACCGCTACCTGGGCGAGCCGGACCAGCATATGTTCGCCAATCGCAACGACGGCCACCTGCTGAGCCTTCCGATCGGTGAGCATTTGACCGAACAGGAGCTTGCGGATATTGCCGATGCGGTGAAGACGTTTTGCGTGCAGGCCGTGACCGCATAAGCACGAAGCCGGCGCCAAGTGCGCCGGATTATCGTGCCTGGCCCCGGCAAAGCGTTGTATAGCTGCGCTGAAACAAGTTCCACAATGGCTGTTCGGTTCCGTAAAGGCTGTGCGGTTTTGGGTCGCGACTCAGGTAGGCCGACAGGTCTGCCGTGGACCAGCCCATTTTCTTGATGAAGTATTGCTTATCGCGTTCCAGGTCTGCGTCGCTGGCATACGCTATTCCTTCAAGACCTTCGAGTGCCTGTTCGCGGCTGAGTTGCCCCGCGGCCACGAGTGTTCCCAGATGCAGGCGGCGTTTATCGACGCCGAACTTGTTCGGAAGAATATAGCCTTGGTAGAAGCGGGTGAATATGGATTCATAGTGCTTGTAAGGGTATGGCTTATAGCCATACTTCTCGGTCAACTCGGTAAGCGCCTCGAATTTATTGAACGGCATCATGTCAAGGAATGATGTCCATCGAATGCGGTTCAAGACGCGATACCGCACATAATCCATGGTACCGATCACGGGAAAGGTCTTCATCTGCACTTTGCCGAAGTTGCGGGCCACCGCTTTGATGTTTGTCTTGTCATACTTGAACCAGTTCCAGCCCGGCGGCATGCGCATGCCTTCAGTGGCCTGGTTGGTGCCCGCGAGAATGTATTGAGTGCTGTGCTGGACGGCCAGCCGATAATTCACCCCCAGCATCGCATTGTCGTAGAGCAACTCCACATCAATGACATCGGCGTCGAAGAACGCCTGCATCAGCTTCTTGTATTCGGGCCAGTCTATGACATGAGTGTGCAGATCCACACCCAGGCCTTGCACGAGGTTTGCGATATTGTGCTGTGCCAGCTCGCTGTTCCAGCCATTGTCCATATGCGCAGCAAGAGGCCGCAATCCCAGCTTGACAGCCTGATACAGCACCCATGAGCTATCTACGCCGCCGGATACGCCCACGATGCAGTCATAGCGCTTGTTTTTCCCAGCCGCTTTGATCTGGGCGACAAGGTGGTCCAGCTCCGCTTTCTTGGCGATTGGGTCCTGATGGATGACGTCCTTGGAAAGGACGAGAAATTGGCTGCAATAATTGCAGACCCCTTGGGCATCGAAATTAATATCCGACGCGGTCGTGTCCATGACACAACGGGTACATACTTGGTACGGTCGACTCATTGCTAGTGCTCCTGAAGTTTTTCAAGCTCCGCATAGGGCGGGTAAGTAATCAACACGGCCCGGTGCGGCCCATGAAGTACAAATAACGATCCGGCGGCAGCCGCCGAGGCGCCGGCGTCGATGACTGCCTTGATGTCAGCAAGGCTTCCCGCCCCGCCCAGGGCGATCAGCGGTACCTTCAGCGCTTCGGCGGCTTGCCGGACCAATGCCAGGTCGTAGCCTGTCATCGCGCCTTCACGGTCTACTGCGGCAATAAGTATTTCGCCGGCACCCGCTTTGACTGCGGCTTGAGTGAAGTCCAGCCAGTCTTGTTCGCGCTTGCGCCCGCTACGGCTTTCATACAGCATGGGCTTTTTTAGCCAGTCACGCTTGACATCCACTGAGACGACGACGCTCTGGCTGCCAAACCGATCGGCGATTCGTGAGATGAGATCCTGTTGATCAAAGACCGCGGACTGCAGGCATATTTTTTCTATCCCCAGGTTGAACAGCCGTGCGGCCTGGTCTACCGAGCGGATTCCACCGCCATAGCAAACAGGCATGAAACACTCTCCCGCGATCTGTTCTATCGTTGCATAGTCGGGTACACGGCCGCGCCTCGATGCATCGATATCAAGCACGATCAATTCGTCCACTTCCTTATCATTGAAGATGCGGATCGCGTTGATGGGATCGCCAATGTATTTGGCGTCTTTGAATCTACGTGTCTTGACCAGGCCGCCATCGCGCAGGAGCAGTGCCGGTATCACCCGGTGCTTAAGCATGCGGAAGCCCCACGAACGCGCTGATTAGCCTTAGTCCGAAACGATGGCTTTTTTCAGGATGGAACTGCACGCCGGACAAATTGTTTCGTTGAAACGCCGCCACGAACTGCCTGCCATAATTTGTGATGGCAATAGGGTCGTTCGGGTCGTTGCACGACACAAAATAGGAATGCACGAAATAGAAGCGCTGCTCGCCCTCGTCCGTCGCCAGCAAAGGATTTTCCCGGGGCACCTGAACGGTGTTCCAACCCATGTGCGGCACGCGTAGCCTGGAATCGTCCGCGAATGAAAAACGCCGAACCCGGGCATCGATCCAGCCCAGGCCGGGCATGGTGCCTTCCTCGCTTCCCGCGCACATGAGTTGCATTCCCAGGCATATTCCCAATACTGGAATAGACCTTTCCAGCGCGATCGTGGTCAGCGCCGGAATCAGGCCGCGTGCATGAAGTTGCGATATGCCGTAATCAAAGGCGCCGACGCCGGGCAGTATCAGCTTTACCGACTCCGACACTTCTTCCGGTGAAGAGATTCGGCGTGCTTGTCCGCCAGCCCGTTCTATCATTCGTATGACAGAGTTGACGTTTCCAGTGCCGTAGTCGAGGACGGATATCTCAGCCATTTTCGGTGCAGCCCGATTGTTCGTACCATTTAAGGAAATTGACCCAACGCCACACTTGTGTGGTACATGGCGCTTTACCGCTGGCAATCGAATCGAACTGACTCAGCAAGGCCCGCGCATTCAGGAAGGGGATGTCATGGCTCGTTTGCAACCACTGTCGAACGCTTTCGGATTTTTCGATAAACCACGATGATTCCGGCGTCTCGAAACCTATCTTATCTTTGCGGTCCAGTAACTCGTCCGGCACGATGCCACGCAGGGCGGCACGAAAAACGCTTTTTGTTTCGCCGCTGCGGGATATCAAATAATGCTCCGGCAGTGAAAACAACAGGTTGGCCAGGGGCAAGGTCAGAAACGGCACGCGGCTCTCCAGGGAGAACTGCATGGAATTGCGGTCGCCTTCGCGCAGGTAGCCCGGCAGATGCCGGTTTGTCAATGAACTCGCGAGT
The DNA here is from genome assembly GCF_002849655.1 of Pollutimonas subterranea. Lineage (GTDB taxonomy): Bacteria > Pseudomonadota > Gammaproteobacteria > Burkholderiales > Burkholderiaceae_B > Pollutimonas > Pollutimonas subterranea. Next base: position 153,435 of record NZ_PDNW01000001.1, read on the forward strand.
CGTTCCATGACGCGGCGGCCTTTGGCGCTGGGCAGCGTTTTCTCACGTTCAAACACCATGCTGACGCCCGCATCGGCAAGCGCCTCGGCGTTGATCCACGATGGCGTGAAACTGCGCCCCATCGCTTTGCTGGCGACCCCGAACAAGCTGTCGGGCAGAGTGATGGCTGCCAGGTATTGCCACGCCCGCCCATAGCTGCGTCCCGGCCAGCGGGCCCAGTTCCTGGCGAAGCGCTCGGCACCAGGCAGGTCGCCGCACTCGAGCATGCTCAGCATCCTGTGTCCGGGGTAGCCGGCATAGCCTGCCAATAACTCGTCGGCGCCTTGTCCTTCCAGGGTGACGGTTATGTTGTTCTCATGAGCCAGTTGGAACACGCGATACTGCGCGTAGGCGCTGGTGCTGGTGAATGGCTCGCCCTGGAGATGAATCAATTTGTCCAGGTCGCGGGCCAGGTCTTCACCGGAGGCACTCACCTTATGTGCCTTGGCGCCCGTGAACTGGTTGATCCGGTCGATCCAGCCTTCCTCGCATTGCTTGTATCCCGGTGCGATGTAGCTGAACGTATTGATGGGCTGGCTGGGATCCAGGTATCGCATTGCGCAGACGATTGCCGACGAGTCGATGCCGCCGGAAAGCGCCGCGCCCAGGGGCACATCACTGCGCAGGTGCAACCGCACATTGTGAAGAAATTGTTCGCGGACAGCTTCTGCGGCCTGGTCGAAAGTAAGCGAGCTGGTTTGGGTGAGGTCCGGCTGCCACCAGGTCTGTTGCGTACTGGCGGCTGGGTTGCTCAGGTCGACCTCCATCCAGTGCCCCGGCAGTAGTTGCTGGATTCCGTTGATGAACGTTTGTTGCTGATTGTCGAAGTCGCCATGCACCAAGTAGTCGTAGCAACGTTGCCAGTTCGCCTGGGTTCTGTCTTGCCGCAGCGTGCACAGCGCGGCGGGTTCCGAGGCAAAACGGAAAGAGTCGGGCTTCTGTTCGAAATAAAATGGCTTGATGCCAAAAGCATCTCTTGCGCAGCTCAAGGTCCGTTTGCTGGCATCGTAGACGACAAAGGCAAACATGCCTTCCAGGCGCACCAAGCACTCGACGTTCCATTGTTGCCAGGCCTTCAACAGTACCTCGGTGTCCGAGTCGGAGTGAAAGGCATGGCCGAGCAGGATCAACTCCTGCCTGAGCTCGCGGTAGTTGTATATTTCGCCGTTGAAGACGATGCTGTATCGTCCGCCTCGGGTACGCATGGGTTGATGCCCCGCGGCACTCAAGTCAATGATCGACAGTCGGGTGTGCCCCAATGCCAATTGGCCGTTGCAAACGTCGAACAGTTCGCTGCCTTCGTCGTTCGGGCCTCGCTTCTTGAGCTTGCTGAGCGAGTTTGCCAGTCTTCCATGCAGATCGCGCGGTGGTTCAGCCCACCAGCCGCCAGTGATGCCGCACATAAATATCTCCTTGGCCGTGCCAAAACTATTGGGTTTCTGGTGATTGTTTTTTTCACTTCGTCGACGCGCTGCTCATGGCTTGACCAGTGGCAAGCACATCGACTGCGGGAGTCTCGCTTTCACCGGTGTTTCGATGCCGTGTTGCCCTGAGGATGATTCCAAAATACAGGGCGAACAAGACGATTTCGTGTGCCACAAAGGCATCCAGCAAGAAACTGATGCTTTGCTGGGAACACAGAAGCAGTACTCCGGTAAGCGTGAAGAAGTAAGTGACTTGCCATCCCACCGCTTTCTTGACGTTGTGGTTTAGGTTCAACACCACGCTCAGTGGACTGACCATGAAACGTACCCCGGCCGCCACCGACAGCGGGCCAGCAAACTCGCCGGCCCGTGCCCAGTTTTGGCCGAATACAAAGGAGAATATTTCAACGCCATACAGCATGAATAGGGCGCAGAACGGTGTTGCAATGCATCCTAGAAGGATGAAGATGCCGACGATATAGCGACCCAATGCCGCTGGACTTGTGCTGTCCAATTGGGTCGTCTTCTGATACAAGACTTCGGAGATTGCGCTCGAAATTAGAAACAGTGGTAGGGACAGCACCTTTACGGTGAACCCAAACAATCCCGTCTCGGACGCCGAATAAAAACTGGCAACAACGAATAGCGGAACTTGTGTGGCGCTGCTGTCGAACAGTGCGCCCCACATGGAGAACAATGGAAAGCGTCGATATCGTTTGCCATTGCTCCTGACCGCCGTTGAACTGACGAAATGGCGCTGTTCCGCCATGGATGCAAGATTCGCTTTGACCAGTGCGATCAGCCCCAGTACATGTCCTGTTATGTGCCCGATAATCAGCCCGATTGAACTGGCGCCTCCGTATCCAAGCAGGCATTGCGTACTTCCAATGCCGATTCCATGAAGCGCCCGGGCCGTGGCCAGCTGGCGAAACCGCTTGCCGCGGTTATTCCAAAAAACCATAATCTGCGTGCATGAGGTCAGGGCCACGCTTAATGGCAAGGCATGGATCCATTTACCCATTAAAGGGGTGTCCGCGACGGCCACTATTTGCGCTTCGAATACAAATATGCCCGCCTGCAGCAGAGTAACGAATATCAGCGTAATGGCACCCGACAACACCACGATATTCAGGGCGTCGCCATCGTCACGCGGGAGCATGATGGCCGTTTCGTAACGGGCGGCCGCCACAATGCTCAGTACGGCGTTCATGGCCGTGAACAAGGCCAGGACCCCGAAATCGGCCGGTGTGTAGAGCCTGGTCAGGATAGGGCTGACGGCAACGGTGAACAGTTGGGCTGCTATGGTTCCCGTCATCAGCGTGATGACGTTCTTGAAGAATTCGCCTCTGAAATTGAACTTTCTAAACGTAAACATGTTTTTCGACCGCCTGCCGCATCACTTGCGTCAACGTGCTGCACGTTTTCTCGATTTCCTGTTCACCCAGCGTCGGATGCACCAGGAACATCATTGCGGTTTCCCCCAACTCCCTGGCGATCGGCAGGCGTTGCTCCGGACGAAAATTGGTGGCATCAAATGCCTTTTCCATATAAACCTCCGAGCACGATCCCGAGTAGCACGGTACTCCCTGCACGTTGATCTCTTCCATGATGCGATCGCGGCTCCAGCCGGGTCCCAGTGCTTCGGGCTCGACGAAAACATAGCATTTATACGCGGCATGGGTGATATCGGACGGAGGCATGGGCGCCCGAAGGCCAGGCAGTTGCTCCGCTGTCGCCCAGATCTGTCGGGCCAATGCGAGCCGTGATGCATGCCAGCGGGGCATGCGCTCTAACTGGATTCGACCTATGGCCGCTTGCATCTCCATCATCCGCCAGTTGGTCCCAAAGCTTTCATGCAGCCAGCGGAAACCGGGCGGGTGCTGCTGCTTGTACAGTGCATCCCAGCTCTTTCCATGATCCTTCAGCGACCACATTTTCGACCATAGGCGTTGATCGTTCGTGGTTGTCATGCCGCCCTCGCCGCCGGTTGTCATGATCTTGTCCTGGCAGAACGACCAGGCGCCGATATGGCCTATTGAACCGACAGGCCTGCCCTTATAGTGAGCGCCGTGTGCCTGTGCGCAGTCTTCAATGACGTATAGCCCGCGCTCGTCGGCCAATGCCATGATGGGGTCCATGTCGCAGGGCCACCCGGCAAGGTGCACGCAAATCACGGCCCGTGTCCGTTCAGTGAGAACGGCCTGGATGGTGGAGGCGGTAATGTTCTGCGAGTCGCGATCCACTTCGGCGAACACGGGTTTGGCGCCGGCATTGATAACGCACGAAACCGACGCAAGAAAGGTACGAGGCGTCACAATGACCTCGTCGCCGGGTCCAATGCCCAGGGCTTTCAAGGCCGCATCAAGGGCCAGCGTGCCATTGCTCAGCGCAACGGCATGCTGGCAGCCGGTCCAGGCGGCGAATTCCTGCTCGAACTTGCGGCATTCCTGACCGGTCCAATAATTGACCTTGTTCGATAATATGACTTCACGAACCGCATCGGCTTCTTCCGTCGTGAAGCTTGGCCACGGTGGAAAAGGGGTGTTAAGCATGGGCGCACCTTCTCATTTCAGGACAGGGATGGCGTTGCAGGGTCGACTACTCAGGTGTTCCCCGGGCAACGGTATTGATGATGTATTTGATATCTTTAAGCAGGCTGTGCTCGCGGATATATTCTTTGTTGATCTTTACCTTGTCGGGCCAGATGACCTCCCTGTTGTAGCGCAGGGCATCCGCTTGCTGGCCCAGGATTTCTTCTTCGTTCTTGTATTTCAGCGACGCAGGCCCCGTGATGCCGGGCCGCAGCGAAAGAATGATCCTGTCCTCGCCTTGCAAGTCATCGGCATAGCCTGGAACGTCGGGGCGCGGTCCGACAAAGCTCATGTCTCCGACCAGTACATTCCATAATTGCGGCAGCTCATCAAGCTTGGTATTGCGCAGGAAAGCACCGCTGCGTGTTATCCGCTGGTCGGACGAGGTGGTTATCGATGTCCCCGGATCCGCCCGGTCACGCATCGTCTTGATTTTGTATATGTTGAACTTCTTGCCGCCGCGCCCGATACGTTCCTGAACGAAAAGGCCATTGCTGCGGGTGTCCAGCGTCGCGGCGACCCAGGCCAACAGGATCAGCGGCGATAGGAAAACCAGGCCCAGGAACGAGAAAACGAGGTCGAATGTTCGTTTCGGAGCCGCCTTCCAGAGGGCGCCAAGGTCCAGCTTGGCATGCGAATAAAGCGCCTTCTTGAAGCGGGCGGGGGCGACGGCCAGCAAGAACCTGATGGCGGTATTCTTGACGAAATCGAAGATTGAAAGGAAGCCGATTTTCCTCTGATAGCAAATAACCGCATATTCATACTTGAAACTAGGTAGTCCGCTGCGCGCCATGAATCCCGCACCGGCCCGGACCATGAACAACTTGTCGGGCAGATTGGCCAATCGGTATCCCCGCACTATCAGCAGCGACCACAACGCAACGTCCTGCGATCGCTTGAACGGGGGATAACCTCCCACTGCCTCAATGGCCGTTTTCCTGAACACGGCGGCGGCGTGACTGATGGGGCTGCGCGTCTTGGCAAACTTCGCGAGTTCTTCGTGGGTCAGCGGCAAGATTCGCGAAGAGAAAACAATGCCATTTTCATCGAATTCATCGAGCGCCGTACTGCTGGCTGCAATATCGGTGTTGCGCTGCATGAAAGCGATCTGTTTTTCGAACCTGTCCGGTAGCGAAATATCGTCGCTGTCCATGCGTGCGACGAGATCGTGGCTACAGTGCTTCAGACCCTCGTTCAAGGCGCGTGCGAGGCCACCGTTGGTGGCAAGCTGAACGGAGCGGATATTCAGCGCGCTGCGGAAGGCGTCAATGACATGGGTCAGTGCATCCGGCAAAGGCCCATCTTCCACCAGCACCACTTCGCCGGCCTTGAGCGTCTGGTCGTTCAGGCTCTGAAGCGCCTGGCGCAGGAACTCGGGATTCTCGGCGTGATAGACCGACATCAGAACTGAGAAAGACATGGTTTAACCCCACTGGAGTAGTGGAAATCAGGAAGCGCGACGTGATTCAAGCATGAAGCTGCAACACGTAGAGCTTTCTCTTCCCGTTGAATACGGAATCAAAAAAAACTTTGCTGCCATCCGGCGACACCCTCGGGTGCAAATCACAGCGGGTTTCCCCGTGAAATTCAAAAGGCTGGAAGAACTGTCCGATTTCCTGCACGTCGCCTGTAGACAGGCTGGCCTTGAACAGATGCTGCATACGCGACTTGTCGGGATACGTATCGGTAATGAACCAGTCATCGTGGACGTGGGGATGGCCGTCGCCCATGGAGTCAAGCTTGCCGTTGGAGTAGGGGCTGATACTGCCATCGTCGACGTTGAGCACGTAGTAACCATCGTGGCCCGATGGCCCACGCATGAAAGAGATCACGGAATGGTCATTGATCCAGAAGCAGTGGCTCACCATCTCGTAGTTGGCCAGTATCTTCAAGTCACGGGTATGCGCAGCGGCGAGGAACAGGCGGTCGTACTTTCGCTTGCCCAGAAAATAGCGGTGAAGGAACAGGAACCTGTCGCCGCCCGGCGCGATCATGACGTGGTTGATCTTGTGCCTGGCGGCATTGAAGCGGGGATCGGGTGCGATCTCGCACACATCGGCGATGGAATACAACAGTGACGATTCTCCGGTCTCCTGGTCGATTTTCCATATCCCGTCTTGTGTAAGGTCTGCCATGTCGCGGTCGTCCAGGCCCGGCATGTTGCGGTAGCCGTAGTCGGGCCGCAAAGACTGGATGCGCCGATAGTTGATGGAAAGGAAGTAGTCGCCGCGAAAGGAGTCCTGTACCGGAAAATCGAATCGCCTGACTTCCCCTTTTTCCTTCAACGAGAAGACGCGGCTGATATAACGTTGACTCGACGCGTCGAAGTCATTGAAGATGAAGGCGTCGGCATCCAGCCAATGTGCGCGGGCGCCTTGCTGCCAGTTATAGACTCGGGTCTTTACACTCAGTACCGGCTGCTTCAAGTCATCGATCGAAAAAACCAGAATATCCAGCGTCTTGCTGCTGTCCGGCTTGCGGTCTGTGGCATGGGTCGTTGAGTGACAAAGCAGGAAGCCCGCACTGGATAGCGGCGTTTTATCGTAGTAGCCGAAGAAGGTATTCAGGATGCCGTCGCCGACCGGTAGAAACCGGTGATCCGATACCGTCTTGCTGGCCGGCCTGTTCCGCAGAAAGACCAGGCGGCCATAGGCGGCCTTGACGGCCGATTTCAATAGCGGAAACTGCCCGAGGAATTTGGCAATCCTGCGCTCCAACGAGCCATACTTCTTAGACATGGGGACTCCGATTTGGAACACGATTGAACAGCTGTTCCGGCAATTGACGGAACTGGAAAGGCGCCGCCATGTAGCCGCCGATGCGAGACATTCCCGCCAGCATTCCGTAGAAAAACCAGATTTCGGGCATAAGGATGTACTCATTCATGGTCATCATCAGCGCCATTGCGAGAAATGAAACCTTGAATGCTTTGTGTCGGCTGGAGAGTGGGTACAGCTTGCGCGAGACCAGATAGAGAATGAGCATCAGCAATGAGAAGCCCACCACTCCAAGCTCGGCAAAGTAAGAAATGTAGAAGTTGTGAGCCTTGGATGCGTGCCCGTAATCGCTGACTTTGTGAAAGGCCTTCTGGTAGTTTTGCAGCCCCAGCCCGGTTCCGAACCAGAAATTGTCTTTGGCCGTGGCGATGGCGCCCTGCAGCAGCATCACGCGGTTGTAGTCGTTCATGCTGCTATCCAGGTTTTCGCCATGTATCAACATCTGCGAAGTGACGAGAACACGTTCAAGTCGTTGCAGTGATTTGTCTGCCACACCGCTGTACGCAATGGTCGCGATCAGAAGAACAACGGCTGCCGTTTTTGCCAAGCCCGAGAGCGTGAGCCGCATGTAGTACAGCAGGATGCACGCCAACATACCGATGATTCCCGATCTGGAGAACGTGAAGGCCAGCGTGACGAATATGCAGCCTATGCAGAACAACAGCCATCCCCTGGCTTTCTCCTGCTCTTTATAGGTATAGAAAAGCAGCGGGAACACCATGACAATGAACACGACTGTGCCGTTGCGGTTCACCAGCGGCATGAAATTTGCGTCTGGCGCAATACCGAGGCCATAGCGCGCCAGTCCCGTCAGGCAACCGAGCACCAAAATGGTAGTCGTCGCTTTGATGACTTTATTTGCTGTCTGTATGTCTGTCCGTGAAAAGAACGCCGCTGCGGAAAAGAAGATAAGGAAGTTCAGCGGCCATGCTGCCCAGTACGCCATGTTCGCGACCGTCATTCCGCCGATGATCAAGGTGGTAAAAAAGGCGTAAACACAATAGATGAAGGCAAGCGTCAGCAAGAGTCTGTAGGATTGCGGCAGGCGTGCATGGTTGCGTACCGCCAAGGCGAGCCCTGCGGCGGTGACTGGCAGATAGGCCAGTGGCATGCCTGCAACCCGCGCTATATCCATCGATACCTCGGGCAATAAGGCCAGGGGAAATATGTTCAGTGCGACGCCATAGCCGAAAGCGTGCAAGGCGTTTTTATTCGAGTAGATGGCGAACAAAAACAGCAGCAGCGAAGCGCACAGGTAGTACGCCTTCAGCCCGGTCAACACGATGCCGCTCCCTGGAATGCTGCCAAGCGATCAATAATCGAGCGGGCCTGTATCTGTCTGGAAAATCTGGCAATAAGGTCCTTGCGTGGTCGGTAGAAGCTGAAATGCTTGAGCTCTATGGCTGCCAGCAATAGGCGCTTGAGTTCGTCCGTGTCACTGGAGCAGTAGCCGGTACCGGTGTTCTCCAGCAGCTCGCCGGCGGCATGCGTGTTGTCGATGCCAACGGCCAGAATGGGTATGCCACTGACCAGATACTCGAACACTTTGCCGGTCAGCATGCCTTTGGCAAGTGGTTCGCCCGATTCCAGCAGTAACAGCAGGTCGCTGCGGCGTTGCGCTTCCAGGGAAACCTGGCGCGTGACGAATCCCTTTATCTTGATGATATTGTGCCGATTGGCGCGGGTGCGCTGAATTATTTCAGACAGCTCTTGTTCGTTTTGCCCATAGAATTCGATCTTGATTTTCTCGGGACTTAGCTCTCCGCTGTCGATCAGTTCGTTGACGGCATTGAACAAGGGCGTGGGATCGCGCCGATTTGGATAGATCGTACCGGCATAGCAAATAGTGATGTTTCCCGTCAGTTGCGGCCCTGCGGATACCACCTGCATCCATCTGGGAAACTCCTGGGGGTCAAAGCCATTTTCAATGACCCAGACCGGCAATTCGGGATGGCGTGCCTGCAAATCGATGGCGAGCGGTCGCGATACCGTGATGATCGCGTTGGCACGCCCGCGCAGGCAGCGATTTTCCCTGGCGCTTTCCATCCATTTGAATACGCCTTTCGCCGACGTAATGTGATTGTTTGCCCATAAGTCACGGAAGTCGGCAAACCAGATAAGGTCGGGGTGTTTTTTCTTGAGCTTGCTGGCGACGAGATGCGCGGCCGGTGGCGAATAAGAACTCACTATGGCGTCGTACCGGTTTTCCGCAAGTAGATGCATGCCGGCCCTATAGGCGGGTCCGACCCAGAAATCATGAATGTCGACGTTGGAGCCGATATAGCCGCGCAGGCTTCGTACTTTCTTCTTGATGCTCGATTCGGTACTTATGGATTTTCCTGCGGTTTGCTTCTTGCCGTGTCCAATGGCCGGCATGGCCGAGCGTTCCAGAAACTGCGGCAAACAGGGGACCTCGACAACCCGGACTTCTTCAGGAAGACTCGGATCCAGCCCAAACGGACCCATGAAGGCATATTTTTTTGTCGTCAACACCGTGACATCATGGCCTTCCGAAGCCCAATACTTGGCCCACTGCCCGATTCTGAGCACGGGTATTCGATTCTGCGGATAAAAAAAGCAGCTGATCAGTAAAATTCTTTTCTTTCGTTCGCTCATGTCCGTGCTCATAATCAGGTAACCGCGCCGGAGTTTCGTGTAGGGAGTCGCGGTGGTCTACGCAGCCAGTACGTGCTCGTAAAGAGTGCGTTCCTGATGACGCTCCAGTAAGGTGTTGTGCCACAGCAAGGTAAAGTTGCCGTTCACGGCGCGACAGGACTGCTTCAGCTGAATGAATTTTTTCAGGGCAATGTCGCCGGAACCCAGGTTCATGTAGCGGGGTGCGAGAACGGTGCATTCCATGGCGATCAGTGGACGGATGCGCAACTGAAGCGCCGTGCCGGCAACCGGATCGAAGGCTGGGTACTCATGGCATGTACCGCAACGGAAGCCGGGGCGGTCGGCGTAGGTAAGCGTGCTGTCATAGGCCATGCCGGCTTGCTCCCAGCCGTATAGCGTTGCGGGAGTCTGCCAGCGCAGGTAATGCATGCGACCTCCCCAGCTGGCCTGCTTTATGCCTTCTTCGCTACAGGCCCTCATAAGCACACGCGCTTCCGAGGCAATGATGTCGGGCCTCTTGTAGGTGTTGTAGCTGGGATGCAGGCCTATTTCATGACCTCGTACGTGGATACGGCGCATGAGCTCCCGGATAGCCGGGTGCCGGATGTCATATCGCGCATCACGAGCCGGATATGTCTTGCCGCAAATGAAATAGAAAGCGCTATTGATCTTGTAGCGCTCGGAAGTGCTCATGATCCAGTTGAAAGTATTGAAGGGGTCGGAGCTATGCAGTTTCTCTTTCGATTGCGCCCATATCAGGGGCGCGCGTAGCGCTTCGAGCACCTCACGCCTTCGCAGTACGTCGCCGACCATAGTGCGCAGCAATCTTCCAATGCTGGAGAAACCATAGCGGGCGGGCGTATCGACATCGTGCGAAACCCTTACCGAAAATTCAGACTTGACGAGTTCCAGTTGCGGCCATGTGCGCTGAACCACCTGAGCCAGTATCGCGAGCCATTCGTCGACGATTGGTCGTTCCAGATAGCCGTGCTTGAAGGCATGCGAGGAACGCGCCGGGAATCTCCCGTGTTTGTCCAGGTCGATGCGGCCCACTTCCTCGTGGCGCGACAGCATCCAGTAAACCAGTCCCAGAATGTCATAGTGAATGACATAGCCGGTGTCGGTCTTCTCGATCAGCGGCCCGGAAATGGTTGTCGCTCCCGGGGTGGGTAAGGGCAGGCACAGGGCGGATTGCCAGCCTTCAGCCTGTGGATCCCAACTGCCGCAGGGTAAGCCGGAGCCCGCCTGCGAGAAGGTCGCAGGTTCAGAGTTGATCCGAATGCCGGCCCCACTACCGTGCACCGTTATAAGAAGGTGCCCTGGCTTACATTTCGAAAGCTTCAGGTGTTTGCTGAGGCGTTCGCACAGAATCGTATTGAGCCATGAGATCGCGCTTTCCCGTGTCGACGTGAAGGTATTCATGCTGGTCATCGTGTTGCGTGAGAGTTTGCCAGTGACCTGATGAACAGGATGGATGCCGCGAGCTTCGACGGTGTCTTTGAAACCGCGAAATAAGGTGTCTGCAGTCCACCGAATGCCTGCACGAAACGTTCGATGCTCTTGATCATGGACCCGCAAAAATCGAAGCGCAGCGTCATCGTGGAGGCAAACTTGATGGCTTCCCACATGCACAGGCTCATCGCACCGCTATTGCGCCATTCGGGATCACTGCCGCCCATGAGGTAATAGGCGCTGGTATCGTCCCAGATCAAATAGACGCCGGCGTGTCGGGCGCCGTGTTGATCTTCTGCAATGAAGATCTTGCGGCGATTGCGGCGTGCGCACGCTTCATCAAGCATTTTGACGACATCTTCGGAGTAGGGCATGGGCAGGTTCTGCCTTTCATAAACCTTCTGATGCAATGGAAGGAACTCATCCACTGACAGGTCATCGCGCACGCAAAGGCCGCCCCTCCCCATGGCCTTTCGGATTTCCCGTCTTGTGCTTTCATGCAATCCTTGCCAAGTGGATTTGGCATCGGACTGCAGGCTCAGCACGTATGTGTATTGCGTTGTTTGTTCAAAGCCACGCCAGTAGAACGGCAGCCAGTTTGTTTGGCTGTAATGCCATTGCTGTTTGAAATGATCGAATGCGGGTAGCTGTTCGATCAATTTCTCCATTACGTCTTTTTGTCTGCTGATGCAATTGACCTGTTTGGCGGGTACCGGTCGCAGCCATGGCCCGAGGCAATATGTCAATGGCGGTACCGTGGATATCTTCAAGCCGGCCCGCTTGTTCGTCACATAAGGCATGCACGCAGCGATGTTGTCCCGGTTCTCCACCAGGGCAACATCCCAGTTATGGGAGCCTGCTGTCGCGTCAAGCCACCAATCTTGTGAAAAGATCGGAATGGACGGCTCCTCGGTGCACAGCTTCTTGTATTTTTCTTTATTGCCGTTCATCGGGGGACATTGCTCCCGTAAGGGACATAGCCATGTTGATAACTGCCGTAGCGCGAACTGAAGCGCTGGCTCGACGCGTCGAAATCGTTGAAGATCACGCCCTTGACTTGTGCACCGACCTGGTTCAAGCGTTTGGCGGACTCCTCCAGCTCGCTCAAGGTACTCACCTGTGCCCGGGCCAGCATAAAGACAGTTCCCACATGAGGCGCCAGCGCCATTGCATCGGACACCGGGAGTACTGGAGCGGTATCCACCAAGACAACGTCGTAGCGTTCCGCCAGCTGGTGCAGGAGCTGAACTGCGTTGGGAGACAACAGCACTTCAGCGGGGTTGTGCGGGAGCACGCCAGTGGTGATGAGGTCGACGTTCGGCATGACCGATTTGTGCAAGACTTCGGGCAGGGTCGCACTGCCGTGAATCAGGTCACTGAATCCGTTATACCGCTCCAGTTCAAAATATCGATGCATGCTGCCGCTGCGGAAGTCCGCGTCGATAAGCAGTACCCGCTTGTCGGCAGCTCCGAGTACCGCCGCCAGATTGACGCTGGTGAATGTTTTGCCGATATTCGCCGTCGGCCCGGTCAGCATGATGATGTTGTTTTCGGCATCCTGCAGCGCATAGCGTAGGGCGGTGCGCAAGCTGCGCAGGCTTTCTATCGCGGGATCGCCGGGTGAGCTTTCGGCTAATACATATTTGACGCCTCGGCCCCCATTGAATCCTGATCGGCGGCCAGCGCCAGGCGTCACTCGAGGTACCGTGGCGAAGACACTCATTCCCAGCGTCGACTCGATGTCGCCGGGCGCCTTGACACCGTTGCGAAGGAAGCTGCGCAGGAAGGCAAGGCCGATGCCGAGCAGGAGTCCGAGTAATGCCGAAACGGCCAGTATCAGGGGCCGGTCAGGGCGCACAGGCAGGTCGGGCACCACTGCTGTGTCCACCATACGCACGTTGCCGACCTTGCCTTCCTTGACCAGCCGTAATTGCTGCGCGCTATTGAGCAAGCTGGCGTACAGCTCGCCATTGACCTTCACATCCCGCATGAGATTGAGCAGCTGCTGCTCCAGCTCAGGCAGTGTCTTGATGTGTGCGGTAAGCCTGGCGACTTCGGCTTCCAGCGCTGTGATTTGTCCGTCCAGGGATCGGATCGTGGGGTGCGATGCTCCAAATTGGGCGCTCAATTCCCTGCGTCTCTGTTGAAGTTCAAACAACTTGGTCTGCATGGCGACCGACGTATTCAAAGAGAGCGTGCCTTCTGTCCCAAGATTGAAGGTGCCATGGGCATCCCGGAATGCGGTGTACTTGTTGTCGGACTCGTCCATCTGTGTCTTGAGTTGGGGTAGGAAGCCCTCCAGGAAGTCCAGGGATTTTTCTGCTTCAGCGGCCTTGCGTTCCGTATTCTGTTTCACATAGGCGACGCCGATCGCATTGAGTATGTTCGTGATCCGCAGCGGATCCGTTCCGTTGAGCGTCATGGAAAGCACGCCGGAAGGTTTGCCTTTTTCATCGATCACCAGCTTGTCCTGTAGTTCCTGGATGATGTTCTGGCGTGATCGACGTATCAAGGTAAAGCGGGCATCTGCCTTGGCGGCCAGTTCGCTGATCACCATGCGGCCCTGCTGGTCGCCCGCATTGATCAGCGTGACGGCTCCGATAGTGCCCGCTGCAAGCATTTCGCCCTCCGGTCCATGCAGGGTATAGCCCGTTGCGGTACGCGTGAGCGTGAGCTTCTTGTTTTCCAGTTTCGGAGGGACGTCAAGCTGGGCGACTTTTATGGATTCCCTGCCCCATACATAGCCGCCAAAAACGTGGCTTCCCATCTCGAACAGCCGCGGGTTCGACAGGTCGGTGGCATGCTTGGCAAGCCATCGGCCGACGATGGGCACGTAGTTGGGCGTTGCATCGACATACAGCTGCAATTTATCGCTTGCCTCGCCGACAACAAGGCGGGATCTCAGGATCTCGATTTCAGCGGTCGCTGGAGACTGGACGTTGAAAATAGACGACAGCTCGCTGAGAAGGTTGGTGCCGGTCGGACTGCTGCGATTCTGCTCGACCTGGACCAATGCGTCGGATTGATAAATGGGTTGGGTGAACAGCGCATAGGCCCCGCCGATCAGCAAGGCCGTCATGACCGTGCTGATGATCAACCATCGGGCGTTCCTCGCGGTATCGAGCAGGCCCAGGAAATTGATGTCTTCACTGTTATTCTGGGCGCCGTAGGGTTGGGCAAAGATGATAGGCGAGGACTGACCGGCAGGAGCCAATGGGTAGGGATTGTTCATGTCTGGGCGATTCATCGTGTCATGTCCCGGGTGGCGCTGACGGCACCATAACTGGGCAGCAGCATGCTGATGACGCGGTTCCATCTCACGATCGGAGCAGGGTCGACGAACACCATGTCGCGGGCTTTCAGCTCGAAGTCGGCAGCCAGGACCAGGGCGGTAGGTACACTGGCGTCGAGATGATAGATTTCGGCGTTCCCCTGGACGCCTTTACGGATGACGTAGACCTGCCTGGGGTTGCCGGTTTCCGGATTGATGCCGCTCGCCTCACCAAGTGCTTGTGCCAGTGTCAGCTCGCCATCCTGCAGGGGCTGGGCACGCGGACTGTGTACATCACCCAGCATGAACACCTTTGAATCATTCTTGTTGATGACACGCAGGAGGTCGCCGTCGGCCAAGTAGATCTGCGCCGGATTGATGCCATTGCGAGTCAGCTGCGGCATGCTGATCTGGGTTGCCACGCCGTTGCGCGTCAAGACTATCGATGATCGGTCCGCGTCCGGTGTAAGCCCGCCGGCGCGATTGATCGCCTCTGGCAAGGTCATGGGGATGTCGTTCATGGTCAGTAATCCGGGCGTCCGCACTTCACCATCGACATAGATGCGCCCGTTTCGATAGGCCTGGATTCGGACCGTAAGTTGTGGTTCGCTGACGTAGGGACTCATCCGGCGGGTCAGCATGGAGCGAATCTGATATTCGGTCAGGCCCGCCACCTTGACTGCTCCTACAAAGGGGAATTGGATAAGTCCGTCAGGGCTGACGTTGTAGCCGTTGCCTACGTCCGCGATGTTGAGCGAGTTGGTGGATACGTTGGAGCCGGCCATTGGCAAGCTCAATTCCGGATGATTCCACACAACAATGTTCAGGATGTCGCCCGGTCCGACCCTGTATTCTTCCGGCGCACCGAAGAACTGCCTGATCTGCTGGTTGACCGTCGTGTCGCGGACGGAACGCTGCTGCTCGATGAGCTGTGGAGATATCGTCATGAGCGCGCCCGGCGGCGCACCTTCTTCTTCAAGAGCCTTGGCCACATCCTGTGGTTTGCCCATATGCATGCCAGGCGACATACTGCATGCAGACAGCAGCGCGAAGGTGGCTATCATCGCACTGACGGAGGCGAGGCGCGGCACTGCATGCCAGCGCGGAAAAATATGCCATTGTTTCATCGGATCCACTTTTCATTGACAAACGTTGAACAGGCTGCCGCAGTGTTCTTGCCACAGAGGCAAGATCACTTGGTCTTCTACTACTGCAATGACTGAAACATGGGGTCAGTGGGGTAGGACTGTCGCGCCTCGCTCACCCCGGCGAGGCCTTTTTTCCAGCACTATCTTTGAAACGCCTTAGCTTGGTTCCACTTGATGCGGTCGTAACCTGACTCGGGTCTGTCGGCCCAGTATTTCCATCAGCACAATCACTCGTTGGGCCGACACTGAATCCACAAGGCCTTCCAGGCCATTGAGTGCCGGGTCCAGGAGTTTGACGCGGCTGCCGCGTTGCGGCAGCATGCGGTCTGAGAGGTCTTGCGGGGCGCCGAACTCTTCGTGATGCCGCAGGGCGGCTAGAGTTTCGGGCTGAACTTGTGCAAAGTAAGAGCCGAACCTCACGACCGCGCTTACCCCGCGCGTAGACCGGACGCTGCTGATGGATTGCTTCTGGCTGGCGGGTTTGAAAAACAGGTAACGTGGAAACATCGGTTCAAGGCTCGCAGCTGCTTTACCGGGCATGCTTGCCTTGGACTTCACCGAACGTTTCGGGATGCCGCGATACATAGGCAGGTACGTCAGAAACCCTTGTTGCTGCAGATTTAAGGAAGCCAACTGTTCCAGCCGCGATTCCGTGTAGGCAACGTACCAGGCCGCTGGGCTCTCCGGTGTGTCATCGGCGCCCGCGAAATGGAACGGTGAGCCCGATACCTCGGACGACTTGTCGACGTGGCAATGCATGTGTCTTCCCCCCAAATCTGCAATGATTTTCTTTTTTTGAAGTCGGCGAATACGGAGGGGAACTGGAGGGCCGATCGAGTACTGTTTCGGCCCGCACAGAGGCTGTTGCCCCGCCTTTCACCATAGGTTCAAAATATGTACAACTTGTAGCAGATTTGAGTTTCGGCCAGCCATCAGCCGTAAGCGTTAAGCTCCTAGAATTAGGGAGCTCAGGCTAGGCTGTTTGGCGTACATTTTGTTGTCGACAGAGAGGTAGATCGCGGTGTGCGGCGGCACTCAGGCTCGCACGGAAAAGTCGCTTACTGCTTCGCTCGGCCATATGGCGGAGAATGCATTATCTTGATTTGCCGGGCGGATGCGCCAGTAATGCCGACGTGGGCTCTGCCGGCTGCTCGGGGGTAGGCCGCCGTGGAGTCCGCGGCGTAGTGGCATTATGGTCGTCTTCAAGTATCCACTCGCGCCAGATTGCCACCAGCAGCGCCATGAGCACCGGGCCAATGAACAGACCCACCAGGCCCATGGTCTTGACGCCCCCGATCAAGCCAAAGAAGGTCGGCAGGAACGGCAGCTTGACAGGACCGCCGACCAGGCGCGGTCGCAAGGTCTTGTCGACGATGAACAGTTCAACCGCACCCCATACGAACAGGCCCAGGCCGGCCATCGGATTACCCGAGCCAACCAGGTACACGGATACGAGGGTGAACGAAAGGGGGGCACCACCGGGTATCAAAGCCATGAAGCCTGTCACGACGCCCAGCAGCACTGGCGACGGCACGCCGGCTACCCAGTAAGCCAAACCCAGTACCACGCCTTCACCAAGGGCAATCAGGCCCATGCCTGTGACGGTGGAGTTGATCGTTGCCGGCACTACACGTGAAAAGCGTTTCCAGCGCGTGGGCAGAATGCGTTCGCCCACGATGTCCAGCTGACCCATGATCCGGATGCCGTCTTTGTAGACAAAGAACAAGGTAATCAGCATGAAGACGACCGTCAGCAATAGCCGGAAGATATCGCCTGTGGCGGCCAGCAGCATGCGATAGATATTGCCCAGATGCTCGCCGCTGACCATTTCCACGACGGTTCCCAGCGCATGAGGCTCACCCAGATAGGTGACCCAATAATCCGCCAGGCGAGGGCCCACCAGGGGCAGGGCCAGGATCCAGTCAGGCGTCGGCATGCCATTGCGATTGGCATCCAGAGCCCAGCCTATGAAACTGCTCGCCTCCTGGATGGCATAGGTCAATGCCAATGATAAGGGGGCGATGAGTACGACGATGACGATGGCCAGGGCCAGTGAGGCGGCGATCGCGTTGCGTCCGTTGCAGCGCCGCAGCAGGCGCTGGTACAGGGGCCAGCTTGCCAATCCCACGATCAATGCCGCCAGCACAGGAACCAGGAAGCCGCTAAGAAAATAAAGGCCTGCGAGTACGACCAGTACCAATAACCAGCGGGCGATCAGGAAAGCGGGCAGGACAGGTTGCATAGTCGAGAGGCGGTGATGGATTTAGGGTTGAACGCATCCAGGAAGGCAGGTACGCAAGGATTCGACAATATCATGGAATGCGGGCCGGCCTGAGCTCGGTCGTGAATAGCGATTTCACTATTGCTAGCAATAGGCCTGCGTTATGATTTGGCACAGCCAAATTTGTTTGGCATTGTGGATGATGCTCATCCTGCCTTGCCTGCCTTGGGGCTTATAACAACCAACGACGAATATGGTTCCAGGTACGCCATAATCCTCCTCAAAGGCCAGTGGAATGGATTTGCGGCAGCTCGAATACTTCATTTACGTGGCTGAATTGGGCAGCTTCACGCAGGCAGCTTTGGTGCTTGGCGTGGGACAACCCGCATTAAGCCGGCAGGTGCGACGCCTGGAAGTCGAACTTCGGCAGACGCTGTTCTATCGCAATGGGCGTGGCGTACTCCTGACCGAGGCAGGCAAACGTCTGCTGGCCCATGGTCGTACAATCCAGATGCAATTCGAACATGCCCGCCACGACGTGGAAGACGCGCGTGGCAGCCCTCTGGGCCGTGTGACTATCGGTTTCCCTTATGCTGTCGGACGATCACTGAGTAGTCCCTTCGTCAAAGAGTTTCGCAGGCGCTACCCCAAGGCGAATCTGTGTATTACCGAAGGCCTGACTGTCCATTTGCACGAATGGCTGTTATCGGGACGTATCGACATTGCCTTGCTACACGACCCGGTTCCTTCGCCCAGCCTGGACATTATTCCCATCCGAGAAGACGACCTTCTGTTGCTGGCGTACAAAAAGCGTACGCAGGCAGCCAGCGGGCCTTCCATACCAATGCGTAAAGTTGCGGAGTTGCCACTGATTATTCCTTGCCGACCGCATCCCTTGCGCATGATGATCGAGACGCGGCTCGCCAATATGGGGCTCAAGCCAATGATTGCCGTCGAGATTGACGCGGTCGCAACCATTGTGAGTCTCGTTTCCCAAAACGAAGGCTATGCCATTGCAACTCGGCATGCCATCACTACCGCTGAAGCCCTGGACCACGTGATGACGCGTCGTATTGTCGGGCCCAGCATGTGTAGTGTTCTGGCACTTGCCACATCGGCCGAACGCCCACCGACAACGCTGGTCTTGCGAACCACCGAGCTTCTGCAGGAACTTCTGCACGCCTCGACGCCGAAACGGGATTGAGCTGCGGTAGTCACATTTCGTTCTGGAGTACGGTCTAATTCATGCGGCGCTATTCCTTACTGGAATAACAGCTAGGCGGAAATGTCTCTTTTCAATGGAGCGCGCCAAGGAATAATATTCTTCCACAGGCCGGTGCAGCATCTGTGTTGAAGCAGCCGCACGCCGTCACCGTAAACAAAAGCACAGAGGAGACATAACAATGAAAATGAATTTCAGTCGAACGTTGGGTATGGTGGCTATGGGGGCTGTCATTGCCTTGGGGGCGGTAGTCGCGCCAGCCAGTGCGGCATTTCCGGAAAAGCCGATTACGCTGGTGGTACCGTTCCCGCCTGGCGGAGCGGTCGATACTCTTGGGCGAATTTTTGCCGACAGCATCAGCGCCCAAACTGGTCAACCTGTTATCGTCGAAAATCGCGCGGGAGGCAACGGAAATATCGGTACGGCGCTCGTCGTCAATTCCGCAGCTAACGGCTACACCATGCTGCTCGCTGCCAATGGCTTGGCGACAAACCCTACGATGTATCCCAAGCGCTCGTTCAGCGAACTGACGGACCTGACGCCGGTCGCCTATGTCGGTTATGCACCGCTGATACTTGTCGTGGCACACGACTCGCCGTATAAAACGTTCGATGATCTGATCCGGGCCGCCAAGGCCGATCAGGAAGCTATTTCGTTTGCGACGTCCGGCAGTGGCAGTGCGCCTCATCTGGCCTCTGAATTGCTGCGGGTCACCACCGATTCGCATATGCTCCATGTGCCGTACAAGGGCGGAGCTCCGGCAAAGCTGGACCTGGTCACCGGTCGGGTTACATTCATGTTCCTAAATCCGCTGGAAGCGGTTCCGCAAGTAGAAGCCAAGAAGCTGCGTGCGCTCATGGTGGACAGCGCAGAGCGCATTCCTCAGTTGCCAGATGTCCCGACGGCAAAAGAGCTGGGCTACCCCGATCTGGAAGCGAAAGTGTGGTGGGGATTCGCTGTACCCAAAGGTACACCGGCAGACGTCGTGCAGGTGCTCAACCAGAACATCAACAAGGCGTTGCAGGACAAGACAGTCCAGGAAAAGCTCCAAAAAATGGCTATTACGGTGGGCGGAGGCACATCCGAAGAGTTCGCGACATTCTTCCGTGATCAGGTCACGAAATGGGCTGGCGTGGTGAAAAAGGCAGGTCTTAGCAGCGATTGATTTGGCGCTGTGTAGCCGATACGGCCGGCAGATGCCGGTGAATTGACAATAAGCTTAGCCAGGATGGATTTGGACATGATCATTGATTGCCATGGTCACTATACGACGGCGCCCAAGGCGCTTGGTGATTTTCGAGCTTGGCAGCTCGATATGTTGGGTGACCCGAAAGGAAAGCCCATGGATCCAGGTGTCGTTGTCAGCGACGACGAGATCCGCGATTCCCTCGAGGGTAATCAACTTCGCATTCAGCGGGAGCGCGGCGTAGACCTTACCCTGTTCTCTCCGCGTGCGGGCGGAATGGCGCACCATGTTGGCGATTCGAAAACCAGCGAAGTTTGGACACGCCATTGCAATGATCTTATACACAGAGCCGTCACGCTCTATCCGGATGAGCTTGTCGGCGTCTGTCAATTGCCGCAGTCGCCCGGCGTAAGCCCGGCGGACTGCATACCGGAACTGCTGCGTTGCGTGGAGGAACTGGGCTTTGTCGGCTGCAACATCAACCCGGACCCTACCGATGGCTACTGGACTGATCCTCCGCTAACCCACCGTCATTGGTATCCCTTATTCGAAAAGATGGTCGAACTCGATGTGCCGGCTATGGTGCACACCAGTTGTTCTTGCAATCCACATTTTCATTTCACCGGCGCGCATTATCTGAATGGCGATACGACCGCATTCATGCAGTTCCTCGACTCTGATTTGTTCAGTGACTTTCCCACGCTGAAATTCATTATTCCGCACGGAGGCGGAGCCGTGCCCTACCACTGGGGCCGCTATCGTGGGCTTGCTCAGAACATGGGACGCCCGCCTCTGGAAACACTGATGAACAACGTGTACTTCGATACGTGTGTGTATCACCAACCGGGCATTGAACTGCTTTTGAACGTAGTGCCTGCGCAGAATATTCTATTCGCGTCCGAGATCATTGGCGCCGTCAAAGGCGTGGATCCGCAAACCGGATTCAATTTCGATGATACGAAACGCTATATCGATGCGGTGCAGTGGCTGCAGCCGGAAGTGCGCCAGCAAGTGTTGGGTGGCAACGCCTTGCGCGTCTTCAGCCGTCTGAAAGCCCGTCTGCTGGCGACCGGTCGCTTGCCTGATTCGACTCCCTTGCTATGACTGCGAAAGAGGATTCCTGTATGAAAGAATTTCGGCCTGCACGGACCCCCCGTATAGTTGGAGTGATTGGCGGGATGGGACCGCTGGCCACGGTCGATTTCATGCAGCAGCTAGTTGAATTAAGCCCTTCCTTGAGCGATCAGGAGCATATTCCCGCCATCGTGGCGCAGATCCCGCAAATTCCCGATCGTGTGGGAGCGATTCTTCGTGCTACGGAAAGCCCGCTGCCGCAGCTTACGGAGTCGTTGCGGCGTCTTGAACGGGCGGGCGCAGACTTTATTGTCATGCCGTGCAATACGGCACACTACTGGCACAAAGATTTGGCCGCTGCGACGGACCTTCCTTTCATTCATATCGTCGATTCGGTTCTTGAAGTGCTTGCGGAACGTGGGCTGAAACCAGATGCACCGGTAGGTCTGCTTGCCACGCCGGCTACGTTTGCGGCCGGTATCTATGCAAATCGGCCCGACAACGGTTCAGCGCTGCAGTTCGTCGCGCCCACTGAATCAGAGATTCAGGAATTCGTCATACCGGCCATCGGATTGGTCAAAGCAGGGCGCGTGCAAGATGCAGGCATCCTGATCCAGGAATGCGTACATCGTCTTCGTGCCCGTGGCCTCGAGTACATCGTACTCGGCTGCACAGAATTGCCCATGGCACTGAAGGCCGTAGGGGTTGCGATAGAAGACGGCTACATAGACTCAACTGCGGCCCTGGCCAAAGCCGCCATAAAAGCTGCGCTACCTACGCCTGATTTGCCGCAAGATCCAACTCTTTCTCACCTTTGACAGTCCATCCACTCGGAAACCCACACCAATGAATCTTGCCAAATTTCCCCGTAAACGTTTCGGCCATTTTCCAACGCCGCTCGAACACATGAAGAATCTGAGCGACCATCTGGCAGGTCCGGAAATCTATATCAAGCGCGACGATTGCACCGGACTCGCTTCAGGCGGCAACAAGACAAGAAAACTGGAATTCCTGATAGCGGATGCCCTATTGAAGGGTGCCGATACGATCATCACGCAGGGCGCGACTCAATCAAACCACGTACGCCAGACAATTGCCGCCGCGACGATCGTTGGCTTGAAAACCAAGGTGCTTCTCGAGAATCGTGTCACCAATCTTGACGAGGAATACGCGGAGTCCGGGAATGTGATGCTCGACAGACTGCTGGGCGGTGAAATTGTCGCACGCCTGCCAGCTGGTACCGATATGAATGCCGCAATGGCGACTCTTGCCGAGGAACTTCGTGGGCAGGGATCCGTGCCTTACGTTATTCCGGGTGGCGGCAGCAATGCGATCGGTGCCTTGGGCTACGTCGCCTGCGGCATGGAGATCATGCAGCAAGCCTATGATCTGGGATTGTCTATCGACTCGGTTGTACATGCCACCGGCAGCACAGGGACGCAAGCTGGATTGCTCGCTGCCTTCGAAGGTACGCATAGCGGCATTCCCGTCATGGGCATCAGTGTGCGTGCTCGGAAAGAGCCCCAAGAGGCAAATGTCCTTAAGTTGGCCAATGAAACTGCAGCGCTGTTGGGGTTACCAACAAAAATCCAGGCATCCGCCTCATGTGCGGACGACGGCTATGTTGGCGCAGGCTACGGTCAGCCCACTCCTGGAATGATCGAAGCCCTGACTTTATGTGCCCAGAAAGAAGGCATCCTTCTTGATCCCGTCTATTCCGGCAAAGGCATGGCGGGGCTGATCGGCCAGATACGCGCAGGCCAGTTCACTCGTGGCCAAACTGTCGTATTCGTTCATACTGGCGGATCGGCTGCTCTATTTGGCTATCGCTCAGTGTTTTAAAGGCACGGTCGATGCCAGAGCCAAAGTAAATCCGAAAGAGCCAAGAAAAAACCCGCAAAGCATCTGCTTTGCGGGTTTTTAATTATCTGAGTGGCGGACAGGGTGAGATTCGAACTCACGGTACGCCTAAACGTACACTGGATTTCGAGTCCAGCGCATTCGACCACTCTGCCACCTGTCCTATTTGTTCTATCGATTTGCCGTCTAATAGTTGCCATAAACGTCAATCGATTGCCTGTATGTTGATTAAAAAACCGGTCGAGGGTTTGATGCATATCGGGCAAGTCCGCTATTCTAGCAAGGAAATAAAAAAACTCATAATCGGCTTGACGTTGACATGCGCCCCCCAAAGGTAACGAATCCAGACGGTACACTTATACAGCGGCCCAGGGCTGAATCTGATCACCTCTTAAAGGAACAATATGCTTACAGGTAAACGTGCAGTGATTACTGGTTCGACCAGTGGTATAGGCTTGGCGATCGCTCGCGAGCTGGCCTCGAACGGCGCCCATGTGGTGATCAATGGTTTCGGGGAAGCCGCCGCGATCGAAAAAGAACGGGTCAACCTAGAGCTCGAGTTCGACATCAAGGCGTATTACATCAATGCGGACCTGATGCAGGCGGCGGCGACTCGCCAATTCATCGATGAGGCCGTCCAGGCGCTGGGCGGAATCGACATACTGGTCAATAATGCGGGCATCCAGCACACGGACCTGATCGAAGACTTCCCCGTTGATCGATGGGACGCTGTTATTGCGCTTAATCTTTCTGCCGTCTTCCATGGCTCCGCCGCGGCTCTGCCCTACATGAAGAAACAAGGTTGGGGGCGCATTATCAATATTGCATCAGCGCATGGCCTGGTCGCTTCGGCCACGAAATCTGCTTACGTTGCTGCCAAGCACGGCGTAGTCGGCCTGACCAAGGTGACTGCGCTTGAAAATGCCGGTAACGGTGTTACGTGCAATGCAATTTGCCCGGGCTGGGTGCGTACCGCCCTGGTCGAAAAACAGATCGAAGCACTCGCCCAGAAAAATGGTGTAAGCATTGACGAGGCGGCCAAGCAACTCCTCATGGAAAAGCAGCCGTCGCTGCAGTTCGTCACACCGAAGCAGCTGGGCGGCGCAGCGGTATTCCTGGCTTCCGAAGCTGCTGATCAAATGACCGGAACTACGCTTACGCTCGATGGCGGCTGGACCGCAAGGTAACCAGTAAACGGGCTTTGGTGCTTTGGCGTCAAAGCCCGGCTGAGACTAAGAACCAATAAGCAATAAGGGAAGAGAAGAATGTTGCTGTTACTGTCACCGGCAAAAAAGCTGGATTACGATTCACCGGTACGGACAACGCTACACACGCAGCCTTTGTTTGTAGAACAGGCTGGTGAACTGATCGACGTATTGAAGAAGAAGTCCGCTACCCAGATCGCTGAGTTGATGAAGCTTAGCGATGCGCTGGCGCAGTTGAACGTACAGCGTTATGCCGCCTGGGAACCCAGGTTCACACAGACGAATTCGCGTCAGGCCGTGTTGGCCTTTAACGGCGACGTGTACGAAAAGCTCGACGCATCAGGCCTGTCGGATGCCAAGCTGAAGTGGGCTCAGGAACATGTGGCGGTTCTGAGCGGTTTGTATGGGGTGCTGCGACCCTTGGATCTGATGCAGCCATATCGCTTGGAAATGGGTACGCGGCTGCGCACCAGCGAAGGCAATACGCTTTATGATTTTTGGCGGCCCCGTATCGCCCAGTATTTGAACGAGCGCTTGTCGGAGATGGGCAAGGACAAGGCTAAGGCGGTAGTGCTGAACCTGGCGTCTGAAGAGTACTTCAAGGCCGTGGATCTTGCAGTACTGCAGGCCAGGGTGGTGCAGTGCGTATTCCAGGACTTCAAGAATGGCGTCTGGAAAGTGATCAGCTTCAATGCAAAACGCGCGCGCGGCTTGATGGCGCGGCATATCATCGATCACAAGATTACCGACCCCAAGAAGTTGTTGGACTTCGACAGCGAAGGCTATGCGTTCGATGCAGCAGTTTCCACGCCGGAAAAGCTGGTATTCAGGCGTGCCAGCCCCGTCTAGCGGTCACGATTTGCGTGTTCCGGCCGGTAGGGTGGCCGGTTGCTACAGCGGCCAGTGTCAGGCCGCTGCAACGCCCCGAATTTCCTGCCGCACCAGCTGCGCCGCCTTGACCATTTGCCGCAACGGATAGGCCAGCGAAGCCAGTTCCCCTTCAGTTTCGATGGAGGCCGGTGGATTTGCATCGTTGCCTTCCAGATACGTGCCTACCGCGTCCAGCGATTCCTGTACTCCCTGGGGTACGGTTTGCAGGCTTGCCAGGATGGGGATTGCAGCGCTTATCTGCAAAGCCAGTACATGGAACTGAATCATCAGGTTATTCAGCGCCGGCACATCGTTTTGACGCTTCACAGGTTCGTCCATCATCCGATAGAACGCGCCAGCGAAGTTGGCAAAGGCGATGTATACGTTTTTTCGGGCAAGTCTCCAGCGCACTTCGGCCTCTTGTTGCTCGGCATCCAGCGTGCTGCTATCCGGTGCTCCGGACGCGCGTGCGGCCGCTTGCGCGCGGGTCAGTGCCGCGTAATGCAGGCCTGTCTTCAGGAATTCGCGATCGGCTTTCTGGACGGCATTGGCCAGGGACCCCATGAAGTTATGTTCCCACCAGGGCAGAATATAGCTGCAAAGCAAGGCAATGCCGCAGGCGATAAGAGTATCGAGCAATCGCTCCACAATCAGGACGTTGGTGGTGGGCGAAAGGAAATGAAATACGAGCAGCACAAATACCGTATTGAATACGGCGGAGACCATGTAGTTCACCTGTATCAGGCTGTACCCCAGTACGCAGGTCACGACCAGCATGGCCAGGTAAATATTTGGGCTATCTGTGACGTTGAAAAGTATTAGCGCCAGCACGCAGCCGATGAGCGTGCCGGCCAGCCGCCAGCCGTTACGCTGTCTTGTCAGGGCGAAACCGGGCTTCATGATGACGAGTATCGTCAGGATGATCCAATAGCCGTGCAGCCCTTGTCCAGGAACAAGCTCGCGCAGACTGGTATACGACACCACCGCGGTGATCGTCATCGCAAGCAGTGCGGCGATCGCCACGCGGCTTGCATACCGGAAATGCGGGGAGTCCAGGCGCAGATTGCTGGTCAGCATGCCGATGCGCCAGGTCTGTCGGGACAGAAACCGATCGAGCGCCTTGTTCACGCGCATGTCGACCAGTTCGGCACTGTTGGTATTGCTGGTGTGTTCGGCCATGCGATCCACCAGCCGCGTGGCATTGCGTATGCGGCGCAATACCTGGATCAGCAAGGCATAGACTTCGGGTTCTTTCTCGACGAGCCCGGCCTCGCGGTACTTTTCCATTTCGTATTCAATGGCGCGTATTTCCGCCTTGACGCTATTTCGCTCCTTGACCCTTCGGTTGCGCGCAATGTTCAAGGCAATGTGTGATACGTTTTCCGCGAGCTTGTGCAGGGCATCGCGAGCGAATATCAGCACATCGCTGTCGGGAACCATGCGCCGCAGCGTCGCGTAATCGGTGTGCGTCGCCACCAGGCTATCAAGCAGGGCGACCATGTCGATGAAGACATTTAGCGACGCGGCCCTTAGCCGGTCACTGCGCCCGCCTCCTTTGGGCAGCTCACGCAAGACGGTGTCGCGCGCGGCCTGGTGCTTCTCGGTCATGGCCGACTGGGCATGTATCAGCTTGCGATACGTGGCGTCGAGATCGGCATTGACGTCGTAAAACTGCGACCTTGCCTCGATGTAGTCGGCCGTGGCGAACAAGGCGACTGATAAGGCCTGCTGTTCTTCACGATGCCACAGCAGGCGATGCGCGAGAAAACTGAACGCGAAGTAGAAGAGCCCGCCCAGGAACGAGTAAATCGTGTGAAGGAGTACGTCGTGAGGATCAAGCGGGGTACGCATCGTGAGCGTCATCAGCAGCAGGCAAGCGAAACCCAGCAGCCCGCCTTGCTTGCCGAATACGGTGAACATCGAGAACAGGAAACAAAGGGCGGGCACCACCAGCCACATCAGGACATTATTCGTCGAGGCCAGGCCAGTGACCGCGGCGGTGATGGAGCCCAGGAATATGGCGCCCAGCATGCCGTTGGTGCCATAGCGTCGAGGCCCGCCCGGCTGGTCGATGATGGCCACGCACGCGGCGCCAATGGCTGCAACCATGCCTATGCTGTACAACTGGAAAACGCCCGCGATCAGCAGGGCGGGAAGCATCACTCCAATTGCCTGGCGCAGGCCGCCGAAGAAGTGATGGCTATAGAAAAAGCGCTGCAGCTGGGGGGTACGTGAAGCCATGCGTCGATCAAGCAGTAAGGGCTTCAAGTATATAGGCAGTCGGACCGGAAGTATCCCCAACTTCTGTTTTAACGCCTTATGATCGGGCCGTTGCGGAGAACGTCTTGATGGAAGTTAACGTATCGGCGCTCAGAGGGGCGCCGATACGTTCAGTCTATCGCATGGGTAGATCGTTGTTTTTGACCACCTCGGTCCACTTTGTCACTTCGGACTGGATGTAGTCGGCGAACTGTTGCGGCGTATTCTTCACCGCGCGCGCGCCCATACCATCAAGCCGCTTGATCATATCGTCTTCAGTCAATGCCGACGCTATGGATTGGTTCAACTTTTGTACCACATCATCAGGTGTGCCTGCCGGTGCCAGAATGCCGAACCAGGCCGACACTTCATAGCCTGCCACGCCAGATTCAGCGATGGTGGGGATTTTCTCGAATGTGGGCCACCTTTCTTTGGTTGTGACCGCAAGTGCGCGCAGGCTCCCCGATTCAATATGCCCCGCAGACGAAGGCAGGTTATCGAAGCCTACCTGGATTTGTCCGCCGAGAACATCGTTGAGCATGGGGCCGGCACCCTGATAAGGTACGTGGACCATGTCGATCTCGCCCTTCGCCTTGAGAAGTTCACCGGACATGTGTGGGCTTCCCCCTATGCTGGTTGACCCGAAGCTGATTGCGCCCGGATTCTGTTTCGCATAGGTCATGAACTCATCAAAGGTCTTGAACGGGGCATCTTTGTTCGCGATCATGACGTTCGGAGTTTCTGCTACGATGATGACAGGAGCGAAATCTTGTACCGGTCTATAGGGGAGTGCTTTGTATAGTGCTGCATTGATACCGTGGGAATTAATATTTCCCATTACCAATGTATAGCCGTCGGGCTTAGCTTTGGCGACGGCTTGGCTGCCTATCTGACCGCCAGCGCCTGGTTTGTTCTCGATGATGAAGGTCTGGCCGAGGCTCTTTGTGAGCTTCATTGATATCGTCCTGGCAAGCAGGTCGGTGGTGCCTCCAGGCGGATAAGGCACGACAATCGTGACTGGGCGTTCGGGATACGCAGCGTGCGCTGCGCCGGCGAAAGCCATCGAGATGCCGAGACTCAGGGCGGATAACATTCTTTTTTTCAACATGTTGTCTCCTCGTATCGTTTTTCTAGTGGGTAAAGGTTTATAGCAGGTGCCGACCAAGCAGCTTGCCCTGCAAATGCTCCGGAACATCGATCTCGAATCCGAGAATAGCGGCTGACAATGCCTTGCCATAATTGTCTAGGCAAAGGCTGCGAGAGACGCCACCGCCGAGGGCTCCATGCGCAACGAAGTTCATGGCTTGTATGTTATCGACCTCGTAGCGCAGTACTTCCCCTTTGATCACACCGCGATAGAAGTCCTTGAAGCGCTCTGCCGTTAGTTGGGCTTTAAGCAGGTCGTAAAATTCAGGTTCGTAAGCGAATACTGAAATATTCGACGTGTTGCCTTTGTCGCCGGAACGGGCATGGGCCAGGTGCTGTAGTAATACTCGCATGATCAGCTCTCAAAGTAAGTAACAGTAGGGGGCACGTTTTCCCGTGCGACCAATGAGGACCAGACTCCGATGATCTCGCGCGTGCGGTCCTGATGCGGCACGCGCTTGCCGGTATGCGCGATGCCCGAGACAGCCATGCCGTCCACTTCGCGCCCGATCTTTACTGCCTCTTCACGGGTACGCGTGCGAGCTGCCACCCGCACTGCAATTTCATAAGGCTCTGGGGCATCGGCGGGCGTCGCTTCGCCATGGATTGCATTGATACCCAGGAAGTCTATGCGGACATCTTCCGCATCAAGCTTTACGATCTTGAAGCGCTCTTCCAGAATTCGCTTGGCCAACTCGGCGCGCCGCAAGGCGCCAGGACCTGCATAGAAGAACATGTCTTCGCCAATATATCCTTCGGTGCATCCTATCGATACTTTGAGGGTTGGTGTCCGAGGCTTGCCACTGATATTAGTGACACGCACACGGTCAGGGCCGACTTGCTCGAGATTCACCGTCGTGAAGTCCACCACGACGTCCGGTGTCAGGTAATTTGCCGGGTCGTGCACTTCGTACAGAATTTGCTCCTTGACAGTCTGTATCGTAATGGCGCCGCCGGTACCCTCGACCTTGGTAATAACGGCGCTGCCGTCGGATTCAACTTCGGCAATGGGAAAGCCGAAATTCCACGGTTCAGGCACGTCTTTGAATCCTGGATCAGCAAAGTAGCCGCCGGTCACCTGCGCGCCGCACTCCAGCAAATGTCCAATACCGTTGCCAGGACCCAGGCGCGCATGATCCAGCGGATCCCAACCAAACTCATACATCATGGGTGCCATAAAAATCGAGGGATCAGCGACTCGGCCAGTTATCACTATCTGGGCTCCGTTACGCAGTGCTTCCACGATAGGCTCGGCGCCGAGGTAGGCCTCGGCGGAGATCAAGGTTGGTTTCAGCGTACTGGTGGCTTCATCATTCTCAAGAATGCGGTCGGTAAGCTCGAGCACCCGGTCGGTAATGAGACTGCCGCTGACCGCGGCAACTTTGACGCCGGTTATACCGAGCTCGCGAAGCAGCTCCACGACACGTTCGGCCGCTGCGTTCGGATTGATCCAGCCCTGATTGGACACGATGCGCGTACCCTGACGCATACAACCCGGCAGCACAGCGCGCATGCGCTCATCGAGATAAGTGTCATAGCCGGGAAAGCTGGGGTCGCGACGGCTGCGAACCTGAGCGGCGGAAACGGTGGCTTCAGCCATGGTTTCGAAGCAGAGGTAATCGAGCTTGCCTTGTTCTGCATTAAGGGCTGCGGGTTCGACACGGTCTCCCCACCATGCCGCCCCGGATCCGATCCGGATCGTTTTCTTCATACCTTGATCTCCTTGTAATTCTATAAACGATTATGGAAAGTCTATAGACGCCGGCGTGGTACAACCACCACCAGTTGGGAATAGGCCCTATGAATCCGATTCACAAGTAGACAGGTATGGATAAATTTTCTGAAATACAGGTTTTTCTTAGTGTGGTTGAGGAAGGGAGTTTCTCTGCAGCAAGCAGAAAGCTGCTGCGTTCGCCCTCGGCGGTCAGCAAAATCATCGCCCGTCTTGAGCAGCGACTGGCGGTGAGGCTGTTTGATCGTATTGCCGGCACGATACGACTGACGCAAGAAGGGCATAAGTTTCGCCTGCATAGTCAGATGGTCGTAGACGCCATGACGCAGGCCGAAAGCGCGGTGACGCCCAGCGAATCGGAAATGACGGGCGTACTGCACATACACACCAGCCTGACCTTCGCGAAGTATCAGTTGGCACCTTTGCTTCCCTTGCTGCTGGACCGGCACCCAGGCTTGCGTCTCGAATTCATAATCGGAACCGATCGGGGTGATTTCCTGAAGAGAAATATCGACGTGGCCATACACAGCGGTAACCCGACAGAGCTCTCCTTAGTGGGTAAGCCGCTATTCCTGAGGCGATGGATCATTGCTGCGGCACCGTCGTACCTTAAACAATATGGGGCTCCTGCAGTTCCCGATGAATTGCATGGGCATCGGTGCTTGAATTTCACTGTGCGTACACATTGGAATTCCTGGACATTCAGCGATGGTGGTACTCCCAAGACTATCAACGTTCATGGAGCCGTGGGTGCAGATCAGGGAGAGCTCTTGCGCACTCTTGCCCTGGAGGGGCTGGGCATTGTCCGTTTGGCGGAATTCCATATCTCGGAAGATATCGCCGAAGGACGGCTTATCCAGTTGCTGGCTGGCTACGAGCCCAAGGGGCAAGACATGATGTACGTTCTCTATCCCCAAGGGAGGGCGCAGGCTCCCAGAGTTAAAGCTTTCCTGCAATTTCTCGGCGAACATTTTTCCATTTAAGGCATGTTCGATGAAAATCGATCAACCGTTCTATAAATCATTGACTTTATAGAGCGAGCGTTCTATGATTTTTTCGAGGAGACTGCTATGCATAATCAATTCGACTTGTCCGGGAAGGTGGCGCTGGTCACGGGTGCTTCAGGTGGACTGGGCGGCCATTTTGCCCAGACGCTGGGGCTTGCAGGCGCGAAAGTTGTCGTGGCAGGTCGCCGCGCTGAATCACTGAACGCGCTGGTACTCGATTTGCGGCAACAGGGTATTCAGGCTCACGCCGTGGTGGCCGACGTTACCGACGAATCCGCCATCAGGGCTTGCTTCGATGAAGCGCAAGCTGAGCATGGCCTGGTAGATGTGGCGGTTTGCACGGCGGGCAGCACCGTCCAGAAAAGTTCGCTTTCAATGTCGGCACAGGATTGGGACCAAGTTCTGGACGTCAACTTGAAAGGATGCTGGCTGGTGGCCAATGAAGCCGCGCGCCGGTTGGTCAAGGCGCAACGCCCGGGCTCCATCATTAATATCTCTTCCATCCTGGGCTATCGCGTTGCGGGCAATGTGCTGCCCTACACCGTATCCAAAGCCGGCCTGGAACAAATGACGCGTGCGCTGGCCCTCGAATGGGCGCGATACGGCATTCGTGTCAACGCCCTGGCTCCCGGCTATATCGAAACAGACCTGAATCGCGACTTCTTTGCGTCAGAGGCGGGTCAATCCATGATCAAACGTATTCCCCAGCGGCGTCTCGGCCAGGTGTCCGACCTGGATGGCGCGTTGCTGCTGTTGGCTTCCGATGCGTCTCTATACATGACAGGCAGCTCCATCGTGATCGATGGCGGCCATTTGCAATCCACTCTTTGAAGAAGGCGTACCCTCATGGACTTTATCTTATCGCCGCGGGTAGAAGAATGCCGTCAACGCGTCCGTGCATTTGTTGATCAGGAATTGATCCCGCTGGAAAGCGATCCCGGCTCGTTTGACGAGCACGAAAATATCGATGAATCGTTGTTGCAGCGTATGCGCGCCAAGGCCAAAGATCGCGGTCTCTGGAGCTTGCAGATGCCGCAAGAACGCGGCGGCCAGGGATTGTCGATGTCTGAAATGGCTGCCTGCTACGAGGAAATGAATCGTTCCATTTTTGGTCCGGTGGTATTCAATTCGGCCGCCCCTGACGATGGCAACATGATGGTGCTCAACAAGGTAGCGACAGAAAGCCAGAAAGAGCGCTGGTTGCAGCCTATCATCAACGGTGATGTCCGTTCTTCCTTCGTCATGACCGAGCCCGCGCCAGGCTCCGGTTCCGACCCGGGCATGATGCTGACTACCGCTGTGCGCAAGGGCAACGATTGGGTAATAAACGGTACCAAGCATTTCATAACCGGCGCCGGTGTGGCTTCGCACTTCATCCTTATTGCGCGTACGTCCGACGATGCACGCAAGGGCTTGTCGGCGTTTCTCTTTCACAAAGACGATCCGGGTTGGGAAATAGTACGCCGCATACCTATAATGGGCCCCGAAGAACACGGCGGCCATTGTGAACTGCGTTTTACCGATATGGTCATTCCAGACGAGAACCGCCTCATGGAAGTGGGCGACGGCCTCAAGCTCACCCAGATCCGGCTCGGGCCCGCCCGCCTGACCCATTGCATGCGGTGGCTGGGACTATCCAAGCGTTCACTGGAAATCGCTTCGGCCTATGTATCCGAGCGCGAATCGTTCGGTGTCCGCCTGGCCGACAGAGAGGGGGTGCAATGGCTGTTGGGTGAGGCGGCAATGGGCATTCAAATCGGACGCCTGCTTACCATGCATGCTGCCTGGAAGCTCGATCAAGGCGATTTCGCGCGCAAAGAGGTCTCCATGGCCAAAGTGGCTGTCTCCAATACCCTGCATCAGGCGGTCGATACGGCTATCCAGTTGTGTGGCGCACGGGGCTACTCGAAAGATACGCCATTGGAATGGATATACCGCTATGCTCGCCAGGCTCGCTTGGTAGATGGCGCGTCGGAGGTCCACAAAATGGTGTTGTCCAAGAACCTGCTCAAAGAAGGCAGCGATTTCTGGACTTGGGGCTAAGACGTGGATCTCAATGACATAACCCGGGCTTTGGCGCTGTATGTCAGGGACCAAGCCAACGCCGAAGACATTCAGGTAATCGAATTTTGCCGCTTGTCGGGCGGCGCCATTCAAAGCAATTACGCATTGACCGTGCACTGTATCGGCGGGCGGCACCCCGGTCGGCTCGAGTTGGTTGTACGCAGCGATTCGCCATCCACGATCGATGCCAGCCTCAGCCGCGAGCAGGAGTTTCATGTATTGAATGTCGCCTGGGAGGCCGGAGTCACCGTTCCGCAGCCCTTGTGGCTATGCACCGATACAGGCGTGATCGGTAACGTGTTTTGCGTAATGGCCCGTGTATCGGGCACCGCCGCCGGACATAAGCTTGTGCGGGGCGGCCTCACACCACAGCAGGCGCAAGGGTTGACGCATCAGCTGGGCATCGAGCTCGCACGACTGCATCAGGTACGACCGCCCGTGGCGTGCCTCGGCGCATTGCCGCTGCCGAAGCCGTCACCGGCCATGGCACGCATCCAGCAGTATCGGTCGGCGCTCGATGCCATACCCGAGCCCCACCCCGTGCTGGAGTGGTCCCTGAACTGGCTGGAGGGTCATGCTCCGCCAGATACGGACGTGGTGCTGTGCCATTGCGACTTTCGTACCGGTAATTACATGGTCGACGATGGACGCCTCACCGGGATCCTGGATTGGGAATTTGCCGCCTGGAGCGATCCGTACGAAGATCTGGGCTGGTTATGTTCACGGAGCTGGCGTTTTGGCGCCAGTCATAAAGAAGTGGGTGGTGTCGGCGACAAGGACGACTTGTTCGCGGCGTATGCCAGTGTGTCGGGGCAAACTGTCGACCCGGCCAGGGTGTCTTATTGGGAAATCATGGGCATGACGCGCTGGGCCATCATTGCTTTGCAACAGGCTCAACGTCATCTGTCCGGCGAGCAGTCCTCGCTTGAACTGGCCTTGACCGGACGCCTGCTGCCGGAAATCGAATTCAATATCCTGACGCAGATCGCCCAGGAGAGCCAAAATGACTAGTCGTCCAAATGGAAGCGAACTGCTGGCGGTGGCTCGTCGTACCTTGCTGGATCAACTCCTGCCCTTGCTGCCTGCGGCCAAGAGCTATGATGCATTGATGGTCGCCAACGCCATGGCAATGGCGGCGCGCGAGCTCGACAGCCAGGGGCGGGATGAGTCCGAAGCGCAGATACTGCAGTTCTACCGTCGGATTGGGCTGGAAGGCACGCAAGATGCTACCGAGCGGGGTCTGGCCGAGCTGATCCGAAAGAGGGCCATTGATCCGTCGCAGCATGGGCTATTGCACCCATTGCTTTTGGCCCTTACTCGGGACAAGCTCGCGATCACCAACCCGAAGCAATTGGATAGACAAGGGGATAGCGCATGAGCAACCCGTATCAGCATGGACTGGACAAGCAGCCAGCCAATTACTCCAGCCTGACGCCGGTCAGTTTCCTCGAACGATCGGCCCATGTTTATCCCGACAAGGTGGCGGTGATAGACGACGACATGGTCCTGACTTACCGGCATTTTTATCGCCGCTGCTGCAGTATGGCATCGGCGTTGAGCAAAATCGGTATCAGTTCGGATGACACCGTTTCGGTCTTGTGTTTCAACTCGCACGAGTTGCTGGAAAGCCATTATTCCATTCCCATGGTGGGCGCGGTCCTCAATGCCGTGAACACCCGCGTCGATGCTGCGACGCTTGCCTTTATCCTCCAGCATGGCGAGTCCCGGGTTCTACTGTACGACACCGAATTTGAGCCTCTGGTTCGGCAAGCATTGGCCACCATGGAGTCGCCGCCTTTGCTGGTAGCTATCGTACGCGAGGGTGGTGCACTGCAGGCTCCGGAGGTGCTCCTCTATGAAAACATGGTTGCTGCCGGCGACCCTGATTTCCGCTGGGCCAAGGTCGCCGATGAGTGGGATGCCATCACGCTAAATTACACATCCGGAACCACCGGCAACCCCAAAGGGGCCGTTTATCATCATCGCGGGGCTTATCTTGCCGCAATGAGCAATGCCATGGCCTTCAACATGGGCTCGGGCGCCGTGTATCTATGGACCTTGCCCATGTTCCATTGCAACGGCTGGTGCTACACCTGGGCGGTGACGGCGGTTGGCGGGACACACGTCTGCCTGCGAAAGGTCCAGGCTGCGGCGGTTCTGGAGCGCATTCACAAGCATGGCGTTACCCATATGTGCGGTGCGCCCATTGTGTTGAACATGTTGTTGAACGACTTCCACAATAGTGGTCATACGCTGCAGCAGCCTGTGCAATTCGGCCTGGGCGGCGCCGCTCCACCCAGCCCTGTTATCGGCCGTGCCCGGCAAGTCGGCTTTCAGATCACACATCTGTATGGGCTGACCGAATCCTACGGCCCCTCGGCAATCTGCGTGTGGCATGACGAATGGGACGAGCTGCCCGCCGATGAACTCGCCCGGAAAATGGCCAGGCAAGGAGTCGGACTATTGGCCATTGATGCGCTTAGCGTGGCCAGGCTGGACGATGGCACTCCTGCGCCGGCGGATGGGCAGACGCTGGGTGAGCTGCTGATCCGTGGCAATACCTTGATGAAAGGATATTTAAAGAATGAGCCGGGGACGCAGGAAGCATTCCAGGACGGCTGGTTTCACACAGGCGATATTGCCGTGATGCATCCGGATGGCTATGTTGAAATCAAGGACCGCGCCAAAGACATCATCATTTCAGGCGGCGAAAATATTTCCAGCCAGGAAATCGAAGAGGTCCTGTATAGCCACCCAAGGGTGTTCGAAGCGGCGGTGGTGGCGCTGGCCGATGAGACCTGGGGCGAGGTGCCTTGCGCGTTTGTAGCCTTGAAGGATGAAGTCCAGCCGAACGACGAAATGGAGTTCATCGCCTTTTGCAAAGCACGCATGGCTTCATTCAAGGCTCCCAAGCGTATCGTTTTTGGCGAGCTGCCCAAGACGTCCACCGGAAAGATACGCAAGAATATCCTCAGGGACACGCTCGCGACGAAAGGTTCGCGTTAATCAGGCAGCAACAACCATGGAGATGTTGGACTACCGGTGCACATAGCAGTACAGAAGTAGAGAACTAGAAATGTACTAAATAATTATTCCTCAAGGAGACAATACATGTTCAAGATTCTTTCAACCCGCTCCCTGTTATCGATGGCCATTGCCGGCTCGATGAGCCTGGGTGTTGCCCATGCGGCCGAAGATCCCATCAAGATCGGCGCTATTTACATCATGTCCGGCAGCGCAGCGACCTATGGAAAATTCGCGCAGCAGGGCATTCAGTTGGCCATGGACGAAATCAACGCCGCGGGCGGCGTGCTCGGGCGTCAACTGGCATTGCAACTCGAGGACGGTCAAGGGAAGGCTGCCGTAGCCATCCAGGCAGCCCGTAAGCTGGTCTACCAGGACGAAGCCGACGTGCTCATGGGGCTGGACAGCTCCGGTGTGGCGCAGGGACTGGCTCCTGTATTGCCGGAACTCGGCAAGCCCTTCATCATCACCCACGCCGCCACGCCTGACGTAACCGGCAAGCTGTGCAATGCCTTTACGTACCGGGTCAGTGTCAATGTGCACCAGAACATGCAGGGCGCTGCTACGGTCGCGGCCAAGACAGGGGCCAAGAAATGGACCACCATAGGTCCCGATTACGCCTTCGGGCATCAATCCTGGGAATTCTTCGGCAAATACCTGAAAGAAAAATCCCCCGATGCCGTGCTGATGTCGGAAACCGCGTTTCCCCGATTCGGGGCCGAGGATTTCACGCCTTTCATCAACGGAGTCATGGAATCCAAGCCGGATGGCGTCGTCATTTCCCTGTGGGGCGGTGACCTGGTCAACTTCGTACGCCAGGCCAATAACCGAGGCTTCTTCAAGCAGGGATTTGAAGTGCTGTTCACCGTGGGCGCCGCCACCGAGGTGCTTGCCGCGCTGGGCGATCAAATGCCTGAAGGCGTGTGGCTGGGTACCCGTTACTGGTATGGCTCTCACGATAACGATCTCAACAAAAAGTTCGTCGCCTCATACCAGAAGAACTACGGCACGCCGCCCAGCTATAACGCAGAAGGCGCCTATGTCGCCGTGTACGCCTTCAAGGCAGCTATCGAGAAAGCCGGCAACACAGACGGAAAAGCCGTGGCGCAAGCGCTTTCTGGCTTGAGCATCCCGGCTCCGACCGGCACCGTAACCTTCCGCAAGGGCGATAACCAGGCATTGATCGGACCCACATGGGGACGCACGGGTGCCATGAGTACACAAGACAAAATCCGCTCCCTGACCGATGCGCAATTTTTCGACGGCGAAAAAATAACGCCTCCGGTCGATCCCGCCTGCAAGCTATAGCAGCTTCGGGAATTCCGGGTATGCATCAGTTCCGCCTGGCGCCCCGGCGCCGGGCGGTGTGTGTGAATTAAGGGGGAAACACCATGAGCAGTCTAGGCATGGCTTTGCTCAACAGCCTTGATATCGGCCTGCTGCTGTTTGTCATTGCGGTTGGATTGAATATTGTCTTTGGCGTATTGAATGTCATCAATTTTGCCCACGGCGCGCTATACATGCTGGGCGCTTATCTCGCCTATACCTGCATGACACTGCTGGGCATGTCGTTCTGGCTTACCTTGTTGCTTGCTCCCTTGGGCGTGGCGGCACTGGCTGTGCTCATCGACCGCGTCATGCTGCGCTTTATCTACCAGCGTGAAGTTTCCGACAGTCTGTTGCTCACCTTTGCGTTGCTGCTCATTTTGAACGAGTCGGTGCGCCTGGTGTGGGGCACGGGCATACACGTGATCGATCCGCCTCCATTGCTGCAGGGCACGGCGGTGCTCCCCGGGGGGGTCACCTATCCGATCTACAGCCTTTTCGTCGTGGCGGTAGGGCTGGTTTTCGTTTGCGCATTATGGCTTTTGTTCAACCGCACGCGGGTCGGCAAAATCATGCGCGCAGCGGCGCTAGACCGCGACATGGCGCAAGTGCTTTGCATCAATACCAAGCTGGTGATTACGGGGGTATTTGCCTTTGGCGCGTGGCTGGCCGCGGTGGGTGGCGTCGTCGCCGCGCCCATGCGGGCCATTGATCCGGGTATGGGCGACAAGATCATCATCGAAAGCTTTATTGTCGTGGTCATCGGTGGCCTGGGCAGTTTCCCGGGGACGCTGTTGGGCGCAATCATCCTTGGCCTTATTTATGGGTTTGGCGGACGTTTCTTTCCCGAGGTCAACCTGATCCTGCCTTTCGTGGGAATGGCGATTGTGCTGCTACTCAAGCCGCATGGCTTGATGGGCAAGGGGGCGTCGACATGAAGAACCGACTAATACCGTTCGTGCTGGCCGTATTGCTGCTTGGGCTGGTTGCCTTGCCGTGGATAACACCATACTTCTATATTTTCATCGTCACCGAGATCCTGATACTGGGCCTGTTTGCGGCGAGCTTCAACCTGATCTTCGGGTATACGGGCATGCTCAGTTTCGGGCATGCCGCTTTCTTCGGCGTCGGGTCCTATGCCACGGCCCTGTTGCTCCAAGGCGCGCAATGGCCGCTGCTGGCGTGCTTGCTGGTCGCCATCTTGGCCGGTGCCGTCCTGGCGCTCATCATCGGATTTTTCAGCGTCAGGCTTAATGAAGTCTACTTCTCCATGTTGACCCTCGCCTTTGGCATGATGGTTTTTGCTGTCGTGCATCAGTGGCGGTCGGTGACCAACGGCAGCGATGGAATAGCCGGGTTTCGCGTGGGTTCGCTAGGGCTGGGATTCGACCTTGCACTGGGGAATCCCAGCGTCTACTACCATGTTGTCCTGGTCATTGTCGTGCTCGCCACTGCCATTCTGTACCTGATCTGCCGTTCATCGTTCGGTCTCATCCTGCGTGCCATTCGGCAGAATCCCGAACGCGTGGCGTTTTGCGGACTCAATGTCAGGAGCTATCGGCTGGCGGCATTCACGATATCGGGTGCGTTTGCCGGCCTGGCCGGTGGGCTTATGGCGCCATTCCTGCGTATTGCCAGTCCGGAGCTTGTCCATTGGTCCATGTCGGCCGAGCCTGTGCTGATGTCCATCCTGGGCGGAACCGGCTATTTCCTGGGGCCGTTCTTCGGGGCCGGCATGTTCGTGTTGCTGGAAACCTGGATTACAAGCATGACGCATGCATGGATGCTGGTGCTCGGTATCATCCTGGCGCTGATGGTCATGTTTTTTCGGCGAGGCGTGCTGGGAACCTTTCTTGACTGGCTGCAGGAGCGAAAATGACTCAAGCTATATTGCAAGTCAGCAATCTGACCAAGCGTTTTGGAGGCGTGGCGGCCATACTGGATGTGTCGCTCGACGTGCTGCCCCACGAAACCCTGGCCATCATCGGCCCCAATGGCGCCGGCAAGACAACGTTCTACAACATGTTGTCGGGCCGCATGACGCCTACTTCGGGCAAGATCCTGTTCGAAGGCCAGGATATTACCGGCTTGCCGCCGCACCGCATCAGCCGCATGGGTGTATCGCGTTCGTTCCAGATCAACAATATCTTCAACGAGATGACCGTACGCGAGAACATCGAGGTCGCGCTCACCGCCTACCATGGCGACAGCCGGCGCTGGTCCAACATTGCATCGCGCAACAGGCCTATCCAGCAAGAAGCCGACACGCTGCTGGAGCGCCTCTCGTTGACTGATCTGGCCTTGCGGCGCGCCGGTGTCATCAGCTATGGCGACAAGCGGCTGGTCGAAATCGCGATGGTGCTGGCAACACGACCGCATCTGGTCCTGCTCGATGAGCCCACGGCCGGGATGACGCCCGATGAAACGCATCGGGTTACGGCCTTGGTCAAGTCTTTGGCGGCCACCGGCGATTACACCTTTCTCATCACGGAACACGATATGGGCGTGGTATTCGACGTGGCCGATCGTATCCTGGTCATGCACCGTGGCCAATCCCTGGTCCTGGGTTCGCCCCAGGAAGTGAAAGTGCACCCGGAGGTCAGGCGGGCCTATTTGGGCGACGCAGAAGAGGAAATCGCACCATGATCCTTGAAGTCGATAATATTCATACCTATTACGGCGAGAGCCATGCGCTGCAAGGCATTTCCTTGAACCTCAAGGAAGGCGAGACGGTCTGCCTGCTGGGTCGTAATGGCGCGGGAAAAAGCACAACCTTGCGCAGCATCATCGGCTTGTCGGCGCCGTGCACGGGCCGGGTAAGCTTCCAGGGTCGTGACATCACCGGGCAGCCCGCTTACCGCAATGCGCGCGCGGGCATAGGGCTGGTGCCCGAAGACCGTCGAATATTTCCCGGCCTCAGCGTACGCGAAAACCTGGAAATTGCCGAGTACCGGCGGCCTGGCGCTACGCGCCAGTGGACCATCGAACGCATTTTCGACGAGTACCCCATGCTCGGCGAATTGGCCGGCCAGGACGGCAGTACTTTGTCGGGCGGCCAGCAGCAAATGCTGGCCGTGGCAAGGTCATTGATGAGCGAACCTACGCTGCTGTTGCTCGATGAACCCAACGAAGGCCTGGCCCCCGTCATCGTCAAGCAGATCGGCGCGCTGATAGACCAGTTGTCGAAGACCACCACCATTTTATTTACTGATCAGAGCGTACACTTCGCCCTCAAGCATGCGCAGCGCGCCTACATTCTGGAAAAGGGCATGATTGTCCACGAAGCCAGCAGCCAGGCGCTGATCAACGACACTGAGACGCAGCACCGCTACCTGTCGGTGGCGTAAACAAGATATGAGGGTGGAGCAGTACATGATTGCTGATTTTGAATCGTTCAAGATCGAGCTTGGTTTATCAAAGGTCGAAATTTGCCGCGAGCTATATCGCACGAACAGGGATTTGATCCGTATAAAGAAAGAGTCTGTCGCCGTAAGCAATCTGGTGCGGATCATCGATTCCACCCTGCGCCTGACCCGCAGGAAAGGCTTTCATGCGATGTCCTTGCGCGATCTTTGTGCGGATTCCGGATTCAGCATAGGTGGCCTGTATGCGTATATTAAAAGCAAGGACGACCTGATCTATTTGATTCAAAGCCATGGGTTTTTGCTTACCCGACGCACCATGCTGGCCTATACGCAAGAGGTCGATTCGCCGAGAGACAGGCTGCTTGCCGCCGTGAAGGCGCATGTGTACCTCAGTGAACTGATGCAGCCATGGTTTTATTTTTCGTTCATGGAAACCAAGAGCCTGCCCGAAAAGCACAAGAAGGAAGCCATATCGGTCGAGCTCGAGGTCGAAGACATTATCTACGGGATTATCCAGGATGGCATCAAGGCGAATGCCTTCCGCAACGTCAATGCCAAGCTGCTGGCTTCAATGTGCAAGGCCATGATGCAGGATTGGTATCTGAAACGGCGCAAATACAACAATCAAGGCACGGATGCCACGCAATATGCTGAATTTGTCGGCGATATTCTGGAAAACTACCTGCTGCCGCCTGGGTGATTTGCCTCTGTCGCGGCAACGCGGTAAAGTGGCGTGTTGATCTGTCCAATTATCCGTGGCGGGTCACGAAAGGCTTCGTTGTTCCGGGTTATCCGCCCGGTTTTTTGCGCCTGTAATACTTTGCTGTTGGCCGCGCCACAAGCGTGTGTTGCCAAAGCTTCCGTTCTACCTCCCGCGTTCATGGAACGCTCGTGCTGTGTTTCGACGAGTTCAAGTCGGTTCGGCAAGGTGTCTGGGTGGCATGGCTCCGTGAGCCATAAAGCGCCAGGTCATGTTGTTGCAAACGATTCAGGCTCGGGTCTTATGACCGGTCGGAATTCCAGTGCTGGTTACGAAAGGAATACATAATGGAACTCAATGGCGCCGATATCGTCGTGCGTTGCCTTGCCGAACAGGGCGTTGACCACGTGTTTGGTTATCCCGGCGGCGCGGTACTGTACATCTACGACGCAATCTACAAACAAGAAAATTTCAAGCATATCCTGGTACGCCATGAGCAGGCAGCCGTGCATGCGGCCGACGCCTACTCGCGTTCGTCGGACAAAATAGGCGTGGCGCTGGTTACCAGCGGGCCGGGACTGACCAATGCGGTAACCGGCATTGCCACCGCATACATGGACTCCATTCCCATGGTGATCATCAGCGGCCAGGTGCCCAGCCATGCAATCGGCGAAGATGCTTTCCAGGAATGCGACACGGTGGGCATAACGCGACCGTGCGTCAAGCACAACTTCCTGGTGCGCGACGTCAAAGACCTCGCCGAAACCATGCGTCGCGCGTTCTATATTGCCAAGACGGGCCGTCCCGGACCGGTGCTGGTAGACATCCCCAAAGACATCACCATTGCAACCTGCAAGTACGCGCCGCCACGCGGCGAGGTGAAGATGCGTTCGTACGCGCCGGTCGTGAAGGGGCACCAGGGCCAGATCAAGAAGGCCGTGCAGATGCTGTTGGCGGCTGAACGCCCCATGATTTATTCCGGCGGCGGCGTCGTGTTGTCCGATGCCGCGGCTGAACTGCGCGAACTGGTGACATTGACCGGCGCTCCTTGCACCAACACCCTTATGGGCTTGGGTGCTTATCCGGCAAGCGACGATAAATTCGTTGGAATGCCCGGCATGCACGGTACCTACGAAGCCAATATGGCCATGCAGCATTGCGACGTGTTGATCGCCGTGGGCGCCCGTTTTGACGACCGGGTCATTGGTAATCCTAAACATTTTTCGCAGAACCCGCGAAAAATCGTGCATATCGATATCGATCCTTCATCGATCTCCAAGCGTGTGCGTGTCGACGTGCCCATCGTCGGCAACGTCAAGGATGTCTTGCAGGAGCTCAATGCCCTCTACGCTCACGCCGCGGCCGAGACGGCGCCGAACAAGGCCGGCTTGGCCAAGTGGTGGCAACAGATCAATGAGTGGCGCGGAAAGCAATGCCTCGTCTACGAAAATTCCGATACGCTCATCAAGCCCCAGTACGTGGTCGAGAAGCTGTGGGAAGTCACACAGGGTGATGCCTTCGTTACGTCGGACGTGGGCCAGCATCAGATGTGGGCGGCCCAGTATTATCGCTTCGACGAGCCTCGGCGCTGGATTAATTCGGGCGGCCTGGGCACCATGGGTGTGGGCCTGCCTTACGCCATGGGCGTGCAGATGGCCAATCCCGACAGCCAGATCGCCGTGATTACCGGCGAGGCATCCATACAGATGAATATCCAGGAACTTTCCACCTGCAAGCAATACCATCTGACGCCCAAGGTGCTTTGCCTGAACAACCGGTATCTTGGCATGGTGCGCCAGTGGCAGCAGATCGAATATGGTTCCCGCTACTCCGAATCCTACGTCGATGCCTTGCCCGATTTCGTAAAGCTGGTCGAAAGCTATGGCCATATCGGCATGCGCATCGATAAGCCGGCCGACGTCGAACCGGCCATCCGCGAGGCGTTCACCCAATACAAAGACAGGCTGGTGTTCATGGATTTCATCACTGACCAGACTGAAAACGTGTGGCCCATGGTGAAAGCAGGCCGCGGCTTGACCGAAATGCTGCTCGGTTCCGAAGACTTATAAGGAAAGAAACATGAAACACGTAATTTCTATCCTTCTGGAAAACGAACCGGGAGCGCTGTCACGCGTTGTGGGGCTTTTTTCAGCCCGTGGCTACAACATTGAAACGCTCACCGTTGCGCCTACCGAAGACTCGACACTATCGCGCATGACCATCGTCACCACCGGTTCAGACGAGGTCATCGAGCAGATCACCAAGCACCTGAATCGTCTGGTGGACGTAGTCAAAGTCGTGGACTTGTCCGAAGGCCCGCACATCGAGCGCGAGCTTATGCTCATCAAAGTGCGTGCCCTCGGTAAAGAGCGCGAAGAAATGAAGCGCATGGCCGATATCTTTCGCGGCCGCATCATTGATGTGACCGATAAGGTCTATACCATCGAGCTTACCGGCGATCAGGGTAAGATCGAGGCTTTTATCGGGGCCCTGGACCGCAGCGCCATACTGGAAACCGTGCGTACCGGCGTGTCCGGCATCGGCCGCGGAGAACGGGTCCTGAAGCTTTAAAACCAAACAACAATTCCTCAAGTATTGGAGCA
Source organism: Pollutimonas subterranea (assembly GCF_002849655.1). Taxonomy (GTDB): domain Bacteria; phylum Pseudomonadota; class Gammaproteobacteria; order Burkholderiales; family Burkholderiaceae_B; genus Pollutimonas; species Pollutimonas subterranea. The sequence continues at coordinate 197,617 of NZ_PDNW01000001.1, forward strand.
CTTTAAATGAAAGTTTTTTACGATAAAGATAGTGACCTGTCCCTCATCAAAGGCAAGACTGTTGCCATCATCGGCTATGGTTCCCAAGGCCATGCCCATGCGCTGAATTTGCATGAGTCCGGTGTGAATGTGGTCGTTGGCCTGCGCAAGGGCGGCGCTTCCTGGAGCAAGGCCGAGAACGCCGGTCTCAAGGTTCAGGAAGTGGCTGAAGCGGTGAAAGGTGCCGACCTGGTCATGATCTTGTTGCCCGATGAAAACATCGCCGAAGTTTATCGGTCGCAGGTTGCAGAAAACATCAAGGCAGGCGCAGCGCTGGCATTCGCGCACGGCTTCAACGTGCATTACGGCCAGGTCCAGCCACGCAGCGATATCGACGTCATCATGATTGCCCCCAAGGCGCCCGGCCATACCGTGCGTGGCACCTATAGCCAGGGTGGCGGGGTTCCGGCATTGATCGCCGTGCATCAAGACACCACGGGCTCGGCGCGCGATGTCGCCTTGTCGTATGCATGCGCCATCGGCAGCGGCCGTGCCGGCATCATTGAAACGAATTTCCGCGAAGAAACCGAAACCGATTTGTTCGGCGAGCAAGCCGTCTTGTGCGGCGGTGCGGTCGAGCTTATCAAGGCGGGGTTCGAGACCTTGACCGAAGCCGGCTACGCGCCTGAAATGGCCTATTTCGAATGCCTGCACGAGCTCAAGCTCATTGTCGACCTGATCTACGAAGGCGGCATCGCCAACATGAATTACTCGATCTCCAACAATGCCGAGTACGGCGAATACGAGACGGGTCCTAAAATCGTTACTGAAGAAACGAAGAAGGCAATGCGTCAGTGCCTGGCCGACATCCAGAACGGTGTGTACGCCAAGAACTTCATCCTGGAAAACGCCGCGGGTGCTCCTACACTCACGTCGCGTCGCCGTATCAATGCTGAATCGGAAATCGAACAGGTTGGCGGCAAACTGCGCGCCATGATGCCCTGGATCGCTGCAAACAAGTTGGTCGATCAAAGCAAGAATTAATCACATCCCGATTCTTGTGCTCAGGAAAACGCCCGCGAGGGCGTTTTTTTCGATTGGACGGAGCCGTCAATACCAGGCGACGGCACGACACTTGCTTAGGCTTTGTGCAGTATGCCTTGATCCAAATTGCCAGGCCGGGCGGACATTGACACCTACTAACCGAAATACGGCGAACCTGGAGACGCATTTCGGTTATTCTTCACCTTACAATGAATAAACCTCCTTACCCCCATCCTGTTATTGCGCGTGAAGGCTGGCCTTTCCTGGCCGGTATCGTGCTCGTGTCGATTATCGTCAGCTTCTGGTCGGGCGTTGCCTCGATACCGTTCTGGATCATATCGATTTTTGTGTTGCAGTTTTTTCGAGATCCGGCGCGTGTCGCACCGGAGGGCGAATTCAATGTGCTTTCGCCGGCCGATGGCCGCATAGTGGCCGTCGAGGAAATCCGCGATCCTTATGCCGATCGCGACGCCATCAAGATCAGCGTGTTCATGAACGTGTTCAATGTCCACTCCAACCGATCCCCGGTAAAGGGCAGTGTCACTTCCGTCAACTATTTCGCCGGCCAGTTTTTCAATGCCTCGCTGGACAAGGCTTCTCTCGAAAACGAACGCAATGCTACTGTATTGCTTACTCCCCATGGTCATGTCGTGACCGCTGTCCAGGTGGCCGGCCTGGTCGCCAAGCGCATACTTTGTTATATCAAGCCGGGCGACCAGCTTTATGCCGGCCAACGCTACGGTTTCATCCGTTTCGGATCACGGGTCGATGTCTATTTACCGTTGGGTTCGCGCCCTCGCGTTACAATAGGCGACAAGGTGCAAGCCACCAGCACGGTGCTGGCTGAATTGCCCGATCGCCCCATAGCCACACAAGGTTAAGCCTATGCCAAATTTATCGTCGGACGAAACCCGTCGCCGCCGCAGCATATATTTGCTGCCCAATGCATTTACCACGGCCAACCTTTTTGCCGGGTTCTATGCAGTCGTCCAGGCCATGAACGGCCGGTTCGAAATGGCTGCTATCGCCATTTTCCTGGCTATGGTGTTCGACGGCATGGATGGGCGCGTTGCCCGTTTGACCAATACACAGTCCGCCTTTGGCGAGCAATACGATTCCCTGTCCGACATGACATCTTTCGGCATAGCGCCTGCGCTGGTCATGTATGAATGGTCGTTGCAAGGCCTCGGGCGCTGGGGCTGGCTCGCCGCTTTTATCTACGTCGTGGGCGCCGCTTTGCGCCTGGCCCGCTTCAATACCAATATCGGGGTCGTCGACAAGCGCTTCTTTCAAGGGCTGCCCAGCCCGGCAGCCGCCGCTCTGGTAGCGGGCTTCTTGTGGCTTGCCGTTGATAACAAGCTGGCGCTGGAAAATGCAACCATCGCATGGATGTCGTTTGGCTTTACCGTCTACGCAGGTATCGCGATGGTTACCAACGCACCGTTTTACAGCGGCAAGAGCTTTGCGCTGGGCCGTAGCGTTCCGTTCTGGGTATTGCTCGTCTTGGTAGGGGTGTTCGTGTTTGTGTCCAGCGACCCTCCAGTCGTATTATTCAGCCTGTTTGTCGTATATGGCTTGTCGGGCTGGGTAATCATGGCGTGGCGCTGGCGGCGAGCCCGTGAACTGACGCGCATGCGGCATGCGGGTACCGACGAACGCGACGTCGCTGTGCCGCCATCGGCCTTCAGCGCCACCCATACCTTTGATCCGAAGCAAGACGCGTCTGTGAAACAGCCTGACCAAGCCGATGGTGCACCCAAGCCACCGGCCAGGCCCGGCCACTTCTAGCCCATAAGTGGGCGGCTTGAACGTTTCGTCGTCAGTCGAACCAGAAGTTGCGTTCGTACATGGGGTCGGGGCCAGGGTGAAAGCGGGTGACCCTGGATCCGTCGCTGCCAAAATAGACGTACATTAACGAATTCCATGCACCCGCCTGTCGGTAGCGGTAGCTCCAGACAATGGACGTGGAGGAGGGCAGGCCCACGCTGTCAATCTGAGCGGGTGGGCCGAATTCGCAACGGACCTGCTCCGGCGACCAGGATCCTGAGGCCAGAACGCGGAAACGCTCGTCCTTCAATAGCTGCTGGACTTGATCGGTATTTCCGGCGGCATCGACGTTCGTACCCCAAGCATATTGCCCCATAGGCTGCATGGTCCAGATCAGGCGCTCGCCGCCGTTCGGGATGAGACAAGAAAAATCGGGCTCGCCGTATTCCGATGTTATTTGGTGCAAGGGCGTGCCGGCGGGCAGGTCCGCCATGCTGGTGCACGCCGCCAGTAGCACTGCCGTCAACGCGCAAGCAGCCGTCTTGCCAAGTCGCATACATTTAATGGCGTTCATAATGGAGCTCCGCTGTGGGTCATTGGCGCTATTTTACGACCATACGCGCCCAATCGATAAGGCGTTATGAGAATGCCGAGGCTGCTCTGCCACGCATTCCCGGCCAATCCGCTATAATGCTTGCTTCCCGGGTTGGCAGGTACATAAGTACTACAAATGCGTCCCGGGCAATACTGTTATTTTTTTAATCATTGCACGTCAGAGCACCTCGGCTCTGTCGCTCGTTTAAGAGGCTAAATAATGTCTGTTGCTGACATAAAAAAATCCGACATCGTCACACAATATCAACGTGCTCAAGGCGATACCGGTTCCCCCGAAGTCCAGGTCGCGCTACTTACCGCGCGCATCAATGAACTCACAGGCCACTTCAAGGCACACATGAAAGACCACCACTCGCGTCGTGGTCTGCTGCGCATGGTCAGCCGTCGCCGGAAATTGCTAGATTACCTCAAGGGCCGCAATCCCGATTCGTATCGTTCGCTTATCGAAAAGCTCGGTCTGCGTAAGTGATACTCGGGGCTGGCTCCCCATGATGCAACCGTGCACATCGCGATACGAATCGTGGTGTGCACGGTTTTTTCTATTGTAAGGATATTCCCCAATGTTTAATAAAGTGAGCAAATCGTTTCAGTACGGTCAGCACACGGTGGTTCTGGAAACTGGCGAGATTGCTCGCCAGGCCTCCGGCTCCGTACTGGTTTCGATTGACGACACCGTGGTCCTGGCCACCGTTGTTGCTTCCAAGACCGCCAAGCCCGGCCAGGATTTTTTTCCGCTGACAGTGGACTATGTTGAGAAAACATACGCCGCAGGCCGTATTCCAGGTGGATTCTTCAAGCGCGAAGGTCGTCCTTCCGAAAAGGAAATCCTTACTTCCCGCCTGATCGACCGCCCACTGCGCCCCCTGTTTCCTGAAGGCTTCTACAACGAAGTACAGGTAATCATTCATACCGTATCGGTCAATCCCGAAGTCGATCCCGATATGGCAGCCATGATCGGCGCATCCGCCGCGCTGGCCATATCCGGCATTCCCTTCGACGGTCCTATCGGTGCCGCCCGCGTTGGTTATATCGACGGACAGTACGTGCTCAATCCCACCACCAGCCAGCTTAAAGATTCCTCCATGGATCTGGTCGTGGCCGGTACGGAAGCTGCGGTGCTAATGGTCGAGTCCGAAGCCAAGCAATTGTCTGAAGAAGTGATGCTGGGCGGCGTGGTGTTCGGGCACGAACAGATGCAGGCCTGCATCAACGCCATCCATGACCTCGTTGCCGAAGCCGGTAAACCTGAATGGGACTGGCAGCCCGCCGCGAAAAACGAAGCGTTGGTTACGGCCGTTACCGCCGCAGCCCAAGAAGACCTGCATGCTGCCTATCAAGTTCGTGAAAAGCAGGCGCGTACGGCTCAATTGCGTACCGTCTATGCCAACGTCAAGGCCAAGCTCCAGGAACACGCTGCTGCCAAGGGCGAACCCGCTCCCGACAACGTTACTGTCGAGAACATGCTGTTCGATCTCGAATCCACCATTGTCCGCAGCCAGGTGTTGAATGGCGAGCCCCGCATCGATGGCCGCGATACACGCACCGTGCGTCCTATCAGCATCCGTCTTGGCGTATTGCCCCGCGCGCACGGCAGCGCTCTGTTCACTCGTGGTGAAACGCAGGCATTGGTCGTCGCCACGCTGGGTACTCGTCAAGACGAACAAATCATCGATTCGATCATGGGCGAGTCCCGTGATCGCTTCATGTTGCATTACAACTTTCCTCCGTTCGCCACGGGTGAGACAGGTCGTTTCGGTTCGCCCAAGCGCCGCGAAATCGGTCATGGCCGTCTGGCCAAGCGTTCGCTGGTGTCGTCGTTGCCAGAGCCGCAAGACTTCCAGTACACAATACGCGTCGTGTCTGAAATCACCGAGTCCAACGGCTCTTCGTCCATGGCATCGGTATGTGGCGGTTCTCTTGCCATGATGGATGCAGGCGTGCCTGTCAAGGATCACGTCGCCGGCGTCGCCATGGGCCTGATCAAGGATGGCGGGAAGTTCGCTGTGCTGACCGACATTCTTGGCGATGAAGATCACCTGGGCGACATGGATTTCAAGGTGGCCGGTACCGTGCAGGGCATTACCGCCTTGCAAATGGATATCAAGATCCAGGGCATCACCAAGGAAATCATGCAGGTCGCATTGGCGCAGGCCAAGGAAGGGCGCTTGCATATTCTTGGCGAAATGACCGCTGCGATCGACGGTTCACGCACGGAACTTTCGGAATTCGCACCGCGCATGCTTAGCGTGAAGATCAATCCTGAAAAGATTCGCGACGTGATCGGCAAGGGCGGAGCCACTATCCGTGCCCTGACCGAAGAAACCGGTACCCAGATCGACATCGGCGACGATGGCACGATCACCATTTCCAGCGCCGATCTGGACAAAGCCCGTGAAGCCGAGCGCCGCATCAAGGAATTGACCGCTGATGTCGAAGTGGGTCAGGAATACGAAGGCCCAGTGCTACGCTTGCTGGACTTCGGTGCAATTGTCCAAGTTCTACCCGGTCGCGACGGCTTGCTGCATATTTCCGAGATCGCCAACTATCGCATCGCCAATATCAATGACGTCTTGAAGGTCGGTCAGATGGTACGCATCAAGGTCATCGAAGCCGACGACAAGGGTCGTCTGCGTTTGTCGATGAAGGCGATCGGCGGTATCGAAGCTCAAGGCGGCCCGCAACAGGCTCCTGTTGCCGCGCCTACGGCAGCCCCCGAAGCCGAATAGTAACGGTGCGCCTGGCGGTAACGCAAAGAAGAACCGCTGTGTGAATAGCCCCCAATACCTGCTGTAAAGGTGTCGGGGGCTTTTCTTTGGGCGGTTCCGACGATGACCATCGCCTATGTGGTTGCCGAGTTCGACTATTTGACCGCGGTCCAGACGGAAGGCGCCCTCATCTCGGTTATTTCTGATTCAGGGGAGGGATTGGGCTCGTGGCAGCCATCGACGTGTCAAGAGCTCCGGAATCGCACAGTGGATATCGACGTCGCATTGAAATACAGGCAATCTTCTGTCGAATGTAGACGTAGTCTGGAATTGAGCGGTCCGGCATAAAAAATGCCAAAAGCCCGGAGTTCTTGGTGCACCCAGCCGGAATCGAACCGGCACGACCAGTGGTCGAGAGATTTTAAGTCTCTTGCGTCTACCAATTCCGCCATGGGTGCAAGAACTCGAACAGAGCATGTAGTGATTATCATGCTCGCTTCGTTGCGTATGAAAATAGCAATACGCGCGAAGTGGCGGAAGGTCAGGGATTCGAACCCTGGAGGAACTCGCGCCCCTGCCGGTTTTCAAGACCGGTGCATTCGACCACTCTGCCAACCTTCCGTTGCGCTGAATTGTACCTTATCTCGACGGGTGCTTTGATTCGCTTATTCCGTTAATCTGATGTAATGGCCGTGGCAGCCGCAGGTATTCTGTTTGCGATAGCGTCAATGTTCCGGGCTGCCTATTTTTCAATAAGTAATCATGAATAAAAGGGGCAAGTATGGCTGCATACGTTATAGCAACAATGACCATCCACGATCCGCAAACATACCTGCGGTATACCGAACTTACTCCTCCGCTCGTCGCGAAACATGGCGGCAGGTTTCTCACGCGTGGCGATAAAGTAGATACGCATGAAGGCGAGATCTTTAACGAACGCATGGTGCTGCTCGAATTCCCTGATCGACAAAAGGCAGAGGCTTGGCTGCACGATCCCGAATATGTTGCCGCCGCCGAATTTCGCAAGGCCGCTTCTGTATGCCGCATTCTGATCCAGGAAGGCGGCTCCAATACCGGCAATCCCGACCCTAAAGTCGGATAGGCAGGCGATAATGCGATTTTGCTTAGTGTCCAAGGAGCTAGTATGAAGGCAGTTGAAATCTCGCAGCCAGGCGGTCCTGAAGTTCTGGTGCTGGTCGATCGTCCCGTACCCGAACCGAAAGCGGGCGAAGTGCTTATCAAGGTCTCGGCCGCCGGTATCAACCGTCCCGATGTTTTTCAGCGCAAGGGGAATTACGCGGCGCCACCCGGAGTCTCCGACTTGCCAGGCCTTGAGGTGGTGGGGGAAATCGTGAGCGGGGACGCCGCTGCGGGAGGGCTGGCCATCGGCGATAAGGTATGCGCCTTGGTCGCGGGCGGTGGCTATGCGGAATACTGCGTTGCACCGGCTCAGCAATGCCTGCCTGTGCCGAACGGCCTCTCGGATGTCGAGGCGGCTGGTTTGCCGGAGACCTACTATACCGTCTGGAGCAATGTCTTTGATCGCGGTCGGCTATCGGCCGGGGAGTCCTTGCTTGTACACGGGGGTGCCAGCGGTATAGGCACAACGGCGATTCAGCTTGCCAGGGCTATGGGGCATGAGGTGTACGCGACGGTGGGCAGCGATGAACGTGTCCGCGCTGTCGAAGATCTCGGCGCTACATTGGGTATCAATTACCGCACTCAGGACTATGTGGAAGAGGTCAAGAAGGTCACTGGCGGGAAAGGCGTGGACGTCGTGCTCGATATGGTGGCCGGTGAGTACATCAACCGCAATATAAGTTGTCTTGCGGATGACGGACGTATCGTGATTATTGCTTTGTTGGGCGGCGCCAAGGCGACGATAGATTGCAACCACGTACTACGCCGTCGCCTGACTATTACCGGTTCCACGCTGCGGCCAAGGCCGGTGGCATTCAAGGCTGAAATTACCCAGGCGCTCAAGCAACATGTCTGGCCCTTGCTCGAGGCCGGCAAAATTCGTCCCATTGTGCATACGACTTTCCCATTGGCCCAGGCATGTGATGCGCACGCCATGATGGAGGCCGGCGAACAAATCGGAAAGATCATTCTCACCGTGTAGAACGGTAGGAGCAATCGCCGCGTGCGGATTTCCGGCTTACAGGCTACAATGCCGGGTTATCCAATTTTTTCTTCCTGGGCTTAATGAATACTGCTCTGATTCGTAAGCGCCTTGTAATAGGCAACTGGAAAATGCACGGCGCCCGGTCTACCAACGCTACGCTCCTTACGGGCTTGTGCGCGGGGGTGTCCGTCGTTCATAACTGCGACATGGCGGTGTGCGCTCCCTTTCCCTATTTAGGGCAGGTAAGCGCCTGCCTGCACGGTACCGGCATAAGTTGGGGCTCGCAAGATATCAGCAAGCACCAGCAAGGCGCCTTTACCGGCGAAGTCTCCGCAGACATGCTCAACGATTTCGGCTGCCAATGGGCGCTGGTCGGGCACTCCGAGCGTCGTTCGCTCCATGGCGAGACTGATCAATTGGTGGCCGACAAGGCGGCAGCGGCGCTAAGCGCCGGTATAAGCCCGGTCGTGTGCGTAGGCGAAACGCAGGCCGAACAAGAGGCCGGACTCACTCATGAAGTGATTCAACGGCAGCTGCAACCCGTGCTGGCGCTTGGCGCCGAATCGCTGGCCAAGCTGGTCATTGCCTACGAGCCCGTTTGGGCCATCGGTACGGGCCTTACGGCGACGCCGCAGCAAGCTCAGGATGTGCACGCCTTCATCCGCGCGCAGTTGTCCGGCCTGAATGTTCCGCAGGTCCGAATTTTGTATGGTGGTAGCGTCAAAGCGTCTAACGCCAGCAGTTTGTTTGCCATGTCTGATATCGACGGCGCCCTCGTAGGTGGCGCGTCGCTGGTGGCAGAAGAATTTTTACGTATAGCGGCCTCATAGGCCTCGGAGTTTTTTTCATGCAATGGTTGTCACCTGTTCTTCTGGCGATCCAGGTCGTATCTTCGTTGAGCATTATTTTGCTGGTCTTGCTGCAGCAGGGCAAAGGCGCTGACATGGGTTCGTCCTTCGGTGGCGGATCCGCAGGTAGTTTGTTTGGCGCCACGGGCGCCGCGAATTTCCTGTCACGCGCCACTAAATGGGCTGCAATCATCTTTTTCGCATCGACGGGCGGCCTGGCATACCTGGCCCATAACCCCAGCGGTACGTCGCCACTCGACACCGGCGTGATGCAAGGATTCCAATCGCCGGTTCCTGCCGCACCGGGTGCGACAGTGCCCGTAGCACCAGCCGTGCCGTCTGCGCCAGCCACTGCGCCCGAGCCTGCTCCTGCTCCTGCTCCTGCTACAGAGGCCGCTCCTTCGACAGCACCGGCTCCTGCTCCAGAAGCAACTCCTTCGGCAGAGCCTGCACCTGCTACCGAAGCAGCGCCTGCCGCTCAAGAGCCTGCGGCGCCGGCTGACGCGAGCAAGAACAATTAATTTTCATGGGGATCTTCGCTCACTGCGAAGATCCGGAAAAGCGGATCAAAATTCGTGCTAGAATACCGCTCTTTACTGGCCGACGTGGTGGAATTGGTAGACACGCTATCTTGAGGGGGTAGTGGCGAAAGCTGTGCGAGTTCGAGTCTCGCCGTCGGCACCAAGAATTTTTCAAAGCAGTCCAAAACATACCTTAAGCCCATGGTTCCTAAAGAACCATGGGCTTTTTGTCGTCTGGCCGGTCAGAAGAGGTCGATGTGTATGATGGTCCCGCTGCTTTCGTGGCGAGGATTGATTGATTCACGCCACTGTCGCCGGCGACATCGATGGCAATGGCAACGCTCTCGTGAACGTCCATCAGGCAATAACTGGGTGTTAAGAGTTTAGGCGCTCCTGCCCGCCGGCATCTGAACCTTTCAGTCAGCTTGGGCGCATCAAAGACGAAGTGAGGTATGGCTTGAGTTATTTTGGACGATGTAGTAACGTTGCAACATTATAGAGCGTGCGAATGGAGGCTTCCATGACAGTCACAACCCTATCCAGCCGGGAACTTAACCAAGACCTTGGTCGAGCCAAGAAAGCCGCTTTACAAGGCCCCGTATTCATTACCGATCGCGGCAAGCCCGCCCACGTATTGCTAAGCATCACCGAGTACAAGCGCCTAACCGGAAAGCGCCGCAACATCGTTGAAGCGCTTTCCATGCCGGGGCTAGCCAATATTGAGTTCGACCCGCCTCGTGCCGACATCCAGAGCCGACCAGCTGACTTGTCGTGATGTTCCTTCTCGATACCAACGTACTGTCCGAGCTGCGCAAAGCTGGAGACCGGAAAGCCGACCTTAACGTTATCGCGTGGCTTTCCGGTGTGGATGCGGCGAGTCTCTATATTTCCGCCGTGACCGTCATGGAACTTGAGGTGGGAATCCTGCGGATCGAGCGGCACGACCCCGTTCAAGGTGCAAGGCTGCGGACTTGGTTTGACGTGCACGTCCTGCCAGAATTTGCCGAGCGTTCATTGCCGGTCGATACCGCAGTGGCATTGCGGTGTGCCCGTCTGCATGTGCCAGACCCGCGCGCCGAGCGAGACGCGCTCATAGCGGCGACAGCTCTTGTTCATGGAATGACGGTAGTCACAAGAAATATAGCTGACTTTGAGGCTACAGGCGCCCAGCTTCTAAATCCCTGGATACCGGCAGATTCCGATTGAGCCGTTGCAGCGGGACGAAGCCTTCAAGCGTCGCGGCCGACCTAATCAGCTTTTGCGGCGAGCCCACCCAAGGCTCGTGAGTTCGCATCGGTGCGAAAGACAATAGGTTTTTCCGTTGGGGCTATCGTGTTGCTTTGAGCATCCGCTACGATATCCTGCAAGGTTTGGTGGAAGGCCGATTTATCGCAGACCGGGTCTGCATTGCTGGCGTCACCGGTTAATGCCAGGGCCTGGCAGCGGCAACCGCCGAAATCCTTGTCTTTGTCGGGGCATGACCTACAGGGCTCTTTCATCCAGGCGTCGCCACGATACTTGTTGAACGCCTCGCTGTCGTACCAGATATGGTGCAGGCTATGTTCCGTAACGTTGGGGAACTCGATGCCGGGCAAGGTCTTGGCCGCATGGCACGGCAGGGCCGAACCGTCGGGCGCAACCCCCAGGAAGACGGAGGCCCATCCGTTCATGCATGCCTTGGGCCGTGTTTCGAAATAGTCGGGCACCACGAAGAAAATACGCATCTTGTGCCCGAATTTTTCGCGGTATTCGTTCACGACGGCTTCCGCTCGTACCAGCTGCTCGCGATCGGGCAGGAGCTGGGCGCGGTTGACCAGGCCCCAGCCATAATACTGGGTGTTGGCCAGTTCCAGGTACTCTACGCCCAGGTCGTCGGCCATCTGGATGATGCGACCAACATGGTCAAGGTTATGGCGATGCAGCACGACATTCAGGACCATGGGATAGTCGTACTGCTTGATCAGGTTGGCCACGCGCATTTTCAAGTCGAAGGTCTTGGTGCTGGACAGGAAATCGTTCATCTCTTTGGTGGAGTCCTGGAACGATAGCTGGATGTGATCCAGCCCTGCCTCTTTCATGCGTGCGATGCGTGGTTCGGTAAGGCCGATGCCCGAGGTGATCAGGTTGGTGTAATAGCCCAGCCGGCTTCCTTCTTCGACGAGTTCTTCGAGGTCGCTGCGTTGCAAGGGTTCGCCGCCGGAAAAGCCCAGCTGTGCCGCACCAAGCTTGCGTGCCTGCTGCATCACGTCAACCCATTGCGCTGTTGTGAGCTCACGGGAGTCTTGCGCATAGTTCAGTGGGTTATAGCAGAACACGCAGTGCAAAGGGCATTTATAGGTCAGTTCGGCCAACAGCCAAAGTGGCGGTGTAACGGGGCGGGGGACACAATTGGCGTTCATGGAGTACCCCTCAGCGTATCCACCCACGCTCTTGGGCGGTTCGCATGAACTCTTCAACATCGGCCTGCAGGCCAGTGGCGGAAAAAGTGGTCTCGAGATCATTAACGATGGCAGCGATGTCACGCTGCCCGTCGCAACGCTTCAGGATTTCGGCAGCGCTGGTATTAAGCTTGACCATTCCTTCCGGATACAGCAGTACATAATTGTCTTGCGCTTCTTCCCACTGGAGCCGGAACAGTTTGGACAATTTGGGATTTTCAGGAAGTTCGCTCATGATTTCTAGCCTGCTCAGGGGTTGGCTTTCTCGATGGCGTCCATCATGGACCATAATACATCGAGCTTGAATTGCAGGATTTCAAGTGCGCGATCTTGCTGTGCACGACTGGTGAAATGATCCAGCGTCACTTGCAAGCCGTGCTCGACATCTCTTTCCGCCAGCGAAATACGACTGCGGAAATACTGCAAGCCGTCGGCATTTATCCAGGGGTAGTGCTGTGGCCAGTTGGCCAGGCGGTCTTTGTGGATTTTCGGCGCGAACATTTCTGTAAGCGATGAGCAGATGGCTTCCTGCCAAGACGACTGGCGGGCGAAATTGACATAGGCGTCGACGGCAAAGCGCACACCCGGCGCCAGGTGCTTCAGTGACCATAGGTCGGCGGGAGCAATTCCCACCGCCTCGCCAAGGCGCGCCCATGCTTCGATACCGCCGGCATTGCCATTGTGGCCGTCATGGTCCAATATGCGCTCGACCCATTTTCGACGGGTTTCACGGTCTGGACAATTGGCAATGATGGCCGCATCTTTACGAGGAATGCTGATTTGATAATAGAAGCGGTTAGCCACCCAGGTGCGAATTTGATCGGGCCTCAGTTCGCCATTGTTCATCTTGACGTTGAACGGATGATTGATGTGGTAGCCCGCGCCTTTCGCACGTAGTTGTGCTTCAAATTCGATACGGTCCCAGGCGGGACTGGATGCGGTATGCAAGGGTGTGGGGGCGTTCAAAGGTTTATCTCCATGCCGTCGAATGCAATCTCGATCTCATGGCGTTTCAATATGGCCGCCTGGTCTGAGTTTTCGTTGAGTATCGGGTTGCTGTTATTGATATGAATAAGAATCTTGCGCCGGGATCCCAGCGCATCGAGTATTTCTATCATGCCTCCGGGACCGGATTGCGGCAGGTGCCCCATGTCGGCGGATGTTTTCTTCGAAAGGCCCAGGCGTATCATTTCATCGCCGGTCCAAAGTGTGCCATCCACCAGCACGCAGTCGGCCTCACGCATCGCGTTCATGATATGGGGTTCGATGTCGCCCAAGCCGGGTGCGTAGAAAAGCTTCTTGCCAGTCACGGTATTTTCGATGAGCAGCCCTACGTTATCGCCAGGCTCGGGCGCATTTCGCCGCGGTGAATAGGGCGGTGCCTTGCTTTTGAGCGGTAAGGCCGTAAAGCGGATATTGGAGACCCCGGGTACATGGATAGCCTGCGCCTGATCGGTGTCGGTCAACAGGTCTTGCCTGTTGACACCGCAGTAGTGCGACAGCACGTTGGCCAGGGGCAGCCCGGTAGACAGATCTTTCCACACGGACTCGGTGCAGTATAAAGGTATGGGCTTTCCTTCGCGCAGCATGAGCAAGCCGGTGACGTGGTCGATTTGCGCATCCATGAGCATTACGGCGACGATTCCGGTATCGCGTATGTTCCGGGCGGGTTGCAGCGCGGGAGTGTTGCGGATCTGGGTGAGAATATCGGGCGATGCGTTGATCAGTATCCAATCCGTACCGTTGTCGGAGACGGCAATGGATGATTGTGTGCGGGCTTTGGCCTGAATGGTTCCTTTGCGAATGCCATCACAGTTGGGGCAATTGCAATTCCATTGGGGGAATCCGCCGCCAGCCGCAGAGCCCAGAACAATAACTTTCATAAAGCTTCCGACAAAAAAGCGCGGCGCTGGTTTTACTAGCGCCGCGCTGTTCGCGATATTAAGATCGTATCAACGATTGGCAATGTACATGGTGATTTCAAAGCCAAAGCGCAGGTCGGAAAACTCGGGTTTACTCCATTTCATGGCATCTCCTGGCGAAACTACATGTGACTTTTCTAAAGATCGAAAACTGCACCAACCATTGCTTTGCGCCGTAATCGTTGCAGTCAATTTGATAATATCACGCGGTACCCCTTTGTCAAGCAACGTTGACACCCAAAAAGGGTTATCGTAAAAAATGCGCTTTTAGCTGCAGGATGGTGAAAGTTAGTCGCCGTAGCAGCTTGTTGCACAAATGGAGCACATGTACCAAACCTGACACAAGTCTGAATAAAATAAGGAGAGGGACGTCCATGGCTATTCCGTTTTCGCAAGGCATGCTTGATGTCGGGAGTGGTCATAGGCTTTATTACGCCGAGTTCGGAACCCCTGGCGCTCCGGCTGCCGTGGTCTTGCATGGGGGGCCAGGAAGCTCCTGCAATAACGCAATGTTGGAATGGTTCGACTTGGCCAGGCATAGGGTGGTCCTGTTTGATCAACGCGGTTGTGGGCGCAGCATTCCAAAAGGTCGCCTTGCATGCAATACCACGCAGGACCTTATCCAGGATATCGAACGATTGCGGCGGCATCTGGGTATTTCCACATGGCTCGTGGTCGGGGGATCATGGGGTGCGCTGCTGGGACTTCTCTATGCTGGCACGCATCCTGCTTCAGTGCATGGCATGGTCTTGCGTGGCGTATTTTTGCCGAGGGACGAACAGCTGAACTGGTTCTTTCAGGACTTGAAGGCATTGGTGCCCGTTGCATGGAGGCATTTGACGGCGGACATGATTTCTAGTGAGAGCGTGGCGGTTCTTCCAACATTGTCTGATCGTCTGCTTCGGGGTACGCCAGCCATAGCGTCTGATACCGCAATGCGTTGGGGACGCTACGAGGACGCCGTCATGGCAGCCATGCTGGGCAGGCAATCAAGCCCGGATGGGCCGCTGCAAGCGGGACAGCTGGAGAAATATCGCGTGCAGGCTCATTACCTTTCGCGGGCTTGCTTTGTTACCGAGAGGGACTTTTACCTTGCGTTGCAACGCATTGCAGTCGTCCCGGTCTTTGTGCATGGCACTCATGACTGGATTTGTCCACCCAGGAACGTGGTTCGCCTGATGGAATCCTTGCCGCAGGCTGATGTCAGATGGGTTGCGAGGGGCACCCATACTACTGCGGACCCGATGATACGCGACGCTTTACGGCTGGCTGTCAAAGACCACGAGCATGCGCAGTAATACGGCACAAAATAAAAATATTCAGGCAACAGAAGGGGGACGGTGTGATGGTTCAACAGTACACGCGTACGGCAATATGGCTGCATTGGTCTATTGCCATTTTATTGCTCAGTCAGTTCGCATTCGGATGGTATCTTCAGGAAATCCCGCGCGGCGTACCCGAGCGCAGCTATTTCGTTAATCTGCACAAAAGCACCGGCATTCTAATCGGACTATTGATCCTGGTGCGCCTGGGTTGGCGGCTTGCACATAAGCCTCCTCCGCTGCCGGACACCATTCCACGTTTCCAGCAGCGTATCGCTTCGGCGACACATATCCTGCTCTATGTCCTCATGATCGTCATGCCCTTGTCGGGTTATATCGCGTCGAACTTCAGCAAGTGGGGCGTCAAGTTCTTCAATGTGATCACGTTTCCTCCCTGGGGCTTCGAAGACAAGTTCATTTATGCAGTCTTCAATCAGACCCACAAAGTCGCTTCCTGGTTGTTGCTGGTACTGATTATTTTGCATGTGCTTGCGGGGCTTAAGCACCTGTTTATTGATCGCGATCGAGTTTTTTCGCGAATGTTGCCGCGTTGTTTTCCGGAACGGTAATAGCGCATTTCTAAAAATAGATTGGAGACAAACTGATGAGACGTCCGCACTTCCAGCATCTTGCCGCAATAGGATTAATGTCGTTTTCAGCGTTGGCGCTCGCCGAGCCGTTTGCCTATGTTCCCAACGAGGGGTCGGGCACTATCTCGATTATCGATACTGCCACCGATAAGGTGGTCGGCGATATGCCAGCGGGGAAGAAGCCGCGCGGGCTGGCCTTCAGCGGTGACTGGCTTTATGTCAGCGACCAGCCTAACAATAGTGTGCAATTGATCGACCTGAAAACTCGTAAATTGGGGCCGGCTGTAGACTTGGGCAAATCCCCAGAGGGCGTCTATGCGTCACCCGACGGCCGTTGGATTGCCGCTGCAGTCGAAGAGAATGACGAGGTGGCGATTATCGATACCCAAAGCAACAAGTTGGTCTCCAATATCAAGGTCCAGGGAGAAAATCCAGAGCATGCGGTCTTCAGTCCCGACGGTAAAACGATGCTTGTAAGCGCCGAGGACGGAGGCGCCCTGGATATCATCGATTTCACGACACGCAAGCAAGTCGCGCAGTTGAAAATCGGCGATCGCCCCCGAGGCATTGGCTTTTTACCCGATGGCAGCCGTGCCTATGTGGCGGCGGAAAACAGCAGTGAAATCTACGTCATCGATATGGCCACCCATAAAGTGCTTACCCACCTGAAAGGTGGAACACGAGCCAATGGTGTTACGGTGCATCCTGATGGCAAACGCGTCTATATATCCAACGGCGGCGACGGGACGGTGTCGGTGCTTGATACGGCAAGCAACAAGATCATCGCGACAGTGCCGGTCGGACAGCGCCCGTGGAACATGGCGATTACTCCGGACGGCAAGAAATTGTACGTGGCAAATGGCCGATCCGACAGTGTGTCGGTGATCGATACCGAGAAAAACGTCAAGCTGCAGGACATTACCGTCGGTGTACGTCCGTGGGGGGTGGTAATCAAGTAATCGCAGGCTTGCGACAACTACATGGCTTGGGAATTGCCCAGGCCGGTTAAGCGAAAGGCCCACAGCATATGCTGCGGGCCTTTCGCTTAACTGGCGCCTAACAGGCTTCGCGTGAGGTAACGTTGATATCCAGGCGCTCAAGCTTTCTATAAAGCGTGTTGCGACTTACTTTTAGTTGACGCGCCAGTTTGCTCAGGTTCCAGTGTGAAATTCGTAGTTCCTGAATCAACGCTTCACGCTCGGCCAGTTCCAATGGATTGAGCAAACTGGTTGTTATTGGCGCAGAAGCAGCCGGATCCGACTTGGGCCCAGTAAGGAAATCAGCGGGTAGACACTCCGGTGTCAGTACATTTCCGTCGCGCAATGCCGTCATGACGCGCAAAACGTTGCGCAGTTGCCGGATATTGCCTGGCCACTGATGGCGTTCCAGTATCTCCATCAACGGAGCACTTATGGTGACGACGGCATCGTCGGTTGATTCCTGCTCAAGCACGAACTGGATCAGCTCTTTGCGGTCTGTCCGTTCGCGCAAGGGAGGAAGCGTGAGTGTGACGCCCTGAATACGATAATACAGGTCTTCACGAAACAGATTATTCGCGATCTTTTCGGGCAAATCGCAGTGTGTCGCGCTGATAAGGCGTATATCCAGCTTGGTCGGCGCCTTTCCGCCCAATGGGGCGATCTCTCGTTCTTCGAGTACGCGCAATAGACGCGTTTGAAGTGCCAGCGGCATATCGCCGATCTCGTCGAGAAATAATGTGCCACCATTGGCCTGGAAGATTTTGCCTGTCTGTCCTTCTTTGTTGGCACCGGTAAAGGCGCCGGGCTTGTAACCGAATAACTCGCTTTCAATCAGTTGTTCAGGAATGGAGGCGCAATTGATCGCTACGTAAGGCTGATCGGCCCGATTGCTGGACAGATGTATGGCCTTCGCGAACAGCTCTTTGCCGGTTCCCGTTTCACCGCAGAGCAAAATGGCGACATCTCGATCAAATACGCGCATGGCAGTCTGGATGTTGTGTTCCATCCGCGCGTCAAGGCCTCGTTGAAGTTCGTTGAGCGGTGCCAGCGTGCCGGATGCCGGTACGTTGCTGAGTGCGGGTGCGGATACTTGAGTGGCGAAGACCTGCAACGAGGACTTGCTATTGGCTTGTCCAGACGTAGCGGTTGCGAAGAAACGGCGACCATGGCGGGCATCGAACACGATGAACGGGGCAGGCCCATGCTTTTGGCTCTCGCGCAATAGCGACTTGAACGATACGTTGAAGAGCGCGTCCAGGGGCTGGCCGATGATTTCGTTCGAGGTGACGCCGAGTTGTGCCAGCGAATTACGACTGGCGGCAAGCACACAGCTGTCGGAGTCTAGCGCAATAATGCCTCTGTTCAAGGTGCCCACAAACTCTGGACGACTATGAAACATAAACAGTGGATGGCTAGAGAATTCGTTGACGAATATCTTGTTTTCGATCTCCTGGACCGTCATGTTGACGAGATCCAGTACGTGGCCTGGAACCCTGTGGGTTTCCCCGGAAGCATCGAGTACAGCCAGAATCTGGCCGCGCCAGTCGAAAATGGGTGCGGCCGCACAGGTGAGTCCGGTGTTGCGAAACAGGAAATGATCATCCTGGTGGATCATCATCGGACGTTGTTCTGCCAGGCATGTGCCCATGCCGTTGGTACCCTGGAACCGCTCGGACCAGACGGCGCCCGGCATAAGACCCGACTTCGATGCCGCATGCGTAAAGCCCGGGTCGCCAAAGAAGTTCAACAGGACTCCTTCGGTATCCGTCAGCATGATGGCGTAGTCGGATTTGGCGATTTGCTGGAACAAGACAGTCATTTCGCTTTTGGCCGCCCGCATGACAGGCGCAACCTGCTCTTGTCGCTCCAGCAGTTCATGGCTCTCGACCACGTAGAGTTCGCGAGGTATCGTGGGATCGAGCTGGTACTCGCTGATACACCGAATCCAGGACTCGGTGATATGAGGCGGTACGCGCGAATAGGGGGCGGGCGACGACTCTACCACTTCGCGTACGCGGGCGCCATGACTGTGCACGCTTACCATTTTTGTCTCCTTACTCTTTGATCGAACCATCCGGAGTTCTATAAATTGCCGCCCCGGTATGGATGATGAGCTTGAAAGCAATACGGTATACGATTTCGCTGTCGAAAGCCACAGCTTGCAGTGCTATCTGTGTTACAGGTTGAAGACCGATGGCGTTTCGTCAATTTTTCAAGCTATTCAACGACATGGCGGTTGCTTTGCCGGGCACCGATGTCCACACTGATCTGACGGTTTCTGCTACGGATCGGAATGCTGCGTTTATTGTCGTTTATGCTATCGAGCATTATCTGGATGGGATTAACCCCGAGCGAGGCATGCAGGCCGACATGTGAAACAGTCATGCGTGGATTGACTTCAAGCACCACCGGACCCTGCTCGGTCACGATGAAATCTATGCCGACGTAGCCCCACAATCCTGGAATCGTAGCCAGGACGCGAAGAGCCAGGCTCTTGAGTTTTCCATCGGCATCGTCAAAGCTGTTTACGATGCTGCCCATGTAGTGAAATTGGTTGTCGGATACAGCCACGCGCTGATCGTTGCATGCCATGAGCAACACTTCGCCGTCTCGGCACAGTAGCGATAGACTACAGGGGCGTCCGGTTATATAGGGCTGCAATACATAGTCGCCATGTTCGCGCGCGGCGACCCACTCGACAGCCGCCTTCGAATGCAAAAAAATGTGGGTGTCCGAACATCCCGCCCCGTCGTCAGGCTTGACTACCCATCCCTGTGAATCTGGCGGAAGGGGCATCTGGGCCCTATAAGTGGGAACCACTGGAACATCGTTGGCGTGTAGTGCCAATGCGGTACTGTATTTACTAGTGGTCGCCCGTACTGCGCCTCCGGTGCTGCCAAGCAGTATCTTGTTGCGCTGGATTGTTCTTTCTGAAATGGCTTCCAGCAGCCCATTCGATTCGGGTGCAAGCGGCCAAACCGCATCGGCCTGGTCAATGCAGTGGTCTATGGCGTCGATGATTTCTTCGGACTGCACGCTTTGAAGGGAGCTGCGACTTGAAAGCCGCAGTGTTCGTGAAGCCGAATCCTGCAGCGTCAGCACGTCGACGGCGTCAATGCTTGTGATGTCGGCCAACAGGGAACGCAGCATGATATCGCCACGAAACCCTGACGAGGACGAAGCGCCATTACCGACCGAAGCCGCTACGCCGGGCGTAGCGACGCAGGGCCCCACTGCGCGGGTATGCTCAAAATGAAGATTTTCACGATGCAGTCCCGGGTTGCGCTCCGATGCGACAGTTGCCATAAAACGATTGCTTGATGTTCTTAGTTACATTGCTTCGGATCGCCACCGGCAATTATCATGCTGGAGTCGACAGTCTGGTCCGGTGTTTTTCTTATCTTCGTATAAATGCAGTACACCACGCCCGGTATCTCGGCACTTGTGACGAAAACATATGTTTTCCCGGTGTATCGGCCCAAACGCTTGTTTTGGGATTCTCCCGAATAGGGAACTATGGTGATTTCCTGCGCAGGGACAGTGCTGTTGTTGTAATCAATCTGGGTTTTCCGGATATGCACATCCGTTGCCGCGAGCGCCATCCGGATGTGCTTGCGAAAATAATTGACCGAACCCCCTGTCAAACGCTTCATCTTTGCGATATCGCTTTCCAGAAAGCCGAGGATGATGGGGTTGCCCGTAGCGCGCTTCAGAGGTGGAATTGGAACGGCATGTTCACCCGACAGGAATTGGGTAGTGACCGATGCCGTTCCGTCCGGGCCAAGTTCGTGCACCTCTACGGTAGCCGTGTCATTGAATGCCAAGACGTCACTTGCTTCCTGAAGGAATAGATAGGTGAGTTTCTGCTTCCCGGTAGCACTGAAGTGCTTATCCAGGAATAGTGTGCGTTCTGCAATAGTGACCTCTTGTGCCGCGGCGGTCGGGATACTCGTTTCAGCGCTCGCAGCCGCCAGGACAAGCAGCATCGCGCCGCCGCGAGCTTTCAGTTTCAGATGCATCATCGGCGTTATGCTCCTTGCTCTGCGTGTGTTGCGCGCAGAGTGATGGTTGCACGTCAGGAAGCAGCGGCGTTGCTTGACGACGGTGCCGGCGTCACAACCGGTACGCTGTATTCCTGAAGAATCGCATCGATTTCCGGTCGACTGCTATCGATCAGCATATTGATCTGGTCGCGGAATTTTTGTTCACCATGACGCACGCCCATTGCAATGCTGAAGCCATACCGAATACCGTCAGCCTTGGCAGGAAAGGGAATGACTTCGATAGGTACGCCGTGCGCGTTCTTGGCGAAGTACCCCGTGATAGGACCCCAGGCAATTGCTATATCCAGCTTACCGGAGGCGAGGTCGTTCTCGATGATCTGGCCTGGATATTGATCGCGATCACCGGTCTGTAACTGATACGACACCATGTGCTTGGTAAGTTTATTCTTTACCAACCAGTCGGCCGCCGGCGTACCGGTAAAGATACCGATCTTAAGCTTGTCGAGCGTTGCTTTATCTAGTTTGTGAATGTCTTGCGGTGTGCGAATGGAATCCAGTCCCTTTCCTTTTACGTAAGCCATGGCATAGGTTGAGCTGAAATACGGCTTGGTAGCAATGCCCATTTCGAAGCCGGGTGATACGCTGGTCACCAGGTCACATTTGTACGTATCGGTATCGGGAATCTTTGCTCGCAAGGTGTTGCGAATGAACCCCATGCGCTGTGGCGACCAGGTATGTTCGAGCTTCCAGCCCAGCTTCTTGGCGAACAGGGCAGCTATCTTGTTCTCGAAGCCGCGTTCCTGCTCGTCCGACATTGGCAGGTTTTTCGGATCTTGACAGACCCGAAGTACCATTTCCTGAGTATCAACGGGCGCTTTCTGCTGCGCATTCGCAGAGCAGGCGACGAATATGGCTACCATGGCGCCCGCACTGCGCAGGGTAACGCTTGTATATGATTTTCTGGAAAACATGGATGACTTCCTTTACATGGCCGATTTCACACGTTCGGACTGCGCGGTGGCGGTTACTTGATTTCTTCAAGTCGGCCGGGTGCGATATCGCCCTCTGAGCGCCCCTTCAGGTACGCATAAAGATTGTCGATATTCTCCACGACGCGAGGTACGCCGCCGAATGGTGGCATGCCTTTTTCGATTCGCCCCTCTTTTATCGTATGTTCGAAATCTGATTTGCTCAGTGTTTTAAGGCTTTCTATCAAGGAAGGCCCTACCATTCCTTCTTGCTGCGCACCATGGCACCGGGCGCAGGCAAGTGCACGCCAGGTTTTCCAACCGTCGAGTGTGTTTGCGTCGACGTGGTTCTTGTCGACGACGGTGTACAGCTTTTTATCTGCGGAAGACTCGCTTTGCGCGGCGGAAGACTCGGTGGCTGGCTTGACCGCAGCACCGTCGTTATTTGCGATGGCGTGAGCGGACATTGAGCAGGCAACAGCGATCAGCAGGCTTGCGTTCATTAGGGTGAAACGTGACAACATACCGACATATCCTTAATAAAGAATTGGCGTGGCGGCGAGCCGCGACGCCAGTTTCCAGCATTATGAACAGGCATCGAAAGCAGCCGGATCCGGGTGGACCCCGGCTGCGATGCTGCGCTTACTTGGCTGCGACCGTGGTTTGCTTGATGACGCTGTCTGGCAGTGCAAAGACCATCAGCACACCACCAAGCTCGGTATAGCGTGCCAGCTCTTTGTATCCTCCGACAGCGCCCAGGCCGTCTGTGGACTTTTCAAGAGAAGCGGCCAGGCCAATACCGGCCCAACCGCCAATGCCCGACAGTACGCCGATGTATTGCTTGCCCTTGCGTTCCCATGTGGTTACATTGCCAATCACGCCGGATGGGGTTTTGAACTTCCACAGCTCCTTGCCATCGTTATCGACCGCCTTGATGAATCCTTCAAGTGTTCCGTAGAAGTTGACATCGCCAGCGGTAGCCAGGGCGCCGCTCCAGACCGAGAACTTCTCGGGCTTGGACCAGACGATCTTGCCAGTACCGGCATCCCAGGCGATGAAGTTGCCCATACCGCCATGGCTTCCGGGAGTGGGATACATGGACAGGGTTGCACCGACATAAGGCTGTCCGGCGATGTATTCGACCTGGTACGGCTCATAATCCATGCAGACGTGGTTGGTCGGTACATAGAACAGGCCGGTTTTGGGCGAAAAAGCGGCCGGCTGCTGGTCTTTGGTGCCTAGCGCTGCAGGGCAGATGCCTTTGGTATTGACATCTTCGCCGTTCTGCAAGGTGCTGTACTTCGGATCGACTTGTGGTCGGCCGGTCTTCATGTCGACGTGGGTTGCCCAGTTGACTGTGGGGTCGAATTTCTCGGCAACCAACAGTTCGCCTGTTACGCGGTCCAGCGTGTAACCGAAGCCGTTTCGATCCAGGTGCACCAGCGCCTTGCGATCCTGTCCCTTGACTTTGATATCGGCCAGTATCATTTCATTGACACCGTCGTAATCCCATTCGTCATGAGGAGTCATTTGATAGACCCATTTGGCCACACCGGTATCAAGATCGCGCGCAATGATGGACATCGTCCATTTATTGTCGCCGGGACGCTGTTTGGGATTCCAGGTGCTGGGATTTGCCGAGCCGTAGTAGACGAGGTTGGTTTCGGGATCGTAGCTGAACCACCCCCAGGTTGTGCCGCCGCCTATTTTCCATTGGTCGCCTTCCCAGGTCTTGAGCGAGGAGTCCTTGCCGACAGGCGCCATTTTGCCGTCCGTCCAGGTCATCGTTTTTTCTGGATCAAACAGCATTTCGTCATCCGGTCCGACCGAATAACCTTTCCAGAGCTCTTTACCGGTTTTCAGGTCATAGGCGGTCAAGTGACCACGTACGCCGAACTCGCCGCCGCTGATGCCAGTGATAACTTTATCTTTGAAGATATGAGGAGCGTTAGTGTTGGTCTCGCCGATTTTGGGATTGCCGTTAACGATTTTCCAGACTTCCTCAC
This sequence comes from Pollutimonas subterranea, assembly GCF_002849655.1. Taxonomy (GTDB): domain Bacteria; phylum Pseudomonadota; class Gammaproteobacteria; order Burkholderiales; family Burkholderiaceae_B; genus Pollutimonas; species Pollutimonas subterranea. Next base: position 221,451 of record NZ_PDNW01000001.1, read on the forward strand.
CTGTTTTTGCATCGAGCGCGACGAGCGTGGTGTCCGCCTGCCCCAGGATGATCTTGCCATCACCATAAGCCAGTCCGCGGTTGACCGTGTCGCAACACATGACGGCGATCACGGACGGGTCCTGCTTAGGCTCGTACTTCCAGATCATGGAGTGGTCTTCAAGATTGATGGCAAAGACCTTGTTGGGGAATGGGCTGTGCACATACATCGTGTCGCCAATTACCAAAGGACCGCCTTCATGCCCTCGCAACACGCCCGTCGAGAATGTCCAGGCTACCTGAAGGTCTTTCACGTTTTCACTGGTGATCTGCTTCAGTTCGCTATAGCGATGATTCTCGATATTGCCGGCTTGCATAGCCCAATTGGCGGGGTCGGCTGCGGCTTTGTCGAGCATGGGGTCTGCTTGTGCATGGCCGGTTGCCATAATGACCCCGGCGATGCATAACGCGGTTTTCAGAGTTACCTTAAATGACATGTCTTCCTCCGATGTGGTTATACGGCGAGGCATAAGAGATGAAATCCAGTTCAGCGCTATAGCACCCCGACGACTTGTTGCATGATCAATCAAGCACTTATCGTGCCAATTTTGATGTTCGGGTAATGTCAGGCCGGGGCTCACGATAGCGGTTGGGCGGTGCCGTCCGGCTGGACGACATGTGTTTGAAGAATGTCCTGCCACCTGAACAATCAGGCTGATCTTGTGTTCCGTTTAGTCAACACATTTTCTAGCGTCGGCACGTCTCTGTTCCCAGAGCACGTATCGTTAGTATTGGCATGGCTATTGCGGTGATCACATCATTCATGGAAGAAACAAGGATGAAACAAGGATGAAATGGAAACACTGAACCAGTTTGGCGTGCACGCATCATCAGTTGCGGCGCCATGGCCGGCGCACGCGTTCACCGGCTTTGCAAAGTGCTTATGTGCGCCGCTGTTGTGCTGCGCGATTCCGTCGGTGGTAGTGGGAGCCACCGATCCCTTGCCCGTGCAAGAGGTGGCTGCTGGCGTTTTTGTACACCAGGGTGTTCATGAGGACGCCGTGCCCGGCAATTACGGAGCAATCGCCAATGTGGGTTTTATCGTGGGTGGCAAGTGCGTAGCGGTCATTGACACAGGCGGAAGTTTTGCGCAGGGCAAGGCCTTGCGCGCCGCAATAAGCAGGCAAACCTCACTGCCGGTTTGTTACGTGATCAATACCCATGTTCATCCCGATCATGTATATGGAAATGCCGCATTTGTCGCCGACAAAGCCGAGTTTATCGGCCACCACTATCTTGCCGCGTCGATGCGTTCGCGGGGCAGCTACTATGCCGCCTACCTGGAACGCACGATTGGTCCGGAGCTGGCTCGGCCGAGTATTCTCATTCCCCCCAGCGTGCAGGTGAAGGGAACGCACCAGCTCGACCTGGGAGAACGCAAGCTCACCATTCAGGCCTGGCCCACGTCTCACACGGACAATGATTTAACAGTCCTGGACGAAACGACGGCCACGCTCTGGACAGGTGACCTGGTGTTCCGAGAGCGGATTCCATCGCTTGACGGCAAGCTTTCGGGCTGGCTGACCACCATGGAAAGCCTGGCCCGTGTCCCGGCCAAATTGGTGGTGCCGGGCCATGGCCCTGTCAGCACTGATTGGCCCGCGGTAATGAAGCCGCAGCAACAGTATCTACAGCAACTGCGGGCGGACGTGCGCGCCGCGCTGAAGGCCAAGCGTTCCATACAGCAGGCCACGGCCGAAATCGGCGCCTCGAATCCGTCGCAATGGCAGCTATTTGACGGTTCTCATCGACAGAACGTGACTGCGGCGTTCACTGAACTGGAATGGGAAGATTGATGTGCTTGATAGGTTTGGATAAGCGCAGTACAACGATAACGTGTCAGGAGATTCTTATGCAGAACATATGCCGCAAGTTCCGGTTTCGCATCGCCGCTATTATCGTGCTGGTACCCATGCTGTCGTTCGCGGCCGAACCGGACGTGCCGCCTGACAGTACTATGTGGCAGAAACTGCGTCTGGCCTTGTTCCAGGAACGGGCCATCAGCAACGATGGTGATCAGTTGATCGCCCTGACGGTACCAAAACGAGCGCAAGATGCGGCTGTCGTGCCGGTATCGATCAAAGCCCTCATGCCCCAGACGCAGCAGGGCTATATCAAGACCATACACCTTATTGTCGACGACAATCCCGCACCGCTCGCGGCGGTATTTCACCTGACGCCCGCAAGCGGTATTGCGGATATTGAAACGAGGGTGCGGGTAGAGCAGTACACCTATGTGCGCGCAATTGTCGAAACCAGCGACGGGGAACTGGCCATGACTAAGGCATACGTCAAGGCCTCGGGCGGCTGTTCGGCTCCTGCCAACCGGGCGCCCGGTGGCGAGGACAATCTGGGCAAGATGAAACTGATGACCCAGGACAACCCGAGGTTGAACCAGCCGGTGATGGCCCAGCTCATGATCCGCCACCCGAACGCGTCGGGCATGGTAATGGACCAGGCGACGCGGCTATACGACCCGCCCCATTACGTGCGCCGGCTGGAAGTGGCTTACGCCGGCAAGCCCGTCATGACCGCTGACGTGGATTTCGGGATCAGTGAGAATCCCAATTTCAGATTTTACTTCACGCCACAGGCGGCAGGTGTGTTAACGGCACGAGCCCAGGACTCCAACGACCTTGTCTTCGACACGTCACTGGAGGTCACTCCTGAATAAGGGGTTAAGGCCGCTAAAGCCCAGCCTGGTTTTTCTCGACCATGCTTCGAACCATATAGCGAATGCCGCGACTCCACGTCTGGTCGGTATTGCCGCGAATATCCACCGACTTGTTCAGGACGATTTTGCCGCCTTCGACGTCGCGAACCTGGATGTTGATGTTCAGAATCAGGTTGCTGACTTTCTGTACCCATCCGGTCAGGACGCGGTTGGTGTGCAGTGCGCGCCCGATTTCCACATCGCAGCCGTTGCAGCTATGCAGGTTGAAACGCTTCTGCAGGTCTTTGATGAGGGTGGCAGCCGGCGCGTTGTCAACCACCGTGTACAGTTGCTTGTCGGCAATGTCGTGGCGTAATTGCTCGGTGATCTTGGTCAAGCGCAGCTTTTGTTCGGCGTCTTTGCCGGTTTCACCTGTGTTATCGATTAGTTCGAAATCCATTATCGCGATCGACTGTACCGGACTTTCGGCGGCCCAAACCGCAAACGGCGCTAGGATGACAAGGGCGGCCAGACACTGACGGCCCCTAAGCAAAAGGGTTGCGAGCCCGCTATTTAAGGAAACAGGCATTGGCGGCTCTTGTTTCGATTTCCTTGTACTTCTTGGCCATGACCTTGACTTGCGCGGGATCACGGAACTCGGCTCCGCGCTCGCCCCCTAGTCGAAGGTATTTGGATGCCGTTGATATTTCTGCGTATTCATCGAATGCGGTTTGCTTGGCGATTTCGTCGATGGCGCATGAGCATTTGTAGAAGGATTCATAGTTTTTCCCTGGATGGGCTTGCATGCATTCCAGGACATATTCCACGCGCGTGGTGGTGGGGAAGTCGCTAACGGGCGCGGCGGCCGGCGCTGCGGCAGCCGGTGCTGTAATTGGCATAACGCTTGCTAAGAGCACTGCAAAGACGGTGGACGATAAGAACTTCATGTTTTCCCCTAAAAGCGATGTATCCAATGACAGACCAATTCGTGGCCCGGTGCAACGGGACAGGCAAACCGTTACATATCCTCATAGCAATACTCATGCCATTATTGCGGGGTGCCGGGGCATGTGGGGTGCTTGCCTGGGCATTGCAAGCACAGGCCCAGGAGTCGCGTGTTCCGTCCGTGCAGCAACTGGCGCCTGGCGTTTATGCGGCGATCGGTCAGAACAGCGAACCGGAACCCCGGAACCGTGGTGTAGTGGGCAATCAGGGAATCATCATTGGCAGGGATGGCGTCATCCTGATTGATACGGGCACCAGTGCCCGGCACGTGTCAGACCTTGTCGCCGCAGTCGGTCGTTTAACATCCAAACCCATCGTGCTCGCCATCAATACGCATCAGAATCCGGCATTTGTATTTGGAAACGGCACACTGGCGCTACAGGGTGTTCCGATTCTTGCGCACCATGATGTCGCCGCCCTTATTGCGCAGCGCTGCCAGAAGTGCCTGAAAAAACTTATTGATATATTGGGTGCCGATGAGATGGACGGCACCCGGGTCACGGTACCGACGCAGACGCTGGATGGCGCCACGACCATCGATGTCGCGGGTCGAAAGCTCGATATCCTTTATTACGGACATAGTTCGTCGCCGGGCTCCATCGGTGTGCTCGACCGCGAGTCAGGTGTCTTGTTTGCTGGGGGGCTCGTATCGATAGGCCGCATACCGGACGCCAAAGACGCGCATATTGCCGAGTGGCTTGCTGCACTCCAGGATATCAAGGCCCGCAGGCCTTCAAGAATAGTCCCTGGCGAAGGACCTGTTTCATCGGTGACGGAACTGGCCGATTTAAGCGGCTACCTCACCGCACTGGAAGACATTGTGAAAAACACCTTCAAGGCGGGAATCAGCCTTGGAAAAGCTGGCGAGTCGTCACAACTGCCGCAGTTTCAACAATGGCCCTTGTACCAGACCTTTCATAACAGGAATGTAGAACACCAGTACCTTCAGCTGGAGCGGCGGATTCTCAATGAGCAATCCTGAAAGCGCTTCGCGAGATGGTGGGTTATATCCATGTTCAATAAATGAGCAGGGTGTGGCGCAGTCGTTTCGGGAACGATACCGAAACGAGGCTTTCAACTATATTTTCACCATGTCTCCAAACCGGCTCGGTTTTTGCTAAGTAACCCAGGGATGGCAAAAAAGCCATTTACCCACGGTTCGATCTAATAGCGAACTGTACGGTCCAAGACGCCTATCAGGAGACATTAATGAATATAAGCATCCATCCCGCTGTCGATAATGGCTTTCAGCCCGCGACGCCAGGGTTTTCAGGCGGTACCTTGCTGTGCGATTGCGCCGACGATAAAGTGGAAGTCACCATCAATTCGCAGACCGCGCACAATCACGTATGCGGATGTTCGAAATGCTGGAAGCCGGCAGGCGCCCTGTTTTCGCAGGTTGCAGTGGTTTCGAAAGACGCAGTCAGCGTGACGGCCAATGAACAGAAGCTCAAGGTGGTCGATCCAACAGCGACAATCCAGCGCTATGCGTGTTCCGGCTGCGGAGTACATATGTACGGACGCATCGAGAACCAGAATCATCCATTCTACGGGCTGGATTTCGTCCATACTGAACGCTCTTCCCAGAGCGGCTGGGCGGCTCCCGAATTTGCCGCCTTTGTGTCGTCCATTATCGAAACGGGTACGCCGCCTGATCAAATGGGCGCCATTCGGGGTCGCCTGAACGACCTTGGCCTACCTCCTTACGACTGCCTGTCGCCACCGCTTATGGATGCAATCGCCACGCACGTAGCGAAATCCAGATAAGCTCTCGGTTTATGCTCGAAGGAGCGGCCAAGCCGCTCCGCAAGACCAATTCAACGAATAAGGATTTATACACATGGACGTACGTGCAGCAGTAGCCACCAAGGCCGGCGCACCGCTTACCATCGAAACCGTACAACTCGAAGGACCGCGTGCCGGCGAAGTCCTCGTCGAGATCAAGGCGTCGGGGGTATGCCACACCGATTTGTTCACCCTTTCGGGCGACGATCCGGAAGGCTTGTTTCCGGCCATTCTGGGGCATGAAGGAGCCGGTGTGGTCGTGGAAGTAGGCGCAGGGGTTACTACGCTGAAACCGGGCGATCACGTGATCCCCCTGTACACGCCGGAATGTCGAACATGCTCATATTGCTTATCGCGCAAGACCAATCTGTGCCAGGCCATACGCGAAACGCAGGGACGCGGCGTAATGCCGGACGGTACCAGTCGTTTCAAGATGGGCGGCAAAGAGGTGCTCCACTACATGGGAACGTCGACCTTCGCGAACTACACCGTCGTGCCCGAGATCGCTCTCGCTAAAATCCGCGAAGATGCCCCCTTCGAGAAGGTCTGCTACATCGGCTGCGGTGTCACCACCGGCATTGGCGCTGTCATCAACACGGCCAAGGTCGAGCCTGGCGACAATGTCATTGTTTTCGGTCTGGGCGGCATCGGCCTGAATGTGATCCAGGGCGCGCGCATGGCGGGCGCCGACATGATCGTGGGGGTCGACATCAACCCGGCCCGTGAAGCGCTTGCACGCAAGTTCGGCCTTACCCATTTCGTGAATTCCAATGAAGTGGAAGGGGATCTCGTCCAGTATCTGGTCGGGCTCACCAAAGGTGGCGCCGACCATACGTTTGAATGCATTGGCAACGTCAAGCTGATGCGACAGGCACTTGAATGCGCCCATAAGGGCTGGGGTAAAAGCACCATCATAGGCGTCGCCGGAGCCGGGCAGGAAATCGCAACACGGCCATTCCAGCTGGTTACGGGCCGTGTATGGCAAGGGTCGGCCTTTGGCGGGGCTCGTGGCCGTACCGATGTGCCCAAGATCGTTGATTGGTACATGGATGGAAAGATCAATATCGACGATCTCATCACGCATGTGATGCCGATCGACAAGATCAATGATGCATTCCAGTTGATGAAAGACGGTACGTCCATCCGATCTGTTGTGACGTTCTAACCTCACACCCCCATGGGGCCCATATGCCGCGTTGCCGCGCCATATGGGCTATTTTCTTATTGGCCACAAATCCGGAACGAAACATGATGAAAACCATATCGCAAAACAAGAGCTTTGGCGGACAGCAGGGCGTATACAGCCACGAGTCCACCGAAACCGGCTGCACCATGCGCTTTGGCGTGTACCTGCCTCCGGCGGCCGAAAAAGGCCCGGTGCCTGTCCTGTTCTGGTTGTCGGGACTGACCTGTACCGAAGAGAACTTCATCGTCAAGGCCGGCGCGCAACGCATGGCCTCTGAACTAGGCATTGCGATCATTACGCCCGACACGAGTCCGCGCGGGCTGAACTATCCAGGAGACGCCGACAGCTACGACTTCGGTGTGGGGGCTGGCTTCTACGTCGACGCGACAGAGAGTCCCTGGTCTGACGGATACCGCATGTACTCGTATATCACCAAGGAACTTTTCGATCTCATTGCCAATGGTTTTGCGGTCGATGCCGCGCGTGCGGGTATTTTCGGGCATTCCATGGGCGGCCACGGCGCGCTGACGATAGGCCTGAAGAACCCCGATCAGTTCAAGACTATCTCCGCCTTCTCGCCAATCGTGTCGCCAACGCGTTGTCCCTGGGGCGAGAAGGCGCTGGCCGGATATCTTGGCAGCGACCGCGCTTCGTGGGCCGATTACGATGCCACGTTACTGATACAGAAGCACGGTTGGTCCGGCCCCGAATTACTGGTCGACCAGGGCACTGCCGACCAGTTCCTGCAGGAGCAACTCAAGCCCGAATTACTGACCGCCGCCTGCAACGAGGCCAATGTTCCCCTGAACCTGCGCATGCAGCCGGGCTACGACCATAGCTACTTTTTCATTGCCACCTTCATCGAGGATCATCTGCGGCATCATGCCGCCCACCTATAGCCGAATGCTTGCCGGGGCTTTGATCAATAAGCGGGCTTGAATCAGAGGTTCGCCTATTTGAATCCCAGCGTTTTCATTGCCGAGGTAAGCGTCTTCGCGCTTGCTTGATATTCGTCCCAGGGTGTGTTGCCGGCATCAAGGCGTTCATGGATGTTTCGCACATGCCAGTGTGCGGAACTCTTGATCTTTTCCACCTCATCCCAGGAAATGGGGACTGAAACGCCCATGCCGGGGCGGGCGCGCGCCGACCATGCGGCGGCGGTAGTGGCGCCAAAGCCATTGCGCAGGTAGTCGATGAAGATCTTTCCGACACGGTTGCGCGGGCCGCTTTTGGCGACGTAGCGCTTCGGGAGTGTATGGGCGAGGTGTTCCACAATGGCGTGCGAGAAATCCTTGACGGTATCCCAGTCGTGTCGCCGCTTTACGGGAACCACCACATGCAGGCCTTTGCCTCCGCTGGTCTTTACAAAAGAGATCAGGCCGAGTTCGTTCAGGAAGGCCCGCATCACCAGTGCCGCTTCCTGCATGGCAGGCCATTCAACGCCCTTGCCGGGATCCAGATCAAAAGTCATGCGATCTGGCTTGTCGATGCGGGTCTTGATGGCGTTCCAGGTATGAAACTCGATGACGTTCATCTGGGCGGCGCTGGCCAGGCCTTGCTCGGTGGCAACTTCCATCAAGGGTTCATGGTCGGGATCGAGCTCTTGCGGTAAAAGTCTCACGCCCGTCATTTTGCTGGTTTCCAGATGCTTTTGAAAAAATATCTGGCCTTTGACACCGTCTGGCGCCCGCACAAGCGATACCGGCCTGCCTTTGAGGTGTTCCATCATAAGAGGGGCGATCAGCGCGTAGTAGCGTATTAAATCGATTTTCGTGATGCCCGTGGATTCGTCGATCACTCGTTCCGGATTGGTGACTTTCAGGTTTCCTGTCTTGGAAGGTGTGGTTGACATGCTCTTCTCACGCGTGATGGCTTTGGCTGGTTTGTCGGCGCGCAACCCATGAAACACCGAATGGCGTATGCGCCCCGTATTTGTCCATTGGCCGAAAGAGACTTCAGCCAGCAGCACGGGTTCTACCCACTGGGCTTTTTTGTCTATGCCCGTGGAGGTGGAAAACGGGTTGGCCACACTATGCAGAGTTTCAAGCTTGTTGCGGATGTCGACCAGCGCTTTCGAACTGAAACCGGTACCGACGTTGCCGGCGTAGCGCAGCGCTCCTGTGTCGTCGTGTACACCCAGCAGCAGCGACCCTATGCCCGAGCGCGAGCCTTGCGGTTTGGTATAGCCGCCGATCACGAACTCCTGGCGCAAGCTGCATTTAAGCTTGATCCAGTCGGTCGATCGCCGGGACACATACGGTGAGTTTTTTCTTTTGCCTATAACGCCTTCGAGTCCAAGCTTGCAGGCGGACGCGACGATATCGCGTGCGGCCACATCAAACGTGTCGCTGAACCTTATGGATTCCGGGATTGTGATCGGACGCTGGCTCGACGTTTTCCTGCCATCCTCGGTAAACAGCGTCTGCAGCTTCGCGCGGCGCTCGATAAGGGGCAGTTCCCGCAAATCATGGCCGTCGCAGAAGGGAAGGTCGAACAGGTAATACACAATCGTCTCGGTCTTACTGCTGTCGAAGGCGCCTTGCAGCAGCTGGAAATCGGGCACTCCCTTATCGTTGTTGACCGCGATCTCGCCGTCATACCATCCATCGGGCAGCCTCATCGCGGCCAGATCCTTGGCAAGCTGCGATAACCTGGACGTCCAGTCGTGACCATTTCGCGTGAACAGCTGGATTTTATTCTTCTGTATCCGTGCCAATACGCGATAGCCGTCAAACTTGATTTCATAAAGCCAATCCTGTGCGTCGCCCGGGGGGCTATCCGCCAAGGTCGCCAGTTGTGGCTTGAACGCGGCAGGCAAAGCCGCTTTCTTTCCGGTCCTTGCGGTTTTCCCGATGGCATCGCTTGCTTTCTTACGCGCTAGGGACGTCTTCCTGGGTACATCGTCGATTGCGGCGACGCTTTCCGGTCTTTCATCAACGACACTGAACTCCGACCCGTCCCGTGCGAACTCATCCTTTTCCTTGATAAGCAGCCATGGGTCCTGTTTTTCTGCCTTGCCATGCATACGCACCAAGGTCCAACGGCCGTGCAGTTTCTGGCCATGCAGTGCGAACTTCAGCTTCCCTTCGCGATACCCTTTGGCGGCGTCGCCCAATGGTTCCCATACGCCTTTATCCCATATGATGACTTTACCCGCGCCATATTGCTTGGGCGGGATTACGCCTTCGAAAGTATTGTAGGAAATGGGATGGTCTTCGACATGAACCGCCATGCGCTTGTCGGCAGGATCGAAGCTGGGCCCCTTTGGAACCGCCCAGCTTTTCATGGTGCCATCCAGTTCCAGTCGGAAATCGTAGTGCAGGCGGGATGCCCAGTGTTTTTGAACCACGAAAGAAGGCGCGGCTTCATTGGCAGTCCCGCCTTCGGTCGGCTCGCTGGTCAATGAGAAATTGCGTTTGGCTTTATAGCGCTCGAGAGAGTCGGAGTTGGCCATGGGTCAAGCCGCTTTTCGTCCGGATGGTTTGGATTTCGCGTCCTTCTTTGCCACGGCTTTCTTCACGGGCTTTTTGCCCGTTGTGGAAGCGGCTTTTTTTGCGGCAGCCGATGTCGAACTGCTTGCTGCGTTTTTGCTTGCGGTCTTTGTAGCCGTTTTCGTCGACCGCTTGGCTGGCGCTTTTGCTGCGGTCTTCGATGCTTTGGGCTCTTTTGCGGGTGTCCGCGTTCCCTTGCTCAAACTGCGCTGCAGCATTTCCGTCAAATCAAGAATCTTCGCGCCGGTTCCTTCGCTTTCCTCGGCATCGGGCTGCGTCACGGATTCGGTTTCTCCCGCCTCGACTTTTTCTTTCACCAGTTGCAGGATCTGTTCTTTGAACGAATCAGTGAAAGCCTCCGGTTGCCACTTGGCGCTCATGTCGGCGACCAATTGTTCCCCCATGGCCATTTCCTTATCCGTCAAACCCGCCGCTTTCACGCCTTGTGCTGGCAGACTCAAATCCTCCCACGACCTAATTTCATCTTCCCATCGCAGGAGGTTAAGAATCAGCGCGGGCCCGCAAGGCATCAAGATGGCCAGATGTTGCTTGGTCTGGATGACCACCTTCGCAATACCGACTTTCTTGGCTTTGTGCAACACCTCGCGCAACAGGGCGTAGACCTTGGCTCCTTTGTTGATCGGTGAGATGTAGTAGGGACGTTCCAGGTAAACGAAGGGAATATCATTGATGGGGACAAAAGCTTCTATCTCCACCGTTTGCGTTGTTTTGGGATAGGCAGCCTGAATCTCCTCGGCAGACAGGACTACGTACTGGCCGTCCTCGTATTCGATACCCTTGACGATGTTTTCCTTGTTTATTTCTTTACCTGTCGCCTTGTTGATGCGCTTGTAGCCCACCGGATCCATGCTGCGCTTGTCCAGCCAATCGAAATCCAGCCCCTGGTCGGCCGTTGCGGAGTGCAGGGCAATAGGGATATGCACAAGTCCGAACGAGATGGCGCCCTTCCAGAGGGCTCTTTTGCTGGTCGTTGCCACGTCATTCCCCTTGCTATCGTATACGTCCCAAGAGACGGGACATACAGACAGCAACCAGCATGCCCAAAGTGTTGGCGGGCCGCTGTACGGACGTCACGCGTGGTTGCTAGCGTAAATGCAAATCGTTTACACTTACAGCCGGCTGAACCGGGATAATGGTTTGGAAATTCAAGGAAGCGGGCGCGTCCCGGGGGATCTGTATATATGCGTAAATTCTTGCTGGCCGCCACCATGGCAGCCCTGATGAGCACGGGGGCGTATGCCGCTGTGGAACCCAAAGCGGTTGTCAAAACGTATGCCGACGTAGCGCAAGCAGGATATGAAGATGCACTGACCACCGCGCGCGACCTGCAAAAGTCCATCGCCGATTTATTGGCCAAGCCGAGCCCAGCCACCTTGAAGACCGCCCGCGATGCCTGGATTCTTGCTCGGATTCCCTACCAGCAAACAGAAGCGTACCGCTTCGGCAACCCGATAGTCGATGACTGGGAAGGACGGGTAAACGCATGGCCTCTCGATGAAGGCATGATCGATTACGTGGACGCCTCGTATGGCACCGACTCGGACGCCAATGCCTACTATGTCGTCAATGTCATTGCCAATAAGAATCTGAGCGTCGGCGGCAAAAAGGTGGACGCCAGCGACATTACCACCACGCTGCTAAGGGATGTTTTGCACGAAGCGGACGGCAATGAAGCCAACGTGTCATCGGGCTACCATGCCATCGAATTTCTGTTATGGGGCCAGGATCTTAACGGCACCGGCCCGGCGTCGGCCGATCGTAGCGGTACGCCGCAAGAGCGGCATGCCGGCAATCGCCCGCACACCGACTATGACACCGCCAATTGCACGGGTGGAAATTGCGAACGCCGCGGACAGTATCTGAAAGTCGCCACCGACCTTCTTATTGCCGATCTTGAAGAAATGGTGGCCAACTGGCAGGCGCAAGGCGACGCACGCAAGGCTATGCAAGAGGATCCTAAGGCCGGGCTCACGGCCATGCTGACCGGGCTGGGCAGCTTGTCTTATGGCGAACTCGCTGGCGAACGTATCAAGCTGGGTCTCATGTTGCACGATCCTGAAGAAGAGCACGATTGTTTTTCCGACAACACGCACAATTCCCACTTCTACGATCAGGTGGGGATGATGAACGTGTACCAAGGGCAGTACAAGCGCGTGGACGGATCTGTGGTCAAGGGAGCAAGCCTTTCCGATCTGGTCAAGGCCCGTGATCCCAGGCTTGATGCCGAAATGCAGGAAAAGCTTGATGCCACGTTCAAGGCCATGCAAGCGATGAAACATCGTGCTGAAACAGTGGAAACCTACGATCAGATGATTGCGCAAGGCAATGAGCAAGGCAATGCCATCGTGCAGGCCGTCATAGACGGGCTGGTGGCGCAGACGCGCAGCATCGAGCGGGTCATAGCGGCGCTGGAGCTGGGCAACATCGAACTGGAAGGCTCCGACAGCCTGGATCAGCCCGACGCCGTATTCAAATAGCGTGAAATAGTGAAATTTGCAGCCAGTCTTGTTCTATTGGCGACGGCCGCCACAGCGTTTGCGGCCGTTCCGGCACTTCGGTCTGACCTGAGTGCGGAAGACCGTGCACGGGTCGCGAAGATCACCCGTCCCACGACGGACTTTTCCCAGGCTGAGCAGTTTGAAACCATGCAGGGCGGGGCGGGTACCGTTAAGAAGCTGATCAATCCTGATATTTTTTCTCATCCCGCCGCCAACCTGACCTTCGAGGGTCGGCAGGAATTCATGGTGGGTAATGGCTTGTTCCGCAAGGATTGGGTTTCGTCGCCATCGTCCACCCAGGCGTCAGATGGGCTTGGGCCTTTGTCCAACGCGCGATCCTGCCAGGCCTGTCACGTCAAGGACGGCAGGGGCACGGTGCCCGGCTTCGATCCACTGCAGCGTAGCGACGTCGTTGCCTTGTTGCTGCGGCTTTCCATACCGGGCAGCGCCGAAGAGGCGCGCAAGCGCCTGCACCAGGGCGAAGTAGCTTCTTTGCCGGACCCTGTCTATGGGCATCAGTTGCAGCCTTTTGCCGTGCCTGGCTTGCCGGCCGAGGGCAGTATACAAATCGATTATCGCGAAATCCCTGTCACCTTGAACGGGGGCGAAACAGTCGTCCTGATGGATCCGGCCTACAGCGTCAACGACCTGGGTTATGGCCCATTGCATCCCGATGTACGCTTCTCGCCGCGGCTTGCACCGCCGATGCTGGGCCTTGGCCTGCTTGAGTCCATCCACGAAGACGATATTCTTGCGCATGCTGGCGCCGATAAACCGGACGGTATTTCGGGACGGCCCAACTGGATCACCGACGTGCGTACCGGCAAGCAGGTTCTGGGCCGCTTTAACTGGAAGGCGGGTCAGCCCACCGTCGAGCACCAGTCCTCCAACGCATTTTCCGGAGACATGGGCTTGTCCAGCCCCATGTTTCCCAGCCACTACGGCGACTGCATGCCGGCGCAGACCTCGTGTTTTGACTTGCCGCACGGCGCCCAGGAGCATTTGGGCGAACATGAAGTACCGGGACGGCTGATGGACTTCGTGACGATGTATTCCCAGAACCTTGCTTTGCCGCAGCGACGCAAGGTGGATGATGAGCGCGTCCTGGCTGGCAAGGCGTTGTTTTACGAGTCCAATTGCATAGCTTGCCATGTGCCTAAATACGTAACGAGCCGCGACGCCAAGCGCGCCGAACATCGTTTCCAGTTGATTTGGCCATACACTGACCTGCTGCTGCACGATATGGGTTCTGGCTTGGCTGATGGCCAGGACGAGGGCGACGCGAGCGGGCGCGAATGGCGCACGCCGCCGTTGTGGGGCATAGGGCTGACCAAGACAGTGAACCCGAACGCGACATGGCTGCATGATGGCCGGGCACGCACCCTGCTGGAAGCCATTCTGTGGCATGGTGGCGAGGCACAGGTGCCCCGTGACCGCGTTGCGGCCATGACACCTGCACAGCGTGCAGACCTGATATTGTTCCTCGAATCCTTGTAGGCCTAATGACTAGTACGTCCTCGATTTCCCAATTGTGCTTCGCGTGGTTGCGGTCAATGCTGTGTGTGGCCGCGTTTCTTTCGGCCGTACCGGCGTCCGCGGGCGAGCTACCCGTCGATCTTGGAAAGCGGCTTACCACAGGCTATATAAGCCCCGCCATGCAGGGCTTCCATCGAGCAGCTGATCGGCTGAACGCTGCCCTGCAAGGCTGGTGTGTCGCACCGGACAAAGCCGGGGCTCAACGGATAGACAAGGACTTTGCCCAACTGATCACGTCGTGGGCCGGTATTGAGTTTCTACGCTTCGGGCCGCTGGTAAAAGCCAATCGCTATGAAAAGCTTAATTTCTGGCCCGACCCTCGCGGCATCACCCTGCGTCAGGTGCAAGGTGTTTTAACGAAACCGGATGCGATTCCCAATGCATCCGAACTGTCCGCCCATAGCGTGGCAATACAAGGGCTGCCGGCGCTGGAATACGTTCTCTATCGCGAAGGCGGTCTGCTGGCCGGCCTGGCCACCGACGCGCCAATTGATAGTGTCAGTCCCGAGGCATGTTCGTATGCCATGTCCGTGGCGGGCAATCTCGAGCAATTGGGGTCGGAGATAGCCAGCGAATGGCGCCCAGGGGGGATCTATGCACAGCAGTTTGCGCGGCCCTCCGAAGGAAATTCCTTATATCGATCACAGCAAGAGGTCGCGGCGGAAGCAATCAAAGCCTTATCCACCGGCCTGCAATTTGCGCGTGACATCAAGCTTCTACCGATGTTGGGCGACGATATTGAAGCCGCCCGACCGAAGCGTGCGCCGTTCTGGCGTAGCGGCCAGTCAATGGCTTCCATGGCCGCTTCTGCGCAAGGCATGTTGCGATTTTATCGGGCCGGCGGATATCAGTATGGCAGCGACGAGGCATGGGTCGACGATAGTGTCCAAGCGGAGCTGCGCCGTATCGAAGGCGTTTTCCAGGCCATGCAAACCGGCGGCGGCTCTGCCGATTTTATTGAGTTGGCCGGCAGCGAAGATGGATACCGCCAGTTGACACTGGCGGCGATATTGATCAAGAACGCCAAGAGCCAGGTCGACGAACACGTCGCCCCGGCATTTGGCGTCAGAATTGGCTTCAATGCGCTCGACGGAGATTAGCCGCCGGCGCTTCATGGGCCTTCTGGCGGCGTATGGCGCGGGCGCGGCAGTGGTCGGCGGCGAACGTATTGCCCAGGCCGCTGCATTGCCGTCTGATGACCTCAACTCCAGCCCCTTGTACCTGGCAGCCCGAAAGAATGACAGCCGCTTCGAGGCGGTGGTCTTTGATGAGCAGGGCAACGATCAGCTCGTCATTTCCATGCCGGATCGCGGGCACAGTTTTGCCCTTGATCCTGCGCGCAGCCGAGCCACCGTGTTCGGTCGACAACCCGGTTTCTTTGCCATTGCCTTCGATGTGGCAGGCAAGAACCCGGCGCAAGCGTTGCAGGCGGCGCCTGGTCGCCACTTCTTCGGTCACGGCGTCTACTCGCCGGACGGCAAGCTTATGGTGGCTACCGAAAACGATTACGAAGCAGGGCGCGGCGTATTGGGCGTATACGACAGCAGCACAGGAGGCGAGTACCGACGTATAGGCGAGTATCCGAGCGGCGGCATTGGTGCGCACGAGGTCGTGCTCATGCCCGATGGACGCACATTGTGCGTGGCCAACGGCGGTATTCTGACTCATCCCGACTATGGAAAGTTGCAGCTTAATGTCGACACGATGCAGCCGTCGCTTGCCTATATCGACATGCAGACGGGTGAACTACTGGAACAAGCATTCGCCGAACCGACGCTTCATAAGTTGTCCATTCGTCATCTGGTTGTCGATGGTGCCGGTGCCGTATGGGCGGGATGCCAGTACACAGGCACCGCGCAAGATCGACCGCCTTTGGTCGGACGGCACCGCCGCGGGAAGCCGCTACAGTTATTTGCCGGACCCGACGAAGCCTTGCGCAGCATGAACAACTACGTGGGGTCGATGGCAGTCAATCAGCTGGGCACTGTAATTGCTACATCAAGCCCGGTCGGAGGAAAAGTCCTATTGTGGGATGCAGCAAGTGGTGACTTCCTGGGAAGCCGTGATGTTTTCGACGGTTGCGGCGTGGCACCCGCCCAGGGACATGGATTTATTGTCAGTAGCGGGCAGGGCATGCTGGAGAGGTTGGCTGTACGGGAAGGCGGTAAACGTATCCAGCAATCGCCCGGACTGTCCTGGGACAACCACCTTCGCCGCTTTTAGTGTCGTGCAGGGGCACACTATAAAAAACTGGCCCTGATGCTGCCGACGGCATGAGTACATGGGAGCGCAAATCGTTGAAAAGACAGCAAATAAACCTTGATGGGCGATGCCGGCAAACCATAATGAAAACAAACGGTTGTGTGACTTAATTAAAATAAATATTAATACAGTCGCACGGCGGTATTTGTGTCTGATTGACCACACATAAATCAAGGGTAAACCCTGATGTGTCCGAGTGGAAATCTACGTTTTGTTGCTGTCGCCCAACACAAACAAAGAAAACAGGCGCTTTTGCTAACGCCGCCATAGCCAGCGGCCCGGAATTTTGATGCAATAGCTTCAACTTCCCATCGCGGAGTTAGAAAGAGCAGCAGCACTCGTTTTGGAAGTCGCTGCTCTGTTTACTCAAATCTACGGAGATTTCTTACATGAAAAAGACTCTGCTCGCTGCTGCTCTAATTGCTGGCTTCGCTGGCGTTGCTCAGGCAGAAACATCGGTTACCTTGTACGGTATCCTGGACGGTGGTATCGGTTACCAAAAAATTGAAGGCGGTGATGCTACGGCCAAGCGGACCGGTATGATCAACGGCATTCAGTCCGGCAATCGCTGGGGTGTGAAAGGCTCTGAAGATCTGGGTAACGGCCTGCGCGCTGTATTCCAATTGGAAAGCGGCTTTGATCTCGGTACCGGTCTCAGCGCTCAAGGAACGTCCGGCCCCAACGGCGAAGGACGTCTGTTTGGTCGTCAAGCCACTTTGGGTCTGGCTGGCGATTCCTGGGGTCAATTGGACCTAGGTCGTCAAACCAACATCGCCAGCAAGTACTTCGGTGCCATCGATCCGTTCGGTCTGGGTTTCAATCAAGCTAACGTCGGTACGACATTCAGCTCGGTCAACACGGTACGTTACGACAACATGGTCATGTACCAAACCCCTAATTTCTCCGGCTTCCAGTTTGGCGTTGGCTACTCGTTCAACACGGGCGGCGGACAAGGCTGGGATATCGATGCTCCGGGTGTCACCAATCCTGACGACTCAAACAACAAAGCCATCACCACCGGTCTTCGTTATGCCAACGGTCCTATCGCTGTTGCACTGACATACGATCAAGCCAAGCGCGAAATTGATGATGTCACTGTCAAGCAGTGGAACATCGGTGGTGCCTACGACTTCGAAATCGTGAAGGCTCACGCTGCTTTCGGCCAAACCCGCAACGGTCTGTTCTCCTCGGGTATTTCCGATGAGTTGCGCATCAATTCCTTCACTGGTGTTCAGGAAGGCTTGAAGGTTAACTCGTACATGGTTGGCTTGTCCGCACCTATCGGTAACGGTAAGGTATTGGCTTCGTGGCAGATGGCTGACCCACGCAGCAACCCAGACTCGTTCGCCGGCGATATGGAAAAGACTCAAATCTACAGCTTGGGCTATACATACGGCCTGTCCAAGCGCACCAACCTTTACGCAATCGGTTCGTATGCTAAAAATGCGTACTTCGCCGACGATGCAAAATCGACCTTGGTCGGTGTAGGTGTCCGTCACCAGTTCTAATTGGATTGCATAGCTAGTCTATGCACCGATGCAACCCGGCTCGCCGGGTTACTGAACTAAGTGAGGCAAGCGCAAGCTTGCGGCAAAAAGCCACTCTTCGGAGTGGCTTTTTGTATGTCCCGCCATGGCGGCTGCCTGCCATGTTGCATAGTGCTTATTGATTTGCGAGGCCTTGGAGCCTTCTCTGTTGCGTTAGAATAGCGGCATAGTGTTGGCGTCGATGAAAGCAGAAAAGGGCGCGCCTGCGGTTCTTTGTGACGAAACCAGCGCCTGTTCTGCTGAGGTCGCTACATCGCTTTTGATTTATATCACCAACATGTTTCAGTTCGGCCGGCTTCGCCCGAATGCCGATATCAAAATGCTACAATCCGAGGGTTTACTTATCGTGATTGGTTGCTTGGCATGAATCTGCAAGAGTACTTTCCCGTTCTACTGTTTATTATCGTTGCGACCGTCATTGGGTTCGCGTTACTGGGCGCGGGGCGCCTGCTGGGGCCCCATCGGCCCTATGCCGAGAAGCTCTCGCCTTACGAGTGCGGTTTCGATGCTTTCAGCGATTCGCGCATGAAGTTCGATGTGCGCTATTACTTGGTCGCCATCCTGTTCATCATGTTCGATCTGGAAATCGCTTTCCTGTTTCCGTGGGCAATCGCCAATGGCGCCATCGGCATGGTCGGCTTCTGGACGGTACTCGTGTTTTTGGGCGTGCTCACCGTAGGTTTTATCTACGAGTGGAAGAAGGGCGCGCTGGATTGGGAATAGTAGCCCCGGTCCTGTATTGAATGGTAAATAGGCAAAATTATGGCTATCGACGGCATTATGAAAGAAGGTTTTGTAACCACCAGCGCAGACAAGTTTCTGAACTGGGCGAAGACGGGTTCTTTGTGGCCCATGACGTTCGGTCTGGCCTGTTGCGCGGTTGAAATGATGCACGCGGGCGCGGCCCGTTATGACCTGGATCAGTTCGGTATTATTTTTCGTCCCAGCCCGCGCCAATCCGATCTCATGATTGTGGCCGGAACCTTGTGCAATAAAATGGCGCCCGCGCTGCGCAAGGTATACGACCAAATGGCCGAACCCCGCTGGGTGGTGTCCATGGGGTCCTGTGCCAATGGCGGTGGCTACTACCACTATTCGTATTCGGTGGTGCGCGGCTGTGATCGCATCGTGCCCGTCGATGTCTACGTGCCGGGGTGCCCGCCTACGGCCGAAGCACTGGTGTATGGCCTGCTGCAAATGCAGAACAAGATTCGTTTGACGAACACCATTGCTCGCTAAGCCGGCTTGGCTGTCACCCTTAACGTTGAACTGCTTGAACTATGACTCGGCTCGAAACGCTACAAACTAATTTATTGGCTGCTTTTGGCGACACCATGCCGTTGAAGCTGGCCCTGGACGAACTTACGCTTGAGGTTCCGGCCAAGGATTGGATCGATACCTGTACCGCCTTGCGCGACAATGCGTCGCTCGGTTTCGACACGTGTATCGACCTGTGCGGAATCGATTATTCCGCGTGGGGGGCTCCCACCTTCGTGGTCGAGCCGGGTTTGCATCCGCAGCGCTTTGCAGTCGTGGTGCATTTGCTGTCGGTAAAGCATAACTGGCGCCTGCGCGTTCGCGCCTATGTGCCCAATGATGAGTTTCCGATATTGCCCACGCTGGTCGATGTATGGCCCGCTGTCAATTGGTTCGAGCGCGAGGCGTTCGATTTGTATGGTGTGGTGTTCGAAGGGCATCCCGACCTGCGTCGTATCCTTACCGATTATGGGTTCATCGGCCATCCGTTCCGCAAAGACTTCCCTTTGTCCGGCAACGTTGAAATGCGCTACGACACAGAGCAGCAGCGGGTAATCTACCAGCCCGTAACGATCGAACCGCGCGAAATTACTCCGCGCGTCGTGCGTGAAAAAGGTTACGGAGCAGGGCGCTAATATGGCTGATATTAAGAACTACACACTGAATTTCGGGCCGCAACATCCGGCCGCCCACGGCGTTTTACGCCTTGTCCTGGAGCTGGACGGCGAGGTCATCCAGCGGGCTGATCCGCATATTGGCTTGTTGCATCGGGCCACTGAAAAGCTTGCCGAACATAAAACGTTTTTGCAGGCGCTACCTTACATGGACCGCCTCGATTACGTGTCCATGATGTGCAACGAGCATGCTTATGTCATGGCCGTCGAAAAATTGCTGGGCGTCCAGGTGCCTTTGCGCGCGCAGTATATCCGCGTCATGTTCGACGAGATCACGCGCGTGCTGAACCACCTCATGTCCTTGGGCTCGCATGCCCTCGACGTCGGTGCCATGGCCGTGTTCCTGTACGCGTTCCGGGAACGTGAAGACCTGATGGACTGCTATGAAGCGGTTTCGGGTGCCCGCATGCACGCAGCCTACTATCGTCCGGGTGGGGTATACCGCGATTTGCCTGATTCCATGCCTCAATACGGCGAAGGCAGCAAGTACCGTGGCGAAAAAGAAATGCGCGCCATGAACGAAGCACGTTCGGGATCACTGCTGGACTTCATCGAAGACTTCACGAATCGCTTTCCTGCTTGCGTCGACGAGTACGAAACCTTGCTGACGGACAATCGTATCTGGAAGCAGCGCCTAGTCGACGTTGGCGTGGTCAGCCCTGAACGCGCCAAGGCGCTGGGCTTTACCGGCCCCATGCTGCGCGGATCAGGCATCGAATGGGATTTGCGTAGAATGCAGCCTTACGAAGTCTATGATCGCCTGGATTTCGATATTCCCGTGGGCGTGAACGGCGATTGCTACGACCGTTATCTGGTACGTATCGGCGAAATGCGTGAAAGCAACCGCATTATCCGTCAGTGCGTGGAGTGGCTACGCAACAATCCAGGCCCGGTCATCGTCGATAACCACAAGATTGCGCCGCCTTCGCGCGAACGCATGAAAACCGGCATGGAAGACCTAATCCACCACTTCAAGCTCTTTACCGAAGGCATGCATGTACCGGCAGGTGAGGTGTATGCCGCGGTAGAGCATCCCAAGGGCGAGTTCGGCATCTATATGGTGTCCGACGGCGCCAACAAGCCCTATCGCCTGAAGATCCGCGCGCCAGGCTTCGCGCATCTGCAGTCCCTCGATGAAATGTCGCGCGGCCACATGATTGCCGACGCCGTTACCATTATTGGTACCCAAGACATTGTGTTTGGCGAAATCGACCGTTGAACGACCTGAGCCAAGGTAAAAACCGGATTCAAACTATGCTGCTTTCCGAACAAGCGTATCAAAAAATCGACCGGGAACTGACCAAGTTCCCAGGTGATAGGCAACAGTCGGCCATCATGGCCGCGCTGGCCATCGCCCAGGATGAAAAAGGGTGGGTATCGGCCGATATCATTGCCGACGTCGCCGCGTACCTACACGTGCCACCGATTGCCGTGCAAGAGGTCGCCACTTTCTACAATATGTTCAACACGCATCCCACGGGCCGGTTCAAGATCACCGTGTGCACGAACCTTCCCTGTGCCTTGCGCGATGGGGTCAAGGCTGCCGACTACCTCAAGGAAAAGCTGGGCATTGGTTTCCATGAAACCACGCCCGACGGCCTCTTTACGTTGATGGAAGGCGAGTGCATGGGGGCTTGCGGCGACTCGCCCGTCATGACCATGAACAACAAGCATATGTGTGTACGCATGTCGCAGGACAAAATCGACACGATGATTCAGGAACTCAAACAGCACGGGGAGTCGGCATGAACGCGCCGGGCCTATTGCAGCAATTTTCCCAGGGACTGGTTCCAGATCCTGCCGGAAATCTCGACAACAGCATGATTTTCCATAACCGCCACCTCAGTCCGCAGATCATTGCGGGGCTGGACGGCGCGAACTGGGGTCTTGACGACTACGTCAAGCGCGGTGGCTATGAAGCGCTGCGCAAGATCCTGACCACGGGCATGACGCCCGACGACGTCATTGCCACGGTCAAGGCGTCTGGTTTGCGTGGACGTGGCGGCGCGGGCTTTCCCACGGGACTGAAGTGGAGCTTCATGCCCCGCACGCTGCCCGGACAAAAGTATCTGGTCTGCAATTCCGATGAGGGCGAGCCCGGAACGTTCAAAGACCGCGATATCCTGCGATTCAATCCCCATATCGTGATCGAAGGCATGGCCATCGCGGCATACGCCATGGGCATCACCGTTGGCTATAACTACATTCACGGCGAAATTTTCGAGATTTACGACCGCTTCGAAGAAGCCTTGGAACAGGCCCGCACGGCCGGCTTCCTGGGCGATAAGATCCTGGGTTCGGAATTCAGCTTCCAGTTGCATGCGTTCCACGGCTATGGCGCCTACATATGCGGCGAAGAAACCGCTTTGCTCGAATCGCTGGAAGGCAAGAAGGGGCAGCCGCGGTTCAAGCCGCCATTCCCCGCCAGCTTCGGCCTGTATGGCAAACCGACCACGATCAACAATACTGAAACGTTCGCCGCGGTACCCTGGATTTTCCGCAATAGCGCCCAGGAATACCTGGAAATCGGCCTGCCCAATAACGGCGGAACCAAGCTGTTCTCGATATCCGGCGATGTCGAATTACCCGGCAACTACGAAATCCCCCTGGGGACGCCGTTCAGCAAGTTGCTCGAGCTGGCCGGCGGCATGCGCGGCGGTCGCAAGCTCAAGGCGGTGATTCCAGGTGGATCCAGTGCGCCGGTATTGCCGGCCGACATCATGATGCAGACCACGATGGACTACGATTCCATCGCCAAGGCAGGTTCCATGCTGGGTTCGGGCGCCGTCATCGTCATGGACGAGACACGCTGCATGGTCAAGTCGCTGATGCGTCTTTCTTACTTCTATTTCGAAGAAAGCTGCGGCCAGTGCACGCCGTGCCGTGAAGGAACGGGCTGGCTGTACCGCATGGTGGAGCGTATTGAAAATGGCCAGGGTCGTCCCGAAGACCTCGACGTCCTCGATTCGGTGGCCCACAACATCATGGGCCGCACGATCTGTGCGCTGGGCGACGCCGCCGCCATGCCGGTACGCAGCTTTATCAAGCATTTCCGCGACGAGTTCGCACACCACATCGAGCATAAAAGCTGTGTGGTGCCAAAATATTTGTAGGTTCAGGATACGCTAATGGTTGAACTCACCATCGACGGCATTAAAGTGGAAGCTCCCGAGGGCAGCATGGTCATACAGGCCGCGCACAAGCTCGGGGTTTATGTGCCGCACTTCTGCTATCACAAGAAACTGTCCATTGCCGCCAATTGCCGCATGTGCCTGGTCGACGTCGAAAAAGCGCCCAAGGCGCTGCCGGCCTGTGCCACGCCCGTAACCAATGGCATGATCGTGCACACGCGCTCGGATAAAGCCATTGCGGCCCAGAAAAGCGTCATGGAATTCCTGCTCATCAATCATCCGCTGGATTGCCCCGTGTGCGACCAGGGCGGTGAGTGCCAGTTGCAAGACTTGGCAGTGGGCTACGGCGCATCGGCATCACGCTACCAAGAAGAAAAGCGCGTGGTGGTCGCCAAGTCCATGGGCCCCCTCATCTCGACCGACGGCATGCAACGCTGCATCCATTGCACACGCTGCGTGCGCTTCGGCCAGGAGATCGGCGGCATCATGGAAGTCGGCATGATCAATCGCGGCGAATTTTCCGAGATCACGACGTTTGTCGGCGAGGCGGTCGAGTCAGAGCTTTCCGGCAACATGATCGACGTCTGCCCGGTCGGGGCCTTGCTGTCCAAACCGTTCAAGTTCACGGCGCGTACCTGGGAAATGGGGCGTCGCCGTTCGATTAGCCCGCACGACAGCCTGGGTGCAAACCTGGTCGTTCAAGCCAAGCTTGACCGTGTGCAGCGTGTCGTGCCATTTGAAAACGAAGACGTGAACGAATGCTGGATCAGCGATCGCGATCGTTTTTCATACGAAGGCCTGTACACCGAGGACCGGTTGGCCCATCCCATGCTAAAGGGCGAGGATGGCCAGTGGCGCGAAGCGTCATGGAGCGACGCCTTGCAAGTGGTCGTGCACGGCTTCAATACCGTGCGCGATCAGTTTGGCGCCGAACAGATCGGTGGAATCGGAAACCATAACGCCACGACTGAAGAGCTCGCCTTGCTGGCGCGGCTCGTACGCGCCCTTGGATCCGAGAATGTGGATTTCCGCCTGCGCAGCATCGACCCCACTTTCGAGCAGGCTGTGGCCGGTGTGCCATGGCTGGGCATGCCTGTTGCGGAGCTCGGTCAACTGGATCGGGTGCTGGTCGTCGGGTCGTTCCTGCGCAAGGATCACCCGCTCATGGCGCAGCGTTTGCGCCAAGCGGTCAAGCATGGCACCCAGGTCTCGTTCATCGACTCCGCTGCCGACGATCCTCTTTTCCCCGTAAGCAACCGCATTACGGTAGCGCCAAGCCTGTTGCCCAATGCCTTGGCGGAAGTGCTTGTCGCCTTGATGCAAGCCAAGGACCAACCAGTCCCCGAGGCGTTTGCCAAGGTCGAGCCATCCTCGGCCGCTCAGCTCATCGCGGCAAGTCTTTCGTCCGGCGAACGCGTTGCCGTGTTGCTCGGTAACATGGCTGTGGGTTCCGACCAGGCCAGCCTTATCGCCGCCAATGCTGCGGCCCTGGGCAAGGCTGTCGGTGCCAAGTTCGGGTTCCTTACTCCCGGCGCCAATACCGTGGGCGGCTATCTGGCCGGCGCGACACCGGGCAAAGGCGGACTTACCGCCGAGCAAATGCTTGCCGAACCGCTGAAGGCCTATCTGGTTCTACATGCCGAACCTGCCTTTGACAGTGACAACGGTGCGCGCGCCGTCGACGTGTTGAAGGCGGCGGGCTTTGCCGTGGCACTCACCTCATTCAAATCGGCAGCCCAGGACTGGGCCGACGTCATGTTGCCGATTTCTCCATTTACTGAAACGTCGGGTACGTTTGTCAATGCGGAAGGGCGGGCCCAAAGTTTCAAAGGCGCGGCAGCACCCTTTGCCGATACGCGTCCGGCCTGGAAAGTCTTGCGCGTTCTGGGCAACCTGTTCCAGCTTCAGGGATTTGATGACGAGACATCCGAATCGGTTCGTGAAACCGTACTGGCCAGCGGCATCGATGGACGCCTATCCAACGAAGTAACCGCCAGTGTCGGCTTGTCCAGCAAGCGTGAAGGGCTGGAGCGCGTTGCCGACGTACCCATCTACCGCAGCGACGCTTTGGTGCGTCGTTCACAGCCCCTGCAAGACACGGCGGCTTCACACGCGCCTCATGCCCGCATGGCGGCCAGTACGCTGGCCGGCTTGGGCATAGACGCGGGTGCGGCGGTGCGCATCGGTTCGGCGCAAGGACAGGTGGTCCTCGCTGCTTTCCTTGACGATACCGTAGCACCGGGATGTGTGCGCGTCGCCACTGCGTTCAACGAAACGCTGGCGCTGGGTAGCGGCTTTGGCCAACTTACGGTGGAGCGTGCCTAATGGAGTGGCTTACTCTTATCAATGACTACGGTACCGGCCTGATCGGTCCTACTGCCTGGCTGGTGGTATGGACACTCATCAAGATCGTCGTGATCGCCGTGCCCATCATCCTGTCCGTCGCCTACCTGACCTATTGGGAACGCAAGATGATAGGCGCCATGCACGCGCGCCGCGGCCCCAACCGGGTCGGTTATCGGGGCCTGTTGCAGCCTTTCGCCGACGTGTTCAAGCTTCTTACCAAAGAAGTGATCATGCCCGCCAAGGCCAACAAGGTTCTGTATGTGCTGGCCCCGGTTGTCACACTGATGCCCGCACTGGCTGCATGGGCCGTGATCCCATTTGGTCCGGAAGTCGTTCTTGCCAACGTCAATGCCGGCTTGCTGTATGTCATGGCCATTACCTCGATAGGCGTCTATGGCGTAATCGTGGCTGGCTGGGCGTCCAATTCCAAGTACGCCTTCCTCGGTGCCTTGCGGGCCGCCGCGCAAATGGTTTCCTACGAGCTTGCGATCGGTTTCGTGCTGATCACCGTCCTGCTGGTATCGGGTACGCTGAATTTAAGCGGAATCGTCAACGGACAAGGGCAGGGCTGGTTCGCCGACCGGGGCGTGACTTTCATGTCCTGGAACTGGTTGCCATTGCTACCTTTGTTTGTCATCTATGTGATATCGGCAGTGGCCGAAACCAACCGTCATCCGTTTGACGTGGTAGAAGGCGAATCGGAAATCGTTGCAGGTCACATGGTCGAGTATTCGGGCATGGGCTTTGCATTGTTCTTCCTGGGCGAATACGCCAACATGATCTTTCTGTCGGCCTTGGCCTCCATCATGTTCCTGGGCGGCTGGATGGCACCCCTGGACATTGCGCCGCTTACCTGGATACCGGGTTGGCTATGGCTTGGGCTCAAGACCTTTGTAGTGGTTTCGATGTTTGTGTGGTTCCGTGCGACGTTCCCTCGTTACCGCTACGACCAGATTATGCGTCTGGGCTGGAAGGTGTTCATTCCTTTCACCGGCATCTGGTTGCTCGTGGTTGCGATATGGATGCAAACGCCATGGAATATATGGCAATAGGACACAGGGGCTAGATTATGGAAGCAATTAAAGATTTCTTCGGCAGCTTGATGCTGTCCGAGATGTTGAAGGGCATGCGCCTGACCGGCAAGTACTTCTTCAAACGCAAAGTCACTCTGCGCTACCCGCAGGAAAAAACGCCGGCATCCCCGCGATTCCGCGGTTTGCATGCATTGCGCCGCTACCCGAACGGGGAAGAGCGCTGCATTGCCTGCAAGTTGTGCGAAGCCGTGTGTCCGGCCCTGGCCATTTCCATCGAATCAGAAGAGCGGGACGACGGCACACGCCGCACGACCCGTTACGACATCGATCTGGCCAAGTGCATTTTTTGCGGCTTCTGTGAAGAAAGCTGTCCGGTGGACTCCATTGTTGAAACGCATATCTCCGAGTATCACGGCGAAAAGCGCGGCGACCTGTACTACACCAAAGACATGCTGCTGGCGATCGGTGATCGTTACGAGCCCGAGATCGCACGTCGTCGTTCCGAAGACGCCCCTTATCGTTGATGCCGGACCCGACACTCATGATTTTTTCTACAGTCCTGTTTTATGTATTGGCGCTGGTACTGGTCGTGGCGGCGTTTCGCGTCATTACCGCAACCAGCCCCGTAACCGGTGTATTGCACCTTATCCTGACCTTCTTCACGGCATCGATGATCTGGATGCTGCTGGGCGCCGAGTTCCTGGCGCTGCTGCTGGTAGTCGTCTATGTCGGCGCCGTCATGGTCTTGTTCCTGTTCGTCGTCATGATGATGGACGTGCGCCTGGAAGCATTGCGCACCGGTCTCAAGACCTACCTGCCGCTCGGCCTGGTCATAGGCTTGATCATGGTGCTCGAGATGGCATTCGTGCTGGCCAAGACATGGTTTGACGCCGGCCCGCAGGCGACTGTTGCCGACGACTACGACAATACCTATGCCCTCGGCGTGGCGATGTATACCGACTACGTGTTTGCCGTGCAGGTAGGCGGCGTCATCCTGCTGGTAGGCATGGTCTCGGCCATAGCGCTTACCTTGCGCCGCCGTACCGATGTCAAGCGCAACCGTCCGTCCGATCAAGTCAAAGTGCGAGCCAAGGATCGTGTGCGCCTGGTGAGCATCTCCTCGCAAACCGAGCTGCCGTCCGCGGGACTCGAAACCAACAAAGACCAAGGGGATAAAAAATGACATTGACTCTCGCTCATTACCTGATACTTGGCGCCATCCTGTTTGCGACCGGCATCTTCGGCTTCTTCCTGAACCGACGCAATATCATCATTTTGCTGATGTCCATCGAGCTTATGCTGCTGTCGGTCAACATGAATTTCGTTGCGTTTTCGACCTGGTTCGGAGACACCGCCGGCCAGGTGTTCGTCTTTTTCATTCTTACGGTGGCGGCGGCTGAAGCGTCCATCGGATTGGCGATTTTGGTGCTGCTGTTCCGCAACCTGAATACGATCAACGTTGAAGAACTTGACCAGCTCAAGGGTTGATGGGACGCACATACTATGAATTCACCAAATCTATATTTATTGATTGCGCTGGCCCCCCTGGCGGGAGCCATATTGGCCGGGCTTTTCGGCACGGGCTTTTTGGGCCGCTTCGTCAGCCGCCGGGGTTCCCACCTTATTACCATCCTGGGTGTGCTGATCTCCTTCATTGGCTCCGTCATCGTCCTGTTGCAGGTTCTGGACGGACATACCTTTGATGGCGCGCTTTATACCTGGACGGTCATCGGAACCACCAAGCTTGAGCTTGGTTTTCTCATTGATTCCTTGTCGGCGCTGATGATGGTGGTCGTCACCTCGGTATCGTTGATGGTGCATATCTACACCATAGGCTACATGGCCGACGATCCTGGCTACCAGCGTTTCTTTTCCTATATTTCACTGTTCACTTTTTCCATGTTGATGCTGGTCATGTCCAACAACATGGTCCAGTTGTTCTTCGGCTGGGAAGCAGTGGGCCTGGTTTCCTATCTGTTGATCGGCTTCTGGTACACACGTCCGACAGCCATTTTCGCCAACATGAAGGCCTTCCTGATGAACCGCGTGGGCGACTTCGGGTTCGTGCTGGGCATTGCGCTGTTGTTTGCCTACACGGGCAGCATGCACTACGGCGATGTGTTCGCCCAGACTGAAAAGCTGGCTGGCATGAGCTTTCCGGGTACTGACTGGCAATTGCTGACGGTAGCCTGCATCGCCTTGTTCATTGGTGCCATGGGCAAGTCGGCTCAAGTGCCGCTGCATTCCTGGTTGCCTGATTCGATGGAAGGTCCCACGCCTATTTCAGCGCTGATCCACGCGGCCACCATGGTTACCGCCGGTATCTTCATGGTTGCCCGGTTTTCGCCAGTGTTCGAACACTCTGCCACCGCACTGTCGGTAATGATCGTAATTGGCGCGATCGGTGCCTTGTTCCTCGGCATATTGGGCATTGTCCAGACTGATATCAAGCGGGTTATTGCTTATTCCACCTTGTCCCAGCTGGGCTATATGACTGTTGCGCTTGGCGCCTCGGCCTATTCCGGCGCCATTTTCCACCTGATGACGCACGCCTTCTTCAAGGCATTGCTGTTCCTGGGAGCCGGGTCGGTGATTATCGGCATGCATCATGACCAGGATATCCGCAATATGGGGGGCTTGCGCAAGTACATGCCAATTACCTGGATTACTTTCCTGGTGGGTACCCTGGCTTTGGTCGGCACGCCGTTTTTCTCGGGTTTCTACTCCAAGGAACACATCATCGAGGCGGCAGGCGCGGCCAATGTATGGGGCGCGAATTTTGCCTATTACTCGACGCTGATCGGGGTGTTCGTCACTTCCTTGTACTCCTTCCGCGTGTACTTCCTGGTGTTTCACGGAAAAGAGCGTTTCCCGGTCCACGGCCATGCACAGCACGGCCATGACGATCACGGCCACCATGGTGGTACACCGCATGAGTCTCCGTGGGTAGTCACCTTGCCTTTGGTGCTGCTGGCCATTCCGTCCGTTATTGCAGGTATCTGCTTCGTCGATCCACTGCTGTTCGACGGTTTCTTCGATGGCGTGATCACCGTGTTGCCGGCCCATCCGGCCATGGCGGAACTGGCCGGGCATTGGCACGGCTGGGTGGCCTACGCGCTGCATGGCTTCGTGACGCTGCCTTTCTGGCTGATGATCGCGGGTCTTGTCGTGGCCTGGTATTGCTACCTTATCAATCCACGGGTTCCGGCCGCCATACACAAGCAGTTGTCGGTCATCAATCGCGTACTGGACAACAAATACTATGCCGACTGGTTCAACGAGCAAGTCATTTCACGGGCTGTGCGCGGACTGGGCCGAGGGTTCTGGCAAGCGGGTGATCGCGGTCTGATAGACGGCATCATGATCAATGGAAGCGCGCGATTTGTAGGCTGGTTGGCCGCTGCCAGTCGCCACTTGCAGTCGGGCTACATCTATCACTATGCCTTCGCAATGATCATCGGGATCATGGCTTTATTAACCTTTTTCGTACTGACGGTTCTCTGATGGCTAGCGATATGGCGTCTTCTACTTTCCCCTGGTTAACGCTTGCGATTTTCGTCCCGATCATTGCCGGCCTGATCGTACTGATGGTCGGTCGTGACGACCGGCCGGGACTTACCCGTTTGCTGGCGCTGGCGGGCTCGGTGGCGGGTTTCCTGGTGACCTTGCCTTTGTACTTCGGCTTCAATCCCAATACCGCCGACATGCAGTTTGTCGAGAAGACATCGTGGATAGAGACTTTCGCGGTCAACTACCACTTGGGTATCGATGGAATCTCCATCTGGTTTCTCTTGCTTACCGCGTTCATCACCATCATCGTGGTGCTGGCGGGCTGGAAGGTGATCACAAACCGGGTTGCCCAGTACATGGCGTCCTTCCTCATCCTTTCGGGCCTGATGGTGGGTGTGTTCGCGTCGCTCGACGGCATGCTGTTCTATGTCTTCTTCGAAGCCACACTGATTCCGATGTACTTGATCATCGGTGTGTGGGGCGGCCCAAACCGGGTATATGCGGCATTCAAGTTCTTTCTGTATACCCTGATGGGATCTTTGCTGACCCTGGTTGCATTCATCTACCTCTGGCATGCATCGGGCGGCTCTTTCGACATCCTGACCTGGCACCAGCTGAAGCTGGGCTACACGCCGCAAATCTTGATCTTCCTTGCGCTCCTGGCCGCCTTTGCCGTCAAGGTGCCGATGTGGCCGGTGCATACATGGTTGCCGGACGCCCACGTCGAGGCGCCAACGGGCGGCTCAGTGGTGCTGGCAGCCATCATGCTCAAGCTGGGTGCATACGGTTTTCTTCGCTTTTCGCTGCCTATCGCACCTGATGCATCGCAAAGCCTGGCCGGAATGATGATCGCCTTGTCGCTGATTGCCGTCATTTATATCGGACTGGTCGCCATTGTCCAGGACGATATGAAGAAGCTGGTTGCTTATTCATCGGTGGCCCACATGGGCTTCGTGACGTTGGGCTTCTTCCTGTTCAACACCGCCGGGCTCGAAGGGGCGATCATCCAGATGATCTCGCACGGGTTTGTGTCGGGCGCAATGTTCCTGTGTATCGGCGTTTTGTACGATCGCATGCATACGCGGCGCATCGACGACTACGGCGGCGTGGTCAATGTCATGCCGCGGTTTGTCACCTTTTTTGTTCTGTTTTCGATGGCCAACAGCGGCTTGCCTGCAACCAGCGGTTTTGTCGGCGAGTTCACGGTGATTCTGGGTGCCGTGCAATACAACTTCTGGATAGGCCTTCTTGCGGCGCTTGCGCTGATACTCGGTGCTTCCTATTCGTTGTGGATGCTCAAGCGCGTGGCGTTCGGCGATATCGCCAACGACAACGTACGGGCCATGACCGACCTGAACTCGCGCGAGTTCTTCATCCTGGGCGTCATGGCAATCGCGGTGTTATATATGGGTATCTATCCCAAGCCGTTTACAGATGTCATGCACGTGTCGGTGGAAGCCTTGTTGCAGCACGTCTCTATCTCGAAACTGTAGACCCGAAATATTATGCAAAATCCTTATGACTTCGCCTTGGCCCTGCCCGAGATTCTGCTTCTGATTCTGGCCGCAGTCACACTGCTTATCGACGCTATGAACAAGGCCGAATCGCGTCACATCACCTTTACGCTCAGCCTTGTCACGCTGTTGATCCTGACTGGCGTGTCTCTTTGGCAATGGAGCAACGGGGTGCAGGGCAGCTCGTTCGGCGGCCTGTATGTGGTTGATTCGCTGGCGCACTTCCTGAAGGTATTGTCTTATCTGGCGGTCGGTGCCACCTTGATCTACGGGCGCGGATACGCTGAAGCGCGCGGCATGATGAAAAACGGCGGCGAGATGTTTTCGCTGACGCTGTTCGCCTTGTTGGGCCAAATGGTAATGATCTCAGCCGGCAGCATGCTGACCGTCTATCTGGGCGTCGAGCTCATGTCGTTCGCCTTGTATGCCCTGGTTGCATTGCGCCGCGACGACCTGAAGGCGACGGAAGCCGCCATGAAGTATTTCATGCTGGGCTCGATGGCTTCAGGTGTGCTGTTGTACGGCATGTCCATGATCTATGGTGCGACCGGCCAGCTTGACCTAACCCTTATTTCCGGAGTCATAGGTAGCGGACAGGCCGAGCGCCTGCCGCTGATATTCGGGGTCGTCTTCATTGTGTCCGGGCTGGCGTTCAAGCTGGCCGCCGCGCCTTTCCACATGTGGACACCCGATGTCTACGAGGGGTCGCCCACAGCGGTTACTTTGCTGCTGGGTGCGGCGCCCAAGCTGGCCGCCTTTGCCATTACTTTGCGCTTGCTGATCGAAGGCCTTCACGGCATTGCGGTGGACTGGCAACCCATGCTGCTTATCCTGGCCGTGCTGTCGCTGGCCATTGGCAACATCGCGGCGATTGCACAAACCAACTTCAAGCGCATGCTGGCTTACTCGACCATTTCGCACATGGGTTTCGTGTTCCTGGGCTTGCTCTCGGGAGTGGTGCAGGACCAGGCCGCGGCCACGGGCGCGGCCTATGGTGCATCGCTGTTCTACATGGTGATCTATGTATTGACCACGCTGTCCACCTTCGGATTGATACTGCTGCTTAGCCGCAAGGGTTTCGAATGCGAGAATATCGCCGACCTGAAAGGCCTGAACCGCCGTAATCCCATTCTGGCCGGGGTGCTATTGCTTTCCATGTTCTCGCTCACGGGTATTCCACCCATGGCTGGTTTCTACGCCAAGCTTGCGGTATTGCAGGCGCTGGTCGGTTCCGGCCACATTGCGATTGCCGTGGTCGCCGTGATGCTCTCCCTGATCGGCGCGTTCTATTATCTGCGCATCGTCAAGATGGCCTACTTCGACGAGCCGGAAGGCGAGGCGGTGCCTATCAATAACGGCATCATCACCAGCGGCCTTATGTCGGTGAATGGCCTGCTGATCATCGTGTTGGGTATAGTGCCTGGTGGCTTGATGGCATTGTGCGTCAGCGTTATCGAAAGTTCGCTCAAATTCTAGGTAAGCCTTGGCGCGCTCGCACTGCGACGCGCCATCGCGGTTCAACCTATGGCGCAAGCGAGCGTCCCAGTTCTACCGTTCAGTCAGGCCTGGCTTAAGCCAAGGCCATAGGAAGTAGTTGATGAATCAGTCATTTGCCGTTTGGATTCTTATCGGATTGTCTTTGATAACGGCTAATCTTCCTTTTGTCTTGGAACGGCCTTTCCTGATATTGCCGTGGACACAAAAGGGTGAGCCTACTGCCCCGGCATGGATGCAGTGGATTTTTTCCTTGCTGTTCTTTGGCCTGCTCGCCGCATTGGCTTATGGCGCATTTGGACTAATAGGTGGAGCGTTGGTGATGGCATCCGACCTGGCGTCGGTGACCCTGTTCCTTGCCAAGATTGGCGGCGTGGCTCTGGTGGTTGCGGCGCTGTTGACCTACCCCGGCTGGCGCAGCCGCGCCTACGTGATTCAGAAATCCTTTTTTGTGCGCTTGCTGGAATTGATGGTGTTCTATGGCATGGTTGGCATCCTGGGTTTCGCCTTCGAAGTCAATATGGGCAACCGCTTTCCTCAGGACTGGGAATTCTATGCAGTAACACTGAGCCTGTTCCTGGTATTGGGATATCCGGGCTTCGTGTATCGCTATCTACTGCGTCGCCCCAAAGCTGTCCCTGCCCGAAAACTGCCGTAATTTACCCGGCAGGTCGGGGTTGCGGGTCGACCTCTTTTAAGACCATGGTAGGTGGATTGACCAAAGGCAGATCGGCCTCGCGCAGGCGCTTCAATATTTCGAACAATAGCGCGCTACGCACACGGTAGGCTGATCGCGGGGACCCTACGTAGCCGGTTGCATTGAAAATCAGGCCTGTGGCGTCCACGCCGTCCAGCATGACGTCGGGTTGGGGTTCATCCAATACTTCGGCATTCTCCTGGAAGGCGAGAAGCATCAGGTCGTGCACTTGGTCTGCATGCGTGTCCACAGGCAATGCGAGTTTTATCTGGACGCGTCCCAACGGGTTGGCATGGGTGACGTTACGCACGACTTTTGTGATGAACTCCGAATTGGGCACGATCACCGTAGAGCGATCACCCATCTGGATTTCCGTGGCACGCACGTTGATGCGGCGAATGTCGCCTTCGATGCCGCCCAATGACACCCAATCGCCCACCTTGACGGGTTGCTCGGCAAGCAGAATCAGGCCCGAGATGAAGTTTTGCACGACGGCCTGCAGGCCGAAGCCGATGCCGACCGATAATGCGCTGGCGATCCATGCCACCCGGTCCAGGCTTATGCCAACGGCGGACAATGATAACGCGATAGCGACGACATAACCGGCGTAGCCGAACAGTGTCGCCGTGGACAGCCGCATGCCGGAATCCAGGCTGGTGGTCGGCAGATACTGATCAGCAAGCCAGCGTTGCAGCAGCTTGACGGCTCCGAAGCTGAGAAGCAGGACAAGTATGGCCGTCAGGACCGAAATAGGGCGGATCTGCACTTCGCCAATGGCGATGCCGGCATGCAGGTGGTCAATCTGGCGCAGCCACTCGCCGGGCCCGCCGCCGAACGGTGAGAGCAACAGCATCAAGGCGAACAAGACCAGCAGCAAGCGCAGCACGCCGGATATGAGAACGGTCGCCTGGCTCCGTGCACGGAACCAGGGACGGCTATGTCCATCGTCGCCGCTGTTGCGCTTGGCCGATGCCAGCAGGCTGGCGCACGTGTCATCGACCAGGCCGGTGATCAGATAGGTGGAGCCCAGCACAAGGCCTATCCAGACCAGTTGTTTGATAATGAAACTGCCCAGGGCGACGTAGCCGCTCAGCAGGCACACAATGCTGGCTGCCAGCGCGATCCACATGGCACCGCGCGACAGTGAAAGCCACAGGGGCGAAGGTGCCGGGGCCTGAGGCTCGTCG
Organism: Pollutimonas subterranea; assembly: GCF_002849655.1. Lineage (GTDB taxonomy): Bacteria > Pseudomonadota > Gammaproteobacteria > Burkholderiales > Burkholderiaceae_B > Pollutimonas > Pollutimonas subterranea. The sequence goes on from NZ_PDNW01000001.1 coordinate 256,317, forward strand.
TCCAGCGCAAGGCGGGTAGCACTATAAATGCGTTGCATCGCCAGCCCCAGTGTGATGCAGAGTGCCAGGGCGGTGATGTAGTCCAGGGCGACGGTGGCCACCAGGCTGGCATTGACCAGGATGGCAAGTCGCTGTGCCGCCCAGCCGATCGACAGGACGATGGCCAGCGCAAGGGGAAACCACCGAAGGCTGGACGCCACGGCGTCGCTGATCGGGGGAAGGCGCCATGTGGGGCGCCCCGGCAGAAGCAGCCCATTGCCTAGTCCGGTGACGAATCCGGCGAAGCAGGCGATGCCGATGGCTTGATTGAGGAATGACTTTACCGGGTCCGGGATATCGTTGTTTGCGCTCAAGCCCAGGTATAGGGCGCCGATCACAAGGCCGGGTGTCGCGGTGGCAAGCAACACGCGTACCGAGGCGTGCAATGACCTTCGCAACCGGCCAGGGGCGACCCGGGTAATGCTCATCTGGATCAGTGCACGGCCAGCCCGGATGCGCAAGCCTATGATCAGCAGGATGGCCACCAACGCGATGGCATGGATGCCCGCAGGTGTCGTACGGAACAATGTCGTCAACTGCTCTCGCAACGGCTCCAGCCGGCCCAGGTCCTGAGGCCACTCAGCCAGCAGGTCGTTCCAGAATGTCGGCGCGGCAATTGATGACGTGCGGCGTCCGAGTTGAGCCTGAAACTGAGTCCGCCGCAATTTGAGTATCTGCTCGGATGCCTGGCCCGCCTCGACGGCGATGAGCCTGGCCAGTTTCATCTGCGCATCCAGCGTACTGGTGTTCTTTGTGAGCTCTTTGCGTTGTTCGGCAACGTCGGGCGTTTCGGGTGTGCCTTCTGTCGGGGTGCCGAGTTCGGCCAGACGTGCTTTGACACCGGCCAGTTGAGGGTCGATGTCGCTTGCGACCGCCTCAACCTGGGCTTGTGCCTTGAGCGCGGTGCCGCGCAAGTCGGCAAGCTGCGCGTCATCCAGGGGCTTGTCGCTCAAGGCCTCCAGCTTCTTGCGTACCGTATCCATTTGGACGCGTGCCGTATCCAGCACTTTTTCCGGCTCTATCTTTGGATCGGTGTCGGCGGCCTGGGCGATGGCGAGCGTGAACACCATGCACAGGCACAGCAGACCGGACAACAAGATTTTTTTCATGAAATGAGGTCTAGTTTCGCTTACTGCGGGGCGCGCCGGGGAGTGATGCGCTGGCATTGACTTATCGTGGGAAAACAGGAAGCTCCTGTCCTGTGTACAGCCTGGCCGAAGCCGGGAAACGGCGTTAATCATAACGCCGAATCAGGGCTGGATAAGGCTTCGTTGGTAAGCAGTTAAAATGGCTCGCAACATTTACATCTTCATGTTGTTGCGGCCGCCTTGCAGTGCAACATCCTGACGCTTTTTTATGATCTATTTCCTATGACCCACCTTATTCTTCAAGCTCCTAACCTCGTCGCGGCCAATATCGAAAAAATCGCGGCTATCGCCAATGCCGGCGGAGTGCAGGACCTGGGCAGTACAGCCGTGCGTCTGCTTGATGTCGACAATGACGAACGGGTCGCGGTCGAAGCGTGTTGCGCCGAGTTCGGTATTGATTATGCGTTCTTCGAGCAAATCGCGCGGCTTCGCGATTGCCGGATACTGGCCATGGATATGGACTCCACGTTGGTCAATATCGAGTGCATCGATGAGATCGCCGATATGGTCGGGCGCAAAGCCGAAGTGGCCGCGATCACCGAAGCGGCCATGCGGGGCGAGATCACCGATTTTTCCGAAAGTCTGATACGGCGCGTGGCCTTGCTGGAAGGTGTGCCGATTACCGCGCTGGAGCAGGTGTACGAGCAGCGCTTGCGACTTAACCCGGGTGCCGAAAAGCTGGTCTCGACCGCCAGGAAAACCGGGTTGAAGACGCTGCTGGTTTCCGGCGGATTCACGTTCTTTACTGAGCGGCTGAAAGAGCGCCTGTCACTGGATGCCTGCCACGCCAATTTGCTGGGTACGAACCAGGGCAAGCTTACGGGTAAAGTCGTCGGCACGATTGTCGATGCGCAAGGCAAGGCAAACCAGTTGAAACTGCTGGCCGACGACCTCGGAGCCGGCCCTGAACAGATCATCGCCGTGGGAGATGGTGCCAACGACCTGAAGATGCTGGCGCTGGCCCAGTATTCCGTGGCGTATCGCGCCAAGCCGGTGGTGCGGCAGCAGGCCAATTATGCGCTGAACGTAAGCCCGCTTGACGCAATATTGAACTGGTTCCGCCTGAGCCATTAGTAAGTACGGCCTTACAGCGCAGATCGTCTCGGTCGGCCTGCGGCGCAGCCGATCCTTCGAGGGTTAAGCCAAAGACCGCAGGACTTTGCGTATCGTTTCAATGCGGGCGCTGATCTGCTGGCCCTGCTTGATTTCAATTTTGAGCTTGTCCTGTCCGGCAAGTCGTACCTCGCGTTGCTTCTGGACGAGCTCAATGATGCGCATCGGTTCGACATTCGGCTTGGCCGAGAACTGGATCATGGCCTGGGCATCGCTGGCGTCGATCTTGATAATGCCCAGTGGTTCGGCATGAAGGCGTAATCGATGGGTCGCAAGCAGCGTCTGCGCGGCCTCGGGCAGCTTGCCGTAGCGGTCTATCAGCTCTTCCTGAATCATGATCAGGTCGTCTTCATGCTTGGCATGCGACAGTTTCTTGTAGAAGCCCAGCCGTGCATGCACGTCCGGACAAAAGTCCGAAGGCAGCAGCGCGGAGGCGTGCAGATTCACTTCACACAGCGCGGCAAATGGCGAGTCCAGATCAGGCTCTTCGCCGGACTTCAGCGCCCGGACGGCGGCATTGAGCATGTCGGAATACATCGAGAAGCCAATTTCCTGGATGTTGCCCGACTGGGATTCGCCCAGGACTTCACCGGTGCCCCGTATTTCCAGGTCATGCATGGCCAGGAAAAAGCCCGCGCCCAGTTCTTCCATGGCTTGTATGGCTTCCAGGCGTTTCTTGGCGTTGGACGTGATCGCATCTTCGCCCGGCGTCATCAAATAGGCATACGCCTGGTGATGGGAGCGACCCACCCGACCGCGCAATTGGTGCAGCTGCGCCAGGCCGAGCCGGTCGGCGCGGTGTATGACGATAGTATTGGCGGTGGGTACGTCAATGCCTGTCTCGATGATGGTCGTGCAAAGCAGCACGTTATAGCGCTGTTGATAAAAGCCCTTCATGACCTCTTCAAGTTCGCGTTCTGCCATTTGTCCATGGGCGACCGCTATGCGGGCTTCAGGCACCAGCTCTTCCAGACTTGCGCGCCGGTTCTGAATGGTGTCGACTTCGTTATGAAGGAAATAGATCTGGCCGCCGCGCTTGAGTTCGCGCAGCAGGGCTTCGCGTATGGTGCTTTTGTCCTCCCGCCGCACGAAAGTCTTGATGGCTAGCCGTTTCTGGGGCGCTGTCGCAATCACGGAAAAGTCGCGTATGCCTTCCAGCGACATGCCCAGGGTGCGCGGTATGGGCGTTGCGGTAAGGGTCAGCACATCGACCTCGGCGCGCAATGTTTTCAACGCTTCTTTCTGGCGTACGCCAAAGCGATGTTCTTCATCGATGATAACCAGGCCGAGGCGCTTGAATATCACATCTTTGGACAATATCTTATGGGTGCCGATGACGATATCGACGCGGCCATCATTCAGCCCCTGGATGGCGGTGGCTACTTCTTTGCCTGATCGGAAGCGCGACAGCTCCACGACTTTCACGGGCCAATCGGCAAAGCGGTCGGAGAAGGTCTGGGCGTGCTGTTCAGCCAGCAGGGTCGTGGGGCACAGCAATGCAACCTGTTTGCCGTTGAGTACCGCCAGGAACGCTGCGCGTAGCGCTACTTCGGTCTTGCCGAAACCGACGTCGCCGCACACCAGTCGGTCCATAGGCCGTCCCGATGTCATGTCGCCGATCACGGCTTCGATGGCGGCCGCCTGATCCGGTGTCTCTTCGAAGCCGAAGCCTTCGGCGAAGGCATGGTAATCGTTGACGGGGAGCTTGAACCGATACCCTTCGCGGGCAGCCCGTTGGGCATATAGGGCGAGGAGTTCGGCAGCGGCGTCGCGTACTTGTTTGGCGGCCTTGCGCCGTGCCTTGTCCCACTGGCCCGAGCCCAGTTGATGCAATGGAGCATGATCGGGGTCTGAGCCGCTGTAGCGGGCGATCACATGCAGCTGCGCCACGGGCACATACAAGGTGCTGCCGTTGGCATACTCGAGATGCAGGAGCTCCATCAAGCCTTCGCCGAGATCCATCTCGATAAGGCCGCAGTAGCGGCCGATGCCATGCTGGGCGTGCACGACGGGATCGCCTTCGCGCAGTTCCGACAGGTCGCGCACCATGGCTTCCACATCGCTGGCATGTTCCTGTGCGCGCTTGCCGCGGCGGGTTGGACGGGCCTGGCTTGGATAAAGATCGTTCTCGGTCAGTAGCGTGAGCGCCTGATCGACCAGCACAAAGCCGCTGGAGACTGGCGCGATCACCAGAGCAAAACGGCTTTCCGACACCAAAAAATCTTGCAGGGTTTCGCTGGCGAAATCTGGTTTTATGCCGAATTCCTCAAGCATTTGCAGCAGCGTCTCACGTCTTCCGGCGGAGTCCGCGCACAAGGCGATGCGGCCGTGATTCTGGTTAAGCAATGCACGCAGGCTGGCGACGGGATCTTCGGCGCGCCGGACGATTGCGGCATTCGGGGCGGATTGGAAATCGGGATGCGGCCCATCACCGACCAGGGCCAGCCTGCCGAAGAGCTTCAGTTGCGTGAACAGGTCCTCTTCGCTGAGGAAGAGTTGTTCCGGCGGCAACACCGGGCGTTCCCGATCGCTTTTCAGAAACTGATATCGGCCTTGCGTATCGTGTGCGAATCGTTGGACGGCCTGGGTGATGTCGCCCAGTGTCACCGTCAGCGATTGAGCGGGAAGATAGTCGAACAGCGTGGCCGTATGGTTGAAAAACAGCGGCAGGTAATACTCGATACCCGCGAATGCAATGCCGTTGCCTATGTCTTTGTAGGGCAGGGCGCGCGACGGGTCGCCTTCGAAGATTTCCCGAAAGCGTGCGCGAAACTGATTGCGCGCGGTTTCGTCCATCGGAAATTCGCGGCCCGGCAGCAACTGGACTTCCTTGACCGGGTACAGGCTGCGCTGGGTGTCGATATCGAAGCTTCGAATTGATTCAATTTCGTCGTCGAACAGATCCAGGCGGTAGGGCAGGACCGAACCCATCGGAAACAGGTCGATCAGGCCGCCACGGATGCAGAACTCGCCCGGCGCGGTCACCTGGGTGACATGGGTATAGTTGGCCAGGGTAAGCTGCCGGCGCAGCCCCTCTTCGTCGAGTGCATCCCCTTGCTTGAACGAAAACGTATAGGCGGCAAGAAATTCGGGCGGTGCAAGTCGGTACAGCGCGGTCGTGACGGGAACCGTAAGGATATCGACGCTTTCCTGCATCAACGCATGCAATGTACGCAAGCGCTCTGAAATCAGATCCTGATGAGGAGAAAAACTGTCGTAGGGCAAGGTCTCCCAGTCGGGAAGTTGACGCAAGCGCAGTTCGGGCGCGAATAACAGGATTTCCTCGGCCAAGCGCTGAGCGGCCAGGGGCTCGGCGCAAAGCACAACAAGTGTGTGCCGGGAGGCGCGCGCCAAGTCGGCGAGCATCCATGCATCACCTGACCCCGGCGGGATAGGTTGCGCGTTCCGCTGCCCGGGCTTCAAGCCGGCGAGCACGGATTTGGTAGAGGGGAGAGACGGGGGAGGGGTGATTTCTATATTCATGTAGATTGTCATTATAAAATGCCTTTCCTATGTATAAGAAACTGATTGCAATTGTTCCGGCCGCCGGCATCGGCGCGCGCGCCCTGTCCGCCGATGCCGTACTGACCCGGCATGCTTCTGCCGGCCATGAGGGCGGACGGGCCATGGGGCTGAACGCAGCGGCGTTGCCCAAGCAGTACCGGCTATTGAACGGCGAGCCCATGTTGCGCTGGGCGGTGAGGGCATTGCTCGCCGATGCGCGCATCGCGCAGGTAAGGGTGGCCGTGGCCGCGCACGACATCTGGGTGGAGCAGGCCTTGGCCGGCCTGGAGCGGACCATATGGCGGCCCTGTGGAGGTCCCACTCGCGCTCAAACGGTAGCCGCGGCATTGCTGGACGCCGATCTGGCCGCTGAAGACTGGGTATTGGTCCATGATGCGGCCCGGCCGGGCTTGCCGGCTGACGCCTTGGCGCGGCTTATTGATAGCTGCCTCCAATTGAATACGGGCGGCCTGCTTGCACTGCCGATTGCCGATACGGTGAAGCAGGCCTACCCGCTCACGGACGGGCCTGATACGCTTGCGTCTGCAACAGGCGATACCTTGGCCACTATCGACAGGACACTAAAGCGCGATTGCCTGTGGCTCGCGCAGACACCTCAGATGTTTCCCGCCTCGCACCTGCTGGATGCCTTGCAGCGTGAAGATATCGCAAGGGGCGAAGTAACCGATGAGGCCTCTGCCATGGAAATGGCCGGCCATGCCCCTTGCCTGATTCCAGGATCGCCGCGTAATTTCAAGGTGACTTGGCCGCAGGACTTCGATTTGATGGAAAAGTGGTTGTAAGCACGAAGTTCATTTATGGAGCAGAACATGAATTTTCCGGTACGCATCGGTCAGGGCTTCGATGTCCATGCCCTGGTGAAGGACCGTCCCCTGATAATCGGTGGTGTCACTATTCCGCATACCCACGGTTTGCTGGGCCATTCCGATGCCGACGTGCTGCTGCACGCCCTCACCGATGCCATTCTCGGGGCCGCTGGCCTGGGCGATATCGGCCGCCATTTTCCCGACACCGATCCGGCCTACAAGGGCGCGGATAGCAGGGTCCTGTTGCGGGCCGCAATGCAAAAGGTAAGGCAAAAGGACTGGACCGTCGTCAACATAGACGCGACGGTGCACGCCCAGGCGCCCAAGATCGGGCCGCATGCAGCGCTAATGGTGGCCAATATCGCTACGGACCTGTCCATATCGACCGAGAATGTGAATATTAAAGCCAAGACGAATGAGAGCCTTGGCTATCTGGGCCGCCAGGAAGGCATAGCCGCCACTGTCGTAGTGTTATTGGCAAGGGCTTGACCTGGCGTCGACCGCAGCACTGGACGGTCTACTGATCGATGGATCGCCGGATCGCCGGACCGTGGGCTGTCCGGCTTGCGGGTGTGGGGCTTTCCTACCGGCCTTCGGCCGTGATTACCTGTGCGGCGGCGTTTACTACCGAGGCGATACGTCCCACGTCGCGCAGCTGTTCGGCCGTGTATCCAGCCTTCTTCAGGTTGGCGTAGTGCGAGTTTACGCAGAACTGGCATTTACCCACGATGGATGCCGCTAGGGCGAAGAGTTCGAATCGGCCTTGATCGATACCGCCATGCGTGGCGTATGCGTTCATGCGCAGCTGCGCCGGCAACGTTTTCAGTTGCTCATCACCCGACATTTCCACATAAGGATAATAGGTGTTGTTCATCCCCATGAGGGCAGCTGCCGTCAGTACACCGGTGGCATCTGCGTCGGTTAAGCCGGTCTTGAATGCAGTCACCAGGGTGTGGCTGCGTGCGGCGTAGGCTGCGGCCAAAGCGACTCCTGTTGCGTCTTCCGCCTTCAGCGAGGACCGGGCGATGGTGCCGTCCAGATTCAAGCGTATGTCCTTGGCCCAATCGGGAATCATGGCCTTGATGGTCGGTAGGAATTCCATGGTTAAAGCGTATCGCCGCCCACAGCCCGGTTGCATGGGCAAAGCTCGTCGGTTTGCAGGCCGTCGAGCAGGCGCAAGACTTCTTCCGGATTGCGACCTACATTCAAGTTGTTCACCGAAACGTGCTGGATGATGTTGTCGGGATCGACAATAAACGTGGCCCGCAGGGATACACCCTCGGTTTTTTCACGGATGCCCAGTTGATCGACCAGCGCGCCCGTGGTGTCACCGAACTGATAGTGGCCCAGTTTGCTCAGGTCTGAGTGCTCGCGGCGCCATGCCAGCTTGACGAACTCGTTGTCGACCGAGCCGCCCATGAGGACGGCGTCACGGTCTTCGAAGTCCTGGGCAAGCGCATTGAAGCCTACGATTTCAGTAGGGCACACAAAGGTGAAATCCTTGGGATAGAAATAAATGATTTTCCACTTCCCGGGAAATGAACTTTCGGTGATCTCTTCGAACGCGGAGACGCCGTTCTCTTCATGCATATTGAAGCCGGGCTTGACGCCGGCTACTTTGAAGGGTTCGAGCTTATCGCCTACTGTTTTCATGTGAACTCCTGATCGTAAGTAAGTCGGTCATGTGCGGTCGTATGTCATACGCCGATCATAAATTCTACGCTATTAACTATCGGTGTCTAATTGAAAATTCCTAACCCGTACCTTTGGAATCTCGATGCGCGCAACCAATCCGCCTTTGGGATGTGAAATCAGTTCCAGTTGCCCGCCGACTTGTCCCAGGAGCCGTTCTACGATGGCGAGTCCCAGTCCGGCGCCACTGACGCCGGTGCGTGCGGATTCCCCTCGAGAGAAGGGACGAAGCAGGCGCTGGATATCGGTAGGGGCAATGCCTGCACCTTGATCTTTAACCTCGATGGCAAGGATATTGCCTTGCTGTCGTGCGACCAGCTTGATATGAGCACGGCCATCAGACGGTGTGCGTCCGTACCGACGCGCATTTTCGATGAGGTTGCTGATTATGCGCTTGAGATCGTGCGCATTGATCTTGGCGTACAGGTTAGGCTCGATCGATGCGGTCAGCGCTCCTCCCAGGGATTCTGTGTGGCTGCGTTCGCGTTCATACAGGTCGCAAAGCACGGAGGAGACGTCGATACCTTGTTCCGGAACCACACCGGCCGGCCGTGCATATTCCATGAGCTGCCCGATACTGTGGTCGATTTGTCCGAGATCCTCGTCGATGGCCTGGCGAGCTTCGTCGGTGACATCGCTCATCTCGATTTCAAGACGCATCCGCGCGAGCGGCGTGCGCAAGTCGTGCGAAATTCCCGCCAGCATGATTTCGCGGTCCGCCTCGGTTTGACGAATATCGCGCGCCATCCTGTTGAAGGCCATATTCATGTCGCGAATTTCGGCCGGTCCTTTCTCGGGCAGCGGTGAAGGCGTTTCCCCACGCGCCAGTTGCCGTGCGACCTTGGCCAGTTGGGCGAGGGGTCGATTTACGAAGCGCACGCTGATCGCCGCTCCGATCAAGGCCAGCACCAGGGCGGTTACGCCCCATCCCAACCATTCGGCGCCTGCGGTAAGGCCCAGCTGTTCCCGGTCGAACACCAGCCAGTACTGGTCGGTGTTGATCTCGAAGCTGACCCATACACCGGGCGTTTGGTTGACGGACCACATGATCTGCGTCTCGGGGCCGAGCCGTTCCTTGATATCGGCCGCAACATGATTCCAATAATTGGAATTGGGCAATGGCTCGTGTACGTCAGCGCTTTCGCGAGGCTGCACCCGCAGGCTTTCCTTGGTGGCCAAGTCAAGCAACAAGGCCGGCCGTACACTGCGCGGCGCATAGATGAGCGCGGAGCGCGTAATGCTGACCGCGGTCGTGACACGTTGCGCCATCTGGGCTGCGCGTGGCCCTTCTTCCATGCTGAAAAATACCTGCAGCCACGCGCCCAGGCTGACCAGCATCAGTCCCGCCAGGAGAAGGAAGGAACGACTGAATAGGCCAAGCCGCAAACGCGGCTTGACCTTTTTGTGTTCCTTGGGGGCTGCGGACAAAACCTGTTCCTGCAAGGTTACGCCCACTTGCCGTTAGTGGCCGCCATCGGGTACGAAAACATACCCCAGGCCCCATACCGTCTGGATAAACACTGGCTTGGAAGGATTGGGTTCAACCAGCTTGCGAAGGCGGGAGATTTGGACGTCGAGACTACGATCGAACGCTTCGTATTCCCGGCCGCGGGCCAATTCCATAAGTTTGTCGCGCGACAGCGGAATTTTGGGATGGCGCGCAAACACCTTTAGTACCGAGAACTCGCCGGTCGTGATTGGAACTTGCTCGTTGTTGCGAGTGAGCGTGCGCGTGGACAAATTCAGCACGTAAGGACCGAATTCGATGGATTCGTTTTCCTGGCTGGGTGCACCGGGATGTTCTTCGGTGCCCCGGCGACGCAATATGGCGTTGACGCGGGCGAGAAGTTCGCGCGGATTGAAGGGCTTGGAGAGATAGTCGTCAGCGCCCATCTCAAGGCCGACGATGCGGTCGATTTCTTCGGCTTTCGCGGTAAGGATAATGATGGGTGTGTTGTCGTGCCCGCCACGCAGTCGGCGGCAGATCGAGAGTCCATCTTCACCAGGCAGCATCAGGTCCAGAACGAGAAGGTCGAAGTGCTCGCGCTGCCACAATTTGCCCATTTCCTTGGCATCTTCGGCGACGAAAACATTGAAACCCTGTTCCGACAAATACCGGCGCAGCAAATCGCGGAGCCGGGGGTCGTCGTCGACGACGAGAATTTTGCGAGATAGAGATTGGTTTTGTGTATTCATGGGGAAAATGTAACAGGGCAGAGTTTGCCCGTATAGGCCTCGTTGCAAGATATTACATAATAAGTATCTGGATATAAAGGGCGTAGCACTTACTACAATTTTGCAGTGTTCAATTGCGAAGCAAACGACTACATGTCTTGAAAAGAGGCCCTTGACAGCATTAGTTTAGAGTGGGGATAGCGGGCCGTCTGTCAGCCGAATGTCTTACGCTTTTCCGTCTTTTCCAATGATATCGCCGCCACGTTTAAAATGCACTCATGACTTTACACATTTTAGCGCTTGAGACGTCGTCCAGCCTATGCGGAGTTGCCCTGCTGACGCAGGCCGACGGGCGTTTACATCTACGCACGATGGATCATGACGCCACCGGCGAGCATGCTGAACGCTTGCTGCCCATGGCAGACAACTTGCTGGCGCAGGCGGGTATTCTTCGCAGCGACTTGAGCGCGGTAGCCTTTGGCCAGGGTCCGGGCGGTTTCACGGGTCTGCGGGTGGCTTGCGGGGTGGCGCAGGGAGTCGGATTCGGGCTCGGCATCCCGGTCTTGCCGATCGCGTCCTTACAGGCGGTGGCCGCGCGCGATTTCGATCCGGCGACGGCATTGTGTCCGGTAACAGTGGTGCTTCAGGATGCCCGGATGGGCGAAGTCTATCTCGCTGCCTATCTGGCCGACGGCGATGCGGCGAGCGGGTGGCGCCAGCTTCAGGAACCCATTCTGCTGAATGCCGCAGACGTTGGCCCCTGGCTGCAGCTTTCCCGGCCGGCATGGGAATCCGAACATCCGGGTGTACTGCCTGTGCGACTTATAGGGGATGCGCTCACTGCCTATCCCGAGCTCGCGCAATTGCAGATTGAGCAGCCTGACCTGCAGCTTGGGCCGCCTCTGCGGCCCGATGCGGAAACGATCGCACGCCTGGCCCTTATTGCTTGGCATACCGGATGCGGTATCGACCCGGCGCTCGCGGCACCTTTGTACGTAAGGGATAAAGTGGCGTACACGACGCTCGAGCGTGAAGGGGGCAAGGGCGGAAATCCCAAGGCGCTCCAGCATGTGGCCGCCATACGGCCCATGACAGCCAGCGATCTCGACCAGGTTGCGATCATCGAGCAGTCGGTGCAGTCATTCCCCTGGACGCGCGGCAACTTCGCCGATGGGCTGAAGGCCGGTTATGGCGCATGGGTTGCCTGGCAGGAAGGGCGTGTTGCCGGCTTCTGCATGGTCATGTTCGCTCCCGACGTGGCTCACCTGCTCGTCATAGCGGTATCGCCATCATGCCAGAAGAAGGGCGTTGGCGCATCCTTGCTGAGGCTGTGTGAGCGCGAGGCGATGGCACGTGGCTTACCCGCCGTTGTTCTTGAAGTCCGGCCGTCGAACGACAACGCCCTGGCGTTTTATCGGCACCATGGCTACACCCAGCTTGCAGTTCGCAAAGACTATTATCCCTCGGGGTATGGTCAGCGCGAAGACGCCTGCGTCATGGAAAAACGGTTGGACGCGGCATGAACGAGCTTGATGTTCTGGGTGCACCGGCGCTTACTGCGTTGCAGCTCGCCTGGTTGCAGGAAGTCGGCCTCGATAAGCGCATGCTTGCCCGTTATGCCGCAAACAGCGGGCGAACCGACGGTGTGTCGGCGCCTGCGGTGGTCATTGCGAAGCCTATGCCGGAGCCTCCGGTCACGCAACGCCCCAGCTTGACGCCGCCCCCACCACCGCCTCCGAAAGCGATCGCTGTCCCCCAGGCGTCTCCTGGCTTGCCGGAAGTCGCCGATGCACGGATCGTGCCCGACGTTTGGGAGGCCTTGCAGGATCATATTGCTGTCTGCGCGGCATGTGGGCTGCATGCCGGGCGTAGCCAGACAGTCTTTGGTACTGGCGCCGCCGACTCGCCGGAATGGCTGCTGGTCGGCGAAGCGCCAGGCGAACATGATGACAGAATGGGCTTGCCGTTCCAGGGGCGACCGGGCGCGTTGCTCGAGGCTATGCTTTCTTCAATCGGCGTTCAGAAATCCACCGTATTTTTCACCAATCTGGTTAAATGCCGCCCCTTGGGCAATCGGACTCCGCGTTCCGAAGAAATCGACGCCTGCCTGCCTTATTTGCGGCGCCAGATAACGCTGCTGAAGCCGCGTCGTATCCTGGCATTGGGTAAGCTGGCTGCGCAGGCCCTCTTGGCGACTGATAGCGATTTTGAAGCATTGCGCGGGCATGTTCACCATATAGACAGCGAGGATGGACTGGCTATTCCGCTGGTGGTGACCTACCATCCGGCGGCGCTGCTGCTACGACCGCAGCATAAAGCGGACGCGTGGCAAGACTTGAATCTTGCGCGCGCTGTCGTTGCAGAGCACGCCGCGCTCAACCAGCAATCAACGCACTAGTGCCTTAGCGCCTGGCCGTGTCCGTGCTGCCCTATCGTACTTTCCAGGCGTGGGTCAGCTCGATGATTACAACGATTCCAGTAGATGAATAGCAGCATCAGCGATGCGACCAGCAAACCGAAGATGATGATGATCACGTTGATGGGCAGGTTCAGCCACAACATAAGGCTGTAAAGGGCCAGCATCAGCAGGATATTCAATTGTTCATTGAAGTTTTGCACGGCAATGGAATGCCCGGCCGAAAGCAGGACATGTCCACGATGTTGTAGCAGCGCGTTCATCGGCACCACGAAAAATCCGGATAGTCCGCCGATGATCAGCAGTACGCTATATACCGCCCAGCGTTCGTGCACGATGGGCATCAGCATTACTGCAAAGCCCATTATTACGCCTACCGGCAGGACCGACAAGGCGCGCTTCAATGGCACCCGACCGGCAAGGATGGAGCCGCCAACCGTTCCTATTGCGGCTACGCCCATCAGCACGGAAGCCTGGTCAAGGCGATAGCCCAGGTGTCTCGCGCCCCATTCGATGACAATGAACTGCAGGGTAGCGCCCGCGCCCCAGAACAGCGTGGTTACGGCAAGCGAAATCTGCCCGATCTTGTCGTGCCAGAGTATGCGGACGTAGCCGCCGAAGTCGCTGATCAGCGTAATGGGGTTCCTGTGTTGCTTTGGATAGCGCACGTGAGTGGAAGGTATCAGCAAATTGGTCGCCGCAGCGACCAGGTACACTACGCCGATGCACAAGATAGCGGCTTCCGTTCGGGTCTGCACCAGCGAGTTGATCCATGGCTGAGCCAGCAATGCTTGCGAAACCGCCGGGCTGATGAGTACACCGCCCAGCACGGTGCCGGCAATAATGGAGAGAACGGTAAGCCCTTCGATCCAGCTGTTTCCCTTCACCAGAAGTTCCGGGGGCAGCATTTCGGTGACGATGCCATACTTGGCTGGTGAGTATGCAGCCGCCCCGATGCCGACAAGGGTGTAAGCGCAAAACACCAGGAATAACTGCTCGTGGTTGGCCAGGCCAAAGCTTTGACAGTAGAACATCAGCAGGCATCCGCCCACCTTGATCGCATTGGTGATGAACATCACCCTTCCTTTGGGAAATGCATCGGCAAAGGCACCTACAAACGCAGCCAGCGCAACGTAGGCCAGCGCAAACCACCATTTCATCATTGGCGCCATCCAGTCGGGGCCCTGCAGATCAGCAATTAACGCGATGGCGGCGATGAGCAATGCATTGTCTGCCACGGACGAAAACGCCTGGGCTATCATGACCAGATAAAAGCCTTTTTTCAATGGGAAATCTCGATCGAGGGGTTAGTAAGGCAACGGGCGGTACTGAAGAACAAAGTGTTATTGAGTATAACTTTGGCGCAATGTGTTAACCGAAAATCATAACGTAGTTTCTTTTGGGTCATCAATTAGCCCCGGTGCGTTATCATACGAGGCGCTCAGCCCAGCATTACGCTCTGGTTTCCGCAGGTCTTTTTGATCCGCGGAAACGGGCATCCGGCGTGTCGTTCCACTCCTTCTAATGCTCGCTTATTGTGCGTCTGACCCAAATAAAACTTGCCGGTTTCAAATCATTTGTCGAACCGACGGTTATTCCCACGCCCAGCCAGTTGGTAGGAGTGGTCGGACCTAATGGTTGCGGCAAGTCCAACATCATCGATGCGGTCCGCTGGGTACTCGGAGAAACTAAGGCATCGGAGCTGCGTGGCGAATCCATGCAGGACGTCATCTTCAACGGCTCGGGCCATCGCAAGCCGGCCGCCCGCGCATCGGTAGAACTTGTATTCGACAACACGGAAGGGCGTGCGGTCGGCCAATGGAGCACCTATGCGGAGATTGCCGTAAGACGTGTGCTCACTCGTGACGGGGCAAGCAGCTACTACGTCAACAACCAGCAGGTACGCCGGCGCGACATTCACGATATTTTCCTTGGCACGGGGCTCGGCTCGCGCGGCTATGCGATCATCGGGCAGGGAATGATCAACCGCCTGATCGAGGCGCGTCCCGAAGAGCTCAGGGTTTTTCTCGAAGAAGCGGCAGGTGTGTCGCGCTATAAAGAGCGGCGGCGGGAAACGGGCAGTCGCCTGGCCGACACGCGCGAGAATCTCATCCGTGTTGAAGACATACTGCGCGAACTGGAGAATCAACTTCAGAAGCTCGAGGCGCAAGCCGAGGTCGCCCAGCGTTACCGCGCCTTGCAGGAAGACGGCGAGCAGAAGCAGCATGCGCTATGGCTATTGAAGGAAAGTAACGCCCGCCGGGACCAGCAGGAAAAATTCCTGGCGATCGAGCAAGCGCAAACCGAACTTGAAGCGGCTACCGCCAGCCTGCGTGCCGGCGAGTCGGCGCTTGAATCCAGGCGCCAGGCGCATTATTCAGCCGGCGACACGGTACATGCCGCACAGGGATTGCTTTTTGAAGCCGGCGCTCAGGTAAGCCGCCTCGAGGCGGAAATTCGGCACGTGGTGGATTCGCGCAACCGAGTGCAGGCACGTCGCGATCAGCTGCAGGCGCAGTTGCAGGAGTGGGCGGATCAACAGTCGCATTGCACCGAACAAATTGCCCAGGCTGAAGCCGAACTCGAAACGTCCGCGGGGCGGACCGAAGAGTTTCGTGCCCGCGCCGAAGAGGCTCAGGGGCATCTGCCCGACATTGAGAGCAGGCTGCGCCTTGCCGCCGTCACTCGCGACCAACTGCGTAGCGTCCTGGCACGTGTCCAGCAGGATTTGGCGCTGGTCGCTCAAACCCAGCGCGATGCCGATCGGCAACTGCAGGCGCTGGAGCTGCGCAAGGAGCGGCTTGAACAGGATTTGCGCAACCTGAATGCACCGGACCCCGACAACATAGCGCGCCTGGCCGGCGATATTTCGGCCATGCAGGGGCAACTCCAGGAAACCCAGGGCCAGTTGCTGGAGCTGGAAGACCGCCTGCCCGCGCTGGAAGAACAACGTCGCGACGCACAAGTATCCTCACAGGAAGCATCGCAGGCGGTAGCACGCCTGGACGCGCGCCTTGCGGCCCTGACCGCCTTGCAGGACGATGTGCAAAAGCAAGGGGCGCTTGAGCCTTGGCTGGCGCGCCATGAATTGGCCGGCCTGGGACGCCTATGGCAAAAGCTTCATATCGATGCCGGTTGGGAAACAGCTTTAGAGGCCGTGCTGCGCGAACGCATGAGCGGACTGGAGGTTCGCCAGCTTGAGCATGCCCGGGCCTTTGCCAGCGACGCGCCGCCGGCACGCCTGGCGTTCTATCAGGTGCCGCCCGCCGCCACGGCCAGGACGCCTGCCAATGACCTGAAGCCGCTAAGCGGCTTGCTGCGCCTTACGGACCCTGATCTGCTCACCTTGTTGGGGGAGTGGCTGGACAGGGTTTATGTTTGTGCCGACCTGGCCCAGGCGCTGGCCTCGCGGGCTGAACTGCCGTCAGGCGGCGTGTATGTGGTCAAGGAAGGGCATCTGGTCGATATGCATAGCGTGCGCTTCTACGCGCCTGATTCCGAACAGGCCGGCATGCTGGCACGGCAGCAGGAGATCGAGAATCTGCGACGCGATGTGAAAGGGCGGCAACTGATCGCCGATCAGGCGATCGCCGGCGTGAGCCAGGCCGAGAACGCTTGGCAGCAAGGTTCGCAGGCGCTGGGTCCGGCGCGCCAGCGCTTGTCCGAGCTGACCCGTCGCCTTCACGATATGCAGCTCGAGCACTCGCGGTTGCAACAGCAGGCCGAACAGTCAGGCGAGCGTGCGGCCCGCATCCGGGAAGACATGGCGGAAATCGGCTTGCAGACTGAGGAGTTGCTGGCTGGCAAGGAAGAGGCCGAGGCGCGCTTCGAAGTGCTGGACGTCCAGTTGGCCGAGCATCAGGAACGGTACTCCGGGGCCGAACTCTCCGGTGAAGAACTTGCCTTGGAGGCCGAGAAAGCGCGCGTGCATTTGCGCGACCTGGAACGTGCGGTGCAGGAATCCGAGTTCAGCGAGCGCGCGCTGCAGACACGGATTGCAGACCTGAATCGCAATCTGCAACTGGCGGCCGATCAAGCCCGGCGCGCGGGAACCGAACTCGATGGGCTGCAGGGTGAGCTATTCGAACTCGATGCCTCGGCATCCCAGGCGGGCCTGCAGGACGCGCTGGAATTGCGTGCCGAACGTGAAGAAGCGCTTACGCTCGCCCGCATTCAGCTGGATAACCTGGCGGCGGCGCTGCGAGGCGCCGACGAAGAGCGTTTGACGCTGGAACGCTCGCTGGAGCCGCGACGTACCCGCATCATGGAGCTGCAGCTTCAGGAGCAGGCTGCCCGGCTTGCGGTCGAGCAGTTTGCCGAACAGCTGGATGCCCAACAGGTCGACAGACAGGCATTGCGAGAGCGTCTTGAGCAGCTTCCCGACGAGTGGCAGCGTACGAGCTGGCTTCAATCCGAAGTGCAACGGATCTCGCGCGTGGTCGATGCGCTCGGCCCGGTCAATCTGGCGGCGCTCGACGAGCTGAATTCGGCGCGGGAACGCAAAGGTTTCCTGGATGCACAGCATCAGGACCTGACCTCCGCCATCGAGACCCTGGAAGATGCAATTCGCAGGATCGACCGCGAAACCCGCGAGTTGCTTCAAGACACCTTCGACAAAGTCAATTTCCATTTCGGCGAACTGTTTCCGCGTCTTTTTGGGGGCGGCGAGGCGCGTCTGTCTATTACCGGCGACGAGATTCTCGACGCTGGCGTGCAGGTTATGGCCCAGCCGCCAGGCAAACGCAACAGCACCATACATTTGCTGTCGGGTGGCGAAAAGGCATTGACCGCTACTGCCTTGGTCTTTGCTCTCTTTAAGTTGAATCCCGCTCCTTTCTGCCTGCTGGACGAGGTGGATGCTCCGCTGGATGACGCCAATACCGAGCGCTATGCAAATCTGGTGAGCACTATGAGTGAACAGACGCAATTTCTATTTATTTCGCATAATAAAATCGCGATGCAGATGGCCAAGCAACTGGTTGGCGTTACCATGCAGGAACAAGGTGTATCGCGTATTGTGGCGGTAGATATCGATTCGGCCCTGCAACTTGCTGAGGTCTGATTGCGGGCGGGCATAAATGCATAAATATTTGGTGATACGGCGGACTGACAAATGAGTGATTTGCAAATCGGTTTGATACTCCTGGGCGTTGTACTGATCCTGGTCGTGCTCCTGTTTAATTGGTGGCAAGACAGGCGCATACGACAAAAGATGCAGGAACACTTTCCGGAGCGGGAGCATGATCCCTTGATGGGTAGCGTATCGAGCGCCCCGGGAAGGCGTGAGCCTGGCTTTGGTCTGCGCGACCCGGTCGAGGAGCTTGCTCCCGATGATCCGGCCGAAGTGGACCCGGGTTGTGAAGTCGTTATCGACATCAACTTTGCGCAGCCGGTCAGTACCGCGCAACTGCAAACCGCGGTTCAGTCCATACACAAGGCGGGTAACAAGCCGGTGCGCATCTTCGCCGAGCGCGAAGGCGGTGGCCATCGGGCGAAATTGCGGCCCAACGAAAACTATGTGTCGATGCAGTTGTCGATATTGCTGGCCAATCGTAGCGGTCCGCTCACGGATATCGAGTGGTCGCATCTCTGGTCCATGGCTCAACGCCTGGCCGAACGATTCGATGGCGCAATCGAAGCCCCGGAACAAGAGCAGATCATGGGGCGTGCGGCTCAATTGGACGAGCTCTGCGCCAGGCTGGATGCACAAGTGGGCCTGGCCCTGCGTTTGTCCGGTACTCAGCCGGTGGGCGAGGTCAATCAAGTGCTCAAGGATGTGGGTTTTCTGCCCTATGGTTCTCAACTGGCTTGGATGGCCGATACCGGTGTTCCGCGATTTACCGTGCTGTTCGATGGCGTGCATGCCAGAGAAGTGCAATCTGCCGGCGTGGACCGCATCGACTTGTTGCTGGACCTGCCCAATAGTCCGCCCGACGAGCAGGCATTCAGCCGCATGGCGAGCGTGGGACGCGACCTGGCCGGTCGGCTGGATGCCGTGCTTCTGGATGATCAGGGCAACCCTGTGCACCATGACGCCGACCACGCCATCGACAAGCAGCTTCTGGGGCTCTATACGCGTCTTCACGAAGCAGGCTTCGAGGCCGGAACGGAGCGCACGGCAAGGGTATTTTCGTGAGCACTGGTTCCAGGATTCCGGTCGCACAAAGGCTGGATGAATTACGCGTCGAGATTGCCCGGCATAATCATCGTTATCATGTGCAGGACGCGCCCATCATTTCCGACGCCGACTATGACAGGCTGATGAAAGAACTGGTGGCGCTGGAAGAGTCCCATCCGGATCTCATCACGCCCGACTCACCGACCCAGCGCGTGGGCGCCGGTCCCCTGGCTGCCTTCAATAGCGTACGGCACGCCGTTCCCATGCGATCATTGGGCAACGCCTTTGCGCCGGAAGATGTGATCGCCTTTGATAAGCGGGTGACCGATACCCTGAAAGGGGCGGGCATGATCAGCGATAAAGGGCAGGTCGAGTACGTGGCCGAACTGAAGTTCGATGGCCTGGCCATTACCCTGCGCTACGAACAGGGCCGCCTGGTGCAGGCGGCCACCCGCGGCGACGGGCAGACCGGTGAGGACGTCACCGGCAACATTCGAACTCTGCGATCCGTGCCCTTAAAGCTTTCAGGCGACTATCCCGAGGTTCTGGAAGTGCGCGGCGAGGTGCTTATGCACCGACGTGACTTCGAGGCGCTGAATCAGTCCCAGCAACGCCGTCGCGAAAAGATATTCGTAAATCCGCGCAATGCCGCGGCGGGAAGCCTGCGCCAGCTGGATCCCCGTATCACCGCAACCAGGCCGTTGCGGTTTTTTGCCTATGGCTGGGGCGAAATCCGCATTCGTCATGGTGGGCACACCGATCTGTTCCAGCAAGAAGCTGGCCAGCCTTCCATGCCGCGTTCGACCCATGCGCAAATGCTGGACTGGTTCGAAGAGTTCGGGCTTCCCGTCAACGACGCCCGCCGGATTGTCAACGGCGCGGACGGGCTCATGGCGTTTTATGCGGAAACAGGAAGCGCCCGCACGCAACTTCCTTTTGATATCGATGGCGTGGTCTACAAGGTGAATTCCCTGGCCGCCCAGGACGTTCTGGGTTATGTGGCCCGCGCGCCGCGCTTTGCCATTGCCCACAAGTTTCCGGCCCAGGAAGAAACCACAACGCTGGTCGGTATCGATGTGCAGGTTGGACGTACGGGGGCCATTACCCCGGTGGCTCGCCTGAAGCCGGTGTTTGTCGGCGGTGTGACGGTTACCAATGCGACCCTGCACAACGAAGACGAGATTCGCCGCAAAGATGTACGCATCGGCGACACCGTCATAGTTCGACGGGCTGGCGATGTTATTCCAGAGGTGGTGGGGCCGGTGCTGGAATTGCGTCCGGAAGGGGCCGCCCTGTACGTGACGCCAAAGGCTTGTCCTGTGTGCGGCTCGGCAGTCGAACGTCTGGAAGATGAGGCTATATCGCGTTGCACAGGCGGCTTATTCTGCGCGGCCCAGCGCAAGCAAAGCATAATTCACGCTGTGGGTCGCAAGGCACTCGATATTGAAGGGCTTGGCGAGAAACTCGTGGACCAGTTGGTGGATAGTGGACGGGTGAAGTCCTTGGCAGATCTGTTCACGTTGACTGTGTTTGAACTTGCATCTTACGAACGCATGGGCCGCAAGTCGGCCGAGAAGCTGGTCGAGGCGTTGAAGCGGGCATGCACGCCAGCGCTTGGGCGACTGTTGTACGCCTTGGGTATACGACATGTGGGCGAAACCACGGCGCGAGACCTGGCTCGGCATTTCGGTTCTATCGATGCGCTCATGGTGGCCGACGAAGCCCAGTTGCTTGCGGTAAACGATGTGGGGCCGGTAGTCGCTACGTCCATTACCCGGTTCTTCGCCGAGGCGCACAACCGTGAAGTGATTGTGGCGCTTGCCAACGCAGGCGTCCACCCTACATCCGAGGCGGCGCCCGCCGGACGGCAACGCCTCGCGGGAAAAACTCTCGTCCTGACCGGAACCATGCCCACCTGGACACGCGACGACGCAACGCGCCATATTTTGGCCGCCGGCGGGAAAGTCAGTGGTTCGGTGTCCAGGAAGACCGCGTACGTGGTGGCGGGGGAGGACGCCGGCAGCAAGCTTGTGAAAGCCCGGGAACTGGGCGTGCCGGTGCTGGACGAAGACGGCTTGAAAGCACTGCTGGATATCGCATAACGGACCATTCACATGGTAGAACCTTGCCGAATATCGCCAAGGTGGCCGTTTATCCTGACTACGCCGTCACGCGCTTGTTCAAAGGGCGTGACGGTTCAGTATTGCGACTTACTTGATGGTGGCGTTCTTGATCAGGCCTTGTTGGAACTCGGCCAATTGCTGTTGATGCAGCATTTCTTCAATTTGCGGCTTGACCTCTTTAAGGTCCGGGAACTTGACTTCACGGCTATCCTCGACCTGGATGATGTGCCAGCCAAATTGTGTCTTCACGGGCTTCGTCGTCATTTCGCCTTTCTTGAGCCCTTCGACGGCTTCTGCAAATTCAGGCACATAGTTGCTGGCGGGCCCCCAGCCTAGATCGCCGCCATTCTTGCCGCTACCTGGATCCAGTGAATCTTTCTTGGCGGCCGCGTCGAATGTGGTTTTCTTGCTCTTGATCGCTGCGGTCAGGTCTTCGGCCTGCTTCTGTTCTTTGACGAGAATGTGGCGTAGTTTGTATTCCTGCTTGCCGGCTTGCTCTTTCTTGATGTTGTCGTATTCAGCCTGGATCTTGGCGTCAGTGACGGGATTTTTCTTCAGGTAGTCCGCCATTAGCGCGCGAACCAATATGCCTTGACGGGCCAGTTCGATTTCCTGGGTAACGGCGGGCTGCTTGTCGATGCCGGCCTTTTCGGCGGCCTGAACGGCAACCAGGCGATTGACCATTTCCTGCTTGACCTGCGTGCGCAGTTCAGGCGTGTCCGGGGCGCCTTGGCTGACCAGCAGGGCAACAAATTGATCCAGCTTCGCTTGCGTAATGGCTTGGCCATTAACAGTGGCGACGGTTTGCGCATAAGCTGGAACGGCTATGGCGCAGGCTGCTGCAAATACGGCGAGACGTTTCATGTAGATCCTTTTACTGATTGGCTTTGGCATCGATGGCCAGGGCATGAATGGGATAAGGCATTAGATCGTGAACGCGATCATACACAAGTCGGTGGCGGGCCAGGGTGGACAGGCCGGTGAATTGATCCGAGCGGATCACGATGCGGAAGTGGCTGGCGCCGTCCTTGCTGCCGGCATGGCCCGCGTGAAAATGCGATTCGTCGATGATGTCGAGTTGTGTGGGCGCCAGGGCTTGCAGGCGCTCTTTCAGTTGGTCCATACGTTCGGTTGACATCAGGATCTCTCTTCTTTGGACGCCGGCAGGGCGGTGAGCGGCTCGTTTTCGTCTTTCATGTGCTTGCCCAGCCATATCGACTGCGCAATGACGAAGAGGAGCAACAGGGCCATCAGGCCAAACACCTTGAAATTGACCCATTGGGCTTCCGTGAATGTGCCCGAGAATGCAACATACAGGTTCAGCGCGCCCGATAGCACGAAGAAGCTGGCCCAGCTGTAATTCAGCTTGTCCCAGATGGGGGGCGGCATGGCTACCTTTTCACCCATGAGCTTCTGCATGAGGTTGCGTCCAAAAAACCATTTTCCGCCCAGCAAAATGCACGCAAACAGCCAGTACAGTACGGTTGGCTTCCATTTGATGAATGCATCATTATGGAAAAATAGCGTAGCCCCGCCAAATACGACGATGACGGTAAGGTTGATCCAGTGGGTGGCTTCGATGGCCTTGCCGGTAGCCTTGAGCCAGATAAATTGACCGATACCCGCCGCAATGGCGACCGCAGTCGCGGTATAGATGTCGGAAAACTTGAACGCCACGAAAAACAGGATCAGCGGGAAAAGATCGAAAAGGAATTTCTTCATTTAACAGGTTCAAACTTCAAGGACAGCGAGTTGATGCAATAGCGCCTGCCGGTGGGGGGAGGGCCGTCGGGAAAAACATGGCCGAGATGCGAATCGCAGATATTGCAAAGCACCTCGATGCGTTCCATGCCATGGCTGCGATCGGTCTCTTCACGGACATTGGCGGGGTCGAGTGGTTCGAAATAGCTGGGCCAGCCGCAGCCGGCATCGAATTTCGTATCGGAAGCGAACAGCGCCGTGCCGCAGCCTATGCAGCGGTAGATGCCGGACTGGCTGGTATCCCAGTATCGGCCGGTAAATGGCCGCTCTGTGCCCTTGCCCCGGGCGACTGCGAATTCCTCGGGACTAAGCTGTGCTCGCCATTCGGCGTCGGTTTTGTGGATCTTGTTCACGTGACCACCTATATAAAGACTACGCATGTATCAATTGTCATGTTAATCGACTTTGCGCACATGCAGAAGTTCAACTCCATGGTACTTTTTATGCAGTGTCTATGCAGGGAATCCCCTAAAAGACTTTGTTTCCATTTTTGTCCATAATCGCGAATCATCCGTAAAATTGCTAGAACCTTAAACCATAAATGGAAAACACCTATGTTTTCTGCCGGTTTCACGTGATACGCTAAATCAAAGAACGATGTGTTTTCTGTATAACTTCCCCGCTGCCATTTCCGGCCGGACACTGCCCCATGGAGACAAAACAATGAAACTTAATCAGTCACTTCGGCTTTCGATGATGGCGGGAGCCGTTGCGCTTGCCATGCCGATGCTTGCGTCGGCGCAGATCAAGGTGGGTATCACCGTAGCCAGCACGGGGCCAGCCGCTTCGCTAGGCATTCCCGAACGCAACACGGTCGCCTTGCTTCCGACCGAAATTGCCGGCCAGAAGATTGAATACATTGTCCTCGACGATGCGACTGACACTACCGTTGCCGTCAAGAACATGCGCAAGCTCATTACCGATGACAAGGTAGACGTCGTCATCGGTACATCCGTTACGCCCGGCTCGCTGGCCATGGTCGACGTAGCCGGCGAAACCAGTACGCCCATGATCAGTGTGGCGGCAAACGCCAAGATCGTCGAACCCGTGGAAGGCGCGCGCAAATGGGTGTTCAAGACACCCCAGAATGACCAGCTCATGGCCGGTGCACTGGCCGACGCCATGGCCAAGCAGGGTGTGAAGACCCTGGGCTTTATCGGCTATAGCGACGCTTACGGCGAAGGCTGGCTCAATGTCATGACCGAAGCCGCCAAGGCCAAGGGTATCAAGATGGTGGGCATCGAGCGTTACGGCCGCACCGATACCAGCGTAACCGGCCAAGCCCTCAAGCTTGTCGCCGCCAAACCGGACGGCATCCTGGTGGCGGGCTCCGGCACGCCCGTAGCGCTGCCGCAGCGCGAACTGAAAAGCCGCGGCTACAAGGGCATCATGTATCAAACGCACGGTGCTGCCAATAACGACGTGTTGCGGGTCTGCGCCAAAGACTGTAACGACATGATCCTGCCGGCCGGCCCGTTGCTGGTCGCCGACCAATTGCCTGACAGCAACCCTGTCAAGAAAAGCGCGCTTGAATATAAAACCAAATACGAAGCCAAGTACGGCGAAGGCACCATCAATACCTTCGGCGGACACATGTGGGACGCGGGGCTGCTGGTTTCCACCGCCATCCCTCAGGCACTGAAAGGCGGCGCCAAGCCCGGCACACCGCAGTTTCGCCAGGCCTTGCGCGACGCCATCGAGCAAATCAAGGATTTGCCCGCCTCGCAAGGTGTCTTCAACATGAGCCCTACCGATCATGCCGGCTTTGACGAACGCGCCCGCGTCATGGTCAAGGTGGTCGACGGCAAATGGACATACCAGCCTGACCTGTAAAAGGTACTATTCAGGCCTGTTCGCACTATGCGAGCGGGCCTGTTCGCGTCGAGCAGGCGAGAACGCTCTGGCGCATTCGAATACCGGCCTCGCAGGCCGGTATTTATTATCCCCTGAAGTAGGGCGCCGGGCTCGCCGGTACCCCTTGTTATGGTGTTGTCCGACATGGATTCAACGATATTATTGATACTGCTGCAAGACGGCATCACGAATGGGGCCATCTATGCGCTCCTGGGCCTGGCGCTGGTGCTTGTGTTTGTCGTGACGCGCGTCATTTTCATACCGCAGGGCGAGTTCGTGGCTTTCGGGGCGCTGACCCTGGCCTTCATGGTCAATGGCCGCATACCGGGCACCGTCAACCTCCTGCTCATTATTGGGGCTGTGGTGTTCGCGGTGGAAGTGATTGCCGCAATGCGCAGCAGCAACTGGACGGGCATGGGCAAGACCGCTGCCTGGACACTATTGCTTCCTGTCGTGTTGTACCTGCTGGCTCCTTATATTGTCAGCAAAGACACGTCGCTGTGGATCAATGTCTTGTTTTCCATGGCCCTGGTCGTGCCGTTGGGACCCATGCTCTACAGGCTGGTGTACCAGCCTGTAGCCGAGGCCAGCGTGCTGGTGTTGCTCATTATCTCGGTAGCCGTCCATTTCGCGCTCACCGGTCTGGCGCTGGTCTTCTTCGGCGCCGAAGGCTGGCGCACTCCGCCCTTCATGGAAGGCGAAATTCAAATGGGACCGGTAAGCTGGTCGGCGCAGACCTTCTTTGTGCTGGGCACGTGTGCCGTGCTCATCATCGGCTTGTGGGTGTTTTTCGGCAAGACGCTGTATGGCCGCGCTTTGCGCGCCACCGCGGTCAATCGGCGGGGCGCCCGCCTTGTCGGCATAAGCACCAATATGTCGGGAAGCCTCACCTTTACGCTGGCAGCAGCCATCGGCGCGTTGTCCGGCATGCTCATTGCGCCCGTGACCACGGTTTATTACGACACCGGATTCCTTATCGGCCTGAAAGGCTTTGTGGCCGCCATTTTTGGTGGTCTGATCAGCTATCCCATTGCGGCGGTCGGTGCTTTATTCGTCGGCATCCTGGAAGCCTTTTCTTCATTCTGGGCCAGTGCCTACAAAGAGGTGATTGTGTTTACGCTCATCATTCCCGTGTTGTTGTGGCGCTCCTTCGGTGCTCATCATAGCGACGACGAGGAGTAGGCCATGAATCGTATTTTGCTGCTTGTTGTAGTGCTGGTGCTCGCGGGTTTGCCCCTGGTGTCGAGCACGCCTGAGTTCTGGATTACTCATCTTAATTATGTGGGCCTGGCCAGTCTGGTCGTACTGGGCCTGGTGCTGTTGACGGGCGTGGGCGGCCTTACTTCCTTCGGTCAGGCCGCCTTCGTGGGAATTGGCGCCTACACCACCGCATGGCTCACGACGTCAATAGGGTGGTCGCCCTGGGTGGCCTTGCTGATAGGCCTTGCCGTGACCTTCGTAGTGGCCTATGTGCTGGGCGCGATTACCTTGCGTCTATCCGGGCATTACCTGCCATTGGGCACGCTGGCATGGTCGCTGTCTTTGTACTATCTGTTCGGAAATCTCCAGTTCCTGGGCCAGTATGACGGCATCGCCGGTATTGCACCGATCCAAATCTTCGGGCTGTCCATGGGTGATGGCCGTTATATCTATTACCTGATCTGGGCCGCTCTATTGCTGGCGATGTGGGCCACCCGGAATCTGCTCGATTCCCGCCCCGGTCGTGCCATACGGGCACTCAAAAGCGGTGGCGGCATGGCAGAGTCGTTCGGCATCAACATGGCAAATTACAAAGTCATCATCTTTGTCTATGCCGCCCTGCTGGCTTGTGTCTCCGGCTGGCTATACGCCCATATGCAGCGTGCCGTCAGTCCCAGTCCATTCGGCCTGAACTATGGCATCGAATACCTGTTCATGGCGGTTGTTGGCGGCGCCGGCAGTGTATGGGGTGCGGTGCTCGGTTCCAGCCTGATCCTGACTCTCAAAGACCAGTTGCAAAATGTGTTGCCGAAAATCCTTGATACCACGTCCAATTTCGAGCTTATCGTATTCGGCGTATTGATGATACTTGTGTTGCAGTACGCACGCGATGGAGTCTGGCCCATTCTTGCCTCGTGGTGGAACATGCTGACGGGGCGCACCGAACGCCGACGCATTGCACCGCCTCCGTCCGCGCCGGCTCTTCCCAAGCGCCCACGTCCCGAGAAAGGTTCTTTAGTGCTTGAAGTCGAGGGAATCCGCAAGGAATTCGGTGGCCTGGTTGCTGTCAACGACATCAGCTTTGCACTGAAAGCGGGTGAGATCATGGGGCTTATCGGACCTAACGGCGCGGGAAAAAGCACGACCTTCAACCTGATTACCGGCGTGTTGCCTGCTACCAGCGGCAAGGTTCGGTTTCTGGGCGAACGCCTCGACGTCCTGCCATCTCGTGAAATCGCCCGGCTGGGCGTGGGCCGTACCTTCCAGCATGTGCAACTGTTGCCCAGCATGACGGTGCTCGAGAATGTGGCATTGGGCGCGCATTTGCGCAGCAAGGTCGGCGTGTTGTCGGCCGCCCTGCGGATGGATCGGCGCGACGAGGCAGAGCTCTTGCACGAGGCGGCAACCCAGCTCCAACGGGTAGGGCTGGGCGACTATTTATATGAACAGGCCGGAAACCTGGCGTTGGGCCAACAGCGGATTCTTGAAATCGCGCGCGCCCTGGCGGCTGATCCCGTGCTATTGCTGCTGGACGAGCCCGCCGCCGGATTGCGCTACAAGGAAAAACAGGAGCTGGCCAAAGTGCTTGACCAACTAAGGCTGGAAGGCATGAGCATACTGCTGGTCGAACACGATATGGATTTCGTTATGAACCTTACCGATCATCTGGTCGTCATGGATTTCGGTACCAAGCTGGCGGAAGGCAAGCCCGTCGACGTGCAACAGAACCCCGCCGTGCTGGCAGCGTACCTGGGTGGCATAGACGATGATTTTGATTTTGATACACCGACGACTGACAGTGTGCCTTCCGCCGCAGCGGCAGGTGTTGCCCAAGGAGGACGGCCATGAGCAGCGAAAACAAGCCCAAGCACCCGATCCTGAAGGTGACCGACTTGTCGGCCCGGTATGGCAAGGTCAATGCGGTAACCGGGGCCAATATCCTGGTGACCCGTGGCAGCATCGTGACCGTTATCGGCGGCAACGGCGCCGGAAAATCAACCCTGCTCAATTCCATTATGGGATGCCTGCCGGCGTCCGGAAACAGCGCCGGCTCCGTCCAGTATCTTGGCGCCGAGATCGGCTCCTGGCAGGTCGAGCGTCGGGTGTCTGACGGAATTTCCCTGGTCCCTGAAAAGCGCGAGCTCTTCGCCAGCATGTCGGTCGAAGACAATCTTCTGCTGGGCGGGTTCAGGCTTTATCGCGCCGGCAAGCATGGCTGGAAGGAGACCATCCACGAGGTCTATGACCTGTTTCCGCGCTTGAAGGAGCGCCGTACCCAGGAAGCAGGCACCCTGTCGGGCGGCGAGCGCCAGATGCTGGCAGTGGGCAGGGCGCTGATGGCCCAGCCCCAACTGTTGATGCTGGACGAGCCCAGCCTGGGCCTGGCGCCAAAGATCGTACGCGAAATCTTTCAAATCATCTCGCGCCTGCGCAGTACCGGTGTTGCTATCTTGCTGGTCGAACAGAATGCCCGGGCTGCCTTGCAGGTGGCGGACTACGGTTATGTGCTGGAAACGGGCGAGGTCGTGCTGGAGGGCCGGGCGAGCGAGCTTAGCGGTAATCCACGGGTGATTGAAAGCTATCTTGGGTTGGGGAAGGCAGCTTCTGCTGAAGCCGCTGCGGTGTAGTCCTTTCACATAGCCTTTCTGCGTAGTCGTTCTATCTATTAAGACGCGTCCCAGGTAGTGCTTGGCATCATGGCGGGGTAGTTCCTGCTCACCGAAGACCTTACATCGCCGTCGGTCAGCCGATCCAGCCGGATCGGCCACCCGACATTCGGGAGAGTACTGCTGGCGCAAGGGGTAGTGAGATGCTTTCTGATATTCGGCAAGATATTTCCCGACACTTAATTGGAAGTTGCCTTGAGGAAGCGCGGAACGATGAACAATACTGTGCCTGATACACACAGCTTCGTCGGCCAGGATTGACCATTTTCGGATTCTTCTCTCTTAGCTTCACGAGCAGCTCTAAGTCCAAGGCACTACAACCTGTTTTAAAGTTAGTGACATAATTCCCCGCCAATGCCTTGTATGGCCCGGCAGGCGGGCCATACAAGGCGGCGCAATTGCTGCTCCTTATCCGCCCGGCATCGCGGCCAGAAGGTCAAGCACCCGATGGTTCCAGCGTCCTGCCAACTGGCTCAATGCAGTCGCGGGGGTGGTGGTGAAGGTGTCCGCGACTTTCGGGGCCCCAGCGGGCTGTCGGCGAAGGTAGCCCGTATGGGCGGACGAGCCAAGCCACGCTGGTTCGGCGCGCAGGGCGCCGAACCCAGGCCACGAGAAGCGGGTACCTTCACTACCACCCCCACGACGTGTAATAGGAAACAGCGTGGCCGCATGGCCGCCCCCATGACGCACGACAGTGAATAGCAAGATCTCCCCAGAGATAAATACCGCCCATCAGCCGCCAGCCCAGCAATAAAAAAACGGACGCCTTGGCGTCCGTCCCCATCACCAAGATAGAGCAACTAGGCCCTTTTCGTCTTGAAGTGATGAATCAATTCCCCCACGATTCCGCGGCGGAAAGCCATTACGCAGATGATGAAAATGAGGCCGATCACAATCGTCACCGACTCGCCCAGGATCTGGAACCACTGGATGCCAGTCGCCTGGCTCAAGAATCGTCCGAACTCGCCGACTTTGTTTTCAAGCATCACGACGATAATTGCGCCCAGCACCGGACCTGTGAAGGTTCCCAGTCCACCGATCAGCGTCATGAGAATGACCATGCCAGACATCTGCCACGTTGCATCCGACAGCGTGGCGGATACGAACACGAGCGCTTTGGTTGCGCCGGCCAGGCCTGCAAGCGTCGCAGACAGCACGAACACCAGCAGCTTGAAATTGTCGACGTTATAGCCCAAAGAGATTGCTCGCGGTTCGTTTTCACGGATGGCTTTGAGAACCTGGCCGAAAGGCGAATTGATGGTGCGCCAGCATATGGCAAAGCCCAGGATGAAGATGAACATGACCAAGTAGTACAGATTCAGGTCGTTGCTTAGGTCCAGCCCGAAAATGTTGCCGCGTGGTATGCCTTGCAACCCGTCTTCGCCGTGAGTAAACGGCGCTTGAAGAAAGTAGAAGAACACCATTTGCGCCATCGCCAATGTGATCATGGCGAAGTAGATGCCACTGCGCCGTATGGCCAGGGCGCCCATCAACAGGCCTAGTACCGCTGCCACGCCGGTACCAAACAGCAAGCCAGCCAGGGTTGGAAGACCCCATACGGCAAGAGAGTGCCCCGTAGCGTAAGCGGCTCCGCCCAGGAACGCGGCGTGGCCGAATGACAGAAGGCCTGTGTAGCCCAGCAAGAGGTTGAAAGCACATGCAAAAAGGGCGTAGCACATCACCTTCATGACAAAAATGGGGTAGGCCCCTATTGCCGGCAGGAAGGCAATAATGATCGCAACCAGTAAATAGCCTATCAATTGACGATTCATTTTTCTTTCCCGAATAAACCTGCAGGGCGCAGCAGCAAGACAATGACCATAATGATGAATACAACAGTATTGGACGCTTCGGGCCAGAACACCTTGGTCAGGCCTTCAATTATGCCCAGCCCCAAGCCTGTGATGATGGAGCCAAGAATAGACCCCATGCCGCCGATAACAACGACCGCGAAGACCACGATAATGAGGTTGGAGCCCATAAGCGGTGATACTTGCATGACGGGAGCGGCGAGCACGCCGGCAAAGCCAGCCAGGCCGACGCCAAAGCCATAGGTAAGCGTGACGACCAGTGGCACATTTACACCGAATGCTTCGACGAGTTTGGGGTTTTCTGTGCCGGCCCGCAGCAATGCGCCCAGACGTGTTTTTTCGATGACGAACCACGTGACAAAGCACACGATGAGCGACGCAACGACGACCCAGCCGCGATAAATGGGCAGGTACATGAAGCCCAGGTTCACGCCGCCTGCCAGGAGGGCGGGTGTGGAATAGGGTTGCCCCGACACGCCGTACATACTGCGAAACAGGCCTTCCAGCAGCAGCGTAATGCCGAAGGTAAGCAGCAGGCCGTACAGATGGTCGAGCTTGTACAGGTGGCGGATCAGCGTGCGTTCGAGGAGTATGCCGAATGCCCCGACGACCAGCGGCGTGACCACGAGCATGATCCAGTAGTTCAAGCCGAGGTATGCAAGCCCCATCCAGGCCAGGAAAGCCCCCAGCATGTAGAGGGCGCCGTGGGCAAAATTGATGATGTTCAGCAGACCGAATATGACAGCCAGGCCGAGCGATAGTACTGCGTAAAAAGATCCATTCACCAAGCCCAGCAGTAGCTGGCCAAGTAGAGCCTGGATAGGTATGCCGAATAGTTCAGTCATATGTATGGGAAATCCTGACAAGCCGGGTATGTTTCGAGCAATAACGGCAATGCTCCCGCATGCAGCCTGGAGCATCGCCTTTCATGTGAAATGGAATTTATTTCTTGATGAATTTGCAGGTGGACTCTTCGAGGGATGCATAGACTTTATCGCCTGGCAGTGTCTCGACGATGTTGTAGTAGTCCCAAGGCTTTTTGGATTCGGATGGCTTCTTGACCTGCATGAGGTACATATCGTGGATCATGCGGCCATCTTCGCGTACATAGCCGTCCTTGGCGAAGAAGTCGTTGACCTTGTTGGATTTCATCCATTTCATCAAGGCATCGCCATCATCAGTACCACTGGCCTTGACGCCTTGCAGATAGAAGTTGACGGCGGAATAGTCGCCCGCTTGCAGGAATGACGGCATACGCTTGTGCTTTTCGAAGAAACGTTCGCCCCATTTGCGGGAAGCGTCGTCCTTGTCCCAATACCAGCCGCTGGTCAGATACATGCCTTGCGTGTTTTCCAGTCCAAGCGCATGAATGTCGTTGATGAACACCAACAGGCCGGCCAGGTTCATCGTGTTGGTTATGCCGAACTCTTTGGCGGCCTTGACGGAATTGATGGTGTCGCCGCCCGCGTTAGCCAAGCCCAAAATTTTCGCGCCCGAGGACTGGGCCTGGAGCATGAATGACGAGAAGTCGGACGTTGACAGCGGGGCCCTGACTGCGCCCTTCACCTCGCCGCCCGAAGCTTTGACCACAGCAGCGGTATCACGCTCGAGCGCGTGGCCAAATGCGTAATCGGCCGTCAGGAAGAACCATGACTTTCCGCCATTCTTCACGACAGCGGATCCGGTGCCACGGGCCAGCGCAATGGTGTCGTAAGCGTAGTGAACGGTATAAGGCGAGCATTGGGCATTGGTAAGATCGGACGCACCGGGTCCCACGCCAATGAATGGCTTTTTCTTTTCAGCCGCTACACCGGCCATGGCTAGCGCTGTGCCCGAGCTGGTGCCGCCTATGAGGACGTCGAGTTTGTTTTCATCAAACCATTCGCGTGCGCGGGCCGAGGCGATGTCGGCCTTGTTCTGATGGTCGGCAACCAGCAATTCGATTTTCTTGCCGTTTATTTCGCCACCTGCGTCAGCGATGGCCATGCGGATTGCCTCTGCGCCGGCAGGCCCGTCAATGTCGGAATACAAGCCCGACATATCGGTAATGAAGCCGATACGAATAACGTCGTCGGATATGCCTGCTGCTTGCCCTGGAGCGGCCATCGTAAGGCCGGCGAGAGCGAGTGCAGCGGTTAGTGTGCGCAATTTCATGAAAGAGTCTCCTGATTTTGTTGTGCCGGTGTCCGGCGTTTGTAAGTGTTAGACGCCGAGTAGCGTGTTGAGCACATCTTGTTTGGCTTGAAGTTCGTCTGAGTGAAATTGTTCCACGATCTGGCCATGTTCCATGACATAGAAACGATCGGCCAAAGGCGCGGCGAAATGGAAATTCTGCTCGACCATGATGATGGTGTAGCCCTTGGCCTTCAAGGCGGTGATCATGCGCGCCAACGCCTGCACGATGACGGGGGCCAGGCCTTCGGATATTTCGTCCAGCAACAATAGATTGGCGCCGGTACGCAGTATGCGCGCCACTGCCAGCATTTGTTGTTCGCCGCCGGAAAGCCGGGTTCCGGGCGAATGCTTGCGTTCTTCGAGATTGGGGAACATCTCGTAGATTTCGGCGAGCGACATGCCACCCCCCAGCGTGTTGCCCACGGTCGGGGGCAGAAGCAGGTTTTCTTCGCAGGATAGCCCGGCAAAAATGCCGCGCTCTTCGGGGCAGTATCCGATACCCAGATGCGCAATGCGGTAGGTGGGCAGGTTGATGGTTTCAGTGCCTTGCACGCGAATGGAGCCCTTGCGTGTGCCGGTAAGGCCCAGGATGGCCCGGAGCGTGGTGGTTCGCCCGGCGCCATTTCGACCCAGCAGGGTCACCACTTCGCCTGGTGCGACGGTGAGATTGACGCCATGTAGGACGTGTGATTCGCCATACCAGGCGTGCAGATTGGATATTTCGAGAGCGGCGGTGTTCATCCGTGGGCCCCTTCTAATTCGCCGGTCGTGGTGCCCATATAGGCTTCCATGACGCCAGCGTTGCTTGATACTTCTTCGTAGGTGCCTTCGGCCAGTACGGCGCCACGCGCAAGTACCGTTATTTTGTCGGCAATTTGTGAAACGACCTTCATGTTATGTTCGACCATGAGTATCGTGCGCCCGACACTGACTTTCTTGATAAGTTCTGTGACGCGGCTTACGTCTTCATGACCCATGCCTTGCGTGGGTTCGTCGAGAAGCATGAGTTCGGGTTCCATCGCCAGCGTCGTGGCGATTTCCAATGCCCGCTTACGTCCGTACGGCAGGTTGACGGTCAACTCGTTGGCGTACTCGGCCAGGTCGACTTGCTTCAATAGATCGAGGGCCTTGCCTTCGAGGCTATGGAGCACTTTGTCGCTGCGCCAGAAGTGGTAGGAAAGGCCGGTGGCGCGTTGCAAACCAATGCGTACGTTTTCCAGCACGGTAAGTTGAGGGAAAACCGCAGAGATCTGAAATGAACGGATGACGCCACGACGCGCGATTTGCGTTGGCTTTTCATGAGTTATTTCGTGGTCGTTAAAGAAGATCTTGCCCGAGGTGGGCGTAAGGAATTTGGTGAGCAGGTTGAAGCAAGTTGTCTTGCCGGCGCCGTTGGGCCCGATCAATGCATGGATGGTGCCGCGCTTGACCTGGAGATTGACGTCCTTCACGGCAATAAAGCCGCGGAACTCCTTTACCAGGTTCTTGGTTTCTAGAATGTATTCGCTCATAACCAGCCAGTCGGTGTGAAAAACGAGAGAGGATAGGGCCGAAGTATGAGGGCTTGCATTCGAGAAGACTATGGGGGTTTTTCATAGGTGAACCCGAAATAGTTCAGCAGGCGGGTGTTTTGTCCTTGTATTCACATAGATCGGATATTCCACACTGGGGACATTTGGGTTTGCGCGCCACGCATATGTAGCGTCCATGCAGGATCAGCCAATGATGGGCGTCCAGCAGGAACTCCTTGGGAATGACGCGCAGCAGCTTCTGTTCTACGTCGACGACGTTCTTGCCGGGCGCAATATGCGTACGGTTGGCCACCCGGAAGATATGGGTATCGACGGCAATGGTGGGATGGCCGAAGGCGGTGTTCAACACCACATTCGCTGTTTTGCGCCCAACGCCCGGCAAGGACTCCAGCGCGTCCCGGTCGTCGGGCACTTCGCCGTGGTAGTGGTCAACCAGCATCTGGCAGGTTTTTATGACATTGCTGGCTTTGGTCTTGTACAAGCCTATGGTTTTGATGTGGTCGGTCAGGCAGTCCAAGCCCAGGGCCAGCAACCCTTCAGGCGTGCCGTGATCGGCGAAAAACTTTCGTGTTGCGAGGTTTACGCCGCGATCCGTCGCTTGGGCCGATAAGATGACGGCGATCAAGAGCTGGAACGTGCTCTCGTACTCGAGTTCTGTGGTGGGCGAAGGATTGGCCGCTTTCAGGCGCCGGAAAATCTCGACACGCTTTGCGTTATTCATTGTTTTTGACGGCGCGCGCGCGCCCGTGCAAGCGCATCGGCGATTACTTGTTGTCGGCTTGCCGCGTCCGTGCCGGCTGCCAGAGACAAGGGCGCCTTATTGGCCAGTGTGCGGGCGGCCAGGCCGAAGCTTTCCTCATGCGAGGCATCGAGGCGACGTTGCCGCTGTTGATGATGTTCTCTTGCGGCGTTGGCCAGTGCCGGCGTCCATTCGCCGGCTGCGGGCACCATGGCGATGCAGTCAACCGGACAGGATGCGACGCATAAGTCGCAACCAGTGCAACGATCAGTAAGGACGGTATGCATCAGCTTGTTGGCACCCACGATCGCGTCAACGGGACAGGCCTGGATACACAGCGTGCACCCTATACAGTGTGGTTCGTCGATGAGGGCTACGGTCAATGGCAGGTGTTCGCCACACTGGGGATCGAGCGCCAGTGCGGGGAGATCCAGCAGTGCGGCAAGCGCCTTGATGCCCGCCTGGCCGCCAGGCGGGCAGCGGTTTATGGCCGCACCGTCGATCGCAATAGCTTGCGCATACGGCCTGCATCCGTCATAGCCGCATTTGGTGCATTGGGTTTGCGGCAGTACCGCATCAATGCGATCGATAAGAGATAAAGAAGACATAGGGAAAAGAAAATCGGGGCCGTGGGCCCCGATTTCTGGAAAGAGCCACAGGCCCCTAGACGGCAGGGCGGCGTATGAATTCCGCTATTTTAGGACATATCGTTTCGCGCCAGCGTCGACCCGAGAAGATGCCGTAATGCCCGCAGCCGGCAGCGGTGTAGTGTTCTTTGCGGCTGCTTTCAATGCCGCTGCACAAGTCCTGCGCGGCACGTGTCTGGCCTTCGCCCGAGATGTCATCAAACTCGCCCTCGATAGTGAGGAGGGAAACCGAAGTAATGGCTGCCGGATTAACTTTCTGCCCATCGACTTCCCAGGTTCCCGAGGGCAACTGGTGCTCCTGGAAGACCATTTTGATGGTGTCCAGGTAGAACTCGGCGGGCATATCAAGGACGGCGTTGTATTCGTTGTAGAACTTGCGATGGGATTCGGCGTCGTCGTTGTCGCCTTTGAGCAAGTCTTGGTAGAAATCGTAGTGCGAACGCAAGTGACGATCGGGATTCATGGCGACAAAGCCGGCGTGTTGCAGGAAGCCCGGATATACGGGCCGTCCGCCTCCGGGAAACCGTGTAGGGACGCGGTGTATGAGATTGTCTTCAAACCATGAATAAGGTTTGGTGGTAGCAAGCCGGTTGACCTGCGTCGGTGATTTGCGAGTATCGATAGGGCCGCCCATCATCACCATGCTGCGGGGCAGGCTTGGCTCGTTGTTGGCGGCCATCAAGGAAATGGCGGCCAGAACCGGTACGGTGGGCTGGCAGACCGATATCACATGGACGTCGGGTCCTAGGAAGCGAATGAATTCTTGTATGTATTTGACGTAGTCATTCAGGTGGAACGGGCCGGCGGCAGCGGGCACCATGCGCCCGTCGACCCAATCGGTGACGTAGACGTCGTGATTGGGCAGCAGGGCCCGTACTGTGTCGCGCAACAAGGTGGCATGGTGGCCGGACAGCGGCGCAGCCAGCAATACGCGCGGATCGGCACTGGTGCTATTTCCGTTCCCACGCTTGAAATGAATCAGATTACAGAACGGCTTTTGTACGACAGCTTCTTCCGTGACGGCGACGTCCTTTCCAGCGATTCGGGTAGTGGGAAGATCCCATGCCGGTTTCTCGTAGTCTTTGCCCAGGCGGTGGACGAGTTCGTAGGTGGCAGCAATTTGCCGGGATACCGGCGTATAGGCGAAGGGACTGTACGGGTGCGAGAAGATCTGCGAACCGGTGTCAGTGAATGCGGCAAGCGGCGTTAAGAACGCGCGCTGAATTTCATGTAGGTCATACAGCATGTGGTAGCCTTAGTAAGCGAATTCCGAAGTAGCGGTCTGTTACAGCCCGTGTTGGCTGCTAACAAGGTCTTTACATAAGCTAATCACAAAATAATCTAAATTGCCAGTAATTTCCACGGCCATAAAGCCGAGGCACAACGTCATCCTGACCATCTTACAGGCATGCTGCGTGCCCACGCACCGTGATGATGCGAAAAAAAGCTCTCAGTTTGTTGGACGCGTGCAACAAAAGACGTGGGCGGCACCGCACAGCCGCCAATTTGGCACGGGCATACGGTTTCGTAGACGGGAGGCGGATAGCGGACAAGTTTCGCGTGGGGGCGCTTCAGCGTTCCAGATGCTTCAATTTGTCGTCAACGCCATTCCAGTCGTCGGCGCCTGGCAGAGGCTGCTTGGATCGATTGATCATGCCGAATTCCGGGGAAAGTTCGGCATTGAGCGCAATGAATTGCACTTGATCCTGGGGAACATCTTCTTCCGCAAATATGGCGTTGGCGGGGCATTCCGGCACACAGACCGCGCAATCGATGCACTCGTCGGGATCGATCACTAGAAAATTGGCGCCTTCGCGGAAGCAGTCTACCGGACAGACATCGACGCAGTCAGTAAATTTGCATTTGATACAGTTCTCGGTAACCACATGTGTCATTTCAGGACTCCAACATCAGATGTTGCATTTTACCCAATAAATCGAGGTAAGCCCGAATTGACCTTTCGCCAAAGGAGGCTTTCAGCTTGAATCGCCGTGCCGGCGTCCGCGGGGGACATGCTCTGTGCTATGGTAATCAAAACACTTTATGTGATGCGATGATTATTACTTCGTTACTTGACACCGATCTCTATAAGTTCACCATGATGCAAGTGGTGCTGCATCATTTTCCGGCGGCGCAAGTAGAGTATCGTTACAAATGCCGCACGCCGAACGTAAATTTGCAACCGTATCTCGACGAAATACGCAGCGAGATCCATGAGCTCTGCCAATTGCAGTTCACGGATGAGGAATTGCACTATTTGCGCAGCCTGCGTTTCATGAAAAGCGACTTTGTCGATTTTCTTGGTTTGTTTCGCATGCCGGAAAAGTGCATTACCGTGTCGGCGGGGGCGGCGGCGGGCGAAATCGATATCTCAGTCAAAGGTCCATGGCTGCATACGATTCTGTTCGAAATTCCCGTCCTGGCCATCGTCAACGAAGTCTATTTTCGTAACGTATGTCGCGATCCCGCCTGGGAAGAAGGCCGCAAGCGCCTGCAGTCCAAAATGCAGCTGGTCAACGACGACCCGGCCCTGGCCGATTTTCGCGTCGCGGAATATGGCACACGCCGGCGTTTCTCGAAGAAATGGCACGAAGAAGTCGTCCTTACCATGAAGTCCCAGATGGGGCAGCATTTTGCCGGCACCAGCAATGTACGCCTGGCGATGAAACATGGAGTGACGCCGTTGGGTACGATGGGTCATGAATACTTGCAGGCATGCCAGGCCCTGGGGCCGCGCCTGCGCGATTCCCAGGTATTTGCGCTTGAGGTGTGGGCCAAGGAGTATCGGGGCGACCTGGGAATCGCCTTGTCCGACGTCTATGGCATGGACGCCTTCCTGCGTGACTTCGACATGTACTTTTGCAAGTTGTTCGATGGCGCGCGGCACGACTCCGGCGACCCATTCGACTGGGGCGAGCGTCTGTTGGCGCACTACGTGGCCAATCGCGCCGACCCGCGTACCAAGACCCTGGTGTTTTCCGATGCGTTGACAATTCCGCGTGCCATCGAACTTGCCAAGCGTTTCGCGGGCCGATGCAAGGTTTCGTTTGGCATAGGCACCAACCTGACCAATGACCTTGGTCATGAGCCTCTGCAGATAGTCATGAAGATGGTGCGCTGCAATGGCCAGCCCGTCGCGAAGGTGTCGGATGCGCCCGAGAAAACCATGTGCGACGACCCCGCTTACCTTGCCTACCTGCGGCAGGTCTTCCAGCTCCCTCCACCTTGAATCGACCCCTGGCCGCTGGCCTGCCCACGGGCTGTCGGCCGGGCCTGGCGACTCAGCCCTGCCAAATGTCCTAGACTGTTTCCCTGTATGGCAGGATCTGCACTTATAATCGTCCCGAATTGAATTTCAATAAAAAGGAGTGCGGCTATGAGCGAAGTGGAACGGGTCAATGTTGAAAAACGGCTTTCAGATATGGCGGTCTATAACGGTGTCGCCTATTTGGCCGGGCAGGTGCCCGATGACGGGTCCCTGGATATACAGGGGCAGACGGCTCAGGTGCTGGCCACTATTGACCGCCTGTTGGCCACCGCGGGTACCGACAAATCACGCATCCTGATGGCTCAGATCTTCATCACCAACATGAAAGAATTCGACGGCATGAACAAGGCTTGGGATGCATGGGTTGCGCCGGGCAACGCGCCTCCACGCGCAACCGTCGAAGCCCGGCTCGCCAATCCCGACTTCAAGGTCGAAATCGTGGTTACGGCAGCTTTAGCCTAAGTTAGGTAATACTGCTACAGCAGTAGGGCGGCCAGTGTTCCGCCCAGCGTCTCGCATGCCGTCGAATCATCCACGGTAATGGTTTTCGGCGCGGTAATCGCTTGCGGGGTCTGGGCATCGGTATTCACTATCAGCGCCGGCGCTATCAGGCGCAAGCGCCAGCCGGTACAGATGCGCTCAGCTTGGCGTGCCGCGCCGCTGCCGTCTGAACCCGCGCTGATCATGATCGCGTAGGGCCTGCCATTCAGTTGGTCCAATACTGCATAGTAGTTGCGATCGAAAAACTCCTTCATGGCACCGCTCAGCGATGCGAGATTTTCCGGTGCGCAAAATACGAAACCGTCTGCGTCCAGCAGATCGGTCGCGTCGACCTGGGAAGCTTGTTTCACGACAATATTCAGGCGATCCATGGATTCAAGCTCGGTCGCCACAGTCTGGGCGCCTTTCATGGCAGCCTGGGCCATTTGTTGCGCTGCGCCCGTGCGGGAATGCCACACGACCAACAACTGTTTTTTGTCTATGGGTTTCATGAGGCCGATTCGCGGTTGTTCTCCAGACACGTTAGTATAGAGTCGCTGGAAGAAGGCTTCATTTCTTCGCACTCTGCTCCTCCGAACTATGCCCTCAAACGCTACACCGGTTTACGACTCCACACCGTTCAACGACGAATGGTTTGCCCACGCCAGCAAGGGCCTGGACGATTCAGGCAACAAGCTGCTGGCGCAAGCCGTTCAGTGGGTCAAAGAGCCGTTGACGGATGTGCTCGCCCAGACAGGCGAACCTTTGGCCCTGCATAGTGCCGGAGTCGTGCGAATACTGGCCGACCTGGGCACCGATGCTGCCACGCGGGCCAGTGCGCTGATCACCGTTTTGCCCGCTGATGCCGGCGTTTCCGACGCAGCAAAAAACCCGGACGCCATGCGCAAGTGTTTCGGTGCCGAAGTGGTAAGCCTTGTCCAGGGCACGCGGGCGCTCTTGCGGCTCGGTAACCTAACGGGACAAGCCAACGATAGCGCTGCGCCGGGTAGCGACCAGAAAGAGATGCAGCGCAAGATGCTGCTGGCGATGGCGGCCGACCTGCGCATCGTGCTGTTGCGCCTGGCGTCGCGCTTGCAATCATTGCGCTGGCACGCCGTCGCCAAAATTCCCTACCCTCAGTCGCTTGCTCGCGAGACCATGGAGCTCTACACGCCCTTGGCTAATCGATTGGGCATTTGGCAATTGAAATGGGAAATGGAAGATCTCGCTTTCCGGTTCCAGGATCCCGAGACGTATAAAACCATAGCCCGCCAGCTCGAGGAGAAACGGGTCGAACGCGAAGCATTTATCGTCGAGGCGGTGAGTGCCATGCAAGACGCCTTGGCCGAGGCGCATATTCGCGCCGAGGTTAGCGGGCGGCCCAAGCATATCTACAGCATCTGGAACAAGATGCGCATGAAGAATCTGGAATTCCATCAGCTTTTCGATTTGCGGGCGCTACGGGTGATCGTAGAGGACGAGCGTGCATGCTACGCCGTGCTGGCGTTGGCGCACTCCCTGTGGACCCCTGTGTCCAATGAGTTCGACGACTATATTTCCCGCCCCAAGCCCAATGGCTATCGGTCCTTGCATACCGTGGTGATGGACGGCGAGGGCCGCACTTTCGAAATACAGATCCGCACTGATGACATGCACCGGTTTGCCGAGTACGGCATGGCCGCCCATTGGCTATATAAAGAGGCGGGCCCCAGGGGTGGCAAGGTCGCTACCGCCAGCGGATATGACCAGAAGCTTGCCTGGATGCGTCAATTGCTGGCCTGGGATAAAGGCAGCGGACAGGCGGACGCTAACGATACAAGTCCGGGTGAGCATGGCAAGCGGCATGATGTGCCGGCATCGGATTCGCCGCGGGCAGAGACCGCCGCTGCCGACGAGCATATCTATGTCCTCACTCCGCAAGCGCGTGTCATCGAGCTGCCGGTGGGGGCGACGCCCGTCGATTTCGCCTATTACCTGCATACGGACTTGGGACATCGTTGCCGCGGTGCGCGTGTGGACGGTCAGATGGTTCCACTATTGACGCGGCTGGCAACCGGCCAGACCGTGGAGATCATTACGGCAAAGTCGGGAGGGCCGTCGCGCGACTGGCTCAACCCGCAGCTGGGCTTTCTGGCCAGTCCGCGCTCCCGCGCCAAAGTGCGTGCCTGGTTCAATGCCATCGAATTGCAGCAGCGCATTTCCCAAGGCCAGGCAATGGTAGAGAAAGAACTGCAGCGTCTGGGCAAGACGGCGGTCAATTTGGAACAGCTTGCGCAACAGCTCGAGTTCGCGCGCGCCGACGATCTGTACATAGCCGTAGCCAAGGAAGAATTCAGTCTGCGCCAAATCGATTATCTGCTGAGTCCGCAGAAGGCGCGGTCGGCTGCTGACTCGACAGCGCCGGGCGCCACGGCCGAGGCCAGGGTATACCAAAGCGGTGTGGCAAATGTCGCCAAGACGGGCAAGAGCGGGGTGCTGGTGGTCGGGGTGGATTCCCTCATGACCCAGCTCGCCCGCTGCTGCCGGCCTGCACCGCCCGACCTGATTGCGGGGTTCGTCACACGCGGACGCGGGGTGTCGATACATCGCCACGACTGTGCGTCGTATGCGGCCTTGGCCGAACGCCAGCCGGAGCGCGTGATCGACGTTGACTGGGGCGATACCGGCGACGCACTGTACCCGGTCGACATAAGCATCCATGCGCCTGAACGAAGCGACTTGCTGCGGGATGTCTCCGAGGTCTTTGCCAAACTGCGGCTTAACGTCGTCAGTGTCAATACCCATAGCCGTCGATCACTGGCACACATGGTGTTTACCATCGAGGTCAAGAACGGCGAGCAGATCAGCCGGGTGCTGGGCGCGCTTAACGAGCTTTCGGGCGTGTCGGCAGGCCGCCACTGAGCCCGGCAGGTGTTTGCCTGTGCCAGACTGCTAAAATGGTGGCCTTGCCAGTCAATCGGTCCGCGGCGGATCGATGCAACGATGTTGCGTAACCAGAGAGTGATAATTTGAAATCCTACACATTGCCCGACCCACAAGGGCATTTTGGTCAGTATGGTGGTTCGTTTGTTGCCGAAACCCTGGTGCATGCGCTCGATGAGCTGCGCGCGGCTTACGAAAAATATCAGACCGATCCCGACTTCCTGCGTGAATTTCACTACGAACTGAAGCACTTTGTCGGCCGCCCCAGCCCTGTGTACCATGCCAAGCGCTGGTCGGAAAAACTGGGCGGCGCCCAGATCTGGTTCAAGCGCGAAGACCTGAACCATACCGGCGCGCACAAGATCAATAACTGCATAGGCCAGATCCTCCTCGCGCGCCGTATGGGTAAACCCCGGATCATCGCTGAAACGGGGGCGGGCCAACATGGCGTTGCGACGGCGACCGTCGCGGCGCGCTATGGCCTGGAATGCGTGGTCTATATGGGCAGCGAAGACGTTCGTCGCCAGGCGTCCAATGTTTACCGCATGAAATTGCTGGGCGCCACCGTGGTGCCTGTGGATTCTGGCTCGCGTACGCTCAAGGATGCATTGAACGAAGCGATGCGCGATTGGGTGACCAACGTCGAGAACACGTTCTATATCATCGGTACCGTTGCGGGTCCGCACCCGTATCCCATGATGGTCCGTGACTTCCAGTCGATCATCGGTACTGAGTGCATCGAACAAATGCCTGTGGATGCCGGCCGCCAGCCTGACTACGTCGTGGCGTCCGTCGGAGGCGGCTCGAACGCCATGGGTATTTTCCATCCGTATATAGATTATTCCGATGTACAGTTGATCGGCGTTGAAGCCGCCGGCGAGGGCCTTGAAACCGGCCGCCACGCCGCCTCGCTGAATGCGGGCGCGGTCGGCGTCCTGCACGGCAACCGTACGTATGTCATGCAGGACGAAGACGGCCAGGTACAGGAGACGCACTCGATCTCCGCAGGACTGGATTATCCAGGGGTGGGCCCCGAACATGCATGGTTGAAGGATTGCGGTCGTGCCCAGTACGTCTGTGTCGATGACCAGGAAGCGCTGGCGGCTTTTCACGATTGCTGCCGGACGGAAGGCATTATGCCTGCCCTGGAATCGTCACATGCCATTGCGCATGCGCTACGGCTGGCACCCACTTTGCCCAAAGACAAGATCATCCTGGTGAACTTATCGGGCCGTGGTGACAAAGATATGCATACTGTGGCTGATTTCAGCGGCATCAGTCTATAAGAATAAGGGTAAAGCTCACAATGAATTCCTCCAACCCAAGAATCAAGGCCGCGTTTGCCAAGACGGCAGGTCGCACGGCTTTGATTCCTTATGTCACCGCGGGCGATCCTTCCGTAGCGGCCACGCCCTTGCTGATGCACCAGTTGGTCAAGGCCGGCGCCGACGTCCTGGAGCTTGGCATACCATTTTCGGATCCCATGGCCGATGGCCCGGTTATCCAGCGCGCCGCCGAGCGCGCCATCAAGCGTGGCGTAGGCTTGCGCAAAGTGCTGGAAATGGTGGCGCAATTCCGCCGGGATGATACGACCACCCCGGTAGTGCTCATGGGCTACGCCAATCCTATCGAACGCATGGGCCAGGACGTGTTTGTCCATGAGGCGTCCAAGGCGGGCGTCGATGGGGTGCTGGTCGTCGACTACCCGCCCGAAGAAATCGTTGATTTCGCGGCGCAGCTGGGCAGTGCGCAGATCGATCCTATTTTCCTGCTGGCTCCGACTTCCACCGATGCCCGCATCCAGCAGGTCGCAAAGGTTGCGCGGGGTTATGTTTACTACGTGTCGCTCAAAGGCGTCACGGGCGCCGGAAACATCGATACCGTCGATGTGGCTCAACGCCTGGCAGAGATCCGCAAGCACGTGACGATTCCCGTCGGGGTCGGCTTTGGCATCCGCGATGCCGACAGTGCGAAGCGGCTGGGCGCACATGCGGACGCGGTGGTCATAGGCAGCAAGCTCATAGAAACCATGGAACAGTCCGTGGCACGCTCCGAACAGTCAGGCCTGGCTTCTGCCGACGCCGATGCGGCGGCCATCAAGGCGGCGGCCGAGTGGCTGGAAAGCATCCATCAGGCATTGCGGAAGTAAGCGGGGAACACGCTACTCCATCAAGGCGGGGCCGTGTCAGAAGGCGGCCCGGCGCAGAAGAACAATAGGCTCGATCCGGAATCGGGCCTTTATCGGGAAAAAAATCATGAGCTGGATCGAAAAAATTCTGCCACCACGCATCAATCGCAACAATGATGCGGCGTCCCGCCGCGTTCCGGAGGGTATCTGGGTAAAGTGCCCGTCCTGCGAGAC
This sequence comes from Pollutimonas subterranea, assembly GCF_002849655.1. GTDB lineage: Bacteria > Pseudomonadota > Gammaproteobacteria > Burkholderiales > Burkholderiaceae_B > Pollutimonas > Pollutimonas subterranea. Next base: position 300,889 of record NZ_PDNW01000001.1, read on the forward strand.
TGTGCTTTATAAAGAAGACCTCAGGGCAACGCTTAATGTGTGCCCCAAGTGCAGCCACCATATGCGTATCGGGGCACGGGCACGTATCGACGCGTTGCTCGATGCCGATAACCGTGTCGAGATCGGGCAGCACACCCGTCCGATGGATCCGCTCAAGTTCAAGGACAGCCGCAAGTATACCGAGCGTGTAACCGAGGCGGTCAAGCAAACGGGCGAAAGCGAGGCCATGGTAGTCATGAGCGGCGCGATCTTGTCGGTACCCGTGGTATTGGCCTGCTTTGAGTTTGAGTTCATGGGCGGGTCCATGGGGTCCGTGGTGGGTGAACGCTTCGCCCGAGGTGCACGCGAAGCGCTCACAAATCGCACGCCATTCATTTGTGTGGCGGCGTCGGGTGGTGCCCGCATGCAGGAGAGCCTTTTCTCACTGATGCAAATGGCCAAGACGAACGCGATGTTGACCCGGCTGTCGGCTGAAGGCCTGCCCTTTATCAGCATCCTGACTGATCCAACCATGGGTGGCGTGTCGGCCAGCTTTGCATTCATGGGCGATGTGGTCATTGCAGAGCCCAAGGCGCTTATCGGCTTTGCTGGACCGCGCGTCATCGAGCAGACGGTTCGCGAAAAATTGCCCGAAGGCTTTCAGCGCTCGGAGTTCCTGCTCGAGAAGGGCGCCATCGACATGGTGGTGGATCGCCGCCAGATGCGCGTTGAATTGGCCCACCTGCTTGCCTTGTTGATGCGCCAGCCGGCAGACGTGGTGGCAAAGGCCTGATCGGCGACTTGGCATAAGGCATGGCCGTGCAGCACGGCCAACAGTTGGACAAAGAAAAACACCATTCAGAAAACTGAATGGTGTTTTTTTACTTCTGAAGCGCAAGGACTATTGCGTTTCGACCTGCTTCAATGGGTCATTGGCGACTTTGACCGCAGGTTTGCGGGCCCGGCCAAGGCGCACGGGCCCCTCAGTGACGTCCACAGGTGCGGATTTGGTCTCCACGAGTTCCATCCCGGCAGCCACAAGGCTTTCTTCCAGAGCTTTTCCTATCACCTTGGCGGCTTCGGAATTGGCAGCAAGTTCCGGCTCCGTTGGGTGGGCAGCTTCCGGCTGTGGCTTCGCGAGCAGATCGGGTTGCGTTGGAGCCGGCTCAGCGGGTGCAACGGGCAGGGCCGCATCGGCGGCAACAGCCTGGTCAGCGGGAGCTTTGACTGGCGCGGGTTCGATCGCCACAGTTTGGACTGCAGCCGTAGCGATTGGCGCAGCCTGCACGGGTGGTTCCTCGGCCGGCTCTGACTGAACGACAGCTGGCTCGACCAGGACGGGCTGGACAGCAACGGGCTCTGTCGCAACGGGCATGGCGGTATCCCGGGGGGCTGGCGTTGATACGGCTGGTGCCGCTTCAACGGGCGTCGCCGGCGGCAAATCGGCAGGGGCGATTGCTTCAGGAACCGGTGTCGCGTTGACCTGTGCGGGTTCGGCCGGAGCAGCTTCGACGGCTACCGCGGCGGCAGGTGCCGCAACGGTGTCGTCAGGGGCTGCGGCAAGGCTTCCTTGCGCAGTGGCGATAGCGGGCAGGACCTGGGGATTGAAAGCAGGTGTCTCGTGTCGCACGAACGCTTGATCATCGGCTGCATCGGCATTGCCGGCATCGCTGGCAAGCGTCGTTTCGGTATCAGCGTCGGGGCTGCGGCGACCGCGACGGCTGCGACGACGACGGCGTTTGCGTTCTGGATCAAGCTGATCGTTATCCGATGCCTGGTCAGTACTGCCCTCGACATCGCTTGCAACCTTTTGTTGATCGTCGGTCGTGTCCGCCTGGGCGCCGGTGGAAGAGGTTTCCGCGGCGGCCGTCAAGGGCAGATCGTCGTTGTCGACCTGGTCGGCGGTTTCGTTCTGGCTTTCGTCACGGCGATTGCGTCCACGGCCACGGCGGCTGCGTCCGCGTCCTCCGGTGTTCGCTTCACTGCCTTCGGTAGATGCTAAAGCAGCGGGTGACACGATGACCTCGGACACGCGTTGTTCACTGGCGGCCGTACCGGATTCCTGTGCGGGCGAATGGCGACGCGATCGTTGGGCGGGCGCCTGGGCCTCGTCGGACTTGCCTTCAATGCCGTCGGGGCGGCGTTCGCCACGGCGATGGCGGTTGCGGTCGCCTTGGCCGCGTTCCCGCCGTTCGCTGGATCGGCCGTTCTTGTTGCGGGAGCCGCTTGTCTTGGGGGCTTCAATAACGGGTTCGGGCGTCGCAACGGTGGCAGTGCCGGTGAGCCAGTTGATCAGGCGTTTGATGAGGCTGGTGCCCGCAGCGGCCGGCGCCGTGGCGCTTGGGCGTACGGCCGGGGCAGTCGGGAGAGGTGCGGGTTGTGAGCGCGGCAGGCTTTTCACCAGCGCTTCAGGGCGTGTCTGGGTTTCCAGTGCCTTGTTCGGTGCCCAGGTAAGCTGCTCTTCCGGTTGCGTGACCAGATCGAAACTGGTCTTGATTTCTTCGATGCGCGGGTCGTCGTGGCGCAAGCGCTCGATATGGTGATGCGGCGTTTCCAGGTTCTTGTTGGGGATCAGGACCAGGTTTACCTTGAGGCGCGATTCGATCTTGGTGATATCGCCGCGTTTTTCGTTAAGCAGGAAAGTGGCGACATCGACCGGCACTTGCGCATGCAGGGCTGCGGTGCCTTCCTTCATGGCTTCTTCCTGCAGCAGGCGCAGGACATGCAGCGCACTGGATTCGGCATCGCGCACCACGCCGGTGCCGTTGCAGCGCGGGCAGGTAATGTGCGAACCTTCATTCAGGGCGGGACGCAGTCGCTGGCGCGACAGTTCCATCAGGCCGAAACGGGAGATCTTGCCCATTTGTACGCGGGCACGATCAAAATGCAAGGCATCGCGCAGGCGCTGTTCGACGGCACGCTGGTTCTTGCTTTCTTCCATGTCGATGAAATCGATGACGATCAGGCCGCCAAGGTCGCGCAGGCGCAATTGGCGCGCGACTTCCTCAGCCGCTTCCAGATTCGTGCGCATGGCGGTTTCTTCGATGTCGGCACCGCGTGTGGAGCGGGCAGAGTTGACGTCGACGGCGACCAATGCTTCGGTGTGATCAATGACTACCGATCCGCCGGAGGGTAGCTGTACCGTGCGTGAATAGGCGGTTTCAATCTGGTGTTCGATCTGAAAACGTGAAAACAGCGGGACATCGTCGCGATACATTTTGACGCGCTGCACGTTGTCGGGCATGACCACGCTCATGAAGGCGGTGGCCTGCTCGTAGATGTCGTCGGTGTCGATCAGGATCTCGCCGATTTCGGGCGAGTAGTAGTCGCGGATGGCGCGGATGACAAGGCTGGATTCCAGGTAGATGAGGATCGGGGCCTTGTTGTCGCGGGCTGCGGCATCAATGGCATTCCAGAGCTGCATCAGGTAGGAGAGATCCCATTGCAACTCTTCGACGTTGCGTCCTATGCCGGCGGTGCGGGCGATTATGCTCATGCCTGCTGGAATATCCAGCTGGTCCATGGTTTCACGCAGCTCCTGGCGGTCTTCACCTTCTACACGACGCGAAACGCCGCCCCCGCGGGGATTGTTGGGCATCAGGACCAGATAGCGGCCGGCCAGCGAAACGAAGGTGGTGAGGGCTGCACCTTTGTTGCCGCGCTCTTCCTTTTCGACCTGGATGATCAGTTCCTGGCCTTCGGCCAAGGCGTCCTGGATACGCGCAGTGCGTACATCGACGCCTTCTTTGAAGTACGAACGGGCGACTTCCTTGAATGGCAGGAAGCCGTGGCGGTCTTCACCGTAACTGACGAAGCAGGCTTCCAGGCCGGGTTCGATGCGGGTAATGACGCCCTTGTAGATATTGCCCTTGCGCTGTTCGCGGCCGGCTGTCTCGATATCGAGGTCGATGAGTTTCTGGCCATCGACAATCGCAACACGTAGTTCTTCTTGATGCGTTGCATTGAACAACATTCGTTTCATGAGTGTATTTCTCCGTAGTCATGGCGCGCCGTTAATCGGCGCACGACCGCGGGCCACTCGGTGTGAGGCGCTAAATCTGCAGTGGGGGCTTTGCTGACTGCGTCGGCAATGCCCACCTTATGTCAGGAAGGCACAGCGGACCTGTAGGTGCGCAGTTCAGTCAGCAGGGAGGTCAGGTTCACTATAGTGGTTGACAAAAAATTGCTGGGAACGGCAGACGCGTGTGTGAATTCGCGGCTGGTGCATTTAAACGTTGACAAACTTCGCAAAGATTCAGAGCCGCACGCGGTTGGCAGTAGATCCGGGCAAACAGCGGGCACTATGCCACACCACTATTTTTGGGATCGGGCTTGCCCCGGCGACCAAATGACCCAGAAGCTGAAAGGCAGGCAGTACAATATGGCCCTTGTTCGCCGGACGGAGACGCACCCTTGCATCTCTACGTTTGGCGGTTTTTTTTCAGCTTCTATAGGCTGACGCGATTATATGCCGCTTTTCCCTATGCGCAAAACTGTTATTACCGAAACCAACGCCCCTAGCGTCCGTTTTATTGAAATCGGTGCCGAACAGGCCGGGCAGCGCGTCGATAATTTCCTGATACGCCTGTGCAAGGGGGTTCCCAAGAGCCATGTGTACAAGGCTATACGCGGCGGGGAAGTGCGGATCAATAAAGGGCGTATTACCGCTGACTATCGCCTTAACGAGGGTGATACCTTGCGGGTTCCCCCCATGCGGCTGCCCGCGCCGGACCAGGCCAGGGTCGTGCCTCCGGCCGTGTTTCCCGTCGTTTTTGAAGACGATGCGCTGCTGGTCATCGACAAGCCCGCCGGCGTGGCGGTGCACGGCGGCAGCGGGGTGTCGTTCGGTGTCATTGAGCAGTTGCGCGCCGCCCGCCCTGATGCCGTCTTCCTCGAACTGGCGCATCGGCTGGATCGCGAAACTTCCGGCCTGTTACTGATTGCAAAACGACGCAAGGCTTTGCTGGCGCTGCACGATATGATGCGCGAGGGCGCAGGTCGCAAGCATTACCAGGCGCTCGTCGTGGGCGATTGGGTGAATGACAAGCAGCATTTGCGCCAGCCGCTGCTAAAGTGGTTGACCGCCAGCGGCGAGCGCCGGGTCAAGGTGGACGCCCTGGGTAAGGTCGCGCATACCATCATCACCTTGAAACATCGCTACGGCGCCTATAGTTTGTTGGGCGCGGAACTGCGTACCGGCCGCACACATCAGATCCGGGTGCATCTTGCCTCTAGCGGGTATCCTATCGTCGGCGATGACAAATATGGATCCGACGAAGTGCGCGCCAAGTTCGCGCGGCTCGGGTTCGGTCGCATGTTCCTGCATGCCTGTCGCCTGGAAATACCGCATCCGTTAACGGGCGAGCCCATGATATTCGAAGCCGGGCTGCCGCCCGCCTGTACGCAAATTCTTCAACATCTGGAGCGCAATTCGTGAAACGCTATGAAGCCGTGGTTTTCGATTGGGATGGGACCGTCATGGATTCCACCCATTCCATTGTGTCGGCCATTCAATGCGCATGTGCCGATATCGAGTTGCCCGTGCCGAGCGCCAGCGAAGCAAGCTGGGTGATCGGCCTCTCTCTGGAAAGCGCCCTATATCGTTGCGTGCCTACCCTCACCGCCGACAAACTCCCTCTATTCCTTGATCGCTATCGTTTTCATTTCCTGCGGCGCGATCCTGAGATCAAGCTGTTCGATGGCATTCTGGATCTATTTGAGCTGTTGGCCAGCCGGCAAGTCCTGTTGGGGGTCGCTACCGGCAAAAGCCGCGTCGGTCTGGACAGGGTGCTTGGCAACATGCAGTTGCAAAGTCGTTTCCACGCTACCCGTTGCGCTGATGAATCCTTCGGTAAGCCGAATCCGGCCATGCTGCTGGAAATAATGAGCGAACTGGACCTGCGCCCCGAGCAAATCCTTATGGTGGGGGATACGTCACACGACGTCCTGATGGCGTCGAATGCAGGCGTCGATAGTATGGCCGTCACTTATGGCGCGCATGACCGGCAGACGCTGATCGATGCGAAGCCAACGACAATGGTGTCCAGTGTGAGCGAAATGCAGTCGTGGCTGCTTGATCGGGTGGGTCCCTTGGCGACCACCGCCGTTCGGTAACACCGCGGGGACGGCCGGCGGGCCACGGCTTCCGGGGAACTTCCCGGGGTGGGAGCCCGTCTTATGTTCAGGGTAGTTAACAAGGCGGCCCCATCCGGAGCAGCTTTTATCGCACAACTCCAGCCAAAGGGCGGCCATGTCCAGATTCAAGATTCCTCCTGTCGCTTCATCAGAGATCACCCCGGAAGCTGTCTGGCTTTCCCGTCGCCAATGGCTGCGCCAAGCTGGCGCCGGGGCCTTGGCCCTCGGGGCGGGCGGCTTGTTGCCGGCTGCCGCCGCGGGCCCGGCACGCGCCCCTTTGCCGGCCACGCCCAACCCGGAATACTGGCTAAGCAGCAGGCAGACGTCCGAGAAAGACATCACGTCCTACAATAATTTTTATGAATTCGGCACCGGCAAGACCGATCCTATGCGCCACGCAGGCGCTATGCAGACGCGGCCATGGACCGTCGCCATCGAAGGCGAAGTGGCAAAGCCGCGCACTTTTGATATCGACGACCTGCTCAAGCTGGCCAGCCTGGAAGAACGGATATACCGCCTGCGGTGCGTGGAAGCGTGGTCCATGGTCATACCCTGGAGCGGCTACTCCCTGGCCACCCTGTTGAAACAGGTCGAGCCCACCAGCAAGGCAAAATATGTCGAGTTCGTCACAGCGGTCCAGCCCGAAGCCATGCCCGGCCTTAACGACCGCATTATCGACTGGCCTTATGTCGAAGGATTGCGCATCGATGAAGCCATGCACCCGCTGACGATGCTGGTGTTTGGTGTTTACGGCAAGATGCTGCCAAATCAGAATGGGGCGCCCGTGCGTATGGCTATTCCATGGAAGTATGGTTTCAAGTCCGGCAAGTCCATCGTAAAGATACGCTTGCGCGAGACGATGCCGGTTACCAGCTGGGTGGGGATAGCGCCAAACGAATATGGGTTCTATGCCAATGTGAATCCTGCCGTGCCGCACCCTCGCTGGAGCCAGGCGACGGAGCGCCGGATCGGTGACGGCTTCTTTGCACCGCGCGTCGATACGCTAATGTACAACGGCTATGCCGACCAGGTGGCGTCGCTCTATGCCGGTATGGACCTGGCGAAAAACTATTGAACCCGATTGGCATGTCTACGTCGGGCGCAATGCCGGCCAAATGGTCCGCCAAGCAAGTCGGACGCATCAAGCCTCTGGTTTTTCTCATTGCGCTTTATCCGGTCTTGCGCTGGGTGTGGCTGGGGTTCAGCGGCGGGCTTGGCGCCAATCCGCCTGAATTCCTGATTCGCTCATCCGGCATCTGGGCGCTCGTGGCATTGTGCCTCACCCTGGCAATCACACCCTTGCGTCGTCTGATTCAGCAGCCGGCCGTGGTGCGCCTGCGACGCATGCTGGGCTTGTTTGCTTTCTTTTATACAGTCCTGCATTTGCTGGGCTGGGCCTTGTGGGAACGTGGCTGGTCGTTGGCGTCGATGTGGGACGACGTGGTGCAGCGCACCTTCATCACGGTGGGCATGGTCGCCTTTGTACCCATGGTGGCCCTTGCAGTAACGTCCACCCAGGGGTGGATGCGGCGTCTTGGGCGCTACTGGCAAACCCTGCATCGCAGCGTGTATGTCATTGCCGGATTATCGGTATGGCATTTCTGGCTGGTCAGGGCGGGCAAGAACGACTTCTTTGAACCCTATGCCTATGGAGTCGTTCTTGTGGTGCTGCTGCTGTTCAGGCTGGTTTATGTCGTCAGGCAACGTGGCGCCCATGGGCGCCAATAGCGGCTGAATGCGCCTGCTTCAGGGCAGGGCTTTGAGTATTGCCAGAGTCTCGGCGTCGGGAACGCCATCGTGAAGGCTGGGACGGTAATGCATCTGGAACGCAGCAATGACATTCTTCGTGGCTTTGCCCTGCTCTCCATTGCGTGGAATTATATAACCGGCGCGCTGCAGCTCGGCCTGCACCCAATTCATATCGGGTAAGCCGGAACGCAGGAACTCCTGCTCATAGGCTCTTGCCTTGTTTTCGTCATACCAGCGTCCCAGGCCTTGTTGGGCCAGTTGCTTCCATGGAAACAGCGGGCCCGGGTCAATCTTGCGCTGGGGAGCGATATCGCTATGCCCCACGATATTGAACGGCTTGATCTGGTGGCGCGCAACGATATCTTTCAGCAATGCACTGACGACGGCGATCTGTGCTGCGGTATAGGGTTCCCAAGTCCCATCATCTTTTCGGCCATGATTGACAATTTCGATGCCGATAGACCCGGAATTCATATCGGTACGGCCGAACCACTCGCTGTTGCCCGCATGCCAGGCGCGACGGCTCTCGTCCACCAGTTGGTATACAAGCGGCTCGGGAGCGCTGGTGACGAGATAGTGGCTGCTGACATTTTGCTGCGATAGGATCTTCAGCGATGCCTCATTGCCCGTAGCGGTGTAATGCAGCACGATGAATTCCACCCGGCTGTTCTGGCTCTTGGCCTGGATGCTGCGGTCTATCGTAAATTCGCCAGGCTGGCGGGTGGCGCAGGCAGTCAGCAGGAGCAGCGCCACGGCGCTGATAAGATGCTTCAATCGCATGGTCATCGTCAAGCCAGAAACAGGAACAGCGTCGGCATCCTTGCCAAGTCCGGCGCGGGCAGTTTTTTCCATTCAGAGGCCGTGTGAGTCCGCACCAGTTCGTCGGCGGTGGTCAGCGAACGTGCGATGCACAGGCGGGTACTGCCCTTGAGCGCCTGTTTCAGCGTCTCGAACATGGCCTCATTCCGATAGGGGGTTTCGATGAGCATCTGGGTTTGCTGGAGCTTTTGCGATTCGGTTTCCCACGTTTTCAATTGTTTGGCCCGTGCGGCAGGTTCGACGGGCGCATAGCCATGAAAGGCAAAGCGCTGCCCGTCGAGGCCACTGGCCATTAGGCCGAGCAGGATTGATGAAGGACCCACCCAGGGCATGACGCGTATGCCCATTGTGTGGGCGACCGCTACCACCTTGGCGCCGGGGTCTGCGACGGCAGGACAGCCTGCCTCTGAAACCAGACCGATTTCTCCGCCTTCGAGCAAGGGTTGCAACCAGAGCCGCATCTGTTGTGCATCGACTTTACTATCCAGTGTATGGATGACAATGTCTTGCAGCGGCCCTTGCGTACCGATCAGCTTCAGGAAGGCGCGCGCTGTCTTGGCATTTTCCGCGATATACGTGGTAAGGCGCGACGCCAGTTCTTGTACGGCTTGGGGCAGCCAGATCGCGGGTGCTGCGACCCCCATGCCGACGGGGATCAAATGTAGGGTTCCGGCTGATTTCACTGCTTCTCCATTTCAAGATTGTCCAGGGACAAAAGGGTGGTGCTGGGTGGGGTGCGTCAAGGGGTTGATCCCGAACGAGCGTAACATCCGGCACAAGGCAATCAGGGGCAGCCCGATAATGGCGGTCGGGTCGTCGGACTGCATGCTTTCCATCAACGCAATACCCAGGCTTTCAGCCTTGGCGCTGCCTGCAGTATCAAAGGGCTGCTCACGGTGCAGGTAGGAGACGATCTCGTCCGTGCTGAGGCGGCGAAACCGGCATAGCGTCACGATATCGGCGACCTCGTGACGTTGCCCGTCGCTGACGCACAAAGCGCTATGGAATTCTACCGTCTGGCCGCTGAGTTGCTCAAGCTGGCTCAAAGCCCGGTCGAAATTGCCGGGCTTGCCTATGGGGGAACCGTCCATGGTGGCGACCTGGTCCGATCCGATTATCAGCGCGCCGGGATAAGCTGGAGCGACTGCAAGCGCCTTGGCCAGCGAAAGCCGTAATGCCAGTGCGGTAGGTGTTTCGTCTGCCCGAGGTGTTTCATCGACGTCGGGCGACACGGCATTGAAGGGGATGCCCAGTCGCTCCAGCATTTCCCGCCGGTATCGTGAGCTTGACGCGAGTATGAGCTGCATAGTGTTGTATTTGCTTTCCAGGTTTGACTACGAGTGGCCGAACGCGCTATTATCTAATGTTTTCCTTGTGCGCGATACGCGTTTTCGCCAGGTTTGTTGGAAATCAAGGCGGCAGATAGCCAGGTCGGCTAAAATGGCCGGCTGAATTAATCATTGAAATCTCGGGATGGGAACTTCACGTGGATATACAGTATGTTGACACGTACGAGCTTACCCGTGCGGGCCAAGAAATACGCGGCCAGGCACCAATCGATCAATTCGAACGTCTGATAGAAGACTTGCCCGAACAGGCCGACACTACGGTGTCCTGGTCTATAAAGGGCGAAATGGATGCCTTCGGTCAGCGTTTTTTGCACGTACATGTAATAGCGGCTCCTTTGCTGGAATGCCAGCGTTGCATGAAGCCGCTCGAATGGGCGGTGGATAGCCAAAACCGTTTGCAGGTGGTGAATTCCGAAGCCGCCCTTGATGTCGACGACGGCACCGATGTCGATCCCGATGACGCCATCGAGCGTATTCTGGGGTCGCAGCGTCTCGATGTTCTGGCGCTGGTTGAAGATGAAATCATCCTCAGCCTGCCGTACGTGCCCAAGCACGATGTTTGTTCGTTGCTGTCGGAGTCTCTTGCAGAAGAGCCCGATGCCGACGAGGTTCGACCTTCGCCGTTCGCGGTGCTGGATCAACTAAAGAAAAATTGAGTTCACCGAATTAACCTACGGGGATCATCGCGTACAATAGCGACCCGTTTACAGGAGTCATCATGGCCGTTCAGCAAAACAAAAAAAGCCCGTCTAAACGCGGTATGCATCGTTCGCACGATTTCCTCGTGGCGCCTTCGACGGCAGTGGAACCCACTACCGGCGAACTGCATCTGCGCCACCACATCAGCCCCAACGGTATCTACCGCGGCCGTAAAGTACTCAAATCGAAAAACGACGAATAAATCATTTGTTGGCGATCTTTCACTAGGTTGCTTACTTGATGTCGAAACCTGAGATTCGAATCGCCATCGACTGCATGGGCGGTGATGTCGGCTTGCCGGCTACTATCCCTGCGGCCTGTCAATTTGCGAAGCAACACCCCGATACGCGACTGCTGCTCGCGGGTGACGCGGTGGCCATCGAGGCCGCCTTGCGTGAGCATGGCGGGCACGGCAGTCTCTGGTACGAAATTCTACCGGCCTCCGAAGTCGTCCTCATGGACGACTCCATCGAGGTGGCATTGCGGCGCAAAAAAGATTCCTCCATGCGCGTCGCGATCCAGGCGGTAAAGGATGGCCGGGCAGATGCCTGTATTTCGGCCGGCAATACTGGCGCCTGGATGGCAATCAGCCGCTACATACTGAAAACGCTCGACGGCATCGACAGGCCGGCTATTGCCACGTCCATTCCTAACCAGAAGGGCGGGGCGACTACCATGCTCGATCTGGGCGCAAATGTCGATTGTTCTGCAGAGCACTTGTTGCAGTTCGCCATTATGGGTTCGGCGCTGGCATCGACCGTCGATCGCCACGAGCGGCCTAGCGTAGGCTTGCTCAATATTGGCGAAGAGATCATCAAGGGCAACGAAATCGTCAAGCGCGCCGCAGAGCTTCTGCGTACCAGCGGACTCAATTTCTACGGAAATGTCGAAGGCGACGATATCTGCAAAGGTACTGTCGACGTGGTGGTGTGCGACGGTTTCGTGGGTAATGTCGTGCTCAAGTCCATGGAGGGCCTGGCCAAGATGGTGGGCAACATGATGCGCGCCGAGTTCACCCGTAATTCGCTGTCCATGGCTGCCGGCATGGTGGCCAAGCCCGTATTGAATCGTTTTCGTGATCGCGTCGATAACCGCCGGTACAATGGGGCAGCATTGCTGGGCTTGCGCGGCATTGTCATAAAAAGCCATGGCTCCGCCGATTCCTATGCCTTTGGCTGCGCGCTCCAGCGGGCCCGTGAAGCTGTGCACAATGGCCTGCTGGCTGGAACCACAAACGCCATTGACCGCCTTCGTCAGAGTTTGCAAGCCGCAGCGGCGCAATCTGCGAAGATTCCCAACGAACTCTCTGATCCTGCGCCATAGCTCGGGTTCTGGAAGCTACTATGCCTTATGCCAAAATAATAGGGTCCGGCGGCTATTTGCCGCCCCGCGTCGTCTCCAACGACCAGCTCGCTGCCGACCTGGCGACGCGACAGATCGAAACATCCGATACCTGGATCGTCGAGCGCACCGGCATCCGCCAGCGCCATATCGCTGATGAAGGCGTGATGAGCAGTCACCTGGCTACCGAAGCGGCTCGGTTGGCGCTGGAAGATGCCGGCGTGACGGCCGCAGACATCGATCTGATCATTGTCGCGACGTCCACGCCCGATTTCGTATTTCCCAGCACGGCATGCCTGGTCCAGGCCAATCTGGGTGCCAAGGGCGGTGCGGCGTTCGACGTGCAGGCGGTGTGCAGTGGTTTCGTCTACGCCCTGACGACAGCTGACGCATTCATACAGGCTGGTCGGGCCAAGACGGCTCTGGTCATTGGCGCCGAGGTTTTTTCGGGCATCCTGGATTGGAATGACCGTGGAACCTGTGTATTGTTCGGTGATGGCGCGGGTGCAGTGGTCATACAGGCATCCGCCGAACCCGGCATTATCGGCGCACAACTCAACGCAGACGGCAGCCAGACGAAAATACTTTGCGCTGCCGGAAATGTGTCGCGCGGCAAGGTAACCGGCGATCCATTCCTGCGCATGGATGGTCAGGCTGTGTTCAAGCTAGCCGTGAATTGCCTGGCCAAGTCCGCACACGAAGTCTGCGAACAAGCCGGTATCGCCTTGACCGATGTCGATTGGCTGGTGCCCCACCAGGCGAATATACGCATCATCAACTTCCTCGGTCGCAAATTGCATATACCCGAGGAAAAAGTGGTCGTCACGGTAGACAGTCATGCGAATACATCGGCCGCCAGCGTACCGCTCGCATTCGATGTTGCCCGTCGCGATGGTCGCATAAAGACCGGTGATACCGTCATGATGCAAGGTGTTGGCGGCGGGTTTACTTGGGGCTCGGTGCTGGTAAAAATGTAGAACGCGGCCGGCTCAGGCCGGCGCTCTCCTTTCGATCCACTCTTAATCTATCTCAATGAAAATAGCTTTTGTCTTTCCCGGACAGGGATCGCAGTCTGTCGGCATGCTTGATGCTTGGTCGGGCCACGCGGCGGTAAATGATACGGTTGCGCAGGCGTCGGACGCTTTGGGCCAGGACCTTGCGGGTTTGATTGCTTCCGGGCCGGCCGAAGACCTGAATCTCACGACCAACACTCAGCCCGCGATGCTGACCGCCGCGGTGGCGATTTACCGCGCATGGATTCACGCCGGCGGGGCCGTGCCGCATTTGGTGGCTGGGCATAGTCTGGGCGAGTATTCCGCGCTCACGGCGGCAGGTGCCTTCACGCTGGAAGACGCGGTACGCACCGTTCGCATCCGTGCCGATGCCATGCAGGATGCCGTGCCCGTGGGCACCGGCGGCATGGCCGCCATTCTCGGTCTTGACGACGACGTGGTCAAATCCCTGTGCGCGCAATCGGCGCAGGGCGAGGTCGTCGAAGCGGTGAATTTCAATGCCCCCGCGCAAGTTGTCATTGCAGGGCACAAGGCGGCCGTTGACCGGGCCTGCGAACTGGCCAAGCAGGCGGGGGCCAAGCGTGCCCTGGTGCTTGCGGTGTCCGCACCTTTTCATTCCAGCTTGTTAAAACCTGCATCAGAAGTGCTGGAAGCGGCGCTGGCAGGTGTTTCCCTGGCAAGGCCCGATATTTCGCTTATCAATAACGTGGATGTCGCCATTGTCGACGATCCCGCAGCAATAAAAGATGCGCTGGTTAGACAAGCGTGGCATGCCGTGCGCTGGGTCGAGACCATTCAATTCATGAAGTCGCAGGGCATCACCCACGTGGTTGAATGCGGCCCCGGCAAGGTGTTGAACGGGCTGACCAAGCGGATTGATCGCGACCTGGTGGGTTTGGCGATTACGGATCCCGCATCTTTACAGCTGGCGCTGGAAACTCTACAAGGATAAACGGCAATGCAAGATAAAGAACTCGACGGCAAAGTGGCGCTGGTCACCGGTGCATCGCGGGGTATTGGCCAAGCCATTGCCCTGGAACTCGCTTCCCGCGGTGCGACAGTGGTGGGCACGGCAACGTCGGAATCTGGGGCGCAGCTTATTTCAGACATGCTTTCGGCATCCGGTGGGCGCGGCGTGGTGTTGAACGTGGATGATGCTGCCGCCTGCGACAGCCTGATTGCAGAGCTGGGCAAGCAAGACGGCGGCCCCCATATCTTGGTGAACAATGCCGGCATTACGCGCGACAACCTGGCCATGCGCATGAAGGATGACGAGTGGGATGCAGTCATTGCCACCAACCTGTCCGCCGTTTTTCGTCTTTCGCGCGCCGTCACCAGGAATATGATGAAGGCGCGATCCGGCCGTATCATCAATATCACTTCCGTGATCGGTTCCAGTGGTAATCCCGGCCAGGCCAATTATGCGGCGGCCAAGGCCGGTGTGGCAGGCATGGCCCGTGCCCTGGCTCGCGAGCTGGGTAGCCGTAATATTACTGTCAACTGTGTTGCGCCCGGCTTTATCGATACCGACATGACGCGAGCGCTGAACGAAACGCAATCCGCCGCCATTCTTGCGCAGATTCCGCTGGGACGCCTGGGCGCTGCAGCCGATGTGGCCAATGCCGTTGGCTTCCTTGCGGGCCCGCAGGCTGCCTACATTACAGGCACGACGCTGCACGTCAATGGTGGAATGTACATGTAACAACCTCAACAGACCACCCCTAGGGTAAAATCTGTTGATCCAGAGGTATTCCGACCAGGCATTTGTCTGTAAGCAACAAAATATCGTTGTATTCGGTAATGCCGTTTTTTTATCATAGCCAGCCCCAATAATTCTTTTGTTTGGCTATAATTCGCGGGAATTTTCCCAACTTGGAGATCTGCATGGAAAGCATCGAACAGCGCGTCAAGAAGATCGTCGCTGAACAACTTGGCGTTAACGAAGCCGAGATCAAGAACGAATCTTCCTTCCTTGACGACCTCGGTGCCGATTCGCTCGATATGGTCGAGCTCGTGATGGCACTCGAAGACGAATTCGAAACGGAAATTCCGGACGAAGAGGCCGAGAAAATCACGACGGTTCAGCAAGCTGTTGACTATATCTCGTCGCACAGCAAACAGTAATTTCATTATTTTCGGCGCAGATCCGGAACGCCGGATCATCGCCTTAAGGCGGTTTCTAGGGATTAGTTCGCTGTTTCGCCAAATCTTCACCGATTTGGCGAAACAGCGTGTCTACTCACTTTAAGCCGCTTTTTTATTTTAGGAGTCATCCGTGAAACGACGTGTCGTCATTACCGGTCTGGGTATTGTTTCGCCGGTCGGCAGCGATATTGACAGCGCATGGGACAATATCGTTAATGGGCGTTCAGGTATCGGGCGCATATCGCGTTTCGACCCGTCGACGTTTAACGCCCAGATAGCGGGTGAGGTCAAAGATTTCGATGTCACACAGTACATGAGTGCCAAAGAAGCCAAGCAAATGGATACGTTCATCCATTATGGCGTGGCGGCGGGTGCACAGGCGTGGCGCGACTCAGGCCTTGAAGTCACCGAAGGCAATGCCGAACGCATTGGCAGCATCATCGGTTCCGGCATAGGGGGCCTGCCGCGCATTGAAGAACAGCAAGTCGAGTATCTCGAACGCGGCGCCCGCCGTATTTCGCCGTACTTCGTGCCTGCATCGCTCATCAATCTTATTTCAGGACAGTTGTCCATCATGCTGGGCCTGAAAGGCCCCAGCTATGCGGTGGTTTCCGCATGCACGACCGGTTTGCATTCCATCGGCGACGCAGCACGCCTTATCGAGTACGGTGATGCCGATGTCATGGTGGCGGGTGGTGCTGAGTCAACAGTTTCCCCCTTGGGCATTGGCGGTTTCGCGGCCATGCGGGCCTTGTCCACACGCAACGACGACCCGACTACCGCATCGCGGCCCTGGGATCGCGATCGCGATGGCTTCGTACTAGGCGAAGGCGCAGGCGCCCTGGTGCTTGAAGAATACGAGCACGCCCGCAAGCGCGGCGCGCGCATATACGGCGAGTTTGCCGGATATGGCATGAGCTCCGACGCCTATCACATTACGTCTCCCGATCGCGATGGTCCAAGGCGCGGTGTGGTCAACGCTTTGCGTAACGGCGGCATCAATGCCGACGAAGTCGATTACGTCAACGCGCACGGTACTTCTACGCCGTTGGGCGACAAGAACGAAACAGAAGCGCTCAAGCTGGCTTTCGGTGATCACGCCAAGAAGCTGGTGGTCAATTCCACCAAGTCCATGACCGGCCATCTTCTGGGTGCTGCCGGCGGAATCGAGGCCGTGTTTGCCACGCTCGCCGTTTATCACCAGATATCGCCACCGACCATCAATATCTTCAATCAGGATCCTGAATGCGATCTTGACTATTGCGCCAACCAGGCGCGCGACATGAAGATCGACATCGCACTGTCGAATTCGTTCGGCTTCGGTGGCACTAACGGATCCATGATCGTGCGGAGGCTCTAAGCTGGAGCGCACCGTCGCCATGGTCAGGCAATGGCCGGTTCAGCGTCCGCGCTGGGTCCGCCTGCTTGGCATGGCGGCGTGTTTCGGCGGCCTTTTTGCCTTGGCCTATGCCGGATGGCCTCTGGTCAGCACTGATCTTGCGGCTTGTGTCCTTGCCCTTGCTGCCCTGGCACTGGCCGGCAAATGGACTATTTGCCGCATGACCGATTTTCCTGCGCAAGCAGGTACACTGTCCCTGCGTGATGGCGGTCTTTGGGAAGTCACGTTATATGGGACGACGACTACTATGTGCCTCACCCATGCCTGGCCGGCATTTGCATGGATGACTCTCCAGCTGCGGGAAACCGCGGGCGCTTCAAGCAAGCCGATTGAAGTCACCATCTGGAGATCAACCGTGTCCGGGCAGGCCTGGAACGAATTGTGCGTACACGTTGCCCGGCAAGTTGCCATGCCTGGCCGAGTCCTGCAAAAGGAAAGCCTATGAGCGAACGTGACGTAGACGCAGAATTGGTCGCCCGCGTGCAGCGCGGCGACAAACGCGCATTCGACCTGTTGGTATTGAAATATCAACGCAAGATCATGCGCCTTCTGTCGCGCATGGTGCGCGATCCCTCGGAAGTCGAAGACGTTGCCCAGGAATCGTTCATCAAGGCATATAGGGCTCTGCCGCAGTTTCGCGGAGACAGTGCCTTCTACACCTGGCTTTATCGCATCGCCATCAATACCGCTCGCAATTGGCAGGTGGCCAACGGACGTCGTCCGAGCACCCCAAATGCAACAGAAACGGAAGATGGTGAAACTTTTAGCCCGATTGATAACCTAACAGACATCAGTACCCCGGAATCGTTGTTGGCCAGCCGGCAGATCGTGGAAACGGTCAATGCCGCCATCCATACGTTGCCCGAGGATCTGCGCACCGCTATCGTCTTGCGTGAAATTGAAGGTATGAGCTACGAAGATATTGCATCAAGCATGGGTTGCCCCATAGGTACGGTGCGTTCGCGTATTTTTCGCGCCCGTGAAGCTATCGCGGCGCAGTTGCGACCTGTGTTGGGTAATGATCCCGAGCGTCGTTGGTAAGGAGTTTTGAAAATGCAAGCAGCCAATCAAGCCAGGCCCGATCACGAGCAGGCATCATGGGAAGCCTCCGTATCCACCTGGATCGATGGGGAGGCCGAGATTCGGCCTGAAGACCTCGACAGCCCCTACGGCCGGCAGGTATGGGACACCTACCACCTTATCGGCGACGTGCTGCGCAACCAAGACCTGGCCATCAAGCCCAGCGATTTTTTCTACGCACGCGTGTCCAAGGCGCTTGACGCCGAACCCTCCATCGTGGCGCCGCGCAACTTGCATGGACGCAGTCCGGCGCGCCTGGGGTTATCCGGCCTGGCGGTTGCCGCCGCCGTCGCTACCGTGGTGTGGGTCGCCTTGCCTTATTTAACAGGCCCCGAAACTGCCGGATCGCCGCCCGTGCAGGTAATGGCCAGCGCCGCCGACGATCCAGGTCT
This sequence comes from Pollutimonas subterranea, assembly GCF_002849655.1. Classification (GTDB taxonomy): domain Bacteria; phylum Pseudomonadota; class Gammaproteobacteria; order Burkholderiales; family Burkholderiaceae_B; genus Pollutimonas; species Pollutimonas subterranea. The sequence continues at coordinate 318,989 of NZ_PDNW01000001.1, forward strand.
TCGGGACTACCTCGACGCTCATCGGGAAATTTCCGGATCCAGCGCGGTAAGACAAGTTTCATTTGGTTCGGGAGCTTCCAGGTAATGGCTGTAGTGGGGCAAACATCGACTCGCTTTCCTCAGAACGGTATATCGCAGCGGATGGGCGCAAATCTGGTGTGTTACCTGCTGGTCCTTACCGCCACGGTGGTACTTGCCCGACCAGGCCAGGCAGCCGGCAGTCCCCAGAGCCTTCCCGCGGATCCGGGCATTGTGCTGTTGCAGAAGGTACAGGCGGCGGCTCGCGAACTTGACTACTCCGGCGTCTACACCTATCAGCAGGGCACCATGATGGTGTCGTCCCGTGTCGTCCATATCGTTGACGGCACTGGCGAACGCGAACGCATTGAAATGCTCGACGGCCCGCCACGCGAATACGTCCGGCATAACGATATTACGCAGTGCCTGATTCCGGAGAAGAAGCTGATCATTCTGGAACGCCGGCGCGGTGACCGATTTCCTGGCATGCTGCTGGATGACGGCAAAAGCATTCCCGCGAACTACGTCATCAAGATCAGCGAATCGCATAATCGAATCGCCGGTCGGGAATGCACCATAGTCGAATTGGTGCCCAAAGACCAGCAACGCTATGGCTACCGAATATGCACCGACAGCAAAACGAATCTGCTGCTCAAAGCACAAACGGTGGATAGCGATCAGGCCGTCATCGACCAAATCTCATTTAATAGTTTGCAAGTGGGCGACAAGGTCGCTTCCCAGGACTTGGCAAGCAGCTGGAATACGCGCGGCTGGGAAATAGTCGAAACGCCCATGAAGTCCGTGAATCTGGCCAAGGACGGCTGGCGAATTCCAGTTCCTCCCGGATTTCACGCCCTCACGCAGGTATCGCGTCCCATGAAGGCCGGCAGGAAAGTCAGCCAGTTGGTGGTATCCGATGGCATCGCCGCGATTTCCGTTTTCATCGAGCCCTTCGATGACGCGCACGATAACCCCTTGGCCAAAGGCGCCATGCGCAGAGGAGCCATGAACGTCTTCCGTACACGGATCGACGACTATTGGCTCACGGCATTGGGCGAAGTCCCGGCACAGACATTGCGCGATATTGCAGAGCGCACCGAGTATGTACCCGCAGCAGGGAACAAATAACTTTAATTTCCAAACAGGAGTCTCATGATGCTTTCTACCCCAGTAGGCAATAGCAAAATCACGCAGATGATAGCCTGCGCGTCGGCGAGTCTGTTAGTGGCCTTGTCGCCGCTCGGAAGCACGGCCGCCGCCCAGACAGCTCCAACGCCCACCTTGTCGGTGCCCGATTTCACGTCGATTGTTGCCAAGACCGAAGGTTCGGTTGTCAATATCCGCACGACCGAATCCGTGCCGGCGCGCGGTCCCGGAATGGGCCCTAATAACAACGACCCCTACGACATGTTCCGTTGGTTTTTCGGACCTGATTTCGCGCCGCCGGGCATGCCGGGACCGGGTCAACGCAATAGGCCTTCGCCAGCACCCCAGGAAAAAGAACGCACTGTTCCGCGCGGAGTGGGATCGGGCTTTATTATTTCGGCGGACGGCTATGTGTTGACCAACAATCATGTCGTTGCAAAAGCCAACGGCATTTTCGTCACCATGACATCCGGCAAAGAATACAAGGCCAAGGTCATCGGTACGGACGCAAGAACCGATGTGGCCCTGTTGAAGATCGATGCCACTGACCTTCCGCCCCTGCCCATCGGCGACTCGACCACGCTCAAGAAAGGGCAATGGGTATTGGCCATTGGCTCTCCATTCGGACTGGACTCCACCGTTACCTCGGGCATCGTCAGCGCGATCAACCGTGATACGGGCGATTATCTGCCATTCATCCAAACCGACGTGGCCGTCAATCCCGGTAATTCGGGCGGGCCGCTCATCGACCTGGCCGGACGCGTGGTAGGGGTGAACTCCCAGATCATTTCCCAAAGCGGCGGATTCATGGGTATTTCGTTGGCCATTCCCATCGACGAAGTGATGCGCGTCGTTGAACAGCTCAAGGAACACGGCAAGGTAACGCGTGGCCGTATCGGTGTACAGATCGGACCTGTCTCCGATGATGTCGGCAAAGCCATAGGCCTGCCCGACGCCGAGGGCGCCATGGTCAGCAACGTCGAACCCGGTGGCCCGGCCGACGAAGCCGGTATCCGTGCCGGTGACGTTATCACCAAATTCGATGGCAAGAATATTACCCACATGACCGACTTGCCGCGCATTGTCGGGGCGACCAAACCCGATGCACGCGTCTCGATGGAAGTCTGGCGCAAGGGCAAGACCGTAACCTTGAAGGTTAAGGTGGGCGAGATGCCGTCGGCGGAAGGTGAAACCGAAAGCGGACAACCCGAGGCACCCAAGGCGGCTCCGACTGATGCACTGGGCCTGAAGGTAAGCGCGGTGTCCGAAGCGGCCAGCAAGAAGATCAAGGGCGGCGTTCAGGTCGTCGAGGCTGAAGGCCAGGCGGCCGCCGCAGGCCTCGCGGCGGGCGATATCATCCTGACCATCAACGACACCGATGTCACCAGTCCGGAGCAGTATGCGAAGCTGGTTGCGGGCCTCGATAAATCCCGTGCGGCAGCCTTGCTGGTGATGCGGGGCGACCAAACCCAGTGGGTGACAGTGACGCCCGGAAAATAATCTCCAGAAACGGCTAAAATGGCCCGATAGCAAAAGGGGCGCGCCCTGGGCGCGTCCCTTTTGCATGTTTCCTTTAATATCCGCTCATGTCTTTCGGTGGGCTTCTTTTTTCCGGTTTATGGATCACATCCGCAACTTTTCCATCATTGCTCATATTGACCACGGCAAGTCCACATTGGCCGATCGCCTGATTCATCGTTGCGGAGGGTTAGCTGATCGTGAGATGTCCACGCAAGTCCTCGACTCCATGGACATTGAGCGCGAGCGCGGCATTACCATCAAGGCCCAGACCGCAGCCCTGAGCTATAAGGCCAAAAATGGCAAGGTCTACGCGTTCAACCTTATCGATACCCCGGGCCACGTCGATTTCTCATACGAGGTCAGCCGTTCTTTGTCGGCCTGCGAGGGCGCGCTGCTCGTCGTTGACGCAACGCAGGGCGTCGAAGCCCAAACAGTTGCCAACTGCTACACCGCCATCGAGCTGGGTGTGGAGGTGGTTCCGGTCCTGAATAAAATGGATCTCCCATCAGCGGATCCTGAAGGCGCCCGTCAAGAGGTCGAGGACGTCATCGGTATCGACGCCGGCGACGCAATCCTGTGCAGCGCCAAGACCGGCATGGGTATCGACGATATCCTGGAGACTATCGTTGCCAAGATCCCGCCGCCGGTGGGCGATCGGGAAAAGCCGTTGCAGGCCTTGATCATCGACTCCTGGTTTGACAACTATGTGGGCGTGGTGATGCTGGTGCGCATCGTCAATGGCGTGCTCAAGCCCAAAGACAAGATTCTGCTGATGGCCGAAGGGTATACCCACCTTTGCGAGCATATCGGCGTATTCACGCCCAAGTCGGAGCCTCGTCCCGAATTGTCGGCAGGCGAAGTAGGATTCATTATTGCGGGCATCAAAGAGCTCGAACACGCCAAGGTGGGTGACACCATCACGCTGGCGGGCAAGCCCGCTGCGTCGGCCTTGCCGGGTTTCAAAGAGGTCAAGCCGCAAGTATTTGCAGGCTTGTATCCCGTGGAAAGCAGCGAATACGATCAATTGCGCGTGTCGCTGGAAAAACTCAAGCTGAACGATTCATCGCTCATGTTCGAGCCCGAAGTCTCGCAAGCGCTGGGCTTCGGCTTTCGTTGCGGATTCCTGGGACTGCTGCACATGGAAATCGTGCAGGAGCGCCTCGAACGCGAGTTCGACATGGACATCATCACGACGGCGCCCACCGTGGTGTACGAGGTCGAGACCCGCGACGGTTCGATGCTGATGATCGAAAGTCCCTCGCGCATGCCCGAAGTGGGCAACATCACCGAAATCCGTGAGCCCATCGTCACCGTGACGCTGTTCATGCCGCAAGAATACGTAGGAGCCGTCATGTCGCTGTGCATGGTCAAGCGTGGTGTGCAGCTGAACATGACCTACCACGGGCGACAGGTTCACCTGATGTACGAAATGCCGCTGGCCGAGATCGTCCTGGATTTCTTCGATAAGCTCAAATCGGTTTCCCGGGGTTACGCGTCGATGGACTATGAGTTCAAAGAGTACCGTGCGGCCGACGTGGTTCGTGTCGACCTGCTGATAAACAGCGACCGGGTCGATGCGCTGTCCATGATGGTGCACCGATCCAACGCCAGGTATCGCGGCCGGGAAGTCGTCTCCAAGATGCGTTCATTGATCCCCCGCCAGATGTTCGACATTGCCATACAGTCGGCCATAGGCGCCGAAGTGATCGCCCGCGAAAACGTCAAGGCCTTGCGCAAGAACGTACTCGCGAAGTGTTACGGCGGCGATATTTCACGTAAGAAGAAACTGCTGGAAAAGCAGAAGGCCGGCAAGAAACGCATGAAGCAGGTGGGCAACGTGGAGATTCCTCAAGAAGCATTCCTGGCCATTCTGCAGGTTGAAGACAAGTAAATGAAAAACAATAAGGTGTATCGGGTATGAGCTGGGATTTTGCGCTGGTCTTGTTTTTGTTGCTGGTACTGACCGGAATAGTCTGGTGTCTGGACTTCTTCTACCTGCGTTCCCGGCGGCGTGCCGGTGCTGTGGCCGCCATGGCGGCAACCGGGCCGGCCGTGGCCGGGCTGGAGCACACCGAGGCATCCCGCATCCGCCAGGAGGCCTATGACAAGGCTAACCATGCCCCGTGGTGGGTGGAGTATTGCGTCAGCTTCTTCCCCGTTATTTTGTTCGTGTTTGCCCTGCGTGCCTTCGTGGTCGAGCCATTTCGCATTCCTTCGGGTTCCATGCTTCCCACCTTGCAGGATGGCGACCTGATTCTCGTCAACAAGTTTCAGTACGGTATACGTCTGCCCGTTATCGACAAGAAGGTCGTTGATATCGGTTCACCCGGGCGCGGCGATGTGATGGTGTTTCGCTATCCCGTCGATCCCGGCGTAGACTATATCAAGCGCGTGGTCGGGTTGCCCGGCGATATCGTGCAGTATCAGAACAAGGTTCTGTCCATCAATGGCAAGGAAGTGCCCCTTGAACGCGATGGCGATTTCTTCGAACCTGACCGTTCGGCTTACGTAGGGCGCTACACCGAGCAGCTCGGTCCGGTCACGCACAATATCTTGCTTAACAAGCAGGCGGGGCAAGACTATATGGCTATATCCGATTACCCGTTCCGCGACAATTGCGAATACTATGGCAACGGCGTCCGGTGTACGGTGCCGGCAGGCCATTACTTCATGATGGGCGATAATCGGGATAACAGCCTGGACAGCCGTTATTGGGGCTTCGTACCCGACAAGTATATTGTGGGGCGGGCTTTCTTCATCTGGATGAACTTCAAAGAGCCTGGCCGCATAGGCCGGTTTCAGTAATGACTAGCGTCGACTCCCTGCAAACGGCACTGAACTACCAGTTCGTCGACAAGACGTTACTGGACCAGGCGCTGACGCATCGCAGCCATAGCGCCCACCACAACGAGCGCCTGGAATTCCTGGGTGACTCGGTGCTTAATTTCGTCGTCGCGGCCCTGCTGTTCAAGCGTTTTCCCAAAATTGATGAAGGCGATTTGTCCCGCCTGCGCGCCAACCTCGTCAAACAGTCGTCCCTGGCCGACATCGCCACCCGTTTGTGCCTGTCGCAATATTTGCGATTAGGCGAAGGTGAGCTCAAAAGCGGCGGTTTCCGGCGTCCGTCCATATTGGCGGATGCCCTCGAAGCTGTCCTGGGCGCCGTCTTCCTGGACGGCGGTTTCGATGCAGCGCAAAAGGTGATAGCGGGCCAGTATGAGTCCATATTGCTCCATGTCGATCCCAAGACCCTGGGCAAAGATCCCAAGACGCTTCTGCAGGAACTCTTGCAGGCTCGCAAACTTGATCTTCCTGCCTATACCGTAATCGCCACACACGGTGCGGCGCATAATCAGCTGTTCGAAGTCGAATGCCAGATCCCCAAGCTGGAAATCAAGGTCAATGCACCTGGTTCCAGTCGTCGTGCCGCTGAACAGTCGGCCGCCGAACTCGCCATTGCGGCCATCCATGCGTTGGCGCCCGCCAAAGGGTCCCGTCCCGCGCGCGCCCGCAAATCAACACAGTTGTCATTGCCTGTGGCAGTGTCCCAGGAGAACAAATGACCCATCCATTTCGTTGCGGCTTCGTTGCCGTCGTAGGCCGACCCAATGTCGGCAAGTCCACGCTGGCCAATGCCCTGATAGGCAGCAAGATATCGATCGTCTCGCGCAAGGCGCAAACCACGCGCCACCGCATCAACGGCGTACTGACACGCGAGCATGAGCAGTTCGTCTTTGTTGACACGCCGGGATTCCAGACACGCCACGGCGGTACGATGAACCGCATGATGAACCGCGTGGTCACCCAGGCCTTGGGCGACGTCGATGTGATCCTCCATGTGGTCGAGGCGGGGAAATGGTCCGCCGGTGATGCGCAGCTCTTGCCCTTGCTGCCCAAGGACGGCCAAAAGACGATATTGGTCGTCAACAAGGTCGACGCCCTCAAAAGCAAGAACGATATGTTCGCCTATGTCAACAAGATCATGGCGCAGCACCCTTATTCCGCTGTCGTGCCTGTCAGCGCCCTGCGCGGTGTGCAACTTGAAAATCTGCTTGGTGAGATTGCCCAGCGCTTGCCCGAAGGCGAGCCCATGTTCGAGGCCGACACGCTTACCGATCGTCCCATGCGTTTTATCGTGGCCGAACTCATACGCGAAAAAATATTTCGTTTGGTCGGGGATGAGCTTCCATACGGGTGCACGGTGGTCATCGAGGAATGGGAAGAAAACGAGGATGGCGTCCGAGTTGCGGCCTGCATTGTGGTCGAACGCGAAACGCACCGGCCTATTCTGCTTGGGGCCGGCGGTGCGCACATGAAGCGCATGGCGACCGAAGCCCGCCAGGACATGGTCAAGCTGCTGGACAAGACGGTGCACCTCGAAGTCTACATCAAGGTTCGCAAGGGCTGGTCCGACCGCGAGAGTACCTTGCGCGAACTGGGATATGACTAGACGGGTATCGCGCGTCCAGGATGCCATCGGCTACTTGCTGCATTCCGCCGCCTGGCGTGAAACTTCGCTGATCGTCCAGGTCTTTACACGGTCCTACGGAAACATGGCTCTGGTAGCCAAAGGGGCGAAACGCCCCTACTCGGTATTGCGTCCTGTGTTGACGGCCTTCCAGCCAATAGGCTTGTCATGGAGCGGGGCGGGCGAGGTGAAGACCCTGACGCGCGCCGACTGCGTTGGCATACGGCCACTCAATGGCCGCGCATTGATGTCGGCCTGGTATATGAACGAGCTGCTATTGCGCTTGTTACCCCGTGAGGACCCCCATCCGGTGATCTACGATGCCTATGACGCGGCCTTGCAGCAGTTGGCAGGAACAAGGACGGAGGGGCAACCCTCGCGGTCGGCGGCAAGCGCCTTGCGCCGATTCGAGTGGATGTTGCTCAACGAAACCGGCTATGGCCTGGGCGATGACGCTCCCGACTTTGACGATTCCGCACTCGAACCGGAATTGCGCTTATCCCTGAGGCAACGGCTGGACGAGCAGTTGGGCCGCCCCTTGCTGACCCGCAAGGTCTTGATGGAATTGCAGCGTTACTGAAATGGACAAGCCTGTTCTCCCCCAGATCCTGGTCCTCGATACCTGTGTGCTGATTTCCAATGTGCTGCGTCGCTTGTTGTTGCGCCTGGCGGAGCAAGCCTGTTTCCGTCCCGCTTGGAGCAGCATCATCGGCGACGAATGGCAACGCAACGCATCCCGCCTGTGGGGAGTTTCCGCCTCTGATGTTCAACTTCAGTGGCTGGCGCTGCAGGCCGATTTTCCGGACGCCGACCAGGGTGAGATCACCCCATTCAAGGCCGGCCTGCGGCGCAGCGACCCCAAGGACTGGCACGTGATCGCAGCCGCTCGCGCCGCAAAGTGCAGGGCGGCCGGCCTACCGGCGGCAGGCGTTCCTGTGACGGGGGCATCGGCCGGTATTGTCACGCGCAATATCAAGGACTTCAATCGTACTGAATTGCGCGGCTATGGGGTAACGCTCTTTGATCCGGATGAGCTGTTGGTCCGGTGTCTGCTGCAGTACCCGCTACAGGCTGCGGCCGCTTTTGATGAAATCCCCGGCTTTGCGCTCGCGCCGGGAAAAGAGCTGGAATCGCTCGACGTGATATTGCGGCGTGAACGGCTGTTCCGGCTAAACCGGCTTTATCCGTGTCGCCCATGAAGCAAGGCATCGCACTTTCGATCTTTTCATCGGTATTGTTTGCGGCGCTTTATTACTACGCGACCCTGCTGTATCCGCTGGATGGCGGCGCTATTTTTTCCTGGCGCATTCTATTGGGCCTGCCTGCCGTGGCCCTGCTGGTTTCGCGCGCCCGGGCGTGGGGCGAGGTGGGGCAGATAACTCGCCGTTTGCGCCATGAGCCATGTCTGTGGCTGCTGCTGGCGCTTAGCGCGATCCTGATCGGCGCCCAGTTATTGTTGTTCGTGTGGGCGCCTTTGCATGGCCGGGCGCTCGATGTGTCGTTGGGCTACTTCCTGTTGCCACTGGTCATGGTACTGGTGGGACGCTTTCTCTATAACGAGCGCCTGACCCGGATACAAGTCGCGGCCGTGGTAATGGCCGCAGTGGGCGTGGGACATGAGCTATGGCGGGTCGACGCTTTCTCGTGGGCCACCGCGTTGGTGATGTTCGGCTATCCGCCATATTTCATCTTACGCCGGATGCTGCGCATGGGCACCTTGAGTGCGCTGTGGTTCGATATGCTGTTCATGCTGCCTGCCGCCTTCTGGCTGCTGTATATCCAGGATGGCAACGTCGTGGATCAATTTGGCCAGAATCCCGGCCTGTGGGTCCTGGTTCCACTGCTGGGCCTTATCAGCTCGGCGGCGCTCGTCTCCTACGTTTCAGCCAGTCGCAAATTGCCCATGGGGCTCTTTGGCATACTCGGCTATATCGAACCTGTGCTGCTGTTTTGGGTGGCCTTTCTTCTTCTGGGCGAGCCTATGGCTGCATCGGCCTGGTTGACGTATATCCCGATATGGATGGCGGTACTGGTGATGGCGGGCGAAGGACTGTACCGGTGGAACAAGGACGCCCGGCAATAGAAAAAGCCCCCACGCACGTCCACTGCGTGGCCGCGCTGCCCCCCGAGGGGGCGCTTTTTTATCTTGGGGCGGCCCGGCGATAAAAAAAACCGGCCAGTAAACTGGCCGGTGGTGTAAGTTTGCGTGGCTACGCAGGCAGCCGTGTGGCTTCAAACTTATTCGCGATTTCCGCCGAAGATGCCGAGCAGCATCAACAGGTTGGCAAAAATATTGTAGACATCCAGGTAAATGGCGAGCGTGGCTGAAACATAGTTCGTTTCGCCGCCATTGATGACGCGCTGCAGATCGACCAGCAGCAATGCCGAGAAGATGGCAATGGCCATTACCGAGATGGTCAGCATCAGGGCAGGCAGTTGCAGGAAGATGTTCGCAATGGATGCCACGATGAGAATGACCACGCCAATAAGCAGGAACTTCTGCATATTGGAGAAGTCTCGTTTGGTCGTGGTGGCAACCGTGGCCATTGTGCCGAAGACGGCTGCTGTGCCGCCAAACGCCATCATGATGAGTTGCGAGCCATTGGCCAGGCCCATTACGTGTCCCAGCAAACGCGACAGCATAATGCCCATGAAGAACGTGAATGCCAGCAGCAGGGCGACGCCTAATGAACTATTCTTGTTGCGTTCAATGAGGTACATGAGCCCGAATGCGCCAATCAGGAAAACGATGGCGCTGGTGCCGGGGCTTGCGCCCATGACTTGGTTGATGCCGGTGTTCAGGCCGACCATGGCGCCCAGCACGGTAGGCACCAGGGAGAGCGCCAGCAGCCAGTATGTATTGCGCATGACGCGGTTGCGCACAACCTCGCCCGTGGCATAGCCACGGTCAGGCAATGTGGTTTGACGAAGATCGCTCATGGTGTGTCCTTTAATGTGTGTGGCTGGTCAAAGGGACTGTCCCTTTTTATGTAGTACCAAGATTAACTTACAAGTTGCTGAATTTGCAAGTGGGGCAGGTGTTGGTAGCGTGGATCAAGGCTTTTTCGACACATCGTGGGCATGAAGGTCGTACCCTGCAGTCTTGTATTGGCGCCAGCGCTCCCGTGCAGCCGCCTTGTCGTCGACGTGGTCGCCGACGATTTCAAGAATGCGCGGGAATTTTTCAGCTGCAGGCGGGCAGGCTAGATCGAGGTTGATCAGCCAAGGGGACCCTTGCGCGGCATCCGGCATGGCAAGGGCGGGGGCGTCTGACGTAAACAGTACGGTCGTTTGTGGCGCCAACGGGTCGCCCGCCATGACATGCGGTATGAAGGCTGTCGGGTCGAAGCCCCATAACAGGCGATCGAAATGGTTAAGCCTTTGCTTGTCCTTGGTATATACCACCAGTCGACGCCCGGCCAGGTAATGTTTACGCACGACTTCACACGCCATGCCCAGGCGGTCCGGCGCCCCGAATGCGAAATCGACGCGGGTTGGCATGGCCTATATTGCCTGGTCGACGAGGTATTGAACCAGCAGCGGCACGGGCCTGCCCGACGCGCCTTTGTCTTTTCCGCTGCGCCATGCCGTTCCGGCAATGTCCAGGTGGGCCCATGGGTACTTGCCGGTGAACCGCGAGAGGAAGCACGCAGCGGTGACGGATCCTGCCGGCGGCCCGCCGATATTGGCCATATCGGCAAAATTGGAGCGCAGCTGTTCCTGGTAGGCGTCGTCCAGGGGCATGCGCCAGGCTGGATCGTTGGTGTCGCGTCCGGCTTGCAGCAGGCTGTGGGCCAAGGCGTCATCCGCGCTGAACAACCCTGTATTGATATGCCCCAGGGCAACGACGCAGGCCCCGGTAAGTGTGGCCACGTCGATCACGGCAGCAGGCTTGAACCGCTCGGCGTAGGTCAAGGCATCGCACAGGACCAGTCGGCCTTCGGCATCGGTATTAAGGATTTCTATGGTCTGGCCGGACATGCTGGTGACCACGTCGCCGGGTTTGTTGGCCCGCCCGCTGGGCAGGTTCTCGCATGAAGGGATCAACGCGATGACTTCGCGATCGAGTTCCAGCTCGGCAATGGCGCGCACGGTGCCCAGCACGCTGGCGGCGCCGCACATGTCGTACTTCATTTCGTCCATATTCGCGGCGGGCTTGATGGAAATGCCACCCGCATCGAAAGTTATGCCTTTGCCCACCAGGACTATGGGCGCCTTCCGGTTCTTGGCCGATGGCTTTGGGCCTGCCGGGGTATGCTTCAATACAATAAAGACGGGTGCTTCATACGAACCTCGCGCCACCGACAGGAAAGACCCCATCTGCAGGGCTTCGATTTCCTTGCGGCCCAGAACTTCGGCTTTAAGCGTCTTGAATTCCTTGGTCAGCTTTTTGGCGGTATTGCCCAAATATGTCGGTGTGCAGATATTGGGCGGCAAATCGCCCAGCAAACGCGTAAGGTTCATTCCATTGGCAATCGCCCGGCCTTCACGCAGGCCGGTTTGTGCTTCGGTGGCCTGGGTCCGCGATACCCACACCGCAATCTTACGCAACTTCGATGGCGTGTCGCCATCGCGCTTGCTGAGGGTTGCGTTGTAGTGGTAGGTGGCGCGCCCGGCTGCCATTGCCGCCGCACGCGCACGTGCGCGCAATGTAGAGTTGGCGCACTCGATCGCCGCAAGCGTCGAGACACCTTCTGCCAGATTCGCGCTTACACTATAGTTAGCGAAGGCGAGCTCACCCCCGGCATGGCCTGCCGCGTTGTAGCGCTCTTGTTTGCCGAGTCCCACCAGAACCACCCGGACCGCCGCGACGCCGGGAAGGTTTCTTAACACCAGATGCGTGCCCGGTTTGGCCTTGAATTCGGAACTTAGAACACTGCGCAGTGCACCGTTGCTGGCATGGTCGATAATATCGGCTGCGGGGCTCAAGATACCGTCGGCAAATACCCCTACCGCGAGCGCGGCTGTCTTGATTTGATGCAAGGAAGCCGTAGTCTGTGTGCTAAATTCCATTCGAGTTTCCAGAAAGTGTCCATAGGATGCTTATGATTATCCCGCATATTCTCTCATGTCACTATTCAAACGTTCCGTTGTATCTGAAATCCTGAGTCACGCTGGTGTCGTGTTCTCTACATTATTGGTCGTTTGGCTCAGTGTATTGCTCGTCCGTTTATTGGGAGAGGCCGCCAACGGCGCTATCGGTGCCGATGTGGTGGTGGGGCTGGCGACGTTTTCCAGTATTACGGCATTGCCGGTCATACTGGCGGTCTCTTTGTTCATTGCCGTGCTCACCACGATTACCCGGAATTTTCGCGAATCCGAGATGGTGGTCTGGTTCGCCAGCGGCCTGTCATTGAAGGACTGGATCGGACCGGTGCTGCGTTGTGCCGTGCCCGTCGCCGTGATGATCGCTGTTCTTACGCTGTTTGCATCACCTTGGGCATATCGCCAGATCAGCGAGTATCGGCAGCGCTACGAGCAACGCTCCGACCTTTCCAAGGTAACGGCAGGGCAGTTCATCGAAACCCAGGATGGTGCACGGGTGTTTTTTGCGGAAGAGCCTACTGAGCCTGACCAGGAACTGGGCAATATCATTGCGCGCGTGATCGATCCAGAATGGCTCAGCGTTATTACGGCGGAGAGTGCGCGTATCCAGATGGAGCCTAACGGCGACCGGTTCCTGGTGCTTAACGAGGGCCACCGCTATGACTTGAAGCCAGGCCAGTCGGAGTTCCGCCTGGTCGACTTCGACCGTTATGGCTTCCGCCTTGAAAGCAGCAGCGATGCAAGCTCGGCCGCCGCGGTCAGGGAAGAGGCGGAGCGCCAGATCAAGGCGCGGCCCACGATGCAGCTATTTGCCGACAACAACGACAATGCGCGGTCGCAAATCATGTGGCGAATCGCCTTGCCGCTTGCGGCGCTGAACCTCGCCTTGCTGGCGATACCGCTGGGCGCGGTGAATCCACGACTGGGTCGATCCGGCGACCTTTTGATCGCCGGCTTGGTAGGCTTGCTGTATATGAACCTTATCAACCTGTCCCGCGGCTGGATCGGCAACGGCCAGCTCCAGTTCGGCGTAGGCGTGTGGCTGGTGCATGCCGTCTTCACGGGCTTGATGATGTATATGATGTGGCGCAAGTTGCGCGTCAAGGCGCCCAAGGCGCCGAAAGTGACCACCGATCCCAAGGCTGCCTAGCGTGCAAGATATGGCTGCGGCCGGCTGCAGTCAGAAGGGCTCTTCCTGTAGGTATTGCAGAGCTGTTCCGCTACCCTGCAACAGAGGGCCGTTCAGCTGTACGGATTTTTTCAGGAAGTCCCATAGCGCCATCACGCGCCTGGACTGACGCAGATCTTCATGGCAGTACATCCAGAAGCTGCGTGTCAGGACGACGTCTTCTTCAAGCACGGCGCGCAGGCGCGGATCCTGCGCCGCCATGAAGCAGGGCAGAATGGCCAGTGACTGCCCTTGCAGAACCGCCTGGTACTGCGCAATGACGCTGGTACTTTTGAAAATCACCCGATCCGGGGGAACGATATCGTCCAGGTAGCGTAGCCGGTCGCTGAAAAGCAGTTCTTCGACATAGCCGATGAAGCTGTGTCCAGCCAGGTCGGCCAGACTGGCTATGGGCGGTCGCTGATCCAGGTATTTCGTTGCACCGTACAGCTTCAGCGAGTAATCCATCAGTTTGGTACATAGGTATGGGCCGCGCTGGGGGCGTTCCAGCGATATGGCGATGTCGGCCTCGCGCTTCGATAGGCTGATGAAGCGCGGGACCGGCATGATATCCAGCGTAATGGCCGGGAACCGGCGCTGGAAGTCTGTCATGAGTGGCGCCAGTACATAATTGCCGAAGCCCTCGGTACAACCCACGCGCAAATGCCCTGAAAGGGTTTGCGATTGTCCCGAAACGTCCTCGCGTGCGGACAGCAGCGTGCTCTCGATTTCTTCGGCGTAGGAAAAAAACCGAGTACCTTCCTCTGTCAGCGTAAAGCCGCTAGACTTGGATTTGTTGAAGAGTATGGTTCCGAGTTCCTGCTCCAAGGCGTGAATTCGCCGCGATACGGTGGTGTGCTGCACACCAAGGCGCACGGCGGCGGCGCTGACACGCTGCGTGCGGGCCACTTCAAGAAAATAACGCAGTCCATCCCAGTCCATAAAACCTTGTGCATTAATTGGCATTCAATGTGCAAATATTTTGATGGAATTTAGTTTTTTACACAACTACACTGCATGAGTGGCTCGAAGCGCCCTCGCGTTGGAGTGGAGGGAGGTCCGGGCTGCCCAAATAAGCGCATTACGACGCAAAAATAACGACGGAGACAAACATGAACAAACTCACACTATCGCTGGCGGCCAGTCTGTGCTTGGGCCTTGCAGGTACGGCCCAGGCCAAGGCGCCACCGGTGAAAATTGGCGTGCTTACCGATATGTCGGGTACCTACGCGTCCATGGGCGGACCTGGTTCGGTGGCTGCGGCTCAACTGGCCATAGACGACTGCCTCGCCGCCGAATGTAAGGGCATGGAGATATCGCTGGTGTCGGCCGACAATCAGAACAAGGCTGACGTTGGCGCGGCCAAGGCCAGGGAATGGTTCGACCGGGATGGCGTCAGCGCCATTGCCGACCTGACCAACTCGGCGGTCGCGCTGGCTGTACAGGGCATCGCTAAGGAAAAAAATAAAGTCGTCATGTTCTCCGGGCCGGCGACTACTGGCCTTACCAACGACAGCTGCTCGCCGGTAGGCTTTCACTGGATGTTCGATGTCTATTCTCAGTCGGTGGGTGGCGTTCGGGCCATGATAGGCAAGGGCGGCAAGTCCTGGTATTTCGTCACGGTCGACTATGCCTTCGGACATTCCTTGCAGAAGGGCGCCGAGGACATGGTCAAGGAACTCGGCGGAACCGTGGTGGGCTCGGTACTGCATCCACTAAATGTGGCTGATTTTGCTTCCTACCTTTTGCAGGCGCAGACTTCCAAGGCCCAGGTTGTGGCATTGGCCAATGGCGGCGCCGATGTCGTGAATGCCATCAAGCAGGCGCGCGAATTCGGTATCGTAGCCGGCGGTCAGCGCCTGGCTTCCTTGCTTATCTTCCTGTCTGACCTCCGTGCCCTCGGGCTGGAAACCGCGCAGGGCCTGACCTATGTCGACGGCTTCTACTGGGACTTCGATGAAGGCACGCGTGCCTGGTCGAATGAGTTCGCCAAGGCATTCAAGGGTCAGAAACCCACGATGACGCATGCCGGCGTCTATTCCAGCGTAAGGCACTACCTGAAGGCGGTGGCCGCATCGGAATCCACCGAAGGCGACGTGGTTGCCGCCAAGATGCGCGAGATTCCAATCAAGGATTCGATCATGCACAATGCCTCGATACGTCCTGATGGCCGCGTGATTCACGATATGTATCTGTACGAGGTAAAGACGCCAGCTGAATCCAAGAACGAGTGGGATTTATCCAAGCTGGTCGCGACCATCCCCGCCAATGAAGCATTCCAGCCTTTGTCCCAGTCGACATGTCCATTAGTCAAGAAAAGTTAATTTCATTTTGCATCATGAATGCGCCAAGGAGACCTTAATGAGTGCAGTTCCCCGTATTCCACTACTTATCGGTGGTGAGCTTGTGCAGTCGAAAACAACGCAGTGGCGTGATGTTGTTAATCCCGCCACCCAAGAGATTGTTGCGCAAGTGCCGTTTGCAACCAAGGAAGAACTGGATTTGGCGGTGGCTAACTCCAAAGAGGCGTTCAAGACTTGGCGCAACGCGAGCCAGGGCACGCGCATGCGTGTGATGCTGAATCTGCAGAAGCTGGTGCGCGACAACACCGGTGCGCTGGCGAAATCCATTTCGCTGGAGCACGGCAAAACGCTGCCGGATGCCGAAGGTGAAGTAGGACGTGGCCTGGAAGTCATCGAGCATGCCTGCTCGATTGCTTCGCTGCAGTTGGGCGAGTACGCCGAAAATGCGGCCTCGGGCATCGACGTCTACACCCTTATTCAGCCTTTGGGCGTTGTTGCCGGCATTACGGCGTTCAACTTTCCCATCATGCTGCCGTGCTTCATGTTCCCGTTGGCCGTGGCCACGGGCAATACCTTCATTCTGAAGCCCTCCGAGCAAGATCCAAGTTCGTCATTGATGCTGGCCAAGCTGGCTCTTGAAGCCGGCTTGCCGCCTGGCGTGCTGAACGTCGTGCATGGCGGCCCGGAGACTGCCAATGGCTTGTGTGACCATCCCGATATCAAGGCCATCTCGTTCATTGGCTCGACTCATGTCGGTACGGAAATCTACAATCGCGCTTCCAAGGCGGGCAAGCGCTGCCAGGCAATGATGGGCGCCAAGAACCATTGCGTCATTCTTCCCGATGCCGACCGCGAAGTTGCCCTTAATCAACTTGTCGGTGCCGCGTTTGGTGCTGCCGGCCAGCGTTGCATGGCCACCTCCGTTGCGGTCATGGTGGGTGAGGCGCGCGAGTGGTTGCCCGACTTTATCGAACGCGCCAAAAAGCTCAAGGTCAGCATCGGCACCGATCGCGATGCCGACCTCGGACCCCTGGTGTCGCCCAATGCCAAGAAGCGTGTAGAAGGCCTGATTCAGCAAGGTGTTGACGAAGGTGCCGAACTGCTGCTCGACGGGCGAGGGCTGTCGGTCTTGAACTATGAAAAGGGTAATTTTGTCGGTCCAACCATTTTCAACAACGTGACCGCCGATATGGCGATTTATCGTGAAGAAATATTCGGCCCGGTGCTGTCGATTGTGAGCGTCGATACGCTCGAAGAAGCGGTTGAGTTCATCAATCGCAATCCGAATGGCAACGGTGTCGCCGTGTTCACCCAGGATGGCGGTTCCGCGCGCTATTTCCAGAATAATATCGATGTCGGCCAGATCGGCATCAACATTCCTATTCCTGTTCCCGTTGCATGGTTCAGTTTCACCGGCTCACGCGGCTCCAAGCTGGGCGATTCCGGTCCTAACGGCAAACAGGCCGTCAATTTCTGGACACAGACAAAAACCGTTACGGCACGCTGGTCAGCACATGCTTCCGGGGTCAATACGACTATTTCTATGAAGTAAGCTTATAACCACAAAGAATATATTTTAATTTCTTTATTACATATAATAGCCCTTTCCGAAAGGGCTATTTTTATGAATCTTCAGCAATTCCGCTTCGTTCGTGAAACGATCCGCCGTAATTTCAATTTGACCGAGGCGGCGCGCACGCTGTATACGTCGCAACCGGGCGTATCGAAAGCCATTATCGAATTCGAAGACGAGCTTGGGCTGAAGATCTTTGAACGCCATGGCAAGCGCATAAAGGGGCTGACCAAGCCTGGCCATGCAGTGGCCCAGGTCATTGACCGCATCATGCGCGAAGTCGATAACCTGAAAAAGGTCAGCGACGAATTCGCCCGGCGCGACGAGGGCGGCTTGGTCATAGGCTGCACGCATGCCCAGGCCCGCTACATCCTGCCGAAAGTCATTCCCGCCTTTCGCGAGCGATTTCCCAAGGTCAGGGTCTCACTGGCGGAAGGCAGTCCTCCAACCTTGGCCCAGATGGTTCTGCATGAACAAGCCGACGTCGCTATTGCCACCGAGACCCTGGCTCTTACTCCGGGCCTTGCCGCCATGCCGGTGTACTCATGGGAACACACCATCGTGGTACGACCGGATCATCCCCTGGCGGAGCTGACATCCAGCGCCGCCAAAGCCATAACCCTGGAGCAGCTTGCCGAGTACCCGATTGTGACCTACGACCACGCGTTTTCCGGCCGAGGCACTATCGACGAAGTATTTGCCGCCCATGGTATCCGTCCCGATATCGTACTGGAAGCCATCGACGCCGACGTTATCAAGACCTATGTCGACGTAGGGTTGGGAATTGGAATCATTGCGGGCATGGCCTTTGATCCACGTCGCGACAAATCGCTGGTGGGATTACCGGCGGGCCACCTTTTCGGCACCCACGTTACCCGTGTCGCGGTCAAATCGGGCGTTTTCCTGCGCGACTATGTCTACGTCCTGCTCGAGATGTTGCAGCCCTCGCTCACGCGGGATGTGGTGCAGGAAGCCATCGATAAAGGCCACAAGCCGGATTGATCGCCAACGGCGAGGCTCCCTACCAAGTGTAAATACCCACACAACGTTGTTGACTTTGATAATAAGAATGATTATCGTTACGGAACTGGTTTTCTTGATCTGGAGTCATCATGTCCGAAGTCGTCAGCGCAGTAGTGGTAGGGGCCGATCGATTGGGAAATATTCCTGATCTGCTCAAAGGTCACAACATCGCCATCCGGCAGCATATCAGCGGTCGCGATCCGTCTCATCAGAAGAAAACACTGCAGCTGCCCTCCGGTACCCAGCTGCTGATACTGCTCACAGACTTCCTGGGGCATAACGTCATGAAGACATTCCGCGCCGCGGCCCAGCGTTCTGGAATACGTGTACTTGCCTGCCGTCGTTCGGTTTGCAGCATGAAACAGGCTTTGGACCAGTGTGGGTACTGTGAGGCATGTCCAGTTCAGAAGAGCGGTAACGGTCAACCAGTTCGGTTTGTTTCCAGGCCCGGCTAGGCGGCCCGGCTAGCGCACTTTCGGTTCGAGTGTTTACGGCACTATGCTTTAGTGACGCTTTCCTGCTCTTATGACGTTGTCCTGTTTTTATGACGTTGTACGGGGTGGGTGAGGGCATTCCGGCACGGCGTGCTTATTTCCGCGTCTGCCTCGTCCAGCCGGGCGTCGGCCGAACTCCCTGCGCTGCGCTTCGGTCAGACAGCGGCCGACGACACCCCCCCGGCTTCCCTTCGTCAGCACGCGGCGCACGCCTACACGCCGGACTGCCCCCACTCACCCCGTACAACTGCGCAATAGAAACTTGCCGACCTTACGGCTTGAGGTGCACGGTGGTTAATGGGCTCGTCCAAGCTTCGCCGACACACCCGTCTTTCTCAAGTACGAAAGCCGTCGCCAAAACGAAACGGCAGCTTGCATCGAGCAAAGCTGCCGTGGTCCGACGAGGTGAGGTGCAGTGCCTGAAGCAAGGCACTGCGGAAGATTATCGGTTGGCTGCCGCCAGGGTGCTGGAAGTGGTATTAGCCGCCAGTCGGCGCGCGCCGTTATAGCGCTTCTTCCAGTAGGCGATATCCATGCTTTCGATGCGCACCACGGCGCCTGCGCGCGGAGCGTGCACGAATTTTTTATCGCCCAGGTAGATGCCTACGTGAGAATTTCGGTGCCCGCGGGTATTGAAAAATACGAGGTCGCCTTTTTTCAGCTCGCTGCTTTTGATCGATTTGCCTTCACGCGCTATTTCGGCCGACGTGCGAGGCAGTTTCAAGCCCAGCGATTTTTCCGCCGCATAACTGACCAGGCCGCTACAATCGAAACCGGTGTTGGGTGTTTCCCCGCCAAAGCGATATTTGATGCCCAGCATGTTCAGCGCGGCTGTAGCGAGTGTCTTGCTTGGTTTTGAACTGCCGCGAGATGGCTGCGGTTTACCGGCAAGATAGGCGCCTAATGGATCGGACTGGGTATAGGAAAGATAATTATCGCGTGCGGACTGGGCCGGATCGGCCTGGGCTTGCTGATTTTGCGCGTTGGTGGCGCAGCCGGCAAGCGCAACAACTGTAACAAGTAGAAAACATTTGGCGCCGCGCCAGAAATTGTCAGTGGAGATGGAGTGGGACAGGCGTGATTTCAAGGAAGGCGGCATGGTCGTTTTTCGTTTTCGCTTAAAGAGGGTATTTGCGATATGTATCGATTTGCTGGTGAATTTAAGCTAAATCGACAACATAATGCATGAACACGCCTTTAAAAGCGTGTGCCCTACACGTATTGCACAAGAATGAGGCCTCGAGTTTAACGAATCATGGCGTGTCGGTAAAGAAGTATTTCCGCCTTTTTTGACTTTACTCAGTAGCAGCGGCGGGATAGTCTATGGGCTGTTTGGCGGCGTTGCCGGCAAGTTAGTAGCATAACGTTTCAATTCAACTAGGGAATGTTTCCGATGTACACAAAACCAGTTCTAAGTATTACCGATGTGAAATCCATATTGGACGCCGCACAGGCTTTTGCGGTGAAGCAGGGTTGGGCCGTCACCATTTCGGTGGTGGACGACGGCGGGCATCTCTTGGGACTGATACGCCTTGATGACGCGGCCCCGATTTCGGCCCAGATATCGCCGGCCAAGGCGCGTACTGCGGCGCTGGGCCGTCGGGAGTCCAAGGTTTACGAGGACACCATCAATCAAGGCCGCTATTCTTTTCTTTCTGCACCAGGCCTTGAAGGCATGCTCGAAGGCGGTGTGCCTATTGTTGTCGACTCGACGGTGGTCGGTGCGGTAGGCGTCTCGGGTGTCAAGTCCAGCGAAGATGTCGAGATCGCACGCGCCGGAATTGCCGCTCTCACTCGATGACCCAAGCCCGCGCGCAAGCATCGTCCGATGCCGCTTTGACTTTTTCCTTTCGTGACGCCGTCAATCCCGGCGTCACGAAGCGGGAAGTATGGGCTTGGGCGATGTACGATTTTGCCAATTCGGGCTACACGACAGTCGTCCTGACTACGGTATTCAGCGCCTACTTCGTGGGCGTCGTCGCCGAGGGAAAATCATGGGGCACGCTGGCGTTTACCGCGGCGCTGTCTCTTTCATACCTGATGATCATGCTGAGCATGCCTGCCCTGGGCGCCCGTGCCGACGCCCGGGCCGGCAAGCGCAGGCTCCTGTTCACCAGTACTGTCGGCTGCGTGGCTGCGACATGCCTGCTCGCGTTCACCGGGCCGGGTGATATCGCCTGGGGCTTGCTTGTCATTGCCTTGTCCAACTACTGTTATTGCGTCGGCGAATCCATCGTGGCGGCATTTTTGCCGGAAATTGCCCGGCCCCGGGCACTGGGCCGGGTGTCGGGCTGGGGCTGGAGCTTCGGCTACTTCGGCGGCATGCTCACTCTGGGACTTGCCTTGGCGCTGGTAGCCTGGGCCAGTGGTCGCGACCTGCCTGCAAGCCAATACGTCCCGTATGTCATGGTGTTGACGGCCGCGATATTCATGATATCTGCCATACCGTCCTTTCTGTTCCTGCGTGAACGCACGCCGCCCAGCCTTAAGAAGCCTGAAAAGATGCTGGCCAGCCTGCTGGCAGCTTGGCACGACACGCGTCAGAATTTTGCCGACTTCCGGCTTTTGCTGTTGTGTGGAGCGTGCTACCACGCGGGCATAGCCGTGGTCATTACCTTGTCTGCCGTATATGCCACCCAGGCCATGGGATTTACCATGGCACAGACGATGATGCTGGTGTTCACGGTCAATATCGCGGCGGCGGCGGGGGCCTTTCTTTTTGGCTATCTCCAGGACAGGATCGGTCACAAGTCGGCCCTGGCTATTACGCTGGTGGGCTGGATCATTATGATCCTGGTGGCTTACGCGGCCGTGCAGGTGTGGGTATTCTGGGTGGCCGCGACACTGGCTGGACTGTGCATGGGTACCAGCCAGAGTGCGGGCCGTGCAATGGTGGGCGCTTTGGCGCCACAGACGCGACTGGGTGAATTCTATTCATTGTGGACGTTTGCCACCCAGCTGGCTGCCGTGGTCGGCCCTTTATGTTATGGCCTCGTAACGTGGATGACCGATGGCAATCATCGTCTTGCCTTGTTGTTTACCGGTATATTTTTCGTGGCAGGTCTTCTTGTGCTCACTCGCCTGGATTTCACCAGAGGGGCATTGGCGCGTGAAGGGCACCCGCGCGATATGATATCGGCATGAGTCCTCAGTACGGTGAGGAAAATTCGAAAAAATACTTTCTTAGGAGCGCAATATGTCTAGTGGAATTGAATCTGTACTCACCGAAACTCGGGTCTTCCCGCCTTTTCCCAATCTCGTCGAGGGTGCCGCGATTTCCGGTATGGAAGCGTATCGGGCATTGTGCGACGAAGCCGGGCAGTCGCCGAATGAATTCTGGGGCCGCCTTGCACAAGAGAACCTGAGCTGGACAAAGCCATTCAACCAGGTATTGGACGAATCCGAAGCGCCGTTTTATCGTTGGTTCGCCGATGGCGAGATGAATGTATCGGCAAATTGCCTCGACAAGCATCTTGATACGCCAACCGCCAATAAAACGGCGCTTATTTTCGAAGCGGACGATGGCAAGGTCACGGCGGTAAGTTATAAAGAATTGCACGCGCTGGTCTGCAAATTCGCCAATGGCTTGAAGTCACTGGGACACCAGGCCGGCGAGCGCGCCATTATCTACATGCCGATGTCGATCGAAGCGGTCGTTGCCATGCAAGCCTGCGCGCGCCTGGGCATTATTCACTCCGTCGTATTCGGCGGGTTTTCATCAAAAAGCCTGCATGAGCGCACTGTTGATGTAGGTGCGACACTGGTGATCACGGCCGATGAACAGGTGCGCGGCGGCAAGACCATCCCCCTGAAGAGCGCGGTCGACGAAGCCCTGTCCATGGGCGGGTGCGAGGCGGTGGCACACGTCGTTGTCTACAAGCGCACCGGTGGCCCTGTGCAGTGGAACGAGGCCCGCGATGTCTGGATGGACGCGCTGGCGCAAGGCCAGTCCGATAACTGTGAGCCGGTTGCACTGAATGCCGAGCATCCCTTGTTCATACTTTATACGTCGGGTTCCACCGGCAAACCGAAGGGCGTGCAGCATGCCTCGGCCGGCTTCCTGCTGTGGGCTCTGCTTACGGTCAAATGGACGTTCGACGCCAAGGATTCCGACATCTTCTGGTGCACCGCCGATGTCGGCTGGGTGACCGGCCATACCTATATTACCTACGGACCGCTAGCCGCGGGCCTCACACAAGTGGTGTTCGAAGGCGTTCCTACTTATCCCAATGTCGGTCGTTTCTGGGAAATGATCCAGCGCCACAAGGTTACGGTGTTCTACACCGCCCCGACGGCAATCCGTTCGCTCAGCAAGGCCGCCGAGGGTTCCCCCGACTATCATCCCCGGGAATACGATCTCGGCAGCCTGCGTATTATCGGCTCGGTGGGCGAGCCCATCAATCCGGAAGCCTGGATGTGGTATTACACCAATGTGGGCCGCGAGCGCTGCCCGGTACTGGACACATGGTGGCAAACCGAGACCGGTGCGCACATGATAACGCCGCTGCCTGGTGTGACACCGCTCAAGCCTGGCTCCTGCACCTTGCCATTGCCGGGTATTGCCGCCGCGATCGTCGACGAGGCGGGCGAGCAACTGGAACGGGGCAAGGGTGGCTTCCTGGTGGTGCAGCGTCCGTGGCCCGGCATGATACGCACGATATGGGGTGATCCCGAGCGATTCAAGAAAAGTTATTTCCCTCCCGAGCTAAAAGGCGCCTACCTGGCTGGCGATGGCGCGCAATGCGACGCGGATGGCTACTTCTGGATAATGGGTCGTATCGACGACGTCCTGAACGTATCCGGACACAGGCTGGGCACCATGGAAGTCGAATCGGCCCTGGTGTCCCACCAGCTGGTCGCTGAGGCGGCCGTAGTGGGGCGTCCGGATCCCACTACCGGTGAAGCCGTCGTTGCCTTTGTCGTGCTGAATGGGCCGCTGCCCGAAGGTGCCGATGCCGAAAAGGTGGCAAAACAGTTGCGCGACTGGGTGGCCAAGGAAATTGGTCCGATCGCCAAGCCCAAGGACATACGCTTTGGCGAGAACCTTCCCAAGACGCGTTCCGGGAAAATCATGCGACGCTTGCTGCGAGTCGTAGCGCAGGGAGAATCCGTGACCCAGGACGTCTCCACGCTTGAAAATCCGGCGATTCTCGATCAGTTGTCGCAGGCTTGGTAGGGCGCGGTCTCTTGAAGAAAAACCAGGCGGACCGCGGGGCATTGTTCCTGATGGGTATTACCGTGGGGCTTTGGGGCGTCAGCTGGATCGTCATGAAGCACCTGTCCGCCTTCATCGGGCCTTTCGATCTCGTGGTCGGCCGATATGCGCTGGCCTTCCTGGTGTTGTTCTCAATACTCGTGGCAACCAGGCAGTCCCTGAGCTTTCCGCCGTTCTGGCTGACGGTCGGTATTGCTGTTTTCCAGACCACGGCGTTCCAATGCCTGTGTCAATTGGCGCTGGTCAGCGGCGGGGCAGGCCACGTGGTATTGCTGGCCTACACCATGCCGTTCTGGGTGGTGATGTTTGCCTGGGTGTTACTCAACGAACGTCCGGCTCGTCGACATGTCATCGCGCTTATGTTGGCGGCGCTGGGCCTGGTGGTTGTCATTGCGCCATGGAAAGGCATGGGCAGCGTCCAAGGCTCCTTGCTGGCACTTGCCGGCGGCATGAGCTGGGGATTGGGCGTGGTGTTGAGCAAGAAGATGTTCATGCGCCATCAGGTCGAGGTGCTTAACCTGAGTTGCTGGCAAATGATTTTGGGCGCCTTGTTCGCATTGCCGGTGGCGTTGTTATGGCCTCAACGCAGCATAGTATGGGGACCCGACCTGTTTTGGGGCATGGCCTACATGGCCATATTGGCCTCCGCGCTGGGCTGGTGGCTCTGGCTGTCGGTGGTGCGGCGGGTGAGCGCTACGATAGCGGGCATGTCCAGCCTTGGCGTTCCGGTGTTGACGATTATTCTGGCTTGGTTGCTGCTCGGAGAGCGTCCCACCCTGCTCGAAGCCGCGGGCGTGGCGCTTATCATGGCGGGCCTGGTGGTTATCAATTTGCCGCCAGATGTGTTTCGCAGGCTGCGGCGGCGCAGCCTGCGTACGTAGACGGTAGCGCTACATTCCGTTGTAGACCGGACCTTCCCCGCCTTGGGGAGCCACCCATACGATGTTCTGCGTTGGATCCTTGATATCGCAGGTTTTGCAATGGACACAGTTCTGAGCGTTTATTTGCAAGCGATCTTCGCCCGCGTCGGTCTTCACGAACTCGTAGACTCCCGCGGGACAATAACGCGCTTCAGGTCCGGCATACTTGGCCAGGTTGACCGACACCGGTATCGATGGATCTTTAAGCGTCAGGTGTACCGGTTCGTTTTCTTCATGATTGGTGTTCGAGATGAACACCGAACTCAGTTTGTCGAACGTGAGCTTGCCATCGGGCTTGGGATAGTCGATGCGGGCGCATTCAGCCGCGGGCTGCAGACAGGCGTGATCGGGCTTGGAGTGGTGCAGCGTCCATGGCATCTTGCCTTTGAGCAGCCATTGTTCGATACCCGTCATCAGGGTCGCGACGGTACGGCCTTTCTTGAACCATTGCTTGAAATTGCGCGACTTGTTGAGTTCAGCATGCAGCCACGAGCTTTCGAATGCCGCCGGATAGGCCACGAGTTCGTCCTGGCGGCGGTCGGCAACGATCGCATCGAATGCGGCTTCGGCAGCCAGTGCACCGGTCTTGATAGCCGAATGGCTGCCCTTGATGCGGGAGGCATTCAATACGCCGGCTTCGCAGCCGACCATGACGCCGCCCGGGAAGCACAGTTTTGGCAACGATAGCAGTCCGCCGGCAGTGAGCGAGCGCGCGCCATAGGCGATGCGCTTGCCGCCCTCGAAAGTCGGGCGTATGGCGGGATGGGTCTTGTAGCGCTGAAACTCTTCGAATGGAGAGAGCCATGGATTGGCATAGTCGAGCCCGACGACCAGTCCGACCACAACGATGTTGTCCGCCATGTGATACAGGAAGGATCCGCCATAGGTGTCCGAATCCAGGGGCCAGCCAGCCGTGTGCACAACCAGCCCGGGCTGGGACTGCGAAGGATCGACCTCCCACATTTCCTTGATGCCGATGCCATAGCTTTGCGGATCGCGGCCTGCGTCAAGTTTATAGCGGCTGATGAGCTCGCGGCCCAGTTGGCCGCGCGAGCCTTCGGCAAAAACGGTGTAGCGTGCGTGGAGTTCCATGCCGGGCTGGTAGTGTGGTGTGTGCGATCCATCGCGCGCCACGCCCATGTCGCCGGTGGCCACGCCTTTTATTGCGCCGGCGTCGGTGTAGAGGATCTCGGTGGCTGCGAAACCCGGGAACAGGTCGACACCCAGGCTTTCGGCCTGTTCACCCATCCAGCGCACCACATTGCCCAGGCGGACGATGTAGTTGCCGTGATTCTGGAAGCATTCCGGCAAAAGCCAGTTCGGTGTCTGGCGTGAGCCTTTTTCGGTGAGAAACAGGAATTTGTCCTCGGTGACCGCGGTATTCAGCGGTGCGCCTTTTTCTTTCCAGTCGGGGATCAATTCATTGAGTGCGCGGGGATCCATGACGGCGCCCGAAAGTATGTGCGCGCCGACCTCGGAGCCTTTCTCGAGGACACAGACACTGATCTCGTGGTCCCGCTCGGCGGCCAGCTGCTTGAGCCGAATGGCAGCCGCAAGGCCTGCTGGCCCCGCGCCTACCACGACAACGTCGTATTCCATTGATTCGCGTTCAGCCATTTCTAGAGATCTCCCGTGTGTCTGATTTGTTGTGGCAAGTGGCCGGTGGGGCCTGGATTTATGACCCGATTGTATTGCAGTCTCGGACCATACCCCCTCACCGAGAGGCCGTGCGTCACGATTTCACGTAGGCCATGGCCATCATGGTCATGCGCTTTGCGCGTTAAACAAGGCTTTTCTTACCGTTATACTTGCTTATTCGAATATAGCGAAAGAGGCGTTTTTTCATGCAGCTTACCGAGCCGTCGTTCGCGCCCATGATAGGGGGCGCTTTCCATTGCGCATTGCCGATACGCTGGGGCGACCAGGACGCCCAGAATCATGTGAACAATACCCTGTACTTTCAATATTTCGAGGAAGCACGGATGCAACTCTTCCAGCGGGCCGGCATCTCTTTGCCGTCCAGCAAGGTCGGCGTTCTGGCCCATACCTCATGCGATTTCCTCAAGCCACTCATGTATCCGGCCACCATCGTGGTAACCCAGATTCTCGCCAAGGTCGGCAGGTCAAGCATGACCGTCGACACGCTTATCGAGCGGGAAGACGAGCCCGGTGTGGCATACGCCAAGGGCAGCTACATTATTGTGGGCGTTGACGCGGCCACCGGTAAATCATGCCCGTGGAGCGACGCGGAGCTCGCTCAGTTTGCCAAGCTTTTTATTTCCTGATCGTTGATTCACTCATAATGCGGGTCATGTGATCCGCTTGCCCAGCATGCAGTTTTGAAATAAGGATGGAGTAATGGATAAAGTCTATGCAAGTGCCGCAGAAGCGCTCAAAGGCGTAGTCGCCGATGGTCAAACCATTGCCGTAGGCGGGTTTGGCCTGTGTGGCATTCCCGAGGCCCTGATCGCAGCCTTGCGCGATTCCGGGGTGCAGAACCTGACATGCATCAGCAATAACGCAGGTGTTGACGGCTTTGGCCTGGGCCAGCTGCTTAGCACGCGCCAGATCAAGAAGATGATTGCATCGTATGTCGGCGAAAACAAAGAATTCGAACGCCAGTACCTGGCCGGCGAGCTGGAGCTGGAATTCACGCCACAGGGCACGCTTGCCGAAAAATTGCGCGCCGGCGGCGCCGGGATCCCGGCTTTTTTCACGCGTACCGGGGTAGGCACCCTTGTGGCGGATGGCAAGGAAGTTCGTGAGTTCGATGGCGAGCAATATGTAATGGAACGCTCGCTGGTCCCCGACGTGTCCCTGGTCAAGGCCTACAAGGCCGACCGCAGCGGCAATCTGATCTTCAGAAAGACGGCGCGCAATTTCAATCCGAACGTCGCAATGGCCGGTAAGGTCACCGTCGTGGAAGTCGAGGAAGTCGTCGATACCGGTACGTTCGATCCGGACGAAGTCCACCTCCCGGGCATTTACGTTCACCGCATCGTGGTCAATGCCCATCCCGAAAAACGTATTGAACAGCGCACTGTCCGCAACGCAAAAGGAGCTTGAGAATGGCCTGGAATCGTGAAGAAATGGCAGCACGCGCTGCCCGTGAATTGCAAGATGGTTTCTATGTGAACCTGGGCATAGGCTTGCCCACGATGGTGGCCAATCACGTGCCGCAGGGTGTTGAAGTATGGCTGCAGTCCGAAAACGGCTTGCTGGGCATAGGGCAGTTCCCGACAGAAGACGAAATCGACCCTGACTTGATCAATGCCGGCAAGCAGACCATCACCACCTTGCCCGGTTCGTCCATTTTCTCCTCGGCGGACTCCTTTGCCATGATCCGTGGCGGCAAGATCAACCTGGCCATACTGGGTGCCATGCAGGTTTCCGAGAAAGGCGATCTCGCCAATTGGATGATCCCCGGGAAAATGATCAAGGGCATGGGTGGCGCCATGGACCTGGTTGCGGGCGTGGGCCGGGTCGTGGTGCTGATGGAGCACGTGGCACGCAAGAAAGACGGCACGGAAGATATGAAGCTGCTGCCTGAATGCACGCTGCCGCTGACCGGCGTGGGCGTTGTCGACCTCATTATCACCGACCTGGGCGTCATGGAAGTGAGCGACAACGGACTCAAGCTCATCGAGCTTGCGCCAGGGGTCAGCGTTGACGAGATCCAGTCCAAGACCGGCGCCACGCTCGACGTGTCCGCGGTCACCTAGGTCTCCAGCATCGCCGGCTTCCCAATAAGGATTATCGTGAATACCAACGTTTTTGCCGATCGTGTCCGTGCCCTGCAAGCTGCCATGAGTTCGCATGGGGTACAGGCATGCGTGGTGCTGTCGTCCGACCCGCATTTGTCCGAATACCTGCCTGGTCATTGGCAAGGCAGGCAGTGGCTCAGCGGATTCGACGGATCGGCCGGTACCTTGGTGGTGACCGAAAGCGACGCGGGCTTATGGACCGATAGCCGTTATTGGGAGCAGGCTGACAACGATTTGGCTGGCACGGGTATAACCACCATGCGGGCGGGCGCGCCGGACGTGCCCGGACCCATCGAGTGGCTGGCCGCCACGCTGTCCGCCGGCGCTTGTATAAGCGTCGATGGGCAGGTGCTGGCCATCCGCACGCAGCGCCAATGGCAAGAGACGCTTGCAGGAACAGGAATCAAACTGTCGTGCGACCGCGATTTGCTCGACGATATCTGGGCGCAGCGGCCCGGCTTGCCGCAAGGTACCGTGTTCGAGCATCTGCCTCCGTTTGCCTGCCGGTCGCGGAAGGACAATCTGGCTGCGGTACGGACCGCCATGGAGCGCCACAAGGCCGATTGGCACTGGATTTCATCGCTGGACGATATAGCCTGGCTATTCAATCTACGCGGTAACGATGTTCCCTATAACCCGGTATTCCTGGCTCATGCCCTTATAGGCAAAGACAGTGCCCGTTTGTTCGTCGCACCGGGAAAGATCCCGGCCGAAATCGTGCAAGCGTTGCTGCAAGACGGTATAAGCATCGAACCTTATGATGCCGTCGCGGGCGCCCTGGCGTGTCTCGCGGAAACGGAATTGCTGCTTTTCGATCCCGCAAGAACCACCGTAGGTGTGTTGGCCTCAGCCGCATTCGTCGGCAAGACCGAAGCGCTCAATCCTACACAACTGCTTAAATCGTGCAAGACGGATGCCGAAGTCGAGCACGTGCGTCGCACCATGGAGCACGATGGCGCTGCCCTGTGCGACTTCTTTGCCTGGTTCGAGGACGCGCTAGGCGCGACCCGCATCACCGAATTGACCATAGACGAAAAGATTACCGAAGCGCGCACTCGTCGTCCCAACTTCGTTACGCCCAGCTTTGGCACCATTGCCGCATTCAACGCCAATGGCGCCATGCCGCATTATCACGCGACCGACCGGTCGCATGCCGAGATAGAAGGTAACGGCTTGCTGTTGATCGACTCCGGTGGCCAGTACCTGGGCGGCACGACCGACATTACACGGGTCGTGCCAGTCGGGCAAGTCAGCGACGCACAGAAGCGTGATTACACCGCCGTGCTCAAGGGAAACATCGCCTTGTCGCTGGCTGTATTCCCGCGTGGCACCATGTCGCCCCTGCTGGACACGGTTGCCCGCATGCCCATCTGGCAAGCCGGTGCCGACTATGGACACGGAACCGGCCACGGCGTGGGCTATTTCATGAATGTGCATGAAGGCCCGCAGTCGATTGCCTACCGTGCCACCGTCAACCCCGACATGGCCATGCAGCCGGGCATGATCACCTCTAACGAGCCTGGTTTGTATCGTCCGGGCATGTGGGGCATACGGATTGAAAACCTGGTGCTTGCCGTGCCGGCAGTCGAGACCGAATTCGGCGAGTTCCTGAAGTTCGAAACGCTCACCTTATGCCCGATCGATACGCGTTGCATTGCCCTCGATTTGCTGACACAAGCCGAGCGGATGTGGTTGAACGACTACCATGCCGAAGTCCGCCGCCGTTTGCTGCCCTTGGTCAGCGGGCCAGCCCAAGACTGGCTGATCCAGCGTACCGCCGAAATTTAATCAAAACCTCTTTATTCGTCCGTAACGGTCAACAAGTCGGTTGCGGGCGGCTATAATCCAAATTTCCCGCTCTGCCCGGCCACACCGGGCATGTATACCGATGACCAAATACGTCTTTGTTACGGGTGGAGTCGTCTCCTCCCTGGGTAAGGGCATTGCTGCTGCTTCCCTCGCGGCCATCCTCGAATCCCGAGGATTGCGCGTCACCATGCTCAAGCTCGATCCTTATATCAACGTCGATCCCGGCACCATGAGCCCGTTTCAACACGGGGAGGTCTTTGTGACCGAAGACGGGGCCGAGACCGATCTCGACCTGGGCCATTACGAGCGCTTTATCTCCACCCGCATGCGCAAGGTCAACAATTTCACGACCGGGCAGATCTACGAATCCGTGCTGCGAAAAGAGCGCCGCGGCGATTACCTGGGCAAGACGGTTCAGGTCATTCCCCACATTACCAACGAGATCCAGGACTTCGTGGCGCGCGGCGCCAAGGCGGCCTGGGACGGCGCCGCCGATGTGGCCATCGTCGAGATCGGCGGAACCGTGGGCGACATCGAATCCCTGCCTTTCCTGGAAGCCGTGCGGCAAATGAGCCTGCGCCTGGGGCGCAACAACGCCGCGTTCATTCATTTGACGCTGGTTCCGTTCATTGCCTCGGCCGGCGAACTCAAGACCAAGCCTACGCAGCATTCGGTCCAGAAATTGCGGGAAATCGGCATTTACCCACATGCCCTGTTATGTCGCGCCGATCGCCCCGTTCCCGACGACGAGCGCGCCAAGATTTCGCTGTTTTCCAACGTCCCGCTCGATGCCGTCATTTCGGTCTGGGATGCGGATTCCATTTACAAGATTCCATCCATGCTGCAGAAGCAAGGACTGGATACCCTCGTTTGCGATGCGCTCGCCTTGAATCCTCCTCCCGCGGACCTTACGGTCTGGGACCGCCTGGTGGATGCCATCGAGCACCCGCGACACGAAGTGCGTATCGGCATGGTGGGCAAGTACGTCGACCTGACCGAATCGTACAAGTCACTCAGCGAAGCCCTGGTCCATGCGGGTATCCACACGCATTCGCGCGTTTCCATCGAATACCTCGATTCGGAAGTCATCGAAGCCGAAGGCACCGATTGCCTGAAGGGGCTGGATGCCATCCTGGTACCCGGCGGCTTCGGCAAGCGCGGCACCGAAGGCAAGATCAAGGCGATACGGTATGCCCGCGAAAATGGCGTTCCCTATCTGGGCATCTGCCTGGGCATGCAACTGGCAGTCGTGGAGTTCGCGCGCAATGTGGCCGGCTTTGGCGGTGCCAATAGCACTGAGTTCGATCCTTCGGCGCCGCATCCTGTGGTGGCCCTGATCACCGAGTGGCAAGACCGCGAAGGCAAGATCGAAAAGCGCGATACGACCTCGGACCTGGGCGGCACCATGCGCAAGGGCGCACAACGTTGCCCGGTCAAGTCGGGTACGCGGGCCAATGCCATTTACGGCGACGAAGTCAACGAACGGCACCGTCATCGTTACGAGGTGAACAACGTTTATGTGCCTCGACTGGAAGAAGCCGGCATGGTGATCAGTGCGCGCACGCCTACTGAAAACCTTCCTGAAATCATGGAGCTCCCCAAGCATCCATGGTTCATGGGCGTTCAGTTCCACCCCGAGTTCACATCAACGCCGCGCGATGGCCATCCGCTGTTTTCAAGCTATATCCAGGCTGCCATCGATCACCAGGCGCAGCGTACGGAAGCAGAGGGCGCAGACCCCGCCATCAAGGCCGTATAGTCTATGCAATATCCTGGCCCGGTATCATAGGGCCAGGACGGCATGCCGGGTCCGCGCAGCACCGGCGGGCCCGGTTTCTTGTCAAAAAACTCCGGATGTCCTTGTTTCGTGCGCCACCGCGGCGCTAAAATGATGGACACCACAATCATTGTCCTATCAAAGATTCTCCATGTCAC
The DNA here is from genome assembly GCF_002849655.1 of Pollutimonas subterranea. Taxonomy (GTDB): domain Bacteria; phylum Pseudomonadota; class Gammaproteobacteria; order Burkholderiales; family Burkholderiaceae_B; genus Pollutimonas; species Pollutimonas subterranea. The sequence goes on from NZ_PDNW01000001.1 coordinate 351,392, forward strand.
CCCAGTCCCCGCTCCAGTCTTCCGACAGTGGCCGTGTCCTGCCCGTGCGGCAGTCGTTGCTTGCCATGCTGGGTCTTTGTTTCGTCACGATGCTGGTCGCGGTGGACCAGACGGTGGTGGGTACGGCTCTGCCGACGATCGTCGCTGAACTGAACGGATTTGAGCTGTATGCCTGGGTGGCAACGTCGTATTTGTTGACGTCGGTCATTACCATTCCGATCTTCGGCCGCCTGGGCGACTACCATGGCCGCAAGCCATTCGTCATTGCATCGATTATCGTTTTCACGGTGGCTTCCGCCTTATGTGGTATTGCCGAGACGATGTTGCATCTGGTATTGGCGCGTGCCGTGCAAGGTATTGGCGGCGGAATGCTGATCGGCACGGCGTTCGCATGCGTCCCCGACCTCTTTACCGACACGCATGTGCGATTGCGCTGGCAGGTGTTGCTGACGGCTTCGTTTGGCGTCGCCAACGCGTTCGGCCCATCGCTGGGGGGCCTTCTTACCCATTACATGGGCTGGCGTTCCGTGTTCTACGTCAATCTTCCAATAGGCGTGATCGGCCTGTATTTTATTTGGCGCTTTCTACCTCATATCAAGCACGTGCAGCGTGGAAAAATCCGGCTGGACTGGCAAGGTGCTGTCCTGATCGCGCTGGGCTTGGGCAGCCTGCAGCTATTCGTAGAGCTGGTGCCGCTTCATGGCGCCAGCCTGTCCATGGTTTTGCTGGGTGTGTTCTCGATTGCCGCATTCGCCGTGCTGGTCTATTGGGAGAAGCGCTGTGAAGAACCCTTGCTGCCCCTCGACATGTTTCGCAACAAGAGCCTGGTCGCCTTGTCGTTTCTTTCCTTCTTCACCGGTTTTGTGATGTTCACCTTGCTGTTCTACCTGCCGCTGCTGCTACAGGGCGGATTCGGCTTGAGCCCACAGCAGGTAGGCCTGCTTATTACTCCCTTGGTGGTATTCATAACCGTCGGCAGCATCGCCAATAGCCGTATCGTGGTGCGCCTGAAGTCACCCAATCACATCCTTTATCTCGGCTTTAGCCTGATGGCGCTGGCATGCGCCGGGATGTTGGTCACGGAGAAGATCACCTCACACTGGATCGTGGCTGTCTACATGATGCTGGGTGGTACTGGTCTGGGCTTCGTCATGCCTAATCTCACGGTCTTCGCCCAGGAGACAGCCGGCCGCGCATTGCTGGGCATCTCTACCGCACTCTTGCAATCAGTACGGATGATAGGCGGCATGTTCGGCTTGGCACTGGTCGGGACCGTGGTTGGACACTATCATGCGGGGGCGGTCCGCGCATCCATACCGCAGGGCGAAGGAACGTCGTGGATGACTTTCCTGGAAGATCCGCAGGTCCTGGTCAGCCAGTCAGTGCAAAATGATTTCATGGCCCAGATGCAAGGTATAGGAATGAAAGGCGATGCCTTGATAGAGATCGCCCGTGCATCCCTGGTCTCGGCCGTTCACGGTGGTCTGGCGCTTACCTTGTTGACTGCGCTGGTTGCTCTCGCATGGGTATATCGTGTGCCGCATATGAGTTTCTCCCGCACTGCCGATACCGGTCAACTCGTCAAACCCAAAGCAAAGGGCCGGCCATGAGCGACGTTCCGCAACTGCACGTGATGCAGCAGCTGGGGCGTACCTATCGTGCGCTGATGTCTGCCTTCGAGGCCAATATTGGGCACTCGATGCCGCGCTGGCGTATTTTGCTGCATTTGCATCAGTGCGGTGAGGCCTCCCAGAAACAGCTTGCGCACGCCCTGCGGATCGACCCCGCTGCGCTCACGCGCCAGATAAAGGTTATCGAGAACAAGGGATGGATAGAGCGGCATAATGACGCGCAAGACAACAGGCTGACGAACGTAGCCTTGACCGCGGCGGGCACGGAAGTGGTGGAACAAGCCATGCCCAAGCGCTCGGCGTTTATTGAACGGGCGCTTTGCGACTTGTCGCCCGAGGATATGCAGGCGCTTGGGGCGATGTTGAACGTCCTTGAGCAGCGCCTGCGCCAAGAGGCGGCCAGCGCGGCGGTTGACCCTAAATCCTGAATCGGCTCGGCGAACCGATGCCGGGCGCCGCCTCCATGCAGGCGTGACAGGAAATAAAATTTCTAATCTTTTAAACTAAGGCAAGCGTCATGGTGCGCAGCACAGGTACAATCGGTCGTTTGCGTTCGGTGTCGCGGCGCTGGCCAGTAGACCTGCGTGTCGCCATGCAAACTTCTCAGCGTAACCCTATTTCAAGCAGGACAGTCAACATATGAGTGCAATCGTAGATATCATTGGACGCGAAATTCTAGACTCGCGCGGCAACCCGACCGTCGAGTGCGATGTACTGCTGGAGTCGGGCGCAATGGGTCGTGCGGCTGTACCGTCGGGCGCCTCCACCGGTTCGCGGGAAGCCATCGAGCTGCGCGACGAAGATACGTCGCGCTACCTGGGCAAGGGCGTCCTGCGTGCCGTCGAGAACCTGAACACCGAGATCTCCGAAGCCCTGATGGGCCTTGACGCGCAAGAGCAAACATTCCTGGACCGCACACTTATCGATCTGGACGGCACCGAGTCCAAAAGCCGGCTTGGCGCCAATGCCATACTGGCTGCCAGCATGGCGGTGGCACGCGCTGCGGCCGACGATTCCGGTTTGTCGCTATACCGCTATTTCGGGGGCAGCGGCCCCATGTCCATGCCTGTGCCCATGATGAACGTCATCAATGGCGGCGCACACGCCAACAACACGCTCGATCTGCAGGAATTCATGATCTTGCCCATCGGGGCTACAAGTTTCCGCGAATCCTTGCGCATGGGCGCTGAAATTTTCCATGCACTCAAGAAGCTGCTGAACAAGCAGGGCATGTCCACGGCGGTGGGCGACGAAGGCGGTTTTGCGCCTAATGTGGCCAACCACGAAGCGGCTATCCAGCTTATCCTGCAAGCCATTGCCGAGGCCGGCTACGAAGCCGGAACGCAGGTGGCATTGGGACTGGATTGTGCCAGCTCGGAATTCTACCGCGACGGTAAATACCATTTGGCCGGCGAAGGCGGCATTGCGCTGACCTCACAGGATTTTTCGAATCTGCTTGCTACCTGGTGCGATAAATACCCCATCATCTCGATTGAAGACGGCATGGCCGAGAACGACTGGGAAGGTTGGAAACTGCTTTCCGACCAGTTGGGCAAAAGGGTTCAATTGGTGGGCGACGACTTGTTCGTCACCAATACCAAGATACTCAAGCAAGGCATCGATCAGGGCATTGCCAATTCCATCCTTATCAAGATCAACCAGATCGGCACCCTGACCGAAACCTTTGCCGCCATCGAAATGGCCAAGCGTGCAGGTTATACCGCAGTCATTTCCCATCGTTCGGGTGAAACAGAAGACACCACGATTGCCGATATTGCAGTGGCCACCAATGCCATGCAGATCAAGACCGGCTCCTTGTCGCGTTCAGACCGCATGGCGAAGTACAACCAGTTGCTACGTATCGAAGAAGAGCTCGCCGAGGTGGCGTCTTATCCAGGTCGCGACGCGTTCTACAATTTGCGCTGAACCAACTCGACAGCCTGGCAGCAGCCGGGCTGTTTTCTGCGTAGAACATGCGACTGCTATTGATCATCCTGGTCTTGTTGACCGCCATTACCCAATACCCGCTCTGGTGGGGCAAGGGCGGGTGGCTGCGCGTACAGGAACTTGAGCGAAAGGCAGCGAGCCAGCAAGAGACCAATGAAGCCCTGGTTGCCCGCAATAATGCGTTGCAAGCGGAAGTGCAGGATCTCAAGTCGGGCAAGGCGGCCATCGAGGAGCGGGCGCGCGGCGAGCTGGGCATGATCAAGGAAGGCGAGGTGTTCGTGCAGATACTGGCTCCGCATGAGCACGAGCCGGAGATCAGGACTCCCCAGATTCCGGTAAAGCCCGGCAATTAGGCCGTACAACACAAAATTACTCCACAAGCCGGATCATCGGGCGCTACGGCCAAGCCTGAAGACGGGGTGGTGGGCGTCGTACTGTCCGCAGGGCTGTTCGGCACCGAGCCGGCAACCGGCGCATTGGGTGTCTGCCCGTTTCCGGCCGGGGGCCATTGAGGCAGGGCATCTTCGGAGCTAGGCTGCGCCGTTCCGTCTGAGACGGGCGCCCCAGGCGCATCCATGCACCATAAGCCTTGGCAACTCACGACGGCGACCGGTAGGCCCGAAGGTGGCAATTGCTCTTTGACGACCTTGCCATTGCCGAGGGACGGCCAGTCGACCGGATGCGACTGCATGACCAGGGCAATATCCTGCATGATCGGAATGTAGCCTCCGCGCGCCATGGCGTTCTGCCCATATGAGCTGCCTTGTGAACCGAGCAGGCGCATCAATCCCTTGATGCCGGGCAGGATGGGTTCGTGCAGATAGGTCAGGCGCAATACCAGCGTATTGGCCTGGAGAATATCCTGGCTTGACTGTGGGCCGCGGGGGGGTGTTTGCCCTTGTGCTGAAGCGCGTTGGGATTGTTCGGCCAGGTAGTTGTTGTTGATGGCGTGTAGGCCTGTTTCCTTCGCGATGGGCAGCGACGAATCGGAAAAATCACGAAAGGCTTGTGGCGTGGGGGAGAGTATCTGGATGCGCCATGGCGCAGCGCCCGTAAGCCGCCGACGTTCGACCAGGGCCTGTTCCAGCCGCTGGACGGCCCCGGATTCCGACCGCGCCTTGCCAGACCGGGTCTCGGCAGTCCGGGTCGCGCCAGAGTCGGAAGCAAGCAATGGCAGTAACGCCTTTTCAAATGCCGATTCGATGGTGCTAGGCCGGGCGTGCGCCGTGATGGCCGCGCGGCCCGCCTCGAGCAGGGCGAGGCTAAGGGCTTGCCGCTTGAAGAACCACTGTGCGACCTCTATGGTGCCCATGCCAAGCAGGAAAATGGGTACGGCCACAACGGAGAACTCGATGAGGCTGGTGCCACCCTGGCGTGCCGGCGGCCTTGCAAAGAAGGCCGCCGCGCGCGAAGGGCGGCGCGGGCCTAGCCGGGGAAGTACATGGTTTAGACGCATTGGGCCAGTATGCCCGCGTCCGTAAACCAGGTCGATTGTGGATAGTGCCTAAGGGGAACGACACCAAAATGGCATGCCGGTTCAGTGGACCGATTTGGGTTCGCCGTGAGACGTATCCAGGTTGTCGACGAATAGTCCGGCGCAGTCTACGGCATCGAACTGATACGGCTTGCCGCAGAAGCTGCAGGAAATATCAATGACCTCGCGTTCGCTCAGTATGTCCTCGATTTCGGCGCGGCCCAGCATACGCAGCATGTTGGCCACGCGTTCGCGGGTGCAAGGGCAATGCCACCGAACTTCTTGCGGTTCGAATGCAATCAGGTCTTCTTCCCAGAACAGGCGGTGAACCAGGGTGTCGGTGTCCAGGGCCAAAAGCTCGTCGTACTTGACTGTGCTTGCAAGGTGGCAAATTCGTGTCCAGGTTTCCTCGCGTGCTTCGTCATCCGCTTCCTGATCGTTTTCCGCCGTTCCGCCGTGGTGGGGGAGGCGCTGCAATAGGAGCCCGGCCGAATTCTGCGCGTCGGATGCCAGCCAGATACGGGTGTCGAGCTGTTCGGAATTGCGCATATAAAGTTCGAGCACCTGGGCTACCGAATCGCCTTCCATGGGAACGATACCCTGGTAGGGTTCAAGGTCGGTGGTGTCGCGGTTGGGATCCAGGACCACCACGAAACGGCCTTTGCCGTGTGCATTCAGCAATGATTGCAGGGTGCCGTCAGCGGGTATGTCGTGGCCCTCACGCAGCGTTACCGTGGCGCGTATGGACAAATCGGCCGTGCACTCGACCACGACCAGCGCAATCGGGCCATCGCCCTGCAATTGCAAAACCAGCGATCCATCGAACTTGATATTGGTGGCCAGCAAAACCGCTGCGGATACGAGTTCGCCAAGCAGGCGCTGCACGCAGTCGGGGTAGTGTTGGTGGACCAGGCCGGCTTGCCAGGCGCCGGTGAGCTTTACGGCCTGCACTCGGGTGCTGTGGTCGGGCAGCAGATACTTTTTAAATTGATCAGTCATGGCTAAATTTTAGCCCATAACCAGGACCAGGCGCCTGAGCGCCGGCCCGTCCGCTTATTTGCGTGATCCGTCGACGGCCCCGCTACGTTGCTGTTCGCGCGCCCGCAATATGTGGCGACGAATGTTCCCGGTATTGGTCAGCGGCAAGCTATCGACAAATTCGATTTCACGGGGTGTCTGGTAAGACGCGAGATGCGTCCTGACATGTTCTTGCAGTTCTTTCTGCAGGTCCTGGGTGTTAAGCCCCTTGGCACTGTTGCGCAACACGACATAGGCTTTGACGAGCGCACCGCGGCTGTTGTCCGGCTTGGGGACGACAGCCGCACTGGAGACGGCGGAATGGCCCAGCAGGCAGTCTTCGATTTCTCCTGGCCCGATACGGTGGCCGGAGCTTTTAAAAATATCGTCGCTGCGCCCGGCATACCAGAAGTACCCGTCTTCATCGACCGAGGCCAAGTCACCGGTCAGGCACCAGTCTTTGGAGAATTTGCCTTGCGTTGCCGCCTCGTTACGCCAATAGCCCAGGAACAGGGCGGGATCCGGGTGCCGGTGTATATCGTAGCGATTAAGCGCGATTTCGCCGACTGTACCCACCGCGCACGGTTTGCCGTGAGAATCCAGTACGGCAACCTGATGCCCGGGATAAGGCCTGCCGATACTGCCTGGCTTGGCGGGCCACTTCTTGTGGCTATTGCCGATAACGGCATTCATTTCAGTTTGGCCGAAGACTTCGTTGGGCGTTACGCCCAACGCCTTCCGGCACCATTCGAATACTCCGGCGTCCAGGCTTTCGCCGGTTGTCATGATGGCGCGCAAGGCAAGTTGATACCGGTCGCGTGGCGCCGGTAAGTCGTGCATGATGAGCTTGATAATGGTGGGAAACAGGAAAGCGTTGGTCACGCGGTAGCGTTCCATGACCTCCAGGCAGCGGGTTGTTGAAAAGTCACCCAATGTTCCAACCAGGCTTTGTCCAAAATAGAGAGAGGGCAACAAGGCATTCATGAAGCCGGCCGCACGCGACCACTCAATAGGGCTCCAGAACACGTCGCCCTTCTGGGGAAACCAGTTCTGTGCCGCAACAAAGCCGGGCAGGCTGCCGATAAGCGAGCCATGGGCAAGGAGCACACCCTTCGGGGCACCCGCTGTTCCCCCCGTGTAAAGCAACAAGGCGGCGGCATCGGATTTTGTCGCGGCGACCTTGAAGTCGGCAGGCTGACGTGCAAGCAAGGTACGCCACGGTATGATGGCTTCGTGGTCAAAACCCAGGGCAATGATTTGCGCCAGTGCCGGACACTGGAGCTGCGCGTCCAGCAGGGCAGGAGCGGCGGTGGCATCGACGATGGCAACGCGGGCATCCGCATCGCGCAACCGTGCTGCCAGCCCATCGGAACCTATGAGCGCGGGCAGGGGAACCGCTATGGCGCCGACGCTGAAGACGGCCATGCAGGCCGCCACGGCTTCCGGGCGCTGATCCATGATGACCGCGACGCGGGCGCCGGGCTGGACGCCCATTTTGACGAGCCCATGGGACAGCTTGTTGGTGGTTTCGGACAGCCGTGAGTACGTCCAGACCTCACGCTGTCCGACTTCGTTCTCGTGATAAATGGCGATACGCCGCCCTTCTTGCGGGTTCTCGGCCCAGCGGTGTACACACGCCTGTGCGATGTTGAATTGTGATGGGACAAACCACTGGTAAGTCGGGTACAGCACCGAGTATTGGTCGTTCATTGTCTATGGATTCAACTAAGGCATACAGAAGGCGCAATTTCCTTTATCGCAAGCATGAACGACAAGCAGGAACTGCGCAATCCCCATGACTTAGAAACCCGACGACCCTAGGGTTTATACCGATACCGGGGCTTTCTGTACGTCGACCAGGCGTGTACCCAGCAGGCGGTCATGCAGAAACTGTCGCTCGGGGTCGAACCACGTCCAGACAAAGATGCTGAACGGTGCAAAAACGATCAGGAGATCCGTCGAGCTGTAGCCTGTCATTCGAGAGGCAGCCAGTACCAGCAGCGAAGACAATAGCGGCAGTGGCCACAGGAGCAGGTATCGGAGAATGAGACGTCTCAGGCTTGGGCTTGTTCCATCGCGATCCACCAGGCGTATGTTCCAGGTCTTCATTGGCAAGGTTTGTCCCCGCTTGCGCCAGCACATAATGAAGTACACGCCCACGGCCATGAACACGATGGCCTGCCTGCCATGCCGCAGCATCAAGGCGTCGCGGCTCTGGGTAAGCGTATCGAAGAGGTAGCTGGCCAGGAAGATGACCCCGAACAGTAATACCGCTTCGTACATCATGCAGGCAAATCGGCGTAGGCGACTCGGTACGGCGATTTTGGTAGTGGTCGAGGAGGGTGGATTTAAATGCATTGCGAGAATATATAGAGCAGTGGATGGGCGCTATTATCCCGCACTTAGTCTTGGACAAGAAAAAAGCCGCTGTAGCGGCTTTGGCTGTGCGTTATCGGCGCTTCGGGTACTGGTTCGGCGGACCCGTATTCAGCTGGCTGTCTGTGCGGCTTGGCCATTACTTACCTTGCTGCGGGGCAATAATGCGGCAAGCTTGGCGAACAGGCCTTTCAATGCTTCCAGCGGCTTAAAGCGGAACTGTTCTTCGATGGCTTGCATCATCAGTTGACGTTCAAGTTCGTCGGTTAAACGGATATCTTTGCCTGGGGTGATCATGACTGCCTCTTTACTAATGAATGAACGCTTCGTTCAGGGTAAACCCTATTATAGGGTTTACCCGCATTCATGGCAAGAGAGCTGTTGCGTTATCGATGCAGGATCGGCTATTTCTGCCGGTAGCCGGCAGCCACCATTTCGAAACTGAACAGGCGGCAGTCCAGCGCGCCGTTGTACAAGGGATAGCGGCGTAGCGGCTTAAGGCGCAGTGCCTTGGGCAAGTCCATATCGCTGGAAATGATGCTGACATTCCAGTCACTATAGTTTTGCTTCAGGTTTTGAGCCCATTCGCGCCATAGGCCGGTATCCTGCTCGCTGGGCAGGCGCTCGCCGTAGGGCGGATTGGTCACCAGCCAGCCGCTGTCCGCAGCGGGCGGCGCGGAACGTGCATCGCCGACCTCGAAACGTATCGTACCCGGTGTAAGCCAGGCGCGATCCAGATTCGACTTTGCCGCTTCGATTGCGGAGGGGTCGAGGTCGTATCCAACGATGGGACTTTCGAGGCGCGGGGCGATGCGCGAACGGGCTTCATCCTTGAGGTCGCGCCAATGCCGGGCGTCGTGATTGCGCAGTCGCTCGAAACCAAATGGACGCCATATGCCTGCCGGCACGCCCAAGGCGATCCATGCACCTTCGATCAGTATCGTGCCGCTGCCGCAGAATGGATCCATCAAGGCTTGGGAAGGATCCCATCCTGATAAGGCCAGGATACCGGCGGCCAGGTTCTCGCGCAGCGGCGCTTCGCCTTTTTCCATGCGCCATCCACGCTTGAACAGGGATTCGCCGGACGTGTCGAGATACAGGGTGGCGCTATCTTCAGTGAGAAACAGGTGGACGCGTGCATCGGGGCGTACCGTATCGATACTGGGGCGTTCGCCCTCGCGGTCGCGCAGACGGTCGCAGATGCCATCTTTGACACGCAAGTTGCAGTACTGGAGGCTTTGCATGGGGCTGCGGATGGCGGAGGTGTCCACCCGCAAGGTTTGTTCCGCACCAAACCAGCGCTCCCAAGGAGTATCCAGTGCAAGGTCCAGGATATCGTCTTCGTGTTGCACGGGGCCATACGCGACTTCGACCAGCACTCGGGTCGCCAGGCGTGAATACAGGTTGGCCCGCAGAATACCCGTCCAGTCGGTATGGAATCGGCATCCGGCGCGTGCCGGTACCGCGTCGTCGAAGCCCAGGGCCTGCATTTCGGCAACCAGTGCGTCCTCCAGTCCTTGGGGGCAAGGCGTGAAGACGGGGAATATCTCGGCACGCGGAGTAGCGGCAGCGCGCCTCGCGCCAGGCTTCGATCTAAACGCGTCTTGCTCTGCGTAGGAGTTGGGTTGCCGCTCGGGAATGGGTTCGCCGGGATATCGGTTACGTTCCGCTGATGGCTTGCGCGGCGCCGGAGTTGTTCCGGTTCCGGTTCCGGTTCCGGTCCCGGTTCCGGTCGTGGGCTGGGGCAAGGACGAGGGACGAGGGTCCGGGGTCATGCTGCGTTGCTGCTCGCGCTGCCGGTCGAGTTGGGCGACCTGGCGCGCGCGTCCGCCGGCGCGCTTGCGGCGTTCGCCCTCGGGGTTATCACCCGCGGCGACGGTTTTTTTCTTCAGGGTAAGAGTCTTGCCGGTTTTGGCGTCGGTCATGGTTCAGAAGGCTTAAAAGGGTTTTGCTACTACCAGGGCAATAACGATCAGCAGCAAAATAACCGGTATTTCGTTGAACCACCGGTAGAACCGATGGCTATGTGTATTGGCGCCCACTTCGAATTGTCTAAGCATCCGGCCGCATACAAGGTGGTAGGCTGCCAGAAGCGCCACTGCCGTCAGCTTGGCATGCATCCATCCCTGGCCGCTACCGATACCGTAGCCCAGAAATAGCCATAGGCCAAGCGCGATGGAAAGGATTGCCAGCGGCGCCATGAAGCGGTAAAGACGTCGGGCCATTCCCAACAGGCACGCAAGCGTTGCATCATCGCGAGTCTGGGCGAGGTTCACGAAGAGCCGCGGCAGGTAGAACAGGCCGGCAAACCAGGAGGTAACAAACAGGATATGGAAGACTTTTACCCAAAGCATAACGGCCCCATCATCCTCGCAACTGGCCTTCGCCGACGAGCACCCATTTCATGGTGGTGAGTCCGTCCAGGCCTACTGGCCCACGCGCATGCAATCGGTTAGTCGAGATACCGATCTCGGCGCCCAGTCCGTATTCAAAGCCGTCCGCGAAGCAGGTTGGCAGATTGACGTAAACGGAGCTGGAGTCGACCTCGCGCTGAAACCGTGTTGCCGCTTGCAGGCTTTCGGTAACGATGGATTCGGTGTGTTCGGAGCTGTAGCGTGCGATATGGTCCATGGCCTCATCCAGGCTGTCGACGATGCGTATGGCCAATATGGGGGCAAGGTACTCGGTGCTCCAGTCTTCCTCTGTCGCGGCCAGTGCCTGCGGCAGTATCTGGCGGGTACGATCACAACCACGCAGCTCGACGCCCTTGTCGGTCAAGGTTTTTCCAAGTCGCGGCAATATCGTGGCGGCAATGTCGGCATGAACCAGCAGGGTTTCCATGGCGCCGCAGATGCCGTAACGGTAGGTCTTGGCATTGACCGCGATGTCATGCGCCTTGTCAAGGTCAGCGGCGGCGTCCAGGTAGACATGGCAGTTTCCCTCAAGGTGCTTGATAAGAGGAACCTTGGCGTCGGCCGCAAGCCGCGTTATAAGGCTCTTGCCACCCCGTGGCACGATTACGTCGATGTACTCGGTAAGTGTTATCAGCTGCCCGACCGCGGCGCGGTCGGTCGTGCCCACGACTTGCACGGCATGGGCCGGCAACCCCGCATCGGCCAGGCCTTGCTGGATGACAGCGCCCAGGGCGACGTTGGAGTGAAAGGCTTCGCTGCCACCGCGCAATATGGTGGCGTTGCCCGATTTCAGGCAAAGTGCCGCCGCATCTATCGTTACGTTGGGCCGCGATTCATAGATTATGCCGATTACGCCCAGCGGCACCCGCATCTGGGCAATACGCATTCCATTTGGGCGGGTGGTCGAGGCGCTCAGGCCGCCTATCGGATCGGGCATTTCGGCGATCTGGCGCAGCCCGTTGGCCATGCTTTCTATTGTCTTTTCAGAGAGCGTAAGTCGATCCAGCATTGCAGGTTCAAGGCCGTTTGCGCGCGCTTTGGCCATGTCTTTCGCATTCTCGGCGATCAGCTGTTCTTTTTGTTCGAGCAGGCGCCTGGCCATTGCCGAGAGTGCCTGAGCCTTTGCCTTGCCTGTTGCCGTACGCATCGCCCGTGCAGCGATCCGTGCCTGTTTGCCCAGGATGGTCATATCGAGTGCGTCGGAAGTCGCGGCATCGAACGTGTTGCTGGAAAGCGTATTTTGAGTCATGGCAGGTCTACAGTATTAGGTGTCAGGAGGTGCTGGGTGGCGCATGCCGCGCCGGGTCGCTGGGTCGCCGGATTGCCGGCCGCCGGATCGCCGGGCCGCCGGATTATCGGGTTGGGGGCGGCTTGCTGATGGCAACCCGCAAGGCCAGCCGCCCCAGCTCTTCCCAGGGGTCATCGAGGCGCCCGGGTACTTTCAGGCCTTTGATCAATCTGTCGATGTCATGCGCATGCTGCACAGCAGCGGGCCAGGCCTGGGGTGGCACGCGGCCGAGGGTCTTGCGTACCAGGTGTTCGCGTGGACCGAAAATGCGCTGTCGGCGCATTTCGGCCTGCATGTCCTGGCCGGCGGCCTGTGCGGCGGAGAGGCGCGCCAGTACGCGAACTTCTTCGCCTACCGCCCAAAGCACCAGGGGAAGCGCCTCGCCTTCCGCGCGCAAGCCCGCCAGCATCGTCATGGCCTTGGCGGCATTGCCGGCCAGCATGGAGTCACGCAGGCCGAAGACATCGTAGCGGGCCACATTCAAGACGGCGCGCTCGACGTCGCCAGCGCTGATCTTGCCGGCAGGATACAACAGGCCGAGTTTTTGTACTTCCTGGAACGCCGCCAGAAGGTTGCCTTCGACCTTATCGGCCATCCATTCAAGGGTGGCGGTGTCCAACTGCTGTTGCTGGCGTGCCAGGCGTTGCCCGATCCAGCGTGGCAACTCGCCGCGGTTTACATTGTTGATATCGACCCAGGTGCCCGCTTGCGCCAGTCCCATCGCCCATTTTGCGCTGCGCGTGGCCTTGTCGAGGCGCGGCAGGCTGACCAGCACCAATGTGTCGACCAGGGCGCCGCTCTCGATCATTGCACAGAGCTTTACCAAGGTCTCGCCACCGATACGTCCGGGCTTGCCGGTGGGCAAGGCCACATCGACTAGCCGGCGGTCGCCGAACAACGAAACATTCTGTGTCGCACCGATGACCGCGGACCAATCGCTGCGTGCATCCATGATCAGGCTGACGCGCTCGCCATAGCCTGCTCGCACTGCGGCGGCCCGCAAGCCGTCGATGGTTTCGATGACCAGCAATTGCTCATCGCCCGATACCACGTAGAGACCTTCAATGGCAGGCGGCGTCTTTTGCAGCTGAGACAATAGACTGTCGGAATCCAGGCGGCGTCCCATGATGTTCGGGCCTATCGGATACCTGTGCCTGGATCGAAACCAGGCAATCCCCAGGGGGTGGGACCAGGCCCGGTCCGGGGTGCCGGCAATGGCGGGGCGTTTGCAGGCATTTCTTCGCCGGGCAGGGACTTGGCTTCCTGGAACGCTTCGGCCACGTCAGGCGAGGCAAGACGCCGAACCACGCGGTCGACCATGGTCTGCTGCATTTGCTGAAACACAGTGGTAATTTCCCCCTGCTTGGCCTGGACGACGCTATCGTCGTAGGGAAGCTCTCGCGTGGATCGCAAGGTGGTTGGAGGCAAAATCACATGGCCTTTCGCGTCCGTAAGCTGGAATATGAACTCGAGGTTCAGTTCATATTCTTCGACGCGCCCCTGGGCATCCAGCGACAGTTCCCTAAGTGACTGGTTGTTGGCCAGTTCTATAAGCCGGGCCTGTGCGTCGGCCGGTTCGCTCACAAAGCGTGTCTGGGGCGAGCTGGCGATAATGGCCCGTCGTATATTGGCGCCAAAAGCGGAGTTTTCAGCGATGTTGGTGTAAAGGGTGGTGAAGGGCAGGGGTGAGACTCCCTTCATCTTGAACCCACAAGCTGCCAGGACCAGGCACAGCGTTACGCACACAATTCCGCCCAGGTGACGCAGCGAAACTGGATTGAGTGGTGAGAGCAGGGGCTTGGCGCTATGCATGCCTGACATTATCCGACAATATTGACGAGTTTACCGGGTACGACAATAACCCGTTTCGGCGGGCGGCCTTCCAGGTATTTTCCGGTAGCCTCGTGTGCCAGTGCTGCTTGTTCGACTTCATCTTTGGTGGCGCCATGCGCAACCCTCAGCGAGCCACGCAATTTGCCGTTGATTTGCAAGACGAATTCGGTTTCATCGGCAATCAGGGCTGCCTCGTCGACGGTAGGCCATGCGGCGTCGAGCAAATCACCGCCGATCTTGTCGAAGCCCAGCTCCTGCCACAGTTTCCACGTAATGTGCGGAACCACGGGATACAGCACGCGCAACAATATGGACGTGGTCTCGGCCAACGCGCGGCGGGCAAGTGCGCTGTCGTCCAGCTTGGCCGACTCGAGGGTATTCAGCATCTTCATGCATGTCGAGACGACGGTGTTGTACTGGATGCGCTGGTAGTCGTAGTCGGCCTGTTTCAGCAAGCCGTGAATTTCGCGGCGCAGCGCCTTGGTCGTCTCGGTGGCGCCTGTCCAGGCTCCGTCGCCGTGCCCCGCCAGTATGGCTTCACGGTGGCCGTGGCAAAAGCCCCATACGCGACGCAGGAAGCGATGGGCGCCATCGACACCGGAGTCCGACCACTCAAGGGTCTGCTCAGGAGGACTTGCAAACATGACGAACAGGCGGGCGGTATCGGCGCCCATGGAGTCGATCAGGGATTGCGGATCTACGCCATTGTTCTTGGATTTGGACATCGTGCCGATGCCGCCGTACTGTACGGGCGTGCCGTCGGAGATGCGCCGGGCGCCGGTGATGACTCCCTTCGCATCGTACGTATTTTCGACTTCCTCGGGCCAGAAGTATTCGACGGCACCTTGTTCGGTCTTGCGCGAATAGATGTGATTGAGCACCATGCCCTGGCACAACAGGCGCGTAAACGGTTCGTCGAACTTGACCAGGCCAAGGTCGCGCATGACACGGGTCCAGAAGCGCGCATAGAGCAAGTGCAGGACCGCATGTTCGATGCCGCCGATGTACTGGTCCATGGGCATCCAGTAATCATTGCGGGCATCGACCATGGCATCGTCGTTGCCGGGCGAGGTGTATCGCATGAAATACCACGATGAGTCCACGAAGGTGTCCATCGTGTCGGTTTCCCGCCGGGCGGCCGACCCGCACTTGGGGCACTGGCATGCCAGGAAAGCTTCGTGCTTGACCAGCGGATTGCCGCTGCCGTCCGGAATCAGGTCGTCGGGAAGGACGACGGGCAAGTCTTTTTCGGGCACAGGTACCGGACCGCAGTCGGGACAGTGAATGATGGGTATGGGCGTGCCCCAATAACGTTGGCGCGATACGCCCCAGTCGCGCAGGCGCCAGGTGGTCTTCTTTTCGCCCTGGCCGTTATCGGCGAGGTCGGTTGCAACGGCGTTGGCTGCATCCAGAGGCGTCAACCCGTTGTACTTTCCTGAGTTGACCGTCGTACCTTGTTGCTTGTCGCCGTACCAGTCCTGCCATTGCAGGGTCGAGAAAACCTTGTGCTCGACGGCAATGACGTCCTTGATGGGAAGGGCGTATTTGTTCGCAAACGCAAAGTCGCGTTCGTCGTGCGCGGGCACGCCCATGACGGCGCCATCGCCGTAAGTCATGAGCACATAATTGCCCACCCAGACGGGGATCGCTTCGCCGGTAATGGGATGGACGACGGCAAGGCCGGCTGGCATGCCTTCTTTTTCGCGCGTGGCCATCTCGGCCTCGGTGGTTCCCCCGTGCTTGCAGGATTCGATGAAAGCGGCCAACGCGGGATCGGTCTGGGCGGCATGGGTGGCCAGCGGATGTTCAGGAGCGACCGCGCAGAAGGTGACGCCCATGATGGTGTCGGCACGCGTCGTGAAGACATACAGGCGGCCGTCTTGTATCAGTGTGCCGGTGTCGTTCTTGATGTCGTGCGTAAAGGCAAAGCGCACGCCTTCGCTTTTGCCTATCCAGTTTTCCTGCATCAGGCGTACTCGTTCAGGCCAGCCGGGAAGACCGTTCTTCACATTGTCGAGCAGTTCTTCAGCATAGTCGGTAATGCGCAGGTAGTAGCCAGGAATCTCGCGTTTTTCAATGGGTGCGCCGGACCGCCAGCCACGGCCATCGATAACCTGCTCATTCGCCAGCACGGTCTGGTCAACGGGATCCCAATTGACGACCTGGGTCTTGCGGTAGGCGATGCCTTTTTCGAGCATCTTCAGGAACAGCCATTGGTTCCATTTGTAGTACTTCGGGTCACAGGCGCACATTTCGCGTGACCAGTCGACAGCCAGGCCCATCGCCTGCATCTGCTTTTTCATGTAGGCAATGTTGTCATAGGTCCATTTTGCCGGCGGTACGCGCGACTTGATGGCGGCGTTTTCGGCGGGCATGCCGAATGCGTCCCAACCCATGGGCATCAATACGTTATAGCCCCGCATGCGCAATTGCCGCGTCATCATGTCGTTGATGGTGTAATTGCGCACATGACCCATATGCAGCTTGCCGCTGGGATAGGGCAGCATGGAGCATGCATAGAATTTTGGCTTGGGCGTACCGTCGGGCGCCAGGGCATGTTCAGTGACGCGATACGCATCGCGTTCTTGCCAGTTTTGATGAGAAGCTTTTTCGACGGCGTTGGGGTTATAACGTTCCTGCATGAGATCCGGTATTTATTTTTTGGTTGCGCAATCGCACATTATAGGGTGCTTGCGAAGAAGGCATCTTATCGGGCGGCCCGGCGAAAAAAAAACCCTGCCTGGGCAGGGTTTTCACAAGGAGCCAGATAAATCAGCGCTTGCCAGAGAATGCGGCCGGGCCAGGCCGGTTCCGAGCGCAGCGCGTGCGCAACCTGGAGCCGCTTATTTAAGCTTCATTTCCTTGTAGTCAACGTGCTTGCGAGCAACGGGATCAAATTTCTTGATCAGCATTTTCTCGGGCATGGTGCGTTTGTTCTTGGTGGTCGTGTAGAAGTGACCGGTGCCGGCGGTGGATTCGAGTTTGATTTTCTCGCGTATACCTTTTGCCATGTTGAGCTCCTTGAGTTAGTTCGCGAGCGGCTTAAGCACGCACGCCACGGGCACGCAAATCGGCCAGTACGGAATCGATACCGTTCTTGTCGATGGTGCGCAGCGCGTGAGCCGAAATACGCAGGCGAACCCAGCGGTTTTCGCTTTCGACCCAGAAACGGCGCGATTGCAGGTTAGGTAGAAAGCGACGCTTGGTTTTATTGTTCGCGTGCGAAACATTGTTGCCCACCATTGGGCCTTTGCCGGTAACTTGGCATACGCGTGCCATGGTAATACCCCTTGATAATTTGCTTGATTCGGCCCCGCAACTAAAAAGCGGTAAAAGACAACGACCGTGTATCTGTAAAGCCTGACATTCTAATACGAAACTGCTACCCAGATCAAGCGGCTTTCATTGCCATGCGGCCGAATAACCACGAGAGAGCAGCGCAGAGCGCCAGCGTTCCTGTAAGCGGCAACGCAGATGGTGTCTGCCAGACACTGACCACCATGCCAGCGCTGGCACCGCAAAGCATTTGCAGGGTGCCCATAAGCGCCGACGCGACCCCCAGGCGCTTTCCCTGCTCGGATAAAGCCAGGGCGGCCGCATTGGGATTGACGAACCCCTGGCTAGCCATGAAACCCATCAAGCATACCATGAGCAGCCATAGCGTAATCGCCCCGGCTAGCGTCAGGATCAATGCCGCAAGCGTCATGAGGACCAGCGATACCTGGGCTCTTTTCAATAGCGCCTGGGGGGTGTGGCGGTTCAAGAGCCGCGCGCTGACTTGAGCTGCCACGATAAGCGCCGCGGCATTGATCCCGAACAGCAGTCCAAAGTGCTGCGGGTCCACATCCAGTATTTCAATGAATACGCGTGGCGACCCTGCAATGTATGCGAACATGCCTGCCGATCCGAATCCGCCGGCCAATGCATAACAGAGGAATTTCTTGTCGCGCAGCATGGCCAGATAGTTGCGCCCTATGATGCCCAATCCCAGCGGGATGACCCGGTCAGGGTGCAGGGTTTCCTTCATGGTCATCGCCACGCCGACCAGCAATCCGGCGCCGCAGACCGCCATGATTCCGAAGATCCAGCGCCAACTGGCGTAAGCCAGCACTTGGCCGCCGAGTATCGGAGCCAGAATGGGAGTCACGCCCATGACGAGCATCAGTATCGAGAGCGCCTTCGAGGCGTCGCGTGTATTGAAATTGTCGCGGATGACTGCCCGAGGTATGACGAGGCCGGCCGCGCCGCCGAAGGCTTGGGCGACACGCCAGGCGGTAAGGTGCTCGATGTCGGTGGTGAAGGCGCAGCCGATGGCCGCCACGATGAATATCAACACACCGGCGATCAATGGCTTTTTGCGCCCATAGCGATCGGCAAATGGTCCGTAGAACAATTGCGCCATTGCCAGGCCAAGGAGGTAGCTGGCCAGCGTACGCTCGACATGGCCGGGTGTGGTATTCAAACCCTGCGCGATGGCCGGGAAGGCCGGCAGGTACATGTCGATGGCAAGTGGCCCCAGTGCCGTCAGCAAGCCCATCAGGATCAGCCAGCGGGGAATGACGGTAAGTGCAGGGGTGGAATTCGCCATGTATCGACATTTAAGGTTTCAATTCCGATCTTAGCATAGGGCGAATGATCGTTTCATTCTCCGCGGATGTGTGGCAATATTTTCGTTCCTGTGTTTTCAATGAGGAGTCGGCCTTGAGCGCGGTCTTGTCTGCGGTTGAAAATAAGCTTTTTTCCCTTCCCTTGCCAGTGCGGCTTATCTTGCCCGATGGACAGACGCTGGGGGTTCCCGGCGCCGATGTGTGCCTTACGATCAAAGACCGGGCAACACTGGCCAGCCTTGCCGCCGGACAGGTTGGCGTTTTGGGCGAAGACTACGTCGAGGGCAAGTTTGACGTCGACGGATCCATGCGCGACCTCATGCGCCTGGCCGCCGCCATTTTGCCGGGATCTCCCATCGATGCGGCGCGTATAGGCCGGCTCACCGAGCTCATACGCCGCCTCGTTTCGGTCTGGCGCCATTCCATCGAGCGCGATGCGCGCCAGATCCAGTTTCATTACGATCTTTCCGACGACTTCTATGCCTTGTGGCTGGATCCCCGGCGAGTCTATTCCTGCGCCTACTTTCGTAGTCCCGATATGTCTGTTGCTCAGGCGCAGGAAGCCAAGCTGGACCATATTTGCCGCAAGCTCAGATTGTCTCCGGGTGAACGGTTCCTCGATGTGGGTGCCGGATGGGGAGGGTTGCTGCTGTGGGCAGCCGAACAGTACGGCGTGGATGCAACCGGTATTACGCTGTCGAAGAATCAGCACGCCTACGTAAACCGGCTAATTCAGGAAAAGGGGCTAAGCGGCCGCGTGCGCATGGAATTGCTCGATTACCGCAAGCTCGACGAAAGCCAGCCCTACGACAAGGTCGCATCCATAGGCATGTTCGAGCATGTCGGGCGCGCATTGCTCGAGAGCTATTTTTCAAAGTTGCGACGCCTGGTTCGTCCCGGTGGCCTGGTGCTCAATCATGGCATTACGGCTGGGGGGGTAGACAATACCGAGCTCGGCGCCGGCATGGGCGAGTTCATTGAAAAATACATATTTCCGGGCGGAGAACTGACCCATATCAGCCATGTACTTGAACGAATGACCGAAGGCGGTCTCGAAGATGTCGATATCGAAAACCTGCGCCCTCATTACGCAAGAACGTTATGGGCCTGGAGCGATGCACTGGAAGCGCGCCTGCCGGAAGCGCGGCAAATTCTGAAGGGGCCCGAAGGCGAACGCTCCCTTCGAGCCTATCGCATGTATCTGGCTGGGTGCGCCATGGGCTTCGAGCATGGCTGGCTGGGCTTGCACCAGGTGCTGGCCCAGCCCCGTACGCATGGCCGCCACGACGAGCTCGACTTGCCGTCCGACCTGTCTTACCCATGGCGCCGGGACTACATGTATGGTCACCGCTGAGCCGCGTGCAGCCTGACGATACGTCCATACCAGGCAAACAGAAGAATTGCCGACAGCCCCAGGCCCATCAGCGCCATTACCCACATGCTGGCGGCGCCGATGGGCGCGCCGGGCATGATGTAGTCCACCGCCGGCCGCAATGCGCCCGCGGCGGGTCCGAACCCCAGCCACCATCCGCCGATCAGGCCTATGCCCGTGAGCGCCACGATTTGCAGCAACAGTGGGACCACGGCCACTTTATACGCGCGCAGCAAATAAGAACCTATGCACTGCATGGCATCGCACAGGTGAAACCAGGGCAAGACTTGCAGCAAGGTTGCGGCGACGGCGGCCACCTGCAAGTCGTCGGTATAGGCGCGCAAAATAGGCGATTTGCCGGTTATGAGCAGGATGGCGGTGAGGCAGGCGCCGGTGGCGACCACGGCTACGCCAGCCATGCCGGTTTTTCGTGCCCGCGGCATGTCGCGTGCACCGATGGCTTGCGCCGTCAAGGAGGCAGTGGCGATGCCCACGGCCATGGGCATCATGTAGCTGAGGGCCGCCAAGTTGGACATGATTTGATGGCCGCCGGTCACGTACATGCCTTCCCGCGCCACCAGCAAAGCCATGAAGCTGAATGCGCAGACTTCCACCAGGTAGGAGGCTCCCATCGGTATTCCAAGGCGCAGAAGCTCTTTCTGGCTGGTCCAGTCGGGCGTGCCCAAGGTGGGCTTGAACCGCTTGTAGAATGGATCGTGATAAATGGCCCATAGCCCTGTGGCCAGGGTAAGCCACCCGACCACTGCCGTTGACAAGCCGGCCCCTGCGGCGCCCATTGCCGGTATTCCCAGCTTGCCGAACATGAACAGCCAATTGAAGAACAGCTTGAAGACGATACTGGCGAGGTTTATGGCCATTACGACCTTGGGCCGGGACACGGCCGTGCCGAGCGCATAGATGGTGCGAAATACCAGCGAGGCTGGCAGTGCGAGTATCAATGCGCGCAAATACCACGTGACGTTGCTGCGCACAGCAGGTTCCACATCGCCCGAAATGGCCAGCCAGACGTCGGGGAACAGCATGGTCGCTGCACCTATCACCGATAGCCCAAGTGCCAGCCATACCCCTTGGCCCCAGGCGCGTCCTACTTCTATATAGCGTTGGCCGCCAAAATGCTGGGCGATGATAGGGATCAGCGCATGCACCACACCCATCAGGCCGACAAATATCGTGATGTAGATGGATGCCGCCAAGGCCATGGCTTGCAAGTCGGCGGCACTGACGTGTCCTGCCATCGCCGTGTCGATGACTCCGAACGCAATGCTGGCCCACGAACTGATCAGTACCGGCCATGCCTGGCGCAGGATTTCCTTGATGTAGGACCCGAATCGCCTCGGTTCGGGGACGTGCGTAGTCATTACTTTTCGATGCGCAGAAGTCGGAACAGTTCATGGCGGTCCGCACCGCGTTTACCTTGCCATACCACTGTGACGGCGTCGGAGCCGGAGTAGGCGGCACTGCCTTGCGCAACGTTCTCCAGTGAAGTTTGCTGCAGGATAAGTGCGCAGTCTGAGTCGTAGCTGAAGTTGATGGCATCGAACACCAGGAAAGAAGCCCGCTGGCCGGTCCCTACGCCAAGCGCGCGTACGCACTCCTGCGGTTTCTTGTGGTTTTCAAGGGCCGAGGCCAATTGCTCTGATACGCTGCGATAGCTTCGTACATAGTCGAGCACCGGCATCCATAGCGTCACCAGCATCAGCCATGTCACGATAAGGCCGCCTGCCGACAGCACGGTGCCGCGCCATAGGGCGACCGGCTTGCTGTACAGGCGCCAACGGACCAGTGCAATCCAGGCCAGTGTGCCCAGCGCCGCAATCAGTAGTGCCGGCCAGGATATGAACGCTTCATACCCGCGTGTCTGCCGCGCAATATTGTGCGAGATCTGACGAGGCCATCCTGTTTGGAGAGCGATCCAACCCAGCCATACTGTTGCCGTGGATAGCGAGAAACACATGACGGCAAACCAGTCCAGCGAATTGACCACACCGCGGCGCAGGGTTGGAAGGGCGAAGGCCGCCAAGACAGCGGCCGGTACCGCCATAAGGCTGTATTCGGGTTCAAAGACATCGGCCAGGAACAGCATGGTGATCAATGGCCAGACGGCAAACATCAGGGGTATCCAGATGTGGGGTGCCGCCAGCCAGGAGCGCCAGCGCCACAGCGCCAGGATGGCAAATGGCCAGGTGGGCCACAAGAACCACGGCAGATCGCGAAACAGGCTTAGCACGACGTCGTAGCTTGGCCAACTGAATGACTGCACATTCCATAGCCACCAGTTATGGGTCCAGTAATCGCCCTGGAGTTTTGCCGGGATCCACCACAGCAAGGCCATGATGATGAAAATGGCCGCAGTAAAGAGCAACTGCTTTCGTTGCGGCCATAAGGCACCGCCGGGCCGGAAGCAGAACGGTACCGCCAGAATAATGGGGAGCGCGCCTATCCAGCCGCGGGTAAGGAAGGCCGCGCCCAACGCCACGCCCAGTGCGAGGGCCCCGGACAAAGGCTGGTCGAGCATGCGGGCCACCGCATAGAAAGCCAGGGCCTGGAAGGCGATGAGTGCCGGCACTTCGGATGTTTCATGCAGGCGCCACAGGATGCCCACGGTTGCGACGATCAGCAGGAGCGCCGCATCGGCGATCATTCGGCCGTAGTCCTGTACGGTGGGTTCGCCGCCGAAGGGCAAGGCCAATGGCTGCGGTTCCGGGCGCCGGCCCAGCAGGTAGCTGCCATACCAAATCGATGCGGTCAGCACGCCGAACCACATCAAGTTGGGCAGGCGCGAAGCAATGATGGCCGCGTCCAGCGGATTGGTGAAATACTCGAGCAATGGTCCAAAAAGCCAGATGCTGAATGCGCCCACCCACATGGTGAGCGGACCGTCCTGCGCGTGAGCCAGTACTCCGATCTGAGGCAGCAGCATGGCGGAGCCGCCGCTGGTCAACGCGGTCATCATGGTAGCCAGGCCGACCACATCATCGGTTTTCCACGGATCGCGAAAGAAAAGCCCCGCCAGGATGTATACAACGCCTACGGCCAGCAGAAATAGCCGGGGCAGCTTGACGGTTGCCGTTGCCGTGAGGCGCGCGGGCGTGGAAAGGTGGTCGCTGGGAGACACTGGGCTGGCCCTAGGAGGGAATAGAGGGACTATCTTAAATTAAAAAGGCAGCCCGAAGGCTGCCTTTGGCGGACACGGACACAAAACCTTAGGCTTCGGAAGCCTTGCGTGCGGTTGTGCCTGTGGTACGGGCGAAGCGAGCGCGGAATTTCTCGACGCGGCCGGTTTCGACGATACGCGTTTGGGCGCCAGTGTAGAACGGATGCGATTCGGATGTTACGTCGCACTTGAACAAGGGATAAGTCTTGCCATCGAGTTCGACGGTTTCGCGGCTGTGCAGCGTTGAACGCGAAATGAATTTAGTGCCTGTTTGCTGATCCAGAAACACCACTTCGCGGTATTCGGGGTGGATGCCTTCTTTCATGGTCTATTCCTGTTGTATCTGTAAGGGCGGGTCGCCAGCCAGTACACATACTAGCCACGTATCCAAAGTAACGGAGCATTCTAGCATGAGGGTGCTTGCGCATCCAAGCAGATTGTGCCGGCTGTGCCCAAAAGGTTGCGCCGATACGTCGCGCCGCTTGCTATAGGTCGGTGCGTAATCGCCAGAGCTCGGGAAACAGAACGATATCGAGCATTTTGCGAAGGTAGGAAACGCCTGACGTACCCCCTGTTCCCCGCTTGAAGCCGATAATGCGCTCTACCGTGGTGACATGCCGGAAGCGCCATAGCCGGAAGGCATCTTCCAGGTCGGTCAGCTTTTCACCCAATTGGTACATGTCCCAGTATTGCTCGGGATTGCGATATACCGTGAGCCATGCCTGTTCGACCTCGGCACTGGCGCAATAGGGCTGGGTCCAGTCACGGTCGAGATGGCTGGCAGGTATGGCAAGCCCCTGTCTGTGCAGCGCCTGCAAGGCCTGGTCGTAAAGGGAGGGCATTTCGTAGGCCTGTTGTACTTGGGCAAGGAGCTCGGGACGGTGCGAGTGCGGCTTGAGCATGGCGGCATTCTTGTTGCCCAGCGAAAATTCTATTTGCCGGTATTGGTAGCTCTGGAAACCGCTGGATTGAGCCAGGTAGGGCCGAAGGGCGGAGTATTCCGGAGGCGTCATTGTGGCCAGGACGTCCCAGGCGTGCACGAGCTGCTCTAATATCTTGCTGACCCGCGCCAGCATCTTGAAGCAGGGCTGCAGGCGATCGGCGGCCAGGTTCTGCAGGGCTGCCTTGAGTTCGTGCAACATCAGCTTCATCCACAGCTCGCTGGTCTGGTGTTGCACAATGAACAGCATTTCGTTGTGTTCGGGCGATAGCGGATGTTGCGATCCCAGTAGGGTGTCCAGATGCAGGTAGTCGCTGTAGCTCATGTCCCTGGAAAAGTCGAGCTTGGCCTTTTCGTCGTGGACGATGGCGGAGCCGGCTGGGTCGGTGTCGCGAGTACTCATGTTGGGGTCCAGGTTCATGATAGGTTTGCGGGTAGTGTGCGCAAGATCGCGCGCACCGGGCTGGCGTCGGCATCGATCAGCGCCAGCGGCAACGCGATCAGCTCGTAGTCGCCGGGAGGAACGTGGTCGAGAACCAGGTTTTCCAATACCCGCATGTCGTGGCGCCAGATAGCCTGGTGGCTGTCCAGCGTCTTGCTGGTGGCTGGATCGATGCTGGGCGTGTCGATACCTATGAGCACCGTACCGCGGGCGGCAAGAAAACTTATGGTTTCGGGCGCGAATGCCGCGAAGTCATTGCTCCAGCTTTCGGTGTTCGATTTTTCGCGGGTGCGCACCAGCAGCCGCGCTGGAGCCGCGTCCAGCAAAGGCGCGATGTCGTCGATGGTGATCAGGGCCCGGCCAAGCGGCGCGTGGACGACGCGACAGGGCCCAAGGAACGGGCTTAAGTCGAGTTTGCCGACAGGCAGTCCTTGTGGGTGATAGTGCAGGGGGGCATCAGCATGCGCCCCGATGTGGGGCGACATGGTGATTTCGCTGACATTGACCGGACAGCCCGGGCCTATGGAGGCGTTCCATCGCTGGGAATAGGCCGTGTCGCCCGGAAACACGGGAGACTGTGCGCAAATGGGTGGCGAGATGTCCCACAGTTGGCTCATGGCCTGTCCTTCTACCGGAATAATGTTGGAATAAAGATCTTTGAAAGCTTAGACGATTTGACGCCGATGTTGCGGTTGACGCGTAAAAAAACCGCCCGGTATGAACCGGGCGGTTGTGTTGCGGTATTCAGGCGCGGTCGACCGGATTAGAACGTGGTCAATTTGTCGCTTTTCAGGACGTCGGCATTCAGATTCTTCTCGATCCAGTCAAAGGTGTTGACGCCGGCGGGAGGCGTTACCAGATCGGCCGGAACGATCATTATGTCTTTCAGTACCTTGAAAGGATGGTCTGCGGAAGAGGTGGTAATGCCGAATAACTGGGCTTCCAGGCCTTGGCCGTCAGGACGGTTGATGGTGACCTCGCGGCCATAGCCTTTGAAACTGACGTCATGCATGGCAGCAGCGGCTTGTTCGGTAGTGGGCCATTCACCGTTGTTGGCCGCTATGGCTTTTTCAAATCCGGCTTTCAAGCCGGCAAGCGCCTGTGCCATGTGGTACACGGAATAGATGGGGTAGGCGCCAGTCTTGTCGTGGAACTTCTTGATGAACTCCTTGTGGGCGGGGTCGTCCTTGGTCTCGGGATGCTGCCAGTAGTGGTCGCCACGAGCGCCGACGATCACACCTTCGGGCAAGGCTTTGCCCAGGCGTTCCAGCGAACTCTCCGCAAGGGACAGCACGAATGTGGAGTTCTTGAACAGATTGCGTTGCGAGGCCTGGCGCACGAAGTTGTCCAGGTCGCCACCCCACGACGTGGAAAGAATCACGTCAGGGCGTAGCGCTTGCAAGCGGCTGATTTCCGTCGAAAAGTCAGACGCGCCAAACTTGGGGAACATTTCGGCCACCACCTTGACGTCGGGCTTGAATTTCTTCAAGGCTGCAAGGAAGATGTCGCGCGAATCGCGTCCCCAAGCGTAATCCTGGTTGACGATGGCCAGTGTTTTGAAGTCGGGCTTGACCTTCATCAGGTAGATAACCTGGGCGATCATTTCGGTGGTGGCGTTGGCCTGGGTACGCACCACGTACTTGAGCTCTTTGCCTTCCAGGGCGTTCTGGGTGCCGCAATCCCAGAGAATATTCAAGATCTTGAGGTCTTCAGCCACAGGAGCAACGATGCCGCAGTGTCCACTGGAAATGGCCGATAGCATGACATCTGTGTTGCCTTCAGCCAAGCGGCGGTACTCGGACAGCAGTTTTTCGCTGCCGCCGCCTTCGTCGATGTAGGTCGCCTTGATCGGGATGCCGCCAATCCCACCCTTGGCGTTCATGTCCGCGATGATAATGTCAGCGGCTTCTTTGGCAGGGACGCCAAAAACGGAGGCCGATCCCGACAGGTAGGTGGAAATGCCGACGTTCAGTTCAGACGGCTTTTCGGCCGCGATAGCCGCGCTGCCGCTGGCAGCTAACATCATGGCGGCAACGAGGCCGCCGATTTTATTTTTCAATAACATTGTTTGTCTCCTAAATAGACTACAGAACGATCGCATCGCGCAGGCTACTGCCGGACGCCAGGTGATCAAAGCCCTCATTGATTTCATCCAGGGTGAAGGTTTTTCCCAGGAGCTTATCGACCGGCAGCCGGCCGGATTTGTAAAGATCTATATAGCGTGTGATATCGATGGCGGGCACGCCGGAACCCAGATAGCTTCCTCGTATTTCGCGTTCTTCACCCACTATTTGTGCCAGTGGAAGCTGAAAGCGTGCCCCAGGATTGGGCAGGCCCGAAGTAATGGTGGATCCACCTCGTGCGGTCAACTTGTACGCGGTTTCAAATGCCGGCACCGCGCCGGCCATGTCGAAGCCGTAATCCACGGGACCGCCAGCAGCCTCCAGCAGGTCGGCATCGCTGGTGATATGGCGCGGGTTGAGCAAGTGTGTTGCGCCCAGCTCTTTGGCAAGCTGCAACTTTTCGTCGGAAAGATCCACAGCCACGATACGGCGGGCGCCCGACGCCGCGGCGGCCAGCAGCGCGCTCAGGCCCACACCGCCCAGGCCTACCACCGCAGCGGTATCACCCGCTTGCATGCGGGCGCGGTTGATCACGGCACCCGCGCCCGTGAGTACCGCACAACCGAACAAGGCCGCTTCACGGTGGCTGATGTCGGCATTTATCTTCACGCAGGAGCGGCGTGACACGACCGCATAGTCCGCAAAGCAGGACACGCCGGTGGCATGGTTGAGATATTCTTCGCCGATATGCAGGCGGCGTTCGCCGGAAAGCAGGGTGCCTTTGGTATTGGCTGCCGCACCGGGTTCGCATAGTGCCGGCCGGCCTTTCATGCACGGAAAGCAGCAGCCGCAGCTGGGCACGAACACCATTACAACGTGGTCTCCGGGTCGCAGGTCATTCACGCCCTCGCCCGTCTCGACCACCTCGGCGGAGGACTCATGCCCCAGCACGATCGGCAATGCCCGAGGACGATCGCCATTGATTACCGACAGATCGGAGTGGCACAGGCCGGCCACCTTGATCTTGATGAGCACTTCGCCGGGCCCGGGAGGATCCAGCTCGACGTCGGTAATCATTACCGGCCTGGTTTGAGCGTAGGGGGCGGAAGCTCCCATTTCACGCAATAGCGCAGCGCGAGTTTTCATGTCGTTTTCCGTTGTGGTTGGTGCTTAGACGGTGCGGCCGCCGTCTACTGGAAGTTCCACCCCAGTGATGAACTCGGCAGCGTCGCTGGCCAGGAATAGTGCGGCGGCGGCCACGTCTTCAGGTCTGCAAAAGCGGCCCAGCGGGATGGTGGACTGAAATTTTGCACGGTTTTCCGGCGTATCGGGCAGTCCCATGAACAATTCAAACATACCGGTAACACCCATTACCGGGCAGATGGCATTGACGCGGATATTATCGGGGCCCAACTCGACCGCCATCGATTTGGACAGCAGGTTCACCGCACCCTTGGTGGCGTTGTACCAGGTAAGACCTGGGCGCGGACGGATGCCGGCCGTCGAGCCGATGTTGATGATCACGCCCTTGCCCTGCTTGCGCATCACGGGCACCACGGCGTTGGTCATGTAGTAAATGGACTTCACGTTCACCTCGAACATGCGATCGAACATGGCCTCGTCCACGTCCAGCATGGGCTGGTTTTTGTGCGTGATGGCGGCATTGTTGATGACGATGTCCAGCGAACCAAATTCTTTGATGCTCGCCTCGACCATGCGCTGGACGTCTTCGCGTTTTGACACGTCTCCTTTCAGCGCCAGCGCGCTACTGCCGATCTCGGAGGCCACGCGATTGGCCGCCTGTTCGTTGATGTCGGCAATGATGACTTTGGCTCCTTCGCGGGCGTACAGCTTCGCGGTTCCTTCACCAAAACCGCTGCCCGCGCCGGTGATCAGCGCGACTTTATCTTCCAGTTGACCCATTTTCGTGATTCCTTGATTACTCGCCGTGGTGATGAACGATGGTTTTGGTTGTGCTGAGTTCTTCGAGCGCGATGAAGCCTTTTTCACGGCCATGGCCGCTTTTCTTGACGCCGCCAAACGGCAGTTCTACACCACCGCCCGCCCCAAAGCTATTGATGTAGACCTGGCCGGCCTGCATGGCCCTGGCCACACGCTGTTGACGCCCGCCGTTTTCCGTCCATACGGCAGCCATCAGGCCATATTCCGTGGCGTTAGCCAGCTCGATGGCTTGGGCTTCGGTTTCGAAAGGTACGACTACCAGCACGGGCCCGAAAATTTCCTGCATCAACAAATCGCTATCGTGGTTCTTCGCGCCGAAAATAGTGGGTGTGACAAAGTAGCCGCCTTCGGGGACGCCGTCGGCGATGGCGCCCTGGGCGACGACCGTCAAGCCTTCGTCTTTACCCTTCTGGATGTAACGGTTGATGCGTTCCCACTGGCTCTTGTTAACCACCGGGCCGCACGTGAGGTCCATTTCCGGCGTGCCCGCGCGCGTCTTGGAGAACTCTTCGGCCAAGACCTTAAGGAACTCGTCATGCACGCCTTTTTGCACGAGCAGGCGGCTGCCGGCCGTGCATGTCTGTCCGGTGTTGTGCACGATTCCACGCACGATAGCGGGAATGGCTTGCTTGAAGTCCACGTCATCAAATACCACATGGGCTGATTTTCCACCCAGTTCCAGCACGCATTTCACGGCGTTGAGCGCGGCCGCCTGCTGTATGAGAACGCCTACTTCATTGGACCCGGTGAAGGAGACAAAATTGATGCCTGGGTGGCCGGAGACGGCGGCGCCTGCTTCTTCGCCCAAGCCAGTCACTACATTGAGTGCGCCGGCGGGGAAGCCGACCTCCAGGGCCAGCTCGGCGACGCGCAGTATCGACAGGCAAGCGTCCTCCGCCGGCTTGACGACCGCGGCATTGCCCATGGCCAACGCAGGCGCCACGCTGCGGCCAAACATTTGTGCCGGATAGTTCCACGGGATGATGTGAGCCGTGACGCCTAATGGCTCGCGAACGATTTGTACGGAATAGCCGTTAAGGAAAGGAATGGTTTGCCCGTGTACCTTGTCGGCACCGCCACCGTAGAACTCAAAATAGCGTGCCAGCACGGTGATATCGCCGCGGGCGGTGGAGATCGGCTTGCCGGTGTCCCGGGCCTCGAGTTGAGCCAGTTCTTCGTGATGGTCGAGCACTGCCTGTCCCAGCTTCGTCAGCAGGCGGCCGCGTTCGAAGGCGGGTGTCTTGCCCCATTCGCTGTTCAACGCCTGGCGGGCGGCCTTGACGGCGCGATCCACGTCGGCCGCATCCCCACGGGGGATAGTCGTGAACACGTTGCCGTCGCTTGGCGAAACGACGTCTATGGTCTGCTTGCTGGCGGCGTCCGTTTTCTGGCCGTCGATAATCATTTGGGTCATAACGCTTTCCTGTCTTTTACAGAGTTTGTTGAAGCTCGATCGAGCCTCGTTCGATAGTCCATATCCGGTCAGGGATATGGCCCAGCAATTTGACGTTCGATTCAGTGATCACCACGCAAATATCAGGTTGCATGGCTTTCAGCCGGCTGAGCGCGTCGGTGTAGATTAAGCCCAGCTTGGGCGCCAGGCCCTGGAACGGCTCATCCAGCAACAGCAGGCGTGTGCCGACCATGAGTGCCCGGCCCAAGGCCACCATCTTGCCTTGCCCGCCAGAAAGTGCGGAGCCCGAGCGTTTGAGCATGGGCTCGAGATCGGGTACGACTTCCAGTACGACCTCCAGCCGGCGGTCAATGGCTTGCTTGGACTGCTTGGTGGCATGGCAGGGCAGACGCAGGTTCTCTTCCACCGACATGGTGGGGAAGATGACCCGGTCTTCCGGCGAGTATCCGATTTGATGGCCGGCGCGCGCATGGCCGGGGAGATCGCTGAGCATGACTTCGTCCAGGCGGATTTCGCCTGCGTGCAGCTTGGTCAACCCCATGATGGTGCGCAGCAGAGTGGTTTTGCCAGCCCCGTTGCGACCCACGATGCCTACCGTGGTGCCCTTTTCGAAATTGCAGTTGACGTCGCGAAGAATTCGATTGCCCGCGAGATCGACATTGACGCCGGTTAGCTTAAGCATATGTCAATTCCCCAATACTTCGCGCTTGATTTGTGGATTGGCCAGTACTTCATCGGGCGTACCATCGGCCACGATCGCACCGTTGATCCAAGCGGCTACTCGAGTTGCGTATTGCGCGACGATGTCCACGTCGTGTTCGACGAACCAACTGGTGACTTTTCGTTGTTCGAGCGCGTTCATGACGGTTTGCATCAGGTCGTGTTTATCTTCGGACGCCACGCCGCTGGTGGGCTCGTCCATGATGAGCAGCTTGGGTTTTAAAGCCAGCGCCATGGCCACATCCAGCAGCTTGCGCTTGCCTTCCGGTAGATCGCTGGAGATGGCATTGGCGTCGTCGCGCAGTCCAACGAGCTCCAGCGTGCTTTCCACGTCGTTGCTGTTTATGGTCGCTGCCAGTGGCTTGAACGCGCTTAGCCGCGCATTCTGGCGGGCCGCCGCAATCTGTATGCACTCGCGCACGGTATGCTCGGTGAACAATTGCGGCAACTGGAATGAGCGCCCCATCCCCAGGCGCACTATCTTGCGTGGTGCCATGCCGGTGATGTCATGGCCGTCGAAGGTGACTGTGCCGGAGGCCGGCTTCAAGTAGCCTGTGCAGATGTTGATGAAGGTCGTCTTGCCCGCGCCATTCTGGCCGATCACTGCCAGGCGTTCGCCGGTATGTAGTTCGAAATCGATATTGTTGGCGGCGATTACGGCGCCGAAAGCCAGATTCAGGCCGGTGGTCTTGACTAAAGGCTGCATTGCTTCTGCTTCCCGTCCGTTAGAGTTTAATGCGCTTGGCAAGCTGCCCGATGAATCCTGTGGGGAACAGGAATATCACCACGATAAGTGTCAGGCCCAAAATGAATTGCCACAGTCCGGGAAAGTAGGCGGTGGAAGCCAGCTTGACAGCCTCGAACACCAGCGCTCCCAGAAAGGCGCCCAGGGCATGGCCGGCTCCGCCCAGGATGGCAATGAATACATATTCGCCAGAGCGCAGCCATACGCTGATGTCGGGGGTGACCAGGCCTTGTATAAGCGCGAGCAAACTGCCCGAAAAGCCCACTACGATTGCTGAAAGCAGATAGCCACGCCACATCACGGCGTAGGCCGAGAAACCCAGATATTCCAGACGTGTTTCGTTCGTCTTGATCGCGGCGAGCGCTTCGCCGTTTCCAGAGCGGAAATAGCGTTGGATCCACCAGGCGAGCGCAAGGGCGATGACTATGGCGATAATAAGCAGTACGAATTCATACGGCGCGCGCTCCAGCTCCATGCCGAGTATCGTGGGACGCTGGATGCGCAAGCCGTCCGTGCCGCCAGTGATGTGGTACAGCTTGCCCAATAGTGCAAAGAGCACCATGCTCAACGCAAGGTTCAGCATTCCGAAAAAGATACCGCGATAGCGCACCATGAATACACCGATGAGGGCGCTGGCCACCATCGCCGCCAGTACTCCGGCAAAGACCAGTACGATGACGTCCAGGCTTGGGTAAGCACGGGCCAGAAAGGCAACGGTGTAGGCCGAGATGCAAGCGTACATGGCGTGGCCGAACGATACCTGACCAGCACGCATCATCACTGATACGCCAAGCGCGGCGATCGCGTAGGTGATTCCGATGATGATGGGCGTGATGGTCCAGGGCAATGCGTATCCAACGCCAAGTGCAAGTGCTGCACCGATTATGCTGATTGCGTAAATCATTAGATCGTCCTCGCTTGCGCAACAGTGAACAGCCCATGCGGACGGACAAGCAATACCAGGCCCATGATGATGTAGGGTACGGCCACCTCGAATTCCGGAGCCATGTATACGGATATTGAACGAATGATGCCGATCAACAAGGCGGCAACGAGTGCCCCGGTGATTTGTCCCAGGCCCGCAGTTGCTACCACTGCAAACGACAGCACGATCATGTCGGCGCCGGCGCCGGGAACCAGCGAAGTGGTGGGCGCAGCCAGGGCGCCGCCCAGGACTCCAAGAATGGCGCCAATGATGAAAGTAATCAGGCCGATCTTGCTGGCGTTGATGCCCTGCGATGTGGCGACTTCCCGATGATGTGTGATGGCGACTATCTGTTTGCCCAGGTTCGTGTGGCGCAGAAAGTATTCCAGGCTAACGTACGCGACTAGCGCCGTCACGGGTACCACCACCAATTGATAAGTGGTGTAGGTGATCCCGCCCAGTTCGATATTGCCCAGACGGTTGACCACTTCGCTTGCGCTATAAGGCTGGGCACCCCAGATCATGCGTTGTATGTCTTCCAGCATCAGGAGCGCCCCGAAGGTAAGCAGCAGCTTCAGTATGGGGTCGTAGCCTTGGGCGCGGCGAATGAGCAGCACCTCCATCAGGCCGCCGAGTACGGTACCAACGACGATGGCAACCAGGAAAAGCGAGATCAGCGGGATCCACGCTGATTCGGTGGAGGGTGCGATCATCATGATGAACGATGCCGCCGCATAACCGCCAAAGGCGTAGAAAGCCCCATGTGCAACGTTCAATATGCCCATTACGCCGAAAATCAGCGTCAGGCCCATAGACACTAGAAACAGGAGGCAGGCATAAGCGATGCCATCGACCAGTGCAAGTGGGAGGATGTTGAGAAACACGAACTGTCCTTAGGAAGTTGCGAAGCTGAAAACCGCGGTCATCGTGGACACCATGCCCGGAGGATCGATCCAGCTGACTCGCGTTGAAACCGGTCCAGTGTAAGAAGCAAGATTTCCCTACGCAATTAGCCATTTGAAAACCGGGGGTTTCTTATATACGTAATCTCGGGTAAGCCCTAGGATGGTTTTTCAAAGATCTCAGGGTAAACGCGCATGGCGTATTTTTAGCCGTGTCTGGCTTCCATTTTTTCGTGGTCAGTCAAAGCTGCCCACGTTCGGCCAGCGAGATGGCGCCGCAGGCAGTAACGATGAGATGATCGAGCAGTCGAATGTCGACGAGAGCCAGTGCGTGTTTCAAGTGCCGGGTGAGCGCCAGGTCGGCTTCGCTGGGTTCCGATACGCCCGATGGGTGATTATGCGCAAGGATCAGGGCAGCGGCATGGTGTTTAAGGCCGGCCTTGATAACCTCGCGCGGATACACTGACGCCTGTGTAAGCGTGCCTCGCGATATTTCCTCGGAGACGATCAGGCGGAACTGGCTGTCCAGGTACAGGGCCATGCAGTGCTCAACCGATAAATGACCGAGTTTGGCGCTGCAGTAGTGTTTGACGCGTTGGGGCTGGTCCAGCGCCTGCCCCGTTTTCAGGTCTTCTTCGAGGGCTCTGCGGTTAAGTTCATTGATGGCCAGCAATTCACAGGTCTTGGCCGTGCCCAGCCCAGTGATGCCTAATAATGTCTGGGCATCGGCCGACAGCAAGCCTCGCAAGCCATTGAACCGCTCGATAAGCTGGTGGCCAAGGCCGACCGCATCGCAACCGCGGATGCCGGTTCGTAACAGGATGGCCAGGAGTTCCGGCGACGTCAAAACATGGGCGCCATGAGCGAGCAGGCGTTCGCGAGGGCGCTCGGCCTGGGGACGTGATGCGCGTAGTGTCATAGAGAGCTCAATATAGAAACCGTAACGGAAGCGCTACGTTGACAGATTTCGGCTTTTATTCCGGCGCCCGGGCAAGCTTTTGTCCGTTCTGGCTTTTACCCCTCTGTGGATTCAGGTGTGCCGCCAGCGCCCATGTCCCAATACAGGCCTGTCATGATGCACAGGCCTTCCCGGAGCACAGCAGGAGGAAGATGCTCGTTGGGGGCGTGCTGCGAGCAGCCAGATAAGCGATTCAAGGAGTAGCGGTATAGGAGATGTACTGCTTGCACGCCTGCTCGTGTTTCCTTATTATCAATTCGAGCCTGGGTTTTGTTTACCAGGTATTCCCTTGTACTGGAAAGGAAATGTCCCATGCCGAATTCGTCCATGCAGGAAGCCGTGCAGTTCGCCATCGATCACGAGACTACCTGGGACCGCGACGTAGATGGCGCATGGGGAGTGCACGTGCAGGATCCACCTCCATGGAACCGCCTATTGGGCCCTGTCCACGCCCGGGGGCCTGTATCAGGTGTCATTACCCTGAAGGGCAAGACCCTGACGTCCTGGGGCGAGCCGCAGCGTGCCGACCTGACCTTCAGTGTCGCGAAAACGTATCTGGCCTTGCTTGCTGGTGTCGCACATGATCAGGGTCTCTTACCCGATGTAAATGAACCGGTGCGCGTTCGTGTGCCAGGTATCGGCTTCGACGAAGGCAATAACGCCCTCATCACCTGGGAACACCTGTTGCAGCAAACCAGTGAATGGGAGGGCGAGCTGTTCGGGGTGCCGGATCAGGTCGACCGCTATCGTGCCGTCACCTTTGGTGCCGCGCCTGGCGGCAAGAAAGGTGACCCCCGCCCGCTACAGGCGCCCGGAACGTACTGGGAATATAACGACGTTCGTATAAACCAGCTTTCCTTGGCGCTTTTGCATTTGTTCCAGAAACCGTTGCCGGATGTCTTTCGTGAAAAAATTGCCCGGCAGGCAGGCCTTTCCGAGAACTGGAAATGGGTGGGCTACGACAATGCATGGGTAGATATAGCCGGACAGAAGGTGCAGTCGGTACCGGGAGGCACCCATTGGGGCGGTGGTATGTCCATCAGCGCCGAAGACCAGGCCCTGATAGGCCAGGTAATGCTTGATGACGGTATGGCCAGGGGCAAGCGTGTGCTCTCGTCGCAATGGTTGCAGCGTATGCGCACTGCGTCCGAACTCGCGCCGTACTACGGCTACCTGGTGTGGCTGAACCACGATCGCAAGGTGTTCGCCAACGTGCCCGAGACCAGTTACTTCGCTATAGGCGCGGGCAGCTCGTTTACGTGGATCGAGCCCGAGCGCCAAATGGTGGTGGTAGTCCGTTGGCTGAATTCCGAACACGCCAACGATCTGTTCGGCAAGATCCTGAAGGCGGTCGACGATGCCGGGACGGCGGCCTGATTCTCACCTTGCGGCGCTGCGCGTGTGAAGTCTCATAAGACGCTCTAAAATAGGGCAATAGCAACGCTTTTCTACGGTGAAAGATTTGACCTCTACTCCCGACTCAGCTTCGGTTCGTGTTCAACCCGACTCCTACCTGACCCTGCACTATCGTATTGAACTCGTCTCAGGACCGGCGGCCGGTTCGGTGTTCGCCGACACCTTTGGCGAACGTCCGGCCACCTTGCAGATGGGCATGGGCCAATGGGCTCCCGGCATGGAGGAAGCCTTGCTGAATCATGCCGAAGGCGAACGCTTTTCCTTCGACCTGCCCGCGGCCCAGGCTTACGGCGATCGCAATCCCGAGCTGCTGCAACGTGTCACCCGGGCCATGATGGCCCAGAATGCCGACCCCGAGTCCCAGTTCGAAGCCGGCGACATGGTGGAGTTTTCGGCGCCTAACGGTGGCCGTTATTCCGGTGTCCTAAAGGAAATCAACGACGATACTGCCTTGTTCGACTTCAATCATCCGTTGGCCGGTGCCGACCTGCGCATTGAAGTGTCCCTGCTTGGAGTCCTGTAATGTCCGATCAAAGTCCTGTGCATGCCGATATCGAGGTCGTGCTTGCTCAGCCACGAGGCTTTTGTGCCGGTGTGGATCGCGCCATCGATATTGTCGAGCGGGCGCTTGAGCTGCACGGCGCGCCCATCTATGTGCGCCACGAAATTGTCCACAACCGCTATGTGGTCCAGGACCTCAAGCAGAAAGGCGCGATTTTCATCGACGAGCTTCACGAAGCGCCTGCCGGTTCTATTGTCGTGTTCTCGGCTCATGGCGTTGCGCAGGCGGTACGCGCCGAAGCTGCCGAAATGGGCTTGAAAGTGTTCGATGCGACGTGTCCGCTGGTGACCAAAGTCCATATCGAGGTGGCAAAGATGCGTGCGGCCGGCCGTGAAATCATTATGATCGGTCACCGGGGGCACCCCGAGGTGGAGGGTACGCTGGGCCAGGCGGACGGCGGCATGTATTTGGTAGAAACCTCTGCCGATGTGGCCTCCTTGCAAGTGAGCGATCCCGAGAATCTCGCCTTTGTAACTCAAACCACGTTGTCGGTCGACGACGCGGCCGAGGTGGCACAGGCTTTGCGAAATCGTTTTCCCACCATTATTGAACCCAAGAAAAGCGATATCTGCTATGCCACGCAGAATCGTCAGGATGCCGTCAAGATCATGGCGCCTGACTGCGATCTTGTGTTGGTGGTGGGAAGCCCCAACAGTTCAAATTCGAATCGCTTGCGCGAAGTGGCGGAACGCAAGGGAGCGGCCGCTTATCTTATCGACGGCCCCGAAATGATAGATCCCGCATGGCTAGCCCAGACCAGGCGCGTCGGCGTTACAGCGGGCGCATCGGCACCTGAAGTATTGGTCAACCAGGTTATCGTCCGTCTCAAGGAGCTTGGGGCTGCTTCCGTGCGCACGCTGGCCGGTACACCCGAGAACGTATCGTTCCCGCTGCCCAAGGAACTCTCGCGCAAAGTCAAGGAAGCCTGATGAAACTTTATGGTTACTTTCGCAGTTCAGCCGCGTACCGTGTCCGGATTGCCTTGAATCTCAAGAATTTGCCATACGAGACCGTGCCGGTGCACTTGCTCAAGGACGGCGGCCAGCAGCTGGCTGCGCCGTACCGCGAGCTGAATCCTACGTGCCTGGTGCCCACCCTGCAGGAAGGCGACTGGGCGCTTGGGCAGTCGATGGCCATCCTCGAGTATCTGGAAGAAACTCATCCCAATCCGCCCCTGTTGCCCGTCGATGCAAGACAGCGTGCCAGGGTGCGGGCCATTGCACAGTTCATTGCCTGCGATATCCATCCGCTCAATAATCTGCGGGTGTTGAAGTACCTGAAGCATGAACTCAAGGTCGACGAAGAGGCCAAGAATGCCTGGTACCGTCATTGGGCAGAGCAAGGATTGGCTGCGGTCGAGGCGATGCTGGCCGGGCATCCGGCCACTGGCCGATATTGCCATGGCGACCAGCCGTCGTTTGCTGATGTGTGCCTGGTGCCGCAGCTGGCGAATGCGCGTCGCTTTAATTGCGATCTGGGCGCCATGCCCACCATCACGCGTATCGACGCCGCATGTGCCGAACTACCCGCCTTCCAACAGGCCGCCCCTGGCAGTCAACCAGACGCCGAAGCTTGAAACACCGTTGGTAATATCCAGGGGGCCGTGCCCCATCGTGGTTAAATGGGCCCCACGATTTTGGCCTTGATTGTCCTGCGCGCCGCGCGCGCGTGGTCCCGCTGCAATGAAATAGAACAGGAACATAATGAAGAAAAGCACTGGTGTAGTTGGGGTAGTGGTAATTCTGGGCGTAGCCTATCTGGGCGCCACCTGGTATGTGGGAAAGCAGGCACAAGCCGCTGTAGAGCGGGTTGTGGCGCAGGCCAATGAACGCGTGGTCAAGATGCTCGGGGCTGACATGGGCACCAACAGCATCAGGATAGAAATCAACGATTATCAGCGCGGCTGGTTCTCGTCCGAGGTGAGCTATACCTTGTTCCTGAAAGACGAAGACGGCAAGCCGCTGGAACTGAAACTGCACGATAAGCTGCAGCATGGGCCGCTACCCGTCAGCGCATTGAGTTCGGGCGATTTCATGCCCATGCTCGCGCATAGCCAGGCACACCTGCTTGCTACGCCGGCGACCCAGAAGTGGTTCGATAGCCAGAATGGCAAGTCCCCCTTGAATATTGAGACC
This sequence comes from Pollutimonas subterranea, assembly GCF_002849655.1. Taxonomy (GTDB): domain Bacteria; phylum Pseudomonadota; class Gammaproteobacteria; order Burkholderiales; family Burkholderiaceae_B; genus Pollutimonas; species Pollutimonas subterranea. Next base: position 389,710 of record NZ_PDNW01000001.1, read on the forward strand.
CGCGTGGGTTTTGGTGGCACGGGCAAGTCCGTCTGGAGTTTCTCCCCGGCTGAACTGGTTGAGGACGGCGAAAAGATATCCTTCAGTGGCGGCGCCATCGAGATGGATTTCACCAATGACTTCAATGACAATACCGCGACGGGTCAGGTCGCCTCTTTCTCGATCACCAATGAGCAATCGGGTGAAAACCTGCTGATCAAGAACATCCAGGGCAGCAGCAAAACCACGATGTCCAACGAAAACGACGTATCGACGCAGAGTAGCGCGACGGTCGATTCCCTGGCCATAGACAGTCCGGACGGCGGCGCCGTGGTACTGGAGAAAATTGCCATGGCCGTGGATAGCCAGCAAAAAGGCAAGTTGCTGGACGGCGCATTACGTTACGATTTTGGTCGTATTGCTGTCGGCGAGATTGACCTGGGCAGCGTATCGGTAGGCGCCAAGGCGCGCCAGCTCGATGTCGATGCACTGACCGAGTTGGGCAAGACGTACGATGCGATTGTCGCCAGGGCTGATATTTCCGCTGACGAGGAACTGGTGCTTACCGACGCCGAAGAAGCTGTCATGCGTGAAAAGCTGGTTGCCTTACTGGCTTCCAGCCCATCGGTTTCCATTGATCCGCTAATCTGGAAGAATGCACATGGCGAAAGCAAGGCCGGCTTGCACCTTGATCTTGCCAGCCCGAGCAATGCACAGGAACAGCGCACCGATGTATTGCTTGCCGAAGTACTGAAGCGGGTGAAACTCGATCTCACCATTTCCAAGCCCATGCTCATCCAGGCATTTGGTCAGGTAGAAAGCGATCCGCAGCAAGCGCAGCAGATGCAAATATTGGGCGCCATGATTTACGATCAGTACGTCGCACGCCTGAGTGGCGCCGGCCTTGTCGTCGTTGAGGGCGACACGGCAAGCGCTGCGATCCTGTATGAAAATGACAAAGTCGACCTTAATGGCCAGGCGATGTCAGTGCCGGAATTTCTTCAGCGTGCCATGAGCGCGGTAATGTAACGATTAAAAGTAGTCCAGCATGGTCTTGTACTGGGGAGTGGACACCGCGAGCAAATCAAAAGAGGGCAAGTCATGGCCATTGTCGATTTCGCAAAAATCCACTCCCGGAAAGCTTACTGACTGAATCCAGCTCGGCAGCAGGCCGATACCCATCTCTCCTGCCACGCAGGCCAGCACCGTCATGGTTCGATTGGCGTGCTGGTTGACCTTGAGTTCGCATTTCCGCTTGCGGATCGCTTCGGCAATGCCAAAATACATGTGGGGCAGCTGTTCTCTTGGATAAAGAATCAGCCCGTACTGCGCCATTTCCTCCAGGGTGATTCTGCCTCTTTTATGCCTGGCCAGTTTCTCGGGTACGGCAGCTATCAATTTGTCCTGGCTCAGGATTTTTTGATGTGTGCGTCCATTGATCGCGATCGGGGAGTGCATCAACCCGACGTTTATGATGCCCTGTTCCAGCGCTTTGGCTTGTTCTTCATTTCCCATTTCGAAAAGCTCCAGGGTCAGGCCGGGCGCCAGTTCCTTGATTTTCTTCAAGGCCCTGGGAAGCGCATCAAACAATGCAGACGATACTAAGCCTATCTTCAGGAGCCCGGCGCGCCCCGCTTGGGTGGCCCTTGCTTTTTGTTCGGCCTCCGCCAGCTTCAATAATCCATGACGCACATCGTCAACAATGGCTTGCGCCGCGACGGTAGGGCTTGCTCCGCGCCGGGACCGCTCGAACAATATGACGCCGAGGCTTTTCTCCATTCGGCTGATGGATTGGCTTAGGGCCGGCTGCGCGATATCCAGTTTTTCGGATGCTTTGCTGAGGGTGCCATGTTCAATCACTGCCATGAAGTGTCGTAATTGACTTAGTTGCATATTAAAACATTATGAATAAATATCGTTTCAATAATAGAACAATATGTAATTTTTATCTAGAATGCGACCAGTTCCATAGCGATTACGTATTTTTGTCATTTCCATAGCACGAGTCCTTTTGAAGGATTCGAAAATTTTCGAGTTGTGAATGAAAACACACCTGCTTATTGCCGACCTGTCGGGCAAGATGGTCGACACTCACGCCCATGTATTTCATTCCGGATTGAATGTGTTGCCCACGCGTCGGCATCCACCCGACTACGACGCAACGCTCGATACGTATCTGGCTTTGCTGGACGCAAATGGCTTTTCGCACGGGGTTCTGGTACAGCCCAGTTTTCTAGGGCGCGATAACAGTTTTCTGCTGGCGTCGCTTGAGCGGGCGCAAGGGCGGTGCCGCGGTGTCGTGGTGCTTGACCCGGAACATGATGTCGGTCAGCTCAAGTCCATGAATGACGCTGGAGTAGTGGGTATACGCCTGAACTTGTTTGGCATCGATCCCCCGGACTTAAGGGCTGCGGCCTGGCAGCGGCTGCTCGAGATGGTAAATGTGCTTGACTGGCATGTGGAAGTGCATTGTCCGATCGAGCAATTGCCGAGTGTAGCGAACCCCTTGCTCGCTCGAGGATGCAAGATAGTGGTGGATCACTTTGGCAGACCGGATTTCAACATGGACTTTGAACCAGGCAAGGTGCAAGCCCTGCTTGAATACGCCGCGACAGGACGGGTGTGGGTAAAGCTGTCCGCCGAATATCGGATCTGGCCAGAACAGAACAACGAGCAGCTAAAGATCATGGTGGGGCTGTTTATGCAGCATTTTTCGTCGCAGAGACTGATGTGGGGCAGCGACTGGCCTCATACGGAACATGAGACGCTCACCAGCTATCGTGCCAGTTTGAACTGGCTTATCAACAGTATTGAGAATCCTGACGATGTATTGCAAATGCTTTGCGACACGCCGAAATCATTATTCAAGTTTTAGGAGAATTACATGGCAGTTGCCAAAAAATCCACCACATCCATCGGCGTTTGTACGCGCCTTGTCGTAGCGGCCGCCATGGCTGCCGCTTTCGGGACTGCTGCCGCCTACCCGGATAAAGCCATTACCCTGGTGGTAACTTACCCGCCAGGAGGAACGGTAGATACTGTTGCGCGTGTCATGGGCCCTGAGCTGGCCAAGGTGCTTGGTCAACCCGTGGTCATCGAGAACAAAGGCGGTGCAGGCGGAATGATAGGCGGTGCCTACGTTGCCCGGGCGAAACCCGATGGCTATACCATCATGTTGGACGCCTCCAATTTTGCCCAGAATCCCGCGCTTAGAAGCAAGATGCCTTTTGACGCGATCAAAGACTTCGAGCCTGTTTCCTTATTGCTGAAAGTACCGAATGTATTGGTCATCAATCCTGATTCGCCATTGAAGTCGGTGGCGGAGTTGATAAAGAAAGGCAAGGATGCGACGGATCCTCCTTACTATGCATCGTCCGGAATCGGCTCGGCGCAGCATCTGGCCGGTGAATTGTTCAACGTCAAGGCCGGAACCCAGTTGATGCACGTGGGCTACAAAGGGGGCGGTCCCGCCATGATTGATGTCATGGGCGGCCAAGTGCCTTTGATGTTTGCAAGCCTGGGTTCTTCATGGAATCACATCCGGAACGGCAAACTGACCGCAATTGCAGTGGGCGGAACTGAACGCTCTAAATTGATGCCCAATGTCCCAACCCTGGCTGAATCGGGGCTGGATGGTTATGCTTCTTACGAGTGGAATGGCATTTTCGTACCCGCCGGCACGCCCCAGCCCGTTATCGATCAATTGTCGGCAGCCTTTGCGCAAGTCTTGAAGGACCCTAAAGTCCAGACCCAGCTCGACGGTATCGGGGCCGACGTAATCGGCTCCAGCCCCGCGGAGCTGCGCACTTTCGTCGAATCGGAAATCGCTAAATGGAAGACGGTAGCCCACCAGGCCAATATCAAGCTTGATTAAGCGTTACAGATATTTGTAGCCCGATTCTGCCTGATTTCGGCGTAAAAGCCCCCTGATTGCAGCCGCTAAAAGCGGTCTGGCATCAGGGGGCTGGCTTTTTGTGAGACGTGCCTTCGTCTTGCGCTATGTGTCAGTCCTTGACCGTATGCCAGACACTTTTGAAGTCCTCGCCCTTAGTTTCGCCTGGCTTGGTATCTTCTTTATAGAGGTATAGGGGCTTGCCTTGGTGCGCCCACTGCTTTGAGCCGTCGTCCCGGGTGATGACCGTAAAATCGCCGCTGGAGCTGGCGCCCGATCCGGCGGTGGCTGGTGGCCAATTGGTGGCGCAACCGCCATTGCAGGCGCTTTTTCCACTATTGGGCGTGTCTTTGTCGAAGGTGTACAGAGTCATTCCGTTCTGGTCCACCAGGATATTGCCGCTTTTCTTGATTGGTACGTCTGCCGCCATGGCAGAGGTGCCGGCGGCCACCGCCAATATAAGAACACTTAACAGGTGTTTCATTGGAGCCTCCGAGTTTTGAATACAGCATTTTGCAGACTACTCCCTGTCGCGACTTAACACCATGCAGGGAAATCCCTAGCGCCAATCTGCGTAAAGAACCTCATGATGACGCCGTTAATTGAATATAAATCGTGCATTCAACGGCAGGGCCATCATGGAGGCAACTGTGGCGAACACTAAAACAAGAAACAAGGTGGTAGACAAAGGATGGATGTCCAGGCAATCGCTGGCATTGCGGATGTTTCGGGCAACGTCGGTCGTGACGGCCATTGTGATGTTGGTGGTGACGGCCGCAATGGCGTGGCAAAGCCGGCTTGCCGCCGTTGAGGCCGTACAGCGGGAATTGACGGCGGCTCTCGACGGGACGGACAGGTCGCTGCAAATCGTATTTACCAGCGCCAGTGCACGCGGCCAGGAGCTCATTCCCGTAATGGAACGCGAGCTGGGCGGCATTCCAGTCCTGGATGGCGGCACCATTGATACCGAGGAAGGCGGTGAAGTGCCCCTGATGGTCGTCGAAGACCGCATCGTCAACGGCGATGTCGATACATTGCTGCGTATCAACGCAAACACGGGTGCCGATCCCGCCATCATTGTGCGGTCCGGTGATAAATGGGTGCGCGTGGCAACCTTGTTGCGCGATGGACAAGGCAATATACGGTTGGGTAGTACGGTGGACAGCAAGGACCTGCTGGCGCGTACGCTCGATAGCGGCGAGCCGTACAGTGGATTGGTTCAACGCAATGGCAAGTGGTACGCCATGAGCATAAAGCCTTTGAAGGATGATTCCGGGAACGTATATGGCGGTTTCTCGGTGCGAGTCGACGTACACGCGCAGGTCGATGCTGTTCTGCAGACGGTGGCCAAGGCCAAGGTGGCCGAGTATGGCTCGCTGGGCATCCTGCAGCGTTCAAGCGACGGCAAGCAGTGGCTGCAGGTCGCCGGATCGCAAGGAAAGCCGGGTGAGCCTTTGGCGGCAAGCATGCCGGCCGGCGATGTTGCCACGCTCGAGCGTCTCTATGCGCAACCTAGCGGTTTTTCCGGCTTGAACATGGGCACGGAAAATACCGCCAGGTTCATGGCCTGGCGTACCGTGGAAAACTGGAACTGGATTCTCTACGGAGTAGGGGACCAGAACGCCTTCCTGCTAAAGAGCTACGAGCACTTAGCCATTCAGCTGGCCCTGATGCTGGTCGGAACCTTGCTGATATCGCTATTGGTCGGTTTCGGTGTGTCGCGGATTCTTCGACCAGTACGGCAAGTCATCGAAATCATGGAAAGGCTGGGCGCGGGCGACCTCAGTAACCGCATTGACGATGTACCTGCCAAAAGCAAGAACGAGGTCCATGCCTTGCTTGATAACCTCAAGCGGACTCAACGCAATCTGGAACGCGCCATTTCAGCGGTGCGCGCCGGGGTGGACGAGATCAACGTAGGAGCCACCGAGATAGCCTCGGGTAACGCGGATTTGTCCAGCCGAACCGAGCAACAGGCCGCCTCCTTGCAGGAAACAGCGGCCAGCATGGATCAGCTTGCTGCAACCGTGAAGCAGAATACCGATCACGCCCGTCAGGCAACTGCCCTGGCCGATACGGCCTCTGACGTCGCACATCGTGGCGGTCAAGCCGTTGCAGGCGTCGTGGAAACCATGCAGCGCATTTCGGCGAGCTCGGGAAAAATTGGCGAAATAGTGGGCGTGATCGACAGCATTGCGTTCCAGACCAATATCCTGGCATTGAACGCGGCGGTGGAAGCGGCGCGCGCCGGTGAGCAAGGCAGAGGCTTTGCCGTGGTGGCCGCGGAAGTGCGGTCGCTGGCCCAGCGTAGCGCCGAGGCGGCAAAAGAAATCAAGAAGCTTATTGAGAATTCGCTGTCCGAGATTGATGACGGCGCCGGGCAAGTTGAGGGGGCGGGTCGAACCATGGAAGAATTGCTCTCATCCGTCGGCCGCGTAACGCAAATCATGAAGGAAATCGCCAGCGCATCCGAGGAGCAGTCGATGGGCATCGATCAAGTGAATCTGGCGGTTTCGCAAATGGATGAAGTTACCCAGCAAAATGCGGCCCTCGTGGAGCAGGCCGCTGCTGCTGCCGGCTCCCTGCAGGATCAGGCACGTTATCTGGCGAACTCGGTGGCGATTTTCAAGGTTTCGCCGGTGGCGGAACAGGGCGATCTCGTAGAAGCCCGGCCGATTAAGGAGCGTGAAAGCAGAGCCGCCTTCAATCCCGCCAGACCCGTTCTACAGTAATCCATCTTCGGATTCCATCTGGAGTCCGGGGGTCTTTCCTGTTAGCCCGGTTATTGTTTATGCTCTCCACAGCGTGGCAAGAATCTTGCTGATGTCGCTGGCGCCTTCGGAAACATATCTTCCGGCGTGGCCGCCATCAACACGTAAATCATGCAAACGGGAGCTCAAATGGCCGACCAAGACCGCGCTGGACCCCAGGCTCTGCTGTCGGTGTTCGATGCAGTAACCATCATGGTGGGCTTGGTCGTCGGTATCGGCATCTTTCGAACGCCGTCCATCGTAGCGGCTAACGTCGGCAGCGAACTGATGTTTGTCCTCGTGTGGATACTGGGCGGGGCAATAACGCTGATCGGTGCATTGTGCTATGCCGAATTATCCGCCGCACACCCGAACACGGGCGGCGAATACCATTTCCTGTCCCGCGCGTATGGCCGATCAGTCGCCATGATGTTTGGATGGGCGCGCTGCACGGTCATCCAGACTGGCGCGATCGCGGGCGTAGCCTTTGTGCTGGGGGATTACGCAGCGCAAATCGCGCCGCTAGGTCCGTATGGCCCGGCGATTTATGCCGCCTTGTCGGTAATCATACTGAGCACCGTGAATATCATTGGCTCTACCGAAGGAAAAAACCTTCAGATTGTCGTGACATTTATCGAGGTCCTTGCGGTGGCCGGGATTATCATGTTTGGACTGTTGAGTTCTGTAGAGCCGGCCGCGTCGGTTTCAATGCCGCCCGAGACGGCCGGACTGGGAATGGCAATGATCTTCGTTCTGCTCACCTACGGAGGGTGGAACGAGGCCGCCTACCTGACGGGCGAGTTGAAGGATGCTCCCCGTAATATTGCCAGAGTGCTTACTATCGGCACGGTAGTGGTGGTGGCTTTATACGTGCTCGCCAACGTGGCGCTGCTTTCAACCTTGGGGCTGGATGGATTGCGTAAGTCGGATGCCGTTGCCGCGGACATGATGCGTGTGGTCGCCGGACCGTCGGCAGAAGTTATTGTGACCTTGACGATAGTGATTGCGGCGATCTCGACGCTCAATGCCACCATATTCACCGGTGCCCGGGTGTTCTATTCGATGGCGCGCGATATGACGGTCATGTCCTGGGTCGGAGTATGGGACGGACGCGGCAAGACACCGGCCAACGGTCAGATCATGCAGGCGGTGATTGCGCTTGCGCTGATCGCCATGGGCGCCATTACCCGCGATGGCTTCAAGGCCATGGTCGACTATACCGCGCCGGTGTTCTGGGGCTTTCTGTTAATGGTCGCCATCTCACTTTTCGTTCTGCGCTGGCGTCATCCGGAACGCGTTTTACCGTACAAAGTCCCGTTTTATCCTTTGACGCCGTTTATCTTTTGTTGCACCTGCCTGTACATGCTTTATGCCAGCATTGCTTACACTGGCGTCGCCGGCTTGATTGGCCTTGCAGTGCTTATTTCGGGCATACCGATACTTTTTTTCAAAAAGAAGCTGAAAGAAGAAATGGAGTACTAGCTTCGCCAACGATCAGGAGGCCTGTCTATGCACACACTTCGCAAATGCCTAACCGTCGCTGCACTGTGCATGGTCGCACTGCACCAGCACGTGCCGGCACAGACCGCTACAGCCGACTCATCTACGTTTACACCCAAGGTCGGCCAGTCGGGCAAAGATGTAATCTGGGTGCCTACGTCCCAAGCCTTGGTCGATCAGATGCTCAATGCCGCCAAGTTGACCAGCTCGGATTACCTGGTGGATCTGGGATCGGGCGACGGCAGGACAGTCATCACAGCGGCCAAGCGGGGCGCCAAGGCCCGCGGCATTGAATACGACCCGAATATGGTGGCCCTATCCAAACGAACGGCAAAACTCGAGGGCGTCGACGATAAAGCCACGTTCGAGCACGCCGACATTTTCGAGACCGATTTCTCGGACGCCACAGTATTGACGCTATTCCTGCTGCCGGATCTTAATATCAAGTTACGTCCGACCATACTTAATATGAAGCCGGGTACGCGAGTTCTATCCAACTCTTTCACCATGGGCGACTGGGAGCCGGACGATACGATCGACGTGAAAGAGGGGTGCACGCACTTCTGCACCGCCTACAAATGGATAGTGCCGGCCAAGGTGTCTGGTGCCTGGCGGCTGGATGACAAGGAACTGGTGCTGGATCAATCCTATCAGACGGTTGAAGGAACGCTGCGCAATGGCAGCGATACGCAGCAGATCCGCGATGGCCGCCTCAATGGCACTCAACTTGTCTTTAAGGCGGGGGATGCGACGTATAGCGGCCAGGTCAACGGCAACACAATCAGCGGAACGATAAACGGCGTGAATGGCTGGAATGCGAGTCGGTCTAGCGAGACTGGGTCTGGCGCTGCCGAGACCCGGCCTGGCGAGACCCGGTCTCCTTCCTGATTACTTGACCATTTTTTGAACGCGCTGGACCAATTGGGGATTGGTCTGAATTGCCTGGTTCATGCCGTTGAACTGGTCAACCGTCATCCCTTCGGCGTGCACGGCTTCAACCATTTTCTCGTCGGCTTCCTTGAATACCTTGTTGCGGGTGCCTTCGTCACTGGACCCTTGCAGCTTGGGCGTGTATTCCTGGGAAATCATGGCAACCTTCTGGGATGCCGCTACAAATTTCTGCAGTTGTGCATCGGAGAAATTCGCTGCTGGCGCCGTGGCCGGCGCGCTGGGCGATTGAGAGGGTGCCGCCTGTTGCGCCATGGCGACGCCAGTGCTCAGGCCTAGCGTTAACAGGATAGCGGGCAAGGTTCGGGTGTAACGTCGTTGCATGCAGTCTCCTAGCGTGCGTGAATGACCTTACATGATGACAGCCTAAGAGTAGACTTCAAGGGTTATCCCGTATTGTTTGTTATCCAGGCGCAACGACGGGTAACGCCCGTTTTGGCAGCGACTCGCGCCAAATTCGTTAGACCCGTGCCTGACTTACCCGCTGTCGTGCAATTACGCGTATGCTAATGGGGCCATTTGGCATGTCACTATCGTAGGTCAAGGAGTATTCTCATGGCAAAAGGTCAATTACGCGGTAATAAAGAGGCAAAAAAGCCTAAACAGGCGCCCAAGCCCGCAACACCGGCTTCACCTTTTGGATCTACAGCATCGAAAGGCGTTGACGCCAAGAAAAAATAACGGGGTTCTACACTTCCGTATAGGCATTATGCAAGGGCGCTCCGGCGCCCATACTTATGTGCGCGTGCGGCATGGCTGCGTTGCCGTGACAACCCCCAGCCGCCGCGCCCGACATGGCAGGAGTGATCATGTTTGATATTGAACGTATACGTGCCGATACACCCGCCGCAGAGGGCAAGGTTTTCCTGGCAAGCGCGGGTGCGTCGCTGATGCCGGCGCCGGTGGTTCGGGCGATGCGTGACTATCTTGATCTGGAAGTCGAATTGGGCGGCTATGGGGCATACGATCGCGAGCAGATGCGCCTCGCGCAAGCCTATGCTTCTGCCGCGCGTTTGATAGGTTCCCTACCGCAGGAAATCGCCTTCATGGAGAGCGCCACTGCGGCCTGGCAAATGGCGTTTTATTCCATGTCCTTCGAGGAAGGCGACGTGGTGTTGACCAGCGAAGCGGAGTACGGAGCCAATTTCGTGGCGCTCCTGCAGTTGCGTCAACGCCGGGGCATCGAGATTCGGGTTGTTCCCAGCGATGCCGCCGGAGAGATCGATCTGGATGCATTACATGGCATGATCAGTGCCCGTGTAAAACTGATATGCCTGACCTGGATTCCGACCAATGGGGGCCTGGTCAATCCCGCGGCGGAGGTCGGGAAAATCGCGCGTGCCCATGGCATTGCCTATCTGCTCGATGCGTGCCAGGCGCTAGGGCAGATGCCGGTGGACGTCCAGGCGCTGCAGTGCGATATGTTGACGGCAACCGGACGCAAGTTCTTGCGTGGACCGCGCGGGACAGGTTTCCTGTATGTGCGCAGCGGCTTCATGTCACAGTTGGAACCGCACACCATCGATCATTTTTCAGCGCCGTGGCTTGAGCGGAACCGCTATGGGCTGCGCGACGGCGCGCGCCGCTATGAAACCTGGGAGTCCAATTATGTAGCGCGCGCAGGGCTGGGCGTTGCGTTGGACTATGCGGCGGAAATAGGCATGGTCGCCATTCAGGAGCGTTGTGTGGCGCTGGCCGCCCGATTGCGATCGGGCTTGAAGGCACTGCCGGCCGCGACAGGGTGCGATCTGGGCCGTAATCCGTCGGCAATCGTCTCCTTCACCCTGGAAGGCAAGTCCGCCGAGCAGGTGGTGGAGCTGGCCGCCAACGAAGGGATTACGATAGGCGTGACGTTGCCATCCGGCACGCGTCTGGACGCCGAACGCCGTGGGTTGCCGCCGCTGGTCCGGGCATCCCCGCATTATTTCAATACCGAACACGAAATCGATATCTTGCTGGATTTCCTGCAGTCTATTAAGGCGGGCGGCCCGTGAGCCTGCCCGTGCAGCGCTATGCGAAAAGCTTGTCGTAGGCGGCCAGCAAGGTCTGATGCATCGCGCTGCCCTGCATGTCGGCACCCAGCGTGTCCAGCCCGAAGAATCGCTCGCTGCGGTCCAGCAAAGCTTCGGCCTGGCGGACCGTTACGGCGCCATACATCAACACCAGCGAGCGACGAGCCATTCGTAATCTTCCTGCGTGCTGGTGCTGAAGTTCCAGTCGGAAAACGGGAAATCAGGCGTGTCGCGCATGAAATTCCAGCTGATCACGCCGCTGGAGTCCACGAAATGGATCTCCAGGTTGGTCACGGCGTTGATTTCGCTCATGTCGAAGCCTGGTTCAGGAAAGCCTTCCAATGCGTCGAGCGCGCGGCCCTGCAGCAGTTCGGTCATTGCGCTCCAGCGCAATTTCAAGGCGCGGGTGGGCGCCATAACTGGAGAATACGCCCTGGTCTTTGGGATGTACCAGCGTCACATTCATGACCGGGTAGCGTCCGCCCAACGAGGCATCCTTGACCAGGATGCCGAAACCCGCCTTGCGCAAGCCTGCGATACCCGCCTGGATGTTAGGAAAGCGCGCTATGACTTCGTCAGGCACTTCGGGCAGGCTCAGCCCTTCGCTGATGATGCGGTACTTGACGCTGCGCTCGAAAATCTCGGACAGGGCTTGAGTCCGTGCTTCCATCATCGTGTTGCCGGCCGCCATGCCGTTACTGACGTAGAGGTTGCCGATGATGTTGACCAGATTCCGTCAACCTCATGCAGCAACGACGATTCATTCAGATGGAAGCCCCGTGTTTCTAGCTTCTCCCGCATGGTCCTGATCGTGGATTCAAGGGAGGCGTCTTTGCCGGGGATAAAGCTCTCGATTGTCATGCGGTGGAAGATCTCGGTGGCAGAAGAAAAAAGCCGGCGATGGCCGGCTTTGAAAAGTCTAAAAATGCTGCTTGATGATTTCGTCGAAAGCTTGTTCAGCAGACATGCCGTTCTTCATGAGCGTGCTGATATCTGCCGAGTGCTTCTGGATGCCCTCGGGCAAGGTTTCCCGATTGGCCTTGAAGTACGCGTACTTGTCATGCTCGACGGTATCAATGACCTGGGCCACGGGTGTGTAGCTGCTGCGGGTGCCGCTGGATGCGGTCCTGGGCGTGCTTGCGCGTGCCCGGGTGACTGTCTTGGCGCCGCCGCCCTTCATCACAGTCTTGACGGCTTCAAGTGTAAAGACGGCCGATAGCGTGTCGCTGACATTGCCGTCGGAGTTCAGGCTCATCAACAGGTTTTTTTTGTCAAATGCCATTTTTTTGCCGGCATTGTTGATGACTTGATAATTCGGACGTTGCGCATTACCGGGTAGTTCAAACTGCACGTTGGGGCCGTAGGACTCCATTTTTTCGATGACGTCTTTCAGGAAATCTGCGCTTAATGAGTCTAAGTTGCCATTCCAGCGTTTGCTTCTTTTCGTGTTCAAGATGGGTCGCTTCCAATACTGTGGTCTAAATCCAGGGACGGAGTATTTTACGCTTTTTAGCGGGAAGCCAGCGGGACTGCTGAAACGGTGGTGCCTGAGAGCGTGCCAGGCCCGTGGGTCACCGGGTGTCCGCCAGCATGCCTTCAATTTCGATGAAAGCAATGATTTCATCAAGCCCCACGCCGTTCTTGATGGTGCCCATGACAAATGGACGGTCCCCGCGCATGCGCAGCGTGTCTTCTCTCATTATTTCCAGCGAGGCGCCGACGTAGGGGGCGAGGTCGGTCTTGTTGATGACAAGGAGATCGGATTTTGTAATGCCAGGTCCGCCTTTGCGGGGTATTTTCTCGCCGCCTGCGACGTCGATGACATAGAGTGTCAGGTCGGAGAGTTCGGGGCTGAACGTGGCGGCAAGGTTGTCTCCGCCCGATTCCACGAAGACGATGTCCGCGTCGGGAAACCGGCCCAGCATCCGGTCTATCGCCTCCAGATTGATGGAGGCGTCTTCACGTATTGCCGTATGAGGGCAGCCGCCGGTTTCGACACCCATGATGCGCTCGGCCGGCAGGGCGCCTGAAATCGTCAGCAAGCGCTGGTCTTCCTTGGTGTAGATATCGTTGGTAATGGCGATCAGGTCGTACTTTTCCGACATTCGCTTGCACAGCATTTCCAGCAAGGTGGTTTTACCGGATCCAACCGGACCGCCTACGCCGATACGCAGCGGCGGCAGGGACTTGGTACGCGATGGCGGTGTGGTGCCGAAGTTTCGATGGGTGGGCATAATGCGGCCTTTCTTCAGGATCGGAATAAACGGGAGTACTGGGTCTCATGGCGGGACGACAGGATGGCAAGTTGTGGCGCGAGCGTATGGATGCGAGGCGGCCGGTGTGCCGCGCGACTCAGAGCCTCGCTGCATAGGGCGGGTATGCCTAGGCGCAATTGGTTCAGGATGCGTTGCCCGGACATTTGCCCAAGGGGTACGGTCTTTATGGCGGCCATGACCTGGTTTTCCAGCCACGCAAAAATGTACGCCGCCATTCCGCTTGTCTGGTTGATGCCCAATGCGTGCACGCAATAGGCATGGGCGGTTGGCAAGGTGACGGTCGGCAGCGCGAGTATGCGTTCGCGTGTTGCCGCCTCGCCCCATTCCAGGTCGGTGGCGAGCTTCACCAACGACCATCCCATCTGTTCGGTTTCCTGGCGCATTTCGCGAGTTTCCCGCGAGGAATGGAACCATTTGTTCCAGTAGCCCAGTCCCTGCCAGTTCGCGTCGGCCCAGCCGGTGAACAACAACGCCCACACTGGGGCTTCGCATTGCGCGATGACCAGTTCCAGCTGTTGCCGTATCCATGCGCAGGCGGTCGCTTCATCGTGGACCAGTTCCAGGTCCACGGCGGCTTCGAAACCTTGCGAATAACTGTAGCCGCCTATAGGCAATGCAGGCGACGATAGCTGCAGCAGGGCCGTAAGCTGGCGGGTATCCATGCCACCCTTACTTGTGGGGATGTTCATGCTTGTGAGGGTGTTCATGCGTATGCCCGTCGTGCGCGGCATAGGCCGACTGCGCCAGTGCATAGTCTTCGGCAAACGTCTCATCGTGGCCATGCTTGTGTCCGCCGCCGTAGGCGCCCGCATCAGGTTCGAACGGCGACTGCACCGTGGCTATCGTGATGCCGCCCAACTGATTCAGCATATCGACAAGGATTGGATCGTACTCGAATTGCAGATAGTCCGGACCGATTTCGACGAGGATGTGGCGGTTTCCCAGGTGATACGCGGCGCGAGTCAACTGGAGCGGATTCCGGGCGCCGACACGTACGACGGGTTCGATGGCGGCGTGTACCGCGATGAGCTTGCCATCGTCCGCCACCAGGATGTCGCCGTGGCGCAGCACCGTGCCCTGGTTCAGGATCAGGCCGACCACCTCGCCGTTGTCCAGCTTGATACGCTGGCGGCTGCGGCAGCGCAATGAGTACGCCAGGATTGCCTTAGGGGCGTTATTGATGAGTGAGGGTGCAAGGTGCGCGTCGCGCAGATGCTTTCTGATAATACGCATGGCTAGAAGAGGAAGTAGCGTTGCGCCATGGGCAGCACGGTGGCGGGCTCGCAGCTCAGCAGCCGGCCGTCGGCCATGACTTGATAGGTTTGTGGATCGACCGTAATGTGCGGCAGCCAGTTGTTGTGCACCATGTCTTTCTTGCCGACGCTTCGGCATCCGTGGACGGCTTCCAGGGTCTTGGTCAGGCCCAGCTCATGAACGGCGGGATTCGCCATGCCGGCTTGCGACAGGAAGGTGATGGAAGTCTTTAGCGCTTTGCCGAAACTGCCGAACATGGGCCGGAAAAGCACGGGCTGCGGCGTGGAGATGGACGCGCCCGGATCGCCCATGCTGGCCGCCGCAATCATGCCGGCCTTGAGCACCATGCTGGCTTTGACGCCAAAGAAAGCGGGTCGCCACAGCACGATATCGGCCAGCTTGCCCACTTCGATCGAACCGACTTTATGGCTGATGCCGTGCGCCAAAGCCGGGTTGATGGTGTACTTGGCGATGTAGCGCTTGATGCGCTGGTTATCGGCGCGTGCGCTGTCGCCCTCCAGTGCGCCCCGCTGCGTCTTCATCTTGTCGGCGGTCTGCCAGGTGCGCAGCACGACTTCGCCGATGCGCCCCATGGCCTGCGAATCCGAACTCATGATGGAGAATGCACCCAGGTCGTGGAGCACATCTTCGGCGGCGATGGTTTCGCGGCGTATGCGGCTTTCTGCGAATGCAACGTCTTCGGCAATGGAAGAATCGAGGTGGTGGCAGACCATCAGCATGTCCAGGTGCTCTTCGACGGTGTTGACGGTAAAGGGCATGGTGGGGTTGGTGGAGGCGGGCAGTACATTGGGCATGCCGGCCGCCCGGATGATGTCGGGAGCATGGCCGCCTCCGGCTCCTTCAGTATGAAAGGAGTGGATGGTGCGCCCCTTGAAGGCCTTGAACGTATCCTCGACGAAACCGGATTCGTTCAGGGTATCGCTATGGATGGCGACCTGCACATCGGTCTGGTCGGCCACCGTCAGGCAGGTATCGATAGCGGCGGGAGTGGTTCCCCAATCCTCGTGCAGCTTCAGGCCTATGGCGCCGGCTTGCACCTGCTCCAATAGCGGCGCTGGCTTGCTGGCGTTGCCTTTGCCCAGCAGGCCGATGTTCATGGGAAATGCGTCCAGCGCACTGAGCATGGAGTGGATATGCCAGGGACCTGGCGTGCAAGTGGTCGCGAGGGTGCCGGTGGCGGGGCCCGTGCCCCCGCCTATCATGGTGGTGATGCCGCTGGCCGTGGCTTCTTCGATCTGCTGAGGACAGATGAAGTGGATGTGCGAATCAATGGCGCCCGCTGTGATGATCATGCCTTCGCCGGCAATCACTTCGGTGGCTGGGCCTATCACGATGGTGACGCCAGGCTGGATATCCGGATTGCCGGCTTTTCCTATGCCCGAGATCAGGCCGTTCTTGATTCCGATGTCGGCCTTGATGATGCCGGTGATCGCATCGATGATCAGCGCGTTGGTGATCACGCTGTCGACGCAATCGGCGCTCATGCGCTGGCTTTGCCCCATTCCGTCGCGTATGACCTTGCCGCCGCCGAACTTCACTTCTTCACCGAAAATGGTGTGGTCGTGCTCGACTTCGGCCAACAGTCCAGTGTCGGCAAGGCGGACCCGGTCGCCCACGCCGTTGGCGATAGTGGGACCGAATATCTCGGCATAGGCGCGTCGTGAAATGGCTACCATCAGAGTGGCCCCATAACGGCGGCATTAAAACCGTAGACAACGCGGTCGCCGTCCAGCCGCAGCAGCTCGACCGTGCGCTTCTGGCCCGGCTCGAAACGCACCGCAGTACCGGAAGTGATATTCAAACGGTATCCGCGGGCCAGTTCCCGATCAAACTCGAGGCTGGCATTGACCTCGGCAAAATGGTAGTGGGATCCGACCTGTACGGGCCGGTCACCGACGTTGACGACGTCGACCACGCAGGTGGCGCGGCCGGCGTTCAGTTCGATGTCGCCGGGCTCGGCAATGATTTCACCAGGTATCATGGTTGGCGTCCTGAATTTGAGTTGGCGGATTTTCTGTGCTTCAGGCGGTCGAGGCCAACAGGGATATACCGTATGCGGCAATGCCGGCACCTGTGGCGCGTGCCAGCCACAAGGCTCGTTGTTTAAGTGCGAAGCCGCCAGCCAAGCCCAGTCCGTGCAAGACCAGGGTGCTGAGCATGAAGCCTGCGATAAACGCGGTGGCGCCCGCACCGGCCGGCAATTCGGAACCATGCGCCATGCCATGGAACAAGGCAAAAAAGCCCACCAGAATTGCACTGGCCGGGCCGGGCAGTGTTGCACGGCTCGCCACCAAAAGCCCAAGCACCAGCAAGGACGCCACGATGACGGGCTCTACCCCTGGGAAGCTGAAGCCGGCCATACCCGCCAGTGCGCCCGCCAGCAGCAGGCACAGGAAAGCGATGGGGGTCCAGATGGCCTGGCGCATATTCGTGTGGCTAAGTGCGGCCCATATGCCCACCGCCACCATGGCAAGCAAGTGATCCATCCCGGTCAAGGGGTGAAGCAGTCCGGCTTCGAACATATGGCCGGATAGGGCATGTTCATGTCCGGGGTGCGCCGCGGCGGCACCTGACATAAGGACAAGGGCCGCGGCGCCGGTCGCACTGATAGTCCGGCTGGGTGAATGTGGGCGAGTAGACATATGAAAATTCCCGGATAAATAAAAGATTCGTCAGTGTTGCGGGTACCGCGTCAGATGATGGGCTGATGGACGGTGATCAGCTTGGTGCCATCTGGAAAGGTGGCTTCCACTTGTATGTCGGCGATCATTTCGGGTATGCCTTGCATGACATCGTCACGGTTCAGTATCGTGGTGCCGAACTGCATGAGGTCGGCGACGCTGCGGCCGTCGCGCGCGCCTTCCATCAATGCGGCTGTGATCAGCGCGATCGATTCGGGGTAGTTCAGCTTGACGCCGCGCGCCTTGCGCCGCTCGGCCAGCAGGGCGGCGGTAAAGATAAGCAGCTTGTCTTTTTCACGGGGAGTGAGATCCATTATTTGATTCCTTGTCGAGCTTCAGGTATTCCATAGGCGCAAATGAGCGCCTTGCGTATTCAGCACGAGCGGCCGCATGCGCATCCAGAGCGCGATCAGCAGGCGCTTTACATCCTGCACATGTAGTCCAAGCACGCGAACCAGGCTCAGGCCTTGCTCGTTCGGTTGCGGCATATGGGTCAGGCCCGCCCGCAGGTTTTGGGTCCAGGGCAGGTCGGCGGCAAGGTCGTCGACCTGCTCGGTGCCCAGCATGGGGCCGAATGCCCATAAGGTGGCCAGCACGGGAAAGCCCGATAGACCGTTGCCGCTATGGCGCAAGGGACTGTCGGCATAGAGCTCGCCGGCCTCCAGCCATAGTGCTTCGCCGTCCAGTGTCAGCTCGGTGTTCAACTGCACGCAGCCTTCGTCCCAATGCGTCGCTTTGCCAATGCTGCCCAATTGGGTGATTTCCCATCCTATTGCGCACGCGCCGGTTTGCAGATGCAGGCATGTGCTCATCGACGCTTGGGATTGCTCGAAAAAAATATTCTCCTGGGGTAGCCAGTCCAGGCATGCGTCGGCCGCCAGGTGTATCCGTACATGCTGGGCGGCATGCCGGCCATTGGCCTTGTACCAGCGCGTAGCGCCTGGTGTGCCCAATACGGCATGGGCGCCGTCCCGGACATCGATGTCGATCTCCAGGACGTCGCCGCCGGCAATGCCGGAAGGGGGGTGCAGGATGGTGACGTGGCAGATGCCCGGTCCTTCAGGGTAGAGCGTTTTCTGGACCAGTAGTGGTCCTTCGTGCTTGCGCTTTGCGAGTACGGTTTTGTCCAATCCTTGCCGCGCGAACGTCAGGGCCAGTTTTGCGTGCCACTGGTCGAGGGTTGCGGGATGGGCAAGGGTCAGCATGCTTGTCAGACCGAGAGATGGCTACGGACGTCGTCGCCATCGATTTGAGATTTATCGCCAGCCGCCACTACCTCGCCACGCGACAGCACCACGAACTGGTCGGCCAGCTCGCGGGCGAAATCGAAGTATTGCTCACATAACAAGATGCCGATGTCGCCGCGTTCCCGAAGTAGCCGTATCACTTTGGCAATATCCTTGATGATGGATGGCTGGATGCCTTCGGTCGGTTCGTCCAGTATGACCAATTTCGGCTCGGCAACCAGGGCTCGCGCAATGGCCAGTTGTTGTTGCTGTCCTCCTGAAAGATCGCCGCCGCGGCGCGCCAACATGGATTTGAGCACCGGGAAAAGCTCGAAGATCTCGCCCTTGATCCGCCGCGCCGCCGCGGCGGGCTTGGTCGCCATGCCCATGAGAATGTTTTCTTCCACGGTAAGGCGCGCAAAGATATCGCGTCCTTGCGGCACATAGGCGATACCGCGTGCCGCGCGTTCATGCGGCGCCAGCCGGCTGATGTCCTCGCCATTGAAGACGACACTGCCTGAAGAAACCGGCAGCACGCCCATCAGGCACTTGAGCAGGGTGGTCTTTCCCACGCCATTGCGGCCCAGCAAGGCAAGACACTCGCCCTTTTCCAGCGACAAGGATATTCCCCGCAGTGTATGGCTGCCGCCGTAATATTGGTTGATGGCCTGTACATCCAGCATGTCAGCGTCCCAGGTAAACTTCGATTACGCGCTGGTCCGCCTGGACCTGCGCCATGGAGCCTTCGGCAAGGACCGACCCTTCGTGCAAAACGGTGACCTTGCCATTGCCCGCAATGCTGGTGACAAAGTCCATGTCGTGCTCGACGACCATCAGCGAGTGGCGGCCTTTCAACTCGTTGAGCAGCTCGCCGGTGCGTTCGGTTTCAGCGTCGGTCATGCCGGCTACCGGCTCGTCCAGCAGTAGAAGCATGGGCTCCTGCATCAGCAGCATGCCGATTTCCAGCCATTGCTTCTGCCCGTGGGATAACAGGCCGGCCGGGCGCCATGCCTCGTGCGTCAGCCGTATCAGTTCAAGGGTGGAGCCGATTGCGTCAGCTTGCTGACCGGTCAGTTTTGCAAAAAGGGTGGGCCCCACGCGCTTGTCCGTCTTCATGGCAAGTTCCAGGTTTTCGAAGACGCTGTGGTTTTCGAAGACAGTGGGCCGCTGGAACTTGCGGCCTATCCCGGCATGTGCAATTTCGGTTTCGCTGAGCTTGGTCAGGTCGACGTTCTGGCCGAAGAAGGCCGTGCCGGATGTTGGCGGGGTCTTTCCAGTGATGACGTCCATCATGGTCGTTTTGCCGGCACCGTTGGGGCCGATGATGCAGCGCAACTCACCGACACCAATGTCCAGGTTCAGCTTGTTCAAGGCCTTGAAGCCATCGAAGCTCACGGTGATATCTTCCAGGTAAAGAATTACACCGTGGCGAGTATCGACATCCCGGGTGGCGACATGACCGTACGAGGCATCGCTGCCTGAGTCCGTCATCAGCACCGCCGCCTGGAGTTCCTGCAGTTGTCGTGCGCGCTCGGGTTTCAAGAGGTTCTCCTTGCATGGCGGGCAGTAATTCGGCGCAGCAGTCCCACGATGCCTTGTGGCAGGAACAGCGTCGTCAGCACGAAGATAAGACCGAGCGCATACAGCCAGAACTCCGGCAGCACGCTGGTAAACCACGTCTTGAGTCCATTGACCACGCCTGCGCCCAGGATGGGGCCGATCAGTGTGCCGCGACCGCCGGTGGCCACCCAGATCACCATTTCTATTGACGTTTCGGTGGACATTTCGCTGGGATTGATGATGCCTACCTGGGGCACGTAGAGCGCCCCGGCGATACCGCACATGACCGCCGAAACGGTCCAGACAAACAGCTTGAAGCCGAGAGGGTCGTAGCCGATGAAACGCAGGCGGCTTTCGGAATCACGCAGTGCGGTCAGCACCCGCCCAAGCTTGGACTGTGTGATGGCGCGTGCAAAAACCAGCGCCAGTGCCAGCACGACCAGTGTCGTCCAATAGAGCACGGCCCGTGTGTCGGGGGCGGTGATGTCAAAGCCCAGGATACGCTTGAAATCGGTGAAGCCGTTATTGCCGCCGAAACCTGTGTCGTTGCGAAAGAAAAGCAGCATCGCGGCGAACGTCATGGCTTGCGTGATGATCGAAAAGTACACGCCCTTGATACGCGAGCGGAACGCAAAGTAGCCGAAGATGAATGCCAGCACGCCGGGTACGAGTACGACGAGCAGCATGGCGTATGCAAAGTGATCGGTGAACGCCCAGTACCAGGGATACTCCTTCCAGTCCAAAAACACCATGAAGTCCGGCAGGTGGCTTTGGTACACGCCATCGGAGCCGATGGAACGCATGAGATACATGCCGTGCGCGTAGCCGCCCAGGGCAAAGAATATTCCATGGCCCAGCGACAGGATCCCGGCATAACCCCACACCAAGTCCAGTGCCAGGGCAGCCATGGCGTAGCACATGAATTTGCCCAGCAAGGCGATGGCGTACGAGGATATGTGCAGCGGGTGGTCGGCAGGCAGCACCAGGTTAAGCATGGGGAGCAAGGCAAGTACCACGACGGCCGCCATCAGGCCGGTCCAGGCCTTGGGTGAAAACAGGCGTTGCCGTTGCAGCAGGGCGGGGTGCGTAGCCACCAAAGTAGGCGAAGTCATTCGACGCTCCTGCCGCGCGGCGCAAAGAGTCCTTGCGGACGTTTCTGGACGAAAAGCACGATGAGCACCAGTATTGTGATTTTGGCCAGGACGGCGCCGGCCCAGGGTTCAAGAAACTTGTTCAGGCCGCCCAGGCCCATCGCCGCGATCACGGTGCCGGCCAATTGGCCCACGCCGCCCAGGACGACCACCATGAATGAATCGACGATATAGCCGCGCCCGAGGTCTGGACCTACGTTGCCCAATTGGGATAGGGCGACCCCCCCCAAGCCCGCAATGCCGGAACCCAGGCCGAAGGCCAGCATATCGACACGGCCTGTGGGCACGCCCACGCAGTCGGCCATGCGGCGATTCTGGGTGATGGCGCGCACGAACAGGCCGAGGCGGGTGTGGTTCAGCAGCAGCCATACGAAGAAGACGACCAGCAACGCGAACACGATAATGGCGAGGCGGTTATAGCTGAGTACCAGGCCGCCCAGCAGCGTGACGCCGCCCGACATCCAGGACGGATTGCTGACTTCCACATTCTGCGCCCCAAAGATGGTCCGTACTCCTTGCATGAGAATCAGGCTGATTCCCCAGGTCGCCAGCAGGGTCTCGAGAGGTCGTCCGTACAGCCATCGGATGACGGTGCGTTCCAGCGCCATGCCGACGCCGGCCGTCACCAGGAAAGCCATGGGCAGGGCTGCGATCACATACCAGTCTATCCAGGCCGGCGCGAATTGCCGGAAGAACAATTGCATCAGGTAAGTGACGTAGGCGCCTATCATCAGCAATTCGCCATGCGCCATATTGATCACGCCCATCAGGCCAAACGTAATGGCCAAGCCGAGTGCCGCCAAGAGCAGGACGCTGCCCAGGCTTATGCCGTAGAACAGATTGCCCGCCCACTCAATTTTGCTGAGGTGGCGGTCTATGCTCCGCAATGCGGTCACCGCGGCGGCGCGCACCCCTTCGTCGGGCTCGGCGTAAACGCCTTCGTTGTTCTGGATAAGCAGGCTCGCCAGTATGGGTCGGAACTCCCCGCGCTGGGTGCGGCCCAGTCGCTCGACGGCACGCACGCGCGTGGCGGCATCGGGGCTTTTCAGTTCCAGGCTGGCCTGCGCGACATCCAGTGCGCTTTGCACTTCGGTATCCGTTTCGCGGGATCGCGCCTGAGCAATCAAATCGATGGCCGAGGTGTCCGTGCTTTGCTGCATGCGTTTGGCAGCGGAGAGGCGGACTTGAGCATCGTCGGAGAAAAGTTGCGATATGGCCAGCGCGCCGGTAATGGCGCGCCGTAGCCGGTTGTTGATCATGACGGTGCTGGCGTCGGCGGGAACATCCAGTTCTTCCCCTGTCACCGCGTCGATGGCCGGCTTGCCGTCATGGGCGATCAGGACGCGGCCTTCGGGGGTGGTATGGAGGCTTGCGCTGGATAGCGCCTCAAGCACTTGTGCTGCGCGGGGATTGGCCAGTTGGCCAAGCTGAGAGATAACCCGCAGCTTGGCGTCGGTGTCGCCGTTCGCCAATGGGGCGAGCAGCGCCGCATCGATGTTTGCCGGTTCTGCCGCCAGCGCGCCCGGAGTGAGCGTCACCAGCAGGAGCGTCAGGAAAATCCGGCGCCATAACTTCAGGAATGCGGCGTAGCCCATGGCGAACTCGTCCAATTAAAGACCTTGCTTGTTTTCATTGCCCGCGATGTACGGGCTCCATGGCTGGGCGCGGATGGGACCTTTGGTTTTCCACACCACGTCGAACTGTCCATCGGCATTGATCTCGCCGATGTAGACGGGCTTGTGCAGATGGTGATTGGTCTTGTCCATCTGGATGGTGAACCCATCGGGAGCGGTGAAGGTCTGGCCGCCCATTGCGTCGATGACCTTGTCAACGTCTGTTGTCTTGGCCTGTTCGACGGCTTGCTTCCACATATGGATGCCGATATAGGTGGCTTCCATGGGATCGTTGGTCACGACGGTTGAAGCGTTGGGCAGGTTCCTGGCTTTGGCGTAGGCCTTCCATTTGTCGATGAAGGCCGTGTTGACCGGGTTCTTGATGGACTGGAAGTAGTTCCATGCGGCCAGGTGGCCGACGAGCGGCTTGGCATCCACGCCGCGCAGTTCTTCTTCACCCACCGAAAAAGCCACGACGGGGACGTCGGTGGCCTTCAGCCCCGCATTGCCCAGTTCCTTGTAGAAGGGCACGTTCGAATCACCGTTGATGGTCGATATGACCGCCGTTCTTCCGCCCGTGGAGAACTTCTTGATGTTGGCGACGATGGTTTGATAATCGGAATGGCCGAAGGGCGTGTAGACCTCGTCGATGTCGCTGTCCTTGACGCCCTTGGAATGCAAAAAGGCGCGCAAGATCTTGTTGGTCGTACGGGGATAGACGTAGTCGGTGCCCAGCAATACAAAGCGCTTGGCACCTCCGCCATCTTCGCTCATCAAATACTCAACGGCCGGTATGGCCTGCTGGTTGGGCGCGGCTCCGGTATAGAAGACATTTTTCTCGAGCTCTTCCCCTTCATACTGAACGGGATAGAACAACAGGCCGTTCAGCTCCTTGAAGACAGGCAACACCGATTTGCGCGAGACCGAGGTCCAGGCGCCGAACACGACCGATACTTTGTCCTGTGCCAATAGCTGGCGGGCTTTTTCCGCAAACAAAGGCCAGTTCGATGCGGGATCGACGACCACGGGTTCCAGCTTCTTGCCCAATACGCCGCCATTGGCATTGATTTCCTCGATGGTCATCAGGGCCACGTCTTTGAGCGACGTTTCGGAAATTGCCATCGTGCCGGACAAGGAGTGCAGGATGCCGACCTTGATGGTGTCGGCCGCCAGTGCCTGGGGCATCCAGCCTGATAATGCAAGAAAGCTCACTGCGGTCAATTGCTTGAGGACCAGTCTACGTTTCATGATGACTCCGGAGGGGAAGGAACAGATCGCCTGGAACGGCGCGATCGGAATGAACAACTCCTATCGCTATACGCAATAGTCGTGCCAGTTCCCTGCGTCAGATCATCGTGTGCCGAAATGTATATTCGGGCGTTTTTTGCCCTGCCTGGGTATCCTCTGCTTCAGTATGGTGCGTGAACGATGGCGCAACACAAATCGCGTGCGCCAAGTCAGTGCGTGCGCGATGCCTCTATGAGGAAGGTGGGCTAAAGCAGCCAGTCGATGGGAAGCACCGAAAAAATCTTGACGGCGATGCGTCGCCACAGGCTGGCGTGCGGTTCGGTGTCGTAACGCGTTTCTTCGCCATCCTTGCGTTCTATCCAGTACACATCCCCGTCGTCGGTGAGCTTGACCTCGTAGGCGATGGCTAACACTTTGTCATTGAACGCGGTGTTGATTTGCATCGCCATCGCGGGGCTGTCAATCACAAAGCCGAGCTCGGTGTTCAGTTTCGCCGACCGGGGATCGAAATTGAATGAGCCGACGAAAACGTGTTCGCTGTCTATGGTGAACGTCTTGGCATGGAGGCTGGATCCCGAGCTGCCAAAAGGACCGCTGCCTTTGTCCCTTGGTCCGTCCGACAGGCGTTTCATTTCATAAAGCTCGATGCCGGCCTCCAATAGCGCCTTGCGCCGCTTGGCGTAGCCCGCATGAACCGCGGCGACATCAGTGGCGTCCAGCGAGTTGGTCAGGATCTGCAGCTTCACGCCGCGCTTGGCCAGCGCCGTAAAACTATGCACACCCGCTTCAGTCGGCACAAAGTAGGGCGAAGTCAGTTTGACGTCGGATTTCGGTTCGCCAATAATCTGGCCCAGCTCATGGGTCAGCAACTGCTCTTTCGGCACTTGGCCCAGTCCTTTGCGCGGATCGTCACTGACCATACGGGTTACCGCCCAGTCCATGGCGATGGTTTCGTCGGCGAGTTGCCGGACCAGGCCGGAGTCGCGCAGAGCCTTCAAATAGGTCTCGGCCCGCGGGTCACGTTCCAGGAGAGCGGCCTCGGACCTTAGCGCTTGCAGGCGTTCAGGGTCTGCCTTCGGTAGTATCAATTCCACGGGATAAGCCGACTGGCTATTCCAGTAACGATCGAAATCGTCGGATACCTCTTTGACGATGGGGCCGATTGCGGCCACGTCCAGGTCGGCGAACAGTACACCGTCGGTGGCACCAAAATACTCGTCGCCCATATTGCGGCCGCCGATGATGGTGACTTGATTATCGGCGGTGTAGGATTTATTGTGCATGCGCCGATTGGCGCGTGAAAAATCCGTAATGTAGCCCAGCCACTTTGGCGAGCGGACAAGGAACGGATTGAACAGGCGTACTTCGATATTTGGATGCGCATCCAGGGCCGAGAGCGTGGCGTCCAGGTCGGACGGATTGTTATCGTCCAGCAAGAGGCGCACGCGCACACCGCGGTCGGCTGCCGTCCTCAAGGCTTCGAACATCAGCGTGCCGGTCAGGTCCTTGCGCCAGATATAGTATTGAACATCCAGCGTACGTTCGGCGGCCTTTGCCAGCAGCGCACGCACCGCGAACGCATCCCTGGGATTGGACAGCATATGGATGCCTGATTTTCCCGGATGGGCGCTCGCCATGTGCGAGATTCCTTTCCCCAGGGTGGTGCGAACGGATTCCTCAGTAGGCAAGGCCGTGGTGTACGTCCGGTTTTCCAGAGAGGGCAGGGACGTGCATCCGGCAATCAGGGCCGCCACGCAGGCGAAAATTATATATAGCGAGGCGCGTGCTGGTACGCTCATTGTTTTGGCTCCTGCCTGTTTCAAAAGGACTTTTCTATGAATTATGTTCTGGCACACGGATCATGGCATGGTGGTTGGTGCTGGCGCGCTGTGGCGAGCCGGCTGCGCGATGCCGGCCATCAAGTCTTTACGCCCAGCTTTACCGGCATGGGTGACCGTGCCCATTTGCTGCGCAACGATATCATGATTGACGTTTTCATCGACGACCTGATCCAGGTCATCCAGTCAGAGGAACTGGATGACGTCATTCTGGTTGGACATAGTTTTGCGGGCGTGCCGATAACCGGCGTCGCAGATCGCATTCCAGAGAGCATTGCGCATCTGGTCTACTTTGACTCGGTTGTGCTGGAAAGCGGCAAGAACGCTTTTTCGAATTATCCCAAGGCGGATGCCGACGCCCGTATTGCCTCGGCGGCCAAGGCTACTGGTGGAATGGCTGTACCGGTGCTCGCACAAATCCCCCCGGTATGGGGACTGGAGCCGGGGACGGCAGAGTACGACTGGGTCAGTCGCCGAATGACTCCGCATCCACTGGCCAGCTACATGACACCCCTGGTCCTGAATAATCCCATCGGCAATGGCCTGCCGCGCACCTACCTGCACTGCAGCAAGCCCTCGCATCATTTGCTGGAAGATTCGCGTCAGTTGGTGCAATCGCTGCAGGGCTGGAACTGGATCGATGTCCCAGCCCCGCACGAGGCGCATATCACTCATCCTGAACTATTGAGCGACATATTGCTCAAGATATGAGTCCCCGGCTGTCAGGCCGTCAGGACTGCACGACCGGTTATCCTGCCGTTGCGCAAGGCCGTCAAGGTAGCGTCCGCTTGATCAAGCTCGTATCGTTGTATCGGGATAGGAGCTATTCGCCCTGTCTTGACAAGGTCGATAAGTTCGCGAAGCTCGACCAGGTTGCCCACATAGCTGCCGATAATATTCATGGCTTTCATGGGAATCAGGGCAATAGGCCAGGATGAAGCACCACCGAACAGGCCTATGAGTATCAGCTTACCGCCCTTGGTCAGGCAATCGAAGGCAAGGCCCGTGGTCGATGGCGCACCTACCAGGTCGATGACGGCTTGTGCGGGCTTGCCGTCCAGCGCTTTGAGGATTTGCTGGGCCGCATCGGGAGCAGCGCCGTCGATCGCCGCCAGGGCGCCCGCATCCAGGGCCGCCTGCCGCTTGGCGGGATCGATGTCCACCACGATGGCGCCAACGCCGTTGAGCGCGGAAAGTAAGCTCAGGCACATCAGGCCCAGCCCACCCGCACCCATGATGATAATCGGATGCTGCTGGTAGATGGGCGCGCCAATTTTCTTGAGCGCGGAATAAGTAGTCAGGCCCGAGCATGCATAAGGCGCGATCTGGGCAGGGTCCAGATCGCCGATATCGATCAGGTACTTGGCGTCGGGAACCAGGATATGGTCGGCATATCCGCCGCTGCGGTGCACACCCAGGCACTTGGGTGCGGAGCAGTGATTCTCCATACCGTCCAGGCATGCGGGGCATTGCCCGCAACCTATCCACGGGTACACCAGGTAATTGCGGTCCAGCTCGACGCCGGCGGCGTCCGGCCCCATGGCCAGCAGCGTGCCGGCGGTTTCGTGTCCCATGGTGAGCGGAAGCGAAACGCCGCGATCCTTCAATGCCAGGGTGCGGCCATTGCCCAGATCGTAGCCCCCCTCCCAAAGGTGAATGTCGCTATGACATACCCCCGCGGCACGTACTTGCAGCAGCACTTCCTTACCGGAGGGTACCGGGGTGTCGACATCTTGCCGCAATAATGGTTCGCGGAAATTCACTACGCAATAGCACTTCATGACGCGTCTCCTCTTGTCATTTTTTTACTAACGGACATTGGCTGTCTGCCAGTGGGACGAATAGCTTATCACCGGGAATGGTTGCCAGGATTTTGTAAACGTCGTTTGCCGATTTGGACTCGGAGGGTTTCTTCACCTGCACTTGGTACATATCCATGATGACGCGGCCATCTTCTGGACGTACCCGCGCATTGCTGATGAGTTTGGTCCGTACCGGAAGCTCGCGTATTTTTGCATTGACTTTCAAGCTGTCGAACGTGCCCGCCGCTTTTACGGCTTCCAGGTAATGCATGGTGGAAACATACGAGAGTGCCTGGACCATGGACGGGGCCCGCTTGAACCCTGTCTTTTCTTGCCAGCGTTTTGCCCATGCGCGTGTGTTGTCGTTCGCATCCCAGTAGAACGGCGTGGGAAAACTGAGATCCTGGGCATAGTCCAGTCCCATGCCGAAGACGTCATTAATGAATACGAGGAAGGTGACGAGTTTTTGGTTTCCGCCGGTCAGGCCGAAGTCCTGGGCCTGCTTGATAAGGTTGATCAGGTCGCCGCCTGCGCTGGCAAGGCCGATCACGTCAGCCTGAGACGACTGGGCTTGCAGCAGGTATGACGCGAAATCGGATGATCCAAGAGGGTGGCGGGTACTGCCCTGCACTTTTCCGCCGGCCGCTGTCACGAAGTTGCTTGCCGTTTCCTCCATCGTCTTGCCGAAGACATAATCGGTCGTGATGAAGTACCAGCTTTTTCCACCGCTCTTGACGGTGTTGCCCACAACCGCATTGGCCAGGGCATAGGTATCGGGCGCCCATTGCGTGCTTATGGGCGAGCATTGCTTGCCGCTGAAATCGCCGGCGAAGCCGCCGCTGATCAACGCCACACCCTTTTTCTCGGCCGCTACGTGCATGGCGGCCAGACCCGTCGAACTCGCACCGCCGTCGACGACGGCGACCAGGTTCTGGGTATCGAACCAGTTGCGTACCATGGTCGAGGCAACGTCGACCTTGTTCTGACTGTCACCGCCTATGACTTCAATTTTCTTGCCCAATACGGAACCGCCGAAGTCCTCAACCGCCATGCGGACCGAAACTTCCGAGCCCAGCCCGCCAAGGTCGGAATAGATGCCGGAGCGGTCATTCGATACGCCAATACGCGCAACATCGGCGCTCTGGGCTCCGGCATGGTTCGATAACAACGCGCAGGTCAACGCAAGCGCCAAAGATCTCAGTTTCATTTTGTTGTCTCTCTTTTATTTATGAAGGGGTGTAAAGCGGTGGTGCAGCAGATGCTAGTTCAATTGGACGCCGGCGGCGTTGATGACGTCTCCCCAGCGCCTGGTTTCGCTGCGGATATAAGCAGCATATTCATCGGCCGTCGACCCCAGCGGTTGTGCGCCCTGCGCTGCCAGTTGCTTGAGTATCGAATCCGACTTCAATGCTTTGCGAACTTCGGTGTTGAGTTTCTGGACAATGGCCGGCGGCGTGCCCGCGGGAACGACAATACCCTGCCATGCGCCTATTTCAAACCCCGCGATGGTGTCTTCGGCAACCGTGGGCACATCAGGCAACTTGTCGCTGCGCGCTTTGCTGGTGAGAACCAGCGCCTTGACCCGCTTGTCACGAATGAATGGCAGCGAATCGTTGAGCGTATTGGTCATGAACTGGACCTGGCCGCCGACCAGGTCGGTCAAGGCCGGGGCGCTGCCTCGATAGGGAATATGCTGGGCCTTGATGCCTGTGGATTGGTTGAACAGGAAGGCGCCCAGATGCGTGACATTGCCGGCCCCTGCCGAGCCATAGGAGAGCTTGTCCGGATTTTTTCGGGCATATTCAATGAACTCGGTGATCGTATTTGCGGGTACCGAAGGGTGCGTCAATAAGACGAGAGGAATCACTGCTGTCGACGAGATGGCGTCAAAGTCTGTCGCCGGATCGAAGGCCAGCTTCTTATACAGGTTGGGCGCGAGCGCGATCGAGGACGTGTTGTACAGCATCGTGTAGCCATCGGCCTTGGAGTTAGCCGCTGCCGTCATTCCTATGGTCCCGTTCGCGCCGCCTTTGTTGTCCACGACAATAGTCTGACCCAGTTGTTGCGAAAGCTGTGTTGCCATCACGCGTGCTACCAGATCGGTGGGGCCTCCGGCCGGGAAGGGGACGATCATGGTGATAGGTCTGTCTGGCCAGGCAGCACCATGCGCAGCGGCTATCGTCAGGGGCAGCACCAATGCAACGGTGAACAGCGCTCTTCGTGTTGTCTTCATTTTTGTCTCCTTTTGCTTGCTTATGATTTTTATGTTTCTTGATCGGCGTTTCCCGCGAGCATCCGTGTGGCCGTGTAGGAAATTACATCTTTGCCATGCTGGTTCTTGATATCGATGCGCGACGCGACCACTGCCCGGTTATTTTTGGAAGTGGGGCGTATGGCAGTGACTTCGATTTCGGCCCACACCGTATCGCCCACTACCACCGGGGAAAGCATTTTCTTGTTGACTTCAAGCAAGGCCAGGCCAGTTCCCTGCACCATTCCTTGCATGATCAGTCCTTCGATCAGGCCGTAGGTAAGCGCTCCCGGAACGGGACGCCCCTTGATCGCGCCATGCTCGAATGTGGTATCGATAAAAATCGTTTCGAGCATACCCGTGACACTAATGAAATTGATGACGTCAGTTTCCGTGATCGTGCGCCGGAATGTCTTGAAGCGTTGTCCGACCGATAGTTCTTGCCAGTAGTATCCACGGCCAAGCGTGGGTAGTGCATCATTGTCATTCATGAGTATCCTTTTTTGATGTATCGAGTTCAGCGGTGGGCGGCTGCCTCATGGCCGCCTTGCTCGCCAGCATGGCGTTAATCTGTGCATCCGACAATCCGGCTTCTGACAAGATCTCGCAGGTATGTTGGCCCAGCCGGGGCGGCATGGTTGGTGCAATGTTGCTGCCTTCCATACGCACCGGACTGCGGACGTAGCGATATGCGTTCTGCTCGGTGTCGCGTACGTCGACAAACAAATTGACGCTTTTCAGATGCGGGTCCTGTTCCAGGTCGTCCAGCGAATTGATTTTTGTGGCTGGAATTTCCACGCGCCGGCAAAAATCCAGCCAGTCGCAGGTGGAGCGTTCGCGCATGATGCGGCTTAACAGTTCGTACAACTGGTCGATATGGTCAGTACGCGCTGCGATGTTGCTGAAGCGCGGATCGAGCGCAATAGCTTCGTTACCGGTGCCTACGAAGAAACTCTTCCAGTGGCTGTCGGTATACGGCATGATGCAGACGTAGCCATCCGCTGTCTGGTAGGGCTTGCGCCAGGGCGTCAACGTGCGGGGATAACCGGCCGGTTGATCCGCGCCGACCAGGTGGCGGCCATAGAAATGTTCGACCAGCATGTACGATGTCATGGATTCGAACATGGGGACTTCAACGAATTGACCCTGACCGGTGCGCTCCCGCTGGAATAGTGCGGCCAGAATGGCATGGGCGGCAATCAAACCGCAAGTCTTGTCGGCGGCAATCGTCGGCAGATATCGAGGTGTGCCGGTCTGTCGCGCAACAATGTCTGCAACGCCGCTCAAGCCCTGTATCGTATCGTCGTAGGCGGGCCGGCCATCGTACGCGCCGCCGCTGCCGAAACCGTGCAGGCCGGCGTAGATCAGCCGCGGATTGCGTGTTCGCAAGGTATCGGAGTCCAGGCCCAGGCGCACCATTTTTTGCGGTCTGATGCTATGCATGAAGACGTCTGCCTGGTCCACCATGGTCAGAAGCGCTTCGCGTGCGCTGGCTTGTTTCAGGTCGAGGACAATGCTGCGCTTGTTTCGATTGACGCCCAGGAATATCGCCGAGAGGCCGGCTTCGAATGCTGGCCCGGTATTACGCGTGGAGTCGCCGCCTGGTGCTTCGATCTTGATCACATCGGCCCCGTAGTCGGCCAGTATTTGAGAGGCATAGGGGCCGAAAACGACCGAAGTAAGGTCGAGGATGCGGATGCTGCTCAGCGCAGCAGTAGGGGCTGTATTTGTATTCATGGCTTGAAGAGTCTATTCTTGGGCTCCGATAACGGTCTAATATTGTTTATCTATCGAGCGATAACAAGACGACATGGGTATAACTCTCCGTCAATTCCAGCAGTTCATTGCCGTCGCCGAGCATGGAAGCTACCGCCAGGCGGCCGAAAAACTATTTGTCGCGCAGCCGGCGTTGTCGGTGTCGATACAGAAGCTGGAGGCCGAAGTCGGAGCGCAATTGCTCGAGCGGGGCTCCAAAGGCGTCACGTTGACGCCGGCTGGCCATGCCTTGATCAAGGACGCCAAGACGGCATTGTTCTACAGCGAACAAGCCTGCCGATCTGCGCGGTTGGTGGCTCTGGGCGAGTGGGGCACGTTGCGGCTTGGTTTTGTCGGTTCGGCGACCTACACCTTACTGCCCTTATGCGTACCGGCGTTTAGAACCGACCATCCCGATGTCAAGATTGAACTGCGCGAAGACAGCTCGATCGGGCTGATTGGCCTGGTGCGCAACCACGAGATCGATGCCGCAGTGGTACGTGGACCGATCGCTGAAGAGGACGCTATCGAAGCCTGGGTTATTCAGCGTGATGATCTGGTTCTGGCGGTGCCTGTCGGCCACCCGCTGGCTTCCCGCAAAAAACTGTCTTTGAAGGAGTGCCGCAACGAGCAATTCGTGCTCTACGCGTCAACGTTGGTGCCTGGCCTGCACGGCGAGGCATTATCGCTGTGCCATAAAGCCGGCTTCACGCCACGTGTCAGCCAGGAAGCCATTCAAGTACAAACGCAGCTCAGCCTGGTTGCGAGCGGAATGGGGATAGCGCTGGTGCCGGCCGTGACAAGGTCTTATTCCCCCCAACATGTCCGCTTCATCGATTTGGCCGATGATGGAGCGCGAAGATGCTTGTCCTTGTCGCTGGTTGCCCATCGAGACACCCGTTCTCCGCTGGTCGGGCGGCTCCGCGACAAAATGCTCATGCTCGTGGCGTCCTGATCTGGTCAGTGAGTGGTTTTCCGTATTGCGCGCTTCTGCATGAAGGCGCCGACAGCCTGCGCGTGGTCTGCTGTCTTGTGAGCAATGGCTTGAAAGGCGGCAGACATTTCCAGCAGGGTATCCAGCCGGCTGTGTTGTCCTTCGCGCAGAAGTCGCTTGCTCATACGGACTGCTTCAGGCGGATTGACGGCAATACGTTGGGCCATTTTCCGGCACTCGTCCATCAGTTGATCCTGGGCGACGACTTTGGAAACCAGCCCCCACTCCAGGGCTTGCTGCGTGTCGATGGCATCGCCGGTAAGCGTCATTTCCGCGGCGCGCGACATGCCGATAAGGCGAGGAAGGAACCAGGCGCCGCCGTCCCCGGGCACGATGCCCAGCTTGACGAAGCTCTCGGCGAAGATCGCGCGTTCGGATGCAATTCGAATATCGCACATGCACGCCAGATCGAAGCCGGCACCGATAGCGGGACCGTTTATAGCTGCGATCGTGGGAACTTCGAGCTTGTGCAGGGCCAGCGGCAGGCGCTGGATTCCTTCCCTGTATTCGTGACGCAGGGCGGCGCTGTCGAATTTAGGCTCGAGCTGGCGCTCCATTTCGTGAATGCTTCCGCCCGACGAAAACGCCTTTCCGGCCCCGGTGATGATGGCGACGCGCACGGCGGGATCCGCTTCAATACGCTCGAACGCGGCCAGAAAAGCATCAACAAGCGTGTTGCCGGTGAGGGCATTGCGTGTTTCTTCGTGATCCATGGTCAGGATCACAACTCCGTGTTCGTCTTGTTCAAAATGCAATATTCGATCCATTCGGCCCTCTTGGGTAGGTAAGCGGCGGACTTGTTCAGCCCGATGCCAAGTAGAGAAGCTTAGAGGCGAAAGTGGATTGAATCCAATGTTAATTTGTTAACGAATAATAGCGAGCGTACGAGATTGTCCGCGACGGCCGGGGCGATACAAAGGCGTTATCACTATGCACGAAAATACTATTAGACACGCAGGAATGGCCGCGCCTAGTATCTACGTAACGATATGAACGCGCGCCATTGCACAAGCCATGATAGACACTTTAGAGCTTACTGAAATTCCAGCCGAGGACGAGGCACTACGCCAAGAGATACGGGCTTTCCTGAACGCTGGCATCGGCACCATGGAGCCGGATGTCCGGGCGCGTTCCTGGATGGGGTTTGATGCCGACTTCAGCCGGCAGCTTGCCGCGCGCGGCTGGCTTGGCCTGACACTGCCGGCGCGGTATGGCGGCGCAGACAAAGGGCCATTCGCCCGTTTCGTGATGTCCGAAGAACTCTTGTGCGCCGGAGCGCCAGTATCGGCCCACTGGATTGCGGACCGTCAAAGCGGACCGCTGATTCTGAAGTACGGCACCGAAGCACAAAAGCAATTCTATCTGCCGCGCATTTGCAGCGCCAAGGCTTTTTTCTGCATCGGCATGAGCGAACCAAATGCCGGCTCGGACCTTGCCAGCATCAGAACCCGGGCCGTAGCCGGTCCGGAAGGTTGGCGCTTGAATGGCAATAAGATATGGACCACCAATGCCCAGCATTCGCACTACATGATTGCGTTGGTGCGTACCTCGGGAGACGCCGCCGACCGGTACAAGGGTTTATCGCAGATAATTGTCGACTTGAGCCTGCCTGGCGTCACGATACGTCCCATCAAGGATATGGCCGGCGACGAACATTTTTCCGAAGTGTTTTTCGAAGACGTCATATGTCCGCAAGATGCTCTGGTCGGCACGGAGGGTAACGGGTGGGAGCAGGTCAACGCAGAACTCGCGTTCGAACGTAGCGGCCCGGAGCGACTGTACTCCAGCATGGTATTGCTCGAGAGCTGGTTGCAGCATTGCCGGCAGACCGGCGATAACAACGGCCGAACGGTCGAAACGTTAGGGAAAATCGTATCGTGGCTGGCGGTGCTGAGGGCCATGTCGATTTCATTGGCCGGCAAGCTGGCACGTGGCGAAAGCCCGGCCATTGAAGCCAGTCTGGTCAAGGACCTCGGTACGGAAATCGAGCAGGCCATTCCCCAACTGATCGGCGAGATCCTGGGCTCTTCCCCTCACACCCCTGTTCCAGCGCCTTTGCGCCGGACGCTGGTTTATCTGGAACAGATGGCGCCGTCGTTCTCGTTGCGCGGTGGAACGCGTGAAATTCTAAGGGGCATCATTGCCCGCGGCCTTGGCCTACGATAAGGATAGTCATGGATACGCTGCTTTCCGATTCCGTTGAGCGATTGTTTGCACAAATTTCGACGCCTGCGGCAATCCGTGCGATCGAGAATGGCTCCAGTCCGGAGGCGATGTGGAGCGAAATCGATAAGTCAGGATTTCTCGACGCATTGGTGCCTGAATCGCTGGACGGTGCGGGTCTGGCATTGGCCCAGGTGTTTCCGATGTTTCTGTCGGCAGGCCGGCATGCCGTACCATTACCCTTTGCACAGACCATGCTGGCTCGGGCCTGGCTTGCCTCCGCGGGGGTTGCACCCCCCAGCGGCCCGATCAGTATCACCGGCATGGGGGTACGATCGGACAAGGGCGCTATCGATATCGATGCGCTGCCTTTCGGGCTTGTATCCGCATGGGTGTTGGCAGACCTGGGAGGCCAGGTTGCCTTGTTGCCGCAAGCAGACGCGAGCAGTGTGTCGACGCATGGCCGAGGCGGCCTGTCGGCGTCCTTGCGCTGGGAAACATGGCCGAGTACCGGGATAAAAATGCCGGCGTCGATATCCGGAAACGCCCGATTAGACGAAATGGCCGCGGCAAGCTATGCCGCATTGATGGCCGGTGCGGCCGATCGTGTTCTCGCGATGACGCTGGACTATGCGAATCAGCGCAGCCAGTTTGGCAAACACATCGGCAAGTTCCAGGCCATCCAGAATCAGATCAGCATCATGGCCGAGCGCACGTGGGCCGCCCGAATGGCCGCGCAATTGGCCTGCCAGAGCACGGACTGGATCCCAAGACCCTCGCTGGCGGCGCTCGGGAAAGCACGCAGTAGCGAAGCGGCCGGACTCATTGCCGATATAGCGCATGCGGTGCACGGCGCCATAGGCGTGACCGACGATTATGACTTGCAGTTGTATACGCGCCGCTTGCGAGTGTGGCGCCTGTGCGCGGGAGCGGAAAGCTACTGGACGGGTCGTATCGGCGCCCAGTTAATGGGTCAGCCGCAAACGTCCGCGCTGGCCTTCATATGCGGGCAATTATCGATGGAAACTGAGCCACGCGAAGGCTAGTGCAGGCCGCCGCCGGTTGCCCAGGTGGCGCCCTGCTGGATCAGCAAGTCGGCCAATCCTTGCGCTTCGTCCGCGCTGAGTCCGTGTTCCATCATGGTAAAGATCGCGAAATCGACGCCGGATGACTGCGTCATTTGCCAGCTGTCACCGGTGCTTTCCAGTTCAAGTCCCGATCTGTGCAACACATTTCCATTGGGCAGGATTGTCCAAATGCTGGGTTGCGCCTGTAATTCTTTCTCCACATTTTTCTCGAAATTCTATGGCAGAGGCATGCGCCGATCTGCTTGTTATTGTTGATTGTTTGCTCGGCGGTGGAGACCATTGCTGCGCAACGGTGAAACATCGTCAAGAAGGATGACATATAACGATATAGTAATAAACGGCCGCAACGCATATCGTATGAACTACGGAGAATTCGCAGCTCTGTTACATCGATTAGCCTAGTTTGTTGTCTGCGATATGGTAGTGAGGGTCTTCGTATTCATTGACCTCTACCATGGCTTTGGCACGATCCAGCAATTCAAGGCAGTCGGGACTGAGATGACGCAGATGCAGTGTTTTTCCCAATTGCTGATATTTGCCGGCCAGGCTGTCGATCGCTTCGATTGCGGAATGGTCGGCCAGGCGCGCGTCCAGGAAATCGATGACCACCTGTGAAGGATCTTCCCGCGGAGTGAACAGCGAAGCGAAGTTAGCGGTGGACGCGAAGAACAAGGTGCCTTTGACGGTATATACCTTGCGACCGATTTTATCGTGGCTCACCGTGGCGTGGATTTCCTTGGCATGCTGCCATGCGAAGACCAGCGCCGCGAACATGACACCCACGAACACCGCAATGGCCAGGTCGGTCAATACGGTGATGACGGTTACGCCGATCACGATGATGGCGTCCTGGCGCGGAATCTTGCGCAAGGCTTGCAGGCTGCCCCAGGCGAAGGTCTTTTGCGACACCACGAACATCAGTCCGACCAGCGCAGCCAGGGGAATCATTTCTATCCATCGCGACAGGAACAGGATGAAGCCGAGCAGGAACAGGGCGGCGACAATGCCCGAAAGGCGGTGGCGCGCACCGTTGTTGATGTTGATCATGCTCTGGCCTATCATCGCGCAGCCACCCATGGTGGAGAATAGTCCGCCTGCAACATTGGCCAGACCTTGAGCCAGGCATTCGCGGTTCGGCTTGCCGCGGCTGTCGGTGATGGTATCAATAAGATTGAGTGTCAATAGTGTTTCGATCAGGCCTATCGCTGCCAGGATGAGCGCATACGGGAATATGACATAAAGCGTTTCCAGATTCATTGGAACCTGCGGAAAGTGGAATTGCGGCAAGCCGCCGGCAATCGACCCCATATCGGATACGGTCTTGGTGTCGATGCCCAGCCCCGCTACCAGTCCTGAAATGATCAGGATGGCTGCCAGCGACGATGGGATCATGGTCGTGAACCGCGGCAAGATGTAGATGATCGCCATCGTTAATGCAATCAATCCCAGCATCATCCACAGTTGAGCGCCGCTCATCCAGGCGGCGACGCCGTCCGCGCCCATGGTCGTGAAATGGCCGAACTGCGCCAGGAAGATGACGATGGCCAGACCGTTGACGAAACCCAGCATGACCGAGTGCGGAACCATGCGTATGAACTTGCCAAGCTTGCAGACGGCAAACACTATTTGCAGCATGCCCATCAGGACGACCGTGGCGAACAGGTACTCGGCACCATGGCTCACCACCAGGCTCACCATCACGACGGCAAGGGCTCCAGTGGCCCCGGATATCATGCCAGGCCTTCCGCCGAATACCGATGTGATCAGGCAGACGATGAAGGCGGCATAAAGGCCGGTAAGCGGGCTGACCTGGGCAACCAGGGCAAAGGCGATGGCCTCGGGCACGAGGGCGAGCGAAACGGTAATGCCGCTCAAGACGTTGGTCTTGATGTCGGCGGGCTTGAGGGCGAGCAAGATTATCCTTCAGGGCGAGCGGCGGCCTTTGCTGGCTGGCCGCTGGAAAAAGAAAAACGTAATGGCAATTTTCGCGTGTAAACCTGGACAGTAGAACCCAGGAGGCGGCCGATTTGATGTCGGCCGGAGCGGAACGAATTATTGCACAGGCATTGCAGCAATGGTCTGCGCCACCGCCGCGGTCAGTTTTTTGCCGTACGGTACATGAAGGAATTCGTTGGGGCCATGGGCGTTCGATTGTGGGCCCAGTACGCCGCATACCATGAACTGCGACTTGGGAAAACCCGCCTGAAGAAGATTCATCAGGGGTATGGTGCCTCCCTGGCCGATATAGCCACAAGGTGCGCCGTAGTGCGCCTGCGAAGCGGCATCCAGCGCGGACGTCAGCCATGCCGCCGATTCCGGTGCATTCCAGCCGGTGGCCAGCCCCTGGTCCGGCTTGAAGATCACTTTTGCGTTATAGGGGGCATCGGATTCGAGCAGCGATTTCAATTCCTGTGCCGCAGCCACCGCATCGATAAGCGGAGGCAGGCGCAGCGAGAGTTTGAATGCCGTGCGAGGCCGCAAGACGTTGCCCGCGTTGCCCAGCGCGGGCAAGCCTTCGGCGCCGGTGACAGACAGGGTGGGCCGCCAGGTACGGTTCAACAAGGCTTCGTGGGGAGTCGTGGTCATGGGCAATACGAAGCCGCCGTCTGCGCCGCAGCTCCAGGGGAAACGTCGCCAGACTTCATCACCCAGGATTCTGGCCGTTGCATGCACTTGCTCGATGCGGCTGGCGGGAATTTCGCAGTGAAAGCTTTGCGGCAATAAACGGCCGCTGGCACTGTCTTCCAGTCGGTCCAGCAGATGGCGCAGGATGCGAAAGCTGGACGGCACGACGCCGCTGGCATCGCCCGAGTGTACGCCTTCATCCAGGACCTGAACTTCAAGTGTGCCGGCGACCATGCCACGCAGCGAGGTTGTCATCCACAGCTGATCGTAATTGCCGGCGCCTGAATCCAGGCACACTACCAGCGCGACATTGCCCAGCCGGTCTCGTAATGCGTCAACATAGGGAAGCAGATCGTAGCTACCCGATTCTTCGCACGTTTCGATGATGCCGACGCAGCGGGGGCGGGGTACGCCTTGCTTGTCCAGGGCCAGAATAGCGGTAAGCGATGCATAGACAGCGTAACCGTCGTCCGCGCCGCCACGCCCATACAGCTTGCCGTCCTCGTATTTCGGGGTCCATGGGCCCAGGTCGGAACGCCAGCCGGAAAATTCGGGTTGCTTGTCCAGGTGGCCGTACATCAGGACGGTATCGCCGTTATCGCTACGTGTGGCGGGGGCATCGAAGTAAATGACGGGTGTGCGACCGGGCAGGCGCACAACTTCGAGTGTCAGACGCGATACCTTTTGCGCTTCGACCCATAGGGCGGCGTCGCGCACCACGCTGTCGATATAGCCGTTGCGGGCCCAGTCAGGGTCGAATGCAGGGCTTTTGGCCGGGACGGCAATGTAATCGGTTAGAGCGGGAACAATTTCGCGGTCCCACTTTTCATCCACGAAGGCTTGCAAGGCGTTCGCGTCAAGGGTAGGCACAGCGTTGTCAGGTAAGGGGAAATCCATGGCGGTGTCCTTGCAAAGGAAGTTTGCGCAACTTCAGTGATGATACGTAATATGATCCGCTTTTGGGAAGAATTTGCCGGATCCGGAAAGGGAATAAAACATATATGTCAGCGCTATTTGATTTGAGCGGCCGCACGGCGCTAGTCACCGGGTCGTCACGTGGCCTGGGTTTTGCGTTTGCCGAAGCCTTGGCGGCCCACGGCGCCAAAGTCGTATTGAACGGTACCAACGTGGCAACACTGGAGGTTGCGGCCGGCGCGTTGCGCAAGAAAGGCTATGACGTGGACAGCGCGGCTTTCGACGTCAGCGACGAAGCGTCCGTCAGCGCGGCGTTCAAGGCGTTCGATGAAAAAAGGCTGGCCGTGGATATCCTGATCAACAACGCCGGTATCCAGCTGCGCAAGCCGTTGGTGGATCTCGAGCTTCAAGAATGGCAGCGTGTGCTCGATACCAATTTGACCAGCGCTTTCCTGGTCGCCAGGGAAACCGCGAAACGAATGATTGCCCGCGGCTCGGGCGGCAAGATCGTGAACATAGGGTCGCTGACCAGTGAGTGCGCGCGCGCCACTATCGCGCCCTATACCGTGGCAAAGGGCGGCATCAAGATGCTGACCCGAGCCATGACGGCGGAATGGGCCACGCACAACATTCAGGCCAATGCGATCGGGCCCGGCTACATGGCGACCGAAATGAATACGGCGCTGATGGACAATCCGCAATTCGATGGCTGGGTTAAATCGCGCACGCCGGCGGGTCGCTGGGGGCTTCCTGAAGAATTGGCAGGTACGGCCATCTACCTTTGCTCCAAAGCCTCCGACTATGTGAATGGCCAGATTATCTACGTGGACGGCGGCATGCTTGCCGTCCTGTGAACCAGGTTTTGGCCGATCAAGTCACCATGTAGCCGCCATCGACCGGCATGATGACGCCAGTCATGAATGCCGACGCGTCGGAGCAAAGAAATATGACCGCTTGCGCGACATCGTCGGGCGTCCCCCAGCGCTTTAGCGGCGTGCGCTCAAGAATTGGCCTGGCGCGTGTCTCGTCGTTTTGCAGCGCCTCGGTTAAGGGAGTTGCAATCCACCCGGGTGCGACAGCGTTCACGCGGATGCCGTCGACCGCATAGGCGATGGCCAGGGATTTGGTCAGTTGCGCAATACCGCCCTTGCTGGCGCTATAGGCGGGAACCAGTCCGCCACCAAAAAAGCTGAGCATGGATGCGGTGTTGACGATGCATCCGCCGGACTTGGCCAGCAAAGGGCGGATTTCCTCGCACAGGCGCATAGTTCCAATAAGGTTGATGTTCAGCACGCGCTCGAAAACGGGAAGCTTGAACTCTTCGCCGCGACAAATGATGCCGGCGCAATTGACCAGAATGTCGGCGCTGGTCACGCTTTGCGCGAATGCGCGTATATCGTCCTCGTGGGTGACGTCAAGAATGACTTCCGTAATGCCATCCGATCGATATGCCGCGGCGTCGCTGGACGGCAGCCCGGTGGCATACACCCGGGCACCCAGGCCGGCGAGGGCCTCGGCAACGGCGCGGCCTATGCCCTGGGTGCCGCCGGTGACGATTGCCGTCTTGTGAGTCAGGAGGTCGGGTCTGAAGCTCATGGGTGTCCCTTGCGTGATTCCGTGCCTTGCATTTCAGCGTATGAATTGGTCAACATAATCCGCGCCAAGGCCGACGCTCTCATAATGCTTGCGACACATGTCCAGCTTGGTGAAGACATCTTCAAACCCGGTGTGATTGCCTTCGCTGTCAACGTAGTACATCACCCCGTTGACCTGAAACAGGGTGATCATTTCTTCTACGTCCTCGGGAACATACAAGGTGTGTGTCTCGCCAGGGGGTTCGAACACATAGCTGCCTTCCGTTGCAACCCAGTCATGTTCCAGATAGCGCCACGAGCCCTTGATGACATAGCCGTGTACGGCCTGCGGATGGCGGTGGCAGCTGAGCACGCCGGACTTTCGTACCCGCAGCAGATTGGTCCAGTAGCCCTGCGAGACGTTCAGGCAAAGGGGGCGAAACCATACCTTATCTGCCTGCGGAACCCAGACTCGCTCATCCTGCGGGACGGCATGGGGCACGATGATTTCGGGCAGTGCCTCTTTGGGATTGGGATGTCGATAAGGTACGGCGGCTGTGGACATACTCGGCTCCTTTGCGGCCCGGACGGCGGCATGGCATTGTGACAAAGTATCAAGCTTAAAGAATTAACCCGTCGACGCCACTAAGTGAATACCCATAATGATGAGCAAAAAAAGCGATTCCGGACATTTCTGCCGGGAATCGCAAATGCTGGGGTGAACCGTTTAAGAAGGGTGCCTGAAAAAGACTTTTTGTTTATCCGTTAACGAGATTGATCACGGGTGCTCGAAATTCCTTGAAAAGACCAATGAAGCCGCCAAAACGGGGGGCGAAGGTACTTAGTGGATCCAGGACGGTATCCAGGGTGGTATCCAGTTCCTGCAGTATCTTTCCCACCCGCGGCCAGTAAGCTTGTGCACCGCCGGTGGATGCTTCCAGGTCAGCCAGGGTACGCAACTGGCGATGCAGGCGTTCACCGGTCAGCCCGTGCGCGGCCAGCACGGTTTCATCGATCGAATCGAGCTCCGCCTGAAGCTGCTGGAAGCGATCGTGGACATAGTCGAGGAATACGGCCAGGGTATCGTGCCGCAAGTTCTCGAACAGCGCCGGAGCGGTGTCCGGCTGCGGATGGCCAAGCTGCAATTGCTCGGCGAGCAAATCGTGCAGGAACCGTCTTGCCGCGTCCATGAAGTTGTGGAGATCCCTGGCATCCGGATCGGTTCCCTGAGCCAGCTGGGTAAAGTATGGCATGGTGGTTTTTCCCCTATAGGCTGTTGAGTCGCACTTTGAATGCCATCGTAGGGCCTACGTTCCAGGATGCCCATCAGCCAATGACCCCAACGTGGCGGGTCCAATTGGCCGTAGCCGCTACGTCCTTTGGCGGGTCGTCTACAATGTTTTGTGGAATTTCCAGCTTTCTTCGCGCACCACGGCGCATCAATCAATGGCTCGCCATGACCGAATCCGTACGCTTGAGCAAGTATCTTGCTGACCACTTCTCCTGTTCCCGTCGCGAAGCCGAAAATTATGTGCAGGGGGGTTGGGTGCGTGTGGATGGCCAGGTAATCGAAGAACCGGGGTTCCGGATTCAGCCGCAACAGCATGTGGAGCTCGCTGAAGGTGCTAGCGCGCAGGACCATAAGCCCGTCACAATCCTGCTGCACAAGCCCGTGGGCTATGGCGACAATCCCGGTGAGCGCTCCGTGCTTGATCTCATCACGCCGGCCAATCGCGCACCCGACGATCGCTGCGAGCGCAGTTTCGTCAAGCGTGATTTGAACGGACTGGAACTGATCACACCGCTGGGCGCCGATGCGCTTGGGCTGGTGGTATTTTCGCAGGAATATGCGATAGCCCGAAAACTGACTGACGATGCAGCGCGGATCGAACACGAATATGTGGTGGAAGTGGCCGGGGAGATTGCCGCCGATGGCTTGAAGCGCCTGAATCACGGCCTGTCATGGCGAGGCGTGCGCTTGCCGCCGATCAAGGTCAGTTGGCAGAACGAAACCCGCTTGCGCTTCGCCCTGAAGAACCCACCCGCCGCCTTGATTCCAGACATGTGCCATCAGGTCGGCCTGCAGGTAGTAAGCCTTAAGCGCCTGCGGATCGGGCGGGTATCCATGTCAGGCCTGATCGCCGGCCAATGGCGATACCTGATGGGCTACGAACGCTTCTAGGCGAACGCGTCAGCCGGTATGGCCGCCCCCCAGGCCGAATACAATCGTGTCCAGTTCAGTCAGGCCGCGTTCGGCGAACTTTGGTTCCTTGTCCAGGATGGCGCGGCGATCCAGTACTAATGCTTTCGAATGGCCGGCAAACAAGCCCTGCACTTCAGTTTCGTTAACCGAGAACGGCGGGCCGTCCATTTGATGCTGCGGATAGTCCAGCGTGATCAGGATTCCCCGATAGTGATGCGGCAACTGAGCGTATACATGATGGACATAGCGATGGCGCATGTCAGCAGGAAGGGCAATGAGCGCCGCGCGATCGTAGACGCCCGAGCACGTGGAAAGCGTTGCGGCGTCCAGTGCAAAGATATCGCCGCAAATGATCTCGATGTTTCCGGCGATAAAATGTTTGCCCAGGGGCGACATGTGGCTGCTTGGCTGTAAATCGTTCTCTGAAAAAAACTGCTCTACGGCTAATGGCGAGAGTTCCGCTCCCAGGACCTTGTAGCCCTGATCCGCAAGCCAAAGCATATCCAGCGACTTGCCACAAAGGGGAACCAGTACACGAGAGCCGGCTTCCACGCCCAATGTAGGCCAGTATTTCTGCAAAAGCGGCGTTATCTTGCTCAAGTGGAAATGGGTCTGCCCGTCACGCCATCGTTCCAGCCAGAAATCTGCTTGCATCGTTCCTTCCTTATTTGCGAGTTCGTGGCCTTATTGTAGGGATAAACAGCAAGCCTCGGTTCAGCATGCATCCGCGGATGAAAACTTTTCGATCTGTGTATATACTAGCGGCGATACATTCAGATACGAGACGTAAGTATGGAAACAAGCAAAACCTCAGGCTCCTTTCCATTTGCTGGAGAAGCCGCAATTTATTCTCAACATGGCGTCTACCAATCCGGTCCCTTCATGGGCAGGCCTATCGCACACCCCTACAACACCGTGCTGTTGCGTTTAAGCAGAATGGGCGTAAGCGTGCCAGAACGGCAATTCGACGAAACGGACAAGGAATATATTATTCGCCTGGATCGCACCTATACAGGTCTATTCCAGGATGTCGTCTCCAGCGGCATACTGGGCGTGGATGTTCGCTAGCCCGGTAAGGCGCGCCGGCATCACGCCGGCTGGCCCAGGATCTCGTCCAGCCAGTCAAGCACCCTGCGGTTAAGCAAAGAACGGTTGCCCATTTCGCAGTGGTCGCCGGCGCCGTCCCGATTCGACATCTCGAGCAATTTCTTCGGACAGCGCAGCGCATCGTAAAAGGCGACTGCGCCGCCGGCCAGCGGATCATCCTGCGCACGGATAACGAGGGTAGGGCAGCGGATCTGATCTATTTTTTCCGCCATGGTGTAGCGTTCCATTTCCCGCATGCTTGATGTCGACCCCCATTTTCATTGCAAAGGCTCGAAAGCCATCCGCGGGACAGGCTTGCGCCGGGTCCGCGATGCACGCAGCCAGCCTGTGCTCCACGCCTTCAGCCATCAAGCGGTCTGCG
Source organism: Pollutimonas subterranea (assembly GCF_002849655.1). Classification (GTDB taxonomy): domain Bacteria; phylum Pseudomonadota; class Gammaproteobacteria; order Burkholderiales; family Burkholderiaceae_B; genus Pollutimonas; species Pollutimonas subterranea. The sequence goes on from NZ_PDNW01000001.1 coordinate 434,497, forward strand.
GTATCGGTCCAGGCCTTATAAAAAGCGCCGTCGTCGCCGTCACCGACGGTGTGGGCGCTGGACACGGAGCGAATGACGATAAGCCGTAACCGTTACGGACCGAAATATGCCATGTGTCCACGGCCATTGGATGCCCCGTATCTGCCATCTGGCTTATTGGTGGCCCGCGGCAGAAAGGCGACTATCTGGGGGCAGTTTCGTACATGCGTGGGGCAGCCGATGTTGAAACATCGCCTATGGAAACTGCAAATCGACAATCCCGAGTAAACGACTAAATATGGAGATGATATGACAGAGAACATTGATCAAGTAGCCACTCCCGACGAAGGCATTGTCACCGATGCAATTCCAACTGAAGAAAATGCAGACCTCGTTCAAGAGCCTGAAACTGCTCTGGACGATGATGCCAGCCCCGAAGGGGACGTTGAGCCCGGCGAGGAAGACGACACCGTTCAAGACGCCGTTGTTGAGGACAGCGAAGTTGAAGCCGATGGCGATCAGCCAGCCACGCCCTAGTCAATAAGAAAAAAACCGGTCAGAGCAAGGCTTGCTGTTTGCCTGGCTGGTCCAGCGCAATCCGCCCTTTCAGGGTTGGGATGCCACCAATACTGACGTGATCGCGCGTTAGGCTTGCCGCTTGCTGGATGAACGTCGACGACTATGGGAGATTGATTATGGTTACCGACAAAGACCTGGAAAGGGCTCAGCAAGATCGTGAATTTGCCGAAGAGGCCAGTCTGATAAAAATAGGCCGTAGCGAACCCGCATTGGGACCCAGCGACTCATCCGACTCGGGCAACGATGTCCCGCTGAGCATGCCGGACACGGATAGCGACAGGAACAATACAGGTGAACGGCCGCAGGTGGAGAACACCGGCGAGGAGCCTCTGGACGACGATATCGAGCCCAACAAGATCGTATCCGAAGACCGCGCGGGGTTGGCACGTACCGCGCCGGATCCTGAACGCAACGGCGGCGTGAACGAAAGCTGATGTTGGACCGCTGACATTCAAAGGAAATTCGCGAGCCGGACCATAATCGTTGTAGTATGAAGCATTATTTTACTAATCGAAATGATGGTCGCGCGAAAACGAATCGGGAGAAGCCCCTTCCTGACGCAGTGGGTATGGTTGGGAGCGGCGCTGACAGTGCTGCTGACGTTAATCGCGGTAAATCTCTACCGGACGCATGGTCGGATCGCGGAGCGCGAAGAAGAACGGCTGTCAGCCCAGGTTGGGATAGTCGCCGACAACATGCAGTATCAGTTATTGACAGTCAGTTCGATCCTTGACCGTATCCTGACGGATATGCAGGAAAGCCGTACAACCTTGCTATCGGGCGATGTGGTCGGAAGCTATTTTTCCGCCTTGGCAGCCGCTTTGCCCGGCGTGCGGTCTATCGCGATTGTTGACGCGCATGGCAATACGATCGCCTCGGATCGGAGCCAAACAATCGGTCGAAATGTTGGCGGCCATCCGTATTACCGAGAAATCAAGGCGCATCCGGACGCGCATGCTTTATATGTTTCTTTACCCTACCAAAGCTCGCTCTATTCCAATGTCGTCAACGTTAGTCGAATGATTCCCGGCCGAGACGGGGAATTTGCCGGCACGGTCTCTGTAATGCTTAATCCGCCGTACTTCAGCGCGTTGTTGACGTCGGTGCTATACGCCCCTGACATGTGGGGCGGAATTTATCATGCCGATGGCCCAGCGTTCGTCACCGATCCCATGAAACTGAGCGCCGCGTCGGTGAGTCACGCTGGCCATATGATTGTGCAGCGTTCAGTGAATCCCGCCACGTTGAAAATCGACAAGCCATTGATGATCGAGTTAGGCCGAGACGAGACCGAGATATTTTTGCAGTGGAGCCAGGATATTGCGTTTCGGACAATGATTTTTTTATCGATCTGTCTTGTCAGCTCTCTGGCCGTGCGGGCGTTTCAGTTTGCTCAGCGCAGGTCGGAACATCAGGCAGCAGGCGCAGAGGCGGTCTTGCAGGCGACCCGGGAGAACTATCAGCTTATCGTTGAAAATACTACCGACCTGGTAGCGAAGCTCGACCCGCAGGGAAACTATACCTACCTGAATCAAGCGTTTTCGAGTATTTATGGGAAGGCTGCAGGCGAGCATCTCGGCGAGCATTTTTCCGCGCGAGTGGTGGAGGCCGACCGCGAGCTTGCCCATACGTCGTTTCGAAAGCTGTTCGATCCGCCTTACGCACTCAGCTTCACGCTACGCGAGTTGACCATGGGCGGCATCCGCCATTTGCAATGGACCGCGAGGGCCTTGTTCGATGTGCGCGGGAATACGACAGAAATTATCGCCATCGGACGGGATATGACCGACCATATGCGTCAGGTAGGTATCCTGGAACATCAGGCGTATCAGGATTTCCTGACCGGATTGGCGAACCGCCGCTACTTCATGGAACTAGCCAGGGAAGAGCTGATACGTGCTTCATGCAATGCAGAGGCAGCTTGCCTGCTTATGGTCGATGTGGATCATTTCAAGCATATCAATGATGCGCATGGACATAGGGTGGGCGACCTGATGCTGCAAAGCTTTAGCAAGGTGCTGCTCAAGACTTTGCGTTCGGGCGACATCATTGCGAGAGTGGGCGGGGAGGAATTCGCCGTTCTAATGCCCGAAACGACGCTTGATCTGGCGGTGGAGATAGCTGGGCGGCTGAAAAGCGCCATCGCTGAAAACGCGCTGTGCGTCGAGAATACACCCGTGTTGCGCGTCACCGCCTCGATCGGGGTCGCCGCGTGGTGCAGTGGTCTCGACCTCGATGACCTGATGGAAATGGCTGATGGCGCTCTATATCAGGCCAAGCATTCCGGGCGCAATAGGATCTGTGTTGCCGGGAGATCGGCCGGCATTGAACGCCAAGGCGCGCATTTCACGGTGCCAAATACAGGAAGTGCCGTAGAAACTTTCATTTAGCGAAGACGTCTCGGCGTCGGTCGCTACTCCGTGTCATTCAGCGTGTACAGGAAAGCGGCGATGTCGCGCGCATCCTGTTCGCTTACGTCCAAATCCGGCATGGCCGACAATGGATCCACGTCGGTCGGATTGCGTAGCCAGCGCAGCATGTTGGCTGGCGTATTGGGCAGCACACCGGCAATGTATTGCCTGCTGGCGATTCCAGCCAGGGGTGGGCCGACATGGTGATTCGCACCCACGACGCCCGGTATTGCATGACACGCTACGCACAGATACTGCTGCAGCGCCTTTTGTCCGGCTGCGGCATCGCCAAGTTGCGCGTCCGGCGCCGTTGACGTGGCCGATATCCTTGGCGTCTGTATTTCCGCTTGCTTCGGCACCGAACCATGCTGGCTGATCCAGTCCTTGTAGTCGGCGGGTGACAAGGTTGGCAGGACTTTAACGAACGCCACCACGTCCCATATTTGCTGGTCGGTCATTCGGTACCGCCATGCCGGCATACCGCTCATTTTGATGCCATGCCGGATTACCCAGTAGATCTCGGCTGCCGACCACACGCGGGCGGTATCGACCAGAGATGCGGGCACAGGCGTCAAGCCAAGGGCGAAGGGCTGCGGAGCAATGCCCGGTGCGCCGTGACACTGCACGCAATGCGCATCAAAATCCTTGAAGCCGTTTACGGCGCGGTCGGCGCTGTTCAGGTCCGGCACGTTCAGTTCACTGGTACGCAACTTGACCGAGCGCCGCAGGGAAGTCTCGAGCAGGTGGTAGACGACCGCCGTGTGCTGGCTGGTCGCGCTGACGTCGTACACGCCGGTGTAGACAACGATGCCACCCAGCACGGCGGCGGCTACCGCTGATGTCGCGAGAGTGATGCCGGCCACACGCTTCCATGTCCTCATCGTCCAGTGTCCTTGTTCTTAGTCCAGGGTGAGGAGGTAGGCGGTGATGTGCCGGGCATCCGCTGTGCTCATCCCCATGTTGGGCATGGCGGTACGTGGATCGACCGCCGGAGGATCCAGCAACCATCTCACCAAATTGTAGGGGTTATTGGGTAATACACCGCCCACGTAGCCACGCAATGCCATTTTTTCCAGTGGCGGGCCCACGTTGGACGAAGGCCCACGGACCCCCGGCACGGTATGACAGGCGACGCAGCCATAACTATCGACAAGCTGCCGTCCACGGATAGGGTCCGCCCCCTCCAATGGGTCGGGTTGACCGCGTGGCGAAAGCGGCAGGCGTTGTTCGCCGCAACCGGCAAGCAGCAACAGGGCAATCATCCCCAGCAACGCTGCCGTTCGGCATGCGGGGCTTCGGGTTAGGCGACTGTGCATGTCAGCGATTCCTCATTTGGGAACAGCACAGCAATTTGTTTGCCAGGGTCAATTTATGGCGAGCAGCAAGGGCGTAGGGACTGGAGAGGAGCAGCGCGGCTGGCGATTCACAGGCAGGCGTGGTATGCAATGTGCTACGCATAATGCAGCCCCTGCAAGAAACCGAGGCAGGTCCTGCATTTCTTGGTCGAATCTAGTCCAGATACTACATGTCCCGTTCGCGCCATCCTTATTCCGTGCTTCTCACCGTATTGCCGCTGCCGGTGTGGGCCGACGTGCAATCAGCCCTCAATCCGGGAAGCGAAGATGCCCGTCGCGTTGTGGACATCAGCTGGATGCTGTTCGTCGGTGCAACCGTGATCTTTCTGCTGGTGATGCTTATGCTGGTGCTGGCGCTTTATGGTCCGCCGCGCATGCGGGGGCTGCTTGGCCGTCGTTCATTGATCATTGGCGCCGGCATTGTTTTTCCGGTGGCCGTCCTCAGTGCACTGCTGATTTATACCTTGAGCGCGGCATCGCTTATGGCTAGAGCCGACACGCCGCCCGCGGCGCGCATCGAGGTAACCGGCGAGATGTGGTGGTGGCGGGTGCGGTATCTGGACAATGACGGCCAGCCGATGTTCGAGACGGCGAACGACATCCGCATCCCGGTCGGGCAGCCGGTAGAGCTTGTGCTCAAGTCCGATAATGTGATTCACAGTTTCTGGGTGCCGAATCTGGCCGGCAAGCTTGATATGGTGCCGGGCCACGTCAACCGGCTGCGCGTGCAGGCGGACGAGCCGGGCCGCTTCCGCGGCCAGTGCGCGGAATACTGTGGAGCCCAGCATGCGAAGATGATGTTCGATGTGCAGGCGCTTGCTCCAGACGACTTCCAGGCGTGGCTGGCATCGCAGCGCGAGCCGGCGCGAGCGCCGGCCGATGACCGGCTTGAGGCGGGAAAGCAATACTTTCTGCAGGCCTGCGCTCAATGCCATGCCATTCGGGGTACCGAGGCAGTCGGCACGCTCGGTCCCGACCTCACGCATATCGGTACCCGCCTTTCACTGGCCGCCGGTGTCCTGCCCAATAACGTCGGTACGCTGGCCGGCTGGATTGCAGGTAGCCAGCATATCAAGCCGGGCAACCAGATGCCTTCGTTCAATCAGTTTTCCGGCGAGGGCCTGCGGGCCATCGCGCACTATATGGAAAGTCTCAAGTGATGCCCGACAATCACGTGACAGAACAGGCCTGCACGCTGCCCAATCCGCTGCCTCGCCCGGAAGGCGAAATCGAGCAGTTGCGGCGCGCCTGGCAACGACCGACAGGTTGGCGTGCAATCACTGTCGTCAATAATAATTATGTAGGCCTGCTTTATGTCGGCACGGCATTGCTGTTCTTTTTGCTCGCAGGCGTGTTGGCGCTGTTGATGCGTACCCAATTGGCCGTGCCCGACAACGATCTGATCGGGCATGACCTGTATAACCAGCTGTTCACCATGCACGGCACGGTAATGATGTTCCTGTTCGCCGTGCCGGCGGTGGAAGCGATGGCCGTATTGCTCCTGCCCAATATGCTGGGCGCCCGCGACTTGCCGTTCCCCCGGCTGTCAGCCTATGCATATTGGGCTTATGCCGTTGGCGGCATCGTCTTCTTTTGCAGCATCTTCGTGGGACTGGCTCCGGAAGGCGGCTGGTTCATGTACCCACCGTTGACCAGCACCGCCTATTCACCAGCGGTCAACGCCGACCTTTGGCTGCTGGGCATAGGCTTTATCGAGATCTCGGCGATCGCGGGCGCGATTGAGCTTGCCGTCGGCATACTGCGTACGCGCGCGCCCGGCATGACGCTGGACAGGATGCCCGTTTTTGCCTGGGTGATGCTCGTGTTTTCCGGTATGGTGATCATCGCGTTCCCGGCGGTTATTGTCGCAACCGCGCTGTTGGAACTGGAGCGCGCCTTTGATATGCCGTTCTTTATCGCCGGCCGGGGCGGCGACCCGCTGCTGTGGCAGCACTTGTTTTGGTTCTTCGGGCATCCCGAGGTCTACATTATCTTCCTGCCGGGGGCCGGCATGGTGTCGATGATCATCCCGGCCATGACTGGCGTCCCGCTGATCGGCTACCGCTATATCGTGCTGGCGGTGGTCGCCACTGGTTTCCTCAGCTTTGGCTTGTGGGTGCACCACATGTTTGCTACCGGTATTCCGCAGCTATCGCTGAGTTTTGCGTCGGCCGCCAGCATGGCGGTGTCTGTGCCGACTGGAATACAGATATTTGCGTGGATCGCCACGATTGCCGTTGCCGTACGATTGCGGCCCTTGAAGGTGCCGATGCTTTTCATACTCGGCTTCTTCTTTATCTTCGTGCTTGGCGGGCTTACCGGGGTGATGGTGGCCGTCATTCCGTTCGACTTGCAGGCGCACGACACGTACTTCATCGTTGCCCATCTTCATTATGTGCTGGTGGGCGGCATGGTCTTTCCGCTGTTTGCGGCCTTTTATTACTGGGCTCCGTTCGCCAGCGCACGCGTTCTATCGGAGCGTCTGGGTCGCTGGGCATTCTGGCTGATGTTCCTCGGCTTCAATCTTGGCTTCTTTCCGATGCACCTCACCGGCCTGGCTGGCATGCCGCGACGTGTCTACACCTACGCGGACAGTTATGGCTGGGGGCTGCTTAACATGATGTCGACCATCGGCGCCTATATGATCGCCGCCGGCGTGCTGGTGTTCCTGATTGACCTGCTGCGCAACCTCCGGCCGAGCGGCGACAAGAGTGCCGGCAATGTCTGGCAGGCGGGCACGCTGGAGTGGCTCCCCAGCAGCTCTTTTGGCCCGCGCAGTGTACCGTTCGTGACAAGCCGCGAACCGCTGTGGGATCAACCCGATCTTGCCGAAGACGTGGACGCCGGTCGCTATTACCTGCCGAATGCGCCGACGGGCGGGCGTTCGACGCTTGTTACCAGTGCGATCGATGCACGCCCCGAGTACGTGCTCGAGCTTCCGGGTCCAGGCTGGTCGCCTCTTCTTGCCGCGCTGGGCACGGCTGGGTTTTTCCTGCTCCTGACCTTCAAGTTGGTCGCACTGGCCGCCGCATGCGGCTTCCTTGCCCTGGCAATGATATGGCGCTGGTTATGGGATGCTGACGCGGGTCCCCGGCACCCTCCGGTCGACATTGGCGGCGGGCTGCGTCTGCCGGTATCTTGTAGCGGCAGCGCTTCCCATTCCTGGTGGGCAATGATTGTCCTGGTGATGGTTTGCGCCAGCATCTTCAGCTCCTTGCTGTTTGCCTATTTGTTCTTGTGGACGACGTCTCCCGAGGTATGGCTGGCATCGCCGCAACTTCCGGCGATGACGTTGCCGGCGCTGTCTGCCTGCCTGTTGCTGGGCAGCGGCGTGCTTGTTGCATGGATGGGTCGCCGGCTAAGGCGGGATCGGCAAAGGCTGCTTCGCGTGGGCCTGCCGGCCGCCATCCTGATGCTGATCACAGCGATAGCCCTCGAAGGCTACGGGCATTGGCTCACCGGCCTGCGGCCGCAGGACAGTGGCTATGCCGCGTCCGTCTATGCCTTGGTCGGATTACAGGGCCTGTTTGTGATCGTGCTGAGCTATATGGGTGTATTTACCGTAGCGCGTTCGTTGGCAGGCAGATTGTCGCCGGAGCGGCCTGCCTGCTTCGATAACACCATGATTTTCTGGTATTACGCGGTCGCACAGGGCTTGCTCGGGCTTGGGGTGGTCCACGGCTTTCCGCGTCTGGTCGGGTGAACGCCATGCAGAGCCGCTTCTCGCGCACATTCCTGTCCATGCTTGCCGGCCCTATCATTTGGGCGGCGCACTACCTGTCCATTTATACCGTCAACGGCATAGCGTGCGCGCGGCCGGCGCTGCACGGCACCTGGGCCGGCATTCCGGTGTCTTCATGGATCATCATCGCCGCGAGCCTGCTGGCGCTTGTCGCGATGGCGCTGGTCTATTTGCGCCAGCGCACACGCATGCCGCCTATGGAAAATCCAGGATTCCTGCCGTGGCTTGCCGGTGCGCTAAGCCTGCTGTCCGGCGTCGCGGTGGTTTGGGAGACGATACCTGTATTGCTGCTGCCGGCCTGTGCTTAGGCCGCGCCTTTGTTACTGTAGGCGTACCTTAGTGTGGTCGCCGCGACTTTCGCTTCGATCTTCGCGCCATCATGTTCAGGCCTTCAACGGCCGCCGAGAATGCCATGGCTGCGTAGATGTATCCCTTGGGTACATGCGCGCCGAAGCCTTCGGCAATCAAAGTCATGCCTATCATGATCAGAAAGCCCAGTGCCAACATCACCACAGTAGGATTGTGGTTGATGAACTCGGCTAACGGGTTGGCGGCAAGCAGCATCACCGTTACCGCAACCACGACTGCGATCACCATGATCGGTATGTGCTCGGTCATTCCCACGGCCGTGATGATGCTGTCGACAGAAAAAACCAGATCGAGCAACAGGATTTGCACGATGGCAGCCGAAAAGGACATCGACACAGCCTTTCCGGCGTTCTTTCCTTCGAACATGTCGCCTTCAGGCGGGGGATCGACACTATGATGGATCTCCTTGGTCGCCTTCCATAGGAGGAATAGACCGCCGGCGATCAGGATCATGTCTTTCCACGAAAAGCCTTGATCGAACAGGTGGATGACCGGCTCGGTAAGCTGCACGATCCAGGCGACTGTACCCAAAAGACCCAAGCGCAAAATCAATGCGAGGCCGATACCTATTCGCCGTGCCTTCGTTCGCTGGGCTTCGGGAAGTTTATTGGTAAGAATCGATATGAAAATGAGGTTGTCGATACCCAGCACGACTTCCATTGCAATAAGAGTGGCCAAAGCCACCCAGGCGGTGGGATTGACGGCAAGCTGTATCAGATAGTCCATGTGGCTTCACCCCTGTTCAACCAGCGCACGTAGCTAAGTGTTTGTTGAGTTGCGATTTAAGTATTGCACACATTCTCACGCAGCAACACAGGCGGTCAGTGTTATTCGCCAACGCCATCATTTACCGTAATACCCCCGTGTTAAGCTAAATTTAAGAATTGGTATTCCTCATTTTTTACCAGCATCATTTCATGACCGAACCATACTGGAGCAAGCCATGCGCAACGACTCACCCAGCCACTACGGCGGCACAACACGTTTTCTACACTGGGGAATGGGCTTGCTGATTCTGCTTCAGTTCCTGAAGCTTGGGGACCGAATACGCGATGGCGAGCACTGGATTGGCCAAACCATCGTCCCGTGGCACATATCCATTGGCGTCCTTATATTCGCATTGGCGATCGTACGCTTAGGATGGGCAATGCGACAACGCCCGCATCGACCGCAACCCGAGGCCTCCCCGGCAATGGTCAGGCTGGGGCATTTTTTGTTGTATGCCTGTATGTTCCTCATGCCGCTTACCGGCCTCGCGGCAATGCTCGGAGGCGGCTACGGACTTACCGTCTTCGGCGTCGATATCGTCACAAAAACCGAGGTGGAAATACCTTGGCTTGGCGCGATCGGAAACCTGCATTCGCCGATCGCGTGGATTTTCGTAGTACTGGTAGTGGGCCATATTGCCGCGGCGCTATTCCATCACTTCGTCAGGCGTGATCAAACACTGCGTCGCATGCTGGGCCAGTAACAAGGGCACGCTCAGGGCTTCGCACGGCGCCGGCGCTCCGGTACGCGGCTTGCTGCATTTTGTTCTCAAAGCAGTGATGGGCAACCATCCGGTATACGGAACATTCAGCTAAGGAGAAAGCAAGATGCGTAACGACAATCAGCGCCGATATGGCAGCGATCGTAGTGCAGGCGATCGGAATGAAGAGGATGGCAGGCAGGGGAGGTCGGGTGGCGGCGGACAGGGCGGCGGTTACCGTGAGCGGGGCCAGCACTACGACGACGCCCCTCGCTATGAAGGCGGATACGAGCGCTCCGACCAATTCATGGGTACCCTGAGCCAAGGCCGCGATTTTGATAGCGGTCGGGACTTCGACAATGGTGAGCAGTACGCAAACCGGGAGGGCAGCCATGGACGTGGACAACGCACTGCTCATGACGACCGTTATGGAGGCGGGGGTCAGAACTACAGCGGTGGCCAGGGACGTTATGGCGGTGGCGGTCAGAACGAAGGCCGTGGCGGCCGAGAATCGAACTATGGCAGCCATCAAAGCAACTTTGAAAACTGGCCATACGAACAAGGCGGCTATGGAGGCCGTGGCGGTGGCGGATACGAACGCGAACAAGGTTACGGCGGCTACGGTGGGGGCCTGGGCGGTCGAGGCTTTGGCTCGTCGGAAGGCGGCGAATCGGATTGGCAACGCGGCCAAGGGCGCAGTGGCCAGGGGCAAGGCCAAGGAATGGGTTGGCAGTCCGGGCGCCAGCGACATACACCCAAAGGCTACAAACGCTCTGATGAACGCCTGCGCGAAGACATCTGCGAACAGCTAAGCCACAGTGGTCTGGACGTAAGCGACGTATCGGTCAGCGTAGCCGACGGCAAGGTCACCCTTGAGGGTACCGTCCAGGACAGGCGCACAAAACATGCCATTGAAGATCGGGCCGACGACTGCATGGGCGTGCAAGACGTCGATAACCGTATTCGCGTCGAGCGGGAAGGTTCATTCGGGCAACAAACCCCCGGAGGCATGAGCCGGCAAATCTCTGCGGAAATGAGGGCGGGGGGCGGTGGCACTGGCTCAGAAGGACAGGGCGCCGACAGCACCGGCGGCAGCAACTCGATGGGCGGTGCTGGACAGCCCGCAGGAAGCTCGGGTAACAAAACCGGTTCGTCCAGCGGTTCCAACAAGAGTTAAGGCAACACGAATCACGTCCTGATCCAACAGGTTCACGCATCGCCGCCACCGCCCTTGTGCCGCTGGCGGCGGTTTCTTTTGCGCCCCTGCCGTACCCATCTCGCGTTTAGCGCCTCAATGTGCAGGGCAATTGGCCGTCGGAAATATCTGCCGCGTTATGCGAGTACGTCATCAGTTTCCGACCGCGCTCGGCGGCCAGTGTGCTCGTGTCCCATGCGGGGGCTGTGTGATAAAGTTTAGGCCTAATACGATTTGTTACTCATTGCAATAGGCAGTGTGGTGGCATTTGCGTCCCTGACTATTTCCCTTTGGTATCTCACACAAGATGAAGACAATTGCCCCTTTTGCATTGGTGTTGTTACTCGGGGCTTCCCCATCCTCGGCCATTGAATACCGAAGTATTGAAAACCCGGCGGGAAGGATAGTATTTGAGGCGCGTTTCTTCGACGTGGAGGATGGACCCTACATCGAGGAAGGCGATGAGTCGCAGGAGTCGGTTTGGGCGTGGCAGCCGCATTTGCAGGAGCAGATCGTCACCGGTTTGAAATACTGGGCGGAAGTGATACAGCCCATGGGTGACAGCGCGCAGCCGACGATTGTGAATATCGGTACGGACGACACTCCTGGCAACGCCTTTGGCGGTTCACCGCTGGAGAACGGTGATGCCGGCACCAAGACACTCCTTCAACAGAGTTTGCAAGGACTTCCTGTTGACGAAGACGATCTGAATGTCGGCGCACATGGTTACTTTGGCCTAGGCCCATCCGGTTACCCGATCACATCCGCGCTTACGCAGATTCCGCTGTCTGGAAAGGACGACTTGGTTTCAACCGCAATTCACGAGCTTGCCCATGGTCTGGGCATCCTGGGCGGGGCTGACGACGCGGAGGGCCCCTTCACACCTCAATTTGCGGACGTGCTTACCGGTATGGCGCCTTTGATGGTCGACGACAACGGTAATCCGGCCAGGCCGAATCAGGCCATACTGTGTGAGGGCTGCGACAACGCCTATGATCCCGCCGCATTCGATGTGCGCAGCGACCGAGGCATACTGGTTGGCCCAAATATTCTTGAGGCGCTGGACGGTGGATTGCCCGGTGTACCTGTCACCATGCTCTATGAGGTCGGCGGCGAAACGGGCGTGGACAATAACAATATGAGCCATCTCGAGCTCAACAACAGCACGATGAGCCACCAGAACTACCGCAGTTACACGGCGTTCACGGAGGCTGAGCTTGCTGTCCTGCAGGACATAGGCTACACGATAGATCGTCGAAACTTCTTCGGGCGCTCGGTATACGGAAGTGGCTTGGATATCGTCAATGATCGAGGCTTCTTTGCACGAAATGCAGAAGGCACGCAATATCTGCATGGCCAGTACAACCGCGCATCCCTTGGACTTGGCCTGCACGTTTATGGCAGTCACAACCGGATTCGCCAGGTCGGCGACTTGTTGGCCGCGGGTGCGGGCGGCGCTGGAATAAGGGTGGACGGCGAAGGCAACACGCTTATCATCGACCCCGGAGTGCGTGTGCATGCAAATGGCCTGGACGGCCAGGGCGTCATGTTCGCCTACGGCAAGGATCATGTGCTGGTGCAGCGCGGCGATGTGGAAGCGCAGGGCACGCGAGGTGTGGGACTGCGCTTTGACTTCGGCGACAACGGCCTGAGCAACGAGGTTGAGTCCCGCGGGTCATACATCCGTACACTTCATGGCCAGCCCTTCGATTTGCTGCCGGAGCTGCAAGGTCCACTCGTACGCCAGGCAGACATCAGCGGCCGTGTGGCGGGACGCGAGGCGGCCATCTACATTTCCGCCAACGCCCATGTGGGCAGCATCAATTTGATGCAGGGTGCACGAGTCGACGGTGACATCGTGTCCCGCTACGCCGAGCGCGATGCGGCCGGCGACCTGCGCTTGACCACCGTCTCTTTCGGCCAACGCGCAGACGAGCAAGGCCGGGCGACAGGCGTTGCGGATTCCGATTTTCGCTTTGCCTACGCCGGCAATATCAGCGGGAAGGACAACTTGACGCTGTCTTTCGAGGGCGGTGAGACGCGTCTGAGTGGTATGCACCAGGTGCATGGGGCGGCTGTTCGCGATGGCGCAACATTGTCGGGCACGTCGACGTTTGGCATGGCGCCAGGCACCAGGTTTTCAAACCATGGCACGCTTGCTCCCGGCAACTCCATTGGACGCATGACCGTCGACGGTGATTACGCGCAGACGTCTTCCGGTAGGCTGGCAGCGGAGTTCATGGCTAGCGGTGCGCACGATGTAGTGGCCGTCAGCGGCACTGCAGATCTCGCCGGCACGCTCCAGCTTACCCCGATGGCAGATTGGTACAGCAGCGCCTGGACCGTACAGACGGGCAGCGTGGTCGACGCGGCCGTACAACGCGGTGAATTCGGTATTGTTGCATTCGCGTCCACATCCCCGACCCTGGACTTCAGCGCGACGGCATTGGGCGGGCAACGCTACCTGCTGGAGGCTCATCGTGCCGCCGATGCTTACAGCCAGTATGGCCAGGATGACAATGAGCGGGCGGCGGGTCAGGCGCTGCAGCAGGTCGCCGGGCACGCTCCATCAGATGCGCAGTCCTTTTTCCGTACGCTGGACTTCTCGGCGCCGGATGGCAGCGAGGTCGGCCGCAGCTTGTCTCTAGTGTCGCCGGCTGGCTATAGCGCAGGCTTTGCCGCATCGTTGCAGCGCGAACGCGATGTGATGGATACCGCCTTGCGCGGCTTTGGCGAAGGCTTGGGCAATAGCGGTTCAGACTGGAAGGGATTTGCCGTTGCCTTTGGCGGCGAGGGCAGGCAAGACGCCCGCGATTCGATCGTAGGTTACGACGCCTCCACCTACGGCGTTGTCATCGGTGGCGGTCGGCGCCTGAACGCGCAGCCGGACACTTTCGTGGGTGTCCACCTGGATATCGCCGATCAGTCCGTGAGACTCAAGGCGCCGCAGTGGGGCAAAGGGGAAAGCACCGCCTTCGGCCTGGGCGCGCAAGTTCGATACCAGCCTGACGCGTTCGCGGGCCCCTATGCCTATGGCGGCGTCCGGTTCGGCATCGAAGAGGGCTCCATGGACCGTCACGTGGCAGTCGGCGACTATTACGCCGCACATTCGGCCGACTGGACCGGCCATAGCGCTTCGGTGCAGGCAGGCGGTGGCTATCGATGGCGCCTTAGCCCGACATTGTCGGCAGGTCCCTTTGCGTCACTTAACTACGCACGGGTATCGCGCCCAGGCGTCGATGAGTCGGGCGCAGCCGCCACGCGCCTGTACCTGGACAGCCAGCGTATCGACGCGCTGCGCTCCAGCATCGGGATGGGTGCCAGCATGATGCTGCCATTGCAATCACAAGGTGAAGTCAGGGCGCACGCCCAGGCGAGCTGGGAGCATGAGTGGCTGAACCGGAATGTGACGCAAACGGCGCGGTTCGCGGCGTGGCCGGCGGCTGCTTTCGAAAGCACCAACGCCGTGTTGCCGCGCGACAGCCTCGCCCTGCGCGTAGGGGTGGACTGGAAGCGCAGCGAACGCTTTTCTACGGGCATCGACCTGGGTGGCCGGCTGGGCAATGGCTATAAGGCGTTGGAAGGACAGTTGTCGATGCGTTGGCGGTTCTGATTTAACTGTTGCATTCCATGGAAGTCTGTTACGATTTCGAGCACTTGAAAGTGGTGGCGGAACATGCTGCGGCATTGTGGCTGCATTGGAGACAAATTTGAACAAGACGATTCCGGCCTTATTTACCGCGGGCTTGACCGCGCTGGTTCTTACCGGGTGCAACAGCGGCAGCGGCTCCTCGCAGGACTCTGCTCGAGGCCCGCAGGGCCCGAATATTCTTTTTGTCATCATGGATGACGTTGGCATCGATCAGATGAAGGTCTTCGGCTATGGCGGGACCATCGGGCCCGATCTGCCAAATATAAATGCCGTCGCCCATGCCGGGGTTCGCTTCCGCAATACGTGGTCCATGCCCGAATGCTCGCCTGGCCGAGCCGCCTTTTTCGTGGGCCGCTATCCGGTGCGCACCGGCATCAATCAAGCCATCGGACCCAACGATCTGGCTACGTCTCAACTGTCGCCTTACGACATGACCACCCCCAAGTTGCTCAAGAAGGCCAATTACGAAAGTGCCATGTTCGGCAAGTTTCACCTGGCCGGCCCCGAAAATAACGAAGCAGAGAACGCAACGCCCAGCACGCTTGGCTGGGACCGCTTTTACGGCTGGGTGGGGGGACTGCCCGGGTCTATCGACACGTCGGCAGGGGGCGCGGCACCTACTAATTCGCATATGTGCGGCTTCATTCCGGGTGAATTGGCCAAGGGCGGCGCGAGGACGGGCGCCTGCTATCAGCCCGACAACAGTTGCTCGGTCATTACCCGCACATCACCCGATCAGGACGCGGCTGGTTTGCAGTGCCTGGCTTCGGGTGGCATCCTGGTCCCCGACGCCACCTGCGGCATTCCACCAGCCTCGCTCGATTTCACACGCCAGAACGGCTATTACGTGTCGCCCCTTGTCAGCATCGAAAATGGCGATGTAGAGGTGGTGCCGCTGACCGACGCCCGCGCACGCGGTTACCGCACGACTATCGAAACCGATGCCGCGATCGACTGGATCAAGTCCCGGCCATCGGATAGGGCCTGGATGGCCACGGTCAGCTACAGCGCTGCCCATACGCCATGGCAACAACCTCCGAAAAAGCTGCTTGCAGGACACGTCGGCCCGCTCGATCATCTTACTTGCACCGACAGCACTCTTGATACGCGGCTTATTCAGGACCGCATGACGGAAGCCCTGGATACCGAGTTCGGCAGGCTTCTGGTTGAAACCGGCTTGGCCAAGCGCGGCCAGGATGGCAGCCTCGACTACGACCCCAAAGCAACGAATACTGTCATCGTGATCGTTGGCGACAACGGCTCATTAGCCGCTGCGGTGAAGCTTCCTTTCGACCTTACGCGGGCCAAGGGCACCGCCTATCAGACAGGTGTATGGGATCCGCTGATCATCGCGGGCCCACAGGTTGTCCAGCCAGACCGGGAAGTCGATCACATGGTCAATACTGTCGACTTGTTTCAATTTTTTGGAGAGTTGGCCGGCCTCGACGTTCATAAAGAAGTTCCCCGGACCGTCGATTCGGTGGGCATTTTGCCCTACCTGACCGATTCCGGCCAGGGTAGCCTGCGTACCATCAATTTCACCATGGGCGGCTTGAACGAGCAAGCCAACGGCGGACGGAACGGGCCTTGTGTCATCAGCACAGCGTGCACGGTTATCCCGACCTCCAAAAGTGTTTGCCAAGACAACCAAGGTGTATGGTGGGGGGCCGGTCACACCGACTCCTCGGTGCTGGCCAATCCCGATGGCGATGGGTACCTGTCATGCGCCGCAGTAAACCAGGCGCGGTACAAGAACGGCGATTCGCTGCTGAACCTCGTGCCCGAATCATCCGTGGCCATCCGCAATGACCGCTATAAGCTGGTACGCAATTCAAGCGAGGACTACGTGCCGGCGACGGACAGTTTCGCTATGGAAATCGTCGATGGGTTGTACGAGATCAATCAGGCCGCACCCACGCCGCTGTTGGACACTGCGGATCGCGACTTGTTGCCAGGCGCGAATGCTGAAACGCTCGCCGTCTACAACGAGTTGCGCACCAAGCTTGAAGATATCCTGGCCTCCGAACCGGAATGCCCGGGCGATGGCAACATGGACGGGGTGGTCAATGGTGAAGACCTCGGTAATTGGGCACGGATCGCTCATGCCTGGGGCATGTCCAGCGTTTATGACTTTGTGACCGGAGAATTCCGAGACGGCAAGACGGACAACCGCGACGAAACGATCATCCAGGCGAATCTGGGCAAGACCTGCGAACGCACTCATGCTGTCTATTGACGCTTCCCATCGCAAATGGCTATGGGGCTCGGTCGCAGCGCTTGGCGTCCTTGCGGCTGCAGTTGCCGCAGTGTGGCAAAGTCCGTCTTCAACAGCGCTGGCCGAACCGATCGTGGTCATCGGAGATGGCGTCTCTACGCCTGCAGACATGGCATGGGTGCCTTCCGGTTCTTTCCAGATGGGCAGCGACAGCAAGCTGGCACAGGCCAACGAGCGGCCGGCCCATGCGGTAAGGGTGGGGGGCTTCTGGATTGACATTGCCCATGTCACCAACGATCAATTCGCCGAGTTCGTGCGGCAAGCCAGCTATGTCACGACTGCTGAAAGAAAGCCCGACTGGGAGACGATCCGCGTCCAGCTGCCACCCGGCATCCCAGCGCCACCGGACGAGGTATTGGTGCCCGGAGCCATGGTCTTCGTTGGTACCGACCGTCAGGTCGATTTAAGCGATTACTCGCAGTGGTGGCGGTATGTGCCCGGTGCAAATTGGCGCCATCCGCAAGGACCTGGCAGTTCCATCGAAGGCAGGGGCGACCATCCCGTCGTACAGGTCAGCTATGAAGACGTGCTGGCGTACGCCAAGTGGGTGGGCAAGCGCTTGCCGACTGAAGCGGAATGGGAGTATGCCGCACGCGGCGGGCTGGAACAGGCGACCTATGTGTGGGGCGACGAGCTCATGCCGGACGGCAAGCCGATGGCCAACTACTGGGACAGCAAACTAGGCACTTTCCCAGTGGTCAGCCCCAAAGCCGGCGGCGCCGAGGGTACTCTGCCGGCCCGAACCTTCCCGCCCAACGGCTACGGCCTTTATGATATGACCGGCAACGCCTGGCAATGGGTAGCCGACTGGTATGGCGCCGATTATTTCAGCAAGCAGGCGGGCGCCAAAGGTCCGGTCGCCGACCCGCGTGGCCCGGAAAAAGCATTTGATCCATCCGATCCGGGTGTGCCCGCCAATGCGCCAAAGCGCGTCATACGAGGCGGCTCGTTTCTTTGCAACGAGAGCTATTGCCTGTCATACCGTCCCAGTGCGCGGCGGGGCTCCGATCCATACAGTCCCATGTCGCATGTGGGATTCCGGCTAGTCAAGGACGCGCCCGCACCGGCGGCTCAAGCGGCTTCTTAAGAGCCGCCGCTGCCGGTTACCGATCTCCCCCTAGAAGCGCGGTGCGTCGGCCTACGAGCTAGGCCGGCAATCCTTGCCCATGTTCTGCTCGATGACGGACCGGTCGGCTTCATTTGTCAGGCCATCGTGATTGAAGTCGTACCAACTGGATCGTCCGCCGTTCAGGGTGCTGTAGTGCTTCCAGTTTTCAATGTCTGCGTCATCCACCATCAGATCCAGGTTGCCGTCGCCCGGGCAGACGGTTCGGCTGTCGAGAAGCGCGCTTAATTTACTCTGAAGCGCTGCGTAGTTTTGCTGTGCTTCAGGTGTCATGTTGGGCAGAGCCAGCAGATTGCTGAGCGCATTATCCAGTTTGGGCAACGGTGCGGCCTGGTCGACCTGATAAAACTCATCGG
The DNA here is from genome assembly GCF_002849655.1 of Pollutimonas subterranea. Lineage (GTDB taxonomy): Bacteria > Pseudomonadota > Gammaproteobacteria > Burkholderiales > Burkholderiaceae_B > Pollutimonas > Pollutimonas subterranea. The sequence goes on from NZ_PDNW01000001.1 coordinate 453,004, forward strand.
CTGATTCAATTTGCTGGCTGGCGCAGTTCAGGCGATCGATGCGCACCAATTTGTAGAAGTCGTTGCGAATGGCTTTTTGCGAATTGGGCAAGATATCGACCGGTGATTCACCCTGGGCAACCAAATAATCATTGACAGCGCAGCACGAGCCTAATCCCTGGGGGCCGGCCACTCCGCCCGGCCCATACCAGGTTCCGCTTTGGTCTTCACAGATTCCTTTCTGGGGAAAGACTTGCACGCACATATTGGATGTCGGGATGACGCAAGGCGGCGGCGCGCTGGCATTGCTCGAAGCAATGTTGGTTCCCGTCTCGGTATAGTTGGTGTCGCGTATGCTTTCCCGGCCAGGTTCGGTCAAGTACGCCAGCACGGGCTTGGCATCGACCTGCAGTGATTCCGGCAGCGTCTTCTGTAGATCGATACCGGCCAGCTCGCTGAACAGGCTGTACATATCGACGGAGCTCACCATGTGCGGAACCTCTCGGCCGGGTTCCTTGACCATCGGGCCAGCCACGATCAAGGGCACCCAGACGCCTGACTGATAAGGAAAGCCCTTGGCGCGGGTCAGATTGAAGGGCAACTTCACGCTGGGACCATAGGTGCCATTGTCGGCCATGACCACCACCACCGTGTTGCTGTTCTCGGGGCGGTAATCCAATGTGCCGTCCTTGGCATAACGGGCAATGCCGGTCTCGACCAGCAAGCGGCCTATCTCTTTGTCCATGGCCTCGAGCATGTGGTTGGTAAGCTGCCGCTGTTCCTGCAAGTCGGAGGAGCATGTATAAGCGCCGATCTTGAGCGCATCGCCAGGCAGAAGAGAGGCCGGCGGCGGCTGAAGCGGCGTATGGATGGCTGAGTAGCCTACACTGAGCATCCAGGGCTGACCGAGCTTCTGTTGCTTCACCCAGGCGACCGCTCGATCGGTTTCCAGGGTGCTGCGATAACCGCGGCTGCGTGCATCGGAAGGCGGCAAGACCTCCACCCCGCCATCCGGCTGGTTAATGATCAACTCGCTGGTGTAATAGCCGTTCTGCAAGTTGAAATCCAGATAGGCGGGCACGGATGCGCGGCACGACTGTCCCGGATCGAAGATCCCGCCGCCTTCGAGGCAGGCGAGGCCTGGTGTTGCCGTGCTGGCGGTGGAGATTGCCGTGCAGCTGCCATTGGGCTTATAGCAGGCGCCGCTGTCGGCTCCATGGGTTGGATCGTTGTTGACGTTGGGCACGAAGCCGCAGCCATAAACGGCTCCGCTTACATGGTTGGCGCCCCCCGCCGTTTTATCGATTGGATAGGGACCGCCGTCGAGGTAGCCTTCGAAGTAGTCCCACCCAAGTTCGTGCATCACGCCGTCTCCAAACGGATTGTTCGCCGGATTGAGGTTGGAGCCCGATAGGTGCATCTTGCCGATGACGGCATTCACGTATCCTTTTTCCTTCAGGAGCTTGGGTGTCGTGATTTCAAAGGGGGATACCTGCGAATTGGCCAGGTCAGATGCAACGATGGCATTTTTGACATCGGTACGGAAGGGATAACGCCCTTGAAAGAATGTGGCTCGACTCGGCGTGCACGTGGGCATGGACCATGCGTTTCGGAAGCGTACGCCGACATGGGCGATGGCGTCTATGTTCGGCGTTCTGGGCACCTGCGAGGGGATGAGCCCACCGTAGCCAAATGCCGACAATTGGTCGACACCCAAGTCGTCGAGGACGACAAAAAGAATATTCGGCGGTTGTGGCCCTTTATCGGATGCCACCTCGCCGCCGCTGCTGTCGCATGAAGCCAGTATAAAGACGGATAATATCGCTGCAAGCAAAGCTGGGATTGTTCTGTTCAAGGTATCCTCCGTGTGTTGCCAGACCCCCCCGAATGCAGCGCAATCGAGCTTTTATATTGTCTATAAATTCGGTCACCCACACGCATTGTGAGGATTGGATAAAATCGTAACAGTATTTATCGTGCAGGTCACTGAGATAATGCTGCAAGACAAGGACATGATGATGGGCATGTGGACAACTTGGGATCTTGGGCCGGCTGCTGTCGTGCTGGCGGCGGTGGCGTTTGCGTTGGTTCTGTCGACGCCCCTAAGCCGCGCCGCTTACCGTTTGCCCCGGGCCCTGGATGCCCAATTACCACAGCAACCCTCAATGACCCATCGACGTTATCGCTTGGGTTTTTGGGTGGCCGCCCCGATTCTGGCTATCTTGTGTGCCTGGCGATTTGGCGCAACACCTGCCACGGCCGCTGCCATTGTCTATGTCGTTGTTCTTCTTGCGCTGGCCTGGATCGATGCCGAATCGGGCTTTCTGCCGGACATGTTGACCATCCCCTTATTGTGGCTGGGCTTGCTCGTGAATTTGGATGGCACCTTTTCCATGCTGGCCGACGCCGTGGTGGGTGCCACGGCAGGCTATCTAGCGCTCTGGGTCATTTGCGCCTTCTTCTTACTGCTGACCGGCCGCCAAGGGATGGGCCGAGGCGACTTTAAGTTGCTGGCTGCGTTGGGTGCGTGGTTGGGCTGGGCGCCACTGCCTTTAATAGTGTTGACCTCATCGTCGCTGGCGTTAGCAATTGCCCTGCTGCGGCGCATGGCCGGTCGCATGAAAGCAGGTGAATCGTTCAGTTTTGGCCCGTACCTGGTGATAGCGGGCATTGCCGCTCTGCTGCGGCTGTAGTAATAAGCACGGCCCACGTTAGTCGATGGGGCCGGCGGGCTATTGTCCGGATGTGCGCGAAGGGCTGGCATGAACGAAACCCGCGGGCGGCGCGGCCCGGCCGAGTATCTGGATCTCTTCGATAATACCGTCCTGGTCTATCGAGATCCCATGGGGCAGCACGGCCGAAAGGGTGACGCCCTGGGCCAAGGTGTGTCCCACGCTGTAGGCTTTGGGCGGCCCACCGTTAATCGAAAGCAGGGCCGTGCCGCGTTGACCGGCAGAGAGCAAACCCAGGACCGCAACGCGCAGGCGGGCACTGCCGCCACCAAACCAATTGACCAGGGGAGAGATGTTCTCACCCGGCGCTGGACCAGAGGCTAGAAGGGGGGGCGCTACTGTTGGCTGGGGGGCGAGCAGCAGCGCGCTCCACAGGCCAATGCCCGCCGCCGTGGCCAACATGGCCAGCGACTGCACAATGAGAGGGCGACGATTCGGCCATGCCGCCAGGGTAATAATGCGTGAGATCATGATCTTGGACAAAATTGGTCAACGGTCGAATCATGCCTTAAAAAAAAATAAGACGCTTGTCTTTCGCTGTCGCCAAAATTATCGACGAGTCCTTTATCGGGTAAGATCTATCCCAACTCAATGTATCCGATTGAATCAAACTCCTTCTTCCGGAATATCGGCCGATCTCAATGACAGGCAATTTTCATCTACGCAAAGCCAGCGCTCGCAAGTCCGGGCACCAGCAAGGCTTTTCACTCATAGAGATCATGGTGGTGGTGGTCATCATGGGAGTGCTTGCCGCATTGGTCGTACCCAACGTCATGGATCGTCCCGATCAGGCGCGCGCCATCGCCGCCAAGCAGGACATCGGTGCCATCATGCAAGCGCTGAAACTATACAGGCTGGATCATGGCCGCTATCCGTCGTCCACCGAGGGTCTTGAAGCCTTCGTAGCCGAACAAGGAAAGGGTTCGCGGTATATGGATCGCCTCCCTCACGACCCGTGGAGTACACCTTATCAGTACTTGAATCCCGGTGTGCATGGCGAAATCGACGTGTTTTCATTGGGCGCCGATGGGAAACCCGGGGGCGAAGGCGCTGATGCCGACATTGGTTCCTGGACCCGCTAGCCGTCAGGACGGCTTTACGCTGCTCGAAATGATGATCGTTCTGGTCATCATCGGTATAGCGACTACCCTGGCCGGTGTCTCGGCATTTGGTGACGATAGCGCCCGTGCACTGCGCCAGGACGCACTTAGGTTGACACATTTATTTGCCACCGCGCAGGCTGAGGCCCGGACTAGCGGCCAGCCCATTGTCTGGTCATACAATGACGGCGGTTATCATTTTTCTCGCTTGCCGCGACGCCTGATGCTACCGGCTCGAATGGCGGCGCGTGCGCAGCCTGTCAGTGACACGGCCATTGGCGCCGACACCGCCTTGCGTCCACGCGAATGGATTACGTCCGATGCGATGGTGATACGCATCGAACCTGATAGTGGCATCGTGTTCGGCGCCGACTGGATACCCGGCCCCTTCCTGATGGAGCTCAAAGCAGGCGACAACGTGGTTCGGTTATCGCGCCTGGGTAACGGGCGCTTCGTGGTGGGTCCATGACCGACCATAGCCGCCAGCGTGGCTTTACGCTGATCGAAGTCCTGATCGCGCTCGCCATTGCCGGCGTCGCGCTGGCGGCCTGTGTGCGAGCATTGAGCGTAGGAGTCAATGGCGTGCGCAACATGCAGGAACGAAGCCTCGCGCAGCAAGCGGCACAGAATTTTTTGGCGGAAATGCGTCTGCAAGCCGTCTTGCCGGTGCTTGGCCGGCGCACTCAGCCATGCCCGCAAGGTACGCTGGCGCTTGATTGCGAACAAGTGGTGCAAGCTACGCCGAACCCGAGTTTCCGGCGAGTTACAGTCCGTGTCAGCCTCGGCAAAGGGGCGGTATTGGCCCAGCTTGATGGCCTGATGTCGGAGCTGCGATGATGAACCCGCATGACACGCAGCAAGGTTTCACACTTATAGAAGTACTGGTTGCGCTTACACTGATGGCGCTGGTCAGCCTTATATCCTGGCGCGGCCTCGAAGCGGTACAGCACACAGGCGAACGACTTGATGATCGTGCAGAAGAAACCCTGTCGCTGTTGCGCGCGCTGAGTCAGATCGAGCGAGACATCTTGCTGCATGCCGGACCCGATATTTTGCCGGGTCCGACGGCGACCGGGGTTGCCGAAACGCAGGCTAATACTCAACTGCCACCCGGTATTGTCTGGAATGCCAGTACGGGTTTAGGCTTGGTGCGCGACGCCGGTGACGGAAGGTGGCAACAATTGCGCTGGTATCTCAAAGATGGCCGCTTATTTCGGGCGGCCGGCGCACCTTCCCATCTTTTACCCTTACCGGCGGCCGAAAAAAGCGTCATTGTGCTGGAGCAGGTTCGCGCAATGACCGTCAAGGTATGGAAAGCAAATCAGGGCTGGATCGCACCGCAGCAAGACCAGGCGGCTAATCCAGCCAACCGTGGTGGCGGCGCTGGCATGATCGGCCTCGAGATTGCCTTATACCGCGAGGGACCAGCCAGCGACAAGCCCTACCGCAAGGTGGTGCTGCTGCCATGAGTCCGCAGAGAGCACTTCGCCAACGCGGCATGGCCGTTATCGCCGCCTTGGTGGTCGTCGTCGCCGCATCGGCGATGGCCACCTCCATCATCGAGCGCCAAGGCTTGCTGGCAAATATCCTCATTTCCGAAGGCGACCGAAGTCAGGCGGTCTGGATGTTGAGGGGCGGCCTGGACTGGTCGCGCGTCGTGCTGCAAATGGATGCCGGGAGCAGTCCATCCACCCGCCTTGACGGAATCTGGGCCCGTCCCATTATCGGTCTGCCGGTCGGTGCTGCCGACAATCCCGAGGGCGCATTGTTTTCGGGACAGATTGAAGACGAACAAGGCAAATACAATTTGCGGAACCTGGCCGAGAACGCCCAGATCAATCCATTAGAGGTCCTGGCGCTGGAACGCCTGTTCGAATGGCTGGGCATTGATTCTTCATTGGCCGCGATCATCGCGCAACGAGTAGCGGACGCTCAATTTGGCAAAGCGGCCGGCCCCCGCGCGGTGGGGCTGAGAGGCATCAACGATTTGCGTGTGCTGCAAGGCATGACTTCGCATGCCATCGAGACCTTGCAACCCTATATTACTGTCTTGCCGATCGCCACCACGGTCAACGCCAACACCGCTACGGCCGAAGTGCTTGGCGCCGTCGTCGATGAACTCGGGCTGGCGGGCGCACGGGACCTGATCGTTCAACGGGACAGAGGCCTTTGGTTTGCCAATCGAGCGGACTTCGTCAACCGCCTGCGTAGCCGGAAACCGGATGCTGGGCGGCGCATCAGTGTCAACAGCAATTGGTTTCGCGCAACCGGTGAAGTTACGGTTGGTGATACGATGGTCGGCCTCAGAGCACTGCTGCACCGAAGCGAACACGGCGTATCATCGATCCGCTGGGCCGCCTATTAATAATATGAGACACCATTTGCGACTGGCTCTGCCGTTACTCTCCGACCTGGCGCTTGATACGACTATTGCCTTTGTCCTGATCGATCGGGACGGACGCGTGGCGCGCGCCGGACAACTGCCTCTGGCCGAACTGGGCGCAGAGGCAGACTCCGTGGCTGTCCACGCCATTCTGCATCCTGATGATGCCGTCGTGGCCGACATCACGGTCCCGCCCGTGTCCACTCAAAGGCTTAGCGCGGCCGTCGCCGGCAGCATCGAGCCGATGGCCTTGTCTGAAATCAGCCAGTTGTGCGTGGCACACGGATCTCGCGCGGCCGACGGCACCGTGACCGTAGCTTGGGTGGCACGGCATTCGCTGGCAAAAGCATGGGCCTTGCTGGCCGAAGCCGGCTTGAATGTCGTGGCGTTCATCCCTCAGTCGCTGGCTCTGCCCGCCAACGATCCTCGGCCTGCCGAACCACTGGGATTGCCCGCGGATTCGCGTTGGCTGGCGCCCTTGCCGGGTTGGTCGTTGGCAAGTGAGGAATTGCGGCCAGCTTCGGCGAGCGGCAGATGGCGCAGGGCAATATACTGGTCCACCGCGGCTACCGTGGTATGGGTGGTGGGCTTGAACTGGTATGCAGCGCGGCTCGCCAACGAGGTGAAGACCCTGCAGCAGAACATGCAACACGCCGTGGTACAGGCTTTTCCGCAAATTCCTGTCGTCATTGATCCCGTGCGCCAAGCGCAGAATCAACGCGATGCACTGAGGCTTGCGCAAGGTGTGGCGGGCGATGACGATTTCATGTCCTTGGCGATCACTACGGCCAAGGTCCTTGATTTTGCCCAAAGTCATGTTCGCAGTCTGAGCTACGAGAACGACGTGCTCACGCTGATATTGGCCGAAGGTTATCTACCGCCTGCCAACGAGGCCGCGCTGGCTCAGTCGGCAGCGGTGCATCAACTCGTGCTTCAGAAAGATGAAACCCGGCCCCACGTGTGGAAGGTGCAGCGTCCTGCACTCGCCGAGCCTCAAGCGAGGCGGCCATGACATTCAACACCCGATTGACGGAGCTCGATGACGCATTGCGCATGCGCCTGGAGCCACTCGCAAGCCGGATTCGCGCCGCGTGGCATCGAAGAACCTCTCGCGAGCAAGCTGTTTTACGTGGCGCTGCGCTGCTGCTTCTTGCCGTGCTGCTCTGGACGCTTGCACTACGTCCCGCATTGCAGACCATTCAGACTGCACGCCAGCAGTTGCCCTTGGTGCAGGCCCAGACGGCACGACTTGGCGCGATCATCCTTGAAGCGGATGCGCTGACCCGCGGGCGCTCTGGCGCCATACCTGCCGGCGACACAGAACAAGCGCTACAGGTCAGCCTGGATGCGGCGGGGCTGGAGACGGTCAGTGTCTTGAGCAGGTCGGATGGCGTCTCCGCCAAGGAAATGCAGTGGCAGGTACAGTTCGCCAACGCTCCCGCAGGGCGCATCATGGAGTGGATGAGCAATTTGCCATTCGTGGCACAGATGCAGACACGCCGGGTAGACTTGGCGCGCAGCAATGTGGACGGCCGTGATCGACCGGGGCAGCTTAGTGGCGTCATTGTGTTGGCGCTGACGCCGCAGGCGAAGGCCCCGTGAGGCGCGGCGTCCAGGCGACATGGCTGGCACTGCTGCTCGCCATTGGGTGCACCGCTGCACTTTGGGCGCTGCCAGCCCGCTGGGTGATGGCATGGATACCTGAGTCTTCTCCAGTCCGGGTTACCGACGCTTCAGGCACCCTATGGAAAGCCAGCGCGACGATGGCTGTCGGGGTTGGCGGCTTGCAACGCACCTTGCCCGACCCGCTGCAGTGGCGCCTGAGCGTCGAGGGTGGGCCACATCTGATATTGACCCACGCCTGGCTGCGTGGACCGCTGACGCTGGCACTTTCGTGGCGGGGCTTGCGCATGTCGGCTCAGTCGCTGCAACTGCCCGCATCTGCGCTGACCACCGTGCATGGCATGTTCAACACGCTGGATCCAGGCGGTGAACTGTTCATCAATTGGCCTGAACTCTTTTTCGGAAAGAACGCCGTCGCCTCCAAGGACAATGGCCCGCTATTGTCTGCGCAATGGCGTAACGCTTCTTCCTCACTGACCCGCATACGCCCATTGGGCGAATACACCCTGATACTGAGCCAAGCTGCGGGCAATAGCATTGCATTAGCACTTGCTACCAATCAGGGGCCCTGGATGATGGAAGGTACGGGCATCCTGTCGCAGGCGGGCAGGGCGCAGTTCGACGGCAAGGCATGGGTTCACGAATCGGCCAGCGGGGACACCCATGCCGCCTTGCAGGGCCTACTGGATGCTATCGGCCCCCGGTCAGGACAGAACGGCCCCACCATCATGAAAATACGCTAGCGTCTGCCCACTTCCTATGAAACTGTTGCCATGATCACCTCTAATCTATCACTCGAACGTCTGTCTGCCGGCCCTGCTCAATGGCGCCTGCGCATGCCGCTGTTGATGCTTGCCGCCGTGCTCGGCGGCTGTGCTGCCACAGAGACCGGCCAGCAAGCGGCCAGTGCCCCGCTGGTGGCATATACAACCGTGGGTTCGGGCCAGCCACACAGAGCGCAGCCATTCACCACCCAAGCCGAATCGTCGCAAACCAGACAGCGAACCCTGTCTCCGATACGCGAACGCCCCAGATACGAAGACGAAGCAGTTCCTGCCCGGCAACCGGGCGACCCAGCGGCGGCAGGACAGCGAACGACGCTGAACTTCAATGACGCTGAACTGCACGGGGTATTGCGGGCACTGGCTCAATTTACAGGACGCAATTTCGTGGTGGATCCGCGAGTACGTGGGAAGTTGACGCTGATATCCGAGGTCCCGGTAGACGTTGATACGGCGTACTCCATGCTGTTGGGCGCCTTACGCATGCAGGGTTTCGCGGTCATTGATGTGGACGGCGTCAACCGTGTGGTGCCCGAGGCAGACGCCAAGCTGCAGGGCGGTCCAGTCGTATCGAGGAGCCTGCCCGCACGCGGCGGCGAATTGGTGACGCGGGTGTTTCCGCTACGCTATGAAAGCGCCACAGCGCTGGTGCCCATCTTGCGACCGATGGTAGCGCCCAACAACACCATTGCCGCGCACGCGGGCAACAACACGTTGGTCATTACCGACTACGCCGATAACCTGGACCGTGTGGCCGAGGTCATTGCCCGCATCGACACTCCCACGTCCATCAGCACCGATGTGATTCCCATCGAATATGGGGTAGCGCTCGACGTGGCAGCATTGGCGCAGCAGCTTCTACAAGCTAACGGAGGCGACCAAATCAAGCAGGTGAATATTGTGGCCGACCCGCGCAGTAACTCGGTGCTGGTACGAGCCAGCACGCCCGAGCGTCTGAAGCTGGCTCGGGACCTGATCCTTCGCATTGACACCCCCGAGTCGCGTGCCGGCAATTTGCACGTGGTGTACTTGCGCAATGCACACGCTGCCCATCTTGCCGAAGTTCTTCGTGGCGTGCTGACAGGGCAGGGTGGCTCCGGTCCGGCGACGGAGCCCGATGCTCCTCTGTCCGGCGGAGATTTTGAGGGAAACCGCGGTTCCTCGATGATGGAAGGTGCTTTTTCCACTCCTGTCAGCGGCACGGCCATGGGCACCTCAAACCCTGGCGCGTCCATGCCGGACATGACAAGCACCAACCGGAACCCAATCTCCTTTTCCGCTGGCGGTGCGACGGTGCAAGCGGATCCCACGACGAACACCTTGATCATCTCGGCACCGGACCCGCTGTATCGCAGCTTGCGCGAGGTGATTGACTTGCTCGACCAACGCCGTGCGCAAGTGCTGATTGAAAGCCTTATTGTCGAAGTCAATGCCGAAGACGCCGCGGAATTCGGGGTCCAGTGGTCGGCCGGTGCCAATAGCATCAATAGTGGCGGAACCTCGTTTTTGGGCGGATCCAACCTGGGAGGTAGCGGCATCGGTACCAATCTGTCCGCTGCGGGTACCACCATCGACGCACTGGCTTCGGGTATGAGTCTGGGAGTGGTCAAGGGCACCGTCGACGTGCTGGGAACCCAACTGCTCAATCTGGGCGTGCTGGCACGCGCCATGCAAAAGCAGGGCGGCGTCAACATTCTTTCAACGCCTAACCTCATGACACTCGACAATGAGCAGGCCAGTATTATCGTCGGCCGGACCGTGCCGTTCGTAACAGGCACCTATACCACCACCGGGGATGGGGCCAGTAACCCTTTCCAGACTGTGCAGCGTGAAGACATCGGCCTGACGCTGCGGATCCGGCCGCAGATTTCGGAAGGTGGAACAGTCAAGCTGTCGCTGTACCAGGAGGTCAGCAGCATAGATCCATCGTCGACACTTCCGAGCGCGACCTCGGGCGGATCCATCATCACGCGCAAGCGCGCGCTGGAAACCAATGTGCTGGTCGACGACGGGCAAATCATCGTGCTGGGCGGCCTGCTGGAAGAAGTGGTCGACGACAGCATTACCTCGGTACCGTTGCTGGGAGACATTCCCGTGCTGGGCAACCTGTTCAAATACCAGAAGCGTGGTCGCAGCAAGACAAACCTGATGGTCTTCCTGCGCCCGCACATCGTGCGCAACGCCCAGGACGGCGCCGGCTTGACGCTGGACCGCTACAACTACATGCGGGCGGCGCAGGCCGGCCTGCCCGTCAGGGCAGCGTCATGGTTGGTGCCCGACGCGACCACGGCTACGTTGCCCGCCATCGATCGCGACCCGAGTACCGGCCTGCTGGATTTGCGCGGTCTGGAGAACAACGCTGTAGCGCCCGAGTCGGCGGAAAGCGCTACGACGCGTCCGGCCAATCCCGCGCGGACGCAGCCCGGCCCGTCCGACAATCTATGATCGTCCGCTTGCCCTATACGTGGGCGCGTGCTTATCGCGCCCTCATACAAACCGGAGCCGCCGGCGTTGCGCTCATTATTTCAGAGCGCACGCCTGCCTGGGCGCTGGACGAAATCCGCCGCTATCACGGTCCGTTGCCGGTCAAGGAAGTGAGCGACCAAGAACTGGACACACTTTTGGCCGCTGCGTATGCGCAGACGGGAGACGCTGCCGAGATCGTGGATGCCGCCGCCAACGAAATCGATCTCGATCGCCTGATGCAGGACATGCCGGAAATCGAAGACCTGCTTGAAACTCGCGATGATGCACCCATCATTCGCATGATCAACGCACTATTCACCCAGGCTGCGCGCGACGGTGCCAGCGATATCCACATTGAGCCTTTCGAGACGCACTCCGTCGTGCGCTACCGGGTCGACGGGACGCTGCGCGATATTGTCAGTCCGCGCCGCGCGCTGCATAATGCCCTGGTTTCACGCATCAAGATCATGGCCAGCTTGGACATCGCCGAAAAACGCTTGCCCCAGGACGGCCGGATCGCCTTACGGGTGGGCGGACGGCCCATTGATGTCCGGGTCTCGACCCTGCCGACCGGCCATGGCGAGCGCGCCGTGCTTCGCCTGCTGGATAAAGAGGTGGGGCGGCTGGAGCTTGAGCGTTTGGGCATGGCTGCAGACGTGCTTGGCGGGCTCGATGCGCTGATTCGTCGTCCGCACGGCATTTTCCTGGTAACCGGCCCCACCGGCAGCGGCAAGACCACCACGCTGTATGCGGCGCTTGGCCGACTCGATGCCGCCACCACCAACATCCTCACGGTCGAGGATCCGATCGAATACGACCTTCCGGGTATCGGCCAGACTCAGGTCAATACCCGAATCAACCTGACTTTCGCGTCTGCCTTGCGCGCGATTTTGCGCCAGGATCCCGACATAATCATGATAGGCGAGATCCGCGACCTGGAAACGGCGCAGATTGCGGTGCAAGCCTCGTTGACCGGACACTTGGTTCTTGCCACGCTACATACGAACGATGCCGTTTCGGCCGTGACGCGCCTTGTCGACATGGGCGTGGAGCCATTCCTGCTGGCATCCACCTTGCAAGGCGTGCTTGCGCAACGCCTGGTGCGCAAGCTGTGTCCTCACTGCAAGGTGCCTCAACCCGACGGTACATCGGCTTGGAACATAAAAGGATGTCCGGCCTGCAGCCATACCGGATATAGCGGTCGGACAGGTGTCCATGAATTGTTTATATTGGATGATGCTTTGCGCGCCATGATCCACGCCGACGAAGGGGAGCAGGCCTTGCGTAGCGCGGCCCAGCAGGGAGGCATGCGTAGCCTGCGGCAGGACGCCGAGCGCTGGGTTCAGCAGGGCACCACCTCCCGTGAAGAAATCGCGCGCGTCACTCGCGACGCCTGACGCCTACGGAGCTACGCCATGCCTTCATACCAGTACGATGCGATTGATGCCGCGGGCCGAAGCGACCGGGGCATGATCGATGCCGATAGCGAACGCAGCGCCCGCCATGCCTTACGCGCGCGGGGTCTGTTGCCCTTGGCGGTGCGCGAGACGCGTAAGCGGGCAGAGTCGGGCTGGTACACCGGAGCCAGGATCAGCGATGCTGACCTGGGCTGGCTGACCCGCCAGCTTGCCAGTTTGCTGGCTGCCAGGCTGCCACTGGAGGCAGCGCTGCGCGCAACGCTGGAACAAGCCGAGCGCCGGCACGTCGCCCGGACTTTGGCCGCGGTGCGCGACGACGTGCGAGCCGGTCATCGTTTGGGCGAGGCCCTAGCCGCACATCCAAAAGACTTCCCCGAGATTTACCAGGCCTTGGTCGACGCCGGGGAGCAGTCGGGAGACCTTGCTCAAGTGCTCGAGCGGTTGGCCGACTACATCGAATCGCGTGGTGCTCTGCGGAACAAGGTGCTGACGGCTTTTATCTACCCCATTATCGTCACCGTGGTTTCCATCGGCATCGTCATCTTTCTGCTCAGTTATGTGGTGCCGCAGGTGGTCGGCGCATTTTCACAGGCGCATCAGACCTTGCCCTTGTTGACGCGCATGATGCTGTCCGCTAGTGACTTTGCCCGTAATTGGGGCTTGCTTACGGCCATTAGCCTCACAGCGCTTTTTGCATTATGGCGCTTGTGGCTGCGCAATCCATCGGCCCGTATGGCTTGGCACGCGCGCGTGCTCCGGCTGCCGGTTCTGGGCCGTTATGCGATGGGTGTGGACGTAGCGCGATTTTCTGCCACGATGGCCATTTTGACGGGCAGCAGTGTGCCGCTGCTCACTGCCTTGAATGCAGCGCGGCGCACGCTGAAAAATCGGAAGCTGCAGGCCGCCGTCGACGAAGCTACCAGCCGCGTGCGAGAGGGCAGCCCTTTGGCGCAGGCGCTGCAAGCGCAAAGGGTTTTTCCACCGCTGTTGATTCATCTGGTGGACAGCGGCGAACGCACCGGTGAGCTGCCTGCCATGCTGGACCGCGCCGCAAACGTACTGTCGATTGAACTGGAAAGGCGCGCCATGACCATGACCGCCGTGCTCGAACCTCTGATGATTCTTGTAATGGGAGGAATCGTGCTGGTTATTGTGCTGGCGGTCATGATGCCGATCATTGAGATCAACCAGCTGGTGCAATGAGCGAGGCATTGGGTAGACCCAAGCCAAGCCGGTGAGGGCCGTAATGAATAGCGATGATAGCGTAGCGCGTAGTTGCGGCTATGCACATAGCGTAGCTCAGCGAGGTAGAGCGATTCTTGCGTTTCAGGTTTCGGCCGTTTCGCGTTCCGCTGCCGACGCGGGATAGGTCGATATCGATGAGCATCCGGAACCCGCCGTCCTGGTGGTCGGGATGATATATCGTCGGAGCATGACATACGTTGTGGGCATAGCTGAAGCTGGCCAGGTTTACATCGGCGGAGGTTCGGCTGGCGTGGCCGCCCTTGACCTTGGGCTGCGTACTGACGCACTGCGATCCGCAGCCCAAAAAACAAAAACGCCACCCGGTTAAGAGTGGCGTAAGCGCTTGATTCTATTGGTGCCGATGAGAGGAGTCGAACCCCCGACCTTCTCATTACGAATGAGCTGCTCTACCAACTGAGCTACATCGGCTTCCTGGGTGTACACAGACCCTTTGATGCGAGCCTTGTATTTTGCCAAGCCCATAATTATACATATTCCGCGCGTTTTTGTCGGGCGCGTATCGACGTGAAATTTCGTGTGCCCGAACACTACCTGCCCAGTGTTGTGGAACTGTGCTTTCGATCGGCTTATAGTGTGCCTAGGCGCCTAGCGCAGCTTTCCGGTATAACGAACGCGAGGGGAATAGCCCATGAGAACCATTTCCTGGCTAATGTTGGCCGCCGCCATATTGCCTATTGTCGCGGCCGGCATATCGAAAGCGGGTGGAAAGCACTACAACAACAATAATCCGCGTTCCTGGTTGGCGAATCAGGAGGGCTGGCGTGCCAGGGCAAATGCCGCACAGGCCAATTTGTTCGAGAGCTTGCCTTTCTTCTATGCGGCCGTGCTGTTCGCACTGTTCAAAATGGCGGATCCAGCCACGCTTGTCAGCCTGATGCTTGCGTGGATCGTGCTCAGGATGATCTATCTTGCCGTGTACCTCGTTGGCTACGGCCTGGTGCGAACGGTAGTCTGGGTACTGGGACTGGGCGTGAATATTGTCATTCTGTTCCTGTGAGGGCAGCGCTAGTCTTGCTGGTTCATGCGAATCGCCGAGGGAAACAAGTCCCAGCAAGCAATGAACAGGGCGGCAAATAACGGTCCGATGACGAAGCCGTTGAGTCCGAAGACCGACAGGCCGCCCAGCGTTGAAATCAATATGACGTAGTCAGGTATCTTGGTGTCTTTGCCGACCAGCAGCGGGCGCAATATATTGTCGACCAGCCCGATGACCAGTACGCCGAATAGCGCCAGCGTTATGCCTTCCCAGATGGCGCCCGTGACGAGAAAATAGATGGCTACCGGCAACCAGATCAAGGCGGCGCCAACGGCTGGCAACAGAGACAGGAAGGCCATAAGGACCCCCCACAGCAATGCACCCTGGATGCCCAGGAACCAGAACATCACGCCTCCCAGGAAGCCCTGGGTCATGGCCACGACGATATTACCCTTGACGGTGGCGCGCACCACCGTAGCGAACTTGCGGAATAAATGCTGCTTATGCTCTTCGCTGAGCGGTATCAGATGCTTGCTGGTTCTGGCCAGATGGGCGCCGTCTCGCAACAGGAAGTATAGGATGTACAGCATTACGCCCATGCCGACCAGGAATTCAAATGTGTTCTGCCCAACGTTTACGGCTTGTGTCGCAAGGAATTTGCTACCCTGAAGGGCGCCGGTGGTCAGTTTTTCCTGCAAGCTGAAAATGTCTCCGACGCCGAAACGGTCGAGCATGGCATGAACCGATGGAGGCAGGGCATTCAGCACCTGTTCCAAATACCGTCCCACATTGACTTCGCCGGAACTGATGAGTTTATAGATGGCGGCGCCCTCTTGCAGCAAGGCGCCCGTTATGAGGATCGCGGGCAGGATGACGATAAGAATGATGATAAGCAGCGTGGTAAGGGCTGCCAGATTGGGGCGCCCGCGCAGTTTCGCCAGCAGGCGCTTATGCAGTGGCGTGAACAGTATGGCCAGTATGGCGCCCCAGAAAATCGCGGCGTAGAAGGGGAGCAGCACAATGATGAAGGCCACCGTGACGATGACCAGCATGAGTATGAAAGTGCGAAAATACAGGTCGGAATTGTTCATCCAGCATCCAGGAAAGGGGAAGACGGCAGGGGCGAGCCGCGCGGCTTCTTTGTGGGTATAAGGTCAGGGCGCTGCGATTCGATAATTCTATGCGAAAGCGCATTTACTCGCCCAATAGTTCGGCGACCGGATGTAGTCCTTCGATATGTTGTGATACCACCTTAACCACGACGACTATGGGCACGCACAGTAACATGCCCCACACGCCCCAAAGCCATCCGCCAAACAACAAGGCCACGAAAACAGCTGTTGCATTCATTTTGGCGATGCGACCTGTCATCCAGGTTGTGACCAGGGTGCCGACGATGGAAGCGATCGCGAGCGTGGCGGCCATCACCAGCGCCATCATCGAGAATGACTCGAATTGCAGGAACGCGGCCGAGCCGGTCGCTGCGGCGGCAATCACTGTCCCGAAATAGGGAATGATATGCAGGAGCCCGGCCACCACAGCCCACGCACCGGCGTTTTCCATGCCGATTACGTAGAGGACCACCCAGGTCACCAACCCCAGCAGCGTGTTCGTGACCAGCAGCATCAGCATGTATTTCTGGATCGACAGGTTGATGTCGTCCAGAATCTGGACGGTGATTTTCTTGTTTGATAAGGACGGCCCGGTCATTTTGACCAGCTTGCGCTTGAAGGTGTCGCCCGACAGCAAGGCGAAAAATACCAGGAACATAATCACAATCAGTTTGCCGGCAAAGGCGGCAACGCTAAGGGATCCAGTCCAAAGCCATTGATTCAAATTGAAGTCGGGCGGTTGGACTGCAGTCGGTGCAGCGGCGGCGTCCTGCATCGCGTCAGTGTTTGGACTGGCCGCCTTTTTCAAGGCGTCCGCGGCACTGCGCAGCTTTTCCAGCGTGCCAAGCTCGCCATTGTCAATCCGCTGCAGGGCGTTGTTCAGCTTATAGGTAGCGATAGGGAGTTCGTCGACAATGGATTGCGCTTCGTTATACACGGAGGTCAGCACACCGGCGGCTGATCCGAACAAGGCCAGCATGACGAGCGTGGCGCCTATGACTCGTGGAACCCGGCGTCGCTCCAGCCATAATACGACCGGGCTCAAGGTGTAGGCGATCAGGATTCCGAATACGAGCGGGATAAAAAATTCCCGAGCCCATTGCAGCGCGAAGATGAAGGCAATGGTGGCAAGCACGGTCAATGCCATTCCACCGGCCTGGACCCGGGGGCGCAGCTCGGGCAGGGATATCTCGGCCACGGGTTTTGCGGTGGCGCCGATATCCGCGACGTCGGAGCTGGTATTTACGGCCGCCGGAACGTGGGCGGCTGGGGTAGTCTTGATCGTATCCATTGTGGTCTCATGCGGATAAGCAGCGCGTTGCCTGCGCGCATAGTATAAATGCCCGCGCGTGCGCGTATTCCATTAGCGGCTACCTGCCTGGGGGACTGTATCAAGGAAGCAGCCGGAAGCCCGCATCGACGCCCCAACGATCAGTACGTCGCAGCCATACCGTATTGCACGCCACGCATCGGTATTGCCGTTCAAGCGCTCCATCGTACGATTCGGGTGGCCTCGCACCCTGTAGTCGCATGGATACGTGAGGTTTGGTGCCTCCTGTTCCCAGCGACAATTCACGACAAGACGGACAAAGGGTTATGTTATTAGTAAGGTCCATGTCACTAGGGTATAGCAAAAAGAAATAGTAGAAAGGTTTACTTACCTTGTGGCGAAAATAGCTCGCGGGCTTTCAGGCTGTGCAAGTTATTGCTGTATCGAGCCGTAACGATCAGCAACTTTCGTGCCTATTGACGCGTATTGGGTGCCCGTGATTTCGATGGCTTTTCGGCATCTCCGGTCGCTGTTGGCTGAGAGCCGCTCGAAGGGTGCGTGCTGTTCCCGCTGGCTGACCTATTAGGGGCCTGTACACCTTCGCTACCGTCTTTCAGCGTCGATCCAGGACGCGTTGACGCCTTATCTGTGGAAGAACTCGCACTGTTTGGCTCGATCTGGCGGTTATCCGGCTTGATGCCCGTACTTCCGGCAAGCCCGCTTGGATTGGTTGACTCGGCTTGCGCTTCAACACCGGCCGAGTCGGAGCCGGAACGGCCGCTGGGGCCTTGTGAGTAAGCTGTCGTCGCCACGGCGAGTGGCAGTAAACAGGCGGCGATAGAAAACATCTTTTTCATGGCTTCCTCCTTGGTGCTGGCAGATAAGTGACAGTTCAGCAAACGATGTGCCGCTGCAGCGTAAAGCACACGCTTTGGCCTCTTGGCCGCGACTGGAAAGTAGGTGGAGCGTCAGTAGCACGCGAATCGAAGGCACGGCGCTTGCTCGCGTGCCATGATCGTTCAGAGGAGTTCAATTCATGATAGATAATCCGGAAAATAATGTGCCCCGGGACCCGTCTCGCATAGACATCAATCAAGAGCGCGAACTTCGTTACTGGTGCGATCAGTTCCAGTGCAAGCCCGACGAACTCAGGGTCGCGGTTGATTCGGTCGGTACGTCCGTCCAGGACGTCAAAATCTACTTAGGAAAAGACCGGCGACCTGTATAGGCCAGTCATCGCCGTGCAATGAACATCTCCAACTTCGAGCACGTCCTCTATGCCTTGTTGATACAGGCGGCGGTGTGGTTGCTGACGCGCAACTGGGGGCTGGGAGCGATGCTGGTCATCGGAGTGTTCATCGGACGAGAGCATGCCCAACGCGAGTACAACGTCGACGGCTCGTCAAAGCTCACTCCTTGGGAGGCGTTCAATGTTTGGGATTGGAGCGTTGATGCCCAGCTCGACCTGGCTTTGCCTGTGGTTGCGGTGGTGCTTGTCGCCTTGGTAGCGAGCTATAGGTCTCGCTGACTGCAGTGCTGCGCTGTGTTCGCACTTAGTTTGGAAACCGCGCCGCGTTCTTGCTTTTCGGAAACGCCACAGCGTAATCGAATTCATCTTTTTCTATAGCGCGCAGTATTCCGGCCCTTAAATCTGACGCCCGCTTCAAGTTGGAGGCGCTGGGCGTTAGCCGGAGCCTTTCGCGGCAGAGTGTGCCCCGATACTGGAATTCGATCTCAATGCTTGACTCCGAAGCGGGGCGGACGCCGTCGAGTTGATTCGCCATGCTATGCCTTTTAGTTTGCTGCGGTATTCCCTGCTGCTGGTCCTGAGAAGTGTTGGATTATCCATCGCTCACATATTTCCCATAGTTCGGGTGCACCTCTTTTGATGGCAGGACCGTACCGGGAAAAGACCTGTTCAATTGATACGTCTTGTTCGGCCTGCATGTCGCTTGAAGAGCCGCTATGGATTGGAAAATCGCCGACGTCTATCTCGACGATGTCATGCAGTAAAAGCATTTGTATGACTCGATTTGTATCCACAGCGCCGCAGGCATACTCATCCAATATCAAGGCGTATACCGCCAAGTGCCAGGAATGCTCGGCTGAATTTTCCTTCCGACTTTTATCAAGCAGCGGTGATTGCCGCATGACGTTTTTCAGTCGGTCGATTTCCTTTAGGAAGCTCAGCTGCTTTTCCAATCTGGTCAATTGCATGATCTTTTACTTCTAAAGCGGGGACCGATAGACCCCCGAGTTCGGCGCGGATGCCGTATCGGGTTTTCGTTGCCGTCTTGTGGAGCAACAAAAAGCCCCTCAATTGCTTGAGGGGCTTGGTATTCTTGGCTCCCCGAACTGGGTTCGAACCAGTGACCTGCGGATTAACAGTCCGTCGCTCTACCGACTGAGCTATCGGGGAATTGGAGAAGCGAAACTATAGCACATTAATTTCATCTCTCGCAACTCGACCCGGGAAATGACCAATTACAGTCTCCCGGCGACGGGATTTTTCCGCTTCAATCCAGCAAATCCTTCATGTCGTCAGCATGCTCTTCTTCCACGGCCATGATGTCGATCAGCAAGTGCTTCGTCGTGGGATCGGTGTCGCCGATACGTTCGATCATTTGCCGATAGGACTCGATCGCGACGCGTTCGGCGATAAGGTTGGCCTTGATCATGCCCTTGATGTCGCTGCATTCGTCGTATTCAGCATGGCTGCGATCGACAAGAGTGGATGGATTGAAATCCGGGTCGCCGTTCAGTTGCACGATGCGTTCCGCAATCCGGCCGGCATGGTCTTCTTCTTCCTGTGCATGTTGCAGGAACTCAGCTTTTATCGGCTCGTTGACCAGGCCTGTGGCGGTGTAGTAGTGACGCTTATAGCGCAACGCACAGACCAGTTCGGTGGCCAGGGCGGCGTTCAGCATTTCTATGATTTCTTCGCGGTTTCCCTGATATCCGGACGGCACGGCTCCGCCTTCCAGGTCTTTGGCCGCGTTACGGATTGCAGCGACGTCGATAGGGGCGTGCAGGGTACTGGCAGGATTGTTGGCGTTCATGGGCATCCTTTATATTGTGGGCGGCTGTGTGCCGCAGAGCCATTCGATAGCAAGTACCGTGCCGCCAAGTACGGCTGGCGGTTGCCGTTGCCTTTGTCCTCAATGCAGTAAAGTATCACCTTGGTTTGTTTATTTATTTTTCTGCGATGTCATGAGCTCTCTTCCTGCCAATACCGACACAATAAAAACAAAAGAGTTCTGGATGGGCTTTTTGCTGGCAGGGGTTGGTGCGGTACTCTTTTCCGCCAAAGCCATCGTGGTGAAGCTTACTTATCGCTATGGGGTCGATGCCCTGACGATCATCGGTTTTCGCATGATGTTGTCGCTGCCTTTCTTCGCGGTCGTCGGCTGCTACCAGGCTCGCCGGGCGCACCTGGGTAAAATCCAACGCCTGACCGCAAAGGAAAGCGGGCAAATCGTTTTCCTGGGCTTCATCGGCTATTACTTGTCCAGTTATCTGGATTTTTTGGGCCTGCAATACATTACCGCGGGGCTTGAGCGCCTGATTCTCTTCCTGTCTCCCACTTTTGTGCTTTTGTTGACGGCGCTGTACCTGAAGCGGCCCATACCGGGCAAACAATGGTTTGCACTGGCCATGGCTTACCTGGGTGTAATCCTGGTTTTCCTGCAGGACTTATCCTTGAGCGGCGACAACGTCGTGCTGGGATCACTGTTCGTGCTGGGCTCGGCGGTGTCGTATGCCGTGTACATCATCAGTTCGGGTGAGCTTATCAAGCGTGTGGGCGCCACCCGCCTGGTGGCCTATGCCATGTCGGTATCCGCAGTAATAAGCATGGTGCACTTTCTGGGCGTGCATTCGTGGCAGGGGCTCCAGCAGCCTTTGCCGGTGTACCAGCTGTCTCTGCTGCACGCCGTCGTCAATACCGTGGCACCTACATTCATGATCATGTGGTCGGTGGCGCGTATAGGCGCGCCCATGACATCCCAATTGGGCTTGCTCGGCCCCGTATCGGTATTGTTCCTGGCGGGATGGATATTAGGCGAGCCGATCACGACGCTGCAGCTGGTTGGCACTGCCTTTGTGCTGGCTGGCGCCGTGGTGCTCGGGCGCCGGCGCTAGCTTTTCCGGGCGTGGGCGCGCCGGGTGTTCCGGTGCATCCTGTGCTCCAGCTCTTCGCGGTGCACGTCATGCGTGACAAAGCCGGATACGTCTTCGGGCATTGCCAGGCGCTCGGGCTCTTGAAGCGTCAGGCGTATATCCTTCTGGCCGCATTCCCAGTGCTCGCGCATGGTGGCCAGGCCGAACTGATAATCCTTGTAGTGCTGCTCGTAAGGTCTGTTGCGGTAGATCAGGTGTATGACGTTATAGCGTTTGCTGCAGGCCAAGTCTTCGGCGAGCTGATAGTAGGCTTTCTTGTCGTTGCGGACGTCCTGCGGAATGTCCTCCAGCATACTCAGCAGCATGTGGCGCAAGTATTGTGACCAGCGCAATTGCTCGGTAACCAGGCGCGTACGGCTGGAATACTGGATATCCTTGATGCGGTCGGATACTTCGCTCATATTGGTGGGTACGCTGCCGCGAGCGCTCCACAGGTCCACCTGAAATGCCAATGTGTCGCGCATTGGACGGGATTCCAGCACATGTGCCAGGGGGGTGTTTGAGACCAGCCCACCGTCCCAATAGTAGTCGCCGTCAATTTCAACGGGTGCGAAGGCCGGTGGCAGCGCGCCCGATGCCATGAAGTGTTCGGCACGCAGGCGAATTTTGGTATTTTCGAAATAGACAAAATTACCGGTGCGCACATTGACCGCGCCTACCGATACTTCATGTTCGCCCGAGTTGATACGGTCAAAATCACAAAGCCTTTCCAATGTGTCTTTCAGTGCGCTGGTGTCGTAGTAGCTGGCCGTCTCCGGTTTGCCCGGCGTAATTTGAGGAGCCGGCGGGAAGCGGGGCGTAAAGAAACCCTTCTGGCCATTCATCATGGCGCTGCCGGCATGCCAGGCGCTCAAGGATTGCCGAACCATGTCGTTCAAATTGAAAAGCGATTGCTCAACAAAGGGATGCAGCGCCACGCCGAAATTCGGTTGGCAGATGGTTTCCCAGAATTCGGTCAGGCGCGCGATGCGCTTCTCCGGCGGGTTGCCGGCAATAATGGCGATATTCAACGCACCTATCGATATCCCGGCCAGGCAGGTCAATTCAATGCCGGCTTCATGCAGACCCTGGTAGACGCCGGCCTGGTAAGCACCCAGCGCGCCGCCGCCTTGCAACACCAATGCCACCGTCTCGTAGGGAGGCAGTGTGGGATCGGTGTTCAGTGGCGCCTCGGCCTGATGGTTAACCGGATCGGGGGTGGCGGCCGCGTCGGGCGGCGCCGTGGAGTCGGCTTGTTGGGTGCCGCCTAGCGGTGAAGTCGGGCGTTTTTTAGTCATGAGTGCCTATATGTGTCGGGGAATACCCTTGCGGTAACGATAACATTTTCGTTCTCACCGATCTGGAATGACGCACTCCACGAAGGCGTCGATCAGGGCGCCGCGATATCGGGACTTATGCAGAACCAGTGCAAGCCGCCGGTGCAGATTCAAAAACGGCGTATCCAGGATCTTGAGTCGTCCGACGGCTACGGCATCCACGGTCGCCGCCGACGGCAGGCAGGCGATACCCAATCCGGCAATGACGGCTTGTTTAATGGCTTCGACCTGACCCAGCTCCAAAAGTATCCGCCCCGGCGGCAAGTGGGTCAGCGCCTGTTCGGCCAGGACCCGCATCGCGGAACCGTGTTCGCGCAATATCCAGAGCGCATCCTTGAAATGGCGTGCTTTCAGGTCATCGCGCTGAGCCAGCGGATGAGAGGGCGCTGCGCAAACCACCAGCGCATCGTCGCGCCAGGGGATGATATCGAGCTGCGGGTGGTTGACAGGGCCTTCGACGCACGCAACGTCAATGCGGTGCTCGAGCAACGCTGCGGCAATCCGGTCGGTATTCTCGACGCTTACCTGCAAGGCAACTTGGGGATGCCGGGCGATGAAGGGGCCCAGCAGGGCGCCCACCAGGTAGTTGCCAACCGTATTGCTGGTACCCACGCGTAGCTCGCCGGTGAGCACCAGTGGATGGTCGCCGGTCTGGCGCATTATTTCGTGGATGCGCTCGATGACTTCCTGGGCCATGGGCAGGAGCTCTTTTCCACGTGGGCTCAGCCGCAGCCGCCCCCGCTCCCGGTCGAACAGCTGAGTGTTCAATTGCCGTTCGAGTTCGCCCAGGGCCATGCTTACAGCGGGCTGGGTTACAAAAAGCCGTTCGGCTGCGGCGCCGACGGTGCCGGTGGCTGCGATTGTGACGAATACCTCAAGTTGGCGTACGCTGATTCCTATCATCAGTAAATTTTATACGTTTTATAAATGTTAATGAATTTATTTATGGTGCTGGGAGATTTAACATAACTGCAAGTAATTAACATATGCGACTTTCTCCATGCGTTCCACCACTGTATCGCGCCCAATACGGCCTACCCATTCACACTCGCATGCGGCGTCTAGCCACGCATCGCTCACCGGCCGCCGGTCTCCCACCTTGCTCCTCGGGCTGGTGCTGGCCGTGGTCGTGGCGATCTTCGCGATGATGCTGGGCCGGATGTTCCCGCTTATCGGCGGACCGGTATTCGCGATTCTGCTGGGCATGGCAATCCGGAATACGGTCGGCATAGGGCCTATGTTCCGACCCGGCCTGCAGTTTGCATCTCGACAAGTGCTGCAGTGGTCGATCGTGGCGCTGGGCTTCGGCCTGAGCATTCAGCAAGTGGCCAAGACGGGGATGGAGTCGCTGTCGGTGACCCTGGTCACGATAGCGGTGGCATTTGTCTCGGCGTGGTTGCTGGGCAAGTGGCTGGACATTCCCTCGAAACTCCAGACCCTGATAGGTGTGGGCACGGCCATCTGCGGCGGATCGGCCATCGCAGCGGTTACGCCCATCATCAAGCCGGAGGAGCATGACACGGCTTATGCGATTTCCACGATATTCATTTTCAATATTGTGGCTGTCGTTGCGTTTCCTGTTATGGGCCATTGGCTGGGCATGTCGGACATGGGCTTCGGCATGTGGGCAGGCACGGCAATCAACGACACGTCTTCGGTGGTGGCTGCCGGCTACAGCTATAGCGAGTCGGCGGGCGATTACGCGACCATCGTCAAGCTTACCCGGGCTACGCTCATTATTCCGATTTGCCTGATCCTGGTCGCCATCCAGGCATGGCACCACAAAAAGCAGGGTGTCGGCAGCTTCAGCCTGGCGCGGATCTTTCCCTGGTTCATCTTGTGGTTCCTGCTGGCGTCGGCCATACGCTCGACAGGCTATATTCCCGAAGCGTTGCTGGCCCCCTTGCAGTTGACCGCGCAATTCCTGATCGTGGTGGCGCTCGCCGCCATCGGCCTGTCATCAGACCTTCGGCGCATGGTGACCGCCGGCCTGCGGCCGGTTTTGCTGGGGTTGGGAGTCTGGCTTGCAGTATGTACCAGCAGCTTGGCGGTACAGCACGTCATGGGAAGCTGGTAATGAATTGCCGGTAGGGCGGCGCGCCATGCGCACGCCCTACGGTTGGGCCGCCCTAGATCAGGCGAACCACGATGCGGGATTATGGTTGATGGCCACGCCGACGATATAAGCAAAAATCGCGATGGAAATCACTGCCGCAATGCCGCGGCTCTTGGCGGTCTTGCCGCGCTTGATGGCAATGGTGCCCACGCCAATATAGGCAATAAGCAGCACAATCTTGGTCAGCACCCATGGCTGCATGCCGGCAGCACCCAGCATGACGGACAGGGTCACGGCACAGGCGAGCAGGACAGTGTCGACAATGTGGGGCACGATCTTGACAGCGCGGCGCTGAAGCATGGCCGAACCCGTTACCGACCAATAAGCCCGAATGACGAAAAGAAGGATGCTCAGGGCAGCTGCCGTTACGTGCAGGTGTTTGATAGCTAAGTAATTCATGGTGGGAAGTCAGGTGCTCGAAGAAAGTTAGTGGATCGGCGGCGTAGCCACAGGGGAGGCGCCAAAGATGCCCGGCCCGCCGCTATCGTAGCAGGTCCGGGCACCGTGGCTGCTCACGATATGCCGGCGAGCACCCATGCGCCCGTGCCCTTGCCCTTCAGGATAAGTTGGCAGGCATGGTGTTTGGCCAAGGTGCTGCGATGACCCACGCTTACCAGCCGGGTGTGTGGCAGTTGCTCCCGAACCAGGCGGTACATGGCATCTTCCAGGCCTTCGTCCATGGCTGACGTCGCTTCGTCGAGGAAGGCGGCAGCCGGTGCCGACAGCAACAGGCGCCCGAATGCCAGGCGCTGTTGTTCGCCAAGCGACAGGATGCGGCCCCAGTCGGCAACCTGATCCAGCCTGTCGACAAGATGCCCCATCTGTACCCGATGCAGAACTTCTTCGGCCCGACCGCGGCTTGCGGCACCTGTTTCCGCATCCGGCGGCGCGCTGTCACGTGGGTCTCCCGAGGCGTCCAAAGCATCGGCATGCACGGCCAGTGAGCTCGTTTCCGGTTCAGTGCCCAGTTCAACACTGCGGCTGGTGGCCAGCGCATCGAGGTCGCTGGGTGCTCCATGCGCGCTGGCGATGGCGGCTTCTTGTTGTTGGTGTATGGCGGCCTGCGGGGCCGTATCGAGGCTGGGTAGCTGCTGCGGATAGTACAAGGCGTCGCGCAAGGTGCCCAAGGGCAGATATGGCTTTTGCGACAGGAAGAGCACATTTTCTTCCGGACGGATGATCGTACCGTCGCAGTACGGCCACAGCCCGGCGATCGCCCGCAGCAGTGTTGTCTTGCCCGACCCCGATGGACCTTGTATCAGCAGGGGCGCGTTCGGCGACACCTCGATCGTGAGGCTGTCAATCAGCAAGGCCGCGGCCGGAGTATGAATAGTGAGCTGCTCCACGGCCAGGCGCGGACCTTGCGCGTGGATCGTCGGTTCGGGCAGTTCGCGGGATTCCGCGATGGCTTTGGTGAAGCCGCTTAAACGATCCAGCGTGGCGCGATACGTGGCGAAACTATCGTACGCGGTCCGAAAGAACGACAAGTTGTCCTGCAGCCGTCCGAAGGCTTGCGCAGTCTGCATCAGGTCGCCCAGGCTGATCTGTTTGGAAAAAAAGCGTTGTGCCTGGATGATGAAGGGAAAAACGACGGCCGCCTGGCTGACGGACAGATTGAAGCCCTGAAACTTGATGGAGCGAAAAACAATCGCCCAGGCATTGCTGATCACGTGGGTGAAGCGGCTGCGCAACAATGCGCCTTCCACTTTCTCGCCGGCATAGAATGCAATGCTTTCGGAGTATTCGCGTAACCGCACCAATGCGTACCGGTAGTCGGCGTTGAAGCGCTCGTTCAGGAAGTTCAGCATGATCAGGGGGCGACCGATCTTGACGGCAAAAACGGTGGCGATAATCACATAGGCAAACACGAGGAACACCATGCCGCGGGGCAGCTCCACGCCCATCGCCGAAAGAGGTCCCGACAGGGTCCATAGAATCAAGGTAAAGGCAAAGGTGGAAACCAGGGCATTGACCACGCCCATGGACAAGACCAGCGACATCTCCACAAAGGTGGCGACATCCTGCTGGATACGCTGGTCGGGGTTATCGATAGGCGTGTCCAGGTACTGGGTCCGATAGTAGGTTTGCCTGTCCAGCCACCGGCTCAGCAATTCTTCGTTCAACCACACGCGCCAGCGTATGGTGAAGGCCTGCTGCACGTAGAACTCGATCAACACGCGCAGGACGTGTACCGTAGCCAATATGGCGAACAACACCATGGCGCGCCAGAATCCCGTTGAATCCAGGTTCTGCAGCGAGGTGTACATGGTGTTGCTCCAGTCGGACAGCAACACATCCAGGCGAACCGCGCACAGCGTCAGGAACAATATCAGCAGCAGGGTGGCAAGAGGACGCCAATCACGCCGCGGCAAGAAGTAAGCGGCGGTCAGGCTCCAGAACTGGCGGCCCCAAACGGTGAACCTTGCAAGACCCCAGACGGTGGCGGCCGACAACACCACCGTAATGAGATAGGCCTGTACCAGCCACATACCGCTATCCATTAGCGCCTTGTTCAAGTTCAATCAATTCTCCCGGAATACGCGACGCTGGCGCGCCGAAAAACGCATTCTGGTCGAAATATCAAGATAGCGCCAGCGCATGGACGCCGTTTGGCCGCCTTGCGGCAAGCAACGATGCCTATGCCCGGTCTTACAAGACGTTGAGTGGCGTCTTCAGGTAGTGCGTGCCGTTGCTGTCGGGCTCTGGATAGCGGCCCGCGCGGATATTGATCTGTATGGAGGGTATGATTAGCGCCGGCATGTCCAGCGTCTTGTCACGCGCTGTCCGCATGGCAACGAAGTCGTCCGCACTGATTCCGTCGCGCACATGTATATTGCCGTCGCGCTGTTCCTTCACCGAGACGCAACATTGGCGGGCACGGGATTCGGGCGGGTAGTCATGGCACAGGTACAGCAGGGTGTCGTCGCCCAATGAAAGAATGCGCTGTATCGAGTCATAGAGTGCGTGCGGGTCGCCGCCCGGAAAATCGCAACGCGCGGTGCCCACATCGGGCATGAAGAGGGTATCGCCAATAAATACGCCAACCCCGTCTATGCAATAGGCCATGTCTGCCGGCGTGTGTCCCGGCACGTGCAAGGCTTTGACCGCCAGGTCGCCTATCGAGAAAGTGTGACCGTCTTCGAAGACCTGATCAAACTGCGAAGCGTCCGTCGTGAATTCGGGGCCAAGATTGAAGATATCCTTGAACACGCTTTGTACCTGCACAATCTGAGCACCGATGGCGGTGCGTCCGCCCAGCTGTGCTTTCAGGTAGGCGGCGGCGCTCAGGTGATCGGCATGCGCGTGCGTCTCGAGCACCCATTGCACGCGCAACCGATTCCGCGATATATAGGCAATGATCTGATCGGCGCAGGAGGTCGATGTGCGCCCGGACTTGGGATCGTAGTCGAGCACGGAATCGATGATGGCGCAGGAATCATTGCCTGCCTGATGCACGACATATGAGAATGTGGCGGTCTGCTTGTGGAAAAAAGTCTCCACCTGAGCGTTCAGCATAGGGACTCCTCTTGTGAGCGGTCGGATGTTCGATTATGGTGTGCAATCATCCAACTATACAGAGGTCTTATGCCGTACGTCACGATTTCCGCCTCCAAAGGCCTGTCGGCCGAACAAACCAGGCAACTGCTGCTGGGCGCCAGCGAAGCCGTAGTGCAAAGCATAGGCGCGCCGCTGGCCAGCGTGCGGGTAATGCTGCACGAGCTGGCAGACGGGCATTATCTGAATGCCGGTCAGTTCGACACGAAGGCGCTTATGTTTGTCGTAGAACTGATAGAGGGGCGCAACGATGAATTGAAAGAAGCGCTGATTGCAGCGCTGAGCCGGACGGGCGCCGAAACCACCGGTATTCCGGAAGACCAGGTGCGCGTGCGGCTTATTGACTTTCCGAAATCCGACATGGGAATGGCCGGGGGCGTCAGCGCTCGCGCCATGGGGCGCTAAGCGCTATTTGAGCCCCAGTTTCCTGGCCAGTTTGTGCAGGTTGCTGGAATCCAGCTCAAGCGAGCGTGCCGCCTGCGACCAGTTATGGTTGCAGGCGCCCAGGGCCTGCTGTATGGCTTCGCGCTGGGCGTTCTCAAGCGTCTGGCGCAGTGGCACGATTTTTTGCTGGGCGCCGTAGGGGCTAGCCGGGTTGGCGGACTGTGACGATCCGGGTCCATAAAACGGCTCGTTGTCATACAGATTGTCGTCGTCCTGTGTAACAACACCGGTCATGAGGCCGGATGCGTTTTCAACCCGGGATACCCGAATATCCTGAAGGTGTCCGGCAATGGGTTGTGCAATGTCGAGATCCAGCAGCTCCGGGCCCAGCGTAAGAATTTGATCGCGCGACGCGCCCCGGCTCAGCATTTTCAACGCCGCCCGGCTGATGACATGCTCAAGCTCGCGAACGTTGCCGGGCCAGCCATAGCTCAGCAAGGCACGCTCGGCCGCATACGACAGGCGCACGCCACGCAATCCCAGGCGCGCGCGGTTGAACTCCAGGAAATGGCCGGCCAGTATCAGGATGTCCTGGTCGCGCTCGCGCAGGGGAGGGATGGGCACAGGATAGACCGATAGCCGATGATAGAGGTCGGCCCGGAAGTCCCCGGCAAGCGTGCTTTCCTTCAGGTCACGATTGGTGGCGGCGATGATGCGCACGTCGGTCTTGATGGTTTCATCCGTACCCAGGCGCTGGATTTCGCCGTTCTGCAGCGTGCGCAGCAGTTTGGCTTGTATCGATAAAGAAAGTTCGCCCACCTCGTCCAGAAACAAGGTCCCGCCCTGCGCTGTTTCAAAGCGGCCGGCGCGATCGCTGGTGGCGCCGGAGAACGCGCCTTTCACGTGCCCGAAGAGCTCGCTTTCGGCCAGCGATTCGGGCAGGGCGGCGCAATTGATGTGCACCATCGGCTTGGCGCTACGCCGGGAGTGGCGGTGCACGCGCCGCGCGAACAGTTCCTTACCCACCCCAGTTTCTCCCAATAACAACACAGGCAGGTCGGAGTCGGCCACGACGTCCAATTCGTGCAGCAGGCCCGAGATGGCCTCGCTTTCGCCCAGGATTTCGTTCTCATCGATGATTTGCATGGAGCCGCTGACCGTCGTGCCCAACTGGCGCAGGTTGCGGTTCTCTTTTTCGAGCGCGGTAATGCGTATGGCGGCGGCCAGTATCAGGCCGAAGCGTCGCAGTTCGAGTTGCGCGGCGGAATCGAAGGTGCCGGTTTTCAGGGCATCCAGCGTGACGGCTCCCCACAAGCGGCCCTCCAGGTACAAGCTCATGCCTAGGCAATCGTGCACCGGCAACGGAGAGCCCTTGCGGTCATCCAGCAGGCCATCGTAAGGGTCGGGCAATACGCTGCCCGGTTCGAACCAGGTCGGTTCCCGGCGAGCCAGGATGGTG
The DNA here is from genome assembly GCF_002849655.1 of Pollutimonas subterranea. Lineage (GTDB taxonomy): Bacteria > Pseudomonadota > Gammaproteobacteria > Burkholderiales > Burkholderiaceae_B > Pollutimonas > Pollutimonas subterranea. The sequence goes on from NZ_PDNW01000001.1 coordinate 483,120, forward strand.
GCGAATCTGGGATGTTGCGCCACTGCAAAGCGGCGTCCCAGTGCTTCGTGTGCCAGGCCGGACGCGGCGACCAACCGCAGGCTGTCGGTATCCAGGCTCAATAATCCCACTGCATCGCAGCAGAACCGCTCACGCATCGTGTGAACAGCGCGCTGCAGGCGCACGGCATTGGGCAGGTCGGTAACAAGGTCGGCAAGTATGAGTTGATCCATGCGGTGAATTATACCCATGTAGGGTACTGTATACCCTTATCGCCAGGGTTTGTACTACCCTACACCCTCGTGGTGCTTGAAAATAAACAATAAAAAAGTTGGCACGAATTCTGCTTAATGTCGTGTGGGAATCCATACCATTTTAAGGATGAAGCCAAATGAACAAAAACTTGCCGGACCAGACGCTGGGCACACTCGCCAGTGCCGTCCCCGGCGCTACCCGCGTATTTCACGAGTTTCAGCTGGACTTCTGTTGCGGTGGCGACAAGACGCTGGCTGAAGCAGCGGCACAACAAGGCCTGGACCTGGACCTGATGGTTGCCGCCCTGGCCGCGCTGTCGGTCGATCCAGCGGAAGGCATCGATTGGCGCCAAGCGCGGCCTGACGAGCTCGTTGCGCATATCGTAGCGCGATTCCACGAGCGCCATCGCGTACAGCTGCCCGAGCTCATTCGCCTTGCGCGCCGTGTCGAACACGTGCATGCCGGTAGGCCGGCGTGTCCCATTGGCTTGGCAGAGGCGTTGGAAGGCCTGCAACAAGAACTGGAAAGCCACATGATGAAAGAAGAGCAAATGCTTTTCCCCATGCTGGCCAACGGCATGAATGGGCCGGCCCAGGCGCCTATCTCGGTGATGCGCTTCGAGCACGACCAGCACGGCAGCGCGCTGGCCAATATTCAGCGCCTCACCAACAACATTACGACCCCCGTCAATGCCTGCAATACCTGGCGCGCACTGTATGGCGGTCTCAACGCATTCAAGGAAGACTTGATGCAGCACATTCATCTTGAAAACAATGTGCTGTTCTTAAATGCCTCAATTGCAGCAGAAGGAGCTCATCATGGGTGAGTACAAGAAGTTATGGTGGTTATTACTGGCCGTTTTGGCAGTCACGTTCGGAGTTCTCGGGTGGAGCGGTGTTGAAATTTATCGGCAAGTTCCACCCATTCCGGCTCAAGTCGTCACCACCTCCGGCCAGGAGCTGATGACCAAAGAGCAGATTCTAGATGGTCAAACCGCCTGGCAAAGCACCGGCGGCATGCAGGTTGGTTCGATCTGGGGCCATGGCGCCTATCAGGCGCCCGACTGGAGCGCCGACTGGTTGCACCGCGAATTGCTGGCCTGGCTCGAAGTAGCCGCCCAGGAAACAGCGGGTGTTCCTTTTGCCGAGCTGAATGAAGACCAGCAGGCGGCATTGAAGAACCAGCTGAAAAATGAATATCGCCGCAACACGCTCAATCCCGACACCGGTGTGGTCACCGTGTCGGAGCGGCGGGCCAAGGCGATGGCCACTACCGGCGATTACTACATCAGGCTTTATGGCGACGCCCCCGAGCTGCAAAAGACACGGTCCAACTTCGCCATGAAGGAAAACACGCTGCCCGATGCGGGCCGGCGTGCAGACCTGGTCAAGTTCTACTTCTGGCTGTCCTGGGCCGCGTCGACTGAACGTCCGAATGCGGATGTCACCTATACCAACAACTGGCCGCACGAGCCTCTGGTGGATAACCATCCTTCGGGCGCCAACATCATGTGGTCGATTGCCAGCGTGGTGTTCTTGCTGGCGGGTATTGCGTTCCTGGTATGGGGATGGGCATTCCTGCATCGGGATCACCCCGAACCCGAGTCGCCCAAAAAGGATCCGCTTACGCTTGGCGCCTTGACGCCTTCACAGCGCGCATTGGGTAAATACTTGTTCCTGGTCGTTGCACTGTTCATCGCGCAAGTATTGCTGGGTGGCTTGACCGCACACTATACCGTCGAAGGGCAGACTTTCTACGGCATCAACATTTCGGAATGGCTGCCGTACTCGCTGACCCGGACATGGCACTTGCAAACCGCCTTGTTCTGGATTGCATCGGGATTCCTGGCCGCCGGCTTGTTTCTTGCACCGATTGTCAATGGCGGCAAGGATCCCAAGTACCAGAAGCTGGGCGTGGATATCCTGTTCTGGGCACTGGTGGTCCTGGTCGTTGGGGCCTACGTGGGCAACTTCCTTGCCATCAAGCACATCATGCCTCCGCAGTTCAATTTCTGGCTCGGTCATCAAGGCTACGAATACCTTGAGCTGGGTCGCCTCTGGCAAATCGTGAAGTTCCTGGGCTTGGCATTCTGGCTGTTGCTGATGCTGCGCGGCATGCTGCCTGCCTTCAAAAAGGGTGGCGACAAGAACCTGCTGGCCTTGCTGGTTGCCTCGACCATTGCCATCGGCGTGTTCTATGGTACCGGTCTGTTCTACGGTGAACGCACGCACATCACCATCATGGAATACTGGCGCTGGTGGGTCGTCCACCTTTGGGTGGAAGGCTTCTTCGAAGTCTTTGCAACCACAGCCTTGGCATTCATCTTCGCGACCATGGGCCTGGTGTCCAAACGCGGCGCAACGGTAGCCAGCCTGGCCTCCGCGTCCTTGTTCATGCTGGGCGGCGTGCCCGGTACCTTGCACCACATGTATTTCTCGGGCACCACCACGCCCATCATGGCTATCGGTGCAAGCTTCAGTGCTCTTGAAGTCGTACCCCTGATCATCCTGGGCTATGAAGCATGGGAAAACTGGCGCCTGAAAGAACGCGCTCCCTGGATGGAAGCGGTTCGCTGGCCCTTGATGTGCTTTGTTGCCGTCGCCTTCTGGAACATGCTGGGTGCGGGTGTATTTGGCTTCATGGTCAATCCTCCCATCTCCCTGTACTACATCCAGGGCCTTAACACCACGCCGGTCCACGCTCATGCGGCCCTCTTCGGTGTATACGGCTTCCTGGCCATCGGCTTCACCTTACTGGTACTGCGCTACATCGTGCCTGGCTTCAAGTTCAACGACTCGCTCATGCGTACCGGCTTTTGGGGCTTGAACCTTGGCCTGGTGCTCATGATTGGTACAAGCCTGTTCCCCATTGGGCTTATCCAGGCTTATGCCAGCATCACCGAAGGCATGTGGTACGCCCGCAGTGAAGAATTCATGCAGCAACCCATTCTGCAAACGCTGCGCTGGGTTCGTACCTTCGGTGACGTGGTCTTCATCGTGGGTGCATTCGCTGTGTTCTGGCAAGTCGTGATCGGCGTCTTCCAGCCAAAGAGCTACCTCAAGCATGACGTCTACGGTGTAACAGCCGCCGCCGAGTAAACAGACATTCGCCTTGCAGCGTATGCCTGGCAATGCAGTATCCCGCCCTGAACAGGGTGGTGCTTGAAGGACAGAAGGGGCTGCCATGTGCAGCCCCTTCTCTCGTTCTATTCTGAATGAGACGCTGACGGAAGTTTGTTACATCGCATTACATTATAATAATGCGCTACATTGCACTGGCTACTCTGGAGTCTCGATGTTTGCTCTTATTGATGCGTACCGCGCCGGGCTGTTGCAACGACCACACTGGTTCCGCAATATTGTCGCCGGCCTGATCGTTGGCGTCGTGGCCCTGCCCCTGGCCATGGCTTTCGCAATCGCTTCGGGGGTGAAGCCCGAGCAGGGCATTTATACCGCCATCATCGCGGGCATTATCGTTTCGCTGTTTGGTGGCAGCCGGGTGCAGATCGCAGGGCCAACAGGCGCATTCATCGTAATTCTTGCAGCCGTTGTCGCGCAGCACGGCGTCGACGGCTTGCAGATTGCCACCGCAATGGCCGGCATCATCTTGCTGCTCTTTGGCATTGCCCGCATGGGCGCTGTCATCAAGTTCATTCCGGCCCCCGTCATCGTCGGTTTTACGGCCGGCATTGGCGTGGTCATATGGGTCGGCCAATGGAAAGACTTCTTCGGCTTGCCGCCCGTTGCCGGCGAGCATTTCCACCAGAAATTGTGGCAGTTGCTGCAGGCCTTGCCCCAGTTCGACTGGGCAACAACCATCCTGGCGCTCATCGCCCTGGCCCTGCTCATTGTCACGCCGCGCATACACGTGCTGGCACGAGTGCCGGGCCCGCTGCTGGCTTTGGTGATCGTCACGATCATCCAGGCCATATTCAATTTCGAAAGCGTGGCGACCATAGGCAGCACTTACGGCGAGATACCGCGTGGCTTGCCCTCATGGCAGTTTCCTGACATTACGCTATCGCGCCTGGTCGAGCTTATCGGTCCTGCTTTTGCCATTGCAATGCTGGGTGCAATCGAGTCGCTGCTTTCGGCGGTGGTGGCCGACGGCATGGCAGGCACACGGCACAATTCCAACCAGGAACTCATCGGCCAGGGACTGGCCAACATCGTGGCGCCCTTATTCGGCGGTATTGCGGCGACCGGCGCCATCGCGCGCACAGCCACCAATATCCGCAACGGGGGTACCAGCCCCATTGCCGGCGTCGTGCACGCGTTGACACTGGTTGTAGTCCTGCTCTTTCTGGCGCCGCTGGCCGCCAATATTCCCTTGGCCTGCCTTGCCGCCATCCTTTTTATCGTCGCCTGGAACATGAGCGAACTGCGTCACGTGATCAAGATGATCAAAGGCGCGCCGAGGGCGGACGTCGTCATACTGCTGGTTACCTTCGTACTGACAGTTTTTGCCGATCTGGTTGTCGCGGTGAACATCGGCGTGGTGCTGGCCATGCTGCACTTCATGCGCCGCATGGCCGAAAGCGTGGTGGTACGCCGCCAGAATGGTCCCGCGCTGGATAAAGAACTGGCGCAAGAAGGTGTGCACCACTTGCCGGCGGGCGTGTTGGTGTATGCCGTGGAAGGGCCGTTCTTCTTCGCGGCCGTCGAGGCGTTCGAGCGCGCGCTGGCCGATACCAATACCGACCCCGAGGTTCTCGTGATTCGCCTGCGGAATGTACCGTTTATCGATGCAACCGGTTTGCAAACGCTGGAAGAAGTGGTGCTTGACCTGCAGGCACGCGGGGTGCGCGTGATGATCGTGGAGGCGAACTCACGAGTCTACGAGAAGCTTGGCAAAATGGGCCTTATTGCCACGCTTGGTCCTGGAAACGTGGCCGCCACGCTTATCGAGGCCATTGTCCAGTTGACGGGACCTATTGCAGCCAGAGATAGCTGACCGGATCGTCGGGACAAGCACCAAACCCGCATTCCAGCAAGGTCGACACCATATTGCCGGCTACCAGAATAACAAATACCCACATGATGCTGCGGGCGATACGGCTGACTTGCTGGGCATTGGGCTGGTCGGAACAGCGGCGGTCTACGATCAACATGATCGCGGTCCACCCCAGGAAGGCAATAAAAAAGATCAGGGCCCAGGTGTAAAAATGCAGGCCCATGAAGGGGGGGCCGTAGCCCGGGTCACCGGCACCGATATGCAGGAGTACCTGTCGTCCGGCCGCAAATGCGCCTCCCAGGGCCGACAGGATGATCATGCCGTAATGCATGGCGGAAGGGCCGAACCGCAGGTTCAGCAGCAGCCCAATTCCAATCATGACGAAAGCGACGCGCTGCAAGAGACACAGCGGACAGGGCAGGTCGTTGAAGGCAAATTGCCAGATGAAAGCAAACAGCAATATCCCGCAGATGCCGGCCAGCGCCAGCAGGTTAAGCGCACGCGACAGCGGATAGGTAGTGTTCGTGTAGTAGGAGTTCGCCATGGCTTAGAGTGAAAGTCCCATAGGATCGGTCATGTGGAATTTGCACCACGCGGCAAAGATCACCAGGGTAAGCAGCCACAGTGAAATACAGGCGGGGCGATGGCCTTTCAGGCCAAACCAGGCGGCGAGCATGCCGGTCAGAAAAGGCAGCATCATAATCATGGGCGCACATACTCTCGACGTAAATAATAGCGCTACATTATGTAACGTAACCTGCGCCAATGCCAGCGTTTAATCATTAAAGAGACTGGATCTGACGTTCCAGCGCTGCACTCACCGCCGCTACGAAGTGACGGTCGTCCGTCGCGGGCACAGTGGCCAACGTATGCAGCGAGGCAATCTTGTCGCTGGAATATCGTTTCTCGCTGCCGATGGCTTGCTCAAAACGATTGGCGCATTGGGTCAGCGCTGCGACGTCGACCTCTGCCAGTATCAACCCGTGTACGAGCACGATCTGAATGGTGTCCGTGCCCGAGGCGACGGCTTGACGGCGCCATAGCTGGGCCGTGCCGGCAACTTTCCTGGCACTCGGCCCGCAGCCGACCGCGAGGTTATAACGGCCATCGCAAAACGAACCTTCCACGGCCTGGGGATGGCTATCTATGCCGACCTCCCGCAAGGCGGCTGCGATCACACGGCAAATTAGCAGATAGGCGTCGTCCGAATGGTCCAGTGGCTTGCCGTCGACCGCGTAGGCCAGGCTGAGGTTTATGATGCCTGGTCCTTGCGGGACAATGCCGCCGCCGGATTGCCGGACGGTTACCGGCCAGCCCAGTCCGGCGAACGACGTGCAGCTTGCCGCAAAAGAAGCATGGCGCTGATAGGTACGAGGCACAACCAGGCCCTGGCCGGACTCCCATAGGCACGCGGTAGGTCCGTGTTGAGCGGCCAAGCCGACCAGGCATTCGTCGAAGCGGGCATCCTGGCATAAGCCCGTTGAAGGCAGCAACTGGAATCGCATGGGCTTTCGGGTAACTAGCCCAAGGTCAAGTACGGACCATGGCGAATTCTTCGTCGCTCATGAACATATAGCGCACCGCGTCGATAAGGCCCAGAATGATGACCAGCGGCGCGAAGAAATAGAAGATGGCCAGGTAGAAAATGCCCCAGCCGATCTGCCCGAGAAAAAAGCGGTGCGCACCTAGCCAGCCCAGAAAAATCGCCAACACAATCGCGATCTTGCGGTGATTGGTGGGCTTCTCCAGTTCGGAGCCTTTGCTCTTGATGATCCACAGGCTGATGGGGACGGTAAGAAGCAGGGCGATGATGACCTTGGTGGCGTGAAGGGTAACGTAGTTTTTGGCCGCGTAGTACACGTCGGAAAAGTTATGAAATACCAGCCCGGTCAGATGCGATATCCAGGCAAAGGCTTCATATGCTATCGCTTCGCCAAAGGTCAGCGCCACCAGAATAATGATAAAGACGGCGATGGCCAGAATGATTTTTTGCAGCATGGTTCAGTGTGCCTCCGCACAGGACAAGCGTTAGTGTAGGGCCAGTCGCCACAACGACGTGGTTTCGGCGCTGCGCGCCGCGTGCAGCGGGTCGGCGTCGTCCGTAGCCTTGGGATGCGTGGGACGCGCATCCAGGCGGTCGATCACCCGCAATCCGGCATCGGTAAACGCTTCAAGCAGGAACTCGCGACTGCGCAGCCCCAGGTGCTCGGCCAAGTCAGACATGATCAGCCATCCTTCACCATCGGGGGTCAAGTGGCTGGCCAGTCCGTTCAGGAACCCCAGCAACATAGTGTTGTCCGGATCGTAAATGGCGCGTTCGATCGCGACGGTAGGCTTGGCCGGCAGCCATGGCGGATTGCAGACGATCAGCCCGCTGCGGCCTGCCGGGAACAGGTCGGCGTGCTGCAGGGTAATAACGCCTCCGAGGTCCAGCATTGCGATGTTTTCCTCTGCACAGGCCAGCGCTCGCGGGTCCTGGTCGGTTGCAATGACCTTGCGTACGCCGCGGTGGGCCAGTACGGCGGCCAGCACACCGCTGCCGGTTCCGATATCGAAAGCCAGCTCTTGCGTGGGCAGCGGAGCACGCGCGATCAAGTCTATGTATTCACCGCGATTGGGCGAGAACACGCCGTAGTCCACATGTATGCGGCGGCCGAGGGCAGAAATGGACACGCCTTTCTTCTTCCATTCGTATGCGCCGATAATTCCTTGCAAGGCTCTGAGCGGCAGCAGAAACGGCTCGGGCGTTTCACCCAGGGCTGCCCGGCAGGCGTCGCGAACATCGGGTGCGCGGCGCAAGGCTATACCCGCATCAGGCCCCAATTCGATCAACAGCTTGTTCAGCAGTTGGCTGCGCTGGGACTGTTGCAGGCGGTGCCGGTTGAAGGTGTCAATCGGCGACAGGGCGGCCTCGTCGGCGGGTACCGGCTTCTTTCTTTTATCGACGCGGCGCGTCAGCGCCTGCAGCAGCTGCCTTGCGTTCTGGAAGTCGCCGCGCCACAGCAAGGCGGTGCCCTGGCTGATCAGGCGATAGGCCGCATCGGCGCTCAGCGTGTCGTCGGCCGTAATGATCCGCTTGGGCGGCGCGCTGCTGTTTTGTGCATACCATCGTGCCGAACGGGCTTGTTCATTTTCCGTCCATCTTACGTGGACGGGTTCGGCGTTGGAGCTTGTTTCGAGCATGATTGGGCCATTGATGGAATACCGTTATTGTAGGCCACCGGCATCAAGACCTGGGCAGGCAGGTTTGCCGTACCGCATGCTCCCATTGTTCCATCAGCGCCTGTGCATCGGCCCGTGCGAGTTCCGGCGTGAAACTCCGCTCGACTTGCCACAGTGTGGATAGCTGCTCTTTGTTCTTGTAGACGCCGCTGGTCAGGCCGGCAAGATACGCGGCGCCCAATGCGGTTGTTTCCACCATCGTGGGGCGCAATACCGGAATGCCCAACAGGTCGGCCTGGAATTGCATCAGCAAATCGTTCACGCAGGCGCCGCCGTCCACACGCAGTTCGGCCAACGGTTCGGACCCGGCGGCCACCGCATCGCGGCTCATGGCCTGCAGCAAAGCGGCGCTTTGATACGCAATGCTTTCCAGCGCCGCGCGGGCAATATGTGCCATGGTGCTGCCGCGTGTAAGTCCCGTAATGGTGCCGCGCGCCTCGGGCGTCCAGTAGGGCGCGCCCAGGCCGGTAAAGGCCGGCACCAGCATTACGCCGCCCGAGTCGGGCACGGTTCGGGCAAGCTCTTCGATTTCGCTGCTTTTCTTGACGGCATTAAGGCCATCGCGCAACCACTGCACCACGGCGCCTCCGACGAATACGCTGCCTTCCATGGCAAATTCCGTTTGCGTGCCTGTCTGCGCGGCGCTGGTGGTGACCAGGCCGTTTTGTGATGTCTGGAACTTTGTACCGGTGTGCATAAGCATGAAGCAGCCCGTGCCATAGGTGTTCTTGGCCATGCCGGCGCTAAAGCAGGCTTGGCCGAACAGGGCGCTTTGCTGGTCGCCGGCCACTCCGCAAATAGGAATGGCATGTCCCAGGAGTTCGGCATGTACGGCGCCGAATTCGGCGGCGGAAGGCAGGACTTGGGGCATGAGCGCGGGCTCGATGTCCAAGGCCTGCAGCAGTTCGTCGTCCCATTGGTTGTCATGGACATTGAACAGCATGGTGCGCGAGGCATTGCTGACGTCGGTACTGTGCTTCTGGCCTTTGGTCAGTTGCCAGATCAGCCAGCTGTCCACCGTGCCGAAAGCCAGCTCGCCCCGGCGGGCTTGCTCGCGCGCTTCGGGTACATGGTCCAGTATCCATTTCAGCTTGGTGCCCGAAAAGTAGGCGTCGACGCGCAGGCCGGTTTTCGCAAGTATGCTGCGGTCCATGCCGTTTTCACGCAGCGCCGCACACGTCGGTTCGGCGCGCCGGTCCTGCCACACGATGGCGTTGTAGACCGGCTTGCCTGTCTTGCGATTCCACACCAGGGTGGTTTCTCGCTGGTTGGTGATGCCGATGGCGCGGATATCGCTGGCATCAAGGCCGGCTTTGGCGATGGCGTCCCGGGCGGTTGCTAGCTGCGTCGCCCAGATCTCCATGGGATCGTGTTCGACCCAGCCCAGTTCCGGATAGATCTGGGTGATTTCCTTTTGCGCCAGCGCCACGATGTTCCCCGCTACATCGAAGACGATGCTGCGCGTGCTGGAGGTTCCCTGGTCGAGTGCAAGTAGGTAGGTCATGGCGGGCCGCTAAAAAGAATAGGCTGATTTGTATCACATCGCGATGTCGCAGCGCACTTGCGCACGTGCCAGCAGATCCGGAAACGGATCGGGCGGCACCTCGTCGGTAAAAAGCCGGTCAATCTGGCCAAGATGGGCGACGCGCACCATGGCAAGGCGATTGAATTTGCTGGCATCGGCCGCCAGCCAGACTTCGCGCGCGTGCGAAATGATAGCCTGGGACACCTTCACTTCGCGATAGTCGAAGTCGCGCAAGGAGCCATCCGCCTCGATGCCCGATATGCCGATCAGCGCAATATCGACCTTGAACTGATGGATGAAATCCACAGTGGCTTCGCCGACGATGCCGTGATCGCGCGGCCGCACTACGCCGCCCGCCACGATGACCTCGCTATTCTGGTTGAGACTCAGGATGGCCGCTACATTAATGTTGTTCGTGATGACGCGCAAACCGGTGTGCTGCATCAGCGCCTTGGCGATCGCCTCGGTCGTGGTGCCGATATTGATCAACAGGGAACAGTCGTTCGGCACGGCCTGGGCGACGGCTAGTGCAATACGGCGCTTGCCTTCCGCATGCAGGTTCTCGCGCTGATGGTGCGCAATATTCTCGATGGTGGAATCGGGCACTCGCACGCCACCATGAAAGCGAGCCAGGAGGCCGGCTTCGGAAAGCCGCTGCACATCGCGGCGCACGGTCTGGACGGTCACGCCCAAATGGCCGGCCAACTCGTCGACCGTACTGGAATGATGCTTCTGCACGTGTTGCAAGAGCTTGAGCTGGCGCGGGTTTGGATTCATGATTTAAATCGATGACAAAACAAAAAGACTGTACATCGAAAGAAAACGAATCGACCCTAGGGTTTTCATCTAGGGAAAATAGTCGGTAAACGAACAATAATGCGCAGAATAGAACAAGTACAGCGAGACAAGACCATGCAGTTGGCGCTAGACGGCATCAGCAAGAAGGTGGGAAGCGAAACTTGGCTTTATGACATGAGCCTGCGTCCGCAGGCGGGCGCCGTGACGGTATTGCTGGGCGCCACCCTTGCCGGCAAGACCAGCCTCATGCGGATCATGGCCGGGCTCGACGCGCCCAGCGCGGGCAGGGTTCTGGTCGACGATAGCGATGTCACGGGCAAGTCGGTGCGCCATCGCAATGTTGCCATGGTCTATCAGCAGTTCATCAACTATCCCTCGTTTACGGTCCGGCAGAACATTGCGTCGCCGCTGAAATTGCGTGGCGAGAAAAATATTCCGGCGCAGGTGCAGGCCCTGGCCGACAAGCTGCACATCGGCATGTTCCTCGATCGCCTTCCGGCCGAGCTGTCGGGCGGCCAGCAGCAGCGGGTGGCGCTGGCGCGCGCCCTGGCAAAGAATGCTCCGCTCATGTTGCTGGACGAGCCGCTGGTCAATCTTGATTACAAGTTGCGCGAAGAATTGCGCGATGAGCTCGGGCTATTGTTCGAGTCAGGCGGCTCGACCATCGTCTATGCCACGACAGAACCGGGGGAAGCCTTGCTGCTGGGCGGCTATACCGCGGTGCTCGACCGCGGCGAGTTGCTGCAGTATGGCCCGGCCACCGACGTGTTCAATTTCCCAGCCTCGGTTCGGGTTGCCCGCGCCTTCAGCGATCCGCCCATGAACTTCATCAAGGCGTCGCGTTCCGGCACAGGCGTACAGCTGCCTTCCGGCGACACGCTCGCGATGGCCCTGCCCGATAGCGCGATCGCAGGCGGAGCCGATGTCACCGTAGGCCTGCGCGCCAGTACCTTGCGCCTGCAGCCACGCGATGGCGACCTTGCCTTGCACGGCATCGTCCAGCTGGCTGAAATCTCGGGGTCCGACACCTTCGTGCACCTGACGTCGGACATCGGCGACCTGGTGGCACAGGTGACCGGCGTTCATCACTTCGATATTGCCGCGCCGCTGGCGCTGTACTTTGACCCGGCCATGGCCTTCGTTTTCGATACCTCCGGCAAGCTGGTGTATGCGCCGCAAAGGAAACATTGATATGGCTCGCATCGATCTGGACCTGTCTCATTCCTATGTGGCCCATCCCCAGAGCGATGAGGACTACGCCTTGCTGCCCATGACGATGACATTCCGTGACGGCGGCGCGTATGCGTTGCTTGGGCCGTCGGGTTGCGGCAAGACGACCATGCTTAATATTATTTCGGGCCTGCTCGAGCCCTCGCACGGAACGGTCCACTTCGATGGCATCGACAAGACCGGCGCCACGCCGCAAGCGCGCAATATCGCCCAGGTATTCCAGTTTCCCGTGGTGTACGACACGATGACGGTAGGGGAAAACCTTGCGTTTCCACTGCGCAATCGCAATATGCCGGCGGCGCAGATCAAAGCCCGCGTCGGCCAGATTGCCGAGATGCTGGAATTGAATCATCAGCTGGACCAGCGGGCGGCAGGGCTTTCCGCCGATGCCAAGCAGAAGATATCCCTGGGGCGGGGCCTGGTCAGGTCCGACGTATCGGCGGTCTTGTTCGACGAACCGCTTACCGTGATCGATCCCCAGCTGAAATGGCAACTGCGACGCAAGCTCAAGCAGATTCACCATGAATTAAAGCTCACGCTTATCTATGTCACCCATGATCAGGTCGAGGCGTTGACCTTTGCCGAACAGATCATGGTCATGTCGCGCGGCAAGGTAGTGCAGGTGGGTACGCCCGAAGACCTGTTCGAGCGTCCCGCCCATACCTTTGTGGGCCATTTCATCGGCTCGCCGGGCATGAATATCCTGCCCATTGAATCGGCCGATGGCGTGATCAGGCTGGAAGGCCAGTCGGTGCCCGTGCCGGCTGGCATCGCCTCGGCCCGCGGCCACATCAAATTGGGCATACGCCCCGAATATACGGAACTGGCCGAGCCGGGCAAGCCCGGCGTCTTTTCGGCCGTTGTCGAGAAAGTGCAGAACGTCGGCACGTACCAGCTGCTGACAGCGCGGGTGGGCTCCCATCTTGTGCGCGCACGCTTGGGCCTGGAGCATGACCTTCCCGAACCAGGCGCTACGGCGGGTCTTGCGCTCCTGGGCAGGCACTCCTGTTTTTATCGGGACGAGGAGCTTATCGCATGAGTGTATCGACCAAGCCCGTCAACCAGAGAGCCTGGTGGCTGATATTGCCGGTCGTCGTGTGCGTGGCGTTCTCCGCCATATTGCCGCTCATGACGGTTGTGAACTATTCGGTGCAGGATGTCATATCGCCGACGCGCGCGGTATTTGTCGGCACCGAGTGGTTTACCGCGGTCATGCGCGACCAGGATCTGCATGGCGCACTGCTGCGGCAATTGGTGTTCTCGTTTTCCGTGCTGGCTATCGAGATACCATTGGGCATCATGCTGGCGCTGGCCATGCCGTCCACCGGGTGGAAGTCATCCGCCGTGCTGGTGCTGATCGCCTTGTCCCTGCTTATTCCGTGGAATGTCGTCGGCACGATCTGGCAGATATTCGGACGCCCGGATATTGGCCTGATGGGCCATGCCTTGCGATCGATGGGAATTGAGTTCAGCTACGCCAGCAACCCAACTCATGCCTGGCTGACCGTGCTGCTGATGGATGTATGGCATTGGACACCGCTGGTCGCCTTGCTTGCGTTTGCGGGTTTGCGTTCCATTCCCGACGCCTATTACCAGGCAGCGAGCATCGACGGCGCCAGCAAGTTTTCAATATTCCGCTACATACAGCTGCCCAAGATGCGTGGCGTACTGATGATTGCGGTGCTGCTCAGGTTCATGGATAGCTTCATGATCTATACCGAGCCCTTTGTGCTGACCGGCGGCGGCCCCGGCGACGCCACGACTTTCCTTAGCCAGTACCTGACCCAGAAGGCAGTCGGGCAATTCGACGTGGGCCCGGCGGCCGCGTTCTCGCTCATCTATTTCTTGATCATCCTGTTGCTGTGCTTCATTCTGTACAGTTGGATGCTGCGCGTGGGAACCCAGGATAAGGAGCCCGGCCATGACTAACAGCAAGCGCTTCCGCAAGCGCAGCATTTTCCTGGTTTTGTACCTGATATTCGCCATGTTGCCCATCTACTGGATGATCAACATGAGCTTCAAGACCAATCAGGGCATCCTGTCCAGCTTTGCGCTGTGGCCCACTACCTTCACGTGGGACAACTACAAGACCATTTTCACCGACCGGTCCTGGTATAGCGGCTATATCAACAGCCTGATTTACGTGGTGCTCAATACCGTCATCTCCGTTAGCGTGGCGCTGCCGGCCGCTTATGCGTTTTCCCGCTATCGGTTCCTGGGCGACAAGCATGTGTTCTTCTGGCTGCTTACCAACCGCATGACGCCGCCGGCGGTATTTCTTCTGCCCTTTTTCCAGCTGTATTCGACCTTGGGGCTGATGGATACGTATTGGGCGGTGGCCCTGGCGCATCTGGTGTTCAACGTGCCGCTGGCGGTATGGATACTGGAAGGCTTCATGAGCGGGATCCCGCGTGAAATCGACGAAACGGCCTATATCGACGGCTATAGTTTTCCCCGGTTTTTCCTGACCATCTTCCTGCCGCTGATCAAGGCGGGTGTCGGCGTCGCCGCCTTCTTCTGCTTCATGTTCAGTTGGGTTGAATTGCTGCTGGCCCGTACGCTGACCAGTGTGCATGCCAAGCCCATTGTCGCCACCATGACCCGGACGGTTTCCGCCTCGGGTATGGATTGGGCGACGCTCGCTGCGGCGGGAACCCTCACCATCATTCCGGGCGCCATCGTGATCTGGTTCGTCCGGCACTACATTGCAAAGGGTTTTGCAATGGGACGCGTGTAAAGGAGCCGGCATGCTGGACTGGATGGTTTGGACTCTGCCCACGGCCGTGTTCTTCATTTGCATAGTGCTGATGCTGGTGGGCATGACGCTGTGGGAAATCAAGCGTCCCACCACCGTGCGCAAAGGCTTTCTGCCCATGGCCACTACGCGTGGCGACCGCCTCTTCATGGGGCTGCTCATTGCGGCGTACATCAATCTGGGCTTCCTGGGCATCAGCGACAAGCTGGCCCGGTGGCTGGGGCTCGCCGAGGAACCCACTGTCTGGATCAGTTTTGTGGCGTCCATGCTGATTCTTGCGCTGGTCATGCGCAAGGGATAGAGCTTGGTTGTTGTTGCGCGCGATTCCCTTATCCCCGGATCTGCGCGGCAGGACAATGGAGTAAGCGGGGACATGATCTACCGAGGAGACAACAATGTTATTTCGTCGTACCGCACTGGCATTTGCCGTAACGTGCCTGCTATCCGGCCAGGTTTACGCAGGCGAAGCCGAAGCCCAGAAATGGATAGATAACGAGTTCCAGCCATCGACCCTGAACAAGGATCAGCAAATGGCTGAAATGAAGTGGTTCATCGACGCCGCCGCGAAACTGAAAGAGCAGGGCGTCAACGAGATATCGGTCGTGTCTGAAACGATCACGACGCACGAGTACGAAGCCAAGACCTTGGCCAGGGCGTTTACGGAAATTACCGGTATCAAGGTTAATCACGACCTTATCCAGGAGGGTGACGTCGTCGAGAAGCTGCAAACCTCCATGCAGTCGGGCAGGTCCATCTATGACGGGTGGATTTCCGATTCTGACCTGATAGGAACGCACTACCGCTATGGCGAAATGCTGTCGCTGACCGATTACATGAACGGTGAAGGCAAGCAGTGGACCAATCCTGAGCTTGATATCAAGGATTTCATCGGCACCTCGTTTACGACCGCGCCCGATGACAAGCTCTATCAGTTGCCCGACCAGCAGTTCGCAAACCTTTATTGGTTCCGCGCCGACCTGTTCGCCCGGCAAGACCTGAAGGACAAGTTCAAGGCCAAGTATGGCTATGACCTTGGGGTGCCTGTCAACTGGACCGCCTACGAAGACATCGCCAACTTCTTCACCAATGACGTCAAGACGATAGACGGGCAAACCATATATGGGCACATGGACTACGGCAAGAAGGATCCGTCGCTGGGCTGGCGTTTCACGGATGCCTGGCTGTCCATGGCCGGCACCGCCGACAAAGGCACGCCTAACGGGATGCCTGTCGATGAATGGGGCATACGCGTTGCGGACGACAAGTGCACGCCGGTCGGTGCTTCCGTATCGCGGGGCGGCGCCACCAATTCGCCGGCCGCGGTCTATGCCTTGACCAAGTACATCGACTGGATGAAGAAGTACGCGCCCAAACAGGCGCAGGGAATGACATTCAGCGAATCCGGGCCCGTGCCGGCACAAGGGCATATTGCGCAGCAAATCTTCTGGTACACCGCCTTCACCGCTGACATGACCAAGAAGGGCCTGCCCGTGGTCAATGAAGACGGCACGCCGAAATGGCGCATGGCGCCTGCACCGCATGGTCCTTATTGGAAGGAAGGCATGCAGAACGGTTACCAGGATGTGGGTTCGTGGAGCTTTTTCAAGAATCATGATCCCAAGAAAATAGCCGGAGCCTGGCTGTACGCCCAATTCGTCACCGCCAAGACCACTTCCCTGAAGAAATCCATTGTAGGGCTGACTTTCATTCGCGACAGCGACATCCATAGCGAGTACTTCACGAAGAATGCCGACAAGTACGGCGGCCTGATCGAGTTTTATCGCAGTCCGGCGCGGGTGGCATGGACACCTACCGGTACCAACGTACCGGACTACCCAAAGCTGGCCCAGCTATGGTGGAAAAACGTGGCGACGGCCATTACGGGCGAGACCACGCCTCAACAAGCCATGGATACGCTGGCCACAGAGATGGATGCGATCATGGCCAGGCTGGAACGCGCGGGCATGAGCCATTGCGCGCCGAAGCTGAACCCCAAGAGCGATCCCGAGAAATGGCTGAGCGACAAGCAGGCTCCATGGAAGAAGCTGGCCAACGAAAGCCCCAAGGGTGAAACCGTCGCCTACGACGCCTTGCTGAGTGCATGGAAGGAAGGCCGCGTGCGCTAGTGTGCAAACAGCGCACTGATGTCGCCTTGATTGGCAAGCGCTGGATGAGAGGTCGTGTGCGTGATTCGCGCATACGACCTCTCACATATAGTGCGCCGGTGTTCTACACTTACGCTGCTCCGAATTAATTGGTTTCACCTATATGACAACTATCAATACCCCCCAGGCGTCCGACAGGGCGCAACATTTGGCCGCATTAGCCGGTCTCGGCCAGGTCGACCTGGCGATCATCGGGGGCGGGGCCACTGGCCTCGGCGTGGCGCTCGACGCAGCATTGCGCGGGCTTTCGGTGGTATTGCTGGAGTCGCACGACTTTGCCAAGGGTACGTCGTCGCGCGCCACGAAGCTGGTGCACGGCGGCGTACGCTACCTGGCGCAAGGCAATATTGCCCTGGTGCGCGAAGCCTTGCACGAGCGGACCACCTTATTGCACAACGCGCCGCATCTGGCGCGTCCCTTGGCTTTCGTCATGCCCAGCTACAAGTGCTGGGAAACGCCGTTCTATGGCGTGGGCCTGAAAATGTATGACGCTCTGGCCGGCAAGGCCGGCCTGGGCTCCACACAATTTCTCAGCGCAAGCCAGGCACGGCTATGCCTGCCGGGCGTAAAAGCGCAAGGCCTCAAGGGAGGCGTCAAGTATTGGGATGGGCAATTCGATGATGCGCGCCTGGCGGTAACGCTGGCCAGAACGGCTGCCTCGCAGGGGGCGTTGTTGCTGAACTACTGTCCGGTCACCGGGTTGGTTCATCAAGACGGTAAAGTGGCGGGTGTGCAGTGCGAAGACGCCGAAACCGGCACGTCCTACACAGTCCTGGCCAAATGTGTCGTGAACGCCACGGGCGTGTGGGTCGACCAGATACGCCAGAAAGACGGTGCCGCCACCGGCCGCGAAACCCAAACCATGGTCGCACCGAGCCAGGGCGTGCATCTGGTGGTCGACAAAGAGTTTCTTCCGGGCGATCACGCCTTGCTGGTACCCAAGACCCAGGACGGACGGGTGCTGTTTGCCGTTCCATGGCTGGGCAAGGTCATTTTGGGCACCACCGATACGCCGCGCCAGGACCTGTCGCGAGAGCCCGGCGCCTTTGCAGAGGAAGTGGCCTTCATCCTCGGCGAAGCCGGCAAGTATCTAAGCCGCGCACCGCAACGCAGCGATGTGAAAAGCATATGGGTCGGCTTGCGGCCGCTGGTGCGTCCGCCGGCGAACGAAGGCGGCGCCACCAAGAAAATCAGCCGCGAACATACCGTGCTGGTCAGTCCCAGCGGTTTGGTGACTGTTACAGGCGGAAAATGGACCACCTATCGCGCAATGGCCGAGGACGTCCTGGAAAAATGTGTCGAAAACGCCTTGCTGCCGCGCCTGCCGCCATCCGAAACCAGCGACTTCCTGCTGTTGGGTGCACAAAGAAACGGCCAGGGCCGCACGTCGATGGCCGCGGTCCCCGGGCTGGACGCGTACGGTACCGAGGCGCAATGCGTTCAGGCATTGCCGGGTGCTGAAACACAACTGGCTCCCGGGCTCAGCGCTGCCATGGTAAGTTTCGCTGCGCGCTACGAATACGCCCGCACAGTTGAAGACGTATTGGCGCGGCGCTCGCGTATGCTGTTCCTGGATGCAAGATTGGCCGCCAGTCTTGCACCGGCCGTCGCGGCCCTATTGCAAGAGGAGATCGGCGTCGACCCGCAACTGGACGCGTTCCTTCAGCTTACCGAGCAATACCTGCGCTTGCCAACCTGAAGCATTGCCATGACGCTAACCGCCAAACACAGTGCGTGCTGACTCGAAACGCTTGGCGAAATAGGGATTGCTGAGCGAGTCGATACGTACGCGGCCTCCGGTGGAGGGCGCGTTAATGAAATTGTCGTCGCCTATATAGATGCCCATATGCGAAAATGGCCTGTTCAGCGTGTTGAAGAATACGAAGTCACCGGCCTTGAGGTGTTTCCTGGATATCGGCCGGCTAAGGCTGGCGATTTCCGCAGTGTTATGCGGTAGCGTCTGGTTTGCCGCATTGTTGAATACATAGGCCACCAGGCCGCTGCAGTCGAAACCCTGAGCCGGTACCGAACCGCCGTACTTGTATCGGGAGTCCAGCAAGGCCAATGCGGTAAGCACCACTTCGTTACGTTGTTCTGGGTTTACGTTAATTGTGTCATGAGAAAAAAGCTGAGTCCGGTGTGCGCCCGGGCCGGAGCAGGCGGTCAAGAGCAGCGCCGTCATTGTTACAGCCAGGAATAAGGGCGAAAAGGAGCGGATGGCTATCGTCATCAATCCATTATTCTAGGAAAAAGGCTTACGCACAATGCGCTATTGCGTATTCTCATGTTGCGAATGTGCAATTAAGACACGGTTCTGTAAGTAATCATGTAAAGTACGACCAATTTTTGTAAAGTTTGACCTGCATAATGTAAATCCTTGTCGTTTTTTGATACTATTTCCTTGCGGTTTATTCGTAAACAGCATGAACAAGTCAGAAAACCATCGTTTCATGTAAACAGTGGCCACAAACCCAGGAGTTCGTAATGCCCGTGTCGGAAAATTCGTCGTTGCGTGATATTCATGAAGTTAATTTGTCGTACTTGATGTTGGCACAACGTCTTTTGAGGGAAAACTTTTCGGCCGGCATGTTTCGCCTGGGCTTTAATACCGATGTGGCCGACATCGTGCTTCGATTGTCCCCGGCTCAATTGGTAAAGCTGGCCGCGTCCAGTTCACTGATTTGCGGTTTCCGCCTCAACGACTACGACCTTTTGTCGTCGTTGACGCAAGACGTGCTTGGCGGGGTGCTGCAACAAGCTCACTCCACCATACTGCTTGCCCAGCGTTCCGCCGGCCAGCCCGCCTAATCATTCCAATCAGAAGACATACTCATGGCAAGCAAAAGTGTAGCCAAGGAAGCCAGCGAAATAATGTTGGCTTCGGAAATGATCAGGCTGGGCGCTCGTCTGCAGGTGCTGCAGGCCGAGACCAGCCTCAGCTATGATCGCCTGGCGCGTCTTTATCGCGAAGTGAAAGGTTGTTCGCCGCCGAAAGGCATGTTGCCGTTCTCGGTCGACTGGTTCATGACGTGGCTGCCCAATATTCATTCAAGCGTATTCCACAGCATCTATCAGTTCATGGATACCCGCAGCCCCGCAAAGAAATCGCACGCCTTGGTGGAAGCCTATCGGCTTTACCTGGAACAGGCTTCAACCGGCAGGGCGGATGAACCCTTTGGTGAGCCCGTGCTCAGTTTCACCCGTGCGTGGATGCTTATCCGGTTTTTCGATAGCAACATGGTGCAGTTGTCCTATTGCGAGCGATGCAAGGGCGGCTTCGTTGCGCACGCTCACGATCCACAAAAGGGCTTTGTATGCGCCATTTGCCGCCCACCGCCACGGGCCGGTAAAACCCGTGCGCATGCCGCCGCCAGCACAAAGGCGGCAGGTTCGGCCAAGGCGCTTCTGGACAAAGAAGTCGTTGCCGGGCTTACGGCTGGGAAAACGCGCCGTCCGGCGAAGAGTCCCACCTTACCCGTTATGGCAGAGCCCAGTCCGGCTTGATTCAGCCGAGGGTGATCCTCCATGCAGTATTGCGCCGCCATGGAAGTTTCCAGGCGGTTTTTTATAGCAGAGCCGGGATTTGGGCTTGAAAACACCCTTTGAAGGGCGCTTTTGGTAAGCAAAAAGAACGGATCATATGCATATGTGTTTATCTAGGGCGTATCCGTGTTTATTCTGCTTGGGTTTGTAATTGTCTTTGTCTCGGTATTTGGCAGCTTTGTTGCCCTGGGCGGACATCTCGGTGCCCTTTATCAACCCTTCGAATTCGTATTGATAGGCGGTGCAGCGGCGGGCGCCTATATTGCTTCGAACAGCGGCAAGTCGATGAAGATGATGATCTCGACCTTGCCCCTCATTCTCAAGAAGAATCCCTACAGCAAAGAGCTCTACATGGAGCTCATGGCCCTTATGTACGTGTTGCTGAACAAGGCGCGTCGCGACGGATTGATGTCGATCGAATCCGACATCGAAGAACCTGAAACCAGCCCGCTTTTTACCGAATATCCGGCGGTGTTGAACGATCCTAGCCTCATGGAATTCATCACCGATTACCTGCGCCTCATGATCAGCGGAAATATGAGTTCGCATGAGATCGAAGCGCTGATGGACCAGGAAATCGAAGCGCATCATAACGAGAAAAATGCGCCCGCAGTGGGCTTGAGGGCGGTGGCCGACGCGCTGCCGGCATTTGGTATCGTGGCCGCTGTGCTCGGAGTTATCAAGGCCCTGGCGTCGGTCGACCAGCCTCCGGCGATCCTGGCCGACCTTATTTCCAAGGCGATGGTCGGAACCTTCCTGGGTATCTTGCTGGCCTACGGTTTTGTCGCTCCGGTGGCCGCATCCATGGAGCGCCGTTCGGTTGCCTCGGAAAAAGTGCTGGAATGCATCAAGGTCACGCTGCTGGCCAGCATGAACGGCTACCCGCCGCAATTGGCGGTCGAGTTCGGCCGCAAAGTGCTGTACTCCTACGTGCGTCCATCGTTCATGGAACTTGAAGAGCACGTGCGTCAAACCCGGGCTCCCGGCAAGAAAGCGTAGCGGGCGGCTCTATGAATAAATCCGAGCCCAGGATCGTCATCCGACGACCGAAACGACGGCATGAAGCCCCGCATGGCGGCAGCTGGAAAATCGCTTACGCCGACTTCATGACGGCCATGATGGCGTTCTTCCTGGTGATGTGGCTGGTATCGCTGGTGCCGCAGAAAGATCTGCAGGAAATGGCCGAGTATTTCCGCATGCCGCTCATGGAAGCGATTACAGGCGGTAAAAGGAACGACACCGGAAGTACTGTCATACCAGGCGGTTCACCCAGCCCTATACCCAATGTCAATCCGATTCCTTCGCGCGGCGATGTGCGTACCGAGGGAGACGTGCGCGACACGCGGCGCCTCGAAGACCTGAAGGCCGAGATCGAGCGGTTGATCCAGACGGATCCCGTATTGCTTGCATTCCGCCCGCAATTGCTCCTGGATATGACGCCCGATGGCCTGCGCATACAGATCATCGACAAGGACAATCGTCCGATGTTCTCCACCGGCAGCGCGCATATGCAGTCCTATATGCGCGACATCCTGCGCGAACTGGGTCCTTTGCTGAATGAATTGCCCAATAGCGTCAGTGTGGCGGGGCACACGGACGCCACGCAATATGCTTCCGGCGAACGCTATTACAGTAACTGGGAGCTATCCGCGGATCGTGCCAACGCGGCGCGCAAGGAGCTGGTCATAGGAGGCATGGCCGAGACCAAGGTGAGGCGGGTTCTGGGCCTGTCGTCCTCGGTAAGCCTGATTAAAGATAATCCCATGGCTGCCGTTAATCGGCGTATCAGTGTCGTTGTGCTCAACAAGCGTGCAGAACGACGCATTGATGCGCAGAACGCATCGGGGGCGACCGCATACGACCTCAAGGAAATCATGGAACCGGCGCCAAGCATCAACCTGCCCGGCCTGCCTGCGCTACCGGTGGCGCCGTTGCAGCCATAAGCGCGGCGAACGCATGCGGATGCAAGTACGCGTGCGCCGAACTGCCGGCGTATCGAACCTCATGGGCGGAAATGGCCTTAACAACGAATCAGCTCGGGAACCGAATAAGCAGATGACACAGCTCTACAGTATAAGGAAGCGATCATGAGTACCGGCGTTGACCTGAGCCAGTTTTTCGAGACATTTTTTGACGAAGCTGACGAGCTGTTGGCCGATATGGAGCGCTTGCTGCTCGGTCTCGATCTCGCCAACCCGGATATTGACGAGCTCAATGCCATCTTCCGGGCCGCTCACTCCATCAAGGGCGGAGCCGGCACGTTCGGTTGTTTTGGACAACTGGCCGACACCACCCACCTTCTTGAAAACCTGCTCGATCTAATCCGCAGGGGCGAGATGCCACTGCGTAAAGACATGATCGATCTCTTCCTGGAAACCAAAGATGTGCTGACAGCGCAAGTGGCGGCATACCGCAATTCAAAAGAACCCGATTCCGAAGCTTACGAGCGCATTTGCGCACAGCTTCGCCAGTTGGCCCAAGAGCAGAACGGCACGCTTGCCGCCGCGCCCTCGGCCGTTCCTCCACCGGTAGCGGCGCCAGCGTCCCCGTCCGTGGCCGTCGCCGCGTCGACGGCCACGGCAACTCCTGCCGCGCATGCGGCGGGCGGCGGTGCGACAGGTTTGCCCTTGCATATACGCGTGAACAGCCTGGAAGCGAAAGACGCCGAAGCATTGGGCGACGAAATGGCCTTGCTGGGCGACGTGCTGCACCAGGAGCGTACTGCCAAATCGTTGTCGATATGGCTTAACACAACGGCCTCGGCCAGCGACCTCGAAGCAGTGTGCTGCTTCATCGTCAATGCTGACCAAGTCGAGATTACGCGCGAGGCATTGCCTGCGACGGCGGGTGCCTCGCTCATGGCGGCCCTGGACGTCGGGGCTGTCGCTACTCAGGCCGGTGCTTCAAAGCCTGAACCAACACCGGCCGTACCGGCCCAGGCCGCCCAGGAGCCCGTATCGCCGGACTCTGCGGCACCCGTCGCCACGCCGACGCCAGCCAGCCCTGCCGCCAAGGCGGAAAGCAAGGCTCCTGCGGCGGCCTCCAATAGCAGCACGATCCGGGTGGGCGTCGAGAAAGTCGACCAGATCATCAACCTAGTTGGCGAACTGGTCATCACCCAGGCAATGCTGGTGCAAACGGCATCCACGCTGGATCCAGTGCTGCACGACCGCCTGCTCAATGGTATTGAACAGCTCGACCGCAATGCGCGCGACCTGCAAGAGGCCGTCATGTCTATACGCATGATGCCTATGGACTACGTGTTCAGCCGCTTCCCCCGCGTCGTGCGTGAAAGCGCCAGCAAGATGGGCAAGCAGATCAAGCTGACCACGCAGGGTCAGGCCACGGAGCTCGACAAGAGCCTGATCGAGCGCATCATCGATCCGCTTACCCATTTGGTGCGCAACAGTATCGACCATGGCATTGAATCCCCTGAAAAACGTGTCGAGGCCGGCAAGAGTCCTGAAGGCAACCTATTGTTGTCCGCGCAGCATCATGGCGGCCAGATCGTCATTGAAGTCGCCGACGATGGCGCGGGCCTGAGCCGCGAGCGCATACTCAAAAAAGCGCTGGCGCAAGGCATGGCCGTTACCGAGAACACGCCCGATGAAGAATTGTGGCAGCTTATTTTCGCTCCAGGGTTCTCCACGGCCGAAAAGGTTACCGACATTTCAGGCCGTGGCGTGGGCATGGACGTCGTGCGGCGTAATATCCAGGCCATGGGCGGACACATCCAGCTTTCCTCGCGCCTGGGCCAGGGCACGTCTACCCGCATCGTCTTGCCGCTTACGCTGGCCATTCTCGATGGGATGTCAGTGCGAGTAGGCGAGGAAACCTTCATCTTGCCGCTCAGCCATGTGACCGAATCGATGCAGCCCAGCGCGGACCAGATCCGGTCCATTTCCGATACCGAGCACGTATTGCAGGTTCGGGGCGAATACCTGCCTATCGTGGCATTGCATAACGTCTTTGCCGTGGATGGTGCAGAAACCGACATCACGAAATCGATAGCCGTCGTCCTGCAGGCGCAGGACGTACGCTTCGCCTTGCTGGTCGACCACCTTATCGGCCAGCATCAGGTCGTGGTCAAGAACCTTGAATCAAATTATCGAAAAATACCGGGTGTTTCGGCAGCCACGATATTGGGCGACGGTAGTGTCGCGCTGATTGTCGACGTGTTTGCCCTGATGCGTTTCACACGCGACAAAACAACGATCTAACGCCTCTTTAAAGTTTCGGAGAAAACAATGTTCAACAAATTCGAGTCCAACTCCACCCAGGTCGACACCACCGGCCAGGAGTTCCTGGTGTTTACATTGGCTGCGCAAGAGTACGGCATCGATATCCTGAAGGTCCAGGAAATTCGCGGCTACGACGCGCAGACAGTGACGCGCATCGCCAATGTTCCCTCATTCGTCAAGGGTGTCACGAACCTGCGCGGCATCATCGTTCCCATCGTCGACATGCGTATCAAGTTCAATCTTGAAACGGTCGAGTACAACCACCAGACCGTCGTCGTCATCTTGAACCTCAAGACACGAGTCGTCGGTGTGGTGGTGGACGGCGTGTCCGACGTCCTTATGCTGCAGCCGGGCCATATCAGTGCCGCACCGCAGTTTGGCACGGCCTTTTCCACCGAATACCTGACCGGCATCGGCACCATAGGCGAGCGCATGCTCATCCTGGTCGATATCGAAAAACTGATGACCAGCGAAGAAATGGCACTAGTTGAAAGCGCGGCGGCCTGATCCAGGCCGGGTACGGGTCGCGCTTGCTGATAAACATATAAACGGGGCAACGTAGTATGCGAAAGATCTCGCTGTTTTCGAACTTGAAGATACGCACCAGCTTGATTCTGGTCCTGGCCTTCTTCCTTCTTATGCTGGTGGCGGGCGCGGCATTGGGCGTTCTGTCCCTGCGCGCCGGCAATCAGTCGCTGCACAATATTGTGCAGAATCAGCGCCTGGGCTCGGCCTTGTACGAGTCCATCGATGGATACAAGAACGTGCAGACCGGACTGGGGCGTACCGTTGCCAGTTTCATTGTCAACAGCGACCAGCAGGCCAATGCGATTGCCGCTGAATGGGGTGGCGCGCAAACGTCCGACGCCGCGGCGCTAAGCGACGAGACTAATGCCTTGCTTGCCTCGGCGCGCAGCGAATACGACCAGTCCCTGGTTCGTTTTGCCGGCTTCACGGAACTCATAAAAGGTGTACCCGATCCGGAAAGCCGCTATGCGCGTGTGGTCGAGGGCTACACCACGCTGATGAGCGGCGGCGTGCAGCCTTTGTTCGACATGCTGGCCTCGGGCCAGGTCAAGGAATATCACACCTTCCTGGGCGGCACGACACTGTTTCTCGAAGAGGACCTCTACAGTTCTTTACGCAGCCTCCAGGGCTATCAGCAGCGTATCATCGATCAGGCCTACCAGCGTGAAGAGGGTCAGTATCAACTGGTCATCCAGTTGGTATCGGTGGCCATGCTGGTGTGTCTCGCCATTGCGCTAGCCGCCTATGCCTTCCTGAGCCGCATGGTACTGCGTCCTTTGCGCTCTGCCGGTACTCACTTCGACAAAATCGCCGGCGGCGATTTTACGCAGCGCGTCGACATCAAGTCGCGCAATGAAATCGGAGTGCTTTACGAGGCCATGCGGCGTATGCAGGAAAGCCTTACGCGCACGGTAAGCGCGGTGCGTGAGGGCGTCGACGAGATCACCTTGGGTTCGCGCGAAATCTTCCTGGGCAATACCGACCTCAGCAGCCGTACCGAACAGCAAGCGGCCGCCCTGCAGGAAACGGCAGCAAGCATGGAGCAGCTGGCAAGCACGGTGCGCCAGAATACCGATAATGCCGAACAGGCGGACCAACTGGCCAAGAACGCCTCGGAAGTCGCCGAACGGGGCGGTATTGCCGTGGCCGCCGTGGTCGCCACCATGGACGAAATATGTGTCAGCTCGGCCAAGATGGCCGAGATCGTCAACGTCATCGATGGCATTGCCTTCCAGACCAATATCCTCGCGTTGAATGCGGCCGTGGAAGCGGCCCGGGTGGGCGAACAGGGCCGGGGTTTCGCCGTGGTGGCCAGCGAAGTGCGTTCGCTCGCGCAGCGCAGCGCCGGCGCCGCCAAGGAAATCAAGGAGCAGATCGAAGAATCGCTGGTCAAGGTACAGGCGGGATCGCAGCAGGCCAGCGTCGCCGGCGAAATCATGCACGAGGTCGTGGGTTCGGTACAGGGTGTTACCGCCATCATGGGCGAGATATCGTCCGCGTCTCATGAGCAGTCGGATGGCATTGAACAGGTAAACAAAGCCGTGGCTGAAATGGATTCCGCCGTCCAGCAGAATGCAGCCTTGGTCGAGCAGGCGGCCGCGGCCGCCGGTTCCCTGCAGGATCAAGCTACCCGCCTGACCGAGGCAGTGGCTGTTTTCAAAATCAATACCAGTGAAGTGATCGATGTGGCGGCCAACCAGCTCAAGCATTCCAGGTCAGAGTCCGAATCTTCGGGCCTGACTCAACCTCTTGGAGCGCTCGCGCGTTCCTGAAAGCATGTCATTGCCACAAGCACAATCGATTTTCACCATGCCCGTCCTCGTCGAGGTCGGGCAGCACGACTTTGAGCGCTCCGCCCGTGTGCTGCACGCCAGAGCCGGCATTGTGATTGGCAATCATAAGCACGAGATGGCGGCACGCACCCTGGGCATGCGCACCAAGGCTATGGGCATGAGCAGTGCCAGGGAGTATCTGGATCATCTCGAACATAACCCCCATTCGCCGGAATGGGAGGCGTTCGTCAATGCATTCACGATCAACCACACTGCTTTTTTTCGTGAGCAGCATCATTTCGATATCCTGGGCAAGTTCGCCAAGTCCAGGAAGAAGCCGTTTTCCGTCTGGTGTTGCGCGTCGTCTACCGGCGAAGAGCCCTACACCATCGCCATGACCTTGCGCGAATCGTGCCTGCAACCGGATGTCGGCGTCTCTATATTGGCCACCGACATCGACACGCGCGCCATCGAGCGCGCCCAGGAAGGGGTCTACTCGCTGGAACGCGCGCAGCCCATCCCGGAAAGCTATCTGAAGAAATATTTTCAGCGCGGCATGGGACGGCAGGCCGGCATGGTGCGGGCCAAGCCGGCCATCCGCGACATGATCGAGTTCCAGACATTCAATCTTCTTTCCAGCAATTGGCCCACCGAGCAAAAGTTCGATGTCATTTTCTGTCGCAACACCATGATTTATTTCGACAAGCCGACCCAGACGCGTATATTGGAGCGTTTTGCGCCCACGCTGAAACCGGGTGGCTTGTTATTTGCGGGTCACTCCGAGAATTTCACCTATCTGACCAATGCGTTTCGCTTGCAAGGCCAGACGGTGTACGAGCTCGCGCAGCGGTAGCGCGAGGCCCATCACCGTATTTATTGAATTGCACCATAAATGAAGAAAATTAGAGTCTTGTGTGTGGATGATTCGGCTCTGGTTCGAGGCCTGATGACCGAGATCATCAATGGCCAACCCGATATGGAAGTCGTCGCATCCGCACCCGACCCTCTCATTGCGCGCGAACTGATCAAGCTGCATAACCCCGACGTACTGACGCTCGACGTCGAGATGCCGCGCATGGACGGTCTGGATTTTCTCGAACGCCTGATGCGTTTGCGGCCCATGCCGGTTGTCATGGTCTCATCGCTGACCGAGCGCAATTCCGAGGTCACACTGCGTGCGCTTGAGCTTGGCGCGGTGGATTTCGTGACCAAACCGAAGCTGGGCCTGCGCGACGGCTTGCTCGAATACAGCGAGCTGATCGCCGACAAGATCCGTGCAGCCGCCACATCGCGTCCCAGGCAGGCGCGTGCCGCCAGCAATGCGCCCGCGGCGCGCTTGACGCATGTATTCTCCACGACTGAAAAGCTCGTGTTGATCGGTGCTTCCACCGGCGGCACGGAAGCCATACGCCAGGTGCTCGAGCCCTTGCCTGCGAACAGTCCCGCAATCATGATCACCCAGCATATGCCCGCCGGTTTCACACGCTCGTTCGTGCAACGCCTGGATAACCTGTGCGCTGTCGAAGTCCACGAGGCCGAAGACGGCCAGCGCGTTTTGCCAGGGCATGTCTACCTTGCCCCGGGCGGCGTGGCGCACATGAAACTGGCCCGCTCGGGCGCCAACTACGTCGTGAAACTCGAATACAGCGACCCGGTGAACAGGCATCGCCCATCGGTCGATGTGTTGTTCCACTCGGCCGCGCAAGTCGCGGGCAAGAACGCCGTTGGCGTGATTCTGACGGGCATGGGCAAGGACGGGGCACTCGGTATGCTGGCCATGAAGCAGGCGGGGGCCACTACCTTTGCCCAGGACGAAGCAAGTTGTGTTGTATTTGGCATGCCGCGCGAGGCGCTGCATATAGGCGCAGCCGACAGCGCGGTCCCATTATCGGAAATCAGCCAGCGCATTCTTTCCAGCGCTGGCTCATATGGTCACCGAGTCTGAACTTCCCCCAAGACTCTTGGCTATTTATTATTTTGGAGCGTGTTAAGTGGTACAGAAAACCATGAAAATTCTGGTTGTTGATGACTTTCCGACCATGCGTCGGATCATCAAGAACCTGCTTAAGGATCTCGGCTTTGAGAACGTGGACGAGGCCGAGGACGGTGCCATGGGACTCGAAAAGCTGCGTAACGGAAACTTCGAGTTCGTCGTCTCGGACTGGAATATGCCCAATATGGACGGCCTGGCCATGTTGCAGAACATCCGGGCCGACCCGGCGTTGGCCAAGCTGCCGGTGCTGATGGTGACTGCTGAAGCCAAGAAAGAGAACATCATTGCCGCGGCCCAGGCCGGCGCCAATGGTTACGTCGTCAAGCCGTTTACCGCGGCCACGCTGGAAGAAAAACTGAACAAGATCTTTGAAAAGCTCGGCGCATAAGGGGATAGCTATGAGTACGACTGAAATGCCCTTGGACATCGAGACCGACGAGCAACCCGTGGACCTGATTCACCGTATTGCCTCGGTGACGCGCAAGTTGCGCGAAAGCATGCGCGAGCTCGGCCTGGACCAAGCCATCAAAGACGCGGCCCACGCTATTCCCGATGCGCGCGACCGGCTTCATTATGTGGCCCGCATGACCGAGCAGGCCGCCAACCGCGTGTTGAACGCGGCCGAGCAGACACAGCCGCTACAGGAAAGCATGCAGAAAGAGGCCAAGGCGCTGGATGCGCGCTGGCAAAGCTGGTTCGACCACCCGGTCGAACTCGACCAGGCGCGTGAGCTTGTCGACGATACCCGCGCCTTGCTCAAGGACATCCCCCAGAAGACACAAGCCTCGCAAGGCAATCTTCTGGACATCATCATGGCGCAGGACTTCCAGGATTTGACCGGCCAAGTCATCATGAAAATGCTGGGAGTCGTCACGGCCATCGAAACCGAACTGGTGCAGGTGCTGATCGACAGCGTGCCCCAGGAAAAGCGCGAGGAGGCCGCTTCCTTGTTGAATGGGCCCGACGTCAATCCCGCCGGCAAGGTCGACGTGGTAACCAGTCAGGATCAAGTCGACGATTTGCTTTCCAGTCTGGGATTCTGATCGATATGTAGTTTACCGGCACAGGAAGCGTGATGTTGCTACGATAGGGCGGCCCGATCAAAGGCCGGCATATAAAAAAGACAGTCAATGTCTGGGGAGACAAGCATGAAGAAGAAAGCCGGGCGCACGGTCGGTGTATCACGTTTGCTTGGGCGGCTCAGCCGTGGAGAGGCCACATTCTCGGACAGGGCCTGGACGCTCAGCCCGATCGCGTGGCCATTGGCCAGATTCCTCACCACCTTGCGCGATCGCTTCGTCACCATGCGCAATGCCAGCATCGATATCTCGCTCAATACCGCCAGATTGCAAACGCAAACCCAGGTTTGCGGCGATATGGCGCGCGAGCAGGCGGCCGAAGCCGATGGCTTGGCGACGCGGGGCGGCCAAATTTCGACCATGTCAGATCAGACGGAGACGGCCGTCGCCGATATCGCGGCGACCTTCCATACTCAAATGGACGTCGCCCGTGCAACCCTGCGGCAGCTGAACGACTTGCAAACCCGTGTTACCCGTGTGGCCTCGCAGATGGACGTGTTTTCCGGCGTGGTGGCGCAGCTCAGCCAGCGCGCGCGCTCGGTCGAAGACACCAGTCGGCTTATCAAGGACATTGCCTTGCAAACGCACCTGCTCGCCTTGAACGCCGGCGTGGAAGCCGCCCGCGCAGGCGATGCCGGACAGGGTTTCGCGGTAGTGGCCAGCGAAGTGGGCAAGCTGGCCGAAAGGGTCAATTCGGCCACCGGCGAGATCGTCAAGCACACGGGCGAAATCCTTGGTCTGGTCGCCGACACACGCAGCAAGACCGACGACATTTCCACCGACATGGCTACGTCCGACAAGGTCGTGGGCCAGTTCACCGTCAGCTTTAACCAGTTCGTCACTGAGTTCGAGCGCATGGACGCTCAGATGAGTGAGGTGGTTGGCACGGTGGGACAGGTCAACGCGACCAACCAGGAAATGAATCGATCCATCGAACGCATCGCAACCCTTAGCGCGCAGGTACAGCACGGGATGGGGGCCATGAGTCGGCAGGTGACGGCTGTGCGGGTGAAGTCGGAGAATTTGCAGGAAATGCTGGCGGCCTTGCGTACCGGCAATACTCCCTTCGATTCCCTGGTCAGCGTCCTGGAATCCTTGAATTCCGCGTGCGGAACCTTGCTGCGCCAAGCCAGTCGTCGCGGGGTGGATATTTTCGACGACCAGTATCGCCGCATTCCTAATAGCAATCCCGCGCGTTTCAATACGGCCTACGACATGGCCATCGATCAGCCGCTGACGCAACTACTCGATGACATGCTCGACCAACTGCCCGGCGGCTTCTATACGCTGCTGGTCGACAGGCGCGGATACTGCCCCACGCACAATACGCGCTATTCGCGAGCGCCCACGGGCGACCTTGATCACGATACCCGGCATGTGCGCAACAAGCGCATTTTTGACGATCCGGTCTGCCAGGCGGCGATCAAGAACCCGTCGGGCGTCCTGTGCCAGACCTACACTCGTGACACCGGCGAAATCGTGACCGACGTATCCATTCCCATTGACATCGATAACAGCCGCTGGGGTGCCGTGCGCATTGGCATCGATTACGCGCGTTTCGTGGAAATGAATTAAGCGTAATTAGTGGGCTTGCTTGGGCATTCGCCCGTGGGTGGTTCGTCTAGAATCGTGTTTCATCGGATATTCCCGTACCAACCCACGTTTTTCTACCCATGAATGGCTGAGGACAGCGACCTCGAAAAAACCGAACCGGCCTCGCCGCGGCGCCTGGAAAAGGCGCGCGAAGAAGGCCAGGTCGTACGTTCACGCGAGCTCAACACCTTTCTGTTGTTAAGCGCTGGCGTGGCTATGCTGTGGTTTGGCGGGGCGCAAATCTATCACAGCTTGAATGGCATCCTCGAGTCCGGCTTGTGGTTTGATCAGCGGGTGGGGCGGGACACCAACGTCATGGTGACGGTGGCGGCGAATTCGGCTTTGCAGGCCTTGTTGGCACTGGCTCCCTTGTTTACGGTTTTGGTGGTTGTGGCCATTTTTGCATCGGTTATTCTTGGCGGTTTCATGTTCTCCACCAAGGCGCTGGAACCGAAGTTCGAGCGCATGAATCCCATCAAGGGCGTGGCGCGAATGTTCTCGGCCCAGACCTTGGTGGAACTGATCAAGACGCTGGCCAAGGCATCGGTAATCGGCACGGTAGGTGCGATGGTGATCTGGCACTACCGCGACCAGATGTTGTCGCTGATGCACACCACGCCCACCGAAGCCCTTACCTCCGGGATGGGGCTGGTCGCCCTGTGCTGCGCCTTGATCGTATCGGCGTTGTTCCTGATCGTGCTGATCGATGCGCCCTGGCAGTTGTACAGCCATTACAAGAAAATGCGGATGTCCAAGCAAGACGTCAAGCAGGAACACAAGGAAAGCGATGGCGATCCCCATGTGAAGGGCCGGATACGTCAGCAGCAACGGGCGATGGCGCGGCGGCGCATGATGTCGGAGGTTCCCAATGCCGATGTCATCGTCACCAACCCGACGCATTACGCGGTGGCGCTGGTCTACAAGGAAGGACAGGGCGGGGCGCCGCAAGTCGTGGCCAAGGGTACCGGCCTGATCGCGGCAAGGGTGCGCAGCATTGCTGCCGAACACAAGGTGCCCGTGCTCAGCGCGCCGTCTCTGGCCCGGGCGCTGTACCACAACGTAGAGTTAGGTCAGGAAATACCGGGCGAACTGTATTCGGCGGTCGCCGAAGTGCTGGCCTGGGTATTCCAATTACGCAGCTGGAATATGGGGACGGGGACTGAACCTCCGAAGCCTTCCCACCTGGCGGTCCCGCCAGAGCTCGACCCTGAGGGCAAACATAAGGTTGCGGTAAACACAAATGAATAGTTTTTTTGCTTCACTCAAGAACAATGGCGGGCAGCATGCGCGCCTGATGGCCGGCCCGGTGCTGATCCTGATGGTGCTGGGCATGATGATCCTGCCGCTGCCGCCCTTCATCCTGGACTTGCTGTTCACTTTCAATATCTCGCTGTCGGTGATGATATTGCTGGTGGCCATGTTCACCAAGAAGCCGCTGGATTTTGCTGCGTTTCCTGCCGTGCTGCTGTTTGCCACCTTGTTACGCCTATCGCTGAACGTGGCATCCACGCGGGTCGTATTGTTGAATGGCCATAAGGGCCCGGATGCAGCCGGCCAGGTGATCGAGGCTTTCGGCCACTTCCTGGTGGGTGGCAACTTTGCCGTCGGTATCATCGTTTTCATCATCCTGGTCATCATCAACTTTGTCGTCATTACCAAAGGTGCCGGCCGGATTGCGGAAGTGGGCGCCCGGTTCACGCTGGACGCCATGCCCGGCAAGCAGATGGCGATTGACGCCGACCTGAACGCGGGCCTGATCGGGGAAGATGATGCGCGCCGGCGCCGCATGGAAGTTTCGCAGGAAGCCGAGTTCTATGGATCCATGGATGGTGCCAGCAAGTTCGTGCGCGGCGACGCGGTTGCCGGTCTGCTCATCATGATCATCAATGTCATTGGTGGCCTGTTCATTGGGGTGGGGCAGCACGACCTTCCGTTTGGTGAAGCAGCTCGTGTCTATACCTTGTTGACTATCGGCGACGGCCTGGTCGCCCAGATTCCTGCGCTGGTGATCTCGACCGCGGCCGGTGTGGTGGTGTCGCGCGTGGCGACCGACGAGGACGTTGGCCAGCAAATGGTCAGTCAGCTGTTTGCCAATCCGAACGTCCTGTTCATTACCGCCGGCATCATGGCGGCCATGGGGCTGATTCCCAACATGCCGCACGTGGCCTTCCTGCTGCTGGCCGCGGCCTTGGCGGGCGGTGGATGGCTGATGCTCAAACGCCAGCAGGCCGAGAAACTGGCGGAAGCCGAAGAACCCGAGAAAGTGCAGGCGGCGGTCGAGGCCGCTGCGGCCGAGGCGACCTGGGACGATGTGGCATTGGTTGATCCCTTGGGCCTGGAAGTGGGCTATCGCTTGATCTCGCTGGTTGACCATGCCCAGAATGGCGAGCTGCTGCATCGCATACGCAGCCTGCGCAAGAAGTTTGCCCAGGATGTCGGCTTTCTGCCGCCCGTGGTCCACATACGCGATAACCTCGAGCTCAAGCCCAACGATTATCGTATCCTGCTGTCGGGCGTCGAAGTCGGACGCGGATCCGCCACGCCCGGCCAGTGGCTGGCTATTGATCCCGGTGGCGTGACCATGAAGCTGCCGGGCAACATCACAACCGATCCCGCCTTCGGCCTGCCGGCGGTGTGGATAGACGTGGGCTTGCGCGAGCAGGCACAGATCGCCGGCTATACCGTTGTCGATGCGGGCACGGTCATCGCCACCCACCTGAATCACCTGATGCATCGCTATGGTGGCGAACTGCTGGGGCGCGGAGAAGTGCAGGCACTGCTCGACCACGTGGGCCGCGAAGTGCCCAAGCTCATCGAAGACCTCGTCCCCAAGACGGTCAGCCTTACGCTGCTGCAAAAACTGCTGCGCGGCCTTCTTGCCGAGGAAGTGCCAATACGGGATATGCGCACTATCGTCGAAACCTTGGCCGAGCATGCGCCGCGCCTGGCTGCGCTTAATGCCACCGGCACCGGACCTGACTCCACCGAGCTGCTGGCATTGACCCGGGTGGGACTGGGCCGCGCGATTACCCAGCAATGGTTCCCGGGCGACGTCGAGTTGCGCGTCATCGGTCTCGATCCGCGTCTCGAACGTGTGCTGACGCAGGCCTTGACTACCAGCGGTGCGCTGGAACCCGGCTTGGCCGAAAGCGTGCTGAACGACGCGCAGCGCGCCGTCCAGGTGCAGGAAGCCAATGGCGACGCCACCGTGCTGGTCGTGCCGCCTGTACTAAGGGCATCCTTGTCCCGGTTCCTGCGGCACCATTTCCCCCAGATCGGGGTGCTTTCCAATGCTGAAATACCCGATGAGCGCACCTTGCGCATCACCGCTGTAATTGGCGGAGCCGCTCAATGAATATAAGTCGTTTTTTTGGCAGTACCAACCGCGAGGCGCTACGCCAGGTGCGCATGGCGCTCGGGCCCGACGCGCTCATCGTCTCGAACCGGCGTATCAACGGCGGCGTGGAAATCTTGGCATCGGACGCCACATCGGTGCCGGTCGCCACCGAGGAGCCAGCGGGCATCAGTAGTTTTTCCGGGGCGCCGTCGCCGGCACCAGGCGGACAAAGGCCGCCATCGGCATTGCCGCGCATGCCTCAAGCCGGACTGGAGCCGGAACCGGGGCCGGGACCGGTTCCGGAATCAGAGGTCGACGTCATGGACGCCATAGGCGCCATGCGCGGCGCACTGGAAACTCGCATTGACGAGCTGGTGTGGGGAAACCAATTACGACGCGCGCCCCAAGCCGTGTCGCTGTTCCAGACCCTGCTGGGCTATGGTTTCAGTACCGCCCTGTTGCGTGCCATGCTCAAGCGCCTGCCGGAACAACTGACGGCCAAAGCGGCATTGCAATGGGCGCGCAACGAACTGGTCACACACCTGCCGGTCTTGTCCGGCGAAGATAAGTTATGGACGCCCGGCCTGGCGCTGGCGCTGGTCGGTCCCACCGGCGTCGGAAAGACCACGACCATCGCCAAGCTGGCCGCGCGTTGCCTCAAGCGTGTCGGACCGGACGGGCTGGTACTGCTTACGACCGACACCTATCGGATAGGCGCACACGAACAGCTGAAGATCTACGGACAGATCATGCGCGTGCCGGTACACGTCGTGCAGGACGTCGTCGAACTGCGCAAAGCCATGCAAGGCATCCGCCCGGACCAGACCATTCTTATCGATAATGTCGGAATCAGCCAGCGCGATCGCTATATTGCCGAGCAGGCGTCCATGCTGGCCGGCGCAGGGCGGCAGGTAAGCCGTCTGCTGGTCCTGAATGCGTCGAGCCACGGCGATACATTGGATGAAGTGGCCCGCACCTATAGCAACGACGGCGGAACGCCGTTGAGGGGCTGCATCATCAGCAAAGTCGACGAGGCCAGCCAACTGGGCGCCGCCCTGGACACAGCCATACGCTACCGCCTGCCCATCCACTATATTTCCACAGGCCAGAAAGTGCCGGAGAACCTGGCGTTTCCATCGGCCATGGAACTGGTCGACCAGGCGCTGGTCCACAATCAGCTGAGCCGCGCCCTGTATGCGCCGACGGAAGCCGATTTTGCCGCCTTGATGTCGCTGGCCAAGCCACCGGCGGATAATGCTCGCAGCGCCGATGTCGAGAGCCGGCGTAAACGCCTGCTGCCGGGGCTGCTGTCGATGGCCATCGAGCCGGGATCCAGCATGTCCATGGAAGACCTGGACGCGGCCTGCGCTTATATCGACGAAGCGACGGCGCCGGTCGAGGCCTACAGCCTGTGGCGCAGCTATACCGCATCCAAGCCGGATACGGTAACGCTGGCCGGTCATATCGAGCATGGGCTGCGCATTGCCCAGGGCGTTGCGGCTGAAAATTCCTATAAGCATCTGTTGGCGTTGCACGATCAAGTGACGATTAAGTCGTCATCGGGTAGCCGCGGTTCTTTGCGCGCCAGCCTGTTGTACGCGGAAGATGGCATGCCGTTGACCTCCCCGGTGCAGCAACTGAGCCTTGCTGATGGCTGGCAGTCCTCCTGCGGGGACAGTACACAACAGGCGCCGACGACCGCCGTAGCGCTGCTTCGCCAGATCCAGTGGCTGGGCGAGCATTCCCAGGCCTTGCCGATCGTGCATCTTTTCGAAGGCGGAACCCAGGCCCTATGGCGCAATGTTTCTTCCCTGGACGTATCCTGGCTGACACAATGTCCCGGCGCCACGCGTGTTGAATTCGACTCGTGCGCCACTACGGTAGGGGCATTGGCCAAGACACTCAGTTTTCGGCCGGTGGCCACGCCTGCCTACTCGGCGGCGATCACGGAAGTCGCGAGCAGGCCAGCCGGGGACGTTGTGCTATGGGTCGCCAGCGAAACCGTCGAAGTCGTTGCGCGCCAGCAGGATTCATTGCTGTTGCAAGTCGTCTGCGTGCGTATCGTGAACCGGGCCGATGGTTCCACCATCAAGACCCTGTATGGCCTCAGCAATATGTTTGCATCGACCGCGTCGTCCGACACCCTGGCTGCGTGGCTGGTCATGCGTGCCGAGGCCAAGGCCGGCATGCGTTATGTGGCACGTGCCTGGCAGTTGCTGGAGCAACGCCATGATGCCGAATCCTTGCCCAAGAAAGCCATGCTGGCGGTGCAGCTGGGAATGGCGGCATCGCAGTACAAACAAGATCCTGGCGCTGCGCTGGCGCGCAAGGTAGGCGGCACCGTCACGGGCAAGCCGGGCTTGCCGTCGCTGACGGCCATGCCTGCCATGCTGAAGCTGTTCGCACTAAAAGAAATGGTCGCCGTTTAACGGGCGACCATTGTCAGGCAGGAGAGGCAATCAGCCGGCCTTGAACTTTTTTCCGGTGCCGGGACCGGCGCTATTCTTGCGACCACTGGCGTCATACAGGTTGCTGGCGCCGACCAGCCCGCGCACCATATCTAGCGCTTGCTGGTTATGAGCCAGGAAGGTGTTGATGGTGATGCCGTTGGATGCATTCAGCTGGCTGGCCGTTTCCGCCTTTTCCAGCAAAGCTTGGCACAATTCGCGCAGCTCGGGGTGCTCAAGTGCCGCGGCATCCAGTCCGGGTTTGTCGCCGGGGTATCCCAGCTGGGCCAGCAGGCCCTGGCGCTCATCCGCCACCAGGGCAAGTTGATCTGCGTAGCGGTTCTTGGCTTCGGTGGACTCGGCTAGGGCGTCGGTATCGCCGGCTTCGGTCAATGCCTGAGCTTCTTCTTCAAGGACAGCAATAAATGCCTGGACCAGGTCAACTTCCTGTTCCAGACACTGTTTCAATTGCGAGACAACGTTATTCATTGGGTGGTAATTTCAGTCGGGCGCGTTACGCCCGTGGGGTGTGAACGAACCCGGTCGTCCGCCTATTTCAGCAGATCGCGTACGCTTGCGATCAGGCCGTCGGCGATGCGGCTGGGGTCTATCTTGAGTTGACCCGACGCCAGGGCGTCGCGGATCTCGTTTACGCGGGCAACGTTAATGTCGCCATCGCTGTTTTGCAGATTGGACAGATGGCGGGCCGTGGAACTTAGGTCGACAGCGCCTTTGCCGGAACTGGGCGAAGGCACGCCTGCACGGGCCACGCCGTCAGTACGCGAGCCGGCTATGCTGGTCCTGGCGGTACTGTTTATAGCGGGTGAGGTGATCTTCAAGGCGGTCTCCGGATGAATCCTGGCAAGCAGTGTAATGCGTTCGTGTCTCTTTTTACGGCCCGCTTTCTGAAAAGTTTAGGTCTGCCGCCTATTCTTACGCAATTTTACGAGTGCCGCATTGTCGTTACATAATGACCTGGACCGTATTCGAATTCACCACCGTACCACTGACTATTTGGCCCGAGCTGGATTTTACTTGTATTTGGGAGCCTGGCGCGCCGCTTTCCAGCGCCTTCCCTTCACCCGTGGCCACGAAACCGACACCGCGAGCCTCGGTACGCACACGTTGGCCGCGAGCTATGGAATCCGGATCGCGCAGCGCGCTGGACTTGATGACGCCGCCTGCGGAAATGCGATATTTAGCCACATAGCCGATGGCCTGGCTGGGGTCGAAGACTACGCCGCGCGCAACGCTAAGCAAATCGCCTTCGCGTCCGGTCAGGTCGCTCAGTGACAAGGTATCGCCAGCCTGGATAGTGTGGTTGGCCACGTAGTAATAGCCCTGGATGTTCAAGTTTGCCTGCACGCGCATATTCCACTCGGCAGGCGCCACGCAGCGCACGCCGACCGTCATGCGGGATTGCAGCCGGTGCCCATTCGGCAGATAGACCTGCAGTTCATCGCATGCGGCTTGATTGCGCGTATTCGGCATATTGACCGTGACGCTTGCGGAGCCCGGATAGTTCTGGGCTTGGCCGACAAGAAAGTGCTCGACTTCGGTGGCAATGGTGGCGGGATCTTGCGCGGCGATGACGGCCCCCGTGGGGGCAGCGCCCGCAGGCCAGGCCAACAGGCTGGCGGCAAGCAAACTAATGATGGCGGGGGACTTGGGCATATGCACATTCTATCGAAGGCGATAGCGCGCCATCCCGGGAACTGGATGATAAATAGTGGCTTATTTCCTACTTTAGCTGTCGTGCCCCACCATTACTATGCTGTTATGTGAGCGGCAGTAGGTCGCCATATGGGTCTATTGCCTGCGGACATCTGTTGCAGGCATCGTTATTACCTGGTGAACGGCAAATGATCGATCGGATCGGCGAACACTTTGGCTTCAATCAGCAAGCCATCAATTTACGCCAGCAGCGGCAGGAAGTATTGGCAGCCAATATTGCTAATGCCGACACGCCCAACTACAAATCGCGCGACTTTGATTTTAGCTCGGCATTGAGCAATGCCATGGGCGAGGGCCTGCGCCTCCCGGATACGCAGCTTGCGCTGACGTCCGCGCGCCATATTCCGGCCAAGGCAGTCACCCCGGATCCCGCCGAGCTTTTGTATCGTCAGCCCTTCCAGCCCAGCCTCGACGGTAATACCGTCGACATGGATGTCGAGCGCGTGCAGTTCGCCGACAACACCATGCGTTACCAAACCGATCTTGCCGTTATCTCATCACGGATCAAATCCATGATGGCGGCATTGCAGCAGTAAACCGCAGTACCAGGAAAACAGGAAAGTCCATGTCGACGATGAGTATTTTCGAGATAGCCGGTTCGGCGCTGACGGCACAGTCCCAGCGCATGAACGTCACGGCCAGCAACCTGGCCAATGCCGATAGCGTTGCCGGCCCCGATGGCCAGCCGTACCGCGCTCGCCAAGTTGTATTCCAGATGGCGCCAGCTCCCGGACAGGCCTATTCGCAGTCGGTCGGCGGCGTGAAAGTGGCCGCAATAGTCGAAAGCGGCGCGCCGGCACGCATGCAGTACGACCCCAAGAATCCGCTGGCCAATGCCGACGGCTACGTAGCAATGCCCAATGTGGACGTGGTGGCGGAAACCGTCAACATGATATCTGCTTCGCGGTCCTACCAGGCTAATGTCGAAGTCATCAATACCGCCAAAAGCATGATGATGCGCACCCTGTCCATCGGACAGTAGTTCCTGCCCGCGGTCACCTTAATTCCTAAGAGAGCACCACCTTGACTACAGTCAACAATGCAACGTCCACCGCACTTGCCACGGCAAATGCGACCACCCAGGGCCTGGCTTCCGACACCGAGAATCGTTTCCTGACCTTGCTGGTAACCCAGCTGCAGAATCAGGATCCCCTGAATCCCATGGACAACGCCGAAGTAACGTCCCAAATGGCGCAGTTGTCCATGGTTACGGGTATCACGCAACTGAACAACACCTTGCTGGCCTTGTCCGGCCAGATGGATGTGTCGCAGTCCATGCAGGCGGCCAACCTTATCGGTAAGGATGTGCTGGTTCCGGGCACCAAGATTTCGGTTGGGGTCGATGAGGAAGGCACGCACGTTACGCCGTTCGGTGTGGACATGATTTCCGAGGCCACCAAGGTCGTCGTCACAGTTACGGATTCGGCGGGTAACGTCGTACGCAGTATCGATCTGGGCAGCCAACCTGTCGGCGTTATCTCGGTTGATTGGGATGGCAAGAACGATGCCGGTACAGCAGTCGCCGCAGGCGCATACACGTTCAACGTCAAGGCGACCAATGCCAGCGAGGAGGCGGTGTCCGCCGATGCGCTGACCTACGGCAGAGTGGGGAGCGTCGCATACACCTCAGCGGGTCTGACCATGGATCTTGGCCTGGCGGGATCGCATTCGCTGCTGAGCTTGCGCAAAATAATGTAGTTGTAGTCGTTTGCGGTGTCGCAATAAGGCACGCCGCATTACTCACACAGTTAAAAAGTAAACGAGGTTAATCATGGGTTTCGGACAGGGTTTAAGCGGCTTGAATGCTGCGGCGCAGAATCTGGATGTCATCGGCAACAACATTGCCAACTCCGGCACGGTAGGGTTCAAGACGGCAACGACCACATTTGCTGACGTCTATGCCAATTCAAGCATTGGTTTGGGTACTGCGGTAACCGGCATCAACCAGCGGTTTACGGTGGGAACACTATCGACGACCGGTAATCAGTTTGATATGGCGATTGATGGCCCCAAGGGATTGTTCCGGGTGGAAGACACCAGCGGAAACGTTCTCTATACCCGGAACGGTCAGTTCTTTGCCGATAAGGACAGCTATATCGTTAACGCGCAGGGGCAGCGCCTGACCGGCTTTCAGCCCAATGGAACCACTCCGGTTCCTATCATGGTTCCCGTGGGCAACATTGCACCTGTCGCCACGACAACGATCACCACTCGAACGAATCTTGACGCGACGGAAGAGGTGCCCACCGCCGCTTTTGACCCTGATAATGCAGCCAGTTATAACCATTCGTTGCCAATCACCGTGTACGACTCATTGGGAAATTCGCATCAATTGACCCAGTATTTTGTCAAGACAACGCCCGCCACCAGCACGTGGACGGTGCATTATCGATTGGATGGCAACCTGATACCGACGAGCGTAGCGCCGACACCAACACCGGTCACGTTATCATTTGATGCCGGCGGTGCGCTCACGACGACACCCACTGCTGCTACGATAACAGTGACCCCCGCAGCCACAGCTGCGGTTGCCGCGCCCCTGACACTTAGTATCGACTACAACAATTCAACCCAGTTTGGTGGGCCGTTTGCGCCTAACTTCACTCAGAGCGGCTCGACGACGGGTGAATACGCCAGCATGGCTATTGCATCCGATGGCGAAATCGTTGCAAGCTATACCAACGGTGAAACTCAAGCGTTTGGGTATCTGGCACTAGCCGATTTCAAAAACCTTCAGGGCTTGAAAGCGGTCGGCGGAAACGCCTGGGCGGAAACTTCCGATTCGGGCCAGCCTGTCATCGGTCGTCCCGGTGAAAACAGTTTTGCCACGATAGTCGGCCAGGCGGTTGAAGAGTCCAACGTCGATTTGAGCCAGGAGCTGGTCAATCTGATCATTGCGCAGCGTACGTATCAGTCCAACGCGCAAGCCATCAAGACGCAAGATCAGGTCATGCAGACCTTGATCAACATGCGCTAGGCTGACGTTTAAATGGATCGCATTATCTATACGGCCGCCGGCGGCGCCGCGCGGGTGCTGGAACAGCAGGCTGTCATCAGCAACAACATGGCCAACGTCGGCACCACCGGTTTTCGCGAACAGATGGCGATCTACCGGTCGGTGCCGGTCGTGGGCCAGCCTGGCCTGCCAACGCGGGTGTCAACGGTAACCGCCACGCCCACCAGCAATTTCGGGCAGGGCGTCATGGCCGAGACCGGTCATGCGTTGGACCTGGCCGTTACGGGCGATGGCTGGTTCAGCGTACAGACACCGCAAGGCGAGGCCTATACCCGTGCGGGTGAACTGGCCGTGAACCAGGATAATCTGCTGGTGAACCAGCAGGGCTATCCGGTGCTCTCGAACGATGGCGGGCCGATAGAAATTCCTGAGCGCGGCAGTGTGAGCTTTTCCGGCGACGGGCAGATCAGCGCGCTTGGCGCCGGCGATAATCCGGGCGACATCCAGCAATTGGGACAGCTCAAATTGGTCAATCCACCCGCTGCATCCATGCAGCGTGGCGACGATGGTTTGTTCCGCTTGGCCGGTGGCGAGGCTGCCCAGGCCGATCCGCAGGTGCGCATGGTTTCCGGCTTTGTTGAAAAAAGCAATGTGAATCCCGCGGAAGCGATGGTCGGCATGATCGCCAATGCGCGCCGCTTTGAAATGCAGATGAAGATAATCCAGGACGCCAGCTCGAACGCCGAGCGCGCCAACTCCATACTGTCGTCAAATAATTAATGTTGCGTTCCGTGCAGGCCCTGCTTGCACAGTAAGGAAAGAAAATGATCCGCTCTCTTTGGATTGCCAAAACCGGTCTGGAATCCCAGCAGACCAATATGGACGTCATCTCGAATAACCTGGCCAACGTCAATACGACGGGCTTCAAGCGCGGCCGCGCGGTGTTCGAAGATT
Source organism: Pollutimonas subterranea (assembly GCF_002849655.1). Classification (GTDB taxonomy): domain Bacteria; phylum Pseudomonadota; class Gammaproteobacteria; order Burkholderiales; family Burkholderiaceae_B; genus Pollutimonas; species Pollutimonas subterranea. Next base: position 526,179 of record NZ_PDNW01000001.1, read on the forward strand.
TGATGTATCAGACCATACGCCAGCCAGGCGCCCAGGTCGGTGCCGCCAATCAGCTGCCGTCGGGCCTGCAAATCGGTACCGGTGTGCGCACCGTGGCCACCGAACGCATCCATAGCCAGGGCAACCTTAAAGAAACCGGCAATGACCTGGATATCGCCATTCAGGGCAAAGGCTTTCTGCAGGTCGAGATGCCCGACGGAACATTTTCCTATACCCGCGATGGCAGCCTGCAAGTGGACCAGAACGGCCAGTTGGTAACGGCCGGCGGCTATCCCATACAGCCGCCCATCAACATTCCGGACAATGCGTTGTCGGTGTCGATCGGCCGTGACGGTACGGTGTCGGTCACCCAGCCGGGCGCCACGGGAATCAGCGTGGAAATCGGTCAATTGCAGCTGAATACATTCATCAATCCCACCGGCTTGCAAAGCGCGGGCGAGAACCTGTATGTGGAAACGGATGCCTCGGGTCCGGCCAACCTTGCCCAGCCCGGCCTTGATGGTGCCGGCCTGGTTTTGCAGCAGTACACGGAAACCTCGAACGTGAACGTCGCCGAGGAACTGGTCAACATGATCACCACGCAGCGCGCCTATGAAATGAACAGCAAGGCCGTCCAGACTTCCGACCAGATGCTGGCGCGCCTGACTCAGCTTTAATAATGTTTAAACGCCTTCGACTCGTAGTGGTGGGTTTGGCTGTGGCGCTGGCCTCGGGTTGTGCGCTGGTGCCACCCGAACCCGTGGTGACCGGACCATTGACTGCAGCGCCGCCGTTGCCGCCTATGCCGGCCGTGCAGGCCAACGGTTCGATCTATCAACCCACCGCCTATGGCAACTATCCGCTGTTCGAAGACCGCCGCCCTCGTAACGTGGGCGACATTGTCACGGTGGTCATACAGGAAAAGACGAACGCGGCAAAGAACGTCCAGACCACGACAGACCGCAGCGGCAGCGCCATGTTCGGCGTGGCCCTGGCGCCGGCGATGTTGCCGAACGAGGTGGGCGCCAAGCAGAGTTTCGATATTTCGGGCGAGAACGCATCCCAGGGTAAAGGCTCGACGCGTGCCGACAATACGTTCTCGGGCACATTGACGACTACCGTCATCGGCGTATTGCCCAACGGCAATCTACAGATCGCCGGGGACAAGCAAATAGCCATCAATCGCGGCAGCGAACACATCCGTTTCTCGGGTGTCGTGGATCCGCGCTCGGTGACTGGATCGAACACGGTTTCCTCCACCCAGGTGGCCGACGCTCGCATCGAGTTTCGCAGCAAGGGCACCATGGATGAAGTTCAAACCATGGGCTGGCTGCAACGCTTTTTCCTGAATGTTTCCCCGTTCTAACAAGGTACCGGTTTTGATTTCCAATTTCTTCAGCCGACTGGGCCACCAAGGGCGACGCCTGGCCTTGGGCGCGCTTTGCATGCTGGCCGCAAGCGCGGTGCAAGCCGAAAGAATCAAGGACATTGCGTCGATACAAGGCGTGCGTGCCAATCAACTGATTGGTTACGGCCTGGTGGTGGGCCTGGATGGCAGCGGCGATCAAGTCCGCCAGACGCCATTCACCCAGCAAAGCCTGACCAATATGTTGTCGCAACTGGGCGTGACGGTTCCCCAGGGTACGAATATGCAGGTCAAGAACGTGGCTGCGGCCATCGTAACGGCCAGGCTGCCTGCCTTTGCACAGCCCGGGCAGACGGTGGACGTGGTGGTTTCATCCATGGGTAATGCCAAGAGCCTGCGTGGCGGCACATTGTTGATGACGCCCATGAAGGGTGCCAACGGCCAAGTCTATGCGATTGCACAGGGTAACTTGCTGGTTGGCGGTGCGGGGGCCTCGGCCGGCGGTTCCAGCGTACAAGTGAATCAACTGAACGGCGGCATTATTTCCAATGGCGCGATTATCGAGCGCAGCGTTCCCACCACCTATGTACGCGACGGCATCATCAATCTGGAGCTGAACACCACCGACTTCGGCGCGGCACAAAATATGGTCACGGCCTTGAATACGCGTTTCGGCCCGAGCACGGCATCGGCACTGGATGGCCGGGTCGTCCAGTTGCGCGGCCCCGTGGATCCCGCCGCGCAAGCGGCATTCCTTTCCCAGGTCGAAAATCTTCAGGTCAACCTGCCTCCCGCACGTGCCAAGGTGGTCATCAATGCGCGCACGGGTTCGGTCGTCATGAATCGTACCGTGACGATAGACGAAGCCGCCATCGCCTACGGAAATCTCTCCGTCGTCATCAGCCAGGACGCCCAGGTCAACCAGCCCGATACACCGTTTGCGGGCGGCCAGACCGTCGTGACGCAGAGTACGCAGATCGAGATGACATCTGACCAGGGCAGCTTGCAGCGCGTACGCACAAGCGCCAACCTGGCCGACGTAGTGAAAGCGCTAAATGCCCTTGGCGCCACGCCGCAGGACTTGTTATCCATCCTGCAGAACCTGAAAAGTGCCGGCGCGTTGCGCGCCGACCTGGAAATCATCTAGGCCGAATATGTCGCTCGTGCAATATACCCCTCGTCCCGGTAATCCAGCGGCATCGACCCTGGATTTCAATGCGCTCAATAGCCTTAAGCGCGGCGTCAGCGAAGGTGCCAATGCGCCGCTGGCAGAGCAAAAGAAAGTGGCGCAGCAGTTTGAAGCGCTTTTCATCCAGCAGATGCTCAAGCAGGCACGCCAGGGTTCCACAACAACTGGAGTGTTCGATAGTCAGCAAACGCGCTTGGCCCAGAGCATGGGCGATGAGCAAATGTCGCTGCAGCTGGCCGATCCGGGAATTGGTCTTGCCCAGGCACTGCTTGCGCAGATACAGGGAGGTCAGGGAGCGGCGCCTGTCAGCGGCATGGGTAGCGCGAATGGCCAGCTTCCCGAGTTGGCTGCAACGCGCCTTCCTGCGCTGAAATCCCGGATAGGCGGGGATCGGAGCAGCGATGCATCGTCAATTTCAGGCCTCATCAATCTATTGAGCAAGAACCCGCTATCCGAAAAAATTTATTCCGCCATCAAGGGCGCGCCCAAGCATATCGAGACCTTCGTTTCGAAAATGTCAGAGGCTGCCAAATTCGCGGCTCATGAAAGCGGCGTGCCCGCCAAGCTGATACTGAGCCAGGCAGCGCTGGAATCGGGATGGGGCCGCCGCGAGATCATGCGCGAAGACGGCACGACCAGCCACAACCTGTTTGGCATCAAGGCGACTTCGGGCTGGAAGGGCAAGGTGGTCAACGTCATGACGACGGAATATGTCGACGGCGTGCCTCGCAAGATGACGCAGCCATTTCGTGCCTATGACTCGTATGCCGAATCGTTCGCCGACTACGCCCGCTTGATCGGCCAGAACAAGCGCTACAGCGACGTGGTGGGCGCGCCGACCGCCGAAGCGGCTGCGCACCGGATCCAGGCTGCGGGCTATGCGACTGACCCGGCCTATGCCGAGAAACTGATTTCCATCATGAGCTACTTCGACACCGGTCCGAAGCGCGGAGTTTGAGCCGTAAAGGCCTAAAGCTTTTGGGCGAGCTGTCGTTAACGTTATACATAGTCTTGATATACGGGTTGGCGCCAGCGTCGGCCTGACTAAAGCGGAATCTTTCATGAATTTAGCCAACCTGGGTCTTTCGGGTTTAAATGCGGCCTCTAACCGCCTGCAAACGGCCGGCCACAATATCAACAACGCGGCCACGGTAGGCTTCAATCGCCAGACCGTACTCGTGCAAACGGCGGGCTCAACCAGCACAGGTGCCGGGTATATCGGTCGCGGAGTACAAGCGGTCACGGTGCAGCGGTCCTACGACAGCTTCTTGTCCCGCCAACTGGTCGGCGCGCAGACCACGGGCGCCGCGCTGGTGTCCTACGGCAATGAGATATCCCAAGTCAACAACCTGTTTGCCGACCGCACTGTTGGCATTACACCTGCACTGCAGAATTTTTTCGACAGCATTCAGGCCGTTGCCTCGGCACCCGCCGACAGCGCCGCGCGCCAGGAAATGCTGGGGCGTGCATCGAGCCTGGTCTCGCAGTTGAATAACAGCAATGCATTCCTGGACAGCCAACGCAATAATATCAATACACAGATCACGACGACGGTCACGCAAATCAACAGCTATGTCGAGCGTGTCCGCGACCTCAATACGCAAATCACGACGGCGCGTGCCAGCAGTTCCAATCACGAGCCTAATGATCTGCTTGACCAACGCGACCAGCTTGTTTCTGAGCTAAGCCAGTTGGTCGAGGTAAAGGTTTACGAGCAGGACGGCAATGTCAGCCTTTCAATAGGCAACGGCCAGATGCTGCTCGGCGGCGATACCGCGTTTCCCTTGGTGGCCCAACCCTCTGCCGCCGACCATTCACGGGTTATCGTGGCTTATACGGCGATTGGGAGCGACGGAAAAGCAATGTCGGTCGAAATGAACGAATCATCAATCAAGGGCGGCGCCTTAGGCGGATTGTTGACCTATCGTCGCGAATCGCTGGACGCCGTCCAGAACGATTTGGGCCGCATGGCGGCCGGTATAGCTATTGCTGTTAATGGTGTACATGCCACCGGCGAAGATTTGAACGGTGTCGCAGGCGGTGTGTTCTTTGCTTTGCGGGCTCTTGGTTCGCTTCCCAACTCCCAGAATACTGGGGGTGCAAATATCGCTGTGGCCTTCAGTGATGTCAACAAGCTGACAGGGCAGGATTACCGGATTGAGTTTGACGGAAATACATACGTCGCGACCAGTATTCCCGGCGGCACAGTGACCGACCTCGGAGTTCCCGCGGTGGGCGGGAGCATTGACTTCGAAGGACTGACGTTGGACTTGACAGGCCCGCCCACCAGCGGCGATTCCTGGCTGATTCAGCCTACCCGATCCGCCGCGGGCGGTATCTCATTGGCCATTACGGATCCTGCGAAAATCGCTGCTGCAACGGCAAACACGGGTACGGCTAACGGCGGAGCCGCTTTGGAATTGGCGCAGTTGCAAACCAAGAAGGTGCTTGGCAATGACTCGATGAGCTTGAACGAAGCTTTTTCACAGATCGTGAATAAAGTGGGCGTGCAGACTCAGCAAAACGGCACCGCGGCCAAGGCGCAAGCGGCGCTCATCCAACAAAACTTTGCGGCGCAACAGACTTTGTCGGGTGTGAACCTGGACGAAGAGTACGTAAATCTGACCCGCTATCAAGAGCAATACAGTGCGGCTGCCCGGCTGATCGAGGTCAGTTCCAACTTGTTCGATACTTTGCTGGGCATGCGCTAGGTTTTTAAGACACATAGTCCGCCCCAGCCCAGTTTAAGTTTCAGCGTCATTTTTCAGGATTTTCGTCATGCGCATTAGTTCCAATTTGTTATTCCAGACGGGACTTAATTCCATCACCGCCCAGCAGTCAGACCTTTTGCATCTGTACGAGCAAATCGGAAGCGGGAAGCGCATGATTACTCCCGCCGACGATCCCTTGGCGGCGGCACAGGCGGTCAATATCAGCCAGTCGCAGTCATTGAACGCACGTTTTGGGGTGAATCGTGGGGTTGCCACAACGAATTTGGCGACTGAGGAAAATGCGCTTACCTCCATGACCTTGTTGCTCCAAGACCTGAAGACCAATCTGATTGCAGCGGGTAACGGCACCTTATCGGATGCTGATCGCGCGACGCTGAGCAATGTGTTGTCGAACGCTCGAGATAGTATGTTGGGGCTTGCCAATACCACTGATGGTAGCGGGCAGTATCTTTTTTCCGGAGCTCAAGGCGGCAGCGCAGCTTATCAAGATGTAAATGGCAAGATCACATATATGGGTGACGCGGGCCAGCGCAAGATACAGGCTGATCAGACACGTCAGATCGCTGGTAGTGACGTCGGCTCCGATGTTTTCAATCGTGCCGCGCCTGGTACGACCAACTACCTTACCTCGGTTGGTACTAACACTATTACGAATTTGGGCAACCAAGGCACAGGCGTAATAGCTAGCCCTACGATTTCTGACCAGAATGCGGCAGGCGCTGGCAATACCTATGCGATTAAGTTCTCCGAAACGGTTCCCAATAGCTATACCGTTGAGGTAAGCGATCGCTTGGGCAACCCCGTAGGGACACCAGCAACCGGTACATGGAGTCCAACGTCGGGTTCATCTATTAATCTTCCAGGCGGCGTCGAAGTGAAGTTTTCTGGAAGCCCGGCGCTGGGTGACAGTTTTGTAGTCGAGCCGGCAAATACCTCGAGCCATGTGGTCACTCCTGTGACGAGTGGTAATGCCAGGATCAGCTCCCCCGTCGTAAGCGACTACTCGATCACCCGCCCAGGGGATGTGTATAGCATTGCGTTCACCGATACAGATGAATATACGGTGACCGTTACGAACTCGAACCCGCTTTATCCAACGATAACTCTGGCAGGAGAGAAGTTTGTTCCCGGTCAGGAAAATACGATCACCCTTCCACACGGCATGGAGGTCAAGATTGCTGGAGCGCCGGTTGCAGGTGATGCATTCACGATAGAAGCCGCAGCTACTCAAACCGACCTCGATATTTTCGCGACGCTAGACGGCATCATTAAGTCCCTCGAGCTTCCCATCCAGGATTCCCCAGAAGCACAGGCCGCCTTCCAGAACAACCTGGCCACTGCCATGCAGCGCCTGGACGTCAACTACAACAATATCCTGACGGTTCGCGCCTCGGTGGGTGCGCGCATGAATGAACTGGACTCTATTGGCGCAACCGGCAGCGCGCGGGCGTTGAGCTACAGCTCACAGTTGTCGAAGCTGGAAGACGTGGACTATTACACGGCCACGACCCAGTTGCAGTTGCGCTCGACAGCGCTCGAGGCCGCGTCGCTGGCGTTCAAGAAAATCCAGGGTCTCGGTTTATTCAACACAAGATAGATTTAACAAAACAGCAGGATTGCGTCCGCATGGGCGCCAAGAGACAAAGTGAGAACGAGTAATGATATTCAAGCAGCTACAACTTAGGACCAGTCTTTTAATCGTTGTGTTATTGCTGTCGGTGCTGACCCTGGCCGCCGTGGCGGTGGGCTGGTCGGGCCAGCAGGATATTCTCACCCAGCTTTCGGGCGCGGGCAGCGTCAACGCGACGGTGGCGGCAACCATCGCAAGTACCCAGTATGTATTCATCGGTTTGGCAGTCCTGGCAATTGTGCTGGGGCTGTGGGCATACATCACATTGTCGCGTAACGTTTTGCGCCCGCTTAGGGACGTGGGCGACGTTTTCGACCACATGGCTTCGGGTGATTTGACCCAGCGTATCGACGTATCGTCCGAGAACGAAATCGGCACGATCTACCTGGCGCTCAAGCGTTTGCAGGACAGCTTGGGCCGTATCGTGGGTACGGCACGTCACGGCATGAACGAGATCAACCTCGGTTCGCAGCATATCCTTGCGGGCAATACCGATCTAAGCAGCCGCACAGAGCAACAGGCCGCGGCATTGCAGCAGACCGCCGCCAGCATGGAAGAGCTTGCCAGCACGGTGAAGCAGAATGCCGATAATGCACGCCAAGCCAATCAGTTGGCGGCCAGCGCATCTGATGTGGCGCAGCGCGGCGGCCAAGCCGTCGGCGAAGTCGTCACCACCATGCAGGCGATTTCCGCCAGCTCACGCAAAATTTCCGACATTGTCGGTGTTATTGACAGCATTGCGTTCCAGACCAACATCCTGGCCTTGAATGCGGCCGTGGAAGCGGCACGTGCCGGCGAGCAGGGCAAAGGCTTTGCGGTGGTGGCATCTGAAGTGCGTGCGCTGGCTCAGCGCAGCGCCCAGGCGGCCAAGGAAATCAAGGGCCTTATCGAAGATTCGGTGAAGAAGGTTACCGAAGGTTCGACCCAGGTCGAGCGCGCCGGCTCCACCATGCAGGAAATCGTATCGTCCGTGGCCCGCGTTACGGACATCATGGGCGAGATTTCGGCCGCTACGACCGAGCAAGCTTCAGGCATCGACCAGATCAACCATGCGGTCAACCAGATGGACCGCGTCACGCAACAGAACGCGATTTTGGTTGAAGAAGCCGCCTCGTCGGCCAGTGGCCTGGGCGAACAGGTCGCCAATGTCAGTGGCGCCTTGTCGGTGTTCAAGATCCTGGAAAACCAGGTCATCGACGTGGCGGCCACCCAAATCCGGTCAACGCCGAAGCGGGCAACCATGTCGCATTCAGCATCCACGCAGGGCTCAACGACGAAAGCCGCCGGCACCCGACCTGCCGCGCTCGGAATGGGCAGCGCGAACAATTCGGCTAAACAGGGTCCCGCTCAAGACACAGGTCGTTCGGCCACGAGCCAACGGCCCCACGCGGTGCCGCGATCGGCCGGGCCGCGTCCGGCCGGGCCGCGTACGGCAGCAGCGAACGCCAACGGCGACAGCCCTGACGCGATAAAGGTCAATCCAGCGGCAAACGCATCCGTGCGCAAACAGGCCACGGATGACGAATGGGTTGAATTTTGATGCAGGGTTTTGTCGTCGTCGCGCGACGTTTGTTCGCCAGCCTGTTCGTGGCAATCGCCTGTGGCTTGGGCCTTGCCGCGTGCAGCACGACGGGTAGTTCTTTTGATTCCTCTGGCTTGCGCTATCTTGTGGCAGGCCAGACGACGCTCGATGAAGCGAGCGGCTTGCTGCATTCCGCACCCACGGACACCTACCGGCAGCAAGACGGTTCCGCGATGGCACGATGGTCTCACAAGGCCTCCATGGTGACCGACGCGATTTACTTCAATCAGGAACTGTGGCTGGCCTTCGGTCCCGACGGCCGCTTTCAACGTATCGTGAAAAGCGAGAATATCCCTCGCGCGAATATGTTCCAGGGTGGCGCCCGCGTTGACGCCAATGCGGTTTCTTATCCCACGCAGCCGTAGTTCCATGACTCCAGTCCGCCGCCATCTTTGGTGAAGCCAAGATCCATAACGCTATTCAGGTCTAAATATGTCCGATACCCTGCAGTCTCCATCACTTGATAAAAAGAACAAGAAACGCGCCAGTCGTGGCCGATTCCGTTTCGCCGATGCAAAAGTCAGCACCATCCTGATGTTGGTCCTGGCCATCTTCATGGCGCTTATCATAGCGGTCGGCGGCATGGCGGCATGGTTCTTGTCCCAGAATTTTGAAGGCCTGCGCAACATGGAGCGCCAGAACGCGCGCGCCCAGCAAGTGACAGGGCTGGGCAGCGACATGATGGCGGCTCGGGTGTCCCTGCTTAGCGCGGCCCGCTTCCAGCAAGAGGCCGCCGCGACTAATGACGCCAAGCTGGTGAGCGATGCGCGCGCAATGCTGGACAAAGCCAATGCGCAACTCGAATCGGTGACGAAAGACTTCAATGAGTTCCGCAAGAACACGGCCGATACCGCCGACGCGCGTAGGCTGGCCACGCGGATCGTCAGCACGTATCAACCGTACCTGGACGATGGCATTGACCCGATGGTGCAGGCGTTGGATAGCAATGACTACACCACCTTTTACTTTGTGAACAGCGAGTTCGGCATCTCGCGCAGCGAAGCGTTCGAAGCCTCCATTGACGCGTTCTCCGCGCACATGGAAAAGGTGCAGAAGGAATTCTTCCAGCAGGCAGAGGCTGAGTTCCAGCAAGCGCTGGTAGCTATTGGCGTGGCCATACTCATCGGTTTCCTGATGATGATCCTGATGCGCGTTGTTTTTGGACGCATAGTCGTCAAGCAATTGGTTCAGGCTGGTTCGCACTTCGACCGTATCGCCAGCGGTGACCTTACCCAACGCATCGAAGTTAAGTCGCGTAATGAAATCGGGGTACTGTACGAAGCCTTGCGCCGCATGCAGGAAAGCCTGACCCGTACTGTAAGTATCGTGCGCCAGGGCGTCGAAGAAATCAATCTGGGTTCGCGTGAAATCTTCATGGGAAATACCGACTTGAGCAGTCGCACCGAACAGCAGGCCGCAGCGTTGCAACAAACAGCCGCCAGTATGGAAGAACTGTCCAGCACCGTGCGCCAGAACACGGATAACGCCACGCAAGCCGACAAGCTGGCGAAGGGCGCATCGGACGTTGCGCTGCGCGGTGGCAAGGCAGTGTCGGCAGTGGTCACCACCATGGACGAGATTTCCACCAGCTCGAACAAGATGTCTGAAATCGTCAGCGTGATCGACGGTATTGCTTTCCAGACGAACATCCTGGCATTGAATGCTGCAGTCGAAGCCGCCCGTGCCGGCGAGCAGGGCAAAGGCTTTGCCGTGGTGGCAGGTGAAGTACGGTCCTTGGCTCAGCGCAGCGCCCAAGCCGCCAAGGAAATCAAGGTTCTTATCGAAGAGTCCTTGCTGAAAGTCCAGTCCGGCGCCAAGCAAGCCGGCCAGGCTGGCGACATCATGCAGGAAGTTGTGGGCTCGGTGCAGGGTGTGACCACCATCATGGGTGAAATCTCATCAGCGTCCAGCGAGCAGTCCGACGGCATCGAGCAGGTTAACCGCGCCGTATCGGAAATGGATAGCGCCGTGCAACAGAATGCAGCCCTGGTGGAAGAAGCCGCAGCGGCCGCAGGTTCATTGCAAGAGCAGGCCGCCCGGTTGACGGAAGCCGTCTCGGTGTTCAAGATCAACGCCAGCGAAGTCATCGACATGCCGGTCCAGGCAGCTGGCGTGGCAGGCCCGGGTGGGTATAACGCGTTGCAGAACGCGTACTCCTAAGCTAAGGCATGCCCGAGTCGGGCATGTAGAGAAGACTTCGGCGTCCTGTAATGGACGCCGAAGTTTTTTTTGTGGTCCCACGGCGACGATCGGTCTGCCGTGATGACGAGTTTCTTACTTCACATCAGATCAGGGCCTCCAGCCCTTTGCTCTCCAGCAGGCTCAGAAGCTTTCGCGATGGACCGCTCGGGTGCTTGTCGCCCAATTCCCATTGCCGAACTGCGGAAGGGCTAGTGTTGAGTAGTGACGCCAGCACGGTTTGGCTCAGTTGGTACCGATCACGTAGAGCACGAATTTTTTCACTGTCGTACTCGGGGATCGGGCCCAAACATAGCGCATCGTATTTTCGCATCTTGTGCTGGTCGATAAAGCCCAGGCGATGCAAGTCACTTGCCGTCTCGTGCACGGTACTCAAGATTCTGCTTTTGGCTTTAATCTTCGTTGTCATGACAAATTTCCTGTAGTGCGCCATGTTCAATTGCTGCTTCGATCTCTTTTGCAGTCCTAGTCAGTAGGTCCAAGGCAAGTGACTGCAGTGCTTCTCTTTCCTCGGCGCTGATATCGGCTCGTTCGTTCTTCTCAAAGCCGAACACAAAGAACCATCGATTGCCCTTATTAGTGGCCACCAGTGTTCTAGCGCCACCGCGTTTGCCTCGGCCTGCCAGTCCGACCCGCTTCTTGACCAAACCACCGCCAAGATCAGCATCGATCAGCCCTTTGACCATTTCCCCGACAGCAGTGCAGAGGACCTCATCCGTTAGCTCGGTCTTGCGCATCCAGCGGTTGAAGCGGTCGGTTTTAAAGACTCGGGTCACTGGTTAACTATAACACTTAGTGATATTCATGGAGAGAATTTAGCGACAGTGCCGACGACAGTGGCCCATCTGTTAAACAGTTTAGACAAGTGTGATATTTCGACTCTCAGAGGCCTACGAGCAGGCCGGTCTACTTTAACCGCCTCGGCAGGTGGCGGCGATGGCATAGCGCCTCGCTTAGCCATGCGAAGTTTCCAGGGTCTCGTCGACAGCCGCCTTGATCACACGTTCCGGCTCCGACGCCAACAGGTCCTGTGGCCTCTTGCCGGCAAGAAAACTATTGTCGGGGCGGAATCAATACGCTCAACGGTCGGAAGCCTGTGTTTCGATCCAAGCCGCCCCCCGTGTCAGACTAGTTGTCGCCTCTAATTTTCAAAGAGAGCAGCAATGAAATCCACCTATTCCGAGGCCTTTATCGAACAGGCAGTCAGTAAAGCATTGGCGCGCGGCTCGCGCCCCATCACC
>NZ_PDNW01000020.1 GCF_002849655.1 Pollutimonas subterranea
GTTGGCTCCTATCGGGTATATTCCACCGGCAGAAGCTGAAGAAAATTATTATCGGCAACTGACTGAAAAGGTCGCTGTCGAGGTCTGACTTAAACCAACCGGCCTCCACGAAAGCCGGGGCGCTTCAAATCTGTGCCAACGCTAGGAGTGGTGCGGGGAACGTGCGATTATTACGATATGGTCATCGGACATTACGCAGTCCCGAAGGGCCGATAATAAAATTATCAGCGTAGACGCGGATTGGCATTGACTTCCTGTTTTAATTTTTCTGAAAGTTCGGTAGCTGCACGTCTTCCTGCAAGGCCAAAATCAACCTTAAATTCCGAGAACTCCGCCGCACCACTGCTTATAACTCTAATACGTGAAATGATATTGCCAACTGCGTCCGTGACGTTCAAGGCAAGTTCAATAGTGAACTGCGTTGGTGGCCACGTAGAAATCGATTGAGAGTTAGATGAGGTCGTAATTTCGGGAGCGAACACTAAAGAAATGTCGTTTTCTTTAATAGTCATTACATCCGAGGGAGACTTGATTACGGAAACGTCCGCATACACAGCTCGGAGAGCATCACGGATGACCTTTTCAAGGTCACGATAAGGGAAGTAGCTGACCTTATCACCGCCTCCCCCCTCAGTAGTAACTTGCTTGTTTCGGTCCGCGTCCGTCATCACATAAGCGACTTGTTTCGGTTGGATAGCGTCATTAACGCGGGAGGGCGTCTCGAGAGGACTGATTACGATTGGATGAGCGCAGGCAACCAATAGGGCAGTCAAGCCAAGAGCTACGACCATCCGGGGTAGCCTAAGTAGAGTTCCTTGAATCGTCATTTTTTCACCGCGTCAATGAATGCTGGCTCTTCGTATACTTTTTGTAGCAGGACGCGCACAAGGTTAGGATATTCACTTTGTCCCTTCGGAATAGCCACTGCTCCGGCAAATGAACTTAATAGAAAGTAGAAAGGCTTTCGCCGTTTCGGGCCTTGATGTTTTTCTTGGTCGCCGCTTCTATAGCAGCTCAAAAACGAAACCCGACGCCCGCAAACCCGCATAAATTCTAGAAGTAATGTCGAGAACGCTCGCGACACCTACAGAGAACAGAGAGCGACATTTACCGATTAATGGCTGAAAGTCTGGGCCGGCGAGCCCCGCCAGCCCGGGCGCTCCGAGCAAAAAAAATCCCAACCGATAGCGGTTAGGATTTGAATCTTGGTGGAGAAGAGGAGGATCGAACTCCCGACCTCTGCATTGCGAACGCAGCGCTCTCCCAGCTGAGCTACTCCCCCGATACTGCACAGGAATTTTAGCATTGTGTCCTGATTGTTGGGTACGTACTTTCCCCATTTCATACGGAGTCGTGCTGCGGGAACAAGACCTGCTGGAAGCTTACTGGACGCAGCAAAATACATCAACACGGGCAGGGCCCACCGGCTATCGGAGACGCATATGGGTATTTTCAATATTCTTCCCGGTTACGCTAGAACCCCCCCTGGACGCGAGCGTGTCATCTTGCGTCGTATGCCGCTTGTTTTTCTGGTGGGCACGCTGATTATTGGAATGCCATCGCTGGTCGTCAGGCTGTTTCATTGGCTGGGCATAGAGCAGTCGCCTACTCTCGTCACGACCATAGATGTCTATGCGTATAGCGCGTTTTCCTTTTTTTGGCCCGCTTGCGTCCTGGTAACCGTAGGCGCTTTCATTGTGAAGCTGATGAAAGGTCCGGCCTATGTGGCGGACGCCTATCCCCTTAATGATGCCGATGCGCCGCGCAAGCTGCCGCCCGACGACTAGCCTTTGGTCATGCAGTCCCAATAGGCATCAAGGATATAATGCCTGGTTAGCTGAATTCATTTCCAAGGCCTTAGATCAACAATGACAACCATTCTTGAAGACGTCCCTACCGGCCAGAAGGTCGGTATTGCATTTTCCGGCGGACTCGATACCAGTGCCGCTTTGCTCTGGATGCGCAACAAAGGCGCTATTCCTTACGCATATACGGCCAATCTAGGCCAGCCCGATGAGCCCGATTACGACGAGATTCCGCGCAAGGCCATGCAGTATGGGGCCAAGGAAGCCCGTCTGGTTGATTGTCGTGCCCAATTGGTGACCGAGGGGATTGCCGCCTTGCAATGCGGCGCCTTCCATATTTCTACGGCCGGCATCACGTATTTCAATACTACGCCTATCGGTCGCGCGGTGACCGGAACGATGCTGGTTGCCGCCATGAAGGACGACGACGTCAATATCTGGGGCGACGGAAGCACGTTCAAGGGTAACGACATTGAACGATTCTATCGCTACGGCCTGCTTACCAATCCTGATCTGAAAATCTATAAGCCCTGGCTCGACCAGGCCTTTATCGACGAGCTGGGTGGCCGTTCGGAAATGTCCGAATACATGCGCCAGGCCGGTTTCGACTACAAGATGTCGTCGGAAAAAGCCTATTCGACCGATTCGAACATGCTGGGTGCGACGCACGAAGCGAAAGACCTCGAACACCTGACTTCCGGCATCAAGATCGTGCAGCCCATCATGGGTGTCGCGTTCTGGCGCGACGATGTCGAGGTCAAGGCCGAAGAGGTAACGGTTCGCTTCGAAGAGGGGCAGCCGGTTGCGTTGAATGGTATTGAATTCAGTGATAGCGTCGAGCTGCTGCTCGAGGCGAATCGCATAGGCGGGCGCCACGGCTTGGGCATGAGCGACCAGATCGAGAACCGGATCATCGAAGCGAAAAGCCGGGGCATCTACGAGGCACCTGGACTTGCCCTGCTTTATATTGCCTACGAGCGCCTGGTGACGGGTATACACAACGAAGATACCATAGAGCAATACCGCGTGAACGGGCTCAAGCTGGGTCGTCTGCTGTATCAGGGCCGCTGGTTTGATCCGCAGTCCATCATGCTGCGCGAAACGGCGCAGCGCTGGGTGGCTCGCGCCATTACGGGCGAAGTCACCATCGAGCTGCGTCGCGGGAATGATTATTCGATCTTGAATACGCAGTCGGCCAACCTTACGTATCAGCCCGAGCGCTTGACGATGGAGAAGGGCGAATCCATGTTCTCGCCGCGCGACCGTATCGGCCAGCTGACCATGCGCAACCTTGATATCGTGGATACCCGTGACAAGCTGTTCACGTATGCCAAGGCCGGCTTGCTGACCTCTGCCGGCACGGGTCCTCTGCCTCAGTTAAAGGGCAAGGGCGAGAAGTAACGCTTCAGGGCGCGAAAGAAAAAGGCACTGCTTGCTGGCGGTGCCTTTTTTTTAAGACCAATTACGCGATCTGGCCCAGCAACAGGAATTCCATCAGGGCTTTCTGTACGTGCAGGCGGTTCTCGGCTTCGTCCCAGACGACGCTCTGGGGCCCGTCGATGACCTCGCCCGTGACTTCTTCGCCGCGGTGGGCCGGCAGGCAGTGCATGAAAATGGCGGACGGATCAGCCACGGCCATCATCTCGGCATCGACGCACCAGTCGGCAAACGCTTCGCGGCGTTCTTCATTTTCGGCCTCGTAGCCCATGCTGGTCCAGACGTCGGTGGTAACCAGGTGCGCGCCGCGGCACGCTTCCATGGGGTCTGCAAATTCCTGCAATACGGATGGGGCGGGGCTACCAATACGCTGGGCATCGAGCTGATAGCCGGCGGGTGCCGAGACATGGAGGTTGAAACCAAGGATTTCGGCCGCCTGGAGCCACGTGTAGGCCATGTTGTTGCCATCGCCTATCCATGCCACTGTTTTGCCCTCTATGGGCCCCTGGTGCTCGATAAACGTGAAAATATCGGCCAGGATCTGGCAGGGGTGGAACTCGTTGGTAAGCCCATTGATGACCGGTACCCTGGAGTGAGCCGCGAAGCGTTCGATGCGTGTCTGTTCGAACGTGCGGATCATGACGACATCGACCATGCGCGAGATGACGCGCGCGGTGTCCTCGATGGGTTCGGCACGGCCGAGCTGGGAGTCGCCAGTGGTAAGATGTATGACTGAACCGCCGAGTTGATACATGCCTGCTTCGAACGATACGCGTGTGCGCGTGCTGGCCTTTTCGAACACCATGGCCAGGTTGCGATCGTGAAGCGTGTGGTGTGGCTCGTAGCGCTTGAATTTGTTTTTAATTAAACGGGCGCGGTCCAGCACATACTGGATCTCGGTTCTAGATAGGTCGCGAAATTGCAGAAAATGCCGAAGTGGACCTGTTTGCGGTATGGCGCCAGACATAATAAGCCTTCTTTAAAAGAGCCATCTTACCTTGCAAGATGGCCGACAGCAAAAACGGTTTGGCCACGCAGTGGCCAGAATATCTTCCAGGCGGCTATCATATACAATTCGCGGCGCAGGGAAAATTTGGTACACCTGAAATGGGTACGATTTGTCCGCGGAAGTCTATGACACATCTTGTGCAGCAAATGTTTATTCACGGCCTCACTCTCGACGGCCAGCGGTTTCGCCCCAGCGACTGGGCAGAGCGTCTTGCCGGCGTCATGTCGCAGTTTCGTCCGGCCGGGTCTTATGGTGGACCCAATACTTATTCACCCTATGTCGTGCCCATAGTGCTCGACGGTATTCGCTGCGTCGTGGTCGACAAGCGTCTGCGCGATCTTGAGCCGCTGGCATGGAAATTCGTTTGCGATTTCGCCAAGGACAACAACCTGAAGATATCCGAGCAGGACGTGCAGACGCCCTGATCGCAGCTACGCTTACTCTTCTTTTCGTTCCATGATCAGTTCTACGCGGCGGTTGCTTGCACGTCCCTCGGGGGTGGCGTTGTCCGCCAGCGGCTCCGTGTCCGCGTTGCCGACAGCGCGCAGGCGGGTGCTGGCCACGCCATTTGCTTCGAGGTAGCGCACCACGCTGCCGGCGCGCGCACCAGACAGTTCCCAATTTGACGGATAGCGGCGATTGCGCAGCATGGGCACTGAGTCGGTGTGGCCCGCCACGGTGAGCCTATGATCGACGCTATTGAATACGGGTATCAGGCGCTTTAGAACGGCAAGTCCCGGCACGCTAAGGTCCGCTTCACCTGAACCGAACAGTATTTCGCTATTGATGCGAAAACTCACGGATCGCTCATTGACGATGATGTCTATGTCATCGCCCAGCTCGCCCACTGGCAGGCCCGCCAACATGTCCTGCCTGGAAGTGGCTGGCGCTGGAGCCGCAGGCGCGGGAAGAGCCGGGGCAGGTTCAGTTCGCGTCGGCGCGTTCGGCGTCGGATCAATCGGAGCAGGGTCGCCCGGAGTAGGGTCGATCCGAGTAGGCTCAATGGCCGCTGGATCGACTGAAGACGGTTTGGTTGGTCCGGTATCGACGGTAGCTGTATCGGCGGTAGGGGAGTTCACCACGCGTTCGTCGATATCGTTGCTTGGCAATGCCAAGTAAGCACTGGGCTCGTGGTGATGGTGCAGGCCTACTTCAGGCAGCAAGCCGTTGTTTGCGGGTAAAAGCCCTATACCCGACCGCAAGGGGCCGAGGTCGATCTCCGGCAAGCCGTCCAGGGCAGGTGCTGCAGCAACCCGTGACACGGGAACGGTACTGCCGCCTGTCGCTTCCCTGAAGCCGTCCAGCGCACTCTTGCCGGCGAACGACAGCATTACCACCAGAAGCACCAGCAGCAGGGTCATCACATCCAGATAGGTGGTGTACCAGCCCTCATCCTCTTGAATGTGGGTGGGCTTGATGTGCCACTGTTTGCTGCTTGCCTTTTTGCGTGCCTGAGCATTGGCCTTGCGCGCCGCCGCGAGTTCGGATTCCAGCTCTCGCTGGCGCGCGGCCAGCTGCGCCAAGGGGTTGCCGGCCCGGGTTGGTGGGCTGCCGCCGTCGCGCATGGAAGACATGGCGTTCCTAATGTTTGCCATAAAACTGCCTGTCAGGCCTCAGCCTCAGCCTCAGCCTCGGCGCCGGCTTGCGGGCGGCGGCTGCTGCCATCATTGATCTCGTCCTGGTAATCGATCATGAAGGAGTTGAGCGTTTCCCGCATAAGGTTGGGACTGCGCTTCTGGCACATCATTGAGATGCCTTGCAGCACCATGTTCATGACTTCCACGCGTTGTTCAGTACGCCGCTCTAGCTTTACCGCTACTGGCTTGAACAAGAGGTTGGCAAGCAGCACGCCGTAAAACGTCGTCATGAGGGCCAGCGCCATATGCTGGCCTATGGACGTTATGTCGCCATCGCCCAGCAGGAACAGCAGATTGACCAGGCCGATGAGCGTGCCGATCATGCCGAAGGCGGGCGAGTAATTGGCCATCACGCGAAACAGCTGCGCTTCGGCGTGTTCCTTGGCGCGCAGTCGTGAAATTCGCCATTGCAGCAGATCCAGAATGTCTTCTTCCGGCGTCATGTCGATAACAAGCTGGACGCCTGTTTTCAGGAACGGATTCGATACCGACTCAAGCGCCTCTTCCACTGCCCGGATGTTTCCCGTCATCCAGATCCGCGAGATGGCCACTAGGTCTTCGATATCGTGTGCCGTATACAGGCGCTCATTGCGAAGTACCGTGCGTATCAGGCCAAAGATACGCACCACTTCGCGCAATGGATAGCTGATGAAGGTGGCGGCCATTGTCCCAACCAGCACAATTGCCAGGCTGGGGACGTCTAGAAACAGGGCCGGGTCTTCCGCAGAAAAGAACAGTACGACGCCAAGCAGTAGAACGCTGGCGACGATGCCTATTAGGGTGGAGGGATTCATGGGGCAGGGATTCTATGCGTAATTACAGCGGCGGTATGGGCGTAATGACTTCGCCGGTTTTTGCGAACGCTTCCGCGTTGTCCGCTACAAGGTCGGACATGGCTTTGCGCGTTTCGTTCGTGGCGCTTGCGACATGAGGCACAATGACCACGTTGTCCAGGGACTTCAACGCATCGGGTACGGTGGGCTCTGATTCGTAGACATCCAGGCCGGCGCCGCCCAGTTCGCCGCTGACCAGGGCGTTGACCATGGCTGTTTCGTCAACCACGGTACCGCGCGCAATGTTGATGAGGATGCCATCGGGCCCCAACGCCTTGATGACCTCTTCGTTGACCAGGTGCCGCGTTTCCGGACCACCTACTGTGGCAATGACAAGAAAATCCGCCCAGGCGGCCAATTGCACCAGAGAGGGCTCGTAGGCCAGGCCGACGTCGGCGCGCTGGCGACGGTTATGGTAGCGGATCTCCATGTCGAAGCCTTTCGCGCGCTGGGCAATGGCCATGCCGATGCGGCCCAGGCCGACAATACCGATTTTTTTGTGGCTGACTTTAACGGCCAGTGGAAACTTGGCCTCGGTGCCCCATAGGTTGCCTCGCACATAACGTTCCGCGTGGCCGAGCTTCCGGGCGGTGGCAAGCAGCAAGCCCAATGCAAGGTCTGCCACGCAGTCGTTCAGGACCTCGGGCGTGTTGCTGACCTGTATGCTTTTCTGTTGCGCATGCTTGACGTCGATGGCGTCGTAGCCGACGCCGTGGCTGCAGATGGCGCGTAAATTGGGCAGCTTGTCGATGAGCGCGGCCGAGGTGGGCGTCATGGCGCTGGTAACGAGCGCAACGACTTCATTCCGGCGTGCCGCGATGACGGCATCAGGGTCTTGCGCTTTCCACAACTCGATGAGGTCGAAGTGTTGCGCCAGCCGCTGCTGGGCTTCGGGAAAGGGAAGGGCGAACAATTGCAGCAAAACAGGTGTAGCGGTCGTCATTAATGCCTCGTGCGTCGGTTTATTGAATTTTTGCTATGCCGAACTATACCGCAGGCGACCACAAAGAAAAACGGGACGCTGATGCGTCCCGTCATAACCGAGCCCTGGCTCGAGTCCTGCTTTGCCAGTTAAACCATTACAGCAATCAGGCTAATGCCTTGACCGCAGCAGCAAGACGGCTCTTGTGGCGAGCGGCCTTGTTTTTATGAATGATGTTCTTGTCGGCAACGCGATCGATGATGCTTGTCGTTTTCTGGAAGACTTCGGCAGCGGTTGCTTTGTCGCCAGCATCGATAGCTTGACGCACGCGCTTGATGGACGTGCGAAGCATTGAACGCAGGCTGGCGTTGTGTTTGTTGCGCTCAATCGATTGACGAGCACGTTTACGAGCTTGGGCGGTATTGGCCATAGTGGTGCGTATCCGTTTTATTAGATCTGACTGATCTGCTAGGTTTATTTGGCAAAGACGGCTATTCTATATCACTTGGCCCGTCGTGTAAAGTCAATAGGCCTAAACCCAAAAGCGAACAGCGCCACAAAATAGGTAAGGGCGCTGGCCAGCATCACGCCGCCCAGCCACAGCACGCGTAGCCCGGGGCTCGTACCCAATGCTACCCAATCCAGCCTCTGGTCAGCCAGCCACAGTACCGCAGACATGGCCACCAGGGCAGGCAGGATGCGAAACCCGAAACGAATCCAGCCCGGGCCGGGTCGATAGAGTTTATGGCGGCGTAATAAGACGACCAGCAAAAGGGCATTGACGCTTGCGCCCAAACCTATCGACAGAGCGAGGCCGGCATGTGCGAATCGCGGCACCAGCACTACATTCAACGCCTGGGTAAGGATCAGGACGAATATCGCGATCTTCACCGGTGTGCGTATGTCTTGCTTGGCATAGAAACCCGGCGCCAGGATCTTGATGGCAAGCAGGCCAATGAGGCCTGCTGAATACGCCATCACGGCCAGCCGCGTCTGCATGACGTCGTGTCCGCTGAAAGCGCCATAATTGAACAGGGTCGCGACAAGCCCGTCCGACAACAGGGCAAGTCCCAGTGCCGCGGGCAGGCCCAGCAGGAATACCAGGCGCAGCCCCCAGTCCAGCAGTGCGCTGTAGGCGCCGTGATCCTCGCGCGAGTGGGCGGCGGACAGGCTGGGAAGCAGCACGGTGCCCAGCGCGACCCCCAGCAGTGCGGTCGGAAATTCCATCAGGCGGTCGGCAAACGACAACCAAGTAACGCTGCCTGGCGTGAGCCATGTGGCAATATTGGTATTGATCAAGAGCGAGATCTGAGCGACCGATACGCCCAGGATGGCGGGCAGCATCTGACGCATGACGCGCCGTACGACAGGATCGTTCCAGGCTTGGCGCAGGCGCGGCGAAAAGCGAGGCAACAGGCCCAGCTTGGCCAGCGCGATCCATTGAACCAGCAACTGAGCCACACCGCCCAGCATGACTCCGGCGGCAAGTGCGTATATAGGTGTCTCGAAGTAAGGCGTCAGGAAAAGGCTGGCACCTATCATGGCAATATTCAGCAGTACCGGCGTGAACGCCGGGACGGCGTAGCGGCTCCAGGTATTGAGCACGCCCGATGCAAACGCAACCAGCGACATGCAGATGATGTAGGGGAACATCATGCGCGTCATCGATATGGCAGCATTGAATTCGGCTTGCCTGGCGGCAGCGCGCATGCCGCTGGCCATGGCGCTGACTACCCAGGGCGTGGCCACGATGCCCGCCACCGTGACCACCATGAGGGCAAACGTCAGCAGGAGAGCCACCCGGTCAAGCAGGATCCGGACTTCTTCCTGTGATCTAGTGGCGCGAACCTGCCCCAGGATGGGAACGAAGGCCTGGGAAAATGCACCTTCGGCAAACAGGCGGCGCAGCAGGTTAGGGATGCGGAATGCGACCCAGAAAGCATCGGTCAGCGGCCCTGCGCCAAAGGTACTGGCGATCAGTATGTCGCGTATCAGGCCGGTAATGCGTGAAAACAGGGTAAAACTGCTGACCGTGGCGGCCGACCGAAGCAGACTCATGTACGCCGTGGATTATTTCGGTGCCATGCGGATGGCGCCGTCAAGGCGTATCGTCTCGCCATTGATCATCTCGTTCGTGATGATGCTGTTGACCAGCTTGGCGTAGTCTTCGGGCCGTCCCAGGCGAGTCGGGAACGGAATGCTGGCTGCCAGCGAATCCTGCACTTCCTGGGGCATGCCGAAGATCATGGGCGTGCCAAAAATGCCCGGGGCAATCGTTACGCAACGGATGCCGACTTTGGACAAGTCGCGGGCCACGGGCAAGGTCATGCCTACTACGCCTGCCTTGGAGGCCGCGTAGGCAGCCTGTCCGATCTGGCCGTCATACGCCGCAACCGATGCCGTGTTGATCAACACACCGCGCTCGCCGGTGGATTCAGGGGTATTTTCGCTCATGGCCGCCGCGGCGAGCCGCGACATGTTGAAGGTGCCCACCAGGTTGATCATGACCACTTTCTGGAACAGATCCAGCGCGTGCGGGCCGTTCTTGCCGACGATGCGGGAGGCCGGCGCAACGCCGGCACAATTCACCAGGCCAAAAAGTTTTCCCACATTAAGGGCGGCGGCGACTGCCGCCTGGCCGTCGGCTTCCTGTGTGACATCGCAGTGCACATAAGTCTGGCCCAGTTCAGCGGCCAGTTGCTCGCCGGCTTCGTCCTGCACATCGGCCAGCACGACGGAAGCGCCTTCGGCCACCAGCATGCGCGCGGTGCCTGCTCCCAGGCCCGATGCGCCACCGGTAATGATGAATACCTTGTTTTTGATGTCCATTCTATGTCTCTATGTCTATATGTCGATAACGCGTTGCAAGGCAGGGTGCTTAAGGTTTCAAGGCCTGAAGGACCCGCTCCCGGATTTCCTCGACGGTACCGAGGCCTGAAAGCTGCCGGTAGGCCGGGGCGTCGGCGTCGCCCGACTGCGCCCACGAGGAGTAATAATCGACCAGGGGACGCGTTTGCTCACGGTATACCGACAAGCGGTGGCGCACGGTCTCTTCGAGGTCGTCGTCGCGCTGCACCAGCGGGTCGCCGGTGATGTCGTCAATGTCCGGAGTCTTCGGCGGGTTGAACTTGGTGTGGTAGCTGCGGCCGCTGGCAGGGTGCACCCGGCGTCCGCTCATGCGTTCAATGATGTTTTCTTCGGCGACCACGATCTCGACCACGTAATCGAGCGCAACGCGGGCGTTCTTGAGCGCGTCAGCCTGGGGAATAGTGCGCGGGAAACCATCAAACAGATAGCCGTCCTTGCAGTCCGGCTGCTGCAGCCGATCGCGCACCAATCCGATGATGATGTCATCCGACACCAAGCCGCCGGTATCCATAATTTTTTTGGCTTCAAGGCCAAGGGGTGTCTGGGCCTTGACGGCCGCACGCAGCATATCGCCGGTGGAAATCTGGGGGATGCCAAATTTTTCGGTGATGAATGCTGCCTGGGTGCCTTTACCGGCACCGGGTGGACCGAGCAGAATCAGTCGCATGAATTCCTCCTGAGTTTGGTTTTTCTGGCTTTTTCCGATTATGCCGCAATGCAGCAATTTTTGCAGTGCGAGAGTGCCGGTCAGCGATTTGAAGTCGATTTATAACCGATTTATAAAGTTTTGACGCACTCTTGCCAGATCTTCTGCCGTGTCCACGCCCGCTGCAGGATGGGCGCCGGTAATATGAACCGCGATCGAATATCCGTTCTCGAGCGCTCGCAATTGCTCGAGTGATTCGTAGGTCTCCAGCGGTCCGGCCGGCATGGACGAGAACTGTTTCAGGAAGTCAACGCGATAGGCGTACAGACCGATATGGTGCAGGGCGGGGATGCCGGGCGCCAGCCGCCGTTCGCCGTCGGCCAATGCATCGCGGGCCCAAGGAACGGGAGCGCGCGAGAAATATAAAGCGCGCTGGGCCCTGGTGCATACGACTTTCACGATGTTGGGATTGAAGAGGGAGCTGGCGTCGAGAATGGGCGTGGCACAGGTTGCAATGGCCGCGTCCGGCTGCACCGCAAGCAACTGGGCCACCTGGTCGATGAGCGCCGGATCGATCAGGGGCTCATCACCTTGCACATTCACCACGATGGCGTCGGGCTCCAGCGCCAATTGTCCGGCAACTTCGGCCAGGCGATCTGTACCCGTGGCATGATCGGCGCGGGTCAACAGCGCCTCGAAGCCGTATTGCCGCACGGCAAGCTCGATACGTGCATCGTCGGTGGCGACTACCACGCGGCTGGCGCCGGACAAGGCGGCTTGCTCGGCGGTTCGGACCACCATGGGCTTCCCGGCGATATCGAGCAGGGGCTTGTCGGGCAGGCGGGTGGAGGCAGCGCGCGCTGGAATGACGACGATGAAGCTCATGCCGCTCAAGTCGCGTCGCTGGTAGTTGGTGTGTCGCCCGGCAGTTCGCGCGCTTCGCTTTCCAGCATGACCGGAATTCCGTCTTTAATGGGGAAGGCGAGCTTGTCGGCCCGGCAAACGAGTTCCTGCTGTTCGCGGTCGTGGTGCAAGGGCCCTTTGCAGAGTGGGCAGACCAGTATTTCAAGCAGGCGGGATTCCATTAGGGCTCCATAATCAATGGATTAAAAGACAGAGTTTAATGCTTGCGGCGCTGTGCAGCCATCGTCTCTTTCCGGGTGGCGATGAACCGCAGCATCTGGTCGATCAGGTCCAGCCAGTCCGGGTCGGAAAATACCGGGGTCGGGTGCACCACCCACAGGCGCGCATCGTTGAAACGTTCGCACTTTACCGCGTCTTTCGCCGTGATCAGGATATGGGAGGATGCCAAATCCGTGAATGGAGATGCGTCATAGGGGTCGTGGTCGGGAAGCCCGCAGGTACGATCCAGAGTGATCCCGGCGGCCCGCAACATCGAGAAAAAGCGCTCAGGTTGTCCGATAGCGGCTACGGCGCTGATCGAGTCGGTGCCGTGCTGCGTCCGCCATGAAGACCAGTCCAGAGATGCTCCGGTGACCAGATTCGTGACAGTGGCGGGAGTTAACCGCATGCTTAGCTGGCGAGCCATGCTCGCGATGTTCGCGGGCGCTGCCATGTCACCGTGGAGGTTGCTGATCAGGTAATCCACCGACTGCAAGCGTGAGGCCGGTTCGCGCAGAGGGCCGGCGGGTATGACGCGGCCGTTGCCTATCCCGCGGGCATCCTGGACGACGATTTCAATATCGCGGCCAAGCGCCAGGTGTTGCAGGCCATCGTCGGCAATCACGATATTGACTTCGGGGTAGTTTTTCTGAAGCTTCTTGATGGCGAGTACCCGACTGGGATGCACGGAAACCGGGACCATGGTGGTACGCGCGATCAATGCCGGTTCGTCACCAAATTCCGAAGGATCCAGTTTTCCCGTGCCTGCCCGCGCATGGTCACCCACCTTGGCGCCGTAGCCGCGGCTGATGACGCCGGGGCGCCAGCCCCGTTCCTGAAGAGCCTGTATCAGCGCCATGACGACCGGGGTTTTTCCGGTGCCACCCACATAGATATTGCCGACCACGACCACGGGCAAGCGGCTGTGATACACCAAGTCCGGGCGGCGCAGATAACGCCGATGCTTGTAGGCGGTCGCCGCCAGCACCGGGAGGGATAAGGGCAAAAGTGCGGCACTCAACAGGCCTTTACGTTGCCAGGCGGCATGCAGTGCGCGACTTAGGAAGGTGGGCGTCTTCAAGGAGGACTCTGGGCGGCGAAATTCACGCGCGAAATTCCGGCAATCCGGGCCGCTTCCATGACCCGCACGACCGATTCATGGCTGGCTTGGGCGTCGGCGTTAATGACCAGCACGGCTTCTTCTTTGGCGCCAGCGCCGGCGCGCAGGGCTTGCGCAAGATCCTGCACGGTATTGTCGGACAGAAGCTGCCCGTTCAGGGCATACAGCCCTTCCTGGCTGACCGCGATGCTGAGGGCATCGGATTCGGCGGCATCGGCATGGGCTTCGGGCAGTGCGACCTTTATCTGGTTAAAGCGAGTGAACGACGTGGTCGCAGCAAGAAAGATCAGGATGACCAGCAATACGTCGATCAGCGGAATCAGGTTGATTTCAGGCTCGTCATCAGGTTGCCGCCGCCGAAAGTTCATTGACCCGCTCCGCGGCTGACCAGCCGGTCCAGCACACTGGCTTCGCGTTCCATCTGATGCAGAAAGTGATCGACGCGCGAACGGAAGTAACGATGGAAAATCAGGGCGGGAATCGCAATCATGATGCCGAATCCCGTGTTGTACAAGGCGATGGAGATGCCGCGCGCGAGTTGCGCAGGATCACCTCCAGCGGGTGTATACGAGCCGAAGATTTCGATCATGCCCACTACGGTTCCAAATAGCCCCATCAGCGGCGCGACGACGGCGATGGTTGCCAAGGCAGGCAGATACCGGTTCAACCTGTGGGCCACGTCTTTGCCCACATCTTCGATAGCCGACTGCCGGACAATGGACGGTTCATTCTGGTTGACCAGCACCTCGGCCAGTACCCGGCCCAGGGGCGAAGTGCCGGCCATGCGCAAGACCGCTTCGGGGTTATTATTCTTTTGACGCAGCAGATCCAGCGCTTGTCCGGGAAGGCGCCGTGGCAGGATAAGGCCCGTGCGCAGCGACAGGACTCGCTCGATGATTAAGGCGAGGCCAAGAACGGAGGTTGCTATCAGCAGCCATATGGGCCAGCCTGCCGCATGAATGATTTCCAGCAAGATTATCTCCGTACGTGAATTTCAAGTAGGGCATTTTACAGTTGAAGGCGTGCTCGTGTTGCTGCGTATTCCGGCCCGGTCTGGCGGTTTGACTTGGATATGCGACTCCGATGTCCTCTAAACGACCGCAAAACCTGGAAAGATATAGGACAAATGGCGTGGATTGGGGCTCTCCCGAGGGTATCCACAGAAACTGTGGATAATTCTGTGCATAACCCTCCCGACATCCGCTAGTTCGTGGGCTTCAAGGTTCAATGGGCAATTAGCGCTCACTTTTCACATTATTTAATTATCCTTATAGATCAATCATATACATGTTTGTTCTAAACCACTTTTTTATCTGTACGCCTAATCGGCTTGATATTTCATTCATTTGACAAAACGCAGATATCTGTGGACAGAAGTTGTTTTCAATCGGATTTTTCTATGTATACAAGCGGTACAACCCCTGCAGATGATGGCGTTTGGACGATAAGTCAGCTCAATCGCCGCGTCGCCCAGCTTCTGGAAGGCAACTTTTCTCGAATTTGGGTAAAAGGCGAGATCTCAAATTTCACCCAGGCGGCCTCCGGTCATTGGTACTTTTCCATTAAGGACGAGGGGGCCGCTGTCAAGGCTGTCATGTTTCGCGGCCGTGCCGTGGCCGTTGGATTCGTACCCAAGCCGGGTGAGCGTTTTGAGTTTCGTGTCAATGTGACGCTTTACGAGCCACGCGGCGACTATCAGCTGCAGGTTGAAAGCATGCGACGCGCCGGCCGGGGCGACTTGCACGAAGCGTTCATGGTGCTGAAGGAAAAGCTGTCGGCCGAAGGTCTGTTTGACCCAGTACGAAAACGTCCGATCAAAACCATGCCCGTGGCCGTGGGGGTCGTTACATCCATGGCCGCCGCCGCACTGCGCGATGTGTTGACTGCGCTGGCTCGCAGAGCGCCGCATATCTCCGTGATCATCTATCCGGCACCCGTGCAGGGCGCCGACGCAGCGGGCAAGCTGGTGCAGGCGCTCCAACAGGCAATCGCCCGGAATGAAGTCGACACCTTGTTGCTGGTGCGCGGTGGTGGCAGCCTGGAAGACTTGTGGAGTTTCAACGACGAGTCGCTGGCACGCGCCATCGCCGCCAGCCCGATACCGGTCATTTGCGGAGTCGGGCACGAAACTGACTTCACCATCGCGGACTTTGTTGCAGACTTGCGCGCACCCACTCCCACCGCCGCCGCCGAGTTATGCTGCCGCACCCGGGACTCCTGCCTGGCGCAAGTGGACGCGGCGTTCAGCGCACTGACCCTCAGGCATCATCGTTT
The DNA here is from genome assembly GCF_002849655.1 of Pollutimonas subterranea. Taxonomy (GTDB): domain Bacteria; phylum Pseudomonadota; class Gammaproteobacteria; order Burkholderiales; family Burkholderiaceae_B; genus Pollutimonas; species Pollutimonas subterranea. Next base: position 15,674 of record NZ_PDNW01000020.1, read on the forward strand.
GCTTGAGCGGGCCGCCTTGCGGCTGGATCGGGCAGTGGCTGGATTAGTTTCTCCCCAACAGCGCCTGCAACACCAGAACGAGCGCCTGCATGCTTTGAAAAATCGGCTGGCGCTTGCGGCTTCCGCTCCCCGCGAGCGCCAGACAGCCCGCCTGGCGCTGGCAAAAGCCAGGCTCGCCCACGCGCAGCCGCGTCTCGCCGAGCTACGTCTACATGTCGACCGGCAGGCGCAACGGCTCTCCGATGCGGCCTTGCGCCGGCTGGAGCAGCAGCGTCAAAAGCTCGCGGCCGCCACGCAGACACTACAGGCACTCAGTCCGCATCAGATACTCGGGCGCGGCTATGCCATCGTCCGTAACGAAGAGGGGAAAATCATTAAAAATGCGTTAGACTTGAGCGTTGGCGAACAGCTTGGCGTTGAGCTTGGTCAAGGCCGCTTGAACGTCGATGTGATACAGGTCCACGCTTTGCTTTAAGCGCCGAATCTTTGCCAGGCACGGTACTGTGCTCCGATTGGTTATTTTTAAGGAATTTTAGACATGGCTTTTACGCTACCCCCGCTCCCTTATGCACTCGACGCTCTGGCTCCCCATATCTCCAAGGAAACGCTTGAGTTCCACTATGGCAAGCACCACCAGACATACGTCACCAATCTGAACAACCTCATTGCAGGCACTGAGTTCGAATCGTCTTCCCTGGAAGAAATCGTCAAGAAGTCGTCGGGCGGCGTGTTCAACAATGCGGCCCAGGTCTGGAACCACACTTTCTACTGGAACAGCCTCTCGCCCAATGGCGGCGGACAGCCAACCGGCGACCTGCTGGCGGCCATCAATGCCAAGTGGGGCAGTGTGGATGCTTTCAAAGAAGCCTTCAACAAGTCGGCAGCGGGCAACTTCGGTTCGGGATGGACATGGCTTGTCAAGAAGCCCGATGGCTCGGTGGATATTGTCAATACCAGCAATGCAGCAACGCCCATCACAACGTCCGACATACCGCTGCTTACCTGTGACGTCTGGGAGCACGCCTATTACATCGACTACCGCAATGCGCGCCCCAAGTACCTGGAAAACTTCTGGAATCTCGTGAACTGGGAATTCGCCACATCCAACCTCGCCTGATTCCGCATTTAGTGTGCTGTTTGGCTAATTCGAATATTCAACTTCGGCGCCTGGACTGGCCATCCTGCGTTGCAAATCCTCGCGATAGCAAACGCTATCGCTGCGGTTTGCGCCTTGCCTGACCAGCCCATGCATCCGAATTTGAACGCCCGAACTAACCAAGCAGCACACTACCGGCTCGTCAATCGACCGTCTCGTGGACGGCCGGTCCGGGATCTCGAAGCAGGCCCGACGAATGCGCTAACATAAGTCAGACCGCGGCGGCACCATCCTGCCGCCGCCTTCGGGCCTATCTATTCCAGCACTTCTCTTTTCTTGATTCCGGGTTTAACCATGACAACTCAAGCTTTCATTTGCGATGCTGTTCGCACACCTTTTGGCCGCTACGGCGGCGCACTTGCCTCGGTTCGCGCCGATGATCTCGCCGCTGTTCCGCTTAAGGCCTTGATGCAGCGCAATCCCGATGTGGATTGGGCGCGCGTTGATGACACCTTGTTCGGTTGCGCCAATCAGGCGGGTGAAGACAATCGCAACGTGGCTCACATGGCGACCTTGCTGGCCGGCTTGCCCATTGAAGTGGCTGGCGCCACCATCAATCGTTTGTGCGGATCGGGCCTCGATGCCATCGGTTCCGCAGCGCGTGCCATCCGTTCGGGCGATGCCCAGTTTGTCATTGCCGGCGGTGTGGAAAGCATGAGTCGTGCTCCATTCGTCATGGGCAAGGCCGAAACCGCATTTTCCCGCAGCGCATCGATCTACGACACCACCATAGGCTGGCGTTTCGTCAACAAATTGATGAAAGCGCAGTATGGTGTTGACTCCATGCCCGAAACGGCCGAGAACGTCGCTGACCAGTTCAAGGTTTCGCGCGCCGACCAAGACCTTTTCGCCCTGGCCAGCCAAACCAAGACCGCGGCGGCGCAGTCTGCCGGCGTATTCAAATCCGAAATCGTCCCTGTGCTGATTGCGCAGAAAAAAGGCGACCCTATCGTGGTCGATACCGACGAGCATCCACGCCAAACCACGCTTGAAAGCCTTGCGCGCCTCAAGCCGGTGGTGCGGCCCGACGGCACCGTTACCGCGGGCAATGCGTCAGGCGTAAATGATGGCGCTTGCGGCCTGCTGGTGGCTTCCGAAGCCATGGCCCGCGAACAAGGCCTTGTGCCCCGTGCGCGCATCGTGGCCATGGCGACAGCCGGCGTCGAACCTCGCATCATGGGTATCGGGCCGGCGCCCGCATCACAGAAAGTCCTGGCCCTCGCCGGTCTAACCATTGACCAGATGGACGTCATTGAACTGAACGAAGCCTTCGCGGCGCAAGGCTTGGCGGTAACGCGCTTGCTCGGGCTGGATGACAATGATCCGCGGGTCAATCCCAATGGTGGTGCGATTGCCCTGGGCCATCCCCTGGGCGCCAGCGGCGCTCGCCTCGCCATTACCGCGGTCAATCAGTTGCATCGCACGGGCGGACGCTATGCCCTATGCACCATGTGCATAGGGGTAGGTCAGGGCATTGCCGTAATTCTGGAACGCGTATAAGGCATCGGGCTGGCGGCGTGTGGCTGCGCTGCCAGGTCCGGCTCGAGGCGGCCTATTACGGCCGGGGCAGGTTCTTGACTGACGCCCCGGCTTTTACCTGGTGCTGCCGGAACCAGCCCTGTTCCATTTCAAGCGCATAGATGACAGGCCCTGCGGGGCAATGCGAGTCCAGGCTATGCGCCTGCATGTCGGCGATATTGACGATGACGCCTTGCGCATCGATAAACGCAATTGATAACGGCAACGGGGTGTTTTTCATCCAGAAGCACGGCTTGCCGACTTCCTGAAAGACAAATAGCATGCCGTGGTCAGGGGGCAGGCTTTGCCGCTGCATCAATCCCCGGGAACGGCTTTCGTCCGTGGCGGCGATTTCCGCGCTTATGGAATGCGTATCCACCATCAACTGCGCAGTGGGCAGCAACATGGCTCGTGTCATAGCCGGCACCAATGCCAGCCCGGTCAGGATCAAAGCGATGAGGGTGCGAAAAAAAACAGGGCCCGAAAGCCCTGTTAACAGATAAAATTTATGCATTGTTATTAGAAGCAAACCCGGTTATTGAGTGAGATCAGGCAGCCGTAATATTAAGTGCTTGTTTGCCTTTCGGCCCTTGGGCAATTTCAAAAGCGACTTTTTGACCTTCTTTCAGGGTCTTGAAGCCGTTCATCTGGATGGATGAAAAATGTGCGAAAAGGTCTTCGCCCCCGTTGTCAGGGGTAATAAAGCCGAAACCCTTGGCATCATTGAACCATTTGACGGTTCCTGTCAGCTTCTGGGTGTCCCCTGGTGCAGAGGTTGCGGTTGTATCAGACATACGGACTGCCTCTCGACTATAGTATAGGGTTAAAACTTGACTACAAGGGTTAGCTTAAGCCTGCTTGATTCTGGCATGCCAATACTCCTCTCAGCAGTCAGAATAACGAGATCATGCGCAATTTCCGCTAATTCCGTCAACTATGGAAACCACTAGTATTGTCATGGCTACTCAAACCGAAAACCAACACGATACGGTTCTGGATCGTCAAGCGGCCAAGCTTGCGCCGCCGCCCATGTATCAGGTGGTGCTCCTGAACGATGATTACACGCCGATGGACTTCGTCGTCGTCGTGTTGCAACGCATTTTTGGAAAGACCGAAGACGAGGCGGCACGCATCATGCTGAAGGTTCATCACGAAGGCCGCGGGGTTTGCGGTGTATACCCCCGCGATATTGCTGCTACACGCGTGGAAATGGTTCGTCAGTTGGCACATGCGCGCCAACACCCCTTGCAATGCGTGATGGAGCCCGCACCTGAAGCTTAGCGTCATGCCAGATACGCCCGCCCGCAGGGGACCGCGCAACGGGCAACAAGTACAGGTATAGTAAGGTTATCGGCGGCGCTTTTGGTGCCGTCCGGTCACAGTAAGATAACTCTTTTGTTAATGTTGATACGCAAGGTCGATTTAGTCATAGAATAAGATTTATCGAATTGTTTGTCCGCTCCGATATGTATGGAGGAAGCGTGATTTCCGAAGAACTTGAAGTCAGCCTGCACATGGCCTTTGTCGAGGCCCGCACAGCGCGACATGAATTTATTACCGTAGAGCACTTGCTGCTCTCCCTGCTCGACAACGCCGCCGCTGCCGAGGTGCTACGCGCCTGCTCGGCCGATATTGACGTCTTGCGTCAAGAACTTCGCAAGTTCATCAATGAAAATACGCCGGTGTTTCCGGGCGAAGACGAGGTCGACACGCAGCCTACTTTAGGTTTTCAGCGTGTTATTCAACGCGCCATCATGCACGTCTCGTCGGGCAATTCCAACAAGAACACCGTCACGGGCGCCAACGTGCTGGTCGCCATGTATGGCGAAAAAGACTCCCACGCCGTCTATTTCCTGCAACAGCAGGGCATTACTCGCCTGGATGTGGTCAACTTCCTGTCGCATGGCATCACCAAGGTCAACGAAGAGCCTGCGCCCGAGCCTGCCAAGTCGCAAGCCATCGAGGCCGAGGCCAAGTCCGACCAGCAGAAATCACCGCTCGAGCTCTACGCGACCGACCTGAATGCGGAAGCGCGCCAAGGCCGTATCGACCCCCTGATCGGGCGCGAGCACGAAGTCGAACGTGTCATCCAGGTGCTGTGCCGCCGTCGCAAGAACAATCCCTTGCTGGTGGGTGAAGCCGGCGTAGGCAAGACAGCCATTGCCGAAGGTCTGGCATGGCGTATTACCCAAGGCGATGTGCCCGAAATCCTGGCCAACGCAGAAGTCTACGCCCTGGATATGGGCGCATTGCTCGCTGGCACCAAGTATCGGGGTGATTTCGAACAGCGTCTCAAGGGCGTGCTCAAATCGCTCAAAGATAATAGCCACGCCATTCTCTTCATCGATGAAATCCACACGCTGATTGGCGCGGGATCCGCATCGGGCGGTACGCTCGACGCTTCAAACTTGCTCAAGCCGGCCCTGTCCTCGGGCCAGCTCAAATGCATGGGCGCCACGACATATAACGAGTACCGCGGAATCTTCGAAAAAGACCACGCTTTGTCGCGCCGCTTCCAGAAAATCGACGTGGCCGAACCCACCGTCCAGCAAACGATCCAGATTCTTCGCGGCCTGAAAGGGCACTTCGAAGCGCACCACGGCGTGCGCTATTCGGCGGCCGCCATTACCGCCGCGGCTGAACTGGCCGCTCGCCATATCAATGATCGCTTCCTGCCTGATAAAGCCATTGATGTCATCGACGAGGCGGGCGCCGCGCAAAGGCTATTGCCGCGCTCCCGTCAAAAGAAGGTCATCGGCAAGGCCGAGGTGCAGGCTACCGTCGCCAAGATTGCCCGCATTCCACCGCAAAGCGTCTCCAACGATGATCGCAACAAGCTTGCCACCCTGGAACGCGATCTCAAGACCGTGGTCTTCGGTCAGGACTCGGCCATCGAAGCCTTGTCCGCCGCCATAAAAATGGCGCGGTCCGGGTTGGGGCGTCCCGACAAGCCTATTGGTTCCTTCCTGTTCTCCGGGCCTACCGGCGTGGGCAAAACCGAGGTCGCGCGGCAATTGGCGTTTGTGCTGGGTATTGAACTCCTGCGCTTCGACATGTCGGAATACATGGAGCGCCATACCGTGTCGCGTCTCATTGGTGCGCCTCCCGGATACGTCGGGTTCGACCAGGGCGGTCTGCTGACCGAAGCCGTCAGCAAGCAGCCGCATTGCGTGCTGCTGCTGGACGAAATCGAAAAGGCCCATCCGGATGTGTACAACATCCTTTTGCAGGTCATGGATCACGGTACGCTTACCGACAACAATGGCCGCAAATCAGACTTCCGCAATGTGATTCTGGTCATGACCACGAATGCCGGCGCCGAAGCGCTTAATCGCAGCACCATCGGTTTCGCCGCGCCTGCCCGCACGGGCGACGAAATGGCCGATATCAAGCGCCTGTTCACGCCCGAATTCCGTAACCGGCTCGACGCCATCATTGGCTTCACACCGCTGTCGCGGGAGATCATCATGCGCGTGGTCGACAAGTTCCTCATGCAGCTCGAAGATCAGTTGCACGAGAAGCGGGTCGATGTCGTGTTCTCGCAAGAGCTGCGCGAACACCTCGCCAAGGAAGGTTTCGATCCTGCCATGGGTGCACGTCCGATGCAAAGGCTCATTCAGGACACCATACGTCGTGCCTTGGCCGACGAGCTGCTCTTTGGTCGCCTGGCCGATGGCGGTCACGTCGAGGTGCGTCTCGACCAAGACGGCAAAGTCCAGCTGGTCTTTTCCGACAAGCCAGAAAAACCGAGCAAGTCCAACCATGCATCGCCATCGCATCCGGAACCTGAGCTCGTCGATTGATGGGTGAAGGCCCAGTAGTTGCTTGCCATCACTGCGCAACGCTGCACGAACGCACGCCCATCGAACCGGGCGCAATGGCTAAGTGCACGCGTTGCGGGTACGTCTTGTATCGACGTAGCGCAGTGCCGATTTCAGGTTGGCTGGCGTTGGTCACAGGCGCGCTGCCGATCTTCGCCATTGCCAATTACTTTCCTGTCGCCATCTTGAACATCCAGGGCCAGACGGTAAGGGCGTCGTTTCCCGGAGCCTTGTGGCTCACGTGGGTTCAAGGCCACGAAGTACTGGCCATCATGACGGGCCTGTTCGGTTTCTGGCTGCCGTTCACCCAACTGACGATCCTGCTTTGGGCCTTGATGTCCGTCCGTTCCGGGCGACTGCCGGCGGATTTCCGGCATGGCATGCGTTTCCTTCACATGTTGGCGCCATGGAGCAACATGATTCCCGTGATGATGCTCGGCATGCTCGTCGCGATGGTCAAGTTCGCAGGCCTTGCCACCCTGGCTCCGGGGCCGGGCTTGTGGGCCTTTGCGATCCTTGCCTTTTTGCTTACCGGGTTGAGCCGTGTTACGGCCGAGCGCTTGTGGCGCTATGCCGAGGATTCCAAGCTGGTACTCGCGTCGAAGCCCGATATCGCCGAGGACAGATCGGTCGCATCGTGTAGCGCTTGCGGCTATGTACAGAATCTGCCGCCGGAACACGATTCGTGTACCTGTGCCCGATGCGATGCCCGGATTCACGCGCGTAGGCCCAATGCTTCATCGCGCGCTTGGGCGCTGGTCATTGCGGCAGGCATTGTTTATATACCCGCCAACGTTCTGCCTGTCATGCATGTGCGCACGCCTACGGGCGAGAGCGCCCACACAATATTGGGCGGCGTACTGGAGCTCTGGTACCTGGGCTCCTGGGATCTTGCCCTGATTGTTTTTGTGGCCAGCGTTGTCGTTCCCATGACGAAGATACTCGCCCTGATGGTGCTCTTGTTCAACCGCCGATGGCGCGGGCCGCGAATTCAACGCCAGCGCACCCGGCTTTATGAGCTCGTCGAGTTTATTGGACAGTGGTCCATGCTGGATGTCTTTGTCGTGGTGCTTATGTCGGCCATGGCCAATTTCCCCGGCATATCGCAAGTCATCGCAGGGCCTGGCGCGGCCAGTTTTGGCTTGGTGGTCATCCTTACCATGTTGGCGGCAATGAGCTATGATCCGCGTCGAGGCTGGGATCGACAAGCGGAAATGCACCCTTTTCGCACGATGCATTTGCGTCGTGGCTCCTCTCGGCAGGCAGCGCCTGGCACAACGCAGTCTTAAAAGAATCGTATGACAGATCATCAAACGCCACCTGACTCGCCTACACCTCCATCCAGCGAACCGGCCGGCACCAGCGACCCGACGCGTACTGCGACGGGCTTGCCCAAGCCCGATATCAAGCCGCCGCGCGAGGCTCGCTTTTCATGGATATGGCTGGTGCCGCTGGTTGCGGCATTGGTGGGTGTGTCGTTGCTGGTGCGCGACTGGATGCATACCGGGCCCACCATCACAATCAGCTTTGAATCCGCCGATGGTCTGGAGGTAGGTCAAACGAAGGTTCGCTATAAAGACGTAGTCATCGGTGAGGTTACCGGTATCAAAGTAGCGCCTGACCGTACCAAAGTGTTGGTCGATGCCCAACTGAACCGTGAAGGGTCTTCGTACATCACGCAGGAGGGTACCCGCTTCTGGGTCGTGCGGCCACGTCTGGGAATCAGCGGTGTCTCGGGCCTGGGTACCTTGCTGTCGGGCGCTTATATTGGCGTGGATGCGGGTGCCCGCGGTGACGAGGCTGATGAAGATGATGAATCCGTCTACGAATTCATCGGACTGGAGAAGCCGCCCGAGATTGCCAGCGGGCGTGCCGGGACCCGTTTTACCTTGCTTGCCCCGGATCTCGGTTCGCTTGAAATCGGCTCGCCTGTTTACTATCGGCGTATCGAAGTCGGCCAGGTGGTGGGCTACGACCTGGACAAGAGCGGTAAAGGGGTTGCCATCCAGGTTTTTGTCGACAAGCCCAACGACCAGTTCGTTACGCAGAACACCCGGTTCTGGAATGCCAGTGGCATCAACGTTTCCTTGAGTGCCGACGGTTTCAATGTGCAGACCGGTTCGATCGTCTCGGTCATGGCCGGGGGGGTGGCGTTCGCAGCACCCGACGATGGCACCTCTCCCGAGCGCGCTGGTTCAGACCATGTGTTTACGCTTGCGGATACGCAGGTTCATGCCATGGCCGATCCCGATGGTTCTCCCATGAACATCGAGATGAAGTTCAACCAATCCGTGCGTGGCCTGAAAGTCGGGGCGCCGATAGAGTTCCGCGGGCTGGAGCTTGGAAGGGTAATCGACATCGATCTTGAATTTGATGCAAAGGAGAAGTCCTTCTATGCGTTGGTGAAGGGCGAGCTGTATCCGCTGCGCTTCGGCGCCGCCTACCAAAATGTGATCAAGCATGATCCAGCTGCCAAGGAGCCGGGCCTGAACTTATTGCGATTCATGATCGAGCGCGGATTGCGAGCGCAAATGCGAGCCGCCAACCTGCTGACCGGTCAACAATATGTGGCGCTCGAGTTCTACCCGGATGCCACGCCCGTCGTTGTTGACCGCAAGTCCTCGCCTATGGAACTGCCAACGATCGCGGGTGACTTCGACCGATTGCAGCAACAAATCAGCAGTATTGTCGCCAAGATCGACACCATTCCGTTTGAGGGAATCGGCAACGATTTGCGTGCAAGCTTGAAGTCCGCCAACAAATTGATGGCGAGTCTCGACGACAAGGTTGCACCTCAGGCCAGCGCGATGCTCAAGGCAGCCAGGAGCTCCCTAGCGCGCGTTGATAAGTTATTGGCCCCGGGGTCGGCCATGAATGACAACATCGAGGGCAGCTTGCGCGAGCTTACCGCGGCGGCGAAGTCGCTGCGCGCCCTGGCTGATTACTTGCAAACCCACCCTACGGCGATCTTGCGCGGGCCCGCCCGCGATCCCGTGCCCGTCAGCCCTTAGGAAAAGAATGAATCCAGGCCGAATTTTTTATGCCGTATTGCTGATCGCCGGGCTGGCTGCCTGCGCCAGCCCAACAAGACAGTACTACACCTTGCTGCCTGCCTCCACGGTGGCCGATTCCTCCGCCGTGGAAACCAAGGCGTCGCCGAAGTTTGCAATCAGTGTCCAGCCCGTAGAACTGCCAGAGCAGGTTGACCGCCCCCAGATTGTGATCAATGATGCGAATGCCGCGCAGGTTACACCGCTCAATAGCGCGCTATGGGCATCGCCACTATCGGATGAGATACGGAATGCCTTGTCCAATGCGCTGTCGCGCCAGCTTGGCGTACTGGATATTGCTTCCGGGGGAACCCCTGAGTCCCTGCCAATATGGCGGATCAATGTGCGGGTACAGCGTTTCGATTCCGTCTATAACGAGCGCGCGGTACTGGATGCGACATGGCGTCTCACGCCCGTTCACCAACGGGGCAAGAAAACAATAATATGTCGCGCCGAGGTTCAGGTACCGGTCGAGACGGGCATGTCGGCATTGATTGCGGGGCATCAAGAGGCCCTGCAGAAACTCGCGGCGTTGATTGCGGCGCAATTGATGAAGCCGGCGGATGCACGCCAGATCGCCGGTGTGGATACCAAAGGTTGTACCTCTTAGAAAAAATCGGTAGCAAGGGTTAACCATAGTACAAAAATGAGTACAACCTGTTTAGTATTCCTTTCTCGCTTGTAGCGGGAATTTGAAGCAGAAGAGGCGCCCGCACGCGCGCCGCTGCTCGATCAAAAAAGGTAATACGGGGATAGGCTATGGCAACAACCACGCTGGGTGTCAAAGTGGACGAAACGCTGCGCGAGCGATTGAAGATTGCGGCCGCGAAGCTGGGATGCACACCACATTGGTTGCATAAGCAGGCTGTTCTGGCCTATATCGATGCCATCGAGCGGGGACAGCTGCCCGCTGAAATCGCTTTTCTAAACAACGACGATGATACGCCCGGCGACATCACTACATCGTCCGAACCCGTCCTGCCTTTTTACGAGTTCGCACAGGATGTGCAGCCGCAATCCGTATTGCGCGCCGCTATTACTTCCGCCTATCGTCGCCCCGAAACGGAGTGCCTGCCGGTCTTGCTCGACCAGGCGCGGTCCGCGCATTCTCAGGAAGTCCATGTCCTGGCGCGCCGCCTGGTGGAGGCACTGCGCGGCAAGCGCAAAGGCGGAGGCGTCGAAGGCCTGATCCAGGAATTTTCCCTGTCCAGCCAGGAAGGCGTGGCGCTGATGTGTCTGGCCGAGGCCTTGCTTCGCATACCCGATCGTGCCACCCGCGATGCACTCATACGCGACAAGATCAGCCACGGAGATTGGCGATCCCATATGGGCGAGTCGCCATCTTTATTTGTCAATGCGGCAACATGGGGGCTGATGCTCACGGGCAAGCTGGTCAGTGTCAACAGCGAGCAGTCTCTTTCCAAGGCGCTGACGCGGCTTATCGGCAAGGGCGGCGAGCCGCTCATCCGCAAAGGCGTGAATATCGCCATGCGCATGATGGGCGAGCAGTTCGTTACCGGGCAGACTATTTCGGCCGCCATCGCCAATAGCCGCAAGCTTGAAGACAAGGGCTTCCGGTATTCCTACGACATGCTGGGCGAGGCGGCCACTACCGCCGATGACGCGCAGCGCTACTACGTCTCGTACGAGCAGGCCATACATGCCATCGGTAAGGCATCGCAAGGCCGCGGTATTTATGAAGGGCCGGGTATTTCCATAAAGCTCTCCGCCTTGCACCCCCGCTATTCGCGGGCCCAGCGCGAACGCGTCATGGCGGAACTCCTTCCGCGCATGACAGCGTTGGCCAAACTGGCGCGCAGCTATGACATTGGCCTGAATATCGACGCCGAAGAGGCAGACCGCCTGGAAATCTCGCTCGATCTTTTGGAGGCCTTGTGCTTCGATCCGGAACTTTCGGGGTGGAACGGCATCGGCTTCGTCATCCAGGCCTATCAAAAGCGTGCCCCTTTCGTCATTGACTATGTCATCGACCTTGCCCAGCGCAGCGGGCATCGCATTATGGTGCGGCTGGTCAAGGGCGCCTATTGGGATACGGAAATCAAGCGCGCGCAAGTTGATGGGCTGGAAGGATATCCCGTCTACACGCGCAAGCTCTATACCGATGTGTCTTACCTCGCTTGCGCGCGCAAATTATTGGCCGCGCCGCAATCTGTATTCCCACAGTTCGCCACGCATAACGCCCACACGATGTCGGCGATCTACTACATGGCTGGGCAAAACTATTATCCCGGCCAGTACGAATTCCAGTGCCTGCACGGTATGGGAGAGCCGCTCTATGACGAGGTCACCGGCCCTCTTGCCCAAGGCAAGCTGAACCGGCCATGCCGCATCTACGCGCCGGTGGGTACGCATGAAACGCTGCTGGCGTATCTCGTGCGCCGACTTCTGGAGAACGGGGCGAACACGTCATTCGTGAATCAGATCGGTGACGAGACGCTGGCTGTCGATTCGCTTATTGCAGATCCTGTGCAATCGGCGATGCGCATCCAGCCTCTTGGTGCTCCCCACGAAAAAATTCCCCTGCCCAGGCACCTGCTCGAAAACGCGGATGGCCGGTTGAATTCGGCGGGCATGGATCTTTCCAATGAACAACGGTTGAGCTCCTTATCGGCAGCGCTCCTGGGTAGCGCGGGTCATGGTTGGCGCGCTGCTCCGATGCTGGGCGACGACAATGCGGTATGGGACGAGTCCCGTGCGCAGGTGGTACGCAATCCGGCGGATCGGCGGGACGTGGTGGGGCAAGTCATTGAAGCGAACGAGGCCGATGTGGAAGCGGCTTTGGCGGCCGCCGTTCATGCGGCCCCCATCTGGCAGGCGACCCCGGTCGGTGAACGCGCACAATGTCTGGTGCGAGCCGCGCAAATGCTTGAGGACGAGATGCAGCCATTGTTGGGGCTGATCGTTCGCGAGGCCGGTAAATCGCTTTCCAACGCTATTGCAGAGGTGCGCGAAGCCGTCGACTTCCTGCGTTATTACGCCGCCCAGATCGAAGGTTCGTTTTCCAACGATACCCATCGTCCATTGGGGCCTGTTTTGTGCATCAGCCCCTGGAATTTTCCATTGGCAATCTTTACCGGACAGGTGGCGGCAGCGCTTGCCGCGGGAAATCCCGTGCTGGCCAAGCCCGCCGAACAGACCAGTTTGATCGCCGCCGCAGCGGTTGCCGTATTACGCCGTGCCGGCGTTCCAGCCGGCGCCGTGCAGCTATTGCCCGGCAAGGGGGAGACCGTGGGCGCGGCGCTGGTAGCCAGTCCCGATGTGCGGGGAGTCATGTTCACCGGCTCTACGGATGTGGCCCGGCTTATCTCCAGGACGCTCGCCCAACGCTTGGATGACGCGGGGCATCCTATCCCGCTGATTGCGGAAACCGGTGGTCAGAATGCCATGGTCGTGGACTCGTCCGCCTTGGCCGAGCAGGTCGTGTTCGATGTATTGACCTCCGCCTTTGACTCGGCAGGGCAGCGATGCTCCGCGTTGCGGGTGCTGTGTGTCCAGAAAGACTGTGCCGGGCATGTGCTGACGATGTTGCGTGGCGCCATGCAGGAATTGAAGGTAGGCCGCACCGACGTCCTGTCTGCCGATGTAGGACCGGTCATCGACGTACAGGCGCAAGCCGATATTCAGGCCTATATTCAGGCCATGCGTGATGCGGGACATCGCGTCGACCAGCTCGTGCTGGATGACCAATGCCTGCATGGGTCTTTCGTTCCCCCCACCATCATAGAAATAAGCGATGTGGCGGCCTTGAAGAAAGAGGTGTTCGGCCCCGTCCTGCATGTTGTGCAGTACGAGCGCGACGGACTCGATGCCATGATCGACGCGATCAACGCCACGGGCTATGGGCTCACTTTTGGCGTGCACACGCGGCTGGACGAAACCGTGGCACGTGTATCCGAGCGCATACACGCCGGCAATATCTACGTGAATCGTAATATCGTCGGCGCGGTCGTCGGCGTGCAGCCATTTGGCGGTGAAGGGCTCTCGGGCACGGGTCCCAAGGCGGGCGGCCCCATGTACCTGTTGCGTTTGCTTGCGCGGTCGCCCCAGGGTCTGCCGGCATGGTGCACACCGGACCATATTGACGCCAAACCACTCGCTCTCAATGGCCCTACCGGCGAGAGCAACCTTTACTACGTCAAGCCGCGCGGCACTGTCCTGTGCGTCGCGGCGACCGAGACCGGCGCGTCCAGGCAGTTTGAAGCGTGTGCAAGCACGGGTAATCGCATGTCCCTGCTCGATACAGCGGCAGGTCACGCATTCCATGCCGCATGCAATGCGCAGCAGCAAAAATCAATCCGGCTCGTAAGCAGCGACGAGGTCGAACATGGCGATTATCAGGCGGTTCTGTTCGAAGGCGACAGCGATACGTTGCGGGAGCTTAATCAGAATGTCGCGCAACGCCAAGGTCCCATTGTTTCCGTACAGGGCCTGAGCAGCGACGAGTTGGCAGCCGGCGCGGCGTATCGCCTTGAGCGTTTGCTGCGTGAAGTTTCGGTTAGCGTGAATACCGCCGCGGCGGGTGGCAACGCCAGCTTGATGATGGTGGGCTGATTGCAGAGCCTGCAAATAGGGAAGAAGTTCTTTTAAGGGTTACGACCCATTATAAATGGGTTGTACTTTTGGTTTAATTCGTGGTGTTACTCGCAGCAGGCATACTACGCGTTCTTAAATAACGGAGATAAACATGCAGTCCACTAAAGGATTCAAGCTTTTAGCCGCAACAGCCGCCGTCATGGCCGGCTTTGCGTTCAGCCCGGCCCACGCGGCCGAGAATACGGTCGTGAAGCTCGGCTTTGCCGCTCCGCTAACCGGCCCTCAGTCGCACTATGGCGAGGACATGAAAAATGGTCTTACGCTTGCACTCGAAGAGGCCAATAAACAGAATATCCAGCTCGACGGCAAGCCGGCAACATTCGAACTGGTCTCCCGTGACGACCAGGCCGACCCCCGTATGGCCGTGCAGGTTGCACAGCAAATCGTGGATGAGGAAGTAAACGGCGTGCTGGGGCACTTCAATTCGGGTACCACAATACCCGCGTCCAGCGTCTACAACGACGCAGGCTTGCCGCAAATAGCCATGGCCACGTCGCCCGAATATACCGATCAGGGCTACGACACCACCTTTCGCATGATGACCAGCGACACGCAGCAGGGCGCCGCAGCCGGGCAGTTCATTGTCAACGAGCTGGGCGCCAAGACGGTTGCCCTGATCGACGATCGGACCGCGTATGGCCAGGGCCTGGCCGACCAGGTTGCCAAGGCCGTCGAGGCAGCCGGCGGCAAGGTGATAGCACGCGAGTACACCACCGATAAAGCCAATGACTTTACCTCCATCCTGACCAATATCAAGTCCAAGGAACCGGCCGCCATTTTCTTTGGTGGCCTGGATGCGCAGTCGGGTCCGATGCGTCGGCAAATGGTCACGCTGGGCATCAAGGCACCTTTGGTTTCCGGTGAAATGACACGTAGCGCCACGTTCCTGAAGCTGGCTGGTGAAGCCGCCAACGGCACGTATGCGTCGCTCGCCGGGGTGCCGCTGAAGCAGATGGCGGCAGGTGAGAAATTCCAGTCCAACTACAAAGAACGCTTCAAGGTCGAGCCCGGCGTGTATGCACCGTATGCCTATGACGGCGCGTGGAACATGATCACGGCCATGAAAGAGGCCGGTTCAGCCAAACCAAAGGCTTACCTGCCGAAACTCGCATCGTTGCAGCGCTCGGGCGCAACCAGCCAGAACATTGCCTATGACAAAAAAGGCGACCTCAAGGAAATTTCAGTCACCATCTACGAGGTAAAGAACGACAAATGGGAAATGGTCAAGACCATGGTCAGCAAGGCTAACTAACCCGACGTTGTTTTATTGCAGTCCCTTTCGGGCCGGCGGTGCCGGCCCCATTTCTAGAGTCATAAAGCATGGACATTCTCATACAACAGTTGATCAATGGCATCACTGTGGGCAGCGTATATGCCCTGGTTGCCCTTGGCTACACCATGGTTTATGGAATCATAGGCCTGATCAATTTCGCCCATGGCGACGTGGTCATGGTTGGCGCGATGGTAGCGACCACATTGGTGGTAACGCTTATCGGCGCAGACCCGGGCAGCATGGCGGCATGGCTCGCCATCGTCATTGCCCTGCTTGTTTCAATTCCTGTTTGCATGGCGCTGGGCTGGCTCGCCGAGCGCTACGCCTATCGTCCCTTGCGACGCGCACCGCGCCTGGCCGCCCTCATTACAGCGATCGGCGTCTCGATCATTATCCAGAATATCGCAATGATGGTGTGGGGACGCAACTACCTCAGCTTTCCCCACGTCATCGAACCCGTGGTCTTCCCCATAGGCGGCGCGCGCATCAGCCTGCTGCAGATCAGTATTATCGTGATCGCCACCGCCATCATGGCCTGCCTGTTGCTCGTGGTGCACCGGACGCGACTGGGTACCGCCATGCGCGCGACGGCCCAGAACCGCGAGGTCGCCGGTCTCATGGGCGTCAACATCAATACAGTCATATCCGCAGCTTTCCTGATCGGGTCCGCACTGGCCGCCGTGGCCGGCGTCATGGTCACGACTTATTATGGCGTGGCGCAGTACACCATGGGCTTCATGCTCGGCCTCAAGGCGTTCACCGCCGCAGTGTTGGGCGGCATCGGCAACCTGGGCGGGGCGATGCTGGGCGGCTTGCTGCTGGGCATCATTGAGTCCCTGGGCGCCGGCTATATCGGAAACCTCACCAATGGCGTCTTCGGCAGCAACTACCAGGATGTCTTTTCGTTCATCGTGCTCATCCTGGTTCTGGTTTTCCGCCCGTCCGGCTTGCTCGGCGAGCGCGTGGGAGACCGCGCATGAGCACGCAAAATGCCGCTACCCGTTCGGGTGTGTCGCTGAAGGTGTGGCTGGGGATCGCCTTGTTCGGCGTAGTCCTTGCGATCCTGCCGTTCATCCTGGGCATGGCGGGCCAGAGCTGGGTCCGCACCTTGAACTTCGCGCTGTTGTACGTAATGCTGGCGCTCGGCCTGAACGTCGTCGTCGGCTTCGCCGGCCTGCTTGACCTGGGCTATATCGCGTTTTATGCGGTGGGCGCCTACGTATGGGCCTTGCTGGCCTCGCCGCATTTTGGCTTGCACTTGCCATTCTGGATGGTCCTGCCGGCCGGTGTGGTGCTGGCGGCCTTCTTCGGTGCGATGCTCGGAGCACCCACGCTGAAGCTGCGTGGCGATTACCTGGCCATCGTCACGCTGGGATTCGGCGAAATCGTGCGTATCTTCATGAACAACCTGGATGCGCCCATCAACATTACCAACGGGCCCCAAGGCATTAACCGCATCGATGATATTTCAATATTTGGATTCGATTTTGGCCGCTCGCAAGAGATTCTTGGCCTTCGCATCACC
Organism: Pollutimonas subterranea; assembly: GCF_002849655.1. Classification (GTDB taxonomy): domain Bacteria; phylum Pseudomonadota; class Gammaproteobacteria; order Burkholderiales; family Burkholderiaceae_B; genus Pollutimonas; species Pollutimonas subterranea. Next base: position 32,631 of record NZ_PDNW01000020.1, read on the forward strand.
GGCCCTGAGAAGTACTACTACCTTCTGTTGCTGCTTACGATCATCATTGTCGTCATATGCGCGCGGCTGCAGAACTCGCGCATAGGCCGCGCATGGGAAGCCGTGCGTGAAGACGAGATCGCCGCCAAGGCTATGGGCATCAACACGCGCAATATCAAGTTGCTGGCATTCACCATGGGCGCCAGCTTCGGCGGCGTCGCCGGCGCCATGTTCGCGTCCATGCAAGGTTTCGTCAGTCCGGAAAGCTTCAGCCTGACCGAATCCATCATGGTCTTGTGCATGGTGGTGTTGGGCGGCATGGGCAATATTCCGGGTGTCATCCTTGGAGCCATTCTGCTCTCGGTATTCCCCGAGTTCCTGCGCGCCATCGTGGTGCCCATACAGCAAGCCGTTTTCGGCGATGTCATCGTCGATCCGGAAGGCATACGCATGCTGTTGTTCGGCTTTGCGTTGGTACTGGTAATGATATTCCGACCGGCCGGACTTTGGCCTTCGGCGGTGCGCCGTCGTGAGCTTACCGGGGCAAAAGGAGGGCAGGCATGATTCCCGCCGCTATCAATAAAGACGTCCGCTCCATGCCAGACCTGTTGCTGGTGGCCAATAAGCTGAACAAACGCTTTGGCGGCTTGCAGGCTTTGTCCGACGTCAGTTTCTCTATTTGCAAGGGCGATATCTACGGGCTTATTGGTCCGAACGGGGCCGGCAAGACCACGTTGTTCAACGTCCTGACCAGCTTGTATGTGCCGGAATCCGGCAACTGCAATTTCATGGGCCATCAACTGACACGCTTGAAGCCGCACCAGATTGCGGTAGTGGGCATCGCCCGGACCTTCCAGAATATACGGTTGTTCGGCAACCTGAGCGCGATCGAGAATGTGATGATAGGACGGCATATCCGTACCCGCGCAGGTTTGTGGGGGGCCATCAGCCGGAACAAGCGTACCCGTGATGAAGAGGCGGCCATCGAGCAGCGTGCCCAGCAGTTGCTCGATTACGTGGGCATCGGACACCGCTCCAATGACGTTGCACAGTCTTTGCCATACGGTGATCAGCGTCGGCTGGAAATTGCGCGGGCGCTTGCCACCGAACCCACCTTGCTGGCCCTGGATGAGCCCGCCGCGGGTATGAATGCGTCAGAAACCGTAGTGCTGCGCCGCCTCATCGAAAAGATACGCGATGACGGTGTTACCGTCCTGCTTATCGAACACGACATGAAGCTGGTCATGGGTTTGTGCAATCGCGTGCTGGTATTGGAATATGGCAAAGTGCTTGCCGAAGGCAAGCCTGCCGATGTGCAGCGCAATCCCAAAGTTATCGAGGCTTATCTAGGCGCGGGAGCGGCCAGCGAGGCCGCGAAAGCACCGGCCGGCGCCACCACAAAGGACATGCAATGAGCCAAGCCGATAATTTGCTTGAAATCCGGCAGCTTGACGTCGCGTATGGCGGTATCAAAGCTGTGCGGGCCATGGATTTAACTGTAGGCCGAGGCGAACTGGTCAGCCTTATTGGCGCGAACGGCGCCGGAAAAAGCACGACCTTGCGCGCTATTTGCGGCCTGGTTCCCGTGTCCGGCGGCGAGATACTCTACGACGGCAAATCCATAGTGGGTACGCCTTCGTACATGCTGGTGCGTCAAAGTCTGGTCATGGTGCCCGAAGGCCGGGGCATCTTCGGCCAATTGACGATAGAAGAGAACCTTGCCATGGGCGGATACAGCCGGAATGACGCTGCGGGAGTCCAGCGGGACACGGAGCGGGTACTGGATCTGTTTCCGCGCCTGGCCGAGCGGCGCCGGCAATCGGCGGGCACGCTGTCGGGGGGAGAGCAGCAGATGCTTGCCATGGGCCGTGCCATGATCTCCCAGCCGCGCCTGCTGCTGCTGGATGAGCCCTCCATGGGGCTCGCGCCGCTGATGGTCGAGAAAATTTTCGAGGTCATACGGACCATCGCCGCGGAAGGTGTCACGATCCTGCTGATCGAGCAGAACGCGAAGCTGGCGCTGGAGACCAGCAATCGCGGTTACGTCATGGAGTCGGGGCAAATCATCCTGCAAGGGCCTTCCGGCCAGTTGCTGGATGATCCCAAGGTGCGGGCTGCCTACCTGGGCGAAGAAGAAGCGGTGTAAGGGCCTCGGCACCGCATTTTCTTACGACCTTCCGGTGCTGCCGAATCCGCCGGCGCCGCGAAGGCTGTCTTCAAAGTCATCGACAATGTCGAACTCGATTTGCTGGACCGGCACGACGACCAACTGGGCCAGTCGCTCCATCGGCTGCAGGACATAGTCTGTCTGACCGCGGTTCCAGGCTGAAACCATGAGCGGGCCCTGATAGTCGGAGTCGATCAGGCCGACCAGATTGCCCAATACGATACCGTGCTTGTGCCCCAGGCCGGAGCGCGGAAGAATCATGGCGGCATATGCCGGGTCGGCAATATGTATGGACAAGCCCGTTGGTATCAACTCAGTGGCGCCTGCCGGCAAGGTAAGGGGCTGCTCTATGCAGGCGCGCAAGTCCAGCCCGGCTGAACCGCCTGTCGCGTAAGCGGGCAGGTAGTCGTTCATGCGCGGGTCCAGGATTTTGAGGGCAATTTTTCTCACGTGGGGCTCAACGGTCTGTTTTGGATTTGTTACGGGGCTGATCCGCGCTACTGATCTGGCGCTTGCGCATCATGGCGCGGGCGATCCATACGGCCAGGACCACCGACAGCACGCCGCTGAACAGCACGCTGAAGTTCGTGTTGTTGCTGCCCAGGGCGTCGACGCTGCGGCCGGTCAGGTAGCCGGGCATGAGCATTAGGGGTATCCATAGGGCCGCCGACAGGACGTTGGCGATCTGAAAGCGCCAGTGGGGCATTTTCATGACGCCAGCCACGCTGGGCACCACCGCGCGCAGCGGACCCAGGAAGCGGCCCGCGAAAATGGATAGAACGCCATACTTATGGAAGAAGTAGCGTGCTCGGGCGACGGTGCGCCGCTGTTTGTTCAAGGGCCAACTGCGCACGATTTTCGGGCCCAGAAGTCGACCGATGAAATATGAAATGGCATCGCCCAGTGCCGCGCCGGCGATGCCCCAGGCAATTATGGGAAGGGGCTCGAGCGTGCCGTTGCCGACCAGCCCGCCCACCAATAGCATCAGGGCAGTGGCGGGGATGGCCAGGCCGATGATAAGCAGGGACTCTCCCATTGCGAGCAGGCCCAGCGTAAGGCCGGCCCATTCCTGGTGGGTTTCGATGAAGGTACTGACGATTTTTATGTATTGATCCATATTCCTCAGGTCATTCTGGGTGTGGCGTCTGCCGTGGTCAGCGGCGCCTGGCTGGCGATTTCCTGAATCAGCCTGCGGGCCGCGTCCAGCTTGGGCAGGGCAGGCAGCGCCCGAGCGCCCTGCGTGTCGAACAGAATGAGTTCGGTGGTGTCGGCGTTCATGGCCTGCTGGGCCAGGTTGCCGACCAGCAAGGACACACCTTTGCGTTGGCGTTTGGCTTCGGCGTTTTCATGCAGATTTTCGGTTTCAGCGGCAAATCCGACGCAAAAGGGGCCAGGCGTCATTTGCGCTACGTCCGCCAGAATATCGGGGTTGGCCGAGAACTGCAGTTCGGGGGGCTGACCGCCCGCCTTCTTTTTGAGCTTGCTGTCGCTGGCATTGGCGACATGCCAGTCGGCAACCGCGGCCACAGCAATGAAGATATCAGCTTGGCGGGCTTCGGCCATGACCGCGGCCTGCATCTGCGCGGCGCTTTCCACATTGACCCGATTTACGCCGTAGGGCGCATCAAGCGCCGTGGGCCCCGACACCAGGACGACCTGGGCTCCCGCTTCGCGGGCGGCTTGTGCTATTGCATACCCCATTTTACCCGACGAGCGGTTGGTAATGACCCGCACGGGGTCGATTTTTTCAGAGGTCGGCCCGGCGGTGATCAGCACACGCCGCCCAGCAAGCACCTTCGGCTGGAAAAAAGCAATCAGTTCGGACAGCAGTTGCTCAGCCTCGAGCATGCGCCCGCTGCCCACCTCGCCGCAGGCTTGATCGCCTTCGCCGGGACCAAGAATGCGTACTCCATCGGCCTTGAGCTGGATGACATTACGCAGGGTGGCGGGGTGCAGCCACATCTCGCGATTCATGGCGGGGGCCACCAGCAGGGGGCAATTTCCCTTGGCCACGCAAAGGGTCGACAACAGGTCGTCGGCCAAGCCATGCGCAAGCTTGGCCATGAAATCAGTGCTGGCAGGCGCGATCAGTATTGCGTCCGCCCCACGCGTCAGATTGATGTGCGCCATATTATTGGGAACACGATTGTCCCAGGTGCTCACGTACACCGGGCGGCCGGACAAGGCTTGCATCGTAAGCGGCGTAATGAACTGGGTGGCGGCTTCAGTCATCACCACGTCGACCGTGGCACCTTGCTCCTGCGCGCGACGCAGGAACTCGGCCATCTTGTAGCAGGCGATACCCCCGGTCAAACCAAGGACAATCCGTTTCTGTGCGAGTTCTGGCATGGGGTATGTGCCTTGAATAAGGGCCTGGGTCAGGCCGACCTTGCGGCTTTACGTTTTTCGCGACGCAGCCGCAGCAGTTCATCCAGCACAAGCAGAATTGCACCGCAGGTGATGGATACGTCTGCCACATTAAAAGCCGGAAAGTACCAGTTGTTCCAGTAAAACAGCAAAAAATCGATAACGTGGCCATGCTGAACACGGTCTATCGCATTGCCGACCGCGCCGCCCAGAATGCACATGAGCGAGACGCAAAACAGCGTTTGCGTCGGACTGCGTCGCAGCAGGTGGACGATGAGGCCTGTCGCCCCCAGCGCAATAGCCGTGAACAGCCAGCGCTGCCAGCCGCTGCCGTCGGCCAGGAAACTGAAGGCAGCGCCAGGGTTGTACAGCAGGGTGAAGTCAAAAAACGGCAGTACTTTCCACCGCTCGGCATACTGCATTGCGCTATCGAAATAGATCTTGGTCACCTGATCCAGCGCGATGATCAGCAGCGCGCCTGCGATCCAGGTCCAGAAGGCCGGCGCCTTCCGGGTCTGGACGGCCGGTTCCGTGCCGTGCCTAGGCATGCCGGCGCAACTCGCCAAGCTTGAACAGATTGCTTACGCAACGCCCGCAAAGCACAGGATGATCCGGGTCTATGCCGACGTCTTCCCGATGATGCCAGCAACGTTCGCATTTCTGGTGCTTGGTGGGATGGACGACGATACGCAGCGTGCCGTCCTCGCCGTGATGCAGGTTGGCGCGCGACACGATCAATACAAAGCGCAGGTCGTCTTCAAGACTGGCGAGCAGTTGGTGGTCGCCCGCGGCTGCGTAGATGTCCAGTTCGGCCGCCAGCGAGGAACCAATTTCCCCGGAAGCGCGAACCTCTTCGATTTTGCGCATGACTTCGGCGCGTATCTCACGAAGGCGGTCCCATTTTTCGCGCAACAGCGCGGCGTCGACCTGATCGGGCAGGGCATGGAACAACTCGGTGAAGATGCTGGGGACCTCCTGGTTGTTGTGCAGGTCTTTCCAGGCCTCTTCGGCCGTAAAGGACACAATGGGCGCCAGGAGCTTGATAAGGGTGTGGGTGATGTGGTGCACCGCTGTTTGCGCCGAACGGCGCGCTACGCTGTCTTTGCCGGCGGTATAGAGGCGGTCCTTGAGCACATCCAGATAGAAAGCGCCCAGGTCTTCCGAGCAGAAAATCTGCAGGCGCGACACGATGGGATGGAATTCGTAGCGCTTGTAGTTGGCCAGGGTTTCAGCCTGCATCGCGGCAGTCATGGCCAGCGCATAGCGGTCGATCTCGAACATATGCTCGAGTTCGACACCGTCTGTCGCGATATTGAAGTCCTGCAAGTTGCCCAGGAGGAATTTCAATGTATTGCGAATGCGGCGATAGCCTTCCACGACGCGCTTCAGAATTTCGTCCGAAATCGAGAGCTCGCCGGAATAGTCGGTGGCGGCCGTCCAGAGTCGAAGAATTTCCGCGCCCAGCGAATCTGATACTTTCTGCGGGGCGATCACGTTGCCCACGGACTTGCTCATCTTGCGGCCCTGGCCATCGACCACGAATCCGTGCGTCAACAGGGCTTTGTACGGAGGCCGGCCATACAGCATGCATCCGGTCAGCAACGACGAGTGGAACCAGCCGCGATGCTGATCAGACCCTTCAAGGTATAGATCCGCAGGCCACGCCAGGTCATCGGCGTGCGAGCCCTTGACGCTGTGGTCCTGACCCCCGAGTACCGTAGCGTGCGTCGTGCCGGAATCGAACCACACGTCGAGGGTATCGCGGTTCTTTTCGTACTGCTCGGCCTCATCGCCGAGCAGGTCCGCCGGCTCGAGCGACTGCCATGCCTCGATGCCGTGCTGCTCGATGCGCAGGGCGACTTCTTCCATCAATTCGACGGTGCGCGGGTGCAGTTCACCGGTTTCCTTGTGTACGAAGAAAGCCATGGGAACTCCCCATTGCCGTTGCCGGGACAGTGTCCAGTCGGGACGATTGGCAATCATCGCGTGCAGGCGGGCACGACCCCAGGCGGGATAGAACTCGGTGTTGTCGATGCCTTCCAGGGCCGTTTCCCGCAGCGATTTCCCTGACTTGGGCTGGCGGTCCATCCCCGCGAACCATTGGCTGGTTGCACGATAGATGATAGGCGTTTTGTGGCGCCAGCAATGCATATAGCTGTGCACGTGCGCTTCGGTGTGCAACAGGCTGCCGGCGTTCTGCAGCGCTTCGACGATAAGGGGATTGGCTTTCCAGATCATCAGTCCGCCGAAGAGCGGCAGGCTTTCAACATAATGGCCATCACCCATGACCGGCCCAATGATCTGGTCGTCGGTCAGGCCGTGCGCCTTGCACGATACAAAGTCTTCAATGCCGTAGGCGGGCGCGGAATGCACCACGCCGGTACCTGAGTCAAGGGTGACGTAATCACCCAGGTAGACCGGCGACATGCGCTGGTAACCTTCATGTGCGTCGTACAGCGGGTGCTTGAATTCAAGATTGGTAAGCGCGTCGCCTTTCGCTGTGGCGATAACTTGGCCGCTGAGCTTCCAGTGTTCAAGACACGAGGCGACCAGGTCTTTGGCCAGCAGCAAGAGGGAACCTGTACTGCGCGGCTGATCGAGCTCGACCAGCGCATACTCGATCTCGGGATGGACATTCAGGGCCTGGTTGGCAGGCAGCGTCCAGGGCGTGGTAGTCCAGATGACGATAGCGCCGTCGTCGACCTGCGGCAGCCCGAAGGCATGCGCCAGCTTTTCCTTGTCGCCGAATCTAAAGGCCACATGGACGGAGGGGTCCTTGCGATCCGCGTACTCGACTTCTGCTTCGGCCAATGCCGAGCCGCAGTCAAAGCACCAGTTCACCGGCTTCAGGCCTCGGAACACATAGCCTTTTTCAAGTATGCGGGCCAAGGAACGCAGTTCGTCGGCTTCATTGCTGAAATTCATCGTCAGGTAAGGGCGCTCCCAGTCGGCCAGCACGCCCAGCCGCTTGAAATCCTTGCGCTGCCGGTCAATTTGCTCGTACGCATAGGCGCGAGCCTTGGACTGCACTTCGGCAACCGGCAGGTGCTTGCCGTATTTTTTCTCGATCTGGATTTCGATGGGCATGCCGTGGCAGTCCCAGCCCGGTACGTACACGGCGTCATAGCCGGCCATAGCTCGGCTCTTGACGATGATGTCCTTCAGAACCTTGTTGACGGCGTGGCCGATATGGATGTCGCCGTTGGCGTAGGGCGGGCCGTCATGCAGTATGAATTTCGGGCGGCCTTTACTCGCGTCGCGTATGGCAGCGTAAACCTTTTTTTCTTCCCATTCGGCAATCCAGCCGGGTTCGCGTTTGGCAAGGTCTCCCCGCATCGGGAAGGGAGTTTCGGGCAAATTTAAGGTTTTTCTATAGTCCATGGAGGGCGAAATAGTCGCGAGCGCTTTGCACATCATTGTCGATGGCGGCGATCATTGTGGGAAGGTCGGGAAATTTTTCTTCGTCCCGCAGAAATTCGAGGAACTCAATACATGTGAGTTTACCGTATGCGTTCAATTGGCAATCGAGCAGGTGCGTCTCAAGCATCAGGCGCCCTCCGTGCGAGATCGTCGGGCGCACGCCGAGGCTGGCCACACCCTTGATCGCATGGTCGGTCAAACCATGGGCGAGTACGACATAGACGCCTGAGCGGGCGGCGCAGTGTGCCGGCACCCTTACATTGAGGGTGGGATAGCCGATGCTGCGGCCCAGCTTTTGCCCATGGATGACATGGCCGCTGATGCGATAGCGATGACCGAGTAGATGCGTTGCACGAAGCTGGTTACCCACGGCCAGGGCGGTGCGCACTTCTGAGCTGGATATGCGGTGGCCGTGTTCATCAGCGATGTCGGCGATGGTCTCGACGTCGAAACCATGGCGCTGCCCGGCACGCCGGAGCAGGTCGACGTCGCCCGTTCGCTTGTGGCCATAGCGGAAGTCTTCGCCGACCAGCAACCATCGGGTATTCAGGCCATGTACCAACAGTCGTTCGATAAAGTCGTCGGCGGACATATCGGCCAGCGCCTGGTCGAAGCGTTCCAGGATCAGTTGCTCCGCCCGATGTGTATGCAGTGCTTGCAATTTGTCGCGCAGGCTGCTGATCTGGGTGGGAATCAGTTCGGGTCGCTGTCCGCGCTGGGCGAAGTAGGCGCGCGGGTGAGGATCGAAGGTCATGACCGTGGCGGCCAGATTCCGTTGCTCGGCACATTCGTGCAGGCGTGCAAGGATGGCCTGGTGGCCACGATGGACGCCGTCGAAATTGCCTATCGTTACTGCGCTGGGGCGCTGCGTATCGAAGCGGGGAAGGGTACGGTAGATGCGGGGAGATGCTTTCACACCCGAGAGTTTACAATTTCGGCTGGACTTCATCAGGAATTATTGTGCCGGCTGTTCTTTCCAACTCTGTTTGTCGCCTCGTGGTGCTGATTTCCGGGCGCGGCTCGAATATGCAGTCTATTGTCAATACGGTGCGTGATCATTCCCTGCCTGCCGAAATCTGTGCGGTCATCGCCAATAAAACGGAGGCAGGCGGGTTGCAATGGGCCAGGGATCGTGGCCTGGCGACACACGCTGTGGCTCATCGCGATTACGCCACCCGAGTGGAATTCGATACTGCTTTGGCGGCGGTCATCGACGATTATCAGCCCGATTACGTGCTGCTGGCGGGTTTCATGCGTGTGCTCACGCCTGGCTTTGTCGAGCATTTCAATGGCAGGCTCATCAATATCCACCCGTCCTTGCTGCCGGCGTTTCCCGGCTTGCATACGCATCAGCAGGCCCTTGCAATGGGTGTGCAATGGCACGGTTGTACGGTTCATTTCGTCACGCCGGTACTCGACCATGGTCCCATCATCGCGCAAGGCATCGTGCCCGTTATATCGGACGATACACCAGAAACTTTGGCGGGCCGTGTACTGCAGGTAGAACACAAACTATATGCGAACGTGGTACGCTGGCTGGCCGAAGGGCTCGTTTCGCTCAATTCCATGCAGCGCGTGCAGGTGCTAGGCATTGCCAGCCGCTCCTTCGTCCTGACGCCAAACGGCGTCCAGCCATATCAAAGGTAATCATGAATAGTACAGACAAGCCTCGGCGTGCTCAGGGCAAACGCCCCGCGCCTGGAAGGCAAGAGCACGCACGAGGCGGTGCGCGGTCCGGTTCGGGCTCCGGCCCCCGCGACCGTCACGCGCCCGCTACGGCGCGCAACCACAACACCGCAGCGCGGCAAGCCGAAGGCGGTACTTACGTCAGCCGGCCTTACGTGATGGCCGCCGTGCGCATCGATCAAGTGCGCATCGTACTGGGCGAGATCCTGCAATGGAAATTTCCCGCCGATGCGGTGCTGTCGCGCTGGCTGCGTGCCAATCCCAAGCTCGGAGCGCGCGACCGCGGTGAAGTGGCTGAAGCCGTATTCGATGTATTGCGGCATTTACGCCGCTACCGGCAGTTCGCCGAAAGCGGTAGCGGACCGGCTGCGCGCCGCCTTGCCATCCTTGGGCTGGCCTCGGTATTCGACCGGTCGGTGCTGGATACCGGCTTATCGGAAGCGGAGCAGCATTGGCTCGAGCACGTGCTGCGTATCGATGTAAAGAGTCTTTCTCGCGCCGTGCGCGACAGTTTGCCGGACTGGCTCGACGAGCGCTTGTCCACGCTGCATGATGCCGATGCCTTGATACAGGCGCTCAACGCGCCGGCGCCGCTGGATGTGCGCGTCAATCCCTTGAAGGCGGATCGTGCGGAGATGCTCGAATTGCTGCGCAACGGCGCAGCGGCGCGTTATAGCCCCGAAGCCACGCCGTATTCGCCTTGGGGGATACGCATGCAGGGGCGTCCTCCCATTAATCGCTGGCCTATGTTTGAGAAAGGCGAAATTGAAGTGCAGGACGAAGGCAGTCAAATCCTGGCTGCGCTCGTTGCGCCCAAGCGTGGCGAAATGATTATCGATTATTGCGCGGGTGCCGGCGGAAAAACATTACTGCTGGGCGCGTTGATGCGTTCCACCGGCCGCTTGTACGCCTTCGACGTGTCGGCCGCAAGGCTGGCGCGGGCCAAGCCACGCTTCGCGCGCAGCGGGTTGTCCAATATCGTGCCGGTGGTGATCAATCCCGACAACGACCAGCGCGTCAAGCGACTGCGCGGCAAGGCCCACCGCGTGCTGGTCGATGCACCCTGCAGCGGTTTGGGCACATTGCGGCGCAATCCGGACCTGAAGTGGCGGCAGCACCCCGACTCATTGGTCGAGCTTCGCGAGATGCAGGCCAGCATCCTGCGCCAGGCGTCGCGTTGCGTGGCACCCGGTGGGCGCTTGGTCTATGCAACATGCAGTGTCTTGCCGGAAGAGAATGAAGAGCAAATTGAGGCCTTCTTAGCCGACAATCCTGAATTTAGCCTTCTTGATGCCAGCACTATTGTGGTGGATCGTTGCAAAAATCTGACACTGCAAGGGCCTTATCTCAGCATGCGGCCCGATGTCCATAACACCGACGGATTTTTTGCCGCGGTAATGGAACGAAACAAAACGTCTTCTGTCGAATCCACTATTCCACAAGGCAAGGATAAGCTCGTGGACCAACCTGCACCGGCTAAAGAGGCCGCCACAGATGAACCCGGCGCCCTCCCACAGGCGGGCCTGGCCGAAGACTCCGCATCACTCGACGATTAATCGATCAAGGTGATGCGCAATGCATCACCTGATCAATCTTCGAAATCCGATCAGCCATCACGGAAGGCCTTATAACCCGGTCGCAAACAGGGTGAAGCCTCCGTTAATACTTGATTTGCCTCAAAATTAATTTGAAACTTTGCTGTCATATGAAAGGCAAGTCAGCTACACTTTTCAGTGTCTTAACATGAGGCCTTAACTGGTTTATGGACTACATATTTAAATATTTATCAGCCGGATTGCTGCAGTTGTCATGGTGGCAAGTCGGTATCGCCGCATTGGTGCTCACCCACATCACGATTGCCGGCGTCACGCTGTTCCTGCATCGTAATCAAACGCACCGCGGCCTGGATCTCCATCCAGCAGTCATGCATTTCTTCCGCTTCTGGCTGTGGCTCACCACAGGCATGGTCACGAAAGAGTGGGTGGCCATTCATCGCAAGCATCACGCCTACGTCGAGCGCGAAGGCGATCCCCATTCGCCCGTCGTATTCGGCATAGGCAAGGTATTTTTCCGCGGCGCCGAACTGTACCGCCAGGAATCGACCATGCCCGACACCATCAAGCGTTTCGGCCACGGCACGCCCGACGATTGGCTCGAACGCAATGTGTACACGCGCCACAGCCTCATGGGCATTCTTATCATGCTCGGCATCGATTTGGCGCTGTTCGGTGTACTTGGCCTTACCGTGTGGGCAGTGCAAATGGCATGGATCCCGTTCTGGGCGGCAGGGGTGGTAAACGGCCTGGGCCATTTCATCGGCTATCGTAATTACGCCAGTCCCGATACCAGCACCAATGTCTTGCCCTGGGGCATCATTATTGGCGGCGAAGAGCTGCACAATAACCACCATGCGCATGGCACATCGGCTAAATTTTCGGCCAAATGGTACGAGTTCGACCTGGGCTGGGCGTATATCCAGATATTGCGGGCGTTTGGCCTGGCCAAGGTTCGCCGGGTGGCTCCCAAGCTCAAGCTCGATCCAGCAAAAAGCACCGTCGATGCCAGCACTCTGCAGGGCGTCATCACGCACCGATATGAAATCCTTGCGCGCTACACCGACTTGCTTAAAAAAGCAGCCAGCGATGAACTCGCCAAGCTGAAGCCGGCACGGCAGGAAGGCAGTCCCGATTGCCGCTGGGCCTTGCTTAGCCGCAGCAAAAAATGGCTGGCCCGCAACGACGAATCCCTCGAGCCCGCGCAGCGCGCGCAGCTTGAAACTGTCCTGGCCGAGAACCAGTCTTTGTCCACCCTGGTGCAAATGCGCGGCGAACTTACCCGGCTCTGGGAAAGCTCCAGCGCCAGCAGCGAGCAGTTGCTTGCCGATTTGCAGGCCTGGTGCCAACGGGCTCAGCAAAGCGGTATTGAAGGCCTCGAGCAGTTTGCCAACCGGTTGCGCCGCTACGCGGCATGATCTCCAGTCTCAACCCTGAACAGCAAGCTGCCGTAACACTCCCTCCCCGCCACGCACTGGTTCTTGCGGGCGCGGGGAGCGGCAAGACCCGAGTCCTTACCACGCGTATGGCCTGGCTGATTCAAACCGGCCAGGCGAGTCCGTTTGGGCTGCTCGCTGTCACCTTCACCAATAAATCCGCGCGCGAAATGCTCACGCGATTGACGGCCTTATTGCCGATCAACACGCGCGGCATGTGGGTGGGCACTTTTCACGGCCTGTGCAATCGCTTGCTGCGCGCACACCATCGCGATGCGGGCCTGATTCAAACGTTCCAGATTCTCGACACCGCCGACCAGCTTGCTGCCATAAAGCGCATGATCAAGGGCGCCGGTATCGACGATGAAAAGTTTCCGCCACGCGACGTGCAGCGATTCATCAACGGTGCGAAGGAAGAAGGCCTGCGGCCGCACAATGTCGCGGCCGACGACCCGCATCGCCGCCGGCTGGTCGAAATCTACCAGATGTATCAGGATCAATGCGAACGCGAAGGCGTCGTTGATTTTGCTGAATTGCTGCTGCGCGCGTTTGAGCTGCTGCAGCGCAATGCGCCGGTGCGCGAACACTACCAGCGCCGTTTTCAGCATATTCTGGTCGACGAATTCCAGGACACGAATACGCTGCAGTATCGCTGGCTGACTTTGCTGGCGGGTGGTGGCGCGTCCATATTCGCCGTCGGTGACGATGATCAGTCGATTTATGCATTCCGGGGCGCGAACGTGGGCAATATGGCCGACTTCGAGCGCGACTACGCACAAGGGAATGTGATCCGGCTGGAGCAGAATTACCGCTCTTACGGCCATATACTGGATTCCGCCAATGCGCTGATCGCCCACAATACCGCCAGACTGGGCAAGAATTTGTGGACCCAGCAAGGCGAGGGCGAGCCGGTACGTGTGACCGAGCAGGCATCCGACCTGCTCGAGGCGCGATGGATCATTGACGAAATAAAAGCCTTGATCGACGATGGGCGCCTGCGGCGGGAAATTGCCATTTTGTATCGCAGCAATGCGCAGTCCCGCATCATCGAGCACGCCTTGTTTTCGTCGGCTATCCCCTACAAAGTGTATGGCGGACTGCGGTTTTTCGAGCGCCAGGAGGTCAAGCATGCGCTGGCGTATTTGCGCCTCATGGACAATCCGCATGACGACACATCGTGGCTGCGGGTGGTTAATTTTCCGGCGCGCGGCATAGGCGCGCGCACGCTTGAGCAGTTGGCCGATCTTGCGCGCGAGCAGAATACAAGCTTGTTCCGTGCCGTGCCATTAATGACGGGCAAGGGTGGCACTAATCTGGCACGCTTTGCCGAACTGATTCAGCAGATGGCGCACGAGGCTCAAGTCCTGACGCTTCCGGAGCTGGTGGAGCATGTGGTCCACCACAGCGGCTTGCGTGCGCACTATCAGAACGACCGGGAAGGCGTCGACCGGCTGGAGAATCTCCAGGAGCTGGTCAATGCGGCGGCAGCCTTCGTGGCGGAAGAGAATTTCGACAACTTGCCGGCAGGGCGTATTGCCGACGACCGCGATGTATCGGTCGGCGACGGCATGGAAGAAAGCTCGGCCATGTCGCCCTTGGCAGCCTTCCTTACCCATGCATCGCTCGAAGCCGGAGACAATCAGGCTCAGGCTGGGCAGGATGCCGTCCAGCTTATGACGGTTCATGCCGCAAAAGGCCTCGAATTCGATTCTGTGTTCATCACCGGCGTCGAAGAAGGTCTGTTTCCGCATGAAAACAGCCTGCTCGAGGCGTCGGGGGTGGAAGAAGAGCGGCGCCTGATGTACGTGGCCATCACCCGGGCGCGCGAGCGCTTGTACCTGACTCTGGCGCAAAGCCGGATGCTGCATGGCCAGACGCGTTACGCCATGCGTTCGCGTTTTCTCGATGAAATTCCGGAAGAGCACCTGAAATGGCTGACACCCAGGGAAGGGCGAGCCGCCGTGCGTGAGAACACCTGGAGCGGCGCCTTCCGGCGCGGAGAGGCCTATAATCGACCCGATGGCGGCACGGTGGCACCACGCATGCCGCGCAGCCTGACTACGGGCGTAACGGTGGGCGATCAGCATTTCCGCATCGGGGCCGGCGTTCGTCACGCCAAATTCGGCGAAGGTACTGTTATTGGTTTGAGCGGAATGGGCCAGGATGCCCAGGCCCAGATCCAGTTTCGCGATGTCGGCAGTAAGACGCTGGCGTTGGGCGTAGCCAAGCTGGACATCATCGCCGGGTAAGATGGCCGGCTCTTTGGCGGCGTGCGATCAGCTTGCCGCGAGCGCCTCCAGCTCTTCCTGCAGTTCCAGCCAGTGCTCTTCGAGCATACCGTGCTTCTTGCCCAGTTCACCGTGTTCGGCCAATACCTTCAGGCGTTCGTCACGGCGGGCGTCTGAGTAGAACTCCGGGTCGGCAATCAAGGCATCGAGTTCCTTCAAGCGACGGCTTGCTGCCTCCATGTCCGCTTCGACCTTTTTCAACTTGCCGTCCAGGGGCTTGCGCAATAGTGCAATACGCTGCCTTTCCTCGGCCTCGTGGCGGCGTTGCGCTTTGCGGTCCACGCTTGGCGTCTCGGCATTTTCCCCTTGCGCTTCATTGCGTGCTTCCGCGCGCGCCGACGCCGCGCGAGCCGTCAGCCAGTCCCGGTAGTCTTCCAGGTCGCCATCGAATTCCTGCACCTGTCCATCGGCCACGATCCAGAAATTGTCGACGGTTGTACGCAACAGATGGCGGTCGTGCGAGACCAGCAAGACACTCCCGGCAAACTCGGCCAGGGCAGTGGCCAACGCCTCGCGGGTATCGACGTCCAGGTGATTGCTGGGCTCATCGAGCAACAGCAGGTTAGGCTTTTGCCACACGATCAGCGATAGCGCGAGCCGGGCTTTTTCTCCGCCCGACATGGGAGCGACCTTGCTGTTGACCGTATCGCCGCTGAATCCGAACCCGCCCAGATAATTGCGCAGCTCCTGTTCCCGTGTCTGGGGTGCAAGCCGCATGAGATGCTGTAGCGGGGTGGACTCCAGGTCCAGCATATCCAGCTGGTGCTGCGCAAAGTAGCCGATCTCCAGCCCTTTTGAGGCGCGGCGCTCACCCGCGAGCACGGGCAGCTCTTCGGCCAGGGTCTTGATCAGCGTGCTTTTGCCGGCGCCATTGACCCCTAGTACGCCAATGCGGTCCCCGCCGCGCACAATGAGCTGCACATCGCGCAGGATCGGACGGGCGGCGCCATTGGCATCCGTATAGCCGGTCGATACTTTGTCGAGCACCAGCAAGGGATCCGGCATGCTGGTCGGTGGCGGAATCCGTATGTCTATGCCTGATTCGCGTTGCAGGGGCGCAAGCACCTCCATGCGAGCCAGGGCTTTCACGCGGCTTTGTGCCTGCTTGGCCTTTGTGGCCTTGGCCTTGAAACGGTCGATGAAGCTCTGCAGCCTGGCGGTTTCGCGGCTCTGGCGATCGATTGCAAGATGCGCCAATCGTATGCGTTCGGCGCGCTGCGTCAGGAAATCCTCGTAGCCGCCCTTGTATCGTATCAGCTTGCCCTGGTCAAAATGCAGTATGGTTCTTGCGACCGCATCCAGGAACTCGGTATCGTGCGAGATCAGCAGGACGGTACCTTCATACGCGCCCAGCCACCGCTCCAGCCAAAGCATGGCGTCCAAATCCAAGTGGTTGGTGGGTTCGTCGAGCAAGAGCAAATCGGAGGGCGCCATCAGGGCGCGGGCCAAAGCCAGGCGCATCTGCCAGCCGCCCGAGAAGCTGTTTACCGGACTCAGCCACTGGTCGGGCGCGAAGCCCAGGCCGGCAAGCAATTGCTCGGCCCGGGAAGGGGCGCTCCATGCGCCTGCCTCGACCAGGGCTGATTCCAGTTCCGCGATGCGATGGCCGTCGGAGTCCGGCGTACCGGCGCGTTCGGCCTGGATGGCGCGCAGGTGCACATCGCCGTCCATGACGAATTCCCGGGCCGGATTGCTGTTGTGGCTGATTTCCTGCTCGACGCTGGCTATGCGCCAGCCCGAGGGAAGCAGGACAGTGCCCGCATCGGCGTCGAGCTTGCCCTGCAGCAATGAGAACAACGTGGATTTTCCCGCACCGTTCTTGCCGACGATACCCACCCGTTCGCCGGGATTGATGACGAAATCAGTGTTGTCCAGGAGCACTTTCGCGCCCCGGCGTAATGTTAAACCTGTAGCGCGGATCACGAGGCCAATTGTTCCCGGGTCAGCAGTAATATCTGGTCTTCGGTATTGGCTGTGCTGAGCCAGACCGGTTCCAGTGTTGGAAACGCGGCGATGAAGTTTTCGTACTCGTTGCCGATTTCAAGTATCAGCACGCCTTGCGGCGCCATGAAGTTGGGCGCGGCGCTGAGCAAGCGGCGCACGAGATCCATCCCGTCTTCGCCGCCCGCCAGTGCCATGGTCGGCTCGTGCCGGTATTCGGGCGGGAGCGCTTCCATTGAATGGTTGTTGACGTAAGGCGGGTTGCACAAGATAAGCTGGTATTCACAGTGCGGCAGCTGATCGAACAAATCGCTGCGATGCGTGGTAATCCGGCCATCCAGACCCGAGAGCTCGATGTTTTCATCTGCCACCTCGAGTGCATGCTCGGAAAAGTCCACCGCGTCCACTTGGGCATTTTCGAATGCCAGCGCAGCAAGCACCGCAAGG
Source organism: Pollutimonas subterranea (assembly GCF_002849655.1). Lineage (GTDB taxonomy): Bacteria > Pseudomonadota > Gammaproteobacteria > Burkholderiales > Burkholderiaceae_B > Pollutimonas > Pollutimonas subterranea. The sequence continues at coordinate 49,915 of NZ_PDNW01000020.1, forward strand.
CAGCCGGAACCGGTGCACAAGTCCAGCACGAACTCGACGTCGTCAGGGTCCGGTATCCATGGGCTCAAACCGTCGGACAACAGTTCCGAAATAGGGGAACGCGGCACAATAACGCGCTGGTCCACCACAAAACGATGACCCTGCAGCCACGCCTCACCCGTCAGGTAAGCGGCCGGTACGCGTTCTTCCATACGGCGCGCAATCAGCGTGAGGAAGCGTTCGCGTTCCTCAGGCAGGACGCGCGCATCCAGGAAAGGTTCCAGCGTATCAAGGGGCAGATGCAGCGTGTGCAGCAGCAGGTATGCCGCTTCGTCCCAGGCATTGTCGCTGCCGTGTCCGAACGACAGTTTGGAAGCGTTGAACTGGCTTACGGCGTAGCGCAGCAGATCTCGCAGGGTGAATAGCTCGTGGTGGGCGGTTACTTGCATGCGGGCTCCGTTCAGGCTTTATCGAGCAGAAGTTGCTCGAGAGTGCGGCGATAGATGTTTTTCAGTGGTTCGAGGGTGTCCAGCCTGACGTGTTCATTGACTTGATGAATACTGGCATTGATAGGCCCGAACTCGATGACTTGCGGACACATTTGGGCAATGAAACGACCATCGGATGTGCCGCCTGTCGTCGATAGTTCGGTATCGATACCCGTTTCCTGCTTGATGGCCATTGCCAGCGCTGTGCTGAGTTCGCCCTTAGGTGTAAGGAAGGGCTTGCCGCCCAGGGTCCACTCCAGATCATAGTCCAGTTGATGTTCGAGCAGGATAGTCTGGACCCGGGTCTTGAGTGATTCCGGTGTGCTCTCGGTGGAAAATCGAAAGTTGAAATCGACGACCGCCGTGCCGGGTACGACGTTGGTTGCGCCGGTGCCCGAATGCAGATTCGATACCTGGAAGGTCGTGGCGGGAAAGTAATCGTTGCCGGAGTCCCACTGCTGTGAGGTCAGCTCAAGCAGCGCAGGCGCCAGCAAGTGAATGGGATTGCGGGCCAGATGCGGGTAGGCGACGTGCCCCTGCTTGCCCTTGATGGTGAGCTTTCCGGACAGCGATCCACGCCTGCCGTTCTTGACGGTGTCGCCCAAGGCGGACACAGAAGTGGGCTCGCCCACGATGCAATAGTCGAGTTGCTCGCCCCGCTTTTTCAGTTCGTCGCAGACCTTGACGGTGCCATTCACAGACGGACCTTCCTCATCGGCGGTGATCAGCAGGCCTATCGATCCTTTGTGGTCGGGATGCGCCGTCACGAACTCTTCGACAGCAACGACGAAGGCGGCAATCGAACTCTTCATATCGGCGGCGCCGCGCGCATATAGCATTCCGTCGCGCTCGGTGGGAACAAAGGGATCGCTATCCCAGCGATCCAGCGGGCCAGTCGGTACGACATCGGTGTGGCCGGCGAACACAAGAAGAGGTTGCACCGTGCCGCGCCGCGCCCATAAGTTCGCCACTTCGCCGAAAACCATGCTTTCGCAATCGAAACCAACCGGTGCAAGCCGGCCGGCCAGTACACGCTGGCAATCGCCATCGAAAGGAGTTACCGACGGCCTGGCCAACAGGTCCTTGGTGAGTTGCAGGACGACGGAATCGGACATCAGGCCCTCAGCAGATCGTTGATGCTGGTCTTGGAGCGGGTTTGCGCATCGACGCGCTTGACGATGACCGCGCAGGCCAGGCTGTGCGAGCCATCGGCGGAAGGCAGTGAACCCGGCACGACGACAGAACCCGAAGGGACGCGTCCGTACGTGACTTCACCCGTGGCGCGGTCGTAGATTTTGGTGCTCTGTGAGAGGAATACGCCCATGGCCAATACGGAATTCTCTTCCACGATAACGCCTTCCACCACTTCCGAGCGCGCACCGATAAAGCAATTGTCTTCAATGATAGTGGGGTTGGCCTGCAGCGGCTCAAGCACGCCACCTATGCCCACACCGCCCGACAGATGAACATTCTTGCCAATTTGCGCGCACGACCCCACGGTGGCCCATGTGTCGACCATGGTGCCTTCATCGACATAAGCGCCGACGTTCACGTATGAGGGCATCAAGACGACATTCTTGCCTATGAAGCAGCCTTTGCGTGCGACAGCGGGCGGAACCACGCGAAAGCCGCCGTCGGCAAAGGCCTTGGCATCGTAGCTTTCAAACTTGGAAGGCACCTTATCGTAGAACTGCAAGGGGCCCTGGCCCATTACGGCATTGTTTTCGAGCCGGAAGGACAGCAGCACCGCTTTCTTTATCCACTGATGCACCACCCAGTCGGCATCGATCTTCTCGGCGACCCGGAGACGCCCGGCATCGAGGCCCGCCAGTGTTTCCTGTACAGCTTCGCGAACGGCGGTGTGGCCCGATGTCGGAGAAAGCTCGGCACGGGCTTCCCATGCTTGTTCTATGGTGGATTGCAGATCGATAGTCATAGGTTTTCTTTTATGTCTCTATTGAAGTGAAAGTGATTACGTGATCGCACTCAGGCCGCGGCGCGGCGGGTCACGAACTCGGCGATACGATGGGCTGCATCGACACACTGCTGGATCGGTGCGACCAGGGCGATGCGTATGCGGCCATGGCCAGGGTTGATGCCATGGGCTTCGCGTGCCAGAAAACTGCCGGGGAGCGCTGTGACGCCCGTGGCGCCATAAAGGTCGCGCACGAAGTCAGCGTCGTCATAAGGTGTCTGGGCCCACAAATAGAAAGAGGCATCGGGCCAACCGACATTCAGGACGGGGGCAAGTATGGGCACGACGGCTTCGAATTTTTCGCGATACAGACGGCGGTTCTCGATAACATGGGCTTCATCGTTCCAGGCGGCAATACTGGCGCGTGAAACTACGGCGCTGATAGCGCTGCCGTGATACGTGCGGTACAGCAGGAATTGGCCGATCAGCTTGCTGTCTCCGGCGACGAAACCCGAGCGCAGGCCTGGAACATTGGAGCGCTTGGAGAGGCTGGAAAAACAGACCAGGTTTCGATAGTCGTTACGCCCGAGCAGGCTGGCAGCCTGCATGCCGCCCAATGGCTTGTTGGTCTCGTCAAAATAGATCTCGGAATAACATTCATCTGAAGCGATGGCAAAGCCGTATTGGTCGGAGAGGGCAAAAATCGTTTTCCATTCGTCCAGCGACATGATGTTTCCGGCAGGATTGCCCGGCGAGCAGACGAACAGTAGCTGGGTCTTGCGCCATACGTCCGAAGGCACGGACTGCCAGTCATAGCCGAAATTGAGGTCGGCCCGTGCATTGATGAAGTAAGGCTGGGCGCCCGCCAGCAGCGCAGCCCCTTCGTAGATTTGATAGAAAGGATTCGGACATACCACCAACGCATCCGAATTCGGATCAATGACGGTCTGGGCAAACGCAAACAGGGCTTCGCGTGAACCCAGGGCAGGCAATACCTGCGTCTCCGGGTCAGGCGGCGCTATTCCGTAACGTCGCGTTATCCAGGCGGAAATGGCGCCGCGCAGGGCGGCATCGCCCTTTGTGGGCGGGTATGCTGACAAGCCGTCCATGGCTTCCTGCATGGCCGTAACGATGAATGCGGGCGTGTCGTGCTTGGGCTCGCCGATGGACAAATTCACAGGAACCAGCTGCGTCGCAGGCGTATCTGCCTGAGCCAGCAAATGCCGGAGTTTCTCGAAGGGATACGGATGGAGCGCACTTAATCGGGGATTCATGGCTGCTGCAACAAGATGGTAAGCTGGCGATTTTAGCAGGCTTGTGTTGCAGAGCGCTTCGTGTTTGATAGCTGCTTTTCAGGCGTACAAGCCTAGGCTAGCCGTGCGCCGGGCGGCGCAACACGAAGGTCAAACTTAAATAGGGTGGTGCGAACGGAGAGACTCGAACTCTCACACCTCTCGGCGCCAGAACCTAAATCTGGTGCGTCTACCAATTCCGCCACGTTCGCATGTAAGGAAGCCCGCCAGTGTAGCCGAGCTTTTCCGCGCGCGCAAGTCGTGTGGCGCGAGCCGGTCAGTAAACCGCCGCCTCGCCCGCAGGACGCCGCTTGAAGCGGCGGTGCACCCAGTAATATTGCTCGGGTGTAAGCCTTACCTGTTCTTCCAGAAATTGGTTCATGCGCAAAGCGTCCTCGGCAGGATCGCCGCAGGGGAAATTATCCAGAGCCTTGAAGATGTTCAGCTTATAGCCCAGGTAACCGGGCGACACGCCGGTAATGAAGGGTACAACCCGGGCGCCAGCGAGTCGCGCCAAGCGCGATACGGCGGTCAGCGTACACGCCTGTACACCAAAGAAAGGTACGAAGACCGAATCACGCAAGCCAAAATCCATGTCCGCAGCGAGCATGATGGGCTTGCCCGACTTCAGTACCTTTAGTATCTCGCGGGCGCTGCCGTTGCGCGGAATCATTTCGGTGCCAAAGCGACCGCGCTGCTCGCGCGAAATGGTGTCGGTGGCTTGATCGGACATGGGGGTATAGATGGAGGCGACAGGATGCAGTGTCGAGTAATACATGCAGCCGGCTTCAATGGCCGCAAAATGAAAGCCAAGAAATATGGTGGGCTGTTCGTAATTGTCCTTGAGCTCGATGGCGCTTTCCAGCGTCACCAGTTTGGACAGCACTTTGGCGCTGCCATACCATTGAACCCCGCGCTCCAGGTAGCTGCGGATAACGTGACGGAACGTCGAGCGCGCCAACTGCTCTCGCTGACTGTCGTTCTGTTCAGGAAAGCAGAGGCGCAAATTCGTGTGTAGTATATGTTTGCGTTTGCCGGGTATCAGATAGAGCAGCGACCCAAGCCCCTCACCGGTCCGGGCGACAAGTTCGTAGGGCAGGGCGGAGAGTCCGCGAAGCAGCGACGAGGTAAACGTATTTTGTATTCTGTTTTTCATTAATTCGGACGCTCCTGGCGAGCGCCCTTTAGTGGATTGATTTTAAAGATATTTCTTTTATAGCTTGCATGCTAGCACGCCGTTCGCCCTAGGCCGGTAACAGAATCTCGGTGACAGAATCGTGACTGTCACGCGAATCAGGCTATAGTTCTCGTCAGGAGCCGTTACATCATTGCCGGTACTTTCCGGTAAAATGTCCTGTTCATTTGTTCAATTACTCATTTAAATAGGTCTCTAATGCAGCCTGTGGTTGAAATATTGTCCGGCCTGGAGCGCCGTGTTGATCTGGTCGTGTCGGTTGCCGACGTCGAAAAAGAAGTCCAGGCTCAACTGAAGCGCGTCGCACGCACCGCCAAAGTCCAAGGTTTCCGCCCGGGGAAGGCTCCGCTGTCCCTTATCGAGCGTAGTCATGGGGCTGGCATTCGCTACGACGTAATTAATACTGAAGTGGGTCGCTCGCTCGAGAAAGCCATCGGCGAAAGCAAATTGCGCGTGGCTGGTACGCCCAATCTCGAGCCCAAGACCGAAGGCGTCGACGAAGGCTCCATGGCTTTCTCGGCCACATTTGAAGTCTATCCCGAAGTCGCCGTGCCGGATCTCACCGCTCTTGAAGTCAAGCGTGCGCGGGTCGAAGTCGGCGATGCCGAGGTGCAACGCACTATCGACATCCTGCGCAAGCAGCGTGCCACCTACGAAGCCCGCGATGGCCGCGCCGCGCAAGACGATGACCGCGTTACGCTCGACTTCGTCGGCACCATCGACGGCGTGGCCTTCGATGGCGGTACCGCCGAAAAATTTCCGTTTGTGCTGGGCCAGGGCCGCATGCTGCCTGAATTCGAAACGGCTGTGCGCGGCATGAAGGCAGGTGAATCCAGCACTTTCCCGCTTACCTTCCCCGAAGAATACGGCAGCAAGGAAGTCGCCGGTAAAACCGCTGAGTTCAACATCACGGTCACCGAAGTCGCTGAAGCCGTATTGCCCGAAATGAACGCCGAATTCGCCAAGTCGCTGGGTCAACCCGAGGGCGACGTCGAAAAGCTGGTGGCCGATGTGCGCGCCAATATTGAACGCGAAGTGAAGTCGCGTGCTCAGGCACGCACTAAAGCCAGCGTTATGGATGCCCTGATCGGCGCATGCTCGTTCGATGTACCCAAGTCGCTGGTCCAGAACGATGCCGAAGGCCGGGTAACCGCAGCGCGCGAAGAACTCAAGCAGCGCGGTGTGCCGAACGCCGATTCCATGCCTATTCCGGCAGAAGCCTTCACGGCCGAATCCGAACGCCGCGTGCGTCTGGGGCTGCTCGTATCAGAACTCGTGCAAAGTGCCGACCTGCAAGCCAAGCCGGAACAGGTCCGTACCCGTATCGAGGAATTCGCGCAAAACTACGAGCAACCCGCTCAAGTGGTAGCCTATTACCTTTCCGATCGTCAGCGTCGCGCCGAAATCGAAGCCATAGTCCTGGAAGACAACGTAGTCGAACACGTATTGTCCCAGGCAAAGGTTTCCGACGAAGACGTCGCTTTCGATGAAATCATGGGGACTAACTAATGTCACGATTTACCGATTTTTACGCCTCGATGTATGGTGGTGACTCGGTGACCCCTTCGGGGTTGGGCTACGTGCCCATCGTGATAGAACAATCGGGTCGCGGCGAGCGCTCCTACGACATCTACTCCCGTTTATTGCGTGAACGCGTAATATTCTTCGTCGGACCGGTCAATGATCATTCCGCCAATCTTGTCGTGGCGCAGTTGCTATTCCTCGAATCTGAGAACCCCGATAAAGATATTTCCCTGTATATCAATTCGCCCGGCGGCTCGGTCTATGCAGGCTTGGCCATCTACGACACCATGCAGTTCGTCAAGCCCGATGTCTCCACGCTGTGCACGGGTATTGCGGCCAGCATGGGCGCGTTCCTGCTTGCTGCAGGTGCGAAGGGCAAGCGGTATACATTGCCCAATTCGCGCATCATGATCCACCAGCCGTCCGGTGGTGCTCAAGGACAGGCTTCCGACATCCAGATTCAGGCTCGCGAGATCTTGAGTCTGCGTGCGCGCCTCAACGCCATTCTGGCTGAAAGCACTGGCCAACCGGTCGAGCGCATTGAAGTAGACACCGAGCGTGATAATTTCATGTCGGCCGAAGATGCGGTATCGTATGGTTTGGTAGATAAAGTACTGGCCTCGCGCACCGACGAGGTGTAATGGGCCAGCCGGTCGGTGGCGCATTGCGCGCCACCGGTTATTACCGACAGGGCACGTGCTCTGTCCACTGAACTGAACGAAGAGTTTTATGCCCGAAAAAAAAGGATCGGCGGACGATAAAGTATTGCATTGTTCGTTTTGCAATAAAAGCCAGCACGAGGTTCGCAAGCTTATCGCCGGACCCTCGGTTTTTATTTGCGATGAATGTATCGACCTCTGCAACGATATCATTCTTGAAGAAACACAAGAAGCAGCCCGCGATGCTATTCGTAATGAATTGCCCACGCCTCACGAAATCAAGACGTTTCTTGACGGCTACGTCATTGGGCAAGATACGCCCAAGCGCACGCTGGCAGTTGCGGTCTACAACCACTACAAGCGTATTCGCTACGGCGATGTCAAGGGTGACGACGTAGAGCTGTCCAAAAGTAACATCCTGCTTATCGGGCCTACCGGTTCAGGCAAGACGCTGCTGGCCCAGACCCTGGCGCGCATGCTCGACGTTCCGTTTGTGATGGCCGATGCGACTACCCTGACCGAAGCCGGCTACGTGGGCGAAGATGTCGAAAACATCGTGCAGAAGCTGCTGCAAAATTGCAATTACGATGTTGAGAAAGCGCAGCGCGCCATCATCTATATTGACGAAATCGACAAAATTTCGCGCAAGGCCGACAATCCATCCATTACTCGTGATGTATCGGGTGAAGGTGTGCAGCAGGCGCTATTGAAGCTTATTGAAGGCACCGTCGCTTCGGTGCCTCCACAGGGTGGACGCAAGCACCCCAACCAGGACTTCGTCCAGGTTGACACCACCAATATCCTTTTCATCGTCGGCGGCGCCTTCGACGGACTCGAGAAGGTCATTCGCGATCGCACCGAACGTTCGGGAATAGGCTTTTCGGCGTCGGTACGCGCCAAGTCCGAACGGGGTGTCGGCGAGCTGTTCGCCGAAGCGGAACCCGAAGACCTCATCAAGTTCGGACTCATCCCGGAACTGGTCGGTCGGTTGCCCGTGGTTGCCACCCTGGAAGAACTCCAGGAAGACACACTCGTACGCATTCTTACTGAGCCCAAGAACTCCCTGCTCAAACAGTTCCAGAAATTGTTTGAAATGGAAGAGGTTGAACTCGATGTGCGCCCAGAGGCGCTGGCCGCCATCGCCAAGCGCGCTATTAAACGCCGTACCGGCGCGCGCGGCTTGCGTTCCATCGTAGAAGGCGCATTGCTGGGAACGATGTATGAACTTCCCTCGCAGAAAAACGTCAAACGGGTTGTTGTCGATGAAAACGCTGTAATCGGCAAGGGTACGCCGCTGCTGATTTACCAGGACGACGCTGAATCGAACACTGAAGTCCAGCAAGGCGCACCGAAGAAACTGAAGGATGCCGCCGCGTAGGCGTCCCGGCAGAATTATCCTGGGGAATAGTATTCCGGATCGTTATCTTGAAAACCTGGCTATCGTCACTACATACACCTACAGGTAGTACTGCAAAAGGGAGGCCCTGGCTTCCCTTTTGCATCTAGAGGTCTATTTTAAGGAAATTACTATGTCTGCGAGCCAGATTCTTACTTCAGAACCCACGGACTTGCCGCTGTTGCCTTTGCGCGATGTGGTGGTATTTCCGCACATGGTGATTCCTCTTTTTGTTGGACGTCCCCGCTCCATCAAGGCCCTTGAGCTGGCCATGGAAGCAGGCAACAACATCGTGCTGGTCGCCCAGAAGTCGGCCGGCAAAGACGATCCCACCCCCGACGACTTATACGAAATCGGTTGTGCCGCCAGTATTCTTCAAATGCTCAAGCTTCCTGACGGAACGGTCAAGGTCCTGGTCGAAGGCCTGGAGCGTGCCCGCATCAAGCAGGTAAGCGATGTCGAAACGCATTTCATGGCACAAGTCGTGCAGGTCGAATCCGACGTCACCGAAGGCGCCGAATCCGAGGCGCTACGCCGTGCAGTCGTCGCGCAATTCGAGCAGTACGTGAAGCTGAACAAGAAGATCCCTCAGGAAATTCTTAGTTCGCTGACAGGCATCGACGACGCTGGGCGTCTCGCCGATACGATTTCGGCGCATCTACCCCTGAAGCTCGAACAAAAGCAGCAAATGCTTGAGGTCACCGGTACTGTTCAGCGTCTGGAAAGCCTGCTGTCGCAACTCGAATCCGAAATCGACATTCTTCAGGTCGAAAAGCGCATTCGCGGGCGTGTAAAAAAACAGATGGAAAAGAGCCAACGCGACTACTATCTGAACGAACAGGTCAAGGCCATCCAGAAGGAATTGGGTGAAGGCGAAGACGGCGCCGATATCGAAGAGCTCGAAAAGAAAATCGCTGCGGCGCAATTGCCTAAAGAGGCCCAGAAGAAGGCCGATTCCGAACTGAAGAAGCTCAAGCTGATGTCGCCCATGTCGGCCGAAGCCACGGTTGTGCGTAACTACATCGATACACTCATCGGCTTGCCATGGCGCAAGAAGAATCGTATCAATAACTCGATTCCGAACGCCGAAGGCGTGCTCGATGCCGATCATTACGGACTCGAGAAGGTCAAGGAACGCATTATTGAGTACCTCGCCGTGCAACAGCGTGTCGACAAGCTCAAGGCGCCCATCTTGTGCCTCGTGGGGCCTCCGGGTGTCGGTAAGACGTCGCTGGGTCAATCCATCGCCCGTTCCACCAATCGCAAATTCGTGCGCATGGCGCTGGGCGGTGTCCGGGACGAAGCCGAAATCCGCGGCCATCGGCGCACCTATATTGGCTCCATGCCGGGCAAGATCCTGCAGAACATGAGCAAGGTGGGGGTCCGCAATCCGCTGTTCCTGCTGGATGAAATCGACAAAATGGGCGCCGACTTCCGTGGCGATCCGTCGTCGGCGCTACTCGAGGTACTGGATCCCGAACAGAACCATACGTTCCAGGACCACTATATCGAAGTCGACTTCGACCTGTCCGATGTCATGTTCGTGGCCACCAGCAATACACTGAACATCCCGCCGGCATTGCTCGACCGGATGGAAGTCATACGCTTGTCCGGCTATACCGAAGACGAGAAACTGCATATTGCATTTGATCACCTTCTGCCCAAGCTCATGAAGAACAACGGCGTGCAACAAGGCGAAGTCACCATTGAAGAATCGGCGGTGCGTGACATCGTGCGCTACTACACCCGCGAGGCCGGGGTTCGTGCGCTGGAAAGGGAAATCAGCAAGATCTGCCGCAAGGTGGTCAAGAAAATGCTGACTGCCAATCCATCGTCTACCGCGCGTGGCAAGAAGGCTGCGGCAGCGGCTGACATCGAGCGTGTCGTGGTCAGCTCCGACAATCTTGCCGATTTCCTGGGCGTGCGCCGTTTCAGCTTCGGCATGGCCGAGAAAGAGAACAAGGTCGGCCAGGTTACTGGCTTGGCATGGACAGAAGTCGGCGGCGATTTGCTTACCATTGAAGTCGCCGATATGCCAGGCAAGGGCGCTGTATTGCGTACCGGCTCGCTGGGCGATGTCATGAAGGAATCCGTCGAAGCGGCACGCACAGTGGTTCGTGCGCGTTCGCAGAAATGGGGCATTCCCAATACGTCGTTTGAAAAGCGCGACCTGCACGTGCACTTTCCCGAAGGTGCTACGCCCAAAGACGGTCCGTCGGCAGGTATTGCCATCACTACTGCCATGGTGTCCGCGCTTACCGGTATTCCGGTGCGTGCAGATGTAGCCATGACGGGCGAAATCACCCTGCGTGGCGAGGTGCTGGGCATAGGCGGCTTGAAGGAAAAGCTGCTTGCAGCGCACCGGGGCGGTATCAAGCTGGTAATGATTCCCGAGGAAAATGTCAAAGACTTGGCCGACATTCCGGACAACGTCAAGAATCACCTCGAGATTATTCCCGTACGCTGGATCGACCGGGTGTTGGAAGTGGCGTTGCAAAACATGCCGACGCCGCTGTCCGACGAAGAAGTGGCTCGGTTGGCCGCGGAGTCCCTGGCGAATGCCAAGCGCTCTGACGAGTCTTCGGGTGGCTTGATGAAGCACTAAAAGCGCTTGATCAGGCTGTATGACAAAAAAAGGAAATCCGCGGATGTCCTTTTTTTGTGGCTTGGAGGGACTATTGCAGAGCTGTGGTTCGTATCAGCCCGACAGCAATGCCTTCGAGTGAAAATTCATCGTCGGGCGTGACAATGATGGGGGAGAAATTGGGATTCTCGGGAAGGAGCTCGATTCGGTTTCCGATACGCATAAGCCGTTTGACGGTGACTTCGTCGCCCAGGCGGGCCACGACAATTTGGCCATTACGGGCATCGGGCGTTTTCTTGACCGCCAGGAGGTCGCCATTGAGTATGCCAGCGTCGCGCATGCTAAGCCCGCGCACACGTAGCAGGTAGTCGGGGACTTGGCTGAAGAGGGCTGGTTCGATACCGATTTCGCGTTCGACATGTTCGGCGGCAAGAATGGGGCTGCCGGCGGCGACGTGGCCTACAAGAGGAATGAGCAATTGCTTGATCGCGTCGGATACGTGATCGACGGCATGGGCAATGCTGTTGCCGGGCATGGGCGTGAGGCGTATGCCGCGCGAGGCGCCTGCCGTGAGTTCGATGGCCCCTTTTTTGGCTAATGCCTTCAGGTGGTCTTCGGCGGCGTTGGCTGACTTGAAGCCCAGGGCACGAGCGATTTCGGCGCGTGTGGGAGGAAACCCGGTGCGCGCAATTTCGCTGCGGATGAGGTCGAGAATTTGTTGCTGACGCTCGGTGAGCTTAACGGCCATGGCAATCCAGACTGTGTTTTTATACAGTCTGGATTTTGCAATACTTCGACGAAAAGATCAAGCGGTAATGCCGTGTTATGCCAGGACCTTGGCTATTGAGGCGGCCACGTGGTCGAGATTGCCGCTATTCAAGGCTGCCACGCAGATGCGTCCGCTGCTGACGGCGTACACGCCGTATTCGTCACGCAGGCGGTCTACCTGTGCGGCGGTGAGGCCTGAATAGGAGAACATGCCGCGTTGCTTCAACACGAAGTCGAAGTCTTGCTGGATGCCGTGGTCCTTGAGCTTCTGCACCAGTTGTGTTCGCATGGCGCGAATGCGGTCGCGCATGCCGGCCAGCTCCTCCGTCCATAATGTGTACAGTTCCGGTGTATTGAGGATGGTGGAGACGACGGTGCCGCCATGCGTGGGGGGATTCGAATAGTTCGTGCGGATGACGCGCTTGAGCTGGCTAAGCACCCGGGTGGATTCTTCCTTGCTGGAAGACACCAATGTCAGTGCGCCGACGCGTTCTCCGTACAGCGAGAACGACTTCGAGAAGGAGGAGCTGATCAGCATGGTGAGATCGTGCTGCGCGAACAGGCGCACAACTGAAGCGTCTTCTTCCAGTCCATCGCCAAAGCCCTGGTAGGCGATGTCCAGAAACGGCACCAGGTTTTTGGCTTTGACGACTTCGACGATCTGTTGCCACTGCTCGAAAGTGGGATCGACCCCGGTAGGATTGTGGCAGCATGCATGGAAAAGAACGATGGTTTGCGGCGGCAGTGCTTGCAGGCTTTGCAGCATGCCGCTGAAGTTCAGGCCATGGCTTTCGGCGTCGTAGTAGGGATAGGTGTCTACCGTAAAACCCGCGCGCTCGAAAAGTGCGCGGTGGTTCTCCCAGCTTGGATCGCTGATGACCACTTTTGATTCCGGCAGCAGCTGCTTGAGGAAGTCGGCGCCAATCTTCAGCGCGCCGGTACCGCCCAGTGACTGTGCCGTGAGGACCCGGCCCGATGCCAATAGTTCAGAACCTTGGCCGAACAACAAGGTCTGGGCGGCCTTGTTGTAGCCGGGTATGCCTTCGATAGGAAGGTAACCGCGGGCTGCGGCGGCTTCGATACGCGCCATTTCCGCCTTGCGTACCGCTTGCAGCAAGGGCAGGCGGCCCTGGTCGTCGTAATACACACCCACTCCGAGATTGACCTTGCCCGCGCGCGTATCTGCGTTATATTGTTCGTTCAGGCCTAGGATGGGGTCGCGCGGGGCGAGTTCGACGGATTCGAATAGTGAGTGCATTTGATTGATTGGGAGAGAGTAAGGAATGGATACGGAAAACCGCGGGATTAGTATGATAATAAGGGGTTTACCCGGAATATGTCCAGTATGAACCTCCCGGCACCTGGCTTCATCGAATACCCCAACAGCCCGTTCCAGCTTTTCCGGCCTTATCCGCCGGCAGGCGACCAACCAGCCGCCATCGATGCGCTGGTCGAGGGGATGAACGACGGGCTGATGTTCCAGACCTTGCTGGGTGTGACGGGCTCAGGCAAGACCTACACCATGGCCAACGTCATCGCGCGCACAGGCCGTCCGGCCATCGTATTGGCACCCAACAAAACCCTGGCGGCACAACTGTATGCCGAAATGCGTGATTTTTTTCCGAACAACGCGGTCGAGTATTTCGTGTCCTATTACGACTACTACCAGCCGGAAGCCTATGTGGCGGCCCGCGACCTGTTCATCGAGAAAGACTCATCCATCAACGAGCACATTGAGCAGATGCGCCTGTCGGCGACCAAGAGCTTGCTGGAAAGGCGCGACACCATTATCGTGGGTACCGTTTCGTGCATCTACGGGATAGGCAACCCCGGTGACTATCACGCAATGGTGCTTACGCTGCGCGCCGGCGACCGCATAGCCCGCCAGGAATTGCTCGGCCGCCTGGTTGCCATGCAATACGAGCGCAACGACGTCGAATTCGTGCGGGGCGCCTTCAGAGCGCGCGGTGAAATCATCGATGTCTTTCCTGCCGAGCATGCCGAACTGGCCTTGCGCATTACCCTGTTCGATGACGAAATCGAAACGCTTGAGATGTTCGATCCCCTGACCGGCAAGATCAAGCATAAGTTGCCGCGCTTCACCGTTTTTCCAAGTTCCCACTATGTAACGCCGCGCGGCACCGTCTTGCGGGCCATTGAAACCATCAAGCAGGAATTGCGGGAACGCGTGGCTTTCCTAGTGTCCGACGGTAAACTGGTCGAGGCCCAGCGGCTCGAGCAGCGCACGCGCTTCGATCTGGAAATGCTTCAGGAACTGGGTTTCTGCAAAGGCATTGAAAACTACTCCCGACACCTGTCGGGGGCCGCGCCCGGCGAGCCGCCTCCCACGCTCATCGACTACCTGCCCGCCGATGCCTTGATGTTTATCGACGAAAGCCATGTGACCCTGGGGCAGCTCAGTGGCATGTACCTGGGAGATCGTTCACGCAAGTCCACGCTGGTCCAGTTTGGATTCCGCTTGCCTTCGGCGGTGGATAATCGTCCGCTGAAACTGGAAGAGTTCGAGCAGCGCATGCGGCAATGCGTCTTCGTATCGGCCACACCAGCGGCGTACGAGAAGGAGCATTCGGACAATGTCGTAGAACAGGTCGTGCGGCCTACGGGGCTGGTCGACCCTGAAGTGGAAGTGCGGCCCGCCACGACGCAGGTCGATGACCTGCTGGGCGAGATCAAGAAACGGGTAGAGCTCCAGGAGCGCGTATTGGTCACCACCCTGACCAAGCGCATGTCCGAAGACCTGACCGATTACCTCGCTGAGCACGGCATCAAGGTTCGCTATCTGCACTCCGATATCGATACGGTCGAGCGGGTTGAGATCATCCGCGACTTGCGCCTGGGCGTGTTCGATGTGCTTGTCGGTATCAACCTGCTGCGCGAAGGCCTGGATATTCCAGAGGTGTCGCTGGTTGCCATCCTGGATGCCGACAAAGAGGGTTTCCTGCGTTCCGAGCGCAGCCTTATACAGACGATGGGGCGGGCAGCCCGCAACCTGAACGGCAGGGCGATTCTCTACGCTGACCGTATTACCGATTCAATGCGCCGAGCCATGGGTGAAACGGAAAGGCGTCGATTGAAGCAGCTTGAGTTCAACGAAACGCATGGTATTACGGCGCGTAGTGTCAGCAAGGCTGTTCGGGAAATGATAGACGGTGTGATGGTAACGCCTGTCGAAAAGTCGGCCGCCGACGATATTTCGCCGGATGTGCTGCATGACGACAAGTCGCTGGCAAAGGAAATTCGCCGTCTGGAAAAACTGATGATGGACCACGCCAGGAATCTTGAGTTCGAACAGGCCGCCGCTGCGCGAGATACCTTGAATCGGCTTAAACAGAAAGCCTTATTTTCGTAAATACATGCCGCGACCCGCGACCAACGGTGTTGGAAATTTCCAACACCGCATCGGTATACATATCGCCGTAACAATATTGATTGCGGCGTTAAGCCGCGGGAAGCACGCAATACCTCTGTCAGTATACGAGTTTACCCCGGGTTTTGACGGGGTGGCGCAGCGATAAATGGTGTTGATGCACTGCATTATCATCTTGTCATATCTTGTCTTTTCAAGGACCTATGCAGTGGCTTCAGCTACCAGCAAAAGTAGGTAAGGTCTTGGTAGCGTTATGTTTTTATTTTTGTCAATGAGTACGTCGACGTAAATGTGGCCTTGCAAAAACTCTTGCCTTATTGCGGGTTTTCCCTCACACTCTTGCCTATGATGACTAAGGTACTTTTCGTTTGCATGGGTAATATCTGTCGCTCGCCAAGCGCAGAGGGTGTCTTTCGCCGTTTAATCGACGAGGCGGGGCTCTCTGAGGTCGTGGGCGTAGATTCGGCTGGCACCCACAGCTTTCATATTGGCGAGGCGCCCGACGCTCGCGCGCAGGCTGCTGCGCGCAAACGAGGCTACGAATTATCCCACTGTGTTGCGCGGCAGATCACCGCCGACGACTTCCGGGAATTCGACCTTATTCTTGCCATGGACTGGGAAAATCTTTCGGCCATGCAGCAGCAATGCCCGAAAATCTATCAGCACAAGCTCATGCTGTTAATGCGCTTTGCCAATGAATTTGAAGAGGCTACGGTGCCCGATCCCTACTATGGCGGTCCCGAAGGGTTCGGCAAAGTGCTCGATTACCTGGAAGACGCCTGTCAGGGTGTCCTTGAAATGGTGCGCAAGCGCGCTACCCAGTATCAGGCGGCATAGTTTCCTTCACGATCCACAACTGAAAACCGTGCCATGGCACGGTTTTTTTGCGTGGTGCCCACGATGGCGCGATCGTTCGCTCGCTTGTGCAATTACCCTAGCAAATTGGTCGGGAATTAGCTATACTTGAGTTAATTAGTCGGGTATGGCCTACCGGCTGATTTCATCCTCACTAGCTTGGGCAAGGAATTCACCATGCGTTTAACGACCAAAGGGCGTTTCGCCGTGACCGCCATGATCGACTTGGCATTACGTCAGCAAAGCGGTCCCGTTACTCTGGCCGGCATCAGCGATCGCCAGAATATATCGCTATCCTATCTTGAACAGCTCTTCGGAAAGCTGCGTCGCCATGAACTGGTCGACAGCATGCGCGGCCCGGGGGGTGGGTATTCGCTGGCACGGCTTGCGCGTAATATCACAGTCGCCGACATCATTTTCGCCGTGGACGAGCCGCTGGACGCCACGAGTTGCGGGGGCAAGGAAGATTGCAATATTGGCCGCAACGGTAATAGCGGCAAGTGCATGACGCACGAACTCTGGTCCACATTGAATCGTAAAATGGTAGATTATCTGGATTCGGTGTCATTGCAGGATCTGGTCGATCAGCAGCGTATGCGTTTGCTGCAGGAAGCAAGCAAAGAGCAAAAAGCCGTACGCGTCGACCGCCCCGCAAGCATATCCATAAAGTCCATTGCGCCCGCCTAAACCCCAGGAGCTCCGTTCCATGTCATCGCGACCCGTCTATTTCGACTATTCCGCCACTACGCCGGTTGATCCGCGGGTGGTCGAGAAGATGATACCGTGGCTGTACGAGAACTTTGGTAATCCCGCATCGCGTAGCCACGGCTATGGGTGGGATGCCGAAGAGGCCGTCGAGCTTGCGCGCACCCAGGTGGCCGAGCTGGTCAACGCCGATCCGCGCGAAATCGTCTGGACGTCCGGTGCCACCGAGTCCAATAATCTTGCATTGAAAGGCGCGGCCGCCTTCTATTCAACACGGGGCAAGCACATCGTCACGGTCCAGACCGAGCACAAGGCGGTCCTGGATACATGCCGCGAACTTGAGCGACAGGGTTACGAAGTTACCTATCTTCCGGTGGACGATAACGGCCTGCTGGATCCGGAACTGTTCAGGGCGGCACTGCGGCCCGACACCATCCTGGCTTCGGTGATGTTCGTCAATAATGAAATCGGTGTGGTGCAAGACATTGCGGCGCTGGCAGAAATATGCCGCGAGAAGGGTGTGGTTTTCCATGTCGATGCCGCACAAGCCACCGGCAAGATCGATATCGATCTCCAGACGCTCAAGGTAGACCTGATGTCGTTTTCAGCGCACAAGACCTATGGGCCCAAGG
The DNA here is from genome assembly GCF_002849655.1 of Pollutimonas subterranea. Taxonomy (GTDB): domain Bacteria; phylum Pseudomonadota; class Gammaproteobacteria; order Burkholderiales; family Burkholderiaceae_B; genus Pollutimonas; species Pollutimonas subterranea. The sequence goes on from NZ_PDNW01000020.1 coordinate 67,295, forward strand.
GCGTCGGTGCCTTATATATAAGCCGCAAGCCGCGCATACGCCTCGAAGCGCAAATGCACGGCGGCGGCCACGAGCGGGGTTTCCGCTCTGGCACCCTGGCACCGCATCAAATCGTCGGCATGGGCGAGGCATTCCGCTTGGCGCGGCTCGAAATGCAGGCCGAGAACGACCGCATCGGTGTGCTGCGCGACCGGCTCTGGGAGGGGCTGTCCAGGATGGAAGAGGTCTACCTGAATGGCGACGTCACGAAACGCGTGGCGCATAACTTGAATGTCAGCTTCAACTACATCGAAGGTGAGTCGCTGATCATGGCTCTCAAAGAGCTCGCTGTTTCCAGCGGTTCCGCGTGTACGTCGGCCAGCCTTGAGCCGTCGTACGTACTGCGCGCGCTGGGCCGCAGCGACGAACTCGCACACAGTTCCATCCGGTTTACGCTGGGGCGCTATACCACGTCCGCTGACGTCGATTTCGCCATCGATCTGCTTACGACCCATGTGGGAAGGCTGCGCGATATATCGCCATTGTGGGAAATGGCCCAGGAAGGCATAGACATCGATGCGGTGCAGTGGGCCGAGAATTAAAGCAAAGGATACGCGTCACAATGGCTTATAGCGATAAAGTGCTCGATCACTACGAGAACCCGCGCAATGTTGGTGCGTTCGACAAGGACGATATCCGCGTGGGCACCGGCATGGTCGGCAAGCCCACCGACGGTGAGGTCATGAAGCTTCAAATCAAGGTCAACGAATCGGGTATCATTGAAGATGCACGATTCAAAACGTATGGTTGCGGTTCAGCAATTGCTTCAAGCTCGCTCATCACCGAGTGGGTCAAGGGAAAGACCTTGGATCAGGCAATGGAAATCCGCAATACGGAAATTGCACGGGAACTTGCTTTACCGCCGGTAAAGATTCACTGTTCCATTCTGGCCGAAGATGCCATCAAGGCGGCGGTCCGGAACTACAAGGAAAAGCACCAGGACTAATCATGGGAATTACGCTTACACAACAGGCGGCTGACCATATCAGCCGGTATATCGAGAAACGTGGAAAGGGGCTGGGCTTGCGCCTGGGCGTTCGTACGACAGGATGTTCGGGCATGGCCTACAAGCTCGAGTACGTCGACGAACCCGCTGCCGGCGACCAAGTCGTCGAGCAATTCGGCGTCAAGGTATTTATCGACCCGAAAAGCTTGCCTTTCCTCGAAGGCACACAGCTCGACTATGGCCGTGAGGGTCTCAACGAAGGCTTCAGGTTTACCAACCCCAATGAAAAAGCCACTTGCGGCTGCGGCGAGTCGTTCACGGTCTGATGGAGCTGGTTAAACGCAGGGGCTATTGAAGCGGTACCGTCATATTCAGTTGGCCAGGCTCGGGTATAGTGATTGAACCTATCAATTTTCTATCTCGAGCATGCCTACCACTACTTTACGCTTCGGATTGGCCGCAAATCGTCTGCACCACGAAACTTACGGCGCCGCAATTTTTGAATGGCTGGAACGCTCGGCCGCTGGCATACGCGAGCTGGGCATCGAACTGCACACCGTAGGGCGCACTTACGATGCCATACAGCGTTCCGATCTACTCGAGGCTTATCCAGGCCTGATCCGCTATCCGTACGGCCGCGAAGGCGGTCTCATGAAGTTGGTGGCAAGGGTCACCGAGGGCCGCGACGGCGCGGCGCCTTTTGACGGGGCCATCTATCTTATCGATCCCGTTGATCCGTCATCCATTTTTCCTGAAGCGTTGGCATTGAAACGCCAGTGCATTACGCATGGCCGTCCGTTTGTCTCGACCCTGATGGGGGCCATTGAATGGATCGAGGTCGAACGCCTTTCAGCGGGTTTCGACCCGGATCCTGCTTTGCAGGCCATGTTTGATTTTTCCGGCCAGACGCTGGCCATGATCGCCCACGATGCCCTGAAAGACCAAATGGTGCAGTTTGCCAGCGCGCATTTTGGCCTGCTGTCCCGTTTCGCGACTCGGGTAGGCACCGGAACAACCGGTTCGCGTTTGAATGAGCTGGCATGGTCTCGTGGCTGGCCGAAGGGAAAGCCATGGGTCCAGCCATATTTAAGCGGCCCCTTGGGCGGTGATGCGCAAATTGCCGAGCTGGTGCTTGAACGCCGTTGCCAGCGCGTCATATTTTTCGAAGATCCGCACGTCGCACGACAGCACGAGGCCGATATCCAGCTGCTGGAACGAGCCGTGCGCGTTGTCACCGACAAGGCCAGCTGCATTGCTTCGCCGGCAGTTGCCCATAAGTGGGCTTCCGCCATGACACGGCTTGCTTGAAAATCGCGCATGCAGGATGCGCGGTGGCCGTAGTTGGCGGATACCATCGTCAACTACGGCGGATGCCGAGGCTAGTCTTCCTTGCGCAGGTGCGGGAATAGAATGACATCCCGGATGCTGGCGCTGTCGGTCAGCAGCATGACCAGCCGGTCGATGCCGATTCCGCAACCACCCGTAGGGGGCATGCCGTATTCCAGGGCGCGGATGTAGTCGGCGTCATAGAACATGGCTTCTTCGTCGCCTGCGTCCTTGGCTTCCACTTGTGCCAGGAATCGTGCAGCCTGATCTTCAGGATCATTCAGCTCCGAAAAGCCATTGGCAATTTCCCGGCCCGTCATGAAGAGCTCGAAGCGTTCGGTGACGCCGTCCTGTGTGTCGGACGCCCGTGCAAGTGGCGAGACCTCGATCGGATAGTCAATGATATAGGTGGGGTTCCAGAGCTTGGCTTCGGCTGTTTCTTCGAACAAGGCCAGTTGCAGCGCACCGATGCCGGCACGCGCAAGTACCGGGCCGTCAACGTCGGCGCCCATGCGTTTGAGTTCGGTACGCAGGAAGCTTACATCGCGCAATTGCGCCTCGGTATAAGCCGGGGCATATTTTAGAATGGCCTGCACGATAGTCAGGCGGTCAAACGGCTGGCTGAGGTCGACCGTTTTTTCCTGATAAGTTAGTACGGCGCTGCCCGTGGCCGCAATGGCTGCTTCGCGTATCAGCGACTCGGTAAAGTCCATAAGCCACCGATAGTCGGTGTAGGCCGCATAGAACTCCATCATGGTGAATTCCGGGTTATGACGGGGGCTGACCCCTTCATTGCGGAAATTGCGGTTTACTTCGAAGACGCGGTCGAAGCCGCCCACGACCAGACGCTTAAGGTAGAGCTCGGGCGCGATGCGCAGGAACATCTGCATGTCGAGCGCATTGTGATGCGTGACAAACGGCTTGGCGGCCGCGCCTCCGGGTATGGGGTGCAGCATGGGCGTTTCGACTTCCAGGAAGCCGGCATCGAGCATGAACTGGCGGATGCTGCCCATGGCCTTGCTGCGCGCGACAAAGGTACGGCGCGTTTCCTCGGTCATGATGAGATCGACATAGCGCTGGCGATAGCGCAATTCCTGGTCTGCCACGCCGTGGAACTTGTCGGGCAGGGGACGTAGCGACTTGGAAAGCAGCCGGACAGTCGTGGCGTGTACGGACAGTTCGCCCTTGTTCGTCTTGAATACCGTGCCTTCTATACCAATGATGTCGCCGATATCCCAGGTCTTGAACTGTGCGTAGACGTCTTCGCCGATGTTGTTCCTGTCAAGGAAAATCTGGATGCGGCCGGTGCTGTCTTGCAGGGTGGCAAAGCTGGCTTTGCCCATCACCCGCTTGAGCATCATGCGACCGGCTACGGTGACGTGCTTGGCGACTTCCGCCAACGCGTCTTTATCGAGCGCGTCGTAGTCTGAATGCAGCGCTGCGGCGCTGCTGTCTGGACGGAAGTCATTGGGATAGGCCACGCCGGAAGCGCGTAATTTTGCCAGTTTGCTGCGGCGTTCCGCGATCAGGTGGTTCTCGTCGATGGCAAGTGGGGATGGCGTAGGTTCGTTCATTGTGTATGGTTTCAAGCGTGATTTCGGATGTCGTCGAGCACGGTGGTGCCGAAGCTGTCGTTGGCGATGTAGCGCAGTATTTTTTCGGCTACGGCCTCGGGAGAGGGCAGCTGGCCTTGCTCATGCATCTGGGCGAAGCGTTCCACACTGGGAAATTGGCTGGAGTCGCTGCTTCGTATTTTCGCTTGCATTCCGGTGTCGATGACGCCCGGTGCCAGGGATGCGACCCGGACACCATGGTCTTCGGCATTCAGCACCTGGGTGTAGTGATCCAGCGCAGCTTTCGTCGCGCAATATACGCCCCAGCCGGGCGTGGGGTTGCGGCCCGCGCCGGAGGATATATTGAGTATACGGCGGTCTGCTGCGGCCGGTGTGGCACGAAGAAAGGAAGCAATCAGCACAATGACGCTGGTCACGTTCAGGTTGAATGCCTGGGCAATCGCGCCGGCGTCGGCAAGATCGCCAGCCTGGCTGATGGGTTCGACCGTTCCAGCGTTATTGATGAGCAGATAGCGTTGTGCCTGGCGCGGCAGGTCGGCCGCAATACGGTCGGCACACGCCTGTGCGGCCGATGGATCGGACAGGTCGGCCCGGACTTGCTGCAGCACGGCCCCACAGGCAGAGGCCTGCTCGGCCAGTTCAGCGTTTTCATTGCGAGCAATGCTGATGACCTGGGTGCCGGATTTCAGCAGGCTGGTGACCAATGCCTGGCCCAGGCCGCGTGAGGCGCCGGTGACGATGGCGACAGTCGATGCTTCCATATTTATACCCCTTGCTTGAGACTGGCTTGAATGAACGGGTCCAGATCGCCATCCAGCACTTTCTGGGTATTTGATATTTCTACGTTGGTGCGCAGGTCTTTGATGCGACTTTGATCGAGCACGTAAGAGCGGATCTGATGGCCCCAGCCGACATCGGTCTTGGAATCTTCCATTTTCTGCTGTTCGGCCATGCGGTTGCGCATTTCCAATTCATATAACCGTGACTTGAGCATCTGCATGGCTTCGGCGCGGTTGCGATGCTGGGAGCGGTCGTTCTGGCATTGCACCACGATGCCGGTGGGCATGTGGGTCAGGCGCACCGCAGAATCGGTTTTGTTTATGTGCTGGCCGCCTGCACCACTGGCGCGATAGGTATCCACCCGCAAGTCGGCCGGATTTATCTCGATCTCGACCGAATCATCGATCTCCGGGTAGACGAATACGCTGGCAAACGAGGTGTGGCGCCCATTGGCGGAATCGAATGGGCTTTTGCGCACGAGGCGGTGCACACCGGTCTCGGTGCGCAGGTAGCCAAAGGCGTAATCGCCGAGGATCTTGATAGTGGCCGATTTGATGCCCGCAACTTCGCCATCGGACTCTTCAAGTACTTCGACCTTGAAATCCTTGCGTTCGCAATAGCGCAGGTATTGGCGCAGCAATATGGACGCCCAGTCTTGCGCTTCGGTGCCCCCGGCGCCGGCCTGGATGTCCATGAAGCAATTCAGCGGGTCGGCCGGATTGGAGAACATGCGCCTGAATTCGAGATCTTCGAGCCGCGTTCCGAGCGTTTCGATATCGTTTTCGATGGCAAGCAATGTTGCCTCGTCATCGTCTTCGGCAGCCATGTCGAACAGTTCCTGAGCGTCGGTCAGGCCAATGCCTATCTCGGTCAGCGTGTGAACGGTGTTTTCCAGGCTTTTCTTTTCGCGACCCAGCTCTTGTGCGTGCTTGGGGTCATTCCAGACCTCGGCGCTTTCGAGTTCGGCGTTTACAACGTGCAGGCGTTCGGACTTGGCATCGTAGTCAAAGATACCCCCGTAGTGCCAGCTGGCGGTCCGCGTAGTCTTGCAGGCGGGCGGCGAGTTGGTTTTGACGTTCGGCTTCCATAACTTTTCCTGAATGTGTTGAGCTTGCGATGGCGCAAGTTAGGGTGAACCAAATATTTTACCTTGTACGGAGCGTAGAATGCGGCTTACTGCCCAGAACAGGTCGAATTACGCATGAAAACGATAAATTCCCCCGCTCCGACCCGGGATACCGCAAGGCCCGATGCCGCGGCAGCCGGCCGTATTGAGATGCCAGCCGGGCTGGCTGGAATGTCGCCGGCGAACTTCGGCATGGTCATGGCTACCGGCATTGTGTCCTTGAGTGCCTACGTACTGGGGTTCGTCCCGGTCGCCCAGGCGCTGTTCTGGCTGAACATAGGCCTGTATGGCGTGTTATGGGCACTGACGGTGGCGCGTGCCGTTCTATATCCGCGTGTCTTCTTTGGTGACTTGCAGGATCATCTTCGTGCACCCGGTTTTTTCACGACCGTCGCGGCCACGTCCATTCTGGCTTGTCAATTCATGGTTTTGATCCACGATACGCATTTCGGCCTGGTTCTGTGGGCCTTCGCCGTGGTGCTCTGGTTCGTCCTCACCTATTCGATATTCATGGCGCTGACGGTCAAGCGCGACAAACCTGCGCTTGACCGGGGCATTAACGGTGGCTGGCTGCTGGCGGTGGTGGCGACGCAGTCGATAGCGGTAAGCAGCGCCTTGCTGGCCGCCGTCAGCGCCCTTCATGGGATACGCCGCAACGCACATGCTTGTAAATCACGGCAGCGCCTGTGAGGCCAACCGCCCCAGCCGAAGAAAAGACCTCGCACAGTCCCATGCAGAAAAAGGCCTCCGAGCGTCCGTTCGTATCTTGGCCGCGCAGGTAGGCGCCACTGTCTTCGCCTTGCTTAAATCGTGGCCGGCGGTGGCCACGCTGAGCTGATGGTGGCTCGGCTACTCATCGAACCCTTAATGCCCGGCTTGATTGTGCAGCACTCGACCGGTGCCGATTTCAAGCATATGCTTGTCTGCCTGGAACAGGCTGAAGCGGCAAATAGTATTGAGGCTTTCGAGCACTGGGACGAAGAGCTGCATAAAGCGTTCGCCGTTGCTAGCCATAATTCCTTTTTCGTGCAGCTGTTGGAGCTCACGAATAAAGTCCTCGAGCAAGGGGAGTGGGGGCGATTAAAACGCATTTCCTTGACGCCAGAGACCCGGCGACAATACGAGCTGCAACATCGGGCGATTGTCGAAGCGCTCACTGACCGGGACGCCGGACTGGCTAGGGATTTGCTCTTTGGGCATTTGCAATTGATACAGCGCAACTTATTTGGCGGCTAAGTTCCCGGAGGCTTATGAGATTGGGCTACCCACCTAATGAGTCGACGACGTCACCTGCGTGGCAATGTCCCATTCCCTTCTAGCGTTGATAGTGAAGAGAGGGCAAATAAAGCAGAGAACCGCGTAGTGGTCAGGCATTCGCTTAGCGTTGGCTAGTGCGTTAATCAAGCACGCCGCCTAAGCCATACTTATTTTTTTGCTGCCTTCTCGGACTGAACCATCAGCTGGGCAACTGAGAGATCCCGCCCCTGCGTTACTGCCTAGACCAAGCCGCCTCTTTGACTGCTCGGTCTAGTGCGCTTTCGGTTTAAAGACCCGCCGACTTGCCGAGTTCGCTAAATTCCTGGATGCCTTTCTCGTATTCGGCGGAAACGACGTCCACAGACGGCGCCGGTTTGGCCGCTGGGGTAGCGGTCTGCTCCATGAGAGTCTTCTGTACCACTGGATCAGAAAGCACCTTTGCCATCGCCTGGTTAAGTTCAGCGAGGATAGGGGCAGGCGTCCCCGCTTTTACGAAGAGCCCCGTCCACAGCGACGCATAAAATCCCTTCAACGAGCTGCTCTCATCGCTCGATGGCACGTTAGGCAACCTGTCTTGCCTCTCTGGCGAAAGCGCGGTGATGAAGTTGAATCTGCCGCTCTCGGCCATTGACATGTGTTGCGCTGTGTACATATTGATAAAAAGATCGACGCGACCTCCTGCAAGATCCCGCACGACATCCGCGCCCCCTTTATAAGGAACATGCAACAAAGGAGCCCCCATTCGGCGAGATAGCTCTTCGCCTAATACGTGATTGAGGGTCCCTACCCCCACGCTTGCATAACTTAGGGGAACGCCATCCTTTGCGGATTCTTTGGCAAGGGTAGCCAACTCATCAGCGTTTTTGGCCTGCAAGCCACTTCGGGCGAAGATCACGTAAGGAGACGTACCTATCATGTGAATGGGTACAAAGTCTGTGCTCTTGATCGCATTTTCCTTATTTACCATACCGGCAAGCACAAGCTGGCTAGGGGTGCCTTCGAATATCGTGAGGCCATCGGCAGGCTCCTTTAACACCCTTCGCGCGCCAATTACGCCCCCTGCGCCCGGCAGGTTTTCGACGACGACATTGGCTTGCAAAGCCTCTCCCAGGGATACCGCAACAATCCTGCCCATAACATCCAGTTGTCCACCAGCGCTAAATGGGATAACCAGCCTAAATGTCCTGCTCGGCGACTGGGCTAAAACGGCACCTGACACCACCAGGCACGCGAACAACAAGACTAGGGATCGGACTTTATGCATTTTTATTCCTCTTTAGGGCTAAACGGACAAGGACGTCGTGTCAGACAAATAATCGTTGGCGTAAAGATGTCCTTGGGGTTGCATTACTGAATAACTTACTTTTTCCTTAATGGGCACGGACTCCTACCCGTGATTTCCTTAAGACCGTGTTCACCCTACGCAATTGGCGTAACGTTTTATCGGCTAGGAAACAGCGTTAATTTTTGGAGCGTGCATAATCGACCAATGCCTGCATCATCGATGTCGCCGAGTTCTGGACTGCCGCGAATCCCTCAGTTTTACGAAACGTCGATGTATCGATGAAGAGTTTTTTGTTCACTTCTACGAAGATGCTGTCAATGCCCTCCTCGGGCTTTGAGTGACGCTTAATTAGCTCGCCGCCGTAGTAGGGAAAATTGATGCTGACCGTGTGACCAAGGCCTTTGAGTGAAGCGCCCCGGCTTTCGTGGAGGCCGGTTGGTTTAAGTCAGACCTCGACAGCGACCTTTTCAGTCAGTTGCCGATAATAATTTTCTTCAGCTTCTGCCGGTGGAATATACCCGATAGGAGCCAAC
>NZ_PDNW01000021.1 GCF_002849655.1 Pollutimonas subterranea
TAAGCAAAAAGGAGAAAACCACCGACCTATCGTGACCGCTACCTATACAATCTGAACACGTAACATCATCGAATGCGCAGCGGTCACGATAGACCGGAATCAGCGGTCATCTTCACCGGAATACGCAGTTCCCGACTAATGGCACGGATCGACAGCCCCTTGCCCCGGTCATACAGCCCTTTGATCTTGTGTATCACTACCCACTCCTTCACTGACGCGCTCCCGTTGTCTTTTATATGGCAGGAACGCTACACGTTTCATGGCTTTGCAGCCACCGTCAGGTGGGTCAAAACTATTGGCCATTAGTGGGTCATTTTAATTGGCCATTAACACGAGCAAGCCGTAGGCGAAAGGAGCCCGGACGGGCGGATGAGCAAGGCGATGCGATGTTCGGCGCCGCAGGGCGATGAACCGGCAACGAGAAGCGCAACAGGGCCCCACAGGACCTGACACGCGGAGCTAGAAAGATAGCTTCATGCATAGAATAACTTCATGCCGCAAGATACCTCCACGCAGCAAAATAGCATCACGCAAGAACACAGTCACATAGCCGAACACAAGAACGCTACTCAACGCAAGCAACCCATCTTCCACAAAAAGCCCACTCGCCAGAGTGAAAACACATCTACCCTTGGGTAAGCACGCGCTCCAGCACCGCCCCGAAATCGCGGGCGTTCTTGAAGCCGACCACGCGGGCCTCGTGCAATTCCTTGCCCTGCTCATCAAAGAAGATAATCCCCGGCGGGCCAAACAACTTGAATCGTTTCAGCAGTTCCCGGTCTTCCGGGGAGTTTTTGGTAACGTCGGCCTGCACCAGCAAGAACTGCGACATCTGCCCCGCCACTGCGGAATCGCTAAAGGTGAACCGCTCCATTTCTATGCACGACACGCACCAGTCCGCATAGAAATCCAGCATGACCGGCCGGTTGGTATTGGCCAGCAGATTGTCCAGCTGTGCGACTGAAGTCACCTGCGTGAACTCCGGGTGTGTGGCTGCTACGACGCCCGAACCTTGAGACGACGCCGTAAGCGGCGCCAGCGGCCTTAGCACATCGCGCGCGCCGGCCATTACGCCCACCACCAGAATCACCGCCCAAAGTGCCAGCATCAGACCCAATGCGCGGTTAGCCAGACGCCCGGCTCCTGTTCCGGCGGGCATGGCATCGAAGGCGCCCAGCATGACAGCGCTCCACAAGGCAAGGAAAGCCCAGCCGAGCATCATTATCCACGCGGGCAGTATCGGATTCACCATCCACCACGCGGTGGCAAGCAGCAAAACGCCGAAAAGACGCTTGACGCCATTCATCCACGGGCCTGATTTGGGCAGCAACGCGCCCGATGAAGCGCCCACGGCCAGCAACAGCAAGCCCTCGCCCCAGGCCATGGCAAACAATGCCGTTCCGCCCAGCACCAGATCCCCTGTCTGGGAAATGAACAGCAACACGCCCGCGAGTGGAGCCGCCACGCAGGGCCCGACGATGAGCGCGGACAGCATGCCCATGGCGAACACGCCACCATAGCGCCCACCCGGAATCCGGGACAGGCGCGCATTCAAAGCCGTCTGCATTCCCGTAGGGGCCTGCAAGGTGAATACATCGAACATTGCCAACGCGAGCACGACCAGGATGACCGCGAATAAGGTCAGAACCCAGGGCGTCTGCAGCCAAACCGCCAAGCTGGCGCCAATCAACCCCGCAGCGACACCTAGCGCCGTATAGACCAGGGACATGCCCAGCACGAACACCGCAGCCAGAGACAAGCCGCGCCAACGGGAGACCTTCCTGCCCTGACCCGCATCGCCCGCAACAATGGCCAGCAGAATAGGCACCATGGGCAGCACGCAAGGCGTGAAGGACAGCAGCAAGCCCAGCAGCAGGCATAGGGCAATGACCTGGAACCAACCGGCCTGTGCGAGGTAGGCCGCGAAACCCGTGTCGCCGAGGTTCAGCGCACTACCCAAGCTTGTCGTGCTGGCGGCGTTCGCCGCTTGCGCTGATGCAGCCACGCTCTTTGCCTGTGCCAATTGGGGCTTTGCCGCCGGCACGCTAGCAACCACCCCGGGTCCATCCGCCCGGTACCCGGTGTCTGTGGGCGTAAGGGTGATTTCCCGCGTCATGGGTGGATAGCATAGGCCGGCATCGGCACAGCCCTGGCTGGTGATGGCCAGACGCAGCGGCTGGCCTGCGCCGGCGGTCAGAGGCAGAGTGACCGTTACCTGGTCATAGTAGACTTCCAGATCTTTCTCGAAGGTCGGATCGTACGTGACCTTTCCCGCGGGGTAGACAGCGTTGCCCAGTACGCTGGGAGAGGAGTCGGGTGCAAGCGCAAATTCAAATCGTTCCCGGTACATGTAGTACTTCGGTGCGATCACAAAATGCACATCCAGTTGTGTCGGCGTGGTCATCGCCGCGGAAAACACGAACGCTTTTTCGGGGTCGAGGAACTCGTCTTCTGCGCGCACCGATCCGGCGGGCAGAAAGGCCAGAGCCAGCATCAAGGCAGCCAGAAAGGCCCAGACGATTCGGTGTATCGGCAGCAATGCGCGTGAATCCGGTAGAGGCGGCGCCGGTTGCCTGGTGTCAAGGGGAGTTTGCATCACTGCGTTGGCCAGCGCCAAATACGACATCTGTACTTCCTCTTGGACGCCTCGCGTCCTTTGTGTTCAAGTGCTGGACGGATCCGACACGGTTTGGCTGCGACACCAATCCAGATAGCTCGTCGAACCGCCTGAGACGGGCAGGACGAGGATTTCAGGGACTTCGTAAGGGTGTAGCTGGGCCAGTCGCGCTACGAGCTGTGGAGCCCGCGCAATCGTGGTTTTTATCGTAAGCGGAATTTCTTCGGTGCCTTCCAGTACGCCTTCCCACATATACATGGACAACACAGTGCCGCCAAGGTTCACGCAGGCGGCGAGATGTTCTTCCACCAGGACATGGGCGATACGCTTGGCGAGCAGTAAATCGGGGGCATTGCTGAGCAGGATCACCACGTCGTCGGCTGGGGCAAGCGTAGCGCGGCCGCTGCCTGTATCGGGCGCCTCGGCGCGATCGTGGGAATGGTCGGGCGAAGTGAAGGTGCTCACGAAGGGAATCCTGAGATCGTTGGCAACAATCCATTCTACCTATAAAAAACGGGCCCGAAAGCCCGTTTGAACTACTGCAGATCCGCGTCGCTTATTCAGCGTCGGTTTCTTCGACTTCAGGACGGTCAACCAGTTCCATGAACGCCATCGGAGCGTTGTCGCCCTGACGGAAACCCATTTTCAGGACACGGGTGTAGCCGCCGTTACGTTCTTTGTAGCGAGGACCGATTTCAGCAAACAGTTTGACCACGGCATCGCGGTCGCGCAGACGGGCAAACGCAAGGCGCTTGTTGGCCAGCGTGGGCTCTTTGCCCAGCGTGATGAGGGGCTCGACGACGCGACGCAATTCCTTGGCTTTCGGCAAGGTTGTCTTGATGGCTTCGTGTGTCAGCAACGAAACAGCCATGTTGCGGAACATAGCCAAACGGTGACTGCTGGTGCGATTTAATTTACGCAAACCACTACGGTGACGCATGATGTTTTCCTTTGAATCTGTTTAACGGACAATTCCGTTGGTTAACCGGCTCTTCTATCAGCAGTGCTGCGGGCCGGGTGCGGGCAGGATTCTAACACGACTGTGCCAAAATCCTTTAGATACATGAATGGCGATACCGATATCGGACTACCACGACTGAAGCCGTAATCCGATATCTATTCCAACAACTTAAGGACGTTCCAGGCCGACTGGTGGCCAGTTTTCGAGCTTCATGCCCAACGTCAAGCCACGTGCGGCAAGGACTTCCTTGATTTCATTCAAGGACTTGCGGCCCAGGTTAGGCGTTTTGAGCAATTCGTTTTCTGTGCGCTGGATCAGATCGCCGATGTAGTAGATGTTTTCGGCTTTCAGGCAGTTGGCAGAGCGAACGGTAAGTTCCAGATCGTCGACCGGGCGCAGCAGCACTGGATCGATTTGTGGAGCATTGCCGCCGGGACCTCGAGGGCTGTCGGCGTAATCGCCGGCGCCTTCCAGGGCGGCAAATACAGAGATCTGGTCCATCAGGATGCGTGCCGACTGACGTACCGCTTCTTCGGGCGACACAACACCGTTGGTCTGGATGTCCAGAACCAGCTTGTCCAGGTCGGTGCGCTGTTCAACACGAGCGCTTTCGACCGAATAGCTGACACGGCGCACAGGGCTGTACGATGCGTCGAGCACGATACGGCCAATGGTGTGAGTGCGATCATCGACCAGCGCGCGCACATTGCCCGGGACGTAGCCACGACCCTGCTCTACCTTGATCTGCATTTCAAGCTTGCCGGCTTCGGTAAGCGTGGCAATGACATGGTCAGGGTTGATGATTTCAACGTCGTGCGGCAGTTCGATATCGCTGGCCAGCACGATGCCTTGACCCTGCTTGCGAAGAACCAGCGTGACTTCTTCGCGGTTATGCAGCTTGAACACGACGCCTTTCAGATTCAACAAGATGTCGACAACGTCTTCACGTACGCCGGCAATGGTCGAATATTCATGCACGACACCGGTCATCTGTACTTCGGTAGGCGCATAGCCGGCCATGGATGACAACAGGATGCGACGCAGGGCATTGCCCAGTGTGTGTCCGTAGCCGCGCTCGAACGGCTCCATCACGATTTTCGCGTGATTCTTGCCGACAGGCACGACTTCAATAGAACGGGGTTTAAGAAAACCTAGTGACGACATGTGTGTTCCTTTTCAATACCCTCGGCTCGTTACACCGATAAGGCTGATGAACTGATTGGGATGATTCTTGCGGCATCGCAAAGCCCACTTACCAGTGAACTGGAGAAGTGGGCTGTTGCAATACTGCGATTTGCTGCTTTGCTGCTTGTATCAATTAGCGCGAGTACAACTCGACAACCATCGATTCGTTGACGTCGCGGGCAACATCAGCACGATCAGGAACCTGTTTGAAGGTACCTGTCAGCTTGCCGGTGTCGACGTCGACCCACTGCGGCAGGCCCTGGCCTGTTGCAAGGTCTAGCGATTCACGAATGCGCAGCTGGGCTTTCGCCTTTTCGCGGATCGAGATAACGTCGCCAGCCTTGACGAGCATCGAAGCGATGTCGGCTGTGCGGCCATTGATTTCAACGGAGCGGTGATTCACCAACTGACGTGCTTCAGCACGCGTCGAGCCAAAGCCCATGCGGTAGACGACGTTGTCCAGACGCGATTCCAGCAATTGAATCAGGGTCTCGCCAGTGTTGCCACGACGACGCTCAGCTTCAAAGAAATACTTGCGGAATTGTTTTTCCAACACACCGTACATGCGCTTGAGCTTTTGCTTTTCGCGCAACTGCAAACCGTAGTCGGACGTACGAGCGCCCGATGTACGGCCATGCTGACCAGGCTTGGACTCGATTTTGCATTTCGAGTCGAGCGAGCGGCGCGAGCTCTTTAAAAATAGATCTGTACCCTCGCGACGCGAGAGTTTGCATTTAGGTCCAATATAACGTGCCAAGATGCTTCCCCTTAGATGCGACGACGCTTGGGCGGACGGCAGCCGTTATGAGGCACCGGCGTGATATCTGAAATGCTGGAGATTTTAATACCCAGGGCATTCAGAGCACGCACCGATGATTCACGGCCAGGACCGGGGCCCTTGATGCGAACTTCAAGTGTTTTGATACCATATTCCAACGCGACGCGCCCAGCCGATTCCGCTGCAACCTGCGCCGCGAATGGTGTGGACTTGCGCGAGCCTTTAAAGCCCGCACCACCGGATGTCGCCCAGGACAAGGCATTGCCTTGACGGTCGGTAATGGTGATGATCGTGTTGTTGAAGGACGCATGGACGTGCGCAATGCCGTCCGATACGCTCTTCTTGATTTTCTTGCGTACGCGCGATGCGCCGCTGTTGGAAGCTTTCGCCATCTTCTATTCCTCGATTATTTCTTCAGGGAAGCAGCAGCGCGACGCGGACCTTTACGGGTGCGTGCGTTGGTACGGGTGCGTTGACCACGTACAGGCAAGCCACGCTTGTGGCGCATGCCCCGGTAAGTTCCCAGATCGATCAGACGTTTGATCGACAATTGTACTTCGCGACGCAAATCACCTTCAACCGTGAACACACCGACGTGTTCGCGGATACGTTCGAGTTCGGCGTCTGTCAGATCTTTCACTTTCTTGGAGAGCTCAATACCAGATGCTTCGCAGATTTTGCGAGCACGGGTACGACCAATACCAAAAATAGCGGTAAGTCCGATTTCGGCGTGTTGATGCGGCGGAATGTTGATGCCAGCAATACGGGCCATGACTGTTCCTTGTTAAATCCGTTGCGTGTCGGCCATTAGCCTTGACGCTGCTTATGACGTGGTTCGGTGCAAATTACACGCACCACGCCGTGACGTTTAATGATCTTGCAGTTGCGGCAGATCCGTTTTACCGATGCCATTACTTTCATGGTTGACTCCTAGTTTCCTGTAACCGGCCGCTTATTTAGAGCGGAATACAATTCTGGCACGCGACAGGTCATAGGGCGTGAGCTCCACTGTAACCTTGTCACCCGGCAGAATCCGGATGTAATGCATACGCATCTTGCCCGATATGTGGCCCAATACTATGTGGCCATTTTCCAGCTTGACGCGAAAAGTTGCGTTGGGAAGGTTCTCAAGAACCTCTCCTTGCATTTGAATGACGTCGTCTTTTGCCATTTCTTTTTTACCGCATTGGCAATCCCGCACCCTTGAAGTTGGCCTTCTTGAGCAGCGAGTCGTATTGATGGGACATCATGTAAGCCTGAGCTTGTGCCATGAAGTCCATGGTCACCACCACGATAATCAACAAAGAAGTGCCACCAAAATAAAACGGTACATTCCAGCGAGCCTGCATAAGTTCCGGCAACAAACACACCAGAGTTATATAGAGAGCGCCCATCAGGGTCAATCGCATCAGTATCTTGTCGATATAACGCGACGTCTGGTCCCCTGGACGGATGCCTGGAACGAACGCACCGCTTTTCTTCAGGTTATCTGCGGTTTCACGACTATTGAACACCAAGGCCGTATAAAAGAAGCAGAAGAAAATAATTGCAGCAGAATACAGCGTAATGTAGAGCGGCTGACCCGGCGAAAGTACCGCCGCGAGATCGCCCAACCAACGCATATTCGGGTTACTGGAAAACCAGCTGGTAACGGTTGCAGGAAGCAAGATGATCGATGAGGCGAAGATGGGAGGAATAACACCCGCCATGTTCAACTTCAGGGGCAAATGCGAACTTTGACCGCCGTAGATCTTGTTGCCCACCTGGCGCTTCGCGTAGTTCACCGTGATGCGGCGCTGGCCGCGTTCGACAAACACCACGAAGTACGTAACCGCAACAACCAGTACAAGAATGAACAGCGCTGACAGCACCGACATGGCGTCGGTACGAACCAGATCCAGCATTCCTGCCAAGGCACTAGGCAATCCTGCAACAATACCGGCGAAAATCAGTATGGAAATGCCATTACCCATACCGCGCTCGGTGATTTGCTCGCCCAACCACATCACGAACATCGTGCCGGTAACCAGTGTGACTACCGTTGTGAAGCGGAACATCATGCCAACATCGATAACCAGGCCTGGCTGCGATTCGAGGGCTACCGAGATACCGACAGCCTGAATCAGCGCCAGGAACACCGTGCCGTAGCGGGTGTACTGGGTGATCTTGCGTCGGCCCGATTCGCCTTCTTTCTTGATCGCTTCCAGGGTAGGCACCACGACCGCCATCAACTGCATGATGATGGACGCGGAGATGTAAGGCATGATACCCAGTGCGAACACGGAGAACCGCGACAGCGCGCCGCCCGAGAACATGTTGAACAAGCCCAGGATACCGTCCTGGTTTTGCTGGAACAGTTCGGCCAGCGCGTCGGGGTTGATGCCCGGCACGGGTATGTGCGTTCCCAACCGATAGACCACCAGGGCGAGTATCAGGAAGACGATACGGCGTTTTAAATCGCTGTATCGGGAACCTGATTTACTCTGTGCCTGAGCTTTAGCCACCGTTACCCCTTAAGCCAGCGAGCCGCCAGCAGCTTCGATCGCGCTGCGAGCACCGGCCGTTGCACTGATTCCGCTAAGGGCAACCTTGCGCGACAGTTCGCCGGACTTGATGACTTTTACGTAACGCACGGCTTGGCCAATGACGCCTGCCTGCTTGAGAACCTGCACGTCGACTTGGTCGACAGGCAGGCGCTCGAGGTCGGACAGACGCACTTCGGCGGACAAATGTTGGTTCATCGCCGTAAAGCCACGTTTCGGAAGGCGGCGTTGCAAAGGCATTTGACCGCCTTCAAAACCAACCTTGTGGAAACCGCCAGTACGCGATTTTTGACCTTTGTGACCACGACCAGCGGTTTTACCGAAGCCGGAGCCGATTCCGCGACCAACACGGCGGCGAGCTGGACGGCTGCCTTCGGCTGGTTTCAGCGTATTTAATTGAGTTTCTGACATCTCGATTCCTTTCAGGCTTCCGAGACGGTGACGAGGTAATCCACTTTACGGATCATCCCACGCACCTCGGGCGTATCGACCAATACGCGGCTGCTATTCATGCGACCCAGGCCCAGACCGCGAACTGTGGCGCGGTGGGATTTGTGAGTGCCAATAACAGAACGTACGAGAGTTACTTTAATTTGCTTCTGTGCCATGACTTACCCCAGAATATCTTCTACCGACTTGCCGCGTTTTGCAGCGATGTCAGCAGGAGTCGAGCAGGCACGCAAGCCATTAAGCGTTGCGCGGACCATGTTGTAAGGGTTGCTGGAGCCCAGGCTCTTTGCAACCACATTACGCACGCCCATTACGTCGAATACAGCGCGCATTGGGCCGCCTGCGATAACGCCAGTACCTTCAGGTGCTGGTGAAATCATGACTGTGGCGGCGCCATGCTTGCCAAAAACCGTGTGATGCAAGGTACCGTTTTTCAGGTTGACCTTGAGCAGTCCGCGGCGGGCCTGTTCCATTGCTTTTTGAACAGCGACGGGCACTTCACGGGCTTTACCTTTGCCCATTCCGATGCGGCCATCGCCATCACCTACCACGGTCAACGCGGCAAAGCTCATGGTGCGACCACCCTTGACCACTTTGCTGACACGGTTGACCGCGATCATTTTTTCACGCAAGCCGTCGTCGCTTTCTTTCTCTGCGGCGTGCTTACCTTGTGCTTTAGCCATTTGATAATTCCTTGCTTAGAATTTCAAGCCGGCTTCACGCGCGGCGTCGGCCAACGCTTTCACGCGGCCATGATAACGAAAGCCCGAACGATCAAAGGCAACCAGCTCTATACCAGCGGCTTTTGCTTTTTCGGCTACGCGCTTACCGACCAGACCAGCGGCGGCAACGTTACCACCGTTGGCGCTATTGCCGGCGAGTTCTTTGCGTACTTCGGGCTCGAGCGTGGAAGCGCTAACGAGCACACGATCGCCTTCCGGCGAAATGATGTTCGCGTATATGTGCAGGTTCGAGCGGAAAATAGAGAGGCGGTGAACACGCAGCTCGCTGATTTTCCGACGGGTCGCCACTGCACGACGCAAACGGGAGATTCTCTTGTCCATAATTCGTCCTTGCCTGCGCGCTTATTTCTTCTTGGTTTCTTTGATGATGACGCGTTCATCAGCGTAACGCACGCCCTTGCCCTTGTAGGGTTCGGGTTCGCGGTAAGCGCGGATTTCAGCGGCCACCTGACCAACAACCTGTTTGTCCGAACCCTTGATGACGATCTCGGTTTGAGTGGGGCACTCGACCTTGATGCCTTGGGGCATGGGATGCAGGATGTCGTGGGAAAAACCAAGTTGCAACTTCAGCGCGTCGCCCTGAACCTGGGCACGAAAGCCCACGCCAACCAGAGTGAGTTTACGCTCGAAGCCTTTGCTGACACCAGTTACCATATTGGCAACCAGCGCGCGCAACGTGCCCGACATGGCCTTGGCCTCGCGAGAATCGTTGGCAACAGCAAACGTCAGCTGATCACCATCTTGAACGACGGCAACGTCGCCCTTCAGGGCTTGCGTCAAGGTGCCCAATGGGCCCTTGACAACAATTTGATCGGCACTGATGGTGGCTTCTACGCCTTGGGGTACGGGGACCGGGTATTTTGCAATGCGTGACATATGATTCTCCTTATGCCACGTAGCAAAGTACTTCGCCGCCCACGCCATTGGCGCGAGCTTTGCGATCGGTCATGACACCGCGCGGAGTCGACACGATTGCGACGCCCAGGCCATTCATCACTTGAGGAATGGATTTGCTGTTTTTATATATACGCAGCCCAGGACGCGAAACGCGGTCGATACGTTCGATGACCGGACGGCCAGCGTAGTATTTAAGTGTGATTTCCAGAACAGGCTTGGCTTTTTCGCCGCCGATCTGGAAACTGTCGATATAGCCTTCGTCTTTCAGCACGGCAGCAATAGCTACCTTCAGCTTCGAGGAGGGCATGCTAACCGACGTTTTATTGACTTGTTGCGCGTTACGCACGCGGGTCAACATGTCGGCGATGGGATCGCTCATGCTCATTTGTATTTCTCCTACCAGCTGGCTTTGGTCATGCCCGGCACTTCGCCACGCAACGTCATTTCACGCAGCTTGTGGCGAGTTAAACCGAACTTGCTATAAACGCCACGCGAACGACCCGTGACAACGCAACGATTGCGCTGGCGAGTTGGGTTGGAATTGCGCGGCAGTTGTTGCAGTTGCAAACGGGCCTGATAGCGTTCTTCGTCAGTCTTGGACTGATCGTCGATGATCGCCTTCAGCGCAGCGCGCTTGGGTGCAAATTTTTCTGCCAGCTTGGCGCGTTTGATATCGCGATTGATGAGTGAAAGTTTTGCCACGTCATCGCCCCTTAATTGCGAAACGGGAAGCTGAAGGCGGTAAGCAATGCCTTGGCTTCTTCGTCGGTCTTGGCTGTAGTAGTGATGCTGATGTTCATCCCACGTACGGCGTCGATTTTGTCGTATTCGATTTCAGGGAAAATGAGTTGCTCTTTCACCCCGATGTTGTAGTTGCCACGTCCATCGAACGCACGACCCGAAATACCACGGAAGTCGCGAACGCGCGGCAGAGCCACGGCGACCAGGCGGTCCAGGAATTCGTACATGCGGCGGCCACGCAATGTGACCATGCAACCGATGGGGTAGTCTTCACGGATCTTGAAGCCGGCGATAGCCTTTTTCGTTTTCGTGACAACAGGCTTTTGCCCTGCAATTTTCGTCAAGTCAGAGACAGCGTGCTCAATGACTTTCTTGTCGGACACCGCTTCCGATACACCCATGTTCAGGGTGATCTTGGTGATGCGCGGCACTTGCATTGCGCTTTCGTAGCCGAATTGTGCTTGCAGGTCTGCGGCGACCTTGCTGCGGTAAAACTCTTGTAAACGTGCCATGTTCTTCGCCCCTTAAGCCTTGGCGCCAACGACGGCGCCGCTGGAACGGAATACACGGACCTTGCTGCCATCGACTTCTTTGATCCCAACGCGATCGGCCTTGCCGGACTCGGGATTGAAGAGCGCCACATTCGAAATGTGGATGGGCATGGTCTTGTCGATAATGCCACCTTGCGAGCCAGCCATAGGATTGGCCTTCACGTGTTTCTTGACGACATTGATGCCTTCGACCAACACGTGGTCGGCGTCTACACGTTGCAGCACGGTGCCACGGCGTTTTTTGTCGCGACCAGTCAACACAATGACTTCGTCGCCTTTACGGATTTTTTGCATGGTTCGCTCCTTACAGCACTTCTGGAGCCAGCGACACGATCTTCATGAACTTTTCTGTACGCAATTCGCGCGTGACAGGTCCGAAGATACGGGTACCGATGGGTTCCAGTTTGGCGTTGAGCAACACGGCAGCGTTGCCGCCGAACTTGATCAGCGAGCCGTCTTTACGACGAACGCCCTTAGCGGTGCGAACCACTACAGCGTTGTAAATCTCGCCCTTTTTGACGCGCCCGCGTGGGGCCGCATCTTTGACACTAACTTTGATAATGTCACCGATAGCGGCATAACGGCGCTTCGAGCCGCCTAACACCTTGATGCACATGATTCTGCGTGCACCAGTGTTATCGGCCACGTCCAGCGTGGTCTGCATTTGGATCATGATTTTTCCTGTTCCAACTTAGCCGCATTGCCTTGTCATTATTGACATGCCACACAACCAGTTTTGGTCCCGTTAGATCCGACATCCGCCAGCCTGATACCGTAAACCGGATTTTCAAGCCAACTAAAATCGAACCCTAGGTTGAAATCTTGCGAAAAACAAAACGTGTATTACCCGCCGAAGTACTGCATTGCGCCGGCTTGCGCTTTATTAGCAAAGCTCTTGAGCGCCCACTAGGACAGGTAAGCATTAAAGTTTATAACATGCGCGCAACTAACGCAAGCTTTATTAACCGTTGCGGCGACGCCATCGCGATGACGTCGCCGAACTGTGTCTGACCAACTACAATTGAAGCATAGCTATTTGAAGTCGGCGTATGGCGTTACATTTGCAGGGCGAAGTTTGAGATCACCCTGCCACGGCTTAAAAGTATAGCGGAGGTACAGGATGAAACGGCTCGGCGCGTAGTCCTCGCCATGCTGCAGGTCGATCCCTCCCCCCAACACCCAATGACTGTCCAGGCGACGCTCTGCGACAGCGCGCAACGCGTATCCCTTCCCGCTATTGGATGAGGCGCCGACACCGTTCGCCGCGGCAAAGGACGGTCCAGTCACACCAAGTTTTTCGAGTTGGCTGAGGGGGCCGTTTATGAGCCCTGGCACTGGATACCGCGCTGCAGCTTTACTTTGCGACACAGATGCCGACACGGAGCCTTCGAGCAAGAAGGACCAATTTTCAAGGCGACGCGCATATCCTATGGGCAGCGACACGGAGCTATAGCGTTGCGGACTGTAATAGCCGCCTTGACCCAAGGTGTATCCCCCCAGGTCCCGTTGATAGCGCCAGTGCATCAAATTAACGCCAACGGTCAGGCTCTCGCGCGGCTGATTGATTAAGCGGCGGTAATAACCGGCCATCACGCGGGTCCGTTGATTGTCTGCCACATTCCTGCCGGTCAACTTGTGATGGCTGATATCTGCCCAGACACCATTTTCTTCGCCCTTGTCCCAGCTAAGTCCTAGACTAATCCCTGTCGCCATGACGCCCCCCCAAGTAACGCCAGTGCGCGGGTCTTGGGTTCCCGCAAAGGAGAGCAATGAGTTTGACATTGGTCGTCGAGATGCTGTCGCCGTCCATCCCAAAGAATGCAGGTCGCCCTTGTAACTAACACCACCAGTCCAGTTCGTAACAGCAAAGCCTTGGGGCGTTCGCCCCAAGTCGAATGCCAGCCGCTCGCCCTGCCAGCCAGCGGCAAAGCTCGTTCCGGAAGCTTTCTGTTCGAGCCCTCCTCCACACCCCGGCAATGTCTGGTCAACGGCTTGAGCGTCAACGGCGCTAAAAAGGCAGGTCCCGAAAAGCGCATCATTTTCGCCGGCTGGATTGGTCTCGAAGCTTCCGGCATTCATCCGGACGTGGTCAGCGCGAAGAAATGCCTTTCCGTTGCGCATGGGTAAGTCCAGCTGAGCAATGGTTGTGTTCGCGCTAAGTCGCGAGAGTCCCGGGGTGCCGTCACGCCGTCCCCAGACGTCACTTGCTATGCTGAGTGTCGGATTATGGAGCTGATACAAACTGGCCGCATCGCTTCGAATGCTACGGGTGAGCCAGTCGTCCGTCGGGGTCACGCGCATGGCACGCGTAAATTCGGCGCCATTCCGACCTTGCCGCTCACTTCGTGGCGGCAACATCTTGCCGTCTGCCATAGCCTTCTCATAGTGGTCCAGCGCCCTATCGGGATCGTCAAGCGCAGTTAAACGCGCCAAATCCCTGAAAAGCAAAGGTGCGGGTCCATCGGTTTGAGACGCTGCATCGTTTAAAATGGAGTAAGCGCGCTCGTCGTCGCCGATACCTTTCCATAATGCCGCCACCCTAGGGGCACTCGAATCCGCTGCTAGCAACGCCAACTCCCTATTTTTCAAACCAAGCCTGACCGCTTCGACTTTTCCTTGCGCAAGCCAAGTCTCAAGCTGCCCAAGCCTCGCACTAATATTCTCTGGTTCGTCCCGCAAAATCGCCCCATAGTTGAATAGTGCCTTGGGATAGTGCCCATCTGCTAAAGACCATGCGGCAATCTGAAGACGGCTTGCTACGCTCGCCGGAGCAGTCTCCAGCAGCGCAACCGCCGCCGATTTCGACCCCATCTCGTACAGCCTGGTTGCTTGGTCAATGCGTTCTTCATCTTGAAGCCGAATGTGCAGCGCCGCCATGTCTGCTGTCCAGCGCGCGGCAGCGACCTTATGCAGTGACTCGCTCGCTGCCGCACGATCGTCCAGGGATGCCAACAATAATGCGTATGCATACTGACTAACCGGCTCCCCTACATGTCCAAGCAGGTGCTTCTCGAACGCCCTTATTCCCTCTTGAGGGCGCCCAGCCTGTCGAAATGCCATTGCCAAGCGATAGCTTAGCCAAGGATCGTTCAAATCAAGGCGTTGAGCGTCGGACAAGGCAGCGACGACTTCGGACCATTGTGACCCCCGTCGAGCCTGCTCAGCACGTTGATCGAGCATGGCAAGCGTAAAGCTGCGACGGATGGAAGACAAGGCGTCCTGCTGGATCGCGGATAATCCATCTATTAAGGACAATGCCTGATCAGGCGTCTCGCTCGCCAAATAACGAGCGATGCCTCGTTGTGCTGCTTCATCACGCGGCGTACGGTCGAGCGCCCGGCGGTAGAAGCGCCAGGCGTCCTGTTTTAGCCCCGTTGCCAGTGCAACGTCTCCCAAGCCTATTATCGCGTGTATATCGTCCGGATCCAGACGATGAGCGCGGCGGTATAAAGACTGTGCCTCGCCCCAATGCTGTTGCTCAACGGCATCGGCGGCGTTTTGCAACAACAGCCAATAACGGGTCGACTTAATGAGACTCGACCATTTGGATGTCTGGTCAGCGCGGACCTCTTTGGCGCGGGCGTTTTCGAAATAAATTAGCGCCTGAGATCGGTTTCCCGTCCGTGAATAAGCCAGGCCTAGCGCTCCATGGAGGTCCGCGTCGTCAGGATAGGCTTTGATTGCTCTTTGCAGCGGAATCAAAGCTTGGGCGTTTTTGCCTTGGTTCACAAGACGGAGGCCTTCCTGCCCAGAATTCCACATCGGATCCGCTATCAATTTCTCAATTCCAGCGAGCGTCTGTCGCGCCCTTGACCCGACGACCAGATCGCCATACCGTTCCGTAAAGGATATCCATGCCGCCACGCTTGCCGGACCCGGTCGCAAGGTTGATAAATATTCATATTCTTGACTCGCCGCGAAATCCCGATGAGCGGGCTGCTTTGCCAGCGTGTGCAGATGTTCCAAAGCCTTCTGCGGGTTATTTTCGGCGAAATTGAAACCAGATACTGCGGCAAGTAAGCCGGCATGCCTGGGGTAGCTCGCTAATAGCTCTGTCAGCCGTACTATAGCGATTGGCCGACCGTCGGGTTCGCGCGCACGAACTTGCCAATACTCCAGGGCATAGTCCACGGTGGGATACTCACCCTTGAACATCCCGTCATAAAGCTTGATCGCTTCCCCAACCCGTCCTGCGGCGGCATAAAGCCGTGCCATCGCAAGGGTCTGGGCACCTTCCGACGTCGAAAGCGCCATCAAGTTAAGACTATTTTGATGAACTTGTGAACCGGGCGCGAGCCCGTCTATTTTCTTTAACAAACTCGCGGCTTTGTCCAACTGGTCGCGCCTGACGGCCAGGCGCAATTCGGCAGCCAAACCCTCGAGATGCTGCGGCGCGACCCGGTAGAGCTTTTCTACCGCATCAAGAATAATATCGTCGCGATACAAGGACTCGCCCATGTTGATCTGTTCCAGCAACCGGGCCTGGGCTTGACCTTGCGTTTTAACCGTCGCATAAGCTGTGCCTGGAGCGCCGGTGCTCAACAGCAAGAAGAGCACGCCAATAAAAATGTGCATCACGGGCATACTTTCCATTTCGGCACCAAAGAACCGTCCGCTTCAAACCAGAATCGGCCCTCGTCCCAGCCTTCACCGAATAGAATCAGTGCCTGGCTGAAGTAGCCGAGTGTTTCCTTTCGAGATGATGCAAGCCGGTCGCGTAGCGCCTGAGCCACACCGTAGCCATTGAATAGAGGCAATAGAGATGCTGCAAATCCTGCAGGACCGGTACCGGAAGCCGAACCTTCGTAGATGTCCAGACTTTCGGGCACGGCGGCGTCCGGTCCAAAATAAGATTGAATTGAACGAAAGTGCTGTTTCAGGGCTGTGGCGCCGGGAGTCTCCGTATTGAGCATGCCAACCCAAAGATAAACCCGAATGGCATCGTAGCTTCCTTTACGCTCTGACTTTGACAATGGCTCGAATTGACGCCCAGTCCAACTAGTCCAGTCGGGAGCCAGGCCGTTGGGGGAACTCGCGATGAGGAATCGATTCGTATTCTCGTGCAGGCTGATCCAAGGCTCCGCTGGCTGTGACCGTCGAATCGCCGCCATGAGTTGCGGCGGCATATAACTGGGATTCAGACGCCATGATGCCTCATGCACGAACCCAATTTTTCCGGGCAGCAATACGGGTCCAAATCCAGGTAGCGTCGCTACTTCCTCTTTGGCAATACGCTGCAGCAATAAGGTTCCGAGGACGGTATAACTATGTTCATCCCACAACCGACCGGCTTCGAGCAAACTGTAGGCAATCCAGAGGTCAGCGTCTGAAGCCGAATTGGTATCAAGCACCCCCCACTCCCCTGACTTCGTCCTTCCCCATAACCATGCAGGCAAGCGCGCAGTCAAATCGCTCGAGGCCAAGTGAAGCTCGGTCCAGCGTAGCAGGCGTCTGAAGAGTACGGGATCGTTGTCCACGAGAGCAAAGAACATGGCGTAGCTTTGGCCTTCGGATGTTGTAATCCGCCTGGAATCGGAACGGTCTATTACCCGTCCGTCCGGAGTGATCATCTCGCCCTGAAATCTGTTCCAGCCGGGCCACGGGTCGGCGCCCGCACATTCAGCCGCTCCTGACAATCCTGTCGTGCAACTGGCCACACCAAGACATAGCACCGCGAAAATCTTACGCATCTCTGGACAATCTGCGTCGAGCGACCCAGCGCAGGCCATTCCAAAGCAAAATGGCCACGAGCAACACGGTGAAGACTGCCGTTATGGCCAGCAGGACCGGTTTATCAGACAGCTTGAGCCAGATATGTTGCCACCAGTGAAGTTGGCCAACAAAATACCGTGGGCCCACTAATTCGCTCGCGACTCCAGACTCCCTGATAATAGCTACTGATCCATACATACTGTCTCGCTTGCCTGTGTCCGCCAACGCTCCGCGAAGCAGGCCATAATCTTCATTGGTTGAAGCCATCAGCCCGACCATACTGCGTTGCGGAAAACGTTCAGATTGCATCCCCACTATGGCAGCAATCGGCCCCAAGGCTCTTACACGAATTTCGGAAGCGGCATCGCGCTCTGGCGCAGACGAAAAGTCGGCAGAATGCCTTGCTTCGAAAGCTCCACGTTCCGTTCCAGGCTGCCGGAGACTCGCAGTAGCATTCTCGAGTAACAGATTGGCGTCGGGGCGACTTCGAAAGGTATCGGGCGCCTCGCCGATCCATAAAAGGTCGGCATCCAGCTGAAGGGCCTCAGCCCAATCATTCGTCACGCGTACTTTCACGGCCGGATAGCCAACTTGAGCGCCAATATGTGCGAGCTCCTCGAACAAGGTGGATGCCTGGAGCGGAGTAGGACGGGCCGGCATCACGACTATCGTTTCCGATAAGTCCGCCATCCGACTGAACGGGAAACCGCTATTTGCAAACGCCTTCAGATTTGGCATCTCCAAATAATGCATGTAGCCTGAAAAGTCGATTACCGAACGGTCATCAATGGAAGCATGGCTATCAACCGGCATAATGGTCCGACAACCATCCCGTTCCGACGCACCGACGGTACTGGAAAAAGAGAAATTGAAACGAATCTCGTTGCGAGCCCCGATTCTCAATGCCGGTATCATAAGACTTTCACTGCTTGCAACCGCATCATTCCCAAGGACCTGCAGACGCATGCGGGCTAAAGCGCTTTTATGATCGCTTGCCTCGAGAAGATAACTATCCAGGAACCGGCCGTTCAGACTCAATGTCAATCGCGATTCATCACTGACTTTCGGCGCGGTATAGCGGTATCCCAGCTGCAGGGGTATGCCGTTATTGCGCCAGACAAACAAATCGGGGGGAAGATTCAAAGGCAGCGTTATCGGCGGAGGACGTAATCCAGTTACTTCCAGCTGCCCCGGATAACTGACCAACTCCGAGAGAAAAACAGGTCGGTTCGTGGGTATCCAGTTTGGTGCATCGTACGGCTTCCGAGGAGCAAAGGCGGCCGTTTCCTCTACTCTGACACTCTGCCCACGGAACAACGGGCTACCTAAAGCTAAGGCGGATACAGCGGCACTGATGTCTTTGTCGTCACGTCCCAGGATGAGCAATAGCTTCTGGTAAGGATTATCGGGTGCGCTGATCATGTCTATGGTCGGTCCATTTACCTCAGGATAACCACGTAGAAATTCGGGACGCGCTTCATTGATTGCGAATACCACCGCGTGTTCAGACGGCAGCTCATCATAAAATGCGGGAAAACTAAGCTGCCTCCATTGGCCTTTGGTACCAAAGTAAGAGGCCAATACCGAAGCAGCCCGGAGTTCCGGCAGTGTGGGGCTAACGGAAAAGACAAAAGGTATACGCTGCGCCCTCATATCCAGGGTATCGATAAACGGTTCAGGAAAGTATGACAAATCATTGGCCAGAGGCAGAGCCTGCTGATTGATTGCTATATTCGTCTTCCCGCTGATGTCGAGCCACAATGAACTGTGCGCAAGGTTTTCGCAGGTATCGGTATAGTGACCGACAAATTCGAGCCGTACCCGATTGAAGCTGGTCAGCAACGTTGGATCAAGAGTTAGGGAGCGCTTTTGTGGTTGCCCCGACTGACTATCGTCCACCGGAACGACGCCCATCAACTCCTCATTAAGATACACACGCAAGTGGGAAAGCTTGGGGAGCAAGGCCGGTGAAGGTGTAAACACCAGATTCAGAACCGCATCCGTCACCAACTGATCTCGGCGAAGAGAGAATTCCAGATGCTGTTTATTCTGAATGCCATAAAGCTTGAAGTCGACACCCGGGGCCAGCTTGGAAAGTCCTAGCGTATACGATTGGGACGGTACGGAGTCGTTGTCGTCAATACTTGCAGAAGAGGTTTGAGCCTGGACCGGAAACAGAAGCGCAAAACTATGCAGCGCAACGAAAAGCCCGAGTGTGATTGCTCGCCGAGTTGGATACATACACTTAACGCCTGGTATTTAGAATAATGGAAACTGGCTGGCGACGCGGGATAAAAGAGATCCCAGACAAGCCCAGCGCGGTGACGCCGCGGAATATGACATTCAGCGGGAAAGGAACATGATTTACCAGGCGACGATATCCTCCGAATCCCACTAGAGCGATGTCGCGCAGGCTTTGAAGCGGACGATCAAGCTTGAATTGCGCTTGCCATGCCAACCATGAGTCTGCACGGGCAAATGTGCACTGGACTAAGTCAATATGCTGCTGTCGGGTCAAGGAAGCAAACCGGACACCGATACTCCCGTTCATGCTGCGGCTGACATGTCCCGGAAAGCTGAACTGTCGATCCCCACGAGCAAGCAACACAGTGATTGGTTCGTTCAACGTGATATTCCGCTGTGTCGACAATTTCAGTCCGACCCCGCCTTCGGAATAGTCGCTTAAGATAGTTGGCACCACATGCCCATCAATAAATTGCACTGCCGCAGGTAGGGAAGCCGGTACTCGGTGAGTGTGGCGTATTTGCTTTACCTCGGATGCGACAGCGATCGCCCCGCCGAGGATGACTAAGTTGTACATGACCCAGGCCATAGTAATCGCCACCGTGAGAATCTCGTCGGCAGGGCCCATGCATAGGCGCCAGACGCCAAAGGCTAACCCCACTATATTGGCCAAGGCCAGCCAGACGTAAGGATGTGAAATCGTCCAGTCAAAATAACCTTGCTCGACCAGTCCTCCTTTTGCCGTAACGTTGAAGGAGCCTTTATTGGGTGCAAAGAGAGCCACGGTAGTCGGCCGTGCGATATACCAAGCGAGTACAGTCTCGTAGATTTCAGCCCAAAAAGTGCGCCGATAAGAACCTTGTATATGCGAACTCGTCAGACTCGCATGAGCCATGTGCGGCAGCACGTTCAACATGATCGCCACGGCGGGGGCATAAATAATATACGAATGCGCCAACAGGAAAGCCAACGGCGCCGTCAAGTAGATGATGCGCGGTATACCGGAGAGAAAGTGCAGCATGGCATTGACATAACAAAGCCGTTGAAAGAAAGATAAGCCTTTACCAAAAAGTGGATTATCCGTACGAAATATTTGCACCATTCCGCGGGCCCAACGGATTCTCTGGCCAATATGGGCAGAGAGGCTGTCGGTAGCCAGCCCGGCAGCCTGCGGAATACGCAAGTACGCAGAGTTATATCCATTCCGATGCAGGCGCAGAGCCGTATGCGCATCCTCTGTGACTGTTTCGACAGCAAAGCCGCCAATGGACTCAAGTGAGGAACGGCGCAACACAGCACAGGAACCGCAAAAGAAGGCGGCGTTCCAAAGGTCGTTCCCATCCTGCACCAAACCATAAAACAGGGTGTTTTCATTCGGCTGATCGCCAAAATGCCCTAAGTTCCGCTCGAATGGGTCTGGTGAAAAAAAGTGGTGTGGTGTCTGTACCAATGCCAGCTTCGGATCCCTCAGAAACCATCCAATCGTCATCTGAAGGAAGGAGCGAGTCGGGATATGGTCACAATCGAACACAGCAATCAGTTCGCCACTTGTCTCCCCCAACGCGTGGTTCAAGTTCCCCGCTTTGGCATGTTTTCCGTCTGATCGAACGATGTAATTAATGCCCACCTCTTTTGCGAACGTCCGGAATGACTCACGGCGTCCATCGTCCAGAAGGTGAATCCGTAACTTGTGTTTGGGCCAGTCCATCCCGAGGGCGGCGTAAACGGTTGGCTCAACAATACTCAAGCCCTCGTTGTACGTTGGAATCATCAAATCCACGATTGGCCACTGCTCGGTGTCTGCCGGCAAGGGCGAAGGAGCTCTGTTCAAGGGCCACGCCGTCTGCACATAACCCATGAGTAGGACAACCCACGAGTATGTTTCGGCCATCAGCAATAGCATGCCTAGCGTGGCATCCAATCCATTGCTCCAATTGAGTGTGGACGTATATCGCCACCATATATATCGACCGGATATCGTTACCGACAAAACGATCAGCATGAGCGTCGAAACTTGTCCAGGTACTCGTCTCAGCACCATGGCGACGCTCCACAGCAGCACGACGAAAATCAGCTGCGCATAGACATTGAAGGGCTGCGTGATCAGTAGCACGATCAAGCCCGTCGCGAGTG
The DNA here is from genome assembly GCF_002849655.1 of Pollutimonas subterranea. Classification (GTDB taxonomy): domain Bacteria; phylum Pseudomonadota; class Gammaproteobacteria; order Burkholderiales; family Burkholderiaceae_B; genus Pollutimonas; species Pollutimonas subterranea. The sequence goes on from NZ_PDNW01000021.1 coordinate 21,556, forward strand.
CTCCTCCTCCGACAAGTATCGCCTGACGGGTCGTCTTGCCGCATTGGCTTAAGGCAGCGCCCGACCTCTTCAGCGTCGGGCTCGTTTTCAAGGAAATGGGGATGCGCAGCAAATGTCCCCCAACCCATTGCCGGAAGACCTTTATACTGCTGTAGAACTGTGCTCCCACCCATTCAATCGCCCGCCACCATGCCGGAGATACCCTCTGCGCGGGCAAGGCGATCAATATCCATAAAGTCTGCAATGCATACCGCATTGGATCGCCGAGCATCAGTGGCCGGGAGGTCAAATGCAAGAACCAGGGCGCGTATCGGTGTCGTAAACGCCTCCAGGCGGGACCTTCAAGGCGCAAGAAAATATAGGCTATCACTACGAGTACCGTATATGCGACAGCCATATGCCCGCTCAGCCCGCGGACTTGACAGGCTCCGTGGTATATCCGTTCAAGGCCCTCGGAGCCACGCGGTGTCAGCAAGAGCAATCGGCCGGCACTCATGAAGCGGCTTTTTTCTGGGCAAGCAACCATGTTGCCAAGGAAAGCGCGTCACGGCTCGCAGCACAATCGGGATAGCATCGAGAAACCGGCGTTTTTTGAGCCAATGCCTCATGGACGCCTTCGTCGCGATGTATGTAGACAGGGAGCAGATGAGCCTGATAGCGATGTCGCCACTCCAGCAACAAGTCGTTGCATAGCGCCCTGGAGGGATCGTAAGCGTTTATCAGAATGCGCGTCGTAGCGGCAATTTCGTGCTGGAGCAGCAAGATATGGCAGCCCGTATCGACCGAAGTCACCATGATATCCAATCCCGAGGTCGCTCGGAGCTTGGGATAGGCGCTCCCCCCCGCCGGCAAATCAAATAAGACCCAGGAAAATTGCCCGTCCAGCCGGCGTAGCGCTTCGCACCAAAATTCGTCCGACTGGTCCAGCGGCGTTGCCAACGCCTCAATCGAGTTGAGTCCGTGTCTTCCATATGGCAATAACCACATATTCTCCTCGAGAACGAAGCCCTCGTCTTGCCACGGCGTGGCCTGAGCCAGTGCAAGCGCCCAGCCGTTTTGTCCTCCATAATCCACATTGAAGTGCAGACGCAAGACGTCGGACGGATTCACGTCGACCATAAGCACCGACTCACCCAATGCGTGCAAGGCCTCGCCCACCATTGCTACCGTGCTCGTCGTTCCCGATCCACCTCTCAGTCCCCAAAAAGATACAGATTTCACTTTTGAGTTCCTGCACTGCCAGCCCACGGTCCGGCGGGATAATGTCCCGACGGAGGCTCGTTCAACCAGGCACTGATTTCCAATAACAGCGGCCAACGGCGCAATGCCGCTAAAAGCGCTTGCTCGGCCGCAACATCCACATAGGCGAATGACGCATTGTGCAAATATTGCTGCAGCGCTGCTACATCGTCAGTCTGCGCTACCTGAGGACCAGTGCGGACGAAATCTTCAGTCGTACTCGATTTCATTGTGGATACTCTATCCAATTGCGATTACCCATGCGGACATAGGGCACTTCGTTATGTTGCAGCAACACTGTACCGTCGTTCTCAGAAACGGCAGCCGTTACGGGCAGGTTCTTCGTAAGCTCGGGCCAGTCAATACCCTCGTCGACAAAAAGGTTCGTCCCAACAAGACGCGACACAAGTTCCGACAATGCCAAATAGCTACTTGGACTGGTCACATGCACGGGTTGGGCTGTCGCTTTTCTATTGGCGCCTATTACACGCAGTCCGACGGGGATTTGAGTGATATCCAGCGTCGCAATTTCACGCATGCCAGCGATTTGCATACGATCGCCTTGCAGAGCTGCCCCATGCTCTGGGACGAACACCAGAACAGCCTTTCGCCCGCTACGTTCTAGATCATCTATAAAGACGTTGAGATCATCGAGGAGATTTTGAGCACGCGTTGTAAAGGGCGCGGACCTGCCGCCGCCGTCAGCAGTCGCCTCCCTGTTCCCATCATGGAGGGTGATTGTGTTGTACAGGAGCGCAGTGCGGTCCGCACCCGATTGCTTCCGCCTTTCCCACCACTGGCTTAACGTGTCGTAATCGTTCCAAATGGGCGAGCCATCAAAGGCGGTCAATTTAGGGCGAGTCGCTGTCGGTATAAAAGGCTGGGGAAAACGGCCTTGTACTGTTAACTCGTCAAGGAACCCCTGGAACTGGCCATTATGGTTGAGAACCGACTCCGTGTCGAACCCGAGCCTCTGTAGGTTCTGGAATAAATAACACTGATCGGCGGCAGGCTTATAGAGGTCCGAATGCGAACTCTGGCCGCAACTCGCCCGCAAAAGTCGCAATACAGCCGGTCCGCTATACCCGGTTGCTGAATTGAACTGATCGAAGACCACGTCCATACGTTTAAACAAAGCATGGTCCTGCAAGCGACTTACCTCCAGATCCGAATTGGAGAGCGAGCAAACATTGATAAATAGAATATCGAAGGGCGCCGACTCATTGGCGCCTGGAAAGCTCGTCTGCCGCGTCTTCTCATCCAGATAAAAAGCATCGAGCTTTTCAGTCAGCTGCGAATTGCTCGGGCTGCCTTGTATGGGCTGCGTAGTCCGCGAAAGTACTCCCGTGTCCGGATTGTGTTGGACGTCGGCCACCTGATATACCGGCTGCATGCCAGACGTCGGCTGCACTAGAAGCCATGATGGAAGAGTGAAGGAACTGGCAAGGGCGGTGCATGCTAATGCGGCCACGCTGAAGACGGTCAAGCGTAGCCATTGGGCAAGGAATAGATAAGCCACAAGCAACACAAATCCGGCGCCCACAAGGTCCCAATTAATGAATCTTACAGCCAGCTCGAGCAAATAATCTGAAGAAAAATGTAGTAGTTCAGGCTGTGCGAGCAAGCGCTTGAAAGGAGGTAGCCAAGAGTCGTAATAAAGAAGCGCAACCCCCGCCAACGTTGCTACAGAGCATCGGACGCGATGCAGCCAGAGCGGCGGCAGTGGAACCAGCAGCGCAGCAGCGAACACCAGATTATAAAGAACGTGAAAGTTCAGTACCCCGGCCCAGTGCAACATGAGCTTTGAAATAAAGTACAAATTCCATAGTCCAAGTCCCCGCCAGTGACTGCCGACCATGATCGTGCGTTCGGGAAAACTGTCTATCCTACTTGACATCGCGACTTGATCTTTCCTTGTTAAGGCGTTTACGTTCGCCACATTTCTTTAGATGACGTGCAGGCAAAAGCCGTAAATCCATCCAATCAAGCAAGCTACGTATATAGGCACGTGAAACCCAGCCTATTCCGACTCCGACGATTAGAGCCATAGCCACAGACTGATCGATCTGTCCGCTCATGAAGAACTCTTGCTAAGGAACGGCAATGACGCCCGTATCGGGCGCAGCATGCCGGCAGACCGGAGACTGGTGAAGGTCAAAGGGACCGACGCCTTCAAGTCCGAGTCATCAAGCGTGGCTGTTCCGGCGCGGACACGTCCTAGGCGGCTCCGCATGGCAGTGATTTCTGCATCGATCTCATCGGCGGTGATGCATATGCGGTGATCAGTAAACATTTCGCTATAGTGCAGATGGAAGATATTTCGCAGCGCTACCTGCGTCATGTTGGGACGGCAGTCGAACAAGAATACATAAAGAACTCCTTCAAGTTGGCACGCAATATCGCCGGCGCGGCGTAAGTCCAGCTGGCTCATGGCTTGCGCCGCAGACAATCCCGGCACAGGAGTCAAGACGATGAGAACTCCGGTCACCACTGAAACCTTGTGCCTCGGCCTTACCGTGTCCAAAGCTCCCAAGAACTGCGTAGCGCCGAGGATCCCTCGTATTCGCAGTGGATTCAACGACGCAATAAGCGGTACCGGGTCGGCTGCCAACGCTCTCGAAAAAGTCTGGCCCTGGATGCTTTCTAGCAAACTGAAGAATTGCGGCAACGGAGTGCCAGCCGGTATTATCAACGTTGCTCCGCAGTCCCTAAGAACTTGCTCATCCCGGTACCGTAATGTCCGCTGCATTTCCCTGATTACCAACTTGAGCGCCGGTCCACGTTGCCGGCGAAGCGAATGCAGCATTCGCGCCAACGCAGGCACCTCACTGCTGCTGCTCATTGCCAACACTACCGTGGCTGCGGTTGCATGCATCGCTTGCATGAATAGGTCAGATTGGCTTGCAAATACATGCCAGTCGTCCGCCATGAACAAAGCCATTCCCTCGAGTACCTGCGCTTCCATAAGAAAACGACCGGAGTCGAGAGTTGTCACAGACCGCTCTGGTCGCGCCTGCACTACGCTGAAGCCGTCGATCGATTTCGTCAACTCCAGCTCTGTGCTTCCTAACGAATCGAGTGTATTACGCCAATGCATTACCCTATATCGATATACGGCTTCGCATTGTTCAAGCAATGCGAAGCCGGACAAAATATCGTTCATCGCCGTTAAATTAGCGCTTAATTTAATAACATGCGCTCCGTGTACCACCATCAATAACGTGCATTCTCTATTGGCGAGCCACCGTTGCCATTGAGCAAAAATGTGGGCGACACGGCTTAGCAATGCTGCAAAACTATTATCGGCCAAGACCACTATCAGCGTACGGCCCCGAGGGTTCAGAATTCGATCTAAGTCTTTGGTAAGTACCTCGAGCGCGCGTGTGGGATTTCCGGTAAGTCGGTAGCTACGGGCATCCTGGGGCCCCTCGTCTGACTTCAGCTCGGACCATAGCCCGGAAGGGTCGGAGGCTGCAATCAGTGCAACCTTGGACGATGGACTGGCATTGGCGAGTATCTGCTGAATCAACGAGTATGCATCTGCCTCGTGTGTAGCGCCGAGCCAATACAAGCTGCCCCTACGCATCTGCCCCAGTTCAATTGGCAGATCGTTTATCGCCACATGGCAGCCTAGCTCGGACTCGCAGGTCAATATAGGCATGTATAAGATTATGAAACTAATGGGGCATGGTCCGCATTGCGAACGTAATTACTTTACCGACAACAACTGGGCAACATGCGTATGTGGATACAAACAAGGCACAGGCGGCATATTGTGCATCGTCCTGTCTGATTTGGAAGGTGTTAACTGCAATGTTATTAAGTACTTGCATTCGTTGCCACCGAAACTAATTGTATCTGCGAATCGTCACTTAAGGTTAAGTCAATACGCTAAAAAAAATACGTATTTGTAACCGCGTTGAACATTGAAGCGGCTTCCCCAATAGAAACACAACTAAGCCACAGTCGAGAAAGGCCGTCACTGCCAAAATGCCGTTGTAAGTACACAACCTTCAACGCTAGAATCAAGCATGCTATAAAGCCTCGAGGCTTTCCAACCCACCGGTTTCAAGCCATCCCACTTCTGACAGAGAGAACGACGCACACTATGTACGAGACACTAGCCCTATATATAGATGGTGAATTTGTAAGCGGCGAAGGCCGCAAGACCGAAGAAGTCACCAACCCTTCGACCCTGGATGTGCTGGGTCACCTTCCCCATGCAGGCAAGGCGGATCTGGACCGCGCCCTGGCAGCGGCCGCGCGCGCCTTCGAGACCTGGCGCCATAGCTCGCCCATGCAGCGCTCCGAAATACTGCGCAAGGTTGGCCAGCTATCGCGGGACCGCGCCCAGGAAATCGGCAGGAACATGACGCTCGACCAAGGCAAGCCTCTGGCCGAGTCCGTTGGCGAAATCATGACGTGCGCCGATCATGCCGACTGGCACGCTGAAGAGTGCCGTCGCATCTACGGTCGCATCATTACGCCACGCAGCCCCGAAATTCGCCAGATGGTGCTGCGCGAGCCCATCGGCGTGTGCGCCGCGTTCACCCCCTGGAATTTCCCGTACAACCAGGCTATCCGCAAGGTATGCGCCGCCATTGGCGCCGGTTGCACCATCATCCTGAAAGGGCCGGAAGACTCGCCCAGCGCCGTCATGGCGATCGCCCGCCTTTTCCATGATGCCGGCCTTCCTCCCGGCGTACTGAACATTGTGTGGGGCGTGCCTGCCGAAGTATCCGACTACCTGATTCGTTCACCGATCGTGCGCAAGGTGTCCTTCACCGGCTCGGTGCCCGTCGGCAAGCATATTGCCTCGCTGGCTGGCGCGCACATGAAACGGGTCACGATGGAACTGGGTGGGCATTCGCCTGTTATTGTGTTTGAAGACGCCGACATCGACCGCGCTGCCAAGCAGCTGGCTCGCTTCAAGGTACGCAACGCGGGGCAGGTGTGCATTTCGCCTACTCGTTTTTACGTGCATGACAAGGTCTATGACCAGTTCCTGGAAACCTTCGTCAATACATTGAAAACCGTGAAGGTCGGCGACGGGCTGGATCCCGAAACCCAAATGGGACCGTTGGCGCATGCTCGACGCGTGCCGACCATGACAAAATTCCTGGATAACGCCCGCGAACGCGGTGGAAAAATCGTCCTGGGCGGCGAGCCCATTGCCGGCAAGGGCCATTTCTTCTCGCCTACCGTGGTAACGGACCTGCCTGAAGACTCCATGCTGATGACCGAAGAGCCCTTCGGCCCCATCGCACCAATCTCGCGCTTTTCCGATACCGACGACGTCATCAAGCGCGCCAATTCCTTGCCTTTCGGCCTGGCCTCCTACGTGTTCACGAACTCGCTTCAAACCGCGACCAAAGCCTCGAACAATATTGAAGCCGGCATGGTGAATATCAACCATTTCGGTAGTGCACTGCCCGAGACGCCGTTCGGCGGCGTCAAAGACAGCGGCATAGGCAGCGAAGGCGGCGTGGAAACCTTCGACGGCTACCTTGTCACCAAGTTCGTCACCCACATTTAGTCCGTACAGGCCCTGTAGAAGTCCGGTATACGCCGCTCTCGGCGTATACCGGTATCCACGCATAAGCGCGGAGTTGGATGCAATGCACTTGCCTTTTAGACTGATTGACGGGTCGTCAATCGGTCTAAACTTTGGTTTCTCGCAGTCCTCCATCCATTTTCTACAGCTGTCCTATCATGTCCTTCATCTCAAAATCATTCTGTGCGGCTGCCTTGTTCGGCCTGCTTTGCGCTCCCGTCTTTTCCCAATCGTCTTCCGGTCAAGATGCCCGACATGGCGTTTATGCAAAAGCAGGTTTCCTGGGCGCCGGCGTAGGTTATGCCTATGGCTTGAATCCTGCCTTCACCTTGCGCGGTGAAGCCACGACCATCGGTTCAATCACCCGCGACTTCAGCGCTGGTGCCGTCGACTATTCCGGCAAACTGAAAAATGACAATGCCAGCATTTTCCTGGACTGGTTTCCGGCGGACAACGGTTTTCGCCTGACCGGCGGCCTGACATGGCGCAATACTGAACTGACCGGCAATGCCAATAGCATCAACGTAGGTGGAAGCAACCTGACGCTGGGCGCAGGCGACACCTACACAGCCAAAGCCAAGTACCGGACGCTGACTCCTTATATCGGTATCGGCTACGGCCTCAATGTTGCACAGCAAAAAGCGAACACATGGGGTTTCGTTGCCGACCTGGGCGTGTACTACACCAGCAAACCCAAGACGTCGTATGACATTTCGGGCCCTACCTATGATTTGGCTCGCCAGATCAATGCACCGGCGACCGACCGCGCCATCAATGAACAGTTTGGCGAGTTCAATGACAAGGTCCAGAAATACAAATTCATTCCTGCGCTGTATATCGGCGTTTCCTATTACTTCTAGCCTGTACGCACCTTACCTCGCCGAGGTGAAAACCCGCGTAGTGTAAACACCTGCTTTCGTTTTGCCGTCATAAGGCGTACATTCAAACAAACGTTTGAACTAGGCCTTATGACTCTCTCTCGCCCGAATCCCACTCGTAACGTCATTCTCGATGCCGCCGAGCATCTGTTCGCGCACCAGGGGCACGACAACACGTCGTTACGGCAAATCACTGCCGCCGCTGGCGTCAACTTGTCGGCGGTCAACTACCACTTCGGCTCGAAAGACGGGCTCGTCCATGCCGTGTTCCAGCGTCGGTTGGCGGCCTTGAACCAGGAACGCCTTGATCTCCTGGACACGCTTGAAAACGCGGCCCATGGCCAGCCGCTCAAGCCCTCCCAGATTGTCGAGTCGTTCTTTGGCCCCCTTGTGCGCCATGCAGCGGGCACAAGCCCCGGCCAGAAAACCTTTGTGCCGCTGCTCGAGCGCAGCATGTCGGACCCGGGCGGATTCATACGCACCATGTTCATCGACGAGCACACCAGCGTGCTCGAGCGATTCAAGCACGCTTTGCTCAAGTCATTGCCGGACGTGCCCGAAGACGAGATCGTCTGGCGCTTTCACTTCATGCTGGGCGCCACTTCGTACGCGATTTCGGGCACCGAGGTCCTGCGCCAGGCCATGAACTGGCCTAAATCCGAAGCCGACGGTGCACGCGACACCGACATGCTGCTTGCCCGTCTATTGAGCTTTTTGCTGGGTGGCTTGCGCGCTCCTTTGCCTGGCACCCCCAAGAGTCCAGTACAAAGGAGTGCGGCATGAATGTTTTTCGGTCGCTACGCTGTGCTTTGCTATCGCGCCGCATGCTTGCGCTATACCGGCGCATCATGCCGCAGATGTCGGACACCGAACGCGATGCCATCGAGGCAGGCACGGTATGGTGGGAAGGCGAGCTGTTTCGCGGCAAGCCGGATTGGTCCAGGCTGCATGCCATACCCAAGCCCACCCTGACGCAGGAAGAGCGCGACTTCCTGGACAACGAGGTAGAAACGGCCTGCGCAATGATAGACGACTGGCAGGTAACCCGTGAATTGCAAGACATGCCGCAAGAGCTCTGGCAATACATCAAGGAAAATCGCTTTTTAAGCCTGATCATTCCCAAGGAATATGGCGGCCGCGGGTTTTCGGCGCTAGCCCATTCGCAGGTCATCACCAAGCTGTCCACCCGCAATTCCGCCCTTTCCGTATCGGTAATGGTTCCGAACTCGCTGGGCCCCGCCGAGTTGCTCTTGCACTATGGCACCAATGAACAGAAAAGCCACTATTTGCCGCGCCTGGCCACCGGCGAGGAAATCCCGGCATTCGCGCTGACCAGTCCGTGGGCGGGATCCGATGCAGCCGCCATACCGGACAGCGGAATTGTTTGCATGAGCCAATGGCAGGGGCGTGAAGTGCTGGGCATGCGCGTCACCTGGGACAAGCGCTACATCACCCTTGCACCAGTGTGCACGCTGCTGGGGCTGGCCTTCCGGCTGTATGACCCGCAGGGACTGCTGGGGACGAAAACGGATATCGGTATTACGTGTGCCCTGGTCCCCGCCGCACATCCCGGCGTAGAGACCGGCCGGCGCCATTTCCCGCTGGACGCCATGTTCATGAACGGCCCTACCCGCGGCACCGACGTCTTCATGCCCCTGGACTTCATCATAGGCGGCCCGCAGATGGCTGGCCAGGGATGGCGCATGCTGATGGAAAGCCTTGCCGCCGGACGATCGATCTCATTGCCATCCTCGTTTACGGGCATGGCGAAGATGACGTCCCGCGCCGTCGGGGCTTATTGCCGGGTGCGTACTCAGTTTCGTACGCCCATTGGCAAGTTTGAGGGCGTCGAAGAAGCGCTGGCCCGCATAGGCGGCAATACCTACCTGATTGACGCGGCACGCAGCATGACGGCCGTGGCTGTGGATCTGGGTGAAAAGCCATCCGTCGTTTCCGCCATCGTCAAATACCACCTCACCGAGCGCGGCCGCGGCGTCGTCAATGACGGCATGGATATTATCGGGGGCAAGGGCATCTGCCTGGGACCGCAAAACTTTTTGGGACGCGCCTATCAGCAAATTCCAGTGGGCATTACCGTAGAAGGCGCCAATATTCTGACCCGCAGCCTGATCATATTCGGCCAAGGCGCCATACGTTGCCATCCCTATGTACTGGCTGAACTGCACGCTGCCAATCATCCCGATCCCGAAAAGGCCCTCCATGATTTCGACCATGCATTGTGGGGCCACATCCGCTACACGACCGGTAATGTATTCCGCTCGCTTGGCCTGGGCTTGACGACAGCGCGCTTCAGCCACATCGACGCCGATGTGGCTCCCGAGATGGAGCGCTACTATCGCCTGTTGAACCGTTTTTCCAGCGCATTCGCAGCCTGCGCCGATATTGCCATGCTGACGTTGGGCGGATCGCTGAAAAGGCGCGAGCGTCTCTCGGCCCGGATGGGCGACATCTTGTCGCACATGTACCTGATCTCCGCCACGCTCAAGCGATTCGACGACGACGGTCGTCAGGCCGACGACGCGCCCTTGGCCCATTGGGCCATCCAGGATGCCATGTATAAGCTGCAGGAAGCCTTTGAAGGCGTCCTGGCAAACTTTCCAAATCGCGCCGTCGCCTGGGGGTTGCGCGTGCTGGTGTTTCCGTTCGGACATCCTGTGGCGCCGCCTTCGGATGAACTTGGCCAGGCGGTGGCGCACCTGCTGACCACGCCCGGCGCCACGCGTGATCGCCTTACCCACGACTGCTACGTGCCCCAGGATACGGACGAACCGATTGGCGCGATCGAAGCCGCATTTGTTGCCAGTGTGGCTACCGAGACTATCGACCGCAAGATCCGGCAGTTCGAGAAGACAGGGCAACTGGACAACAATCCTGCCGCCAATGTCCGCGACATCGCCCAAGCGGTACATGCAGCCGGCGGCATCACGGATGCCGAGTACGAAACCGTCCGCCGACGTAACGCCTTGCGTGATCGCGTCATTGCCGTGGACGACTTCCCCTTCGACCTGCAGGGCGCAAGCCAGCGAGCGCCTGCAGCCGAACGCAACGTCGCATAAGGACACTAGCAATGGCTTTTGTACCGGTATACATCGTAGACGGCGCCCGCAGTCCTTTTCTGAAGGCACGAAATGCGCCGGGACCATTTTCCGCATCCGACCTCGCCGTCCAGGCGGGGCGCGAGTTATTGCTCAGGCAGCCGTTCAACCCCACCGATCTGGACGAAGTGATTATCGGCTGTGCCGCCCCTTCGCCCGACGAAACCAATATCGGCCGGGTCATTGCCTTGAGGATGGGTTGCGGATACAAGGTGCCCGGATGGACCGTCATGCGCAACTGCGCCTCGGGCATGCAGGCACTGGATTCCGGGGTGATGTCCATCCAGACCGGTCGTTCCCAACTCGTTCTGGCCGGCGGGGTCGATGCGTTATCGCGGGCTCCCCTATTATTTACCGATGAAATGGTCCAGTGGCTTGCCGCCTGGGGTAAAAGCCGCAGCATCGGTGCCAGGCTGGCCACCTTGAAAACGCTGCGCCCAAGGTTTCTGGCGCCCGTCATCGGCCTGCTCAAGGGCCTGACGGATCCGGTCATCGGCCTGTCCATGGGCCAAACCGCCGAGAATATCGCACAACGCTTTGGCTTGACCCGCCAGCAGATGGACAACTATGCCGCGCAGAGTCATCAACGCGCCTTGGCGGCACAGCGCGCCGGCGCATTCGATGAAATCGTCCCAGTGGTGGATCAGAAAGGGCAGCTGTATGCTGAAGACGATGGTATTCGCGAAGATTCGGCGCCTGCCAAGTTGGCTAAGCTCAAGCCTGTATTCGACAAACCCTGGGGCAACGTAACGGCCGGTAATAGCTCGCAGGTAACGGATGGGGCGTCCCTGCTGCTTCTGGCGTCGCAAGAAGCCGTCGACCGCTACCAACTCGAGCCTGTGGGCCGCATCAGTGATGCGCAATGGGCAAGCCTGGATCCGGCCACCATGGGCCTGGGACCGGTCCACGCTTCCACGCCCATCCTCGAACGCAACCAGCTGGGGCTCAATGACCTTGACCTCTGGGAAATGAACGAAGCCTTTGCCGCCCAGGTGCTGGGCTGCGTCGCTGCCTGGAACGACGAAAGCTGGTGCCAGGAAAACCTGGGCCGCAGCGCCCTGGGCTTGCTGGACCTTGATCGCCTGAATGTGGACGGCGGTGCCATTGCCCTGGGCCATCCGGTGGGCGCGTCGGGCGCGCGTATCGTGCTGCATCTGCTTAATGCGCTGCGCGCCCGGAACCTGAAACGCGGCATCGCCACCATTTGCATCGGAGGCGGCCAGGGCGGCGCCATGCTGATAGAGACCTGCGACGCAAAGGTGGCAACATGACAAGCGATTTTGACACATTAGGCCTGCGCCATTTCAGTTGCAAGGTCGATGGCAATAACTTGGTGTGGCTGGCCATTGATTGTGCCGACAGCCCGGTGAACCGTTTGTCAGCGGAGGTCATGGATGAGTTCAGCCGGGCACTGAACCATTTCGAGCACAAGCCGCCGGCCGGCCTGATCATTCACTCGACCAAAGAAGCCGGCTTTATCGCCGGGGCCGATATTGCCGAATTCGACGGACTGGATACGGCTCAAAAGGGCACTGAGCTGGTCTCGCGTGGCTGGCTATTGTTCAACCGCCTGGCTGCCGTTGGGTACCCTACCCTTGCGCTGATACGAGGCCACTGCCTGGGAGGGGGGCTGGAGCTGGCTCTGGCCTGCCGATACCGCCTGGTCGTAGACCAGTCAAGCACATCCTTGTCCCTGCCGGAAGTCATGCTGGGCATCTTTCCCGGCTGGGGCGGCATACGCCGGCTCCCGCAAACCATAGGCGCGCCGCTTGCGCTCGACATGATGTTGAGCGGACGGCCGCAAGATGCGCGCAAGGCTGCCAAAACAGGCTTGGCCGATGGCATTGTGGCCCCCCGCCTCATGAATCAAGCCGCTGCCAGCCTGGTAGTCAGCGGTAAACCCCGCCGCAAGGCGCGCGGTTTGGGTGCATGGCTTAACATGCGGCCGTTACGGCCCCTGGTCGCCAGGCAAACTGCCAGGAAAGTGGACGCCCGCGATCCTCACCGCCATTATCTCGCGCCCAGGGCCATACTCGAGATATGGGCCAAGCATGACGGCAACGCACTCAAGGCGCCCGAACTGGTCGATCGGCTGATACGCTCGGACACCGCCCGGAACCTGTTGCGGGTCTTCCGTCTTCAAGAGCGGTTGAAGAGCCTGGGCAAGAAAGGACGCAATGGCCCGTCGGTACGACATGTACACGTGATCGGCGCAGGCGTCATGGGCGGCGATATTGCCGCCTGGTGCGCACTGAAAGGCCTGACGGTCACCCTTCAGGATCAGGACCGTGGCCGGGTCGCGGTGGCGCAAGGACGCGCCCACGCCTTGTTTGCAAAGAAGAAGAAAGACACGCGTGAAGCGCGCGCTGCCGCGGACCGGCTCATACCCGACATGGACGGCAAAGGGCTGCGGCATGCCGACGTGGTCATTGAAGCCATTACCGAGAACGCCGGGATCAAGCGCGCCCTCTATGCGCAAATTGAACCGCTGATGAAACACGGCGCCATCCTGGCTACCAATACCTCCAGCATCTCGATAGAAGAATTGCGCAGCGGCCTGCAGGCACCACAACGGCTGGTCGGCATACATTTCTTCAATCCCGTGGCGAAGATGCCACTGGTCGAGGTGGTCGAAACGCCGGAAACCGATTCCGACGTCAAGGCTGCCGCACACGCCTTTATCGGCCAGATCGACAAGCTGCCATTGCCGGTGCAAAGCACGCCGGGTTTCCTGGTCAATGCGGTGCTGGCGCCCTACATGCTTGAAGCCATGCGTTGCGTCGATGAAGGCATCCGGCCTGAAACTGTCGACGCTGCGATGGTGGCTTTCGGCATGCCGATGGGCCCGATAGAACTCATCGATACCGTGGGCCTGGATATTGCCCGGGACGCCGGCCAACAGCTGTCAGGCCAGGCCAGCACACCAGCCTGCCTGGAAGCACGCTTGGCGCGCCAGGAACTGGGGCGCAAGACGGGTCAGGGATTCTATCAATGGAAGGACGGTAAGCCCGTAAAACAAGAAAGCGGATCCATTCCGGCTGGCCTGGCGCAAAGACTTATTACGCCCTTGATCGAAAAAACGCAGGAACAGGTGAACGACGGTGTCGTGGCGGATGCCGATCTGGCCGACGCCGGCGTAATTTTTGGCACCGGGTTTGCCCCGTTTACGGGAGGGCCGCTGCATTACAGGCATAAGAAACAAACATAGAACCGGAACGCGGAATCCGGTCGCGCATCGCAAATGTAAAAACACAGTTGGCAAAATGTGATTTAACTGGAGGTGGGACATGAAAAAAGTACTATCGTCGATACGTATTATTTCGGCAGTCGTAGCCGGGCTTGGCGCTGCAAACGTCCATGCAGCGGGGTTCCAGATAATGGAGCAAAACGCCAGTGGCCTGGGCAACGCCTATGCAGGCTCCGGAGCCATAGCGGAAAACGCCAGCACCATTTACTACAATCCTGCGGGGATGACGCGCTTGCCAGGTGTAAATGTATCGGCCGGGATCACCGCAATCCGCCCATCGTTCAAGTTCGAGAACGACGGCAGCAGGGTACCCGGCGCGACCGGCTCAAACGGCGGCGATGCGGGTTCATGGGCCGCCGTGCCTAACGCCTACATCTCGTGGGAACTGACTCCTCGCTGGTACCTTGGCCTGGGCATTGGGGCGCCGTTCGGCCTGATGACCGAGTACGACGACGACAATTGGACAGGCCGGTATCACTCCAAGAAGTTTGACATTAAGACCATCAATGTGAACCCCTCGATCGCTTACAAGGTCAACGACCGTCTTTCGCTGGGAGCCGGCGTCAACTGGATGCACCTGGATGCGGAATTCAGCCGGGCCGTCCCTGCAATCGGTCCGGTCGGATACATGGGCGACCTCGATGCCACGGTGAAGCTCAAGGGCGACGGCTGGGGTTGGAACCTGGGCGCGCAGTACCAAGTCACACCTGAAACCCGAATCGGGCTGTCTTATCGATCCAAGGTTAAGATTGACCCGGACGGTACAACCAAGCTGAGCAATCACAATGTGCCGGCGCCGATACCTGCCCGCAGCGTAAACGCGGCCACCTCGGTAGAACTTCCAGATTCGGCAATTCTCAGCGTGGTACATGACCTCAACAGCCAGTGGCAGCTCCTTGCCGACGTTTCCTGGACAGGGTGGAGCAGCATCCAATCCCTGGACATTGATAACGGCGCACTGGGCCAAGACAGCCTGGACCTTCGCTTCCGCGATACATGGCGCATCGCCCTGGGCGTCAACTACAAGCTGGATCAGCAATGGACACTCAAGGGCGGCGTCGCCTGGGATCAATCCCCTATCGATTCGGACACCTATCGTCCCACATCACTGCCCGACAATAACCGCTACTGGGTCTCGGTGGGCGCGCAATATAACTTCAATGACCGTACTACCGTCGACGTGGGCTATACCCATTTGTTTCTGAAGAGCACGTCGATCAACAACGATACCGATGCGACCAAAGGAACCGTACGAGGCAACTATAAATCCAACGCCAACCTGATCGGGGTGCAAGTGTCGCATCGCTTCTGATTGCGTAATGAGAGTCGGGAACACCATGGTCGGGTCGACCATGGTCTACCGGTACGCCAGACAGCGGGCATATAGGCGACGAACAGGCTCACGTCTCGGGATCATGGCCAAAAAAGTCGGCGTCAAGCACCAGTTCACGCAATGGCTTTAATCTGTTTTCCGCATCGTCAGCCAAACGGCGACATCGCTCCGCTCCTTGCGGTACGCCGGCTTTCTCTGAAATATCAGCCATTTGCCGCAGCAGCATCATGCGCTCTTCAAGGGCCCTCAACGTGTCCCACAGGCCGGAGTCGATCGCGGCATTAACCTCGGCGATAAGCGTTTTGAGCGAGAACGCATGGCCGGTGTGGCATCGAAACCTGATGACCGATCCTTCCTCGATCTGGACCAGGACACCATGGCAGTCGGGACAGGTATATCTCGACACTTTCCCGAGATCCATCACGCCTGCCCGAATGCCGTTGCCTGCCGTGGCGATTTGGTTTTCGATAATATGCCGTTTTTCGACGGATACCTTGACGGGACTTTCGATCGGAATTTTCACCATGGCGGCAATCTGCTGCGCCAGCGTCTCAAGAGGGCCGACAAAATCCACGTCGACATGCCTGATGGCGCTCTCAGGCATGGAAGCGTACATTGCCTGCGCGGGCTCCTGGACCAGCGCGCGTCCGCCGTGGTCCTTGATCGCCCACAGTCCTGCCGTACCATCGTCAAGGGCGCCGCTCAACCGCGCTCCAGTAACACGAGGACCGTAGACAATTGCCGCCGAACGGAACAGGACATCGATCGCGGGCCTTACCCGGCACTCCTTGGGTCCGCGGGTAATCCGGATACCGTACTCATCGAGCATCAGGTGACGATCGGCAGACGCCACGTATATCGTTCCAGCCTCAAGTGCCTGGCCATCTTCGGCTACAACCACCGGCATCGGTGTCAGCCTAGCCAGGATACGATGAAGCTGGCTGGGCGTATGGGCTGGGATATGAAGTACTACAAGTATGGCCGCCGGCAGGTCGGGGGGCAAATGGCGAAACAACACCGTAAGCGCCTCGACTCCACCCGCCGACGCGCCCATGACGACAATATTTCGCATTCGAGCGTCTAGTGTCATGTTATCCATACCCTCCCTGTCGAAGATACTTCGACGCCGGATACTGAATGTCGGCGCACGGAGAAAGCAGCACATCCTATGCCAGATACTTTGAGGTGGCGCCGACGAATCAAACTACTGTTCTCGTGAGGCGTTGGAGAGGCAGTCGGTTATGCTATCGACACGTATATCGGGGAGACATCATGGAACGCATCTGGCTTGATCATTACCCGCCGGGCATACCGGCCGACATCACCGACCAGGCGAACGCCTATGGTTCGCTCGTGGCCATGTTCGAGGAAAGCTGTACGCGGTTCTCGGAAAACACCGCTTACAACAGCATGGGCACGACGCTGAGCTATGCCGAACTGGACACCCATTCACGCCATTTCGCGGCATGGCTTCAGGCCATCGGTGTGCAAAAAGGCGATCGCGTGGCATTGATGCTGCCCAACGTGCTGCAGTACCCGATCTGCCTGTTCGGGGCTCTACGTGCCGGCGCCGTGGTCGTCAATACCAACCCGCTCTATACCGCCGCCGAACTGACGCATCAGTTATCCGACTCGGGTGCTGCAACAATCATCATCGCCGAGAACTTTGCCGCCACCCTGGAGAAAGCGCTGCCCGACACCGCAATCAAGAATATTGTCGTTACCTCGATAGGCGAGATGCTGGGTACAGTCAAAGGCGCAATTACCAACCTGGTTGTCCGGCACGTGAAGAAGTTGGTTCCCCCGTGGAAGCTGCCCGGTACGATAAGCCTGAAGCAGGCACTCAAGGCCGGCAAGGAAGCGTCATATAAACCCGTGACGCTCGGCCATGGCGACCTGGCATGCCTGCAGTACACAGGCGGCACGACTGGAGTGGCAAAAGGCGCCATGCTTACACACGGCAACCTGGTTTCCAACGTATGCCAGGCCCATGCCTGGGTCAAGCCTTATACAAGCGAAGGCAAGGAATGCATCATTACAGCCTTGCCTCTCTACCATATCTTTGCGCTGACAGCCAATTGCCTGACCTTCATGAAACTGGGCGCGGAAAACCTGCTCGTCATTAACGCGCGCGACATTCCCGACCTGATCAAGAACATGGGCAAGGTCAAGTTCACCGCCATCACCGGCGTGAATACTCTGTTCAATGCCCTGCTTAACAATCCTGAATTTGCCAAGCTTGATTTTTCGTCGTTGCAGCTTACGCTGGGTGGCGGGATGGCGGTGCAGGAAGTCATCGCGCAGCGCTGGTTAAAGACCACCGGCAAGCCTTTGGCCCAGGCCTATGGCCTTACCGAGACCTCGCCTGCCGTTACGATCAATCCCCTGGACAAGGTGACGTTCAACGGATCGATAGGTCTACCGGTGCCATCCACCGAAATCTCCATACGGGACGACCAGGGAAAGGAGCAAGCCCAGGGTGAAAGCGGGGAAATCTGTGTGCGGGGGCCCCAAGTGACGCCCGGATACTGGAACCGCCCGGACGAGACCGAAAAAGCGTTCGAACCAGACGGATTCCTGCGCACCGGCGATATCGGCTATGTCAATCCCGAAGGCTACGTCTTTATCCTGGATCGCAAGAAAGACATGATCCTGGTATCGGGATTCAATGTCTACCCCAATGAGGTCGAAGCGGTTGCCATGCAGCATCCGGATGTCCGGGAGGCGGCAGCCATTGGCGTACCCGACGAACATTCCGGCGAGGTCGTAAAGCTGTTTGTCATCCGCAAGAACAATACGCTTACTGAAGAAGCGCTTATCAAGCACTGTCGCAGCATGCTCACCGGCTACAAGGCGCCCAAATCAGTCGAGTTCCGGGACGATTTTCCACGCACCAACGTGGGCAAGATTCTGCGGCGTGAGCTAAGAATGCCGTAGCGGCACAGGAAACCGCAACTATTGCGCAACAGGAAAATGTAGGACCGCTCCTGTCAGGGACTGGAGTTCCTCATCAGAGATATCGACTAATTTTTCTATAACTTGCATCCCCTGGGGCGCTGACTCGATAACGGCTAAGTCGGTGTAAACGCGAGACACAACACCCAACCCTGTAACCGGCAATGTACATTTCTCGACGATCTTAGGTGTGCCGTCTTTGGCATTGTGCTCCATCAGGATAAACACCTTTTTGGCGCCCACCGCCAAGTCCATGGCACCGCCTACAGCAGGGGGCTCTCCTGGCCTGCCCAGCGACCAATTCGCCAGGTCACCCGTCGACGACACTTGCATGCCGCCCATTATGCATAGGTCCAAATGGCCGCCACGCATAATGGCGAACGAGTCGACATGGTGGAAAAAAGCACCGCCTGTCAACAGGGTGACGGGCTTTTTTCCGGCATTGATCATTTCCAGATCAATTTCGTTTTCTGGAGCTGACGGGCCCATACCCAATATGCCATTTTCGCTGTGCAGCAAGATTTCGTCAGCAGGATCCAGGTAGTTTGCTACTAGTTCCGGCATGCCGATGCCGATATTGACGTAGCTGCCCGGTGCGATGTCCTTGGCTAGGCGTTGAGCCATTTGTTGGCGTGTCAGTCTCTGCATAGCCTGCCTCAGCTTGAAATTTGTGGATTTGGAATTTCGACCACGCGGTTAACAAAAATGCCTGGCGTAACAATGTTCTCGGGATCCAGCTCGCCCAGTTCCACTTTTTGCTTGACTTGAACGATGGTCGTCTTTGCCGCCATGCACATGACCGGACCGAAGTTCCGGGCTGCTTTGCGATAAACCAGGTTCCCCCAGCGATCACCCTTTTGCGCCAGCACCAGGGCGAAATCACCGCGGATGGGGGACTCAAACACATAAAACTCGCCATCGATTTCGCGCACTTCTTTACCCTTAGCTAAATCGGTGCCGTAGCTGGTGCGCGTGAAAAATCCGCCGATACCGGCCCCGGCTGCGTGCAGACGCTCGGCAATAGTGCCCTGCGGCACGCATTCCAGCTCGATCCGGCCTTCTTTATACATTTGATTGAATACATGCGAATGGCTTGCCTTGGGGAAAGAACAAATCATTTTCCGCACCCGTCCGGCCTTGATCAACGCAGCCAGACCCACTTCGAAATTGCCCGCATTGTTATTGACGATGGTCAGGTCGGTCGCCCCCTGATCTATCAAGGCATGGAGCAATTCGGTCGGATGCCCGGCCCCCCCGAATCCCCCTACCAATACGGTCGCACCGTCGAACACATCGACCACGGCCTCATGCGCATTGTCCACAAACTTGTTTACCATTACTTGCTCTTGTCCCTACTGTTGAATTCACCTATGGTTATCGCCAGAGGCTATTTACGCGCTTGCCCCGCCATCAATTACTATGGCCTGGCCCGTAATATGGCGGGAAGCCTCCGAAGCCAGGAATATTGCGACGCCTTTCAGATCGTCTTCGCCCCCTATGCGTCCCAACGGGATACGGTCCAGCAGGCTTTGGCCCAACTGCTCGATCAGATTGTCAGCCAACTTTGACGAAAAAAACCCGGGGCAAATCGCGTTGACGTTGATGTTGTGTTGGCCCCATTCGCAGGCCAGGGTGCGGGTGAAATTGACTGCAGCCGCCTTGGAGGTGTTGTAGCCTATGGTAGTAACGCCCTTCACCGTACCGCGCAGCCCGGCTGCTGAGGCGATATTTATGATCTTACCGTGTTGCCGCGGGATCATCACGCGCTTGCCGACTTCGCGGCACAAATAGAATAGTGCATTGATATTCAGGTCCATCAGCTTGTGCCACGCGGCATCGGGGTAGTCTTCGGCCGGAGCGCCCCAGGTCGCGCCCGCGTTATTCACCAGAATATCGATAGTGCCATAGTGCTCCAGAACCTGATCCACCATACCCGGTATGGTATCGAACTGAGCCAGATTGTTGACAATGGCAATCACTTCGACGCCCCGCTGTTCCAAGTGGGCGCGGGCCTCTTCCAGTTCTTGGGGCTTACGTGCCGTAATGGCCAGCTTGCAGCCCATTTCACCTAGCGCCTCGGCAATTTGCAGTCCCAGGCCACGCGAACCACCGGTAATCAGGGCCACCTGGCCGTCTAGTTTGAACAGTTCCTTCACGCTCATATCATTTTCCTGTTTTGCGTGGCTCAAGCGACTTCGAACAGGCCAGCCGCGCCTTGGCCGCCGCCTATGCACATTGTTACCACCACATACTTGGCTCCGCGGCGCTTTCCCTCGATCAGGGCATGGCCGGTAAGCCGGCTGCCCGACACGCCATACGGATGGCCTACGGCGATAGCTCCGCCATTCACGTTGAGGAGTTCGTCGGGGATGCCCAGCCGGTCGCGACAATACAGCACCTGGCAGGCAAAGGCTTCATTCAGTTCCCACAAGCCGATGTCATGCATCTTCAAGCCGTTTCTTTCGAGCAGGCGAGGCACGGCAAATACCGGGCCTATGCCCATTTCATCAGACTCGCAGCCGGCCACTGCAAAGCCTCGGAAAATACCCAATGGCTGCAAGCCTTTGCGCTCCGCCAGTTTCGCATCCATGACGACGCAAGCTGAAGCGCCATCGGAAAATTGGCTGGCATTGCCGGCGGTAATCACACCACCAGGGAAGACGGGTCGTATTTTCGACACCCCTTCGAGCGTAGTGTCTGCGCGTATGCCTTCGTCGGCAGCAATGGTGACTTGACGCGTGCTGATTCGCCCCGTGGCCTTGTCGACGATGCCCATATTGGTGGTCATGGGCACGATTTCATCGTTGAACAGCCCCGCCGCCTGAGCCGCCGCAGCGCGCTGCTGACTGCGCGCTCCGTATTCATCTTGGGCATCTCGGGAAATCCCATAGCGCTTGGCTACGGTTTCGGCGGTTTGCAACATGTTCCAGTACAGTTCAGGCTTGTGCTCGATCAGCCAGGGATCGCGGCGCATGTGCATATTGGCTTCGTTCTGCACACAAGAGATGCTTTCCACGCCGCCAGCCACCATCACCGGAACTTGCTCGGTCATCACACGCTGCGCCGCCAATGCAATGGCTTGCAAACCGGACGAACAAAAACGATTGATGCTCAAGCCGGCTGTCGTGACCGGCAGGCCGGCCCGCAACGCGATGGCCCGGGCAATATTGCCGCCAGTCGTGCCTTCAAGGTTCGTCGCACCCATGATGACATCTTCGACCTCGGCCGGGTCAATACCGGCGCGCGCCACGGCATGCTCGACGGCATGTCCGCCCAACGTGGCACCGTAGGTCATGTTGAATGCGCCCCGCCATGATCTGGCTAGGCCTGTCCTGGCGGTTGAGACAATAACTGCTTCTTTCATTCTGCCCTCACTATGCTTAACGCAGTGCTGTTCTATGGTTTACTTGAGCGCCTGGCCAGGCTCGGCGCATTGCAGCAACCGGGCTGGCTGCCAGAATTCCGCAGCCTTATCAGACTGGGCCGCGAAGCCCCGCATCGATCGCACGACATTGAACAGGCCAATCTGCTGCGCATAATGCATGGGACCGCCGCGATGCAAAGGAAAGCCGTAGCCGCTCAGGTAAACCACATCAATATCGGAAGCCCGCAAGGCAATGCCTTCTTCGAGTATCTTGGCGCCTTCATTGACTAGGGCATACACACAGCGCTCAACGATCTCACGATCGGTATAGGTTCTGGTTGTGATGCCTTTTTCGGCACGATAATCTTCAATAATCTTGTCGACCGCAGGATCCACGATGGGCGTGCGGTTGCCCGTTTCATAGCGGTACCAACCCGCTCCCGCTTTTTGTCCGTAGCGGCCTGTCTCGCAGAGCCGGTCAGCCACCGCAGAAAAATCAGCATCCGGATTTTCTGTCTGGCGGCGCTTGCGTATTGCCCAGCCTATGTCCAGTCCAGCTAAATCGCCCATCCGATATGGCCCCATGGCGAAACCAAAAGCTTCCAGTGCCTTGTCAATGGATTCGGGCGATGCGCCGCCCAGCAAGAGCTCTTCCGAGGCGGCGCGATAGCTGTTCAACATCCGATTACCGATAAAGCCGTCACAAACGCCTGACACGACTGGCTTCTTGTTAATTTTCTTAGCCAGCGCAATAGAAGTAGCCAGCACGTCTTTGGCAGTCTTGGCGCCCCGCACGATTTCCAGCAGCTTCATGACGTTGGCCGGACTAAAAAAATGCAGACCGATGACGTCTTCGGGGCGTTTGGTCAAAGCGGCGATCGCGTCCACATTGAGCGTAGAGGTATTCGAAGCCAGAATAGCGCCCGGCTTGACGACCGCGTCCAACGCCTTGAATACTTTTTCCTTCACGCCGAGTTCTTCAAACACGGCTTCGATCACCAGATCGACGTCCACCAGGTCTTCGTAGCGCAACGTGGTGCTTAGCAAAGCCATGCGCTCATCAAGCTGCTCCTGCGTCAGGCGGCCACGCTTCATACTGTTTTCGTAGTTGCGCCTTATGGTGCCAACGCCACGGTCCAGTGCGGCCTGCTCGGCCTCGAGCAACATGACTGGAATGCCGGCGTTCAGGAAATTCATGCTGATGCCGCCGCCCATGGTGCCCGCGCCGATTACTCCTACCTTGTGAATATCGCGCAGCGGCGTATCGGCGGGCACGTCGGGGATTTTGGTGGCTGCACGCTCAGCCGCAAATACATGCCGCAACGCCAATGATTCGGGCGAATTCATCAGTTGCAAGAACAATTTACGTTCGTTGGCCAGACCTTGATCGAAAGGCAAAGACGCGCTGCCGGCAACCGCTTCCAGGCATAGGCGCGGTGCCGGCTGATGCTTGCTGGCTGCGGCAATATTCTTTCGGGCGACTTGCAGGAAAGCCTGAGCGTCAGGTTGCGTCACGTTCAGGTCGCGAATGCGTTTCAAAGGTGTACTCTGGCGCACGAGTTCTTTTGCGAATTCAGTGGCGGCTTCAACCACCGACGTCTCGACCACACGGTCAAACAAAGGCGTATCGGCCAGCGTAGACGCCTTGACAATAGACCCCGTGACAATCATGTCCAGCGCCGTTTCCAGGCCCAGCACGCGTGGCAAGCGCTGGGTTCCGCCACCGCCCGGCAAGAGTCCTAGGTTGACCTCCGGCAGGCCGACTTTGGCCTGGGCGGCAGCCACGCGAAAATGGGCCCCCAGAGCCAACTCCAGGCCACCCCCCAGGCACACGCCATCAATGGCTGCAACCACCGGCTTGCTTACCTGCTCGAGCACTTCAATGACGGTTCTAAGCGTGGGCTGCCAACCTGATTTGGGCGTGCCGAACTCGGTAATATCGGCGCCGCCGGAAAAAGCGCGCTCATTTCCTGTGAGGACGATGGCTGCGACCGCGGCATCGCCTTGAGCCTGATCCAACGCTTCGACTATGCCTTTGCGCACCGCAAAGCCTAGACCATTGACGGGTGGATTTTGTAGGGTGATGCGGGCAATTCCGTCCACCACGTCGTAAAGTACAAGACTCATTAGCTTAGGCTCCGTGCAGTTTCAATTTAATCGTAGTTCTAATATGTAGAATTACTGTTTGTTAGGCGATCTTTAGGCAAGGAGATGCTATCTCCCTGTGGATTCTTTCAGCTTTTGCACGAGATCGAGCAGCCTGGGCCTGACATCGTTGATCAGGAAGTCACTGGATAACTGAGAAGCCGGGCCACCACAATTGATGGCCATCACAGGAAAGTTTCCGCCCAACCTGACCCCAACGGCAATACCATTGACGTCTTTATTCCAATCGCCAAACGAGCAGGTACACCCAAGGCGGTGGTAATCAAGCAGTGACTGTTCAATACCATGCACAATCGCCTGGCTGGCCTGCTCGTCTAGTTCTCGCACGCGCTCGATGATTTCCAGACGTTCTTGATCCGTAGCTTCTGCCAGATAGGCGCGCCCGATAGCGGACGTTGCAATGGGTATGCGCGACCCCACGTCCATGCTTAAGGTCAGAGCCGCCCTGCTACGGCTATTCTCGATATAGAGCATCGACAAGCGATCACGCACCCCCAGTGTTACCATGCCTTGAGAAAAATCAGCCACTTCTTGCATCCAGGGCTTAGCCACCTGGCCGATATCCAACTTTGCCAGCATGCCCACGCCCAGCGCCAAGGTAGCGACACCCAGGCAATACTTGCCGCTGTTTTCGTCGGTCGCGAGATAACCTAGGCGAATAAGGGTAGACGTCAGCCGGGAAACTGTCGACTTGGGCAAGCCACAGCTTTTAGCGATCTCCTGATTGCTCAATACCTTGTTACCCGAACGGAAACACGCCAGTACCTCAAGCCCGCGGGCAAGCGCCGTCACAAAGTGACGGTCTTGCGCCCTTTGCATTTCAATACCGGCAGGTGCCATTCGTGTGCTCTCGCGCTGTTGAGTCACGATCTCGTCAGTCGTTTAATCCCAGGCTCTGGATAATGTCCTTTTCCGCCTTAAAGGTGGTTTCGGCAAATTTTGTGTAGGTTTGATTGTCCATGTAGAAGGTTCGTACACCATAGTTCTCGAGTACCTTCTTGAAGGCTGGGTCGCTCATCGCAGTCTTAACGGCTTTGTCTAGTTTATCGACGATATCTTGCGGCATCCCCTTCGGACCAGCCAGACCCAATGGCGAAGGCACTTCAACATTGAAGCCGGCTTCCTTCATGGTGGGGACGTGCGAGAAAGCCTCGGGGCGTACATCAGCCGCGGTGGCCAAGACGCGAACTTTTCCGGACTGCATGAAAGGAAGGACGCTATTGGTGACCACAGCGACCTGGGTGTGTCCGCCTAATAAAGAGGCGATGGCTTCGCTATCGCCTTTATAAGGGACATGTACGAACTTTATGCCATCGTCTTTGCCGAGCTTGGCCAGCACCACCTGATTTCCCGTAAAGCGGCCAGGCGTACCATATTCGATGCCACCAGGATTCTTTTTGGCGAAGCTGACCATGTCATTGATGGTCTTGAAAGGCGAGTCGGCAGCTACCGTAACCATAAAGTCGTAAGTCAGGAACGAAGCGATATAGGTCAGATCACGGATAGGATCGTAGCGGGTCTTTTGCAGATAAGGCTGGCGAAAAATACCAACCGGCGCCATGGTAAGCCGATAACCGTCCGGCTTGGTGTTCATCATTTCTATCACGCCCATGGAGCCAGCTGCTCCCGGTTTGTTTTCAATAACAACCGGTTGCTTGAGTTGGCGCCCCAGGCTTTCGCCCAGCGCTCGCCCGACAACATCCGTGGTTCCACCGGGACCATAGGGCACGATGATGGTGATGGGCTTGTTTGGGTAGACGTCCTGGGCCTGAACCGCCGCAACAGGCGCTATGCTTGCTATTAACCCTGCGAATACTAGCGTTTCAAATTTGTTCATGTATGTCTCCTCTTTGTTTATTGGCAGTGGTGGCCTCGTTTGGTAGAAACGGGCCGATTGGGACGGTGAATGCACCGTACTCCCGCTCTATTTTATGTTCCGTAGTACAGAATACTATGCTGTATCGCAGATCGAATCAACGTAAAAAGATGCTAGCATGGACATTTCCTCCCATTTACGCTCAATCAATTCCGCTATGCAGAACCGAACGCTATGAATTCATCGCTCAATTCACTATTGATCAATCGCATCGATCTTGACTTTCTCCTCAACGATGTACTCCAGAGCGGGCTGCTTCTCGAACGGGATCGCTATGCAGACCATTCCAGCGAAACTTTTACCGCCACCATCGATACCGCGCAAAAACTGGCACAGGAGCTATTTGCTCCGCATAACCGTAAAGCCGACGAAAACGAACCGCATTTCGATGGTGTGACGGTCAAGACGCTGCCGGAGATAAAAGCAGCAGTAGTGGCTTTTGCGCAGGCGGGCTTCCTGGCCGCCACCCATGATTATGGGTTGGACGGCATGCAACTACCCGTCACTATTTCGCAATCTTGCCTAGCCTTGTTTCGCGCCGCCAATGTGAGCACCTCAGCGTATTGTTTCCTGACAGCCGCCAACGCCAACCTGATCCGCAGCTTTGGCACGGATGAGCAAAAACGCCGCTATTTGCCTGCGTTATTACAAGGCCGCTGGTTCGGCACCATGGCGCTGACCGAGCCGCAGGCAGGTTCGTCGGTCTCCGACCTGCGCTGTACCGCTACCCCCCAAGCCGATGGCCGTTACCTAATCAAAGGCCAGAAAATTTTCATTTCAGGCGGCGATCATGACTTGGGTGAAAACATCATCCACCTGGTGTTGGCCCGCCTGCCCGACGCACCACTCGGTTCCAAGGGTCTTTCGCTGTTCATCGTGCCCAAGTTTCGCGTTAATGCCGACGGCCTGGCCGGCGAGCCGAACGATGTCGCGCTGGCCGGCCTGATCCATAAGATGGGCTATCGGGGCACCACATCCGCCATGCTCAATTTTGGCGAACAAGACGCGTGCATGGGCGAACTGATAGGCGAGCCAGGCATGGGGCTCAACTGCATGTTCCATATGATGAACGAAGCTCGCATCGGAGTTGGTATGGGAGCCAGCATGCTCGCTTATACTGCCTATCTGCACGCGCTGGACTACGCCAAGAACCGTGAACAAGGCCGCCTAATAGGGCAGAATGACCCAGCCAGCCCGCCTGTCGCTATTATCGAACATGCCGATGTGCGGCGCATGCTGCTCACGCAGAAATCCTATGTAGAAGGCGCACTGCATCTATGCCTGTACGCCGCGCGTCTCGTCGACGACGAGAGAACGCAGCCCGATGAGGATGCTCGCCGCGAAGCGGCACAGGTCCTGGCCCTGCTCATTCCCATCGTTAAATCATGGCCAGCCCGTTATGGCCTTGCCGCCAACGATCTGGCGATCCAGGTATACGGCGGCTATGGCTACACTCGAGAATACCCCGTTGAGCAGTTCTACCGTGACAACCGTCTGAACCAATTGCACGAGGGCACGCATGGCATTCAGAGTTTGGATCTGCTGAACCGTAAAGTAGGTATGAAAGAAGGCCTGCCGTTACGTCAATTGCACGCGCGCGTATTAGCCACCATTGATCGTGCACATCAGGTGGCCGGCCTTAAATCCCATGCAGATCAGTTGCAGACGGCTTGGCAAGAACTATTACGTACAACAGAAGTGCTACTGGCTGCCGCCAGCGAAGACCTGCGCAAAGCCAGCGCGAACTCGGCCGCCTACCTCGACCTGTTCGGCCATCATGTATTAGCCTGGCTATGGCTGGAACAGGCGGTAGCCGCCCATGCCCTGCTGGAACACCAGCCTCATATGGCAGATTTCTACCAAGGCAAACTCGCTGCTTGCACCTGGTTTTATCATACTGAACTCGCGACCACCCAGCCACAACACCTGTTGCTGCGCGATATCGAACGCCATGCATTGAACGTCAAGGCGGAATGGCTCTAATAGGGGCTTTTGCACCCGCTAGTGTTGTGAGTCCGTGTCACGTCGCAGCACCTTATACAGATAAGAACGCGAAATACCCAAGCTCTCGGCAGCCTGTTTCTTGTTGCCGTTATGGTGGCTAATAGCATCTTGCACTGCTTCATACTCTAGCAGTCTCAATGTGTGGCCAGAAGACAACCGACCTTCCTGCGGCCCAAAAGTGCCTTTGTTGCCTCTGCCCGAAGACTTGCTAATTGCATTGGGCGCCGCGCCAATCAACGCCTGCTCCCGCTCCTCTCTCGTGAAATCCTCTATGCGCAACACTTGGCCGTCGCAAAAAACCAGCGCCTCTTCGACTTTTTGCCTTAGTTGTCGCACATTTCCTGGCCACGGCAACTGCGCAAGATAACGCGCCACATCGCTAGCAATGGCTGGCGCAACAATAGCATTGCGCTTGCAGAAACCTCGAACGAAATGAGACAGGAATGCGGGAATTTCTTCCCGCCTTTGTTCGAGGGCAGGAATGCGTAATACTACCCCGCTAAGACGATAATAAAGATCCAGGCGGAATCGCCCAGCATCAATCAGCGACTGAATATCACGATTTGTAGCCGCTACGATTCTGAAGGCAATACGCCGTGGAATGTGACTGCCGATTCTTTCAACCATATGGTCTTCAAGCACTCGCAGCAATTTAACCTGCATCTCCATGGGAATGTCGGCTACCTCATCCAGAAAAAGCGTGCCTCCTTCGGCCTGCTCCAGCTTGCCGACTTGTCCCTCGCGCCTACCGCCTGTAAAGGCGCCAGGCGCATACCCGAACAACTCCGACTCCAATAGGGTGGCCGGCAATGCCGCCAGGTTCAGGCTAATCAACGGCCGGCCTCCTATGCTATTGTCGCCCCCCGCATGGATCGCTCGCGCAACCAGTTCTTTGCCCGTGCCGCTTTCCCCAAGAATAAGCACAGGCACATCAAGTTTTGCAACGGTTTCTATTTCACGCCGCAGGCGTTGCATAGGAGCGCTGTCACCAATCAGCCTTTTGTCTGGTTCGTTCTTGCCGCGTAACTCCTCGAGCTCACGTCGGTATTGCTCAAGCTGTGTCTTCATACGTGCCAGACTGCGCTGCATTTGCGTAAGCGCCTCGGAATTCTTAAACAAGACTTGACCAATAGCGCCAACAACCTCGCCATCTCGCATAACCGGAATACGGTTAACAATGCGCGTCACGCCATCGGATACGTCCTGTAATTGTGCAATCTCGGCCTTACCAGTGGTGGCCACGATATCCAGCCGGGAGTTCGGAATCACCTCGCCAGCTTGGCGACCATAGCCTTCCCCCTTCCTGAGGCCGAAAAAACGTTCATGCGTAGGGCTTATGTAAAGAATTTTTCCTGTGCTGTCCACCACGTTCACCGCCTGATAGGGGCTGGTAATGAAATGGTTGAGAATAGTGGCCGCAAACGGCACAGCGGCAATAAAATCGACTAGGGCATCCTCGAAACGGCAGTCGCGCAGCAGCACTAATTGATGCGCATGATCCTGTAGCCGAAGGCCTATATATTTTTTTGGCTGCGCGTTGTCGCCGTCCGTATCATCAACCACGTCAACGTGGAACATCACGCTGCTATGCCCAGGCATATTTTCAAGGGTGCGGCACGCACTTAGGGTCGCTTGCTGAACCGCGTCATTGCCAGCCACTCCAAAGGCATAAAGCACAACGCTCTCGGCATCGCACACCATGGCTCCGAGCACCTCGTCTTCAAGTGTTTTCACTGAGCACACCTTTCTGTTTATACAAACACACTTTTGTGTCTCCAATGAGGACATTCTATCGTCTCAATCGAAACATACCCAGTTAAATCATTATTGATTGACGTTGGCACAGATATTGCGCTTCATCTCATATAGCTTATTGAAAATATAAAACCATACAAGGAGTCAAATGTGACTTGGCAGCCCGAAATTGATGAATTGGCATATCGCAAGCAATTAGCTTCAGCCCTAGGAGGGGCAGAAAAAGTGGCTCGGCATAAAGCCGCGGGGAAGCTGACAGTTCGAGAACGTATCGCTACCTGCGCCGACCCCGAGTCTTTCCACGAAATAGGGGCGTTGACAGGCACGGGGCAGTACGACGCCCAAGGCAAACTCATAGGCTTGACACCCGCCAATCTAGTAATAGGACGAGCACGCATATCGGGGCGGCCCGTCGTCTTGGTCGGAGACGACTTTACTGTGCGCGGTGGAGCCAACGATGGCAGTATCGGCGACAAGCTGATCTATGCTGAAAAAATGGCCCGTGATCTACGCCTGCCCATGGTTCGCTTGGTAGACGGCACTGGCGGAGGCGGCTCGGTACGCAATATAGAAACCAAGGGCCATACTCTTATTCCTACAATGAAAGTCTGGCAGCATGTAGTCGAAAATATGTCGCTGGTGCCCGTCGTATCGTTAGCGCTTGGCTCTGTGGCGGGAATGGGTGCGGCCCGTGTGGCTGCGAGCCATTACTCGGTCATGGTCAAAGACAGCTCACAATTATTCAATGCGGGGCCGCCTGTTGTGGCCCGTGCCGGCCAACATATTGAAAAAAACGACCTTGGCGGCAGCCACATTCACACTCGCAACGGCGTGGTCGACGACGAAGCCGCCAGTGAAGCAGATGCGCTAGAACGCGTACGACGCTTCCTTTCTTATTTGCCATCAAACGTTTTCGAGCTCCCTCCCCGCGGCGAAATCAATGATGACACCAATCGGCGTGATGAGTGGCTGCTCTCAGCCATTCCTCGTAATAGCCGGTCCGTTTATAAAATCCGGCCCATCGTCGAAACTCTGGTCGACAATGGCTCGTTCATGGAAATGGGTCGCTACTGGGGCAAAGGCCTCGTCACCGGCCTGGCTCGCATCGACGGCTGGCCGGTAGCGGTCGTTGCCAGCGATCCTTACCATTACGGGGGCGGCTGGGACGGCCCGACAGCGGAAAAATTCACCCGCTTTGTCGATTTGGCTGAAGTTTTTCATCTACCAGTGTTAAATCTGGTCGATATCGCCGGCTTCCAGATCGGGCTAGAGGCCGAGAAGGCGGGCATCATGCGCTATGGGGTGCGCGCACTGGCGGCGGTGTATCAGACGACAACGCCCTGGTGCTCTCTTATATTGCGCCGCGCCTATGGCGTTGCCGCTGCGGGGCATCAGCATATGGGCCGCTATAACTTCCGCTATGCATGGCCGTCGGGAAATTGGGGCTCTCTGCCTATCGAAGGCGGCCTCGACGTGGCTTACAAGGCAGAAATCGAAGGCGCAGACGATCCTGTACAAAAACGCGCGGAAATCGAGCAACGCGTACGCAGCCTGACATCCCCTTTCCGTAGCGCCGAAGCCTTCGTCATCGAAGACATCATTGATCCGCGTGACACACGGCGCCTGCTATGCGAATTCGCAAATCTTGCCGCACCGCTGCGCGAACCGGGTATACGCAAATTCGGTATCCGCCCATAGACAACACCCTTTCCGTCAACACAACAAATTGAGAGACAAACATGACCAACAACGCCTTGCAACTTCAATTGCCATATCAATCTGCGGCGATGGCCGCCGCGGCTTTCATCATGGCGATGCTTGCCATGCTTTTTACCCCGCCTTCCTTTGCGCAGCCTGACGCCTGGCCAAAAAAGCCGATTACGCTGATCGTTCCCTTTCCCGCTGGCGGCATGACAGACGTGCTTGCCCGCCGTATTGGGCGAGATATGCAAGAAACGCTAAAGCAGTCCGTAGTCATTGAAAACCGGCCCGGCGCCAGCGGGCAAATTGGCACCCAGCATGTGGCACAAGCGACACCTGACGGATACACTCTTCTGGTATCGGCAACGCATCACGCCATCAATCCTGCGCTACGGCACAACCTGCCCTACGACGCATCCAAAGACTTTACCGCTATAGCGCTGCTTGCCACCACGCCCAATTTACTCGTGGTGAACAAGGACATACCCGTATCCAACCTGCAAGAGTATCTTGCCTATGCAAAAAAAATGGATGGCGGCATGTTATTTGCATCGTCCAGCGTGGGCGGCGCCACCCATTTGTCAGGGGAGTTGCTCAAGCTGATGACGGGCGCCCCCATGGCCCATATCTCCTACAAGGGCGCCACGCCCGCATTACAAGATCTTCTTGGCGGCCATGTCCCTTCACTTTTCCACGATGTCATGACCATGGCTCCTTTCGTTAAAGATGGCCAAGTCAAGGCCATTGGCGTTACTTCCAGCACACGCAGCGAAGCCTTACCCGATGTTCCCACCATTGCCGAGCAAGGCGTGCAAGGATATGAAGCCATTACATGGATAGGCTTTTATGGTCCTGCAGGCCTGGATAAATCCATCACCGACAAACTGAATGCCATCGCGGTAAAAAGCCTGAATAACGCCGAAGCAAAGGAGTATTTCACACTGAACGGAACCTCTCCAGGCGAGCTGAATCCCGAGCAGTTTGACTCCTTCGTCCATGGCGAACTGACCAAGTGGAAGCGCGTGGTGCAGGATGCCAACCTGAAGGTGGAATAATTATGTTGCTCGATATCCTGGCGCCGCGATCTGTTGCCATCCTTGGCGCATCGGACAGTCCGATCAAGGCAGGTGGGCGGCCTATAGACTACATGCGCCGCTTTGGCTTTAAAGGGGACATTTACCCCGTCAACCCCCACCGCCGGCAAATTCAGGGCATGCCCTCGTACCGTCAATTGACAGACTTGCCTGCGCAGCCTGACATCGTCATTGTCAGCGTAGCCAGCCAAGACGTAGTGCAAGCCATCGATGACTCCATTGCCGTAGGCGCTCGCGCCGCAGTTATCTATTCGTCGGGCTTTGCCGAGCTTGGCGCGGCGGGCCAGAAACAGCAACAAGAGTTGGTCGAGCGGGCCAGAGCCGGCGGCCTACGCCTGTTTGGGCCCAATACCCAGGGCATCGCCAATTTCCGTGATGGCGCTGTGCTGCATTTTTCAACCATGATCAACGAGAACCCGCCCAGCGATGGTCCTGTGGCGATCGTCAGCCAGAGCGGCGCGGGCTCCGCCATTATCTATGGAGGCTTGAGGCGTGCGGGCATCGGTGTCCGCTACATGGTCGCCACGGGTAATGAAGCCGATATATCCGCTGCAGAAGTCGTGCGCGCCGTCGTTGAAGACGAATCGATCCGCGCCGTGCTGCTTTACATCGAAGCCATGCGCAATGCCGACGCACTTGCCGAAGCGGCATGTATTGCACATGCCCGCGATATACCCATATTGGCCGTTAAAGCGGGGCGCACCCGTGCCGGCCAACTTACCGCGTCTTCTCATACCGGATCGCTCGCCGGCGAAGATGCGCTCACAGACGCTTTCTTTCGCCAGCACGGCATTGTACGTTTAGCGGACTTCCATGAACTCATTGAATACAGTGCGCTATTTTCGAGCCCGTATAGGCCAAAAGGGCGCAAGGTGGTGTCTATAAGCAACTCGGGCGCCACCTGCGTACTGGCCGCCGATGCGGCGGAAGACCATGGGTTATCACTATGTGAATTTTCACCGTCAACCATCAGCGCACTAAAACAAGTACTGCCTTCCTACGTCACGGCCCGCAACCCTATTGACATGACAACAGCACTATTAGGCCAGCCGGAAATCTACGGCAAAACCCTTGAAACGCTGGCGCAACAGCAGCAAGCCGACATGATCCATATTGGATTCCCCATCGGTGGAGAGGGTTATGACTTCAGCGATTTTTCAGTACAAACAGGCAGCTTCATGGAGCACAGCGGGATACCCGTAACAGTAAGCACTAATCAGGATTGGGTCAGTAACACATTTCGTGTCCAAAACGTACCCGTATTTGGCAGCGAACGCAGCGCCATGCGCGGCCTGGCTCTGCTGGAAAACTATGTTGAAATGCGGGATGCGCTGCGAAAAGAACCTGGCGGCATTGCTCCAAAAAAACAAAATATCAGCGCCGCCGCCATTACGCTGGATGAACCCAGCAGTCTTGCAGCGCTGGCTGCAGCCCATCTTCCAGTAGTCCAGCACATACTATGCCGTTCTGAAGCTGATGTGCGTAATGCGATCGCACAGATGGAAGGGCCGTTGGTCGCTAAAGGCGTATCCAAAAACTTGGCTCATAAGTCCGAGCACAAGCTTGTACGGTTAGGCATACACACCGAATCAGAAGCCATTCGGGCCTTTAACGACTTCATGGCCATCCTGAACCAGCTTTCCGTCGAAAATGGCGGCATGCTATTGGCGCGCCAGCATCACGGCGATTTTGAACTGGCTATTGGCGCCCATCTTGACCCGGACTACGGACCCATCGTCATGGTAGGTCAGGGCGGCGTACTGGTGGAAGTGCTCAAAGATGTCCAGTTCTTGATCGCTCCCTTCACGGAAAGACAAGCCTACGATGCTCTACTGCGTCTGCGCATTGCCCCCGCTTTTGGTGAAGTCCGAGGCATGCCGGCCGTTAACCTGCACCGCATAACAGCCATGCTGACCTCGCTTGGTGACTGGATGATGCACGCCCAGGGCGCCATCTGTTCGGTTGACGCCAACCCTGTCATTGTGGCTCGGGGAGACATCGACCCAGTGATTGTCGATGCCGTTGTCATGGGCACCGGAGTTCCGGCATGAAGTCACAAAAAAACATACACCACCAACCCCTACGCCGCGTACTGGTGGCCAATCGCGGCGCTGCCGCAGCGCGTGTAATTCGAGCCCTTCGCGTGTTGGGCATTATCTCGATTGCCGTCTATTCGGAAGCAGATGCTGGCCTCCCCTATCTGCAAGAGGCTGATCTCGCCATCCCTATTGGTCCTGCTCAAGCATCGCTTAGCTACCTTGATCAGGACAACATCATCAAGGTCGCTTTGGAGGCAGAGGCCGACGGCATACACCCCGGCTATGGCTTCCTCTCCGAGAATGCGGAATTCGCCGAACGCGTACAGGCCGCTGGCTTATGCTTCATTGGGCCATCACCGCAATGGATACGCCGCCTCGGTCACAAAACCCAGGCTCGCAGCTTCATGGCAAGCGAAGGCATGCCTCAGGCAGCCAGCTCGCCGGTATTGCCCAACGATCCCAGAGCCATAGCTGCCGCCGCCGACGCCATCGGTTTTCCGGTTCTTATCAAACCCGCCGGCGGTGGCGGTGGCATTGGAATGCTGCCGGCCCACAATCATGCAGAGCTGATGACAGCATGGTCGAAGGCCAGTTCGATTTCACAAAAAAGCTTTGGCACCGCGGAGCTCTACCTTGAAAAGCTGATAAGCGCGCCACGTCACGTCGAATTTCAAGTACTGGCCGACCGTTACGGCGGCGTGCGTGTGCTGTTCGAGCGAGATTGCTCGGTTCAGCGCCGCCATCAGAAGGTGATAGAAGAAGCACGAGCACCCGCCATCAATAACGAAACGCTTGAGCATGTGTCGGCATTAATCGCCGAACTGCTCGCACGGGTCGGCTACGATATCATTGGCACCGTCGAAATGCTTTACACGCCAGAGGCCGGCTTTGTGTTTCTTGAAATGAATACCCGGCTACAGGTGGAACATGCCATCACCGAAGAAATAACCGGTATAGACATTGTTACAGCTCAAATCCGCCTGGCCAGCGGCGAATCCATAGACGCCGTCCTGCCTCAGGCCATTACCGCGCATGGCCATGCCATTGAAGCTCGTATCTATGCCGAAGACCCCTTGAGCTTCCTGCCCTCCCCCGGTCCGCTGCAGACTTTCACGCTGCCTCAAGGAGATGGCATCCGCACCGAAACCGGCTACGCACAAGGATGCATCGTTTCGTCCTACTACGATCCGATGATCGCAAAAGTCATTGCATGGGGTGAAGACAGGCCTGCGGCTATCCAACGATTACGGCAGGCGCTTACAGAATTCGACATACGCGGCATCAAGACCAACATCCCTTTCATCATACGAGTGCTGGATCACGACGACTTTAATGCATGCCGCATTGATACCGCGCTCTCACAACGCGTGCTCGCCACGCCTGAAACACAAAAGGAAATGATATGAAATCCATAGAAAGCCAAGTCGGCGGTCAAATCATGCGTATTGAAGTGTCGGAAGGCTCAACCATCACCGAGGGACAGACGCTGTTAATTGTGGAATCCATGAAAATGGAAATCCCGCTGGAAGCTGATGAGGGGGGTACGATCAAGGCCATACTTGTGCAGCCGGGCGATGCAATCACCGAAGGACAAATCGTAATGGAGATCGAGTGAGCACACTGACTAACATAGTGCTCCGGCCAGAGCCTTCCAGTGCAATGACTGCCAAGGGCCTGTATTTTGGTATCGACGTTCCCTTCATGCGCCATATTGGCCTCAAGCCCGAACGGCTGGAACCTGGCTATGCAAGAACCCGGCTGCCGCTGAAAGAAGAGTTGCTGAACAGTCGCGGCGATGTCCATGGCGGAACACTGATGAGCGCCCTAGACTTCTCTTTAAGTGCGGCGGCGCGCTCAAGCGATCCACTAAGCTATGGCGTAATCACGATCGAGATGTCGACGCACTTTCTGGGTGCAGCACGTTCTGACCTGCTGTTCGAGGCGCGAGTGATCCGGCAAGGTAGTCGTATCGTATTCTGTGAGGGCACCGTATCAGACGACAACGAGGCTATCGTTTGCGTGGCGCGGGCGACATTCAAACTTGTTCCCCTCGGGCGCAGATAATGCGCATTAATGAATTGGCGGATCGCATCGCGCAGTTCCTGCACGCTGCTTAACACGCCTCAGTACGGCGCTCGACGACATTCAGTTCCTCAGCAAAATGAGGATCGTTGCTAGTTTTGAAGCTCTGCAGCCGGTGCGGCTTAAGATCCGCACCCTGCTAGACCTGAGAGACCTGCCAGACAGTGGCACCCGTGTACTTGGCTATCAGCCCCAGGATCTCCTGGACCTTCTGTTGCGTGAGCTTGGGTGGCTGCCCCGGACGTGGCAGATCATCCAGCCCGGCAAGGCCTTGCTCCTGATAGCGATTACGTTATTTAAAGACGACTGGCGCCGAGATTCCAAGGCCTTCACTGACCTTGCCGGGCGGCTGTGCCGCATCCAACTTCAGCAGGATCCGCGCACGTTGCGCAAGGCGTTGATCCAGGGTGCTTTTGCCAAGCCACCCTGGAAATTCCGCGCGGTCCAAGGCAGACAAAGTGAAAACAGCAGTAGGTTTACTCATGGCAGACATCCGATCAAAATGGACATCACCCATTTTTACTTCAAACCGTTTTACAAATAAATTAACGAAACTCTACAGACAGGTCAAATGCATTATGCTTAGTTCCGGATGTATAACCGCTAAGCAAAAAAAACGCCCCGAAGTGATTCGGGGCGTTTTTCCTACTACGTATCTAATTGCTTAAATAGCGCGCGAGGCTTCGAGCAGACGTACAACACTCCATGACTTATCGCGGGAGATCGGACGACCTTCTGCGATTTCGACCATGTCACCTTCGTTGTACTGGTTCGTTTCGTCATGCGCCTTGTACTTGTTCGTGCGCACAATGATCTTGCCAAAGATGGGGTGCTTGACGCGGCGCTCAACGCTGACCACGACAGTCTTGTCCATCTTGTTGCTCACCACCTTGCCAACGAGGGTACGCTGGCGTTTGGCTGGCTGGGTATTTTGAGTTTCGCTCATCTTACTTTCCTGCGTTCTCAGTCATGATGGTACGGACACGTGCGATATCGCGACGGACCTTGCCAATTTGACTGGTGTTGGAAAGCTGCTGAGTAGCACGCTGCATACGCAGGTTGAATTGTGCTCTGAGCAGGCTCTCGAGCTCTTTACCGAGCTCGGTGGCGTCTTTGGAACGGAGTTCGCTGGCTTTCATGAGGTCTCCTTAAGCACCAATGTGGCGCGACACGAAGGTCGTGCGCAACGGCAACTTAGCGGCGGCCAGGCGGAAAGCTTCACGTGCAAGCTCTTCGCTTACACCTTCCATTTCATAGAGCACCTTGCCGGGTTGAATTTCGGCGACCCAGAATTCCGGATTACCTTTACCGTTACCCATACGGACTTCGGCAGGTTTCTGCGAAATGGGCTTATCGGGGAAAATACGGATCCAGATACGGCCACCACGTTTGATGTGGCGGTTGATCGCACGACGAGCAGATTCGATTTGACGAGCGGTCAGACGGCCACGATCGATGGACTTAAGACCGAAATCACCAAATGAAACTTCTGCACCGCGAGTAGCCAGGCCGGTGTTACGGCCCTTATGCTCTTTGCGGTATTTTCTGCGTGACGGTTGCAGCATGTTTATTCTCCTTCAGGCGCCGGCGCGGCGTCTGGCTTACGAGGGCCGCGACCACGTCCAGCACCAGCGGGACGACGGCTGTCAGGACGGTCGCCACGAGGCGCACGACGCGGACGACGCTCTTCATCACGGGGAGCTGCGGTCTCGGGAGGCATTTCGCCGTTAGGCAACATGTCGCCCTTGTAGACCCAGACCTTGATACCGATAATGCCATAGGTTGTTTGGGCTTCGGCAGTGCCGTAGTCGATATTGGCGCGCAATGTGTGCAGGGGCACACGACCTTCGCGATACCATTCGGTACGGGCAATTTCGATACCATTCAAACGACCGGCGCTCATGATCTTGATGCCTTGGGCACCAAGACGCATTGCGTTCTGCATCGCGCGTTTCATGGCGCGGCGGAACATAATGCGCTTTTCGAGCTGCTGGGCGATCGAGTCGGCAACAAGCTGAGCATCGGTTTCAGGCTTGCGAATTTCTTCGATATTGACGTGCACGGGCACGCCCATCAAGCGTTGCAGATCGGCCTTGAGGTTTTCGATGTCTTCGCCGCG
Organism: Pollutimonas subterranea; assembly: GCF_002849655.1. Lineage (GTDB taxonomy): Bacteria > Pseudomonadota > Gammaproteobacteria > Burkholderiales > Burkholderiaceae_B > Pollutimonas > Pollutimonas subterranea. The sequence continues at coordinate 60,078 of NZ_PDNW01000021.1, forward strand.
TTTGCCAATTACCACGCCCGGACGAGCCGAGTAAATGGTAATGCGGGCATTCTTGGCAGGACGCTCGATAATCACGCGACCAACAGAAGCGCTTTTCAGTTTTTTCTTCAGATATTCGCGTACACGAATGTCTTCGGCGAGCATTCCGCCAAAGGCCTTGTCGTCGGCGTACCAGCGCGAAGTCCAGTTACGGTTAACCGCGAGGCGGAACCCAATCGGGTGTATTTTCTGTCCCATTGTTGCTCCTTAGGCGCCGACTTTGACCACAATGTGGCAAGTCTGCTTCTCGATGCGGTTACCGCGGCCTTTTGCACGGGCGGAAAAACGCTTCATCGACTGAGCCTTGTCTACAAACACTGTAGTGACTTTGAGCTCATCGATATCGGCGCCGTCGTTGTGTTCGGCGTTGGCGATCGCGGACTCAAGAGCTTTCTTGAGCAGACCCGCGGCTTTCTTGGGTGTGAATGTCAGGATATTCAGCGCCTGGGCAACCGACTTGCCACGGATCATATCCGCAACAAGACGTGCTTTCTGGGCCGAGATATGGACTCCACGGATAATAGCTGTAGTTTCCATCACTTACCTCTTGGACTTTTTGTCCGCAGCATGGCCCTTGAACGTACGGGTCAGTGCGAACTCGCCGAGCTTGTGGCCGACCATGTTCTCGTTGACGTACACGGGAACGTGCTGGCGGCCATTGTGCACAGCAATCGTCAGCCCAATGAACTCGGGCAGGATGGTGGAACGGCGCGACCAGGTTTTGATCGGCTTTTTGTCTTTGCCCTCGACGGCCGCATCGATCTTTTTGATCAAATGCGCGTCGACGAATGGGCCTTTCTTGATCGAACGTGACATAGTGTTCGCCCCTTACTTGCGCTTGCGGCGCGAGACAATCATATTGTCTGTGCGCTTGTTACGACGGGTTCTGAAGCCCTTGGCCGGAGTGCCCCATGGGGAAACCGGTTCGCGACCTTCACCAGTGCGGCCTTCGCCACCACCGTGCGGGTGATCGACCGGGTTCATGGCAACACCACGAACCGTAGGACGCACACCACGCCAGCGCATCGCACCGGCTTTACCGATTTGACGCAAGCTGTGTTCTTCGTTTCCGACTTCACCGATGGTTGCACGGCAGTCGATATGGACACGGCGGACTTCGCCAGAGCGCAAGCGCACCTGAGCGTAAGTACCTTCGCGAGCCATCAGGACAGCCGAAGCACCTGCGGAGCGAGCCATTTGTGCACCCTTGCCCGGAAGCATTTCGATGCAGTGAATGGTTGAACCCACTGGGATGTTGCGGATAGGCAGCGTATTGCCCGAGCGGATGGGAGCATCCAGGCCCGACAAAAGCGTTGCGCCTACTTCCAGGCCGCGGGGAGCGATGATGTAGCGGCGCTCGCCGTCGGCATAGCACAACAAGGCAATGTGTGCAGTGCGGTTAGGGTCGTATTCCAGACGCTCGACCTTGGCAGGAATGCCGTCTTTGTTGCGACGGAAGTCGACAAGACGGTAATGCTGCTTGTGGCCACCGCCACGATGGCGCACAGTGATGTGGCCATTGTTGTTGCGACCGGAGCCGCGAGTTTGTTTTTCGAGCAGAGCTTCGAAGGGAGCGCCTTTATGCAGATTAGGCGTTACCACCTTGATCATGCCACGGCGACCGGGCGAAGTCGGCTTGACTTTTACGAGTGCCATTTAGTTCACCTCCGTAAAGTCGAGTTCCTGACCGGGCTTGAGCGAAACATACGCTTTGCGCTCGTTGCGGCGGCGACCCATGAAACGGCCAAAGCGCTTTTCTTTGCCCTTGCGGTTCAAGACCTGCACCGACTCAACTTCCACCTTGAACAAGAGTTCAACGGCAGCCTTGATTTCGGGCTTGCTTGCGTCGGCAGCGACACGGAAAGCGATTTGCTGATTTTTTTCGGCAACAAACGTGGCTTTTTCAGTCACGATGGGAGCCAGGATTATTTGCAGTAAGCGTTCGGCGTTCATCCCAACATCTCCTCGAGTTGAGCGATAGCCGTCTTGGTGATCAGCACTTGCTTGTAGTGGATCAGCGACAGCGGATCGGCATAACGCGGTTCAACCACGGCAACATGCGGCAGATTGCGTGTTGCGAGGTACAGATTTTCGTCGAGCACGTCGGTAATGATCAGCACCGATTCGAGGCCCATGTTCTTGAGTTTGTCTGCGGCCAATTTGGTTTTGGGCGCATCAAGAACAAAAGTATCGACGATGGAAATGCGGTCTTCGCGAGCCAGCTGGGAAAGGATCGCACGAATGCCGGCGCGATACATTTTCTTGTTGACTTTCTGCGTGAAGTTTTCTTCAGGCGAATTCGGGAACGCACGACCACCTCCACGCCAGATGGGCGAGGATGTCATACCCGAACGGGCACGACCTGTGCCTTTTTGGCGCCAAGGCTTTTTAGTGCTGTGCTTGACGGTATCGCGGCCCTTCTGGGCGCGGTTGCCGCTGCGTGCGTTGGCCTGGAAGGCCACGACGACTTGGTGCACCAGCGCTTCGTTGAAGTCGCGACCGAAAATCGTGTCAGGAGCAGCGAACGTACTTGCGGATTGACCTTGGTCATTCAGGAGCTTGAGTTCCATGATTAGGCTCCTTTCTTCGCCGACATCTTGATGGCGGGACGCACGATGACGTCGCTGTTCTTGTGGCCGGGGACTGCGCCCTTGACCAACAGCAAGCCACGTTCCGCGTCAACGCGTACGATGTCTAGATTTTGAACGGTACGGGTAGCATCACCGAGGTGGCCCGACATTTTCTTACCTGGGAACACGCGACCGGGATCTTGAGCCTGGCCGATGGAACCGGGTACGCGGTGCGAACGCGAGTTACCGTGCGAATTACGTTGCGCGGTGAAGTGATGGCGCTTGATGGTGCCGGCAAAGCCTTTACCGATCGTGGTGCCTGTCACATCCACTTTTTGCCCTGCTTCGAACACGCTTTCGATGGCCACGACGGAACCGGCTGTAAATTCAGCGGCCTTGGTGGGATCTAGACGGAATTCTTTAAGGATACTACCGGCTTCGGCGCCGGCTTTGGCGTAATGCCCTGCCTGTGGCTTGGTCACGCGTGAAGCGCGACGTGTGCCATAGGCAACTTGCACTGCCGCGTAGCCATCGATTTCTGGTGACTTGACTTGGGTAACGCGGTTGTTCGACACGTCCAGTACTGTTACCGGGATGGACTCGCCTTCCTCGGTGAAAATACGGGTCATGCCGACTTTGCGCCCAACCAGCCCCAGCCGATAGGCGGCAGGCGTAGGTGTCGAGTTCGACATCGTTTTCTCCATTCCCGACTGCGATTGGTCGGGGCTAATTACCGTATGTGAAACCTACACATACACGATTTCTTCTTTAAACATGGGGTGCAGCACATGGTTGTACCCCACACTTATCAAAAATTGACCAACTTTTTTGGTCAAGCTTAGTACTTTAGCATGCTGGTCGCACTGTAAGCAAGCGGCAAATAGGTAGAAACACTTAAAACGCAGCGAATGTGTTGGGCCGCTACACACGGCGCACCACGAATCTTTCCACATACTCGTTGACCGGATGGTTTTTGATGTCCTCCGCCGTTCCGATCTGTTCCACCTTGCCGTCGCGCAAGATCACGATACGCTGCCCCAGCCGTAACGCTTCATCAATGTCGTGGGTGACGAACTAAAGTGGACCCATTTGTCAAGACAGATTTCGTCCGGGTTTAGGCTGCGTCCATCTGTTCAATTGCAGCGGAATGGCGCTGCCCCGTTGATGCCAAAGTGGACCGTCCACACTCGGTGAAACGATCT
>NZ_PDNW01000022.1 GCF_002849655.1 Pollutimonas subterranea
CATCATTCAAACATCTTTATGCTCGGCGGCGAGAGCTATCGACTGAAGCAGAAAACATCCAGTTAGCAAAGAATGGGTGGGTCAATTTTATTGGCCAATAGTGGGTCAAAAGTAATGGCCATTGACATGTGGAACAGAACGTAGTCAGCACGCTTGCTCCGGGCGCGCGTGTGTAGCTTGCCTCGGACGATAATTCGACCCTTGGTCAGCGAAAACTCTTCACGCACCTGAGTAACAATGTCCCAACCGGCCTGTTCAAGTGCAGGCGTGATGAACTTGGTACAGATATCGCGTTCCGAAAGGTCTTTTTTGTTGGTCATCTAGAGGTCTCGCTCGATACGTAACGGCCCCAAACTATCAGAGCAATGAATCGTTACATGATAGCGCAGGCCTTTTGGCTAGACTAACCGCAACACATACCCTCCAAGGGTCAAGCTGCTTTCGAGCTCAACGCGACCCTACTATGCCTTCTCGATATCCGAATAGTCAGTAAGCCAATGGTTTCGCCCGTAGCAATAGTCCGGAAACTCACGATCAAGCGAGGTCTCACCCCGAAGTAAGCATCTGGCAAGGTCTGCAACGGCTTTTAACTCTTTCTCGTTTCGCACCTCCAATGGTGCGACCAGCGCTACGCCTGTGGCCCATGACAGACGTTCACGACGCCAACTTGCGTGAACGTCAAAATCAATACCGTCACGCTGGAGGTTCTTTGTAACTGCATCTAGATTGTCATAGTACTGACGCAGCTCTTCCTGTGGGGGTGACGTGGTATAGCTTGTAATCCTCTTGCGTGAGCGGCCTATCTGTTTATAGTTTGGAGTCGAGTCGCTGAAGAGCTCGCCCTCTTGTGGAGGCTCTCCCGCTTCGCTCCACGCTCGATCCTGAATCTCATCCTTATAGGACATGCGTGGATGCTTCCACCAGACAATAACGCGCCGTTCACCCAAAATGAACCCCACGTCGTCCCACCAAGACAAAGCACCTGGAGACGTTTCTTCATACGAGTGTGGCATGAAGAGCCCATCCTTCATTACCCATCGGCAACAGCGATGATATGCTCGCTGAGACTCGCGCATTCGTTCAAGTCGTTTAATTTTCATTGCTTCACCATCTAATAAAGATCACCACGCCGTCCACTGAAAGTTGCAACCGCTATCGCGACTTAGCTTCTGCCAACTCTATAGCGCTCAAGTGTTTGAAGTGACTGATGATAATGAAACACATCAAACCACACCGCCAAACTCAATCGCACGCAAAACACGCCTGACATGTTGCGCCCCTTGTGCAGTGACACATAAATCGATCGGTTTACATCCACCAAGAGCCGTGTTTGGCGTAGACAACCACGCTTGCGCAGCATGGCTATTTCCAAATACGACTTCTGCCAACTTCTGTACCGATCTCAGCTTCGCTCTATGCGGCTCCATATCGTACTCGCCCACGATTACCGATCCGACTGCTTATCGTATCCATAGTCAAATGAGATGCAGCCGTCCCGCTCCAACGACTTCCAGCACTCCATGAGCGAGTGAGGCGTACGTCTCGCCGATGTATTAATCACGAATCTCCAAATTTACGTCCTCTGCTGCAGCTGCGTTGAAACATAGCGCATGGCATTGACTCTCTCATTTGTCTATGGCGCTCCAGCTTTACGACTGAGGATCCGATCTATCGTTAGGACGGGTCCGATAAGCTTTCTCGACAGCAATACGGGTCTTCGGGCTAGCGCTTGTTTCATTGTGTGGATTAAAGCGCCGCTGCGCCGACTCGCTGCTGAAATACAGCGAAAATAATCCGAACGCGATAAGAATTGACCCTAGAATGATGATCCAGAATGTTGCGGAATCCATAACGTACTCCTTTAGTCTATTGTGCTCCCATTACCATGCATCAAAAATCTAGCGGATGCGGCTATCCTCTCATCCGCCTTATCATTTAAATCCGCAACTCTATAGAAGTACTGTCGTCCGCCGTCAACATCCGGACCCGTGGCCGGATCACATAACAAACACAAGCGTAGCGTTTTGGGCGATGTCCCTCTCTTTTTTGCAAGCGTGGCAAGTGATACATACTTTGCCTGAAACGATTTCAAATCCTTTTGGCGAACCTGAACGCTACCTTGAGTACGGCCAGAACAGCTGATTAGTAAGCCTTTGCGCACCAGGAAGTAGGCAACCTCTTGCTTTATACCCAGCGCCTTTGCTGCCTGGTCAACGGATAGAGGCAGATCATTATCAAATCTGAATTTTTGTAGCCACTCCGTGAGCGCGACACGGCTTACTCTGGCCTGACCTAACGGAATAGTGCTTGCACTACCATTAACCGTCTGAATTTTCCCAGTCATCAACGCTTTGACCAAACCAATGAATTCCTCATTGGTAAGCTTGCCGCACTTCATGACGTGCGTGAATGAAACGGCATCGGCCGCCCGGTGCCCTTGGTTATGAAAAATGAGCCTATGCAGTTGATGAAGCGAAATAAACCACGCAGCAGCCTTATAGATTACTGGCGAAATATCCGCCTTTATAATCTCTGCTTCAATCAGTAGTCGAATGCGCCGTTCCTGAAGGTGCAATAGCTGTGCTGCTTTCTGCAGTGTCACGCCATCAATATGCTGCAGTCGTCGAGTCTCAACAGTGGTTATCCGACGACCGTGAGTTGTACCCACCTCAGCCGCTGCGACAATTGTACCCAGCCGCTTAAGCACCGAAGGTGCCGCCTTCGACTTTGCGGTGGCGTCCTTGAGCGTCATTCTTGGATGCTTAGCGAGCGTGCCTCGGGAAAATGACTTATTCCTCTTTGTGAGGGCTCCTTGCCAGTGATCATTGACAAATTTCTCGAACTCATCTCGCAAGAATTGATATTCTGAGCCCCTCAAACAACGATATAGAACGGTGTATACCACCCCAAAATCTCGGCGAACACTTTGCGTAGACGGAAGCGCTTGATTCAATGCCAGTAGCGTTAAAAAACTCTCCGGCCAACGATCTAAAGTGTTCGCCGCCGCCGTCATCAATACACGATCATTGAATAATCGGCATGAGAGCGCACTCTCGCGTAAAGACTGTTTACCAGAACCACAAGCCAGCATCCCCATGTAATGGGCCAACTTGGCAGCCTTAAAATACGTCAACCCAAAAAGGGCCTGGCTACCTTCACAAAACAGGGACCGATGCAGCTTTTGCTGTAGTCGATACAGCGGTTCGGGGACGGCATGATCTTCCGAGCGAGTTAGGATGAGTCCGCATTTGCAAAGTCCTGGGAGAGAACGGGCGAGTTGAGGGCTATGGCAGCTCGGACATTCATCACGCAAGTACGACCGATGTTTAACGCAAATCACGGTCGTTCTATATGCCCAATTCGCCAAAAATATGCCGTTCTCCACAACACATTTAGGACACCAACGAATTCGCGGAGTTAAGAATAGTTTTCGGTGCTCTTTCGCCTCAATCACCACATGCTCTGGATCCATCAAACGGCCGAGTTCTTCCTCTTGCAGCGAGGCATGGCGCTGTAAGAACTCGAGCTTGGATGTACGAGCAAGCGGAGATGCCTCAACCAACCCTCGCAACTCCTGATAGCCATTGACGCGAAGCAGCCGGTGCAAATACGCATCGAGTAGTTCTCCTTGCACCGGTCGCGGTCTTAAAACAAAGGGCAGACTATCTGCTGTATTCTCCCAGTTGTCTGCCCTCTCAGCGAAGGTGTTCACAGAACCTCCTTCGCTGCGCGTGCAAACTCGCTTCAAGGAGCGCCTTCCAATGCTGCAGCTCTGCCATACTACATCTCATGAGATGCGCTATCAGACGTTTATATGGCCGCTGACGCGGCCTACCCGGCAATCGTCGAGGCAGGCCAATACCGGACCAAAAATCGTTTAGGTCCGAGATGCGAAAATCCATACACGCTGCAAATACCAGCAAGTTGATCAAATTCGCCAAGCACACCTCGCGGTCTACTGCCGCATCGGTCTCCTCGTCGGCGCTCAGTAAGTCCTTAGTCGGAGCGAGAGTCCAAGTTGCGGACGCATAGCCTCCTTGGTGTGCTTCATCGACGGCTTGCGGCCACCATTGATCAAATTGCCGCAATGCTGAGACCCCGATGTTTAACGGCACCTGGCTATGAACATGTATCAGTACACGGCTTAGCCGAGCCACACGATGCGGATAAATCAGCTCAGCAGTTTTCTTAAACTTCCTTTCTGCCGCGCTCTTCCTCCTGGTACCGGACGCCTCAAACGAGCCAGGAACAACCATGTGCGCCAACGTAGAAACATACTCTGGTATGTGACAACCGGCTGGCTGCATAACTATCCGCCACAGGTAAAGCCATCGGATGAACAAAAAGGTCACGGGCGGATTAATGCCAATTGCATATTCAATTTGCATTGTGTTTGGCTCGTCTTCGACGTTCAATGCTGCGTTTGCATAACTCTCCAGCCCCCAATCGAGGTCTACCACGCTGCGTGCTGCAGTTGGAGAGTTCCATGTAAGCGACGACAGGTAAGCAACGTAGACTTCATGAATGGCTACCTGCTCACGGTATCGAGCCAAGTTGGATGGCACACCCCCCATGAAGAAGTGGCTGTGCAGTGAGAAGAACTGATCCCTTATTACCGAGCGTAGCGTCCCAGTTGAGCTAACACCGTCGTAGACCTTGTGTCCCGCAGAACAACGCCAACCTCCGTTTAATCCCGACCAGGACAAGGGCTTTTCGCAAACACGACATACGGAGCTCAACGATTCATTATGCACTGGACAGGTTTTAGCCAAAGGAAACACCCAATACTCTCGGTGTATCGGCTCTTCTTTCATGCATGTGCAGCAGAACCAAACGTGTTTTGAACGCTGTTTAGGAAACTTGTTGTTGGTCCGATAAAACTCGTCTTTGAACAAATATTCCCGCTGGCGCCAGAATTGTGCCTCGGAATAGTCAGGTTCTCCAATTGTCACTGCCAACTCCCGCAATAGACTGGCAGAGCGCTCCAGATCCTTTGCATAAATGTGGCATACCGCGTTGTAATACCCGCCAACCGCTATTCGATGGCCGTTGGCAGCCAAGAAGCGGTAGATGTAACCCACCAAACTTTCTTGGCCATGTCGTTTTGGCCGACAGGGGAACGAAGAGAACGCTAGCAACCTACTGCTCATACCGGTCGATCCAATGCGAACGGCTCGCCTGGCCGGTCGAGCCTACGAAATACAAAACGTGGATTGAAAGGGTTGAGCTGGCCGATGGCGCCACGCCAGATTGTCGTGAATGCAAACTCCAAGTCGCTTCGCGTTATTTCCTCACCTCCAATTTCCCACGTCTTCTCTAGCGCTGACGCCAAGAGCTTCTTCAAATAGCCGACACGTCCATCCGTGGCGTAATACATGCGTTGAGTCAGGTCTTGGACGCTCATGTCCCCGCGTGACAAGGGCAAGGGAAGCACAGGTAGAAGCGCATTCAGCACATCGAAACTCGCCTCCAGGAACTGTGGCTCATCAGGGTTCCCCAGTGATAGTATTAGAGGCGCGCTGAACCTGCGACGCAACTGAACATTGACACGTAAGAGATTTTCCAGTCGCGGTATGCCAAACAGAACAACCGGAATCTCTATGGCATTCAGCAAGTTCTTCAGCCAATCTGCAGTCGCATATTGACTTTTACTCTGTCCACGGTCGTATACGTGCTGAGCCTCATCTAATACAAGCATCTCCGTCTTCGAGTTTTTCACCAACAGTCGGATGCGTGCCGTTTGGTCGATAACTCGCCCCTTTTCTGGAAATGGGTCGCCCAAAGCCTCCAGGATCTGTCGAGCTAGACTACCAACCGTGCCCACCGACGGCACCTCTATCAGCACCACCGGCGTCACTGTCTGCTCTACAAGATGTTGGCGCGGATATCGTGCGCAAAAGGATCGAGCCAAACTCGTTTTGCCGCAGCCGCTTTCACCAATCACTACCAGATTCCTGACGATGCTCGTCTGCCGATACAGCTGTATCACATGCTCCATCTGCTGCAAAATTTGGGAAAACGTGTCGAAACTCACATACTCACCGTCAAACGTGACGAGGGCACGATAGAACTGTTCTCTGTCCATTACAACGCCCCTTTGCGCATTTGAAACGTCTGCAGTCGCGGTCTATCGTTACGCACCAACGGGGGCGAAATATTGAGCGCATCGCGGGCCGGGTGAGATGCAATATCTTCAGGACGCCGCTCGGAACTATCGGCAAATGATCTCTCTGGCTTAGAAGCGTATCGTGCACCCTGACGCCGCTTGGAGTGTTTTTTGCTGAAAATTAATTCAGAAATGTACGCTTGGATTGCGCGCTTCGCTGCATAGAGCGCCTCAATATCTACCGCCGCTTGACCTTGAGCTCTGACCTCTGCTTTTATAAGCTTATGTTGCTCCAAGGTTAAGCCATTTGCATATTCAAATTCATTTGCCTGAGCAACATGAACGGCTTCGTTGGAATCTGGTTCACAGAGTCGAATTTTTCCCATATCAGCATGGTCAACGAGGACGGTAAGGCGTACACCTTCACCATATCGACGCATAATCGTTGCAAGCGCATCACCAGCATAATGTAAGCCATACACTACTATTCCATCGTGGCGAAGACTGCGCCTCAGGGGCATGCCCATTTCTTCTATGAGGCGGTCAATACTCTGCGGTAGCCTTGGCGGATTAGTCCGGGCACTACTCGTCCATTTTTCAAATGGGGTAGTTCCTAGTCCTCGGTGCACCGTGTGTGCGTACTCGTCAATCATCCATTTTTCGAAGATATTTTTGAATTGCGTCAATGTCAGAACTGCATTGCGCTCTGGGTCGTAATCACCGCGCTGATAAAATCTGGCAAATGAGGTTCCAGGAAGAAGATGAACAAACGAATAATTAATCGTTTTTAAATAACGCTCAACGGCCCCCTTGAAGCGTGGCTCTCTTTTGGGACAATACAGTATGCGGATGCCAAAGTTTAAGGCCAAGTGGTCAAGAATAAGCCCATGAAACTCTATGCCGTTGTCAACTATGATTGCCTGTGGAATGCCGTAACAAGGCCAAGGCTTAATAATCTCAAGGCCATCTGCGCTTGTTGTATAAATCTTCGGCAGCACGGCATGCCTAATCGCAGAAGTAACCGCGAGGGCTGACGCGCCATTGAACCCCACGTGGTAGCCCAATGGCATGCGGCTGTAGTGGTCCACCAGCATAGTCAACATCGGACGCCCGAGAGGCATGCCTGTGCGTTCGTCAACAAGGAACACATCGATGGGTGAGTGGTCAACTTCTACTCGCTCGAGTATTCGAGTAGAGACCGCCCCGGGGCCGCTGATCGTGAATTTTCGGTCTGCTGCGGCTTTTCCTTCGCGCCATACCGTTTTTTCATACTGAGAAATTCGATTGAACAAACGATACGTCGTGGCCTGGCTTGGCATCTTCAATTGCTGCCCGAGCGGGCGCAATGAGTTTTCATCTTCTATCAAAATGAAAAGACGATCATGCACGGCTTTGACCGTTGCCTGCGGACTTTTGGAGAACGCTTGATCGGCAGCTTGCTGGAATAGCTCAATCACCCGATTTGGCTGATAAAGACTGCGAGGGCCACGGCGGTCATGACGCGGTATCAAGATCCTAAACGTCTTGCACTGATAGAATGCTCGCATCCAACGATAAAGGGTTGTAAAAGACGGTGGTGCTGCATCGCCGATCCTATCGGCTACTACAGCGCAGATAGGCATTACAGATTGTGGCGTCAGAACACTTAGCGCTTCCTCCCGAATTGCAGATACGTATTCCAGACGCCGATTAATTTCTTTCCGTATAGAGTCCTTCAGCTCATCAATTGGTCGTGAGTACAGTTTCTTCGGTTCCTCGTGCCAACTATCGCCATGGAATTTCAATGAACCGAGAGTGAGAGAACGTAGAAGAGCCTCTCTCTGGAACACCGTGACTTCGCCGGTCTCAATTCTTTCGGTGACGACGCTTTGATCAGGGTTTATCTGACGGACAACATACAGAATGTCATCCAAATCAAAACGGCAATTTTTCAGAAATTCGTAGCCATTCATGGTCGGGCTCCTTGAGGATCGACACGGTTGTGGATGAAGACATTTCGGTATCTAAGTCACAAATCAGATATCCGTTGGCCAGCAGGTCGGCTGTTGTCAACCCACGGTGTTTTAGGTAATCATCCAGCTCCAAAATAGTCGGGGAGTCATTAGCGAGTAGCGGGCTAATCGCGGTGCAGATGAAGTCGTCGGTGGGTGTGGGGAAGGTCAATACGGCGGACGCCTTTTTCAAAGTCGTGAGGCGCGGCTCAAGGCGGATTAACTCCTCCGTAATAATTGCGTAATCGATACCCTCACTGCCCAAGTGAGCAGCGATGTTGTCGTACTTTTCTCGTACATCTTTTCTGGCAAGGATTTCAGAGTGCTTGATTTCTACGAGCACTTTCTTCCCAGTGCGCAGGGTCAGTTCAAAATCCGGGGTGTAGTTCCGCAGTCGGTAGCCCTCCGGATACCTCAACTTCAGGGGCTGCTCTTGGTATCTCAGAACCAAAGGATGCATCTCGAACAGAAAGCACGCATCAAGTTCGATGAGACCTTCGTGATGAATCATCCGTCCGTTCTTCCGGCTGGGAAACTTTCCTCTGAAAATGGCACCGGACCTAGTAATGACCCTTCGTGCTCTTTCCGCTGACGGGTGTGCGTATATTGGCATTGGGCTGACGTGGCTCATTAACCTACTCCTTTTTTGGGCAAAAGAATCCCCCTACGCCTACCGCGGACGCGGATCAAAGACGCAAGAACACCCCGCCTTGCGTGCCCGCAAGAAAACGTTAAGTTACTTTTAGGGGTTTGAAAGCTTGACTTAAGCCCAAGAAAGAAGGAATACTGAGAGTGTCGAAGTCGCAGTTCTCGATCTAATTCGAGCCCAAGCCGAGCAATCTTCTAAAGGGTTGCTCGGTTTTTTGTGGTGACTATTCTCCTTTTTCTGCGTGGGGATTGCGCCCACCCTGCGCTTTGTGCCGCGAATAGCGACCCGGCCAGATACGTTCAACTTCCTCCCCAATAACTGTAGCGATGTGCGTGGCAACGCGTTGAGATGCACCGCGCCCGTGTACGACGTCATTCACGACCGCTCGTTTAACACCGAGCTCCTGTGCTAAGCGGACTTGGCTATATCCCGCACGTTTCAACCGATAGATCAGATCTATTACGTCCATATGCATAGCGGGCCTGAACACGGAGTGATTTACATTCTCTAAAGTCTAGTCCCGAGTTGTCCGTCGTACAAGTATTAGACTATCGAGCAATATAATTCAATAGTTTTTGCATTAATTTAATGCATAACCGAAGATGATGCGAAACGACTTTTTTGCTGAGTAATATCAATGCCTTACATAGCATCATGTTTAGCCTTTCCGTAGGAACGTCAAACAAGACATGAAGGCAGAGGTTTAAATCTAATTATTTATGTTGTAACGTTATATTTATTTTGACTCGGTGGTGTCGCTTATTCACATGATTTTGCTTCGCGTGCTACGCTCGTAATTACCTTTCCCGTTTAAAGGCTGCTCGTTTTTTCCGAGAGGGTCGTATGTCTAGTACAACATTGATCGCTGTAGGCTTCCTGTTGGTTCTTTGCCTTGGGCTGGCAGCCGGGTCTGCCCATCACTATTTCACAAAAGAACAGCCCAAAGAAGGCGATACCACCAATCCCAGCTAGTTACTACCTCCCAGCAAATACAAACAAAACGGGCTCCGGCATTACTGCCCGAGCCCATTTTGTTACGTTCACATTGCTGCGGATTTTTTCACTAATTGTGAGAACGCATTTTCGTTAATTATGAGAATTTTTCAACAATTGTGAGAACCGACAACATCAAACATCAATATTGCTGGCCTGCAGCGCATGTTCCTCGATGAACGCCCTGCGCGGTTCGACGTGGTCGCCCATGAGCGTCGTAAATATCTCGTCGGCGGCAATGGCGTCTTCCACCTGCACGCGCAGCAAGCGACGCACCTTGGGATCCATCGTGGTTTCCCATAGCTGGCTGGGATTCATTTCGCCCAGGCCCTTGTAACGCTGCTTGCTGATGCTGCGGTCGGCCTCGCCGCGCAACCACTGCATGGCTTCACGGAAATCGGAGATATACTTTTCGCGACGCTTATCGCCTTCGCCACGCGCCACCAGCGCGCCTGTGCCCATCAGGCCAAGGAAAGTCTTGGCCGCCTTGGAAAGAATGGCATAGTCGGCGCCGCGGACAAACGTACGATCAAAAATGCTGACGCGCACATTGCCGTGATGCATGCGGTTGACGATAAGGCGCCAGGAGTCGCCCTCTTCGTTCTCGTCCACGGTAACCTTCACGCCGTTCGGAACGGAAGGATCGTCGATAGCGTCCTGCAGGCGCTGGGCCGAGGCCGCTGCCTGTTCGGCATCATCAAGGTTGATTTCCACGCCTTCGGCCATGGCCGACAGCGAGGCCATGTCGATGTGCTTGGTGAGACGGCTGATGACGCCATCGGCCATGATGTACTGGCGGGCCAATTCGGTCAGCGCATCGCCGGAGATCGGGTCGGCGCCATCCCTGGGGATCAGCACCGCGTCTTTCATGGCCACCTGCAGCATGAACTGGGCTTCTTCCGCATCGTCTTTCAGGTAGCGCTCTTCACGGCCGACCTTGACCTTGTACAGTGGCGGCTGGGCAATATAGATATGACCGCGGTCGACCAGTTCGGGCATCTGGCGATACAAGAGCGTCAGCAATAGCGTGCGAATGTGCGCGCCATCGACGTCGGCATCGGTCATGATGATGATGCGGTGATAGCGGAGCTTGTCGATATTGAAGTCCGGGCCAATGCTGGTGCCCAGCGCGGTGATCAACGTGGTGATCTGCTCGCTGGTAATCAGGCGATCGAAGCGTGCCTTTTCTACGTTAAGCACCTTGCCGCGCAAGGGCAGGATGGCCTGGAACTTGCGGTCACGGCCTTGCTTGGCCGAACCGCCTGCGGAGTCACCCTCGACAATATAGATTTCGCACAGAGCCGGGTCTTTTTCCTGGCAGTCGGCCAGCTTGCCGGGCAAGCCGGCGCCTTCCAGCACGCTTTTGCGCCGAGTCATCTCGCGGGCCTTGCGGGCCGCATCGCGGGCGCGAGCCGCATCGATAATCTTGTTGCACAAGGCCTTGGCGTCGGTGGGGTTCTCGAGCAGCCACGTTTCCAGCGTACGGGCCACGGCCTCTTCGACCGCGGGGCGCACTTCGCTGGACACCAGCTTGTCTTTGGTCTGGCTGCTGAACTTGGGATCGGGCACCTTCACTGACAATACGCAGGCCAGGCCTTCGCGCATGTCGTCGCCAGTGGTATCGACCTTGGCCTTCTTGGCCAGGTCGTTATCGGCAATGTACTTGTTCAGGATACGCGTCATAGCAGCGCGCAAGCCTGTCAGGTGCGAGCCACCGTCACGCTGGGGAATATTATTGGTGAAGCACAGGACGGTTTCTGTGTAACTGTCGTTCCATTGCATGGCCACCTCCACGCCCACGGTGGTCTCACCAACCGTCGACTCGGTACTTACCGAGAACACGTTAGGATGCAGCACTGTTTTTGTACGATTGATGTACTCGACAAAGCCTTTTACGCCGCCCAGGAAAGCGAAGTTTTCTTCTTTGCCGTTGCGCTCGTCAATAAGGCGGATTTTCACGCCATTGTTGAGGAAGGATAATTCGCGCAGGCGCTTGGCAAGGATTTCGTAATGGTATTCAATGTTCTCGAAGATCTGGGTGTCGGCCAGGAACTGTACCCGCGTGCCCTTTTGATCGGTCTTGCCTGTAAGCTTCAACGGCTCGACCCGAGCGCCGCGGTTGAACTCCATTTCGTGCATTTCGCCATTGCGCGCAATGCTCAGGCGCAGCCACTCGGACAAGGCATTCACGCACGATACGCCCACACCATGCAGCCCGCCCGACACCTTATACGAGTTGTGATCGAACTTGCCCCCGGCATGCAGCTCGGTCATGACAATTTCGGCGGCACTGCGTTGGAACTCGTCGCCCTTATGAATGTCGGTCGGGATGCCGCGCCCATTGTCGGAGACTGAAATGCTGTTGTCGGCGTGTATGGTGACGACAATGTCATCGCAATGACCGGCCAGCGCTTCATCGATGGCGTTGTCGACGACTTCGAACACCATGTGGTGCAGTCCGGTTCCGTCGGAGGTGTCGCCAATATACATGCCCGGACGCTTGCGAACTGCTTCGAGCCCCTTGAGCATTTTGATCGAGTCGGCGCCGTATCCGTCAACGGCGGCATTCATTGGTAGATCTGACATAGTTTGTGAAAACCTTTATATAAGCCTTGCGGCTGTTGAAATGTGCCGGACCGGCTCGTCCGGCACACTTCCTGCGATGTAAATTCCGGGAATCTAGATGCGCATTGGCATGACGACATACTTGAACTGCTCGTCGTCAGGACATGTAATCAACGCCGATGCATTGACGTCGGGCTGGACCGACCATTGAATGGTTTCGGTTTTGACATTAGCCAGGACGTCGAGCAGGTAGCTGACGTTGAAGCCCACATCCAGGGGCTCGTGGCTGTAGTCGATATCGAGCTCTTCTTGCGCCTCTTCCTGCTCGGCGTTGGTGGAAGAAATCTTTAACTGGTTATCCGACAATTGCAGACGAACGCCTTTGAGTTTGTCGGTGGTCAGAATGGCCGCGCGCTGCAGGCTGCCCTGCAATATTTCGCGGCTGATGGAAAAATGGCGCGTGTAATTGCTGGGGATCACCCGCGTAAAGTCAGGGAATTTTCCTTCGACCAGCTTGGATACCAGTTCGACGTCGCCGAACCGGAAACGAATCTGGCCAGTGGCTACGTCGATGGACACCGGCTCGTCGGTGTCGCCCAGCAAGCGCTGCATTTCCAGTACGGTCTTGCGCGGCACGATGACGTCGTGCTTGGAAGCAATGCCTTCGACAACGGTACCGCTATGCGCAAGCCGATGCCCATCGGTGGCCACGGCGCGTACGAAACCGGGTTCGAACACGAACAGCAGGCCATTAAGGTAGTAACGGATGTCTTGCTGCGCCATGGCGAAATGCACCATGTTGAACAAATGCTTCAGCGTTTTCTGCGGCAGCGAAAAGGAAATATCCCATTGTTCCGGCTGCGCCAGGGTTGGATACTCGGCGGCGCCCATCGTCTGCAAGGCGAAACGGCTTTTGCCGCTTTGCACCGACAGCTTGGCACTGGCCAGGCCGAGCTTCACATCGCCCGTATCGGGCAGCGCCCGCAATATGTCAAGCAGCTTGCGTGCGGCAACCGTCGTGGACTCGTTCTCATCGCCAATACCGAACTCGGCGTGCGTGGTAATTTGAACCTCGAGATCGGTGGCAATAAATGCGACGCTCTTGCCTTCTTTGCGCATCAGGATATTTGCCAAAATAGGCAAGGTATTCCTGCGCTCGACAATTCCGGCTACCGTCGATAACGGTTTGAGCAATGCATCACGAGTCGCTTGTACGAGTTGCATGGTTATCCTTTTAAGGTTTGTTCTAATACGTGAAGAGCGTGATTAAGTTCGGTCTGCTTGGATCTTGCGTCGGAAATCTTCCGCACCGCATGAAGCACGGTAGTGTGGTCGCGCCCGCCAAATAGATCGCCAATTTCGGGCAGGCTTTTTTGGGTGAGCTCCTTGGCCAGATACATGGCCACCTGGCGCGGCATTGCAATGTTGGCGGGGCGGCGCTTGGAATACATGTCGGCCACTTTTATCTTGTAGAAGTCGGCCACCGTCTTTTGGATGTTCTCGACCGTAATTTGGCCGTTGGACACCGACAGCAGGTCTTTGAGCGCATCCTTGCAGACATCGACGGTAAGGACTTCGCGTCCGTGAAAGCGTGCATAGGCCGAGACCTTGCGCAATGCCCCTTCCAGTTCGCGCACATTGCTGCGCAAATGCTTGGCAATGAAAAATGCGACCTCTTCGGGCATGGTCACGCCTTCGGTCTGCGCCTTGCGCAACAAAATAGCCACGCGCATTTCCAGTTCGGGGGGCTCGATGGCAACAGTCAAGCCTGAATCGAAGCGGGAAATGAGACGGCTGTCTATATTGGCCAGTTCTTTGGGATACGTGTCGGACGTGATGATGATTTGCTTGCGCTGCGCGACCATGGCCTCGAACGCATAGAAAAATTCTTCCTGGGTGCGATTCTTGCCCGCGAAAAACTGTATGTCGTCAATCAGCAACAAATCGAGCGAATGGTAATAGCGTTTGAATTCGTCAAAAGCCTTGCGCTGATAGGCCTTGACCACGTCGGACACATACTGGTCGGCATGGACGTACCGGACTCGGGCTCCTTTACCGCTGGCCAGCAAGGCGTTTCCGATGGCGTGAATAAGGTGGGTCTTGCCCAGCCCGACGCCCCCGTACAGGAACAAAGGGTTGTACGAAACACCGGGGTTCTCGGCCACCTGCAGTGCTGCGGCCCTGGCCAGCTGGTTGGCCTTGCCGGTAACGAAGTTATCGAAGGTGAGGTCGGTGTTTAACCGCGACCGATCGTGCGCAAGTTCTGCAGCCGCGGCGTTCGCCACGGGACTGGCCGGCGTGGCGACGGGGGTGGTAGGCGCAGCCTGCGCAGTAGCGGCATCAGGGCCCGCGCCCAGGCGTGCAGCCGGGCCGCTGCGGGCGGGCGCAGGTGATGCGCCCGCGCCCGCGAGCTCGAAAACAACTTGTACCGGGCGTTCGTACCATTCCGTAGCGAGCGTTTCGATTTGGTGCGCAAAGTTTTTTCGCACCCAGTCCAGCTTGAAACGGTTGGGCGCAGAGACTCGGAGCACCGCTTCAGCTTCGTCGAAGGCAAGGGGAACCAATGGGCGTATCCAGGCACTAATTTGCTGTGAAGGTAGGTCCTGCTCCAGACGCTGGACGCAGGTCTGCCAGAAATCTTTCATGTCCACCACTTCTGTAAACCTCGATTCTACCCTGTTGAGCCCATAGTTATCCACAAGGTGTGACAAGATTCCTGCCTAGTACTTGTGCTAACCATTTGACTAAACTATCAAAATTTGATGAAATGGTGAGCTTTACACGAATTTTTAACGCCTGCGACCATAGCTGCAAACCAAACTTGTGGCAGTTTCAGGTAGCTCTTTTATTTTGGATCCCCAATGAAACGCACCTTCCAACCTTCCGTCACCCGTCGCAAGCGCACCCATGGTTTTCGCGTCCGCATGAAAACGCGTGGCGGTCGTGCCGTTATCAATGCGCGTCGCGCCAAAGGCCGCAAGCGCCTGGCCGTATAGCCAAAAAAAGCCGTTGCGCCAGCCGATAGCTACGGTGGGCGCCTGCTTTTATGCGCGCCACGTTTCCTGCTGCGGCACGCCTGCATCGCCCCTCGGAATACGCGTCTGCCCTCAGGGGTAAACGACTTGCCAGAGGGGCGTTGTTCGTTGTAACCACGCCGCGCGATCTACCCGAAGGTTCAGAACCGGTCTGCGCCAGGCTTGGTCTCGTCATTGCCAAGCGCTTTGCCGCGAAGTCTGTCACCCGAAATGCCATCAAACGCGTCATACGGGAAGCGTTTCGGCAAAAAAGGCATGAGCTTCCGGCGCGCGACCTGGTATTTCGCCTGCACTCCAAAGTCGGGCCGTTTACGCTGACCGAACTGAAGACTTTGGTACGCAGCGAAATCGATGCCTTGCTGAACCGCGCCATGAGATGATCAAGGCGCTGCTTATCGCACCTATCCGGTTCTACCGGTATTTCCTCAGTCCCTGGGTCGGCAGAAGTTGTCGCTTTACGCCCACCTGTTCCAACTACACAATAGAGGCCATTGAAACACATGGTTCCCTTAAAGGGCTTTGGCTCGGAACGCGGCGTATTGCGCGCTGCCATCCATGGTGCCCGGGCGGCTACGACCCGGTGCCAGAACCGAAAAAAGATTCCGGTGGCACAGGCAAGTTGTCTTAAACTTCCGACCTGCCGCAATTTTTCCGAACAACCTTCCGCTCATCTACGATTTAGCTGAGCTACGTTAAACTGTTGGGCTTTGCTCAGCTTTGACTTGAAACAGGCGCTATGGATATCCGACGCACCATCCTATGGATGATTTTCTCCTTCTCGCTCTTGCTGCTGTGGAACAACTGGCAAGTCCATAACGGCAAGCCTTCATTGTTCGGCGGCACCCCACCGGCCACTCAGACAACCGGGCAAGCACCAACCCCGCCCGCTCCTGCCGACACCAGCGTGCCCACGGCTCCGGCTGGAACACCGGGAGCCCCCGTGGCGGCGACCGATGCGGCAGTACCGGGAGGCACCGATAAGCCAGCCAGCACGTCCGAGCAAGTCAACGTAAAAACCGACGTATTCGATCTTACCTTCGATACAGTCGGAGCCCAGCTGGTCAAGGCAGAGCTGCTGAAGTACACGGGCTTTGAAGGTTCCAGCGACCCCATGGTGCTACTGGACAACTCCACATCCCTGGTGTATCTGGCCCAGTCCGGCGTGATCGGCGCTCCTGCCGGCGCCAGCTACCCCACGCACCTGACGCCATTCAAGCTGGTTTCGAAAGAAGCCAGCGGCGATGCGCTGAACGTAGTTTTCGAGTCTGAATCCGATGGCGTCCGGGTCGTCAAGACTTATACACTTCATCAGGGCCGCTACGACATCCAGGTGAAGCACGACATTTACAACCTGGACACCAAGCCGATCAATCCCGCCTTGTATCTGCAACTGGTACGAGACGGCAACGATCCGCCCGATACCTCGTCCTTCTACAGCACGTTTACCGGTCCTGCACTGTACTCGGCCCAGGACAATTTCCAAAAAGTCTCATTCTCCGATATCGACAAAGGCAAAAGCGGCTACACCAAGGAAGCCGATAACGGCTGGATAGGCATGGTGCAGCACTATTTCGCCTCCGCCTGGGTGCCAACAGAGAATGTAGTTCGTCAAAATGAAGCACTGCGCCTGAGCGACAACCTGTATGCCATTCGCAGCATCGAGCCGGTAGGCACGATCGAGCCCGGTCAACACAAGGTTGTTGAATCCGACCTATGGGTGGGCCCGCAAGATCAGAAAGCCATGAGCGAACTGGCACCTGGGCTTGAACTCGTGGTCGACTATGGCTGGCTCACCATCATTGCCAAGCCCCTGTTCAAGATCATGACGTGGCTGCATGCCGTGCTGGGCAACTGGGGCTGGACCATCGTCGCGCTCACGCTGTTGATCAAGCTGGTGTTCTATCCTTTGTCGGCCGCAAGCTATCGCTCCATGGCAAAGATGAAGCAGGTAACGCCCCGCATGCAGGCCTTGCGCGAGAAGTTTGGCGACGACAAGGCCAAGCTGAATGCGGCAATGATGGAAATGTATCGCACCGAGAAAATCAATCCATTGGGCGGCTGCCTGCCCATGGTGGTACAGATTCCGGTGTTCATTTCACTGTACTGGGTGCTGCTGGGCAGCGTCGAAATGCGCGGAGCCCCCTGGATACTCTGGATAAACGATTTGGCCGCTCGCGACCCATGGTTCATTTTGCCTGCGTTCATGATGGCCACCATGTTCCTGCAAATCAAGCTCAACCCCACGCCGCCAGATCCGACCCAGGCCAAGATCATGATGATCATGCCTTTGGTATTCGGCGGCATGATGTTCTTGTTCCCGGCCGGCCTGGTACTTTACTGGTGCGTGAATAATGCGGTATCAATCGCACAACAGCGCTACATCATGCACAAGCTCGATAAGGAAACGGCAGCGGCCGCGCGCTAGAAGCCGCCGTTGACCTAAAGCCAGGGGCGCCGCAAGGCGCCCTTTGCTTTTCCGGAGCACCAACTGCTGAATCATGCTGCCCCGCTGTCGCGCACGTTGTGACTTGGCATCTGCTTGGGAGCCAGCAACTGCCCTCTTGCCGAACATAGCCAATGGCTATTGTTAAATAACAATTAATCAATTTTACGTTTATGTGACAATCTCCTACACTGGGTCCCATACAACATTTGTCAAAGAAACACATCGACATTCGTGTTCTTATCGGCATCCGTATTGGTTACACCCATGCATCACAAAAGGAACAAAATGGCAAAGCTCACCACCGCTGCCGGCGCTCCAGTCGCCGATAATCAAAATATCCAGACGGCAGGTCCTCGTGGTCCCGCACTGCTGCAAGACGTTTGGCTGCTCGAAAAACTGGCTCACTTTGATCGTGAAGTCATCCCGGAACGCCGCATGCACGCCAAAGGCGCAGGCGCCTACGGTACTTTCACCGTCACTCATGACATCAGCCAGTTCACGCGCGCAAAGCTCTTTTCACAGATCGGCAAGAAAACCGACATATTCATGCGTTTCTCCACCGTGGCCGGTGAACGTGGCGCCGCTGACGCAGAGCGCGACATTCGCGGCGTGGCCATGAAGTTTTATACCGAGGAAGGAAACTGGGACCTGGTCGGCAACAACACGCCGGTGTTCTTTTTCCGCGACCCACTGAAGTTTCCCGACCTGAATCACGCCGTAAAGCGCGACCCGCGCACCGGCATGCGCAGTGCGCAAAATAATTGGGAATTCTGGACAGGCCTGCCCGAAGCACTGCATCAGATAACCATCGTCATGAGCGACCGCGGAATCCCCATGGGCTTTCGCAACATGCACCTGTTCGGCAGCCACACCTTCAGCTTCATCAACGCCAATAATGAACGCTATTGGGTCAAGTTCACCTTCAAGACGCAGCAGGGAATCAAGAATCTTACCGATGCAGAGGCGACCCAGGTTGTCGGGCGCGATCGCGAAAGCTCGCAGCGCGATCTGTTCGATGCCATCGAACGCAACGACTTTCCCCGGTGGACCATGTATGTACAGATCATGCCGGAAAACGATGCCTCCACGTATCACTTGAATCCGTTCGACCTGACCAAAGTCTGGCCTCACGGCGACTACCCTCTGATCGAGGTCGGAACACTGGAGCTGAATCGCAATCCTGAGAACTTCTTCGCTGAAGTGGAACAGGCGGCATTCACACCGGCCAATGTCGTGCCTGGTATCAGCTTTTCCCCAGACAAAATGCTGCAAGCCAGGCTGTTCTCGTATGGTGACGCGCAACGCTACCGTCTGGGCGTCAACCACCATCAAATCCCGGTGAACGCACCCAAGTGTCCGTTCCATAGCTATCACCGCGACGGTGCGATGCGTGTGGACGGCAACCACGGCCGCATCACGGGCAATGAACCCAATACACAGGGCGAATGGCAGGAACAACCGGACTACCGCGAACCGCCGCTGTCCATCCAGGGTGCCGCCGATCATTGGAATCATCGCGAAGACACCGACTACTTTTCGCAACCGGGCGACTTGTTCCGCTTGATGGATGATGAGCAGAAACAAGCCCTGTTCGATAACACCGCACGCGCGATCTCGGGTGCTTCCAGAGACGTTCAGGAACGCCATATAAGCCACTGCACCCAAGCCGATCCAGCCTATGGCGCCGGTGTAGCCGCCGCCATCTTCGCCCTGGCGTAAGCCTCGGGCGGTAGTTGAATCACTGCACCGGCGACTGCCGGTGCAGTGACACCTTAACGAGCCCGGCGATTCGCCAAAGCCACGGACCACAAACTATGGCTGCAACGCGAACATGCCGATTCCTGATGCGCGTTTAGCGACTGAGTATGCCCACAGTTGTTACAGGCGTAAAGCCCATCGGCGGGCGCGTGACAGTGATCTTGCCGATGTTCTGGTGGCAGTACCGATAAGCCAGGCTGCACGAGATCATCGTCATAGAAGAAAAGACTGACATCGCCATCGATTTCCAGAATTCCCATTCTGACCTGACCCAGGTGTTCAACGCCCTGTTGACGCAACTCCATGAAGAACTCGTCTTCCGATATATTGAGCCTGGTCAGGTTATCGATCTCATAACGACCGTCACGGATCAGCGTTACCGGCGAGCCGTCCATCCATGCGGCAAGGCGAGAGCTTCGGGTCATCAGATAAGTAGTAGTTCGGTACAACAGCAACAAAACCACGAAGACTGTCGCCACTGGCGCGATAGGAACATCGTCGTAGAATGTGACGTCGCCGGCGGCGGAACCCAGCGTCAAAATAACGACCAGCTCGAACACCGATAATTGGCGTATGCCCCGCCGACCTGATACCTTTAGAAAAAGGAATACCAGCAAATACGCGATGAATACCCGTAAAGCGACTTCGGCCAAAAAAACAAGCGGGAGTTTATCAAGAAACATTCGGTGCCAGTCGAAAGCGTTCATTGATGCAATCCGATCAAGTTGTTATTGTGCAGATCAGGGTCGGTCAGTTTACAGATACGACTTGCCATCAAGGTAAGCCTTGCGCCAACGCGTAATCACGGTACGCTCGAACAGACCGCCAACGGCAAACGGATCAGCATTCACGAAGTCTTCGGCCTCGGCTCGCGTTTCAAGATTCACAATATAGACGCTGCCGGTGCCGCCCGTACCATCATCTTCCAGCTTGGCCCCGCAAGCCAGCAACAGCTCTTTATTGTCTTCCAGATAGTCAAGATGTTTGTCGCGCAAGGCCTGGCGCAGGGCTTGAGTATGTGGCTTGTCAAAGGTTTCAATCAGGTATGGCATGATGGTTCCTCGTGGATATTTATGTTTACACTGTCCGGCGTCTGCGCCAATAGTAGTACGCTTTTCATCAACCTAGCCACATGCTGCCATGACCCTTCGCTCTCACGAACCCATCATCGCCATCGCAACCGCTCCCGGGCACGGCGGGATAGGCGTCGTACGTATATCGGCCAGCGATATAGATCCCTTGCTGGCCCGACTGTTTACGGTTCAGCTCAAGCCTCGCCACGCTCACTACCTGCCGTTTAACGACAAGAACGGCAATGCCATCGATGCCGGCATTGCACTGCTCTTCAAGGGCCCTCATTCCTACACGGGCGAAGACGTACTTGAATTGCAAGGCCACGGCGGACCCGCGGTACTGCGACGCGTGCTTGACCATTGCCTTGAGGTCGGAAAGGAATATGGCTTGCGCCATGCGGAACCCGGCGAGTTCACGCAACGCGCATTCCTCAACGAACGCCTGGACCTGGCGCAGGCAGAAGCCGTGGCCGACCTCATCGATGCTTCATCGGCCGCCGCCGCGCGCAGTGCCATGGCTTCGCTCAGTGGTGCCTTTTCAAGCCGCGTCAACGCGCTGGGAGATCGAATTGTCCGCTTGCGCATATTGGTCGAGGCAACACTGGACTTTCCCGAGGAAGAAATCGACTTCCTTGAAAAGTACCAAGCCCATGCCACACTGCAAGATATCCAGTCCGACCTGACTGCGCTGATAGCGCTGGCCAAGCAAGGCATGATCCTGCGTGAGGGCTTGCATGTCGTGCTGGCGGGCCAGCCCAATGTCGGCAAATCCAGCTTGCTGAATGCACTGGCCGGCGACGACATTGCCATCGTCACGCCGGTCGCCGGTACAACGCGCGACAAAGTCATTCAGCAGATCCACATACAAGGGGTACCGCTGCATATTGTCGATACGGCAGGCCTGCGGGAAACTGAAGACACTGTTGAAAGCATAGGCATAGCACGTACCTGGGCCGAACTGGAAAAGGCGAATGTCATCATTCACCTGCAGGATGCGCGTGCCCGGAACGACGAACTCGATACCGCCATTACCAATCGTCTTCCTGCGCAAACACCGGTGCTCAAGGTGTTCAATAAAATCGATTTGCTCGACACCGCCGCGCAAGCAGAGTTCCTGTCTTCGCCGGATATGGATATACCGTCCGGCGACGGTCGCTCAGCGCCGGAAGTGCATGCTGCGGCAGCTGCCCCTGGCCTGGCACTGGGTATCTCCGCCAAGACGGGCGACGGCCTTGATATGCTGCGCCAGAAGCTGCTGGATATTGCTGGCTGGAGCCCCACCAGCGAATCCCCCTGGCTCGCACGGGAACGCCACCTGAAGGCGCTGGACAGCGCCGGTAACCATATGGCGCTGGCCGTCGAACACGCCAGCCAGAACGACCGCGTACTCGACCTATTCGCGGAAGAACTCCGCCTGGCTCATGAAGATCTCTGCGCCATCACCGGTCAATTCACCAGCGATGATTTGCTGGGCGAGATATTTTCGAGCTTTTGTATTGGGAAGTGAGGTGGATTTCACCCGGCACAAGCTCTCCATGATTGCCAGCGTCACCAACCAGGGCAAGGCGCGCTGGATGATCATTGATGAGGCGTTCAATTCGGACAAGCTGATCGAGTTTCTAGAGGCGCTTATTAAGGATGCGGGCGAGAAAGTATTCCTGATTCTGGACAACCTGCGCGTGCATCAAGGCCGAATCAATAAACTGGAGTAATGTGGCTAACACGGCGTCAAGCCTAAACTGCAACTCCAAGCTACCGTACATGACCACCTCCACCGAGTCCATCGCCCAACAACTGGCCGCTCTGGGTACTTCCAGCACATTTGCCACGCGCTTCGCCATCGCCGCCGATCCGCAGTTGCATGTGGAAGGCGTGGGAGACATCCCCTTACCCATCGGACTGCAAACAGCCCATCTCCTGTGCGCGGCAGCACAGCCCGCACACCATGGCTATAAAGACCAAACCCGGTTGGATCCACGGGTACGCGACACTTGGGAAATTCCAGCCGAGAGCCTGCGCTTCACTTCGCCCGAATGGACGGCCGTGCTTGATCGCGCATTGCTGCGCATCGGCCGCGAGCTTGGGGTGCCATCACCCGATTCACTGCGCGCAGACCTGCACAACTTATTGATCTATGCACCTGGGCAATTCTTCGCGGTGCATCAGGATTCGGAGAAGGCCGACGGCATGCTGGGCACGCTGGTGATCACGCTGCCATCGAGCTTCACTGGTGGTGAGTTCGTGGTGTCGCATCTGGGTCAGACGGTGCGTGCACGCGGTTCGCAAAATCGGCTCGGCATGGTGGCCTTCTATGCCGATTGCCATCACGAGGTACGCCCAGTCAAGCAAGGCTACCGGGTTGTGCTGACCTATAACCTAATCGCACAGGGGGCCACCCGCACAAGCGAATTGCCACAACAAGCTGTCACTACATTGGCAAGCGAACTCCACCGTTTCTGGCAAACCCCCGCACCACCACGATGGGATGGCGATACCCACACAGAACCACCGGATAGATTGGTGTATCTGCTCGACCACCAATACACCCCCAGCGGCTTGTCGTGGCAGCGTATCAAAGGCGTGGATGTTCAACGCGCAGCGGCATTGCTGGCCGCCGCCAGACAACTGGACGCAGAGATATTCCTGACATTGGCGGATGTGCACGAAACCTGGTCAGCCGAAGACGACTATCAGCAGCATGGTTATTGGAGCGATGAGCAGGAAGATGAAGACGACAGGTTCGACCACAATGAGGATCATCCCGCACTGGGTGATCTGATCGACAGCGAAGTTGAACTGCGCCACTGGCTTGCTCCGGATGGCAGCAAACGTGAAGACATCAGTTTTGCCAGTGAGGCAGAGCTGTGCATGAATCGCCTGTCGGTTGATTGTGCGCCGTTCCAGTCCGAGCACGAAGGCTATATGGGCAATTACGGCAATACCGTCGATCGTTGGTACCATCGCGCCGCCGTAGTGCTATGGCCACGTGAACGCGCCTTTGTCATTCGGGCACGGCAGACACCTGCTTGGGCTATCGCTCGGATTGCCGAATGGCTCGATGCTGGCGACACTCTTCAGGCCCATGCACGTGCCCAGTCATTGCTGCCATTTTGGGAACAGGCAAGAAGCGTCGCCGATCCCGACGTACTATTCACCGCGACGCTGCCCGTCGCGGCCAGACTCGACGACGCAGAGATCGCTGCTGGTCTGTTGTCACCCTTTGCACTGTCGCAACTGACTGCACAGCAGGCTCCCTGGCTGTGGCAATTGCTCGAACGCCACGGTCAGGCATGGTGTGCCGAACGTGTCCAGCAGTGGACCGGAACGCACCAGGCAGACACGCGTCAACTGGCCTGGATGGCGCAGGAACTACCTGCTCTGGCACAATCCTCTTGCACGAGTACCAACGCCGTGGCCCTGATTGCCGGCCTGATGCAACAGCGCTGGGATTGGTTGTGTTGGCATATTGCGCAAGTACAGAAGTATCACCAGCGCAGTACGATAGTTTCAACCTTAACTGACACCAGCGCCGCATGGCTGGGCCTGCTTCGCGCCAGCCAAGTCACTGGTTGCTCTGCGTTCACCGAGCAAATCATCGCCATGCTGCGCACGAACGACATACCGCTGGAAGTCCCGCTGCAAGTTTTACATCAGGCCCAGAAAATAAAGAATCTCGAAGGGCTGCATATTTCAGTTCTCTACAGTCATTGCACGCACGCGCTCGAAACCTGCCTGGCAAAGCCAAAGCGCGATGCAACCGACTGGTCGATCACACCGCCGTCCGAACATGGGAGACTCGACGATCTTGCTGCACCCTTGCTGGCCTTTCTAGCCTCCCCACAACAGCAACGGCTCGAATGGCCCTTGGCTCAAGCCAGACGTCAGTTGATCCACCAGTTCATCGACCGTCATGAGCTGCCGATACGGCATGAAACCCGCCGCACGGGCAGGCCTTACACATTGGTACTGGAAAAGACCCTTGCTCTGTTCGAGCGTGACGCTGCCGATCGCCAGCAATGGAAAAAAGACTTGGCCTGGTTGCGACGTACGCAGGCACAGCCAACGTGAAACTGGAAGGTGACGAACTCGTCTACGCTTAACAATCCGATCCAGGCCTGCTACGGAACTGAGCGTCCAACCGCCAGGATGCGGCTTCCTGAACGCGTATCTGCGCCTTGACCATGACGGAAATCAGGCCCGGTTACGCGCGATGACGTCTGCTGCCGTCAAGGGCTTGTATGACGAGTCCGGCGGCGCCCAGGCATGGGTGAGTTCGGCCTTGAGCCGCTCGAAAGCAGCCGTTTCCCTGGTTTCTTTGTCGCGACGAATGAGGTCGCGCACATATTCGCTGACGTTCTCGTAGTCGCCTTGTTCGCCAACATTTGTGGCAACGAATTCGCTCAGAGGGCCACTGAGGCGCACTGTCACGGTGGTGGTGTTCGTGCGGGGCATGGTCAGCTTCTTGCCGTCTTGATGTCTTGATGTCTTGATGTCTTGATGTCTTGATGTCTTGATGTCTTGATGTCTTGATGTCTTGATGTCTTGATGTCTTCAATATATTCAATAATGAACACATCACCAAGTCTGAGCGTTGCGGGACTGCGCGGATCATGCAGCCAATAGCTCCTTCTGTATTGGGAAATGATGCAACGCCCAGAGACTACCCCATCCGCCTGATACCCGCGATAAGAGGCGTCCCGGAATGGGGGTCTTGCAGAAGTACACAACTTACCCCGTACAGTTGCTCCACCAGTTCCGGAGTAACTACATCCCGCGGCTTGCCCTCGGCAACAATCCTGCCCTCATGCATGGCCACCAAGTGGTCGGCATAGCGGCATGCGCTGGATAAGTCATGAACCACCATCACGACCGTTTTTCCGGCTTCCGCCAATGCCCGGATAAGCTCGAATACCTCGATCTGGTGGCCCATGTCCAATGCCGACGTGGGCTCATCCAAAAACAATAATGGTGTGGCCTGGGCGATGGCCATGGCGATCCAGGCACGCTGGCGCTGCCCGCCAGACATGGACTCCAATGGACGATGAGCCAGATCATTGAGTTGAGTAGCGTCGAGCGCGGCTTGCACAATGTCACTGTCACGCTGCGACCACTGTCGCAAAACACCTTGGTGCGGCTGGCGTCCGAATTGAATCAACTCGGATACCGTGAGGCCGTCAGGTGCGCTTGCTCCTTGCGGCAGCAAGGCCAAATGGCGGGCCACTTCTTTGGACCGCAACGTGGCGATATCCTTGCCGTTTAGCAAGACTGAGCCCGCCGTTGGCTTGTGCAAACGCGACAAGCCGGCCAGCAAGGTGGATTTTCCGCAACCATTGGGGCCGACTATGGCAGTGACCTGGCCCTGCGGGATACGAAGGGACAGTTCCTTGATGATGGCAGTGTTGCCGTAATTCAGATCCAGGGACCGCGCTTCCATCTGCGCGTCACCGGCCGACGTGGCAACGAGCAAAGGCGAGGTAACACTCATTCAGTTCTCCGGGATGGCTGGCGCAGTAGAATCCAAAGCAAGTAGGGACCGCCCACCGCCGCCATTATTACGCCTACGGGTATTTCTATCGGGGCGAACAGACTGCGTCCCGCCCAATCGGCAACGAGCATAAGCAAAGCCCCAGCCAAACCAGCTCCCATAACGGCGACTCCCTGGTGACCCGCCAAATGTCGTGCTACTTCGGGCGCCGCCAAGGCTATCAGCCCGACCGGTCCGACAACCGCCACACCGAGCGCCGTTAGAATAACCGTAACAACCAAGGTATAGATTCGCACCCGACGCAGATTAATGCCCAGGCCCTGGGCCACCGCGTCGGAAAAACGCAGTACGTTCAACGCTCGTGCAAGATATTTTGCGCAGGGAACACAGACCAGCAGGCCCGCCATCAACACCCACACCGCCTCAGGTGGCCGGGCATTAAGGCTACCCACCGTCCAGGGATAAGCAAGATTGGCACTGTCGATGTGAGCGCGAGCCAGCATAAAATTCGTCAGCGCTCCAAACATGGCACCGACACCAATGCCCACGACGATAAAGCGGTAGCCGCGTGATCCCGCCGCGCCGCTCAAGCCGAATGCCAGCGCCGCGGCGACCGCCGCTCCCGACAGGGCCAGGGCCGACGGAGCCAAACTCGTAGGAACGGCCACGATAGACGCAACCGCAAAGGCTGTCGCGCCATCATCGATGCCAATGATGCCCGGCGTGGCAAGGCGGTTGCGCGCCAAGGTTTGCAATAGGCATCCCGCTACGCCAAGGGCGAAGCCAGTGGCCAGGCCGGCGATGAGCCGTGGCATGCGTAGTTCTTGTATCAGGAATACATGCATGGGGTCGCCCAGGCCAGCCGCATTAAAAAACACGCTGACCAGGCTCAGATCTTCGACGCCCCAAACGAGACTTAAGCCCGCCGTCACGATAAGGGCCGCGATCAATGCCAAGGCAGCGAAACTTCCCCGCCTGTGCACCAGAATCCGATATGAGCCTACCGTAAGCAGCCAATATCCCGCTGGCGTATTCTTATTCTGATTGAACATTGACGATGTTTTGTCTTGATGTATCACTTAAAGCCTTGGCAATCGATGGCTGCGGACAATGGCAATCAGGACAGGGGCCCCCACCATGGCAGTAACCACGCCCACCGGCAACTCGTACGGCTTTACCACGAGACGGGACACGGTATCGGCAAAAAGCAAAATGGCTGGACCGATAAGACAGGACAGACCCAATGTGCGACGGATGTCTGGACCGACAAAACGCCGTGCTACGAATGGCACGACCAGGCCCACGAATACGATGGGACCCGCGGCTGCGGTGGCGGTACCCACCAGGATGGCCACGCTTACCAGCGCCCATAAACGCGTCAGTTTTGGATGGTGCCCCAAGCCGGTTGCTACATGCTCGCCAAGGGCCAGCGCCGCCAAGGGCCGTATGGCTGGAAGCAGCAATAACAAGCCCAACACCACCCCCGGGAGACTCCAGATCAGCGTTTCGACCGAGCGTCCTCCCAGGGCACCTATAATCCAGAATCTGATTTCGTCGGCGCTTCGTTGGTCGTACAACAAAATAAGCGTACTCAGCGCGGTCAATATTCCCGAGAACGCGGCACCGGCCAGTACCAGCCTTACCGGGTCATCGCCCACATCGCGTATCTGGGTAACCAACAGCACCAGCATGCAGCCGGCCAGCGCGCCGCTTATGGCGACGCCCAGGTGCAAGGTTGCGGCGGCTCCGCCCATGCTGATGGCCAGCACGACCGCAAACGATGCGCCAGCGCTGACGCCGAGAAGCCCCGGTTCCGCCAGAGGATTTCGGGTGGCCGCCTGCAAAACAATTCCTGCTATGCCGAGCGCAGCGCCGACCAGGATCGCCAATAGGGTGCGCGGTACCCGCAATTCCATCAGCATGAATCGTGCTTCGGCATCGCCCTGCCCCAATAGGCTAAGCCATATACGGGATGGCGCCACATCACCGGCCCCATACGTCAGGCTGGCCACAACGAGCAGCAGTAATACCGCTGCGCATTTCACCGCAACATGCGTGACAGAGGAGGGTCTATGCACGACTGCTGTCATTGCTGCAACAGCGTCTTTTCCACGTCATCGAGAATCTTGCCGGCCGCCAATAGCCCGGTTCCACTCGTCCATACCTGCCCATTAACGACGTTGACGCGATTCTCATCGACCGCGGTCAGGCGAACAAAAGCCGGCTGGCGGCGTGCTTCGGTCAGCGTTTTTTCGCCTTCCGCATTCAGCGTAGCCAGAAACAACCAGTCTGCGTCAATTTTTGCTAAATTCTCGAGGCTCAACACATCGCTATGAGGGCGATCGGTAAGGCTGGAAGCGATATCGGTGGCGGCAAGCCCCAGCTGCGACAGCAATTGGCCCGTGAAAACATGTGCCGACATGACCATTGGACCTTGTGGCATCCATCGCACCACCGAAACCGATTGATTTGCGGGCAACTTGGCCCGCAAGCCATCAATGCGTTTATCCAATTCGGAAAATCCCGACTTCAGTTCAGAATCTTTACCAAGGGCGGTGCCATAAATCGACACCGCGTCGCGCCAATCATCGGTGTTCTTGGCGGTCGGGACTATCGTAGGTGCCAACTTGCTGAGCTTCGCGTATATATCTTTACTTAAACCATTCGACGCCAGAATAAGATCGGGTTTTAGGCGCAATATGGCCTCCAGGTTGTATTCCCGGCTTGTTCCTACGATGCTGAATGGGCCAACCTTTTCCTGCAGATAATCGGACACAGTTTTACTGCCACGAGTCGCCACCCCGCCGACCGGCTGGACGCCCACTGCCAAAGCAGTGTCCAGTGCGCTTTCACTCAGCGTTATGACGCGCTGGGGCATGCCGGTTACTGACACGACCCCAAACTGGGTATCCACACTGCGTGCGCCCTGCTCCGCTGATGACACCGAACCCGTCGCCAGATAGACAAAGACCAACGCCAACATTGTGACGGCGGAAAAGATGTTCGGACGAAAAGATCGACATTTTTGACTATACAAAACCTGACTCCAGAGAAAGAGAATCCCTCTCCTGTGAGAGATGCGAATGAAAACGATTATCGATTTTACCAAATCTAACGGCGAGACAGATCCGATCCTGCTCCCTGTGGATAAGTACTATGAAGGTGGGCTGTGCACAGCATGTTGATGGCGCAGGCACAAGCTTGTAATTTTTCTGCGCCTCAAAAGTTGTGCCGAAACGATCCACTGCGAGAACAGAACTTGTCCTTGCCAAATAACGGCCGCAAGCCACTGTTTCAAAAATATATTTTGGAGTTGTGCTACTTATCCACAGACACCCATTAGTATTAGTCTCTATATATAAAAGAATAGTAAACAACTACAAGCAACTCCCTAAAGTCCTTCCATCCATCCATTTTTCTTTCACTCATACGAAGGTATACTGCTTGCAGTTTCGGAGCATTACGACACCAAGTTCCCCTTATGCACCTGGTACAACGACTCCCTGACAATCCGCTGGACATCATTGGCGATATCCACGGCGAATATTCCGCACTCCTGGCCTTGCTGGATCGCCTGGGCTACGACAAAAACGGACAACATCGCAAAGACCGGAAACTGGCTTTCGTAGGCGACCTGTGCGATCGCGGTCCCGATAGCCACAGCGTGATCCAATTGGTTCAGCACATGGTGCAGCAAAGGAATGCGCAAACTGTGCTGGGCAATCATGAGCTCAACTTGTTGACTGGCGACGTCAAGGATGGCTCTGGATGGTTTTTCGACGAACGCCACGATCGCGATATCAAAAACTATGCGCCGTTCCGGCGCACGCCGCCGGCGCAACGCGCTGCAATCATTGAGTTCCTGCAGGGCATGCCTATCGCCTTGCAACGGGATGACATACGGATCGTGCATGCGGCATGGACCACTCCCGCTATCGAGGCCGTCGGCGCCGTATCCATCGGCAATGTCGTCGAACAATTTCGTGTTTGGGACAACCTTGCACAATCCACGGCTGACGCGTCCGGCTTGTACCAACGCTATCTCGACGAAAAAGAATATTGGTCGGTGCAGCTCGAGGACGAGACCTCTCCCCCGCCATTCCTGCATTCGATTGCCGAATACGAAGCCACACAGCAGATGGTCAACCCCCTTAAGGTTCTGACCTCAGGCGTCGAACAAAAGGCCGCCACGCCCTTTTTTGCAGGCAACCGGTGGCGTTTTTCCGATCGGGTCAGCTGGTGGGATACCTATGAAGACGATATACCGGTCGTAATAGGCCATTATTGGCGCATGTACCGCATGCAGACCGGCCAGGCTTCTCCCAGGTACAGTCAACTGTTCAGGAACGTCGAATCAATGGCCTGGCATGGAAAGCGCGGCAACGTCTTTTGCGTGGATTTCTCTGTTGGCGCACGGTGGCGCGACCGAAAGGCAAATCGACCTCCAACCAAATCTCGCTTCAAACTTGCCGCCTTGCAGTGGCCGGAGAATCAAATCGTCTTCGACACTGGCGAGGTACTTCCAACTTTCCAGCATCCAGGACATCATGTATACACCGAAGGCTTTCGAACTTAACGACCCTGATTTGCAGCATCAGTTGATCCATGAATACCCTTTTGGCACGCTCGTGTCAGAAGGCAAGGACAAGCTTGCAGCCACACATTTGCCGTTTCTTCTCACTGCTGGTTCCCAGGGAAAGCGGCTGCTGCAAGCGCACATAGCCAAGAGCAACTCTGAGTTCTCTCAATTGCAGGACGGCACACCGGTGCTTGCCGTCTTCCATGGCCCTCAGGCGTACGTATCGCCGTCCTGGTACCCCTCCAAGGCCAGCACCCACGGGAAAGCTGTACCTACTTGGAATTATGTCGCCATCCACGTCCACGGGACGATGACGACCCAGACCGACCCAGCTTGGCTCCTGGAGCATCTAAGGCAGCAAACCGAGCGTTATGAGCGGAACCAGCCCAACCCATGGTCCATCGACGACGCGCCGCCTGACTATATCGATGCCATGCTGCGAGGCATTATTGGCCTTGAAATAACAATCACCTGTATCGAAGCCAAGCAAAAGCTGAGTCAAAACCGTTCACTTGTCGACCAGCAATCGGTGGCTGAGTCCTTGCGCCATGCGGATGGATCACCGTTGCAGCGAGCACTTAATGGCGAAATCTCCCGCCTTATGGACTCAAATACACTTGGTTGAATGGAATTTACATATGGTAACTATTTCGTAGCGGCTGATTAAGATTGCCATCGCTGTGGATAACTCCTAACAAGCCTGCATGTGCACAGGTTGTGGACTACGCGGGTACAACTCCAATTAAATCCCCAATCCGAAAAGTTGTCCTGATTCAGTCCACGAATAAAACATAGGTTATGCCGCGCTTTATTTGTATCTAAATCCATGATGCCAAACGGTTTAATTGGGTTGTGCCAGTTATCCACAGACACCCATTAGTATCAGTCGTTATAAATTACAAAGATAATTAACAGCTGGGCTTCCGCCCTCTATCAGCGGCTAAGGACGTTTGCAAACTTTATGCTGTTGCCATGTATACTTCGTCCACTTCATCAAAGTTCAAAATTATTCGGGAATGGGGCTTGGATAATTAATGGGCATAAAAAAACTCCGCCATGGCGGAGTCGATAAGAGCCTGCAGCTTTAGACCATGGCTAGTTTATCCAGCGCGGCGTCCAAGGTTTCGTCCTGTTTGGCAAAGCAGAAGCGAACCAATTGATGGTTGGATTCATCCGCATTAGGCCGGCCGTAGAAAGCTGCCACAGGAATCACGCCGACACCATGTTGTACTGTCAGTTTTCGTGCAAACTCAGCTTCCGGTAAATTTGATATCTGGCTGTAATCGGCAAGCAGGAAGAACGTGCCTTGACTGGGCATGGGTTTGAAGCGTGTTTTCGCGAGTCCGCGTGTGAGACGATCGCGTTTTTGCTGGTAAAAACGCGATAATTCCAGGTAGGGAGCCGGGTCTTTCATATAGTGTGCCAGGGCCACTTGCATGGGGGACGACACGGTAAAAACCATGAATTGGTGCACTTTGCGTATCTCGATGGACAACGCGCTCGGTGCACAGCAATAACCGACTTTCCATCCGGTAGTGTGGTAGGTCTTTCCAAACGAAGAAATGACAATGGAATTCGCCGCTAGCGCTTCCCTTCTTGCAAGGCTTTGATGTTGTTTGCCGTCGAAGACGATGTGCTCATAAACCTCATCGGAAAGTACAAGAATGCCTGTTTCGTCCACAATAAGTTCAAGGGCGTCGAGATCGGATTCGTGGAGATTTATTCCAGTCGGGTTATGCGGAAAATTGATGATCAACATCCGTGTCTTAGTCGTTACGGCAGCCCTGACCTTTTGCCAGTCGACCTGGTATAGCGGATTGGATTCCGTAGGCGGCTGCATTGAAACGATTACCGGCAGCCCACCCGCCAGCTCAATAGCTGGAATATACAGATCGTAGAAAGGTTCAATAACCACGACTTCGTCGCCGGGTTTAACAAACGCCATGATACTGGCCATCAACGCTTCGCTCGCGCCACTGGTCACCGTCACTTCGGTGTCTGGATCATAGTAGTGGCCATACATGGCCTTCATCTTCGTCGATATTTCGTTTCGCAATAAAGGAATACCGGCCATGGGCGGATACTGGTTGTGCCCATCTTTCATGGCCTTTACGACCTGATCCAATAGATCTGCAGACGGATTGAAGTCCGGGAATCCCTGCCCCAGATTGATGGCCTTATGCTCGGCGGCAAGCTGGCTCATTACGGTAAAAATGGTGGTACCTACTTTCGGAAGCTTGGATTCGAATTTCATGTGTGGACTATCTTGTTGGGGTTAACGGCCACCGTTGCGTAGCCATGGATCGGGGATTCTTTCATTTTCGGGATATTGCTACAACGTGCAGGTGTTCCTGATGTCCGGTCTTAATATTTGCTCTTAACGCTGCAGGCGCTGTGGCCTTAAAGTTTATTATCTACACGTTATAGGTGCGCCCATTGTAGATGCAAGGCCGCCTTATTGCATCGTTAAGCACTGCTTATCAACATCTTATTAGGCGGGTTATCCACAGCATTGTCCCCAGGCGTTAATGCTCGCGCAGCATTGTTCCACGTGAAACAGGACCGGCGAGCCGCGTTCTATCAAAGATGAAAAATACATCCGCCTTTTGCTAACTAACTGTTTAACTATTTCTATACATGTACAACAGAACATCGATTTCTACATGTATTTTATAAGGCGGCATATCCTGGTTAATTCCGTTCTTCTATGGAGCGATGTTTGATTCTTTAATTTTTTGCTCGACCTAATAAAAAAATAATCAAAGTTCGTATTACCTGCATGCTTCGGTCATGGCTGGAATGTAAATAACTGCTGCTTCCCCATATCGTCTTCCCTTGTTTCACGTGGAACATTCCGCGAAAGCAAGAATGGAAATGTTTTTCATCCTCTTGATTTTCCATGCAACCATTGCAGGCTAAAGTTAATCATTCGAGGCACCGCATAAAAATCAAACAATGAAGGTAGATCAAAATCCAACCGTATGTCGTTTCGAACAACCTATCGTCATGGTTTGGCTAATATGGTTCCATCCTTCATCTCGTGTTTCACGTGAAACAAAACCGTTTATATACAGCTATTCCCTTATCGGGTTTGGTTTCCGGGCTCTGTGTCTAAGCAGGCATAAAAAATCCAGATGAACTTTCCGGCGGACGTTTCAAACCTCTGTACCGAGAAACGAAAAACTTCTGTACATGGCAAAGCAGCTGTTTCACGTGGAACATTCCGTTAATATAAAGTTCCTAGGTATGAGACCGAAAAACCTACGTTTCACGTGAAACATCTTCCTACGGCGCTATAATGTTAAGTTGGCGTACTTACTCGCTTGAGCGAAAAATGATTTATCCAGAACAATTTGATGTGATTGTGGTCGGTGGCGGCCATGCTGGTACCGAGGCTGCTCTAGCGGCTGCCCGTACAGGTGCGTCCACGCTTTTATTGACCCATAATATGGAAACGCTGGGGCAGATGTCCTGCAATCCGTCCATAGGAGGGATTGGTAAAGGCCATTTGGTAAAAGAGATTGACGCCTTGGGTGGAGTAATGGCTTATGCCACTGACCAGGCCGGCATACAGTTTCGCATCCTCAATCAATCGAAAGGCCCCGCAGTGCGGGCAACGCGCGCTCAAGCAGACCGGTCTTTGTATCGCCAAGCAATCCGGACGACGTTGCAAAATCAGCCCAATTTGATGATTTTCCAGCAGGCGGTGGATGATTTGATGTTGGAGGGCGACAGAGTCGTAGGTGCCGTCACGCAAATCGGCCTGAAGTTTCGCGGCCGCACGGTGGTAGTCACGGCCGGAACGTTTCTTAATGGCTTGATCCACGTGGGACTGGATCACTATTCGGCGGGTAGAGCAGGTGATCCTCCGTCTGTTTCTTTGGGTCAACGGCTAAAGGAAATGAAACTGCCGCAAGGCCGGCTGAAGACCGGAACCCCGCCGCGCATCGATGCACGCAGCATTGATTTTTCGAAGTTGGAAACTCAGGCCGGTGACAGCGACCCGGTGCCGGTATTCTCCTACATGGGCAGTGCGGACATGCATCCCCGGCAATTGCCGTGTTGGATCACGCATACCAACGAACGGACACATGACATCGTGCGTTCGGGATTGAGCCGGTCACCCATGTATAGCGATGATGCGACAATCGAAGGGATCGGACCTCGTTATTGTCCTTCTATCGAAGATAAAATTCATCGATTTGCTGATAAGGCCAGTCACCAGATATTTTTGGAGCCCGAAGGCCTTACCACCCAGGAGATCTACCCAAACGGTGTGTCGACGAGTCTGCCATTCGACATACAACTAGCCATGGTCAGGACGTTGCCAGGACTCGATAACGCGGTCATCATGCGGCCGGGTTACGCAATCGAGTATGACTATTTCGATCCACGTGAACTCAAGACGACATTGGAAACTCGCGCCATAAACGGACTGTTTTTTGCAGGCCAGATCAATGGAACGACCGGCTACGAAGAAGCGGCGGCACAAGGTTTGTTGGCAGGCCTGAACGCTGCACGTCAGGCAAAAGGCGAGGAAGGCTGGTGTCCCAAGCGGAACGAGGCTTACCTGGGTGTTTTGGTGGATGACCTGATTACCAGTGGGGTAACAGAACCGTATCGCATGTTTACATCGCGCGCTGAATATCGTTTGAGTCTACGTGAAGACAACGCAGACTTGCGCCTCACCGAGCAAGGTCGGGCGCTAGGGTTGATTGACGATGCGCGGTGGGATTCCTTCTGCCGGAAGCGCGACTCTGTAAATACCGAAATTGAAAGACTAAGAAGCAGTTGGGTCAATCCAAAAACGCTTGCCTTGCATACTGCCGAGACCTTGTTGGGAAAGCAGGTCGAACGGGAGTATTCCTTGTACGACCTGTTGAAGCGGCCACAGGTATCCTATAAAGCGCTGATGGATTTGGCCAAACAAGATGGCGAGCCGCTGGCAGGGCCCGGCTTGGCCGATAAAACGGCTGCTGAACAAGTCGAGATCCAGGTCAAGTATTCCGGCTACGTGGCCAAGCAACAGGAAGAGGTTGAAAAACAGGCCACTCAGGAAGGACAGCCCATTCCGGCCGATATGGATTACGACGCCATCACAAGTCTGTCCATCGAGGTCCGTCATCGTTTGAAAGCCAGTCGGCCAGAGACAGTAGGGCAGGCCGGACGGATATCAGGTGTCACGCCCGCAGCCGTGTCCCTGCTTTTAATCCATTTGAAGCGTCTGCAGCACCGGAAAAAAGTAGCGTAATGACGCAGGATCACGATTACGCACAGCGTCTTGACGCCGCTGCCAAAGCACTCGAAATCGATCTCGACCTGGAACAATCTTCAGCGCTGCTCGGGTATATCGCCCAGCTTCAACGCTGGAATCGCACCTACAACCTTACCGCCTTGCGTGACCCTGAACAAATGTTGATTCAGCATCTGTTTGACAGTTTGGCGGTTGTCGGTCCACTTGATCAAATACTGTATAAAAACACAGTGTCGACAAAGCCGCTTGTTGTCGATGTAGGTTCCGGTGCGGGCCTTCCCGGAGTGGTGCTCGCGATTATGCGACCACACTGGACTATTCGCTGCGTCGACGCCGTCGAAAAGAAGATGGCGTTTGTGAGGCAAATGGCCAGCGTACTGAAGCTACCGAATTTGCATGCCGTCCATGCCCGTGTAGAGACTTTGCCCTCGCTTGAGGCTGATATCGTCATCTCCCGGGCATTTGCATCGTTGCTTGATTTCGCAACACTGGCGGGGTCGCACGTCGCCCAAGGTGGACAATTGGCTGCCATGAAAGGTCGGGAACCGTTGGATGAGATCGATACACTAGAGCAGCAGACGGATTGGCGGTCTCGTCATGTCCAGACGCTGCATGTCCCGGAATTGAATGCCCAGCGTTGCCTGGTCTGGTTGAGTCGCCAAGGAAGCTCATGAATAACAATATAACCACAGCCGTTGCCAATGTGTTTTGTATCGCAAACCAGAAGGGAGGGGTGGGAAAAACCACCACAGCCATCAATCTTGCTGCGGCACTGGCCATGTTGCGCAAACGCGTACTGTTGATCGACCTGGATCCTCAGGGCAACGCCACCATGGGTAGCGGCATTGATAAAAACAAAGTCGAGCATAATCTTTACCAGGTGCTTATCGGCGACTCCACGATTGCTCAAGCACGGGTCAGGTCCGAAGCGGGGGGCTACGACGTACTGCCCGCCAATCGCGAGCTTTCGGGTGCCGAAATAGACCTGATCCAGATGGACCAGCGCGAACAGCAGCTTAAACAGGCTATAGAGCACGTGCTCGACGACTATGACTTCATTCTTATCGATTGCCCGCCGACCCTGTCATTGCTTACATTGAACGGCCTGGCCTCTGCCAATGGCGTCATCATCCCCATGCAGTGCGAGTACTTCGCGCTGGAAGGGCTGTCTGACCTCGTGAACACCGTTAAGCGCGTGCACCGCAACATCAATCCGCAATTGCAATTGGTGGGCTTGCTACGCGTGATGTTCGATGCTCGAGTAACCCTGCAGCAGCAGGTATCGGCCCAGATCGAAGCTCATTTTGGCGACAAGGTTTTCAAGGCTGTGGTGCCACGCAATGTGCGCCTTGCTGAAGCCCCTAGCCATGGCTTGCCCGGTGTGGTCTACGACAAGAATTCACGCGGGGCGAAGGCCTACATCGAATTCGGCAATGAACTTATAAAGCGCATGAAGAAAGAAGCCTTGCGCCAGCAAGCGCGACCGCGCAACGAATCAAGAATCTGAAAGAGGAACACACAATGGCAACAAGGAAACCCAAAGGATTGGGCCGGGGTCTGGAAGCCTTGCTGGGCGAGGATGTACCGGTGATGGAGAATTTTGGTAAAGCCGATCCACAGGAAGACCGTCTTCCTTCCGTGCTGAAAGTGAAGCTCATGCGCGCCGGTAAATACCAGCCTCGCACGCGCATGGACGAAGGCGCCCTGAATGAGCTCGCCGAATCGATTCGCAGCCAAGGCATCATGCAGCCTATCCTGGTGCGTCCCCTTGCTGGCAAGGACGCCGGCAAGTACGAAATCATTGCGGGAGAACGCCGTTTCCGCGCGGCCCAGTTGGCCGGCCTGGCGGAAGTACCGGTTCTAGTGCGTGAAGTGCCTGATGAAAGTGCCGCGGTCATGGCGCTGATCGAGAACATTCAACGCGAAGACCTGAATCCACTGGAGGAAGCACAGGGCGTACGCCGCTTGCTGGACGAGTTCGGACTGACCCATGAACAAGCGGCGCAGGCAATAGGACGCTCGCGTTCGGCCACCACCAACCTGATGCGTCTCCTCAACCTCACCGGCCCGGTTCAGACCATGTTGTTGGCCGGCGACATCGATATGGGTCATGCCCGGGCATTATTAGCGACCGATTCCGCCACCCAGATACTGTTGGCGAACGAAGTCATTGCAAAAGGCCTTTCCGTTCGTGAAACTGAAAAGCTGGTGGGCCGCAGCATACGCGAAGCCGACGAGCAAGGCGCAAAGCCCGCACGCAAATCGGTCGCACAGTCAGGCGACGTGAAGCGCATGGAAGAAGCATTATCCGACTATCTCGGTACACGCGTGACACTCAAAATCGGTGCCAAAAGCCGCGGTCAGCTAATGATTGATTTTCATGGCTGGGAGCACTTGAATTCATTGCTTGAACGCCAAGGTATGTCGAGTATTGTGGAAACCTGACACCCGACTGGAACCGTATTTGTATCTTTCGTTACAATCCGGCTTGTTTAAGGCTGTTTATCGTCGTTTGTGTTTGACATGGCTTTAAAAAGCCTTCATAATTCGCAATTCGCTTTTGGTGGGATGCCCGAGTGGTTAAAGGGGGCAGACTGTAAATCTGTTGACCTTGCGTCTACGTTGGTTCGAATCCAACTCCCACCACCAAAAGCCCCTTTTTATGTAGCCGCTGGCCAGTTGTCAGCGTTTGCAGAATGATCAGGTGGATAGAATCCCCTCGCGGGTGTAGCTCAATGGTAGAGCAGAAGCCTTCCAAGCTTATGACGAGGGTTCGATTCCCTTCACCCGCTCCAGCAGTTTATTGATTTCTGCCCGAAATGGCAGATAGCAACGAAGTCGTTGCCCATGTGGCTCAGTGGTAGAGCACTCCCTTGGTAAGGGAGAGGTCACGCGTTCGATCCGCGTCATGGGCACCAAAAATTTTATTTATTTGTAGCTTTATTCCATAGTCAGGAGTCCGCCATGGCAAAAGGTAAGTTCGAACGTACCAAACCACACGTAAACGTCGGCACGATCGGTCACGTTGACCACGGCAAGACGACGCTTACGGCGGCAATCACCACCGTGCTGGCAACAGCCTTCGGTGGCGAAGCCAAGGGCTACGCGCAAATTGACGCGGCTCCTGAAGAAAAAGCACGCGGTATCACCATCAACACCTCGCACGTCGAGTACGAAACGCAATCGCGTCACTACGCGCACGTTGACTGCCCGGGCCACGCCGACTATATCAAGAACATGATCACGGGCGCAGCACAAATGGACGGCGCGATCCTGGTGGTGTCGGCCGCTGACGGCCCAATGCCCCAGACGCGCGAGCACATCCTGCTGTCGCGCCAGGTCGGCGTGCCTTACATCATCGTGTTCCTGAACAAGGCCGACATGGTCGACGACGAAGAGTTGCTCGAGCTGGTCGAAATGGAAGTGCGCGAACTGCTCTCCAAGTACGACTTCCCCGGCGACGACACGCCTATCATCAAGGGCTCGGCCAAGCTGGCACTCGAAGGCGACGAAGGCCCATTGGGCAAGCAAGCCATCATGCAATTGGCTGAAGCGCTGGACAGCTACATCCCCACGCCAGAGCGCGCAGTGGACGGCGCCTTCCTGATGCCTGTGGAAGACGTATTCTCGATCTCGGGTCGCGGCACCGTGGTGACTGGCCGTATCGAGCGCGGTATCGTCAAGGTTGGCGAAGAAATCGAAATCGTGGGCATCAAGGACACCGTCAAGACCACTTGCACGGGCGTTGAAATGTTCCGCAAGCTGCTGGACCAAGGTCAAGCGGGCGACAACGTGGGTGTCTTGCTGCGCGGTACCAAGCGCGAAGACGTCGAGCGCGGCCAGGTTCTGGCCAAGCCCGGCTCGATCAAGCCGCACACCGACTTCTCGGCCGAAGTGTACATTCTGTCCAAAGACGAAGGTGGCCGTCACACGCCGTTCTTCCAGGGCTACCGTCC
Organism: Pollutimonas subterranea; assembly: GCF_002849655.1. Taxonomy (GTDB): domain Bacteria; phylum Pseudomonadota; class Gammaproteobacteria; order Burkholderiales; family Burkholderiaceae_B; genus Pollutimonas; species Pollutimonas subterranea. Next base: position 39,891 of record NZ_PDNW01000022.1, read on the forward strand.
TCAGTTCTACTTCCGTACGACGGACGTGACGGGTACGATCGAATTGCCAGCGGACAAGGAAATGGTCCTGCCCGGTGACAACGTCTCGATGAAAGTCAGCCTGATGTCGCCCATCGCCATGGAAGAAGGCTTGCGCTTCGCCATCCGCGAAGGCGGCCGTACCGTTGGTGCTGGCGTTGTTGCCACCATCATCAAGTAAGCAGTAAAGTATCAATAGCGAACAAACAGTATGTTGGTTCGCGTCAGTTCAAAAGGTGGTGAGCCAAAACCGGTCACCACCTTTCGGGGTCTAGGGGCATAGCTCAATTGGCAGAGCGTCGGTCTCCAAAACCGAAGGTTGTAGGTTCGATTCCTACTGCCCCTGCCACAGTCAGTTCATCGCAGCCGCATTCAGCGGCGCCACTCGCCGGAATATGTCGAATAGCAACATAGTAACCGTTACCAGTACCACCGATCGCGTCAAGCTGGGTCTGGCGGTGCTTGTTATCGTAGCCGGCATCGTCGGCTACTCGATGCTCGATGGCCAACCCGTCATAGCGCGTGTAGGCGTTTTTCTCGGCAGTCTGGTCGTCGCCGCAATTATTGCCTGGTTCAGCGAGCCTGGTCGTCGCACCATCAGTTTTGGTCGCGATTCATACAACGAAGTCAAGCGTGTAGTCTGGCCGACGCGTAAAGAAGCCACGCAGATGACGGGCATCGTATTCGTGTTCGTCGTCGTGATGGGTATCTTGTTGTGGATCGTCGACAAAGGTCTTGAGTGGGTCATCTATGGCCTGCTGCTCGGCTGGAAATAAAGGGCACACATGAGCAAACGTTGGTATGTCGTTCACGTCTATTCCGGAATGGAAAAAAGCGTGCACAAGGCACTGGTCGAGCGTATTGAACGCGCCGGACTGGAAACATCCTTTGGACGCATCCTCGTTCCGTCCGAAGAAGTCCTTGAAGTAAAGGGCGGCAAGAAGTCCATTACAGAACGACGTATTTTCCCAGGTTACGTGCTGGTCGAAATGGACCTTACCGACGAAACCTGGCATTTGGTAAAAAATACAAACCGGGTAACCGGTTTCCTCGGCGGTTCCGGTAATCGCCCCGCGCCCATTTCCGACCGTGAAGTCGAAAAAATTCTTTCCCAAATGGAAGAAGGCGTCGAGAAGCCCAAGCCCAAAGTCCTCTTTGAAGTCGGCGAAATGGTTCGCGTCAAGGAAGGCCCGTTTGCTGACTTCAACGGCAATGTCGAAGAAGTCAACTACGAGAAAAGCAAGGTGCGTGTGTCGGTCACTATTTTTGGTCGCGCAACACCTGTCGAACTGGATTTTGGTCAGGTTGAAAAGACCTGATTTTTTGAAACCCCGGGGAGCCGGCCTCGCTACGCGCAGGCCAGTGTTTGAACCCGCAAGGAGCTAAGCATGGCGAAGAAAATCGTCGGCTTTATCAAGCTGCAAGTGCCAGCTGGTAAGGCTAACCCCTCACCCCCAATCGGTCCGGCGCTGGGTCAGCGCGGTCTGAACATCATGGAATTCTGCAAGGCGTTCAACGCCAAGACCCAAGGCCTCGAGCCCGGTCTGCCAATTCCAGTGGTCATTACCGCCTACGCAGACAAGAGCTTCACGTTCATCATGAAGACTCCGCCTGCTACAGTCCTGATCAAAAAGGCTGTTAGCGTGCAAAAAGGTTCGGCTCGTCCAAACCTGGACAAAGTGGGCGTCCTTACGCGCGCCCAGGCTGAAGAAATTGCAAAAGCCAAATCGCCCGATCTGACGGCCGCCGACCTCGATGCAGCCGTACGCACGATCGCTGGTAGCGCCCGCAGCATGGGCATCACGGTTGAAGGGGTATAAACATGGCCAAGTTGAGCAAACGCGCCGCAGCAATCGCTGCCAAGATTGACGCCAATAAATTCTATCCTGTTGCTGAAGCCATCGCGCTGATCAAAGAAACGGCTACGGCCAAATTCAATGAATCGATCGATGTCGCTGTGCAATTGGGTATCGATCCCAAGAAATCCGACCAATTGGTTCGTGGTTCGGTCGTGTTGCCCGCCGGCACCGGCAAGTCGGTACGTGTTGCCGTCTTCGCCCAAGGCGAGAAAGCTGACGCTGCACGCGCCGCTGGTGCCGATATCGTCGGCCTGGACGACCTTGCCGAAAGCATCAAGGCTGGCCAGATGGATTTCGACGTGGTCATTGCATCGCCTGACACAATGCGCGTTGTCGGCGCCCTGGGTCAAATCCTCGGTCCTCGCGGCCTGATGCCCAATCCCAAGGTCGGCACCGTGACTCCTGATGTCGTTACCGCCGTCAAGAATGCGAAGGCAGGTCAGGTGCAGTACCGTACCGACAAGGCTGGCATTATCCACGCCACGATAGGCCGTGCTTCCTTCGAAGTGGAACAATTGCAATCCAACCTGCTTGCTCTGGTTGATGCCCTGAACAAGGCGCGTCCAACTGCAGCAAAAGGTGTTTACATGCGCAAGCTCGCTGTTTCGTCCACGATGGGCGGCGGTGCGCGCGTAGAAATAGCTTCCCTGACGGCTTGATTTCAAGCCACAGGAAATAGAACTTTGGGCTGTGTCTGGGTTCGCCAGACATTGCTGTCAAAGACCGCTGGAGTACCTCCGCATGGCGTTTCGTGCGCAAGCTTTGGTACTTAATTTCAGACTGCTTGCAGAATGAGTCCAGCGCAGACGGCGCCCATGGAAGAATTCTTTTAAGAACTCGACCAGGTGCGCCGCATTCGGTTGACGCAAGGGACCCTCCCGAGCGTCTTTAGATGGAGTGTTCAAACCGTGAGTCTCAATCGTCAAGAGAAAGCGGTAGTCATCGAGGAAGTCACTGCAGAAGTTGCAAAGGCTCAATCGGTCATTATCGCTGAGTACCGTGGTCTGGACGTTGCCTCTGCTACCGTATTGCGCAAAACTGCGCGTGAGTCGGGTGTGTATCTGCGTGTTCTCAAAAACACGCTAGTCCGTCGTGCTGTTGTCGGAACTCCTTTCGAGGAACTCTCGGCTCAGCTGACCGGTCCGCTAATCTACGCGATTAGCACAGATCCGGTTTCGGCGGCAAAAGTACTAGCCGGTTTCGCTAAAACCAATGACAAGCTGGTTCTCAAAGGCGGGGCATTGCCCAATAACGTCTTGAGCCAAGATGGTGTGAAGGCCCTGGCCACCATGCCGTCGCGCGACGAGTTGATCTCGAAACTGATGGGTACGATGCAAGCCCCTGTCACGCAATTTGTGCGTACGCTCAACGAAGTTCCTACCAAGTTCGTTCGCGGCCTCGCGGCTGTGCGCGATCAGAAGGAAACTGCGTAAGCAGGTCCTTCGGATTTCGTCGAACAGAGCGACACCCAACCCTGGTTTTTATATATATATTTGGAGTTCTCAAAAATGGCATTAAGCAAAGCTGACATCCTTGACGCTATCGCTAGCATGACCGTGCTCGAATTGTCCGAGCTGATCAAGGAAATGGAAGAAAAATTTGGCGTTTCGGCTGCTGCCGCCGCTGTGGCTGCCGCTCCTGCTGCTGGTGGCGCTGCCGCTGCTGCTGAAGAGCAAACCGAGTTCACGCTCGTATTGAGCGAATTTGGCGCAAACAAGGTTAGCGTCATTAAAGCCGTGCGTGAAATCACTGGTCTGGGCTTGAAAGAAGCCAAAGACCTGGTTGACGGCGCACCAAAGCCAGTCAAGGAAGGCATGGCCAAAGCTGACGCTGAAGCTGCCAAGAAGAAGCTTGAAGAAGCCGGTGCTAAGGCCGAACTGAAGTAAGCTTGTTTTCGCTTGCCCGGGAAGCGCCAAGGCCTTCCCGGGCTTTTGCGTTTCCAGAAAACCCTCGATTCTGGTCGGGTTATTGGCCCGAATCGGGTTTTCTGGAGTCGTAAACCAGGGCCGTGGTTGACGGCCCATGTAACCCTCGAGTCGGAGTGCTCATGCCTTATTCGTTCACCGAAAAAAAGCGCATACGCAAGAGCTTCGCCAAGCGTGAAGACGTCCAGGACGTCCCTTACCTTTTGGCGACTCAACTGCAATCATTTAAAACATTTCTGCAGGCGGATACTACACCTTCCAAACGCAAAGATGAGGGCCTGCAAGCGGCCTTTAGTTCAATCTTCCCGATCGTTAGCCATAATCAGATGGCGCGGCTTGAGTTCGTGAGCTACGTGCTTGGCGAACCTGTGTTTGATGTCAAGGAATGCCAGCTGCGCGGGCTGACCTATGCTTCTCCGTTGCGTGCCAAGGTACGCCTGGTCCTGCTGGACCGCGAAGTAAGCAAGCCCACAGTCAAAGAAGTCAAAGAGCAGGAAGTATACATGGGCGAAATTCCGCTCATGACCAATACTGGCTCTTTTGTGATCAATGGCACGGAACGTGTCATTGTTTCCCAGTTGCACCGTTCCCCCGGCGTCTTTTTCGAGCATGATCGCGGTAAAACGCACAGCTCGGGCAAGCTGCTGTTCTCGGCTCGCGTGATTCCCTACCGTGGTTCGTGGCTGGATTTCGAGTTCGACCCCAAGGACGTCCTGTTCTTCCGTGTCGACCGTCGTCGCAAGATGCCCGTCACCATTCTGCTCAAGGCCATCGGGATGACACCCGAAGCCATCCTGGCGTACTTCTCGGATTTCGACAACTTTGAAATCCACAAAGAAGGCGGCACGCTTGAATTCGTGTCGGAACGCTGGAAGGGCGAAATGGCCCATTTCGATATCACCGATCGCGATGGCAAGGTCATTGTCGAGAAAGATAAACGAATCAATGCCAAGCATTTGCGCGACCTGGCTGCCGCCAACGTCGAGCGCGTTTCCGTGCCTGAAGATTTTCTTCTTGGCCGTGTGCTGGCCAAGGGCGTGATCAACCCCGAAACGGGCGAAGTCATTGCCAACGCCAACGACGAAATTTCCGAGTCCATGCTCGCCGAACTACGCGTGGCGAACATCCGTGAAATCCAGACGCTGTACATCAACGAATTGGACCGCGGCGGCTATATTTCGCAAACCCTGCGCACCGATGAAACCGCTGACCAGATGGCTGCCCGCGTGGCAATCTATCGCATGATGCGCCCCGGTGAGCCTCCGACCGAGGACGCCGTCGAAGCCTTGTTCCAGCGTTTGTTCTACAGCGAAGACGCCTACGATTTGTCGCGCGTCGGCCGCATGAAGGTAAACAGCCGTTTGGGCCGTGGTGAAGACATCACCGGTCCGATGACGCTTACCAACGAAGATATCCTTCAGACCATCATGGTGCTGGTGGAGCTGCGTAACGGGCGCGGTCAGATCGATGACATCGATCACCTGGGCAATCGCCGTGTACGTTGCGTGGGCGAACTGGCCGAGAACCAGTTCCGTGCGGGCCTGGTACGTGTAGAGCGTGCGGTAAAAGAACGTCTGGGCCAAGCCGAGACAGAAAACCTGATGCCTCACGACTTGATCAATTCCAAGCCTATTTCGGCTGCCATCAAGGAATTCTTCGGTTCAAGCCAGTTGTCGCAGTTTATGGACCAGACCAATCCTTTGTCCGAAATTACGCACAAGCGTCGCGTTTCGGCCTTGGGACCTGGCGGTCTTACACGCGAACGTGCGGGCTTCGAAGTGCGCGACGTGCACCCGACCCATTACGGCCGCGTATGCCCGATCGAAACGCCTGAAGGCCCGAACATCGGGCTGATCAACTCCATGGCGCTGTACGCTCGTCTGAATGAGTATGGTTTCCTGGAAACGCCTTACCGCAAGATTATCGACGGCAAGGTCAGCGAGCAGATCGATTACCTGTCGGCCATCGAAGAAAGCCACTACGTCATTGCGCAGGCCAACGCCGAGCTCGACGACGAAGGACGTTTTGCCGATGATCTCGTGGCTTGCCGCGAAGCGGGCGAAACCATGCTGACCGCACCGACCAATGTGCACTACATGGACGTTGCTCCATCGCAGATCGTATCCGTGGCTGCATCGCTGATTCCATTCCTGGAGCACGATGACGCCAACCGGGCACTGATGGGCGCCAACATGCAGCGTCAGGCTGTTCCGTGCCTGCGTCCCGAGAAGCCACTGGTCGGCACGGGCATCGAGCGCACGGTCGCCGTCGACTCGGGTACAACGGTACAGGCCATTCGCGGCGGTATCGTTGATCACGTCGATGCAGAGCGTGTGGTTATTCGCGTGAACGATGAAGAAGATATCGCCGGCCAGGTCGGTGTGGATATCTACAATCTCATCAAGTACACGCGTTCCAACCAGAACACCAACATCAACCAGCGTCCTATCGTCAAGCGTGGCGATCACGTCGCGCGTGGCGACGTGCTGGCCGATGGCGCCTCGACCGATCTGGGCGAACTGGCCCTGGGCCAGAACATGCTGATCGCGTTCATGCCCTGGAACGGGTACAACTTCGAAGATTCAATTCTTATCTCCGAAAAAGTAGTTGCCGATGATCGCTATACGTCGATCCACATCGAAGAGCTGACAGTAGTCGCTCGCGACACCAAACTGGGTGCCGAAGAAATCACCCGCGACATCAGCAATCTGGCCGAGACGCAATTGAACCGTCTGGATGATTCGGGCATTGTCCATATCGGCGCTGAAGTGCGCGCCGACGACGTGCTGGTCGGCAAGGTCACGCCTAAAGGCGAGACCCAGCTGACTCCCGAAGAAAAGCTGCTGCGCGCCATTTTCGGCGAGAAAGCCTCCGACGTGAAAGATACGTCACTGCGCGTGCCTTCGGGCATGGTCGGTACCGTTATCGATGTGCAGGTCTTTACGCGTGAAGGGATTGAACGCGATAAGCGCGCTCAGTCCATCATCGACGACGAATTGCGCCGTTACCGCCAAGACCTTAACGATCAGCTGCGTATTGTTGAAAACGATACCTTCGATCGTATCGGCAAGTTTCTGGTCGGCAAAGTGGTCAACGGTGGTCCGCGCAAGCTGGCCAAGGGTACGGCTCTTACCAGCGAATACCTCGCCGAGGTCGATCGCTGGCAGTGGTTTGACGTGCGCCTCTCCGACGAAGCCCACGCTATCGTGCTGGAGCAGGCCAAGGAATCGGTCGAGCAGAAGCGTCACGAGTTCGACCTTGCCTTTGAAGAGAAGCGCAAGAAGCTGACTCAGGGCGACGAACTGCCTCCTGGCGTACTCAAGATGATCAAGGTTTACCTTGCCGTCAAGCGCCGCCTGCAACCTGGCGACAAGATGGCTGGCCGTCACGGTAACAAGGGTGTCGTATCGCGCATCACACCTATCGAAGACATGCCGCACATGGCCGACGGCACGCCTGCCGACATCGTGCTGAACCCTCTGGGTGTTCCTTCGCGGATGAACGTCGGTCAGGTTCTTGAAGTGCATCTGGGCTGGGCCGCCAAGGGCGTGGGCTTCCGCATTGCAGACATGCTCGAAGACGAAAAGAATATCCAGCTCAAGGATATTCGCACCTACCTCGAGAAGGTCTACAACAGCACAGGCGCCAAGGCCCGTATCAGTGAGCTGACCGATGATGAAGTCATCGAGATGGCGCACAACCTGAAAAATGGCGTGCCTTTGGCAACTCCGGTCTTCGACGGTGCTACCGAAGAAGAGATTACCAAGATGCTGGAACTGGCTTACCCCGACGATATCGCCGAACGCCTCAAGCTTACGGAAACACGTTCGCAAGCGTGGCTGGTTGACGGTCGTACGGGCGAGCAATTTGAACGTCCGGTTACGGTCGGCTACATGCACTATCTGAAACTGCATCACCTGGTTGACGACAAGATGCATGCGCGTTCTACTGGCCCATACTCGCTGGTTACGCAGCAGCCACTGGGCGGTAAAGCCCAGTTCGGTGGACAGCGTTTTGGTGAGATGGAAGTGTGGGCGCTCGAAGCTTACGGTGCAGCGTACACGTTGCAGGAAATGCTTACCGTCAAGTCTGACGATATTGCAGGCCGGACCAAGGTGTACGAAAACATCGTCAAGGGCGACCACGTCATCGACGCCGGTATGCCAGAGTCGTTCAACGTTCTGGTCAAAGAAATTAGATCCCTGTCCCTGGACATGGATTTGGAGCGTAAATAATGAAAGCGCTACTCGATCTGTTTAAACAAGTTTCGCAGGACGAGCAATTCGATGCCATCAAGATCGGCATCGCTTCGCCCGAGAAAGTGCGGTCGTGGTCTTTTGGGGAAGTTCGCAAGCCCGAAACGATCAACTACCGTACATTCAAGCCCGAGCGCGACGGCTTGTTCTGCGCCAAGATATTCGGCCCAATCAAAGACTACGAGTGCCTTTGCGGCAAGTACAAGCGCCTGAAGCACCGTGGCGTCATCTGCGAAAAGTGCGGTGTCGAAGTTACCGTAGCCAAAGTGCGCCGCGAGCGCATGGGCCATATCGAGCTTGCCAGCCCCGTGGCGCACATCTGGTTCCTCAAGAGCCTGCCTTCGCGCCTCGGCATGGTCCTGGATATGACCCTGCGGGATATCGAACGCGTACTGTACTTTGAAGCATGGTGCGTCATCGAACCTGGCATGACCCCGCTCAAGCGCGGTCAGATCATGTCCGACGACGACTTCCTGGCCAAGACCGAAGAATACGGCGACGACTTCCACGCCCTGATGGGTGCGGAAGCGGTGCGCGAATTGTTGCGCACCATCGATATCGATCGCGATGTCGAAATCCTGCGCGCTGAACTCAAGGCCACGTCATCCGACGCCAAGATCAAAAAGATCTCCAAGCGTCTGAAGGTGCTGGAAGGCTTCCAGAAATCGGGTATCAAGCCCGAGTGGATGGTAATGGAAGTGCTGCCCGTGCTGCCGCCGGACCTGCGTCCGCTGGTGCCGCTGGATGGCGGTCGCTTCGCGACTTCCGACCTGAACGACCTGTATCGCCGCGTCATCAACCGCAACAATCGCCTGAAGCGCCTGCTGGAATTGAAGGCGCCGGACATCATCCTGCGCAACGAAAAGCGCATGCTGCAGGAATCGGTCGACTCCTTGCTGGATAACGGTCGTCGCGGCAAGGCCATGACGGGCGCCAACAAGCGCCAGCTCAAGTCGCTGGCCGACATGATCAAGGGCAAGAGCGGTCGTTTCCGTCAGAACTTGCTGGGCAAGCGCGTCGACTACTCCGGCCGTTCGGTTATTGTGGTGGGCCCGCAGCTCAAGTTGCATCAATGCGGTCTGCCCAAGCTGATGGCGCTCGAACTGTTCAAGCCTTTCATCTTCAATCGTCTTGAAATGATGGGCCTGGCCACGACGATCAAGGCTGCCAAGAAGCTGGTCGAAACTCAAGAGCCGGTGGTCTGGGATATCCTCGAAGAGGTCATCCGCGAACACCCGGTCATGCTCAACCGTGCGCCAACGCTGCACCGTCTGGGTATCCAGGCGTTCGAACCCGTTCTGATCGAAGGCAAGGCGATCCAGCTGCATCCGCTGGTTTGCGCGGCGTTCAACGCCGACTTCGACGGCGACCAGATGGCCGTACACGTACCGCTGTCGCTGGAAGCCCAGCTCGAGGCCCGCACGCTGATGCTGGCGTCGAACAACATTCTGTTCCCGGCCAATGGCGAACCGTCCATCGTGCCGTCGCAGGATATCGTGCTGGGTCTTTACTACACGACGCGCGAACGCACCAACGGCAAAGGCGAAGGCTTGTTCTTCACCGACGTTGCTGAAGTCCAGCGTGCCTACGATAACCGCGAGGTCGAGCTTCAAAGTCGCGTCACCGTTCGCCTGAACGAGTACGAGAAAGACGAGCAGGGCGCATGGCAACCTGTGCTGCGTCGGTTCGAAACGACAGTGGGTCGTGCATTGCTGTCGGAAATCTTGCCGCACGGGCTGCCGTTCTCGGTGTTGAACCGTCCGCTCAAGAAGAAAGAGATTTCTCGTCTTATCAACCAGTCCTTCCGTCGCTGCGGTTTGCGCGCAACGGTGATTTTCGCCGACAAGTTGATGCAGTCGGGCTTCCGTTTGGCTACTCGCGGCGGGATCTCGATTGCCATGAGCGACATGCTGATCCCCTCGGTCAAGGAAGAAATCCTTGCCCAGGCCAGCAAGGAAGTCAAGGAAATCGATAAGCAGTACTCGTCGGGTCTGGTGACTTCGCAAGAGCGTTACAACAACGTGGTCGATATCTGGGGCAAGGCCGGCGACAAGGTCGGCAAAGCCATGATGGAGCAGTTGTCCACCGAGCCGGTCACCAACCGCCACGGCGAAGAAGTACGCCAGGAATCGTTCAACTCCATCTACATGATGGCCGACTCCGGCGCGCGGGGTTCCGCCGCACAGATACGCCAGTTGGCTGGTATGCGTGGCCTGATGGCCAAGCCTGACGGTTCGATTATCGAAACGCCGATTACCGCCAACTTCCGTGAAGGTCTTAACGTACTCCAGTACTTTATTTCCACTCACGGTGCTCGTAAAGGTCTGGCCGATACCGCTCTTAAAACAGCGAACTCGGGTTACCTGACACGTCGCCTGGTTGACGTGACGCAGGATCTGGTCATCAGGACCTACGATTGCGGTACGACGCGCGGCTATCTGATGAAGGCCCTGGTGGAAGGCGGTGAAGTCATCGAACCGTTGCGCGACCGTATTCTGGGTCGTGTGGTCGCCGCCGATATCGTCAATCCTGAGAACCAGGAAACCGCGCTGGCTGCCGGCACGTTGCTCGACGAAGACCTGGTCGAATACATCGACAGCATCGGTGTGGACGAAGTCAAGGTGCGTACACCTCTTACTTGCGAAACACGCCATGGCTTGTGTGCGCATTGCTATGGGCGTGACCTGGGCCGCGGCAGCATGATCAACCAAGGTGAGGCTATCGGTGTTATCGCCGCCCAGTCCATCGGGGAGCCAGGCACGCAGCTTACGATGCGTACCTTCCACATTGGTGGTGCGGCATCGCGTAATGCCATGGCCAGCTCGGTGGAAACAAAGTCCGCCGGTACCATCGGCTTTGCCATCGGCCTGCGCTACGTGACCAATGCCAAGGGCGATCGCGTTGCCATCTCGCGCTCGGGCGAAATCGTCATTTTTGACGATAATCGCCGCGAACGTGAACGCCACAAGATCCCGTACGGCGCAACCATCACCGTTGGTGACGGCGATGTCGTCAAGGCCGGTCAACGCCTTGCAAGCTGGGATCCGCTGACGCGTCCTATCGTGTCGGAATATGCGGGACTGGTGCGGTTCGAGAATATCGACGAAGGCGTCACCGTCGCCCGCCAGCTGGACGAAGTCACCGGCCTGTCGACACTCGTGGTCATTACGCCCAAGACTCGTGGCGGCAAGATCATGATGCGTCCGCAGATCAAGCTTCTGAATGAAGCAGGCGAAGAAGTGAAGATTGCCGGCACCGACCATTCGGTAAACATCACCTTCCCGGTGGGCGCACTGATTACCGTGCGCGATGGCATGCAAGTCTCCATCGGTGAAGTGCTGGCGCGTATTCCACAAGAATCGCAAAAGACGCGTGATATTACCGGCGGTTTGCCACGCGTGGCCGAGCTGTTCGAAGCACGCTCACCGAAAGATGCCGGCATGCTTGCCGACGTCACCGGTACTGTTTCCTTCGGCAAGGACACCAAGGGCAAGCAGCGCCTGGTCATCACCGACCTGGATGGTGTCAGCCATGAGTTCCTGATTCCCAAGGAAAAACAGGTGCTTGTGCATGACGGCCAAGTCGTGAACAAGGGTGAAATGATTGTTGACGGTCCGGCCGATCCGCACGATATCCTGCGCCTGCAAGGTATCGAGCGCCTCGCCAGCTACGTGGTCAATGAAGTCCAGGACGTGTACCGTTTGCAAGGCGTGAAGATCAACGACAAGCATATCGAAGTGATTGTTCGCCAGATGCTGCGCCGCGTAAACATCACCAACGCGGGCGACACCAGTTTCATTACCGGCGAGCAAGTAGAGCGTTCCGAGCTGCTTAACGAAAACGACCGCATGGAAGCCGAGGGCAAGATTCCAGCCACGTACGACAACGTACTGCTGGGTATCACCAAGGCATCCCTGTCGACCGATTCGTTTATCTCGGCGGCCTCGTTCCAGGAAACCACGCGGGTTCTTACCGAAGCGGCAATCATGGGCAAGCGCGACGATTTGCGCGGCCTGAAAGAAAACGTGATTGTCGGTCGCCTGATTCCCGCGGGTACCGGTATGGCCTACCACATGGCGCGCAAAGACAAAGAGGCCCACGAAGCGGCCGAACGTCAAGCCGCTCGTGCGATGGCCAATCCTTTCGAGGATACGCCTCCCGTCGAAGCTGTGGAAACTCACAGTGAAACGGCCTCCGACGAGGGCACAGGGCCTATCGAAGAGTAAGCCTGCAGTGTGTAGCAAGTGAAAAAGCCGGGTGGCCACACCCGGCTTTTTCTATTTGGCGCGGTATAAACAAATAAATGTTTGTCTATCAGGGTATTTATCTAGACTCTTATTGACCTTCCGGATATTGCTATGCTACGATGGCGAGCTTGCCAAAGGGATTATTTGCCAAAATACCCGGGTAAGGTTAGTAAAAGCTGGCTAGCAATAGCCGCAAGTATCAATAGCAAGAATTGTCGCAAGACCCGCTCTTTTACGTTTTTCGTGTCTGGCGGTTTTTGCGCAAACCGCCTGAGGCTCCCTTAGTGTTCGACATCATGTCGAGCCTATCGCAGCAGGCGTCTCATTCAAATTATGCAAATCGGGTACGCAAGTGCCCTATGCATAAAAAGTCACAGGATGCGTAAAGGTCATGCCAACCATTAGCCAACTCGTGCGCAAGCCGCGCGAAGTCTCCCGCGAGAACAGCAAGAGCCCCGCGCTCGAAAACTGCCCTCAGCGTCGTGGTGTTTGCACACGCGTGTACACCACAACCCCTAAAAAACCTAACTCGGCTTTGCGTAAAGTCGCCAAGGTGCGTCTTACCAACGGTTTCGAAGTCATTTCGTACATCGGCGGTGAAGGCCACAACCTGCAAGAACACTCGGTCGTTCTTGTGCGCGGTGGTCGTGTCAAAGACTTGCCTGGTGTTCGTTACCACATCGTTCGCGGTTCGCTCGACTTGCAAGGTGTTAAAGACCGCAAGCAATCGCGTTCCAAGTACGGTGCAAAACGCCCGAAAAAAGCCTAAGTTTTTCCATAGTCCAGCCCGTCTGGTCGTATCAGTGCAGCCATGGGCATGAGCCCATAGCATGTAAGTGACCCTTTCCAATAAAGTGGTCGTGGCCGTTTAAAAACGGTTCAACTGAACTGTCACAAGGAAGTTAAAATGCCTCGTCGTCGCGAAGTCCCCAAACGTGAGATTCTCCCCGATCCAAAATTCGGCAGCGTAGAGCTCGCCAAATTCATGAACGTTGTTATGTTGGCTGGTAAAAAAGCAGTAGCCGAACGTATTATCTACGGCGCTTTTGAACAGATTCAGGCTAAAACTGGCAAAGAGCCCATCGAGGTTTTCAATCTCGCCATCAACAACATCAAGCCCCTCGTTGAAGTGAAAAGCCGCCGTGTCGGTGGTGCAAACTATCAAGTGCCGGTTGAAGTGCGCCCTGTGCGCCGCCTGGCACTGGCCATGCGCTGGTTGCGTGAAGCAGCCAAGAAGCGTGGCGAAAAATCGATGGATCTGCGCCTGGCCGGTGAATTGCTTGACGCCTCCGAGGGTCGCGGTGGAGCAATGAAGAAGCGTGAAGACACGCACAAGATGGCAGAGGCCAACAAGGCGTTCAGCCATTTCCGCTGGTAATCTAAGGACATTTTTATTATGGCCCGCAAAACCCCCATTTCGCGCTATCGCAATATTGGTATTTCCGCGCATATCGACGCAGGGAAAACCACAACGACAGAGCGCATCCTGTTCTACACCGGCGTCAACCACAAAATTGGCGAAACCCATGAAGGCTCCGCCACCATGGACTGGATGGAACAAGAGCAAGAGCGCGGCATCACGATTACTTCGGCTGCCACGACAGCTTTCTGGCGCGGTATGGCCGGCGAGTACCCCGAGCACCGCATCAACATCATCGACACCCCCGGACACGTCGACTTCACGATCGAAGTTGAACGCTCCATGCGCGTGCTCGATGGCGCCTGCATGGTGTATTGCGCTGTAGGCGGCGTTCAGCCCCAGTCGGAAACGGTATGGCGCCAGGCGAACAAGTACGGTGTGCCACGCCTGGCGTTCATCAACAAGATGGACCGTACCGGCGCGAACTTCTTCAAGGTCTACGACCAGCTCAAGCTGCGTCTTAAGGCTAACCCCGTGCCTATCGTCATTCCTATCGGCGCCGAAGACACCTTCACGGGTGTGGTCGACCTCGTCAAAATGAAAGCAATCATTTGGGATGAAGCCAGCCAAGGCATGAAGTTCGAATACATGGATATTCCGGCCGAGTTGGCTGACGACGCTGCCGAATGGCACGAAAAGCTGGTTGAATCAGCAGCCGAAGCCAATGAAGAGCTCATGAACAAGTACCTGGAAACAGGCGCTTTGACCGAAGCCGAAATCAATCTTGGCATCCGTACGCGCACCATCGCTGGTGAAATCCAGCCTATGTTGTGCGGTACGGCGTTCAAGAACAAAGGCGTTCAGCGCATGCTTGACGCCGTCATCGACTACCTGCCCGCACCGACGGATATTCCTCCTGTCCAGGGCACAGACGATGAAGGCAATATTGTTCATCTGCCTGCTGACGACAATGCCAAGTTCTCCGCACTGGCGTTCAAGTTGATGAGTGATCCGTTCGTGGGTCAGTTGACCTTCGTTCGTGTGTATTCAGGCGTCCTCAAGTCCGGCGAAACGGTCTACAACCCTTTCAAGGGTAAAAAAGAGCGTATTGGCCGTATTTTGCAGATGCACGCAAACAACCGTGCTGAAATCAAAGAAGTTCTGGCAGGTGACATCGCCGCCGTGGTGGGTCTGAAAGACGTGACCACTGGCGAAACGCTTTGCGATCTCGACGAGCACATCCTGCTTGAACGCATGGTGTTTCCGGAACCCGTGATCTCGCAGGCTGTCGAACCCAAGACTAAACCCGACCAGGAAAAAATGGGCATTGCGCTGTCGCGTCTTGCACAGGAAGATCCTTCGTTTCGCGTACGCACTGACGAAGAATCCGGCCAAACCATTATTTCGGGTATGGGCGAGCTTCACCTGGAAGTGCTGGTTGACCGCATGCGCCGTGAATTCGGCGTTGAAGCCAACGTAGGTAAGCCACAAGTGGCCTACCGCGAGACGATTCGCAAAACTTGCGAAGAAATCGAAGGCAAGTTCGTCAAGCAGTCGGGCGGTCGCGGCCAGTATGGTCACGTTGTCCTGAAGCTCGAGCCCCTTCCTCCAGGCGGTGGTTACGAGTTCGTCGACGCCATCAAGGGCGGTGTGGTTCCTCGCGAATACATCCCTGCGGTTGACAAGGGTATTCAGGAAACCTTGCCAGCGGGCGTCGTTGCCGGCTACCCGGTCGTCGATGTCAAGGTTACGTTGTTCTTTGGTTCGTACCACGACGTTGACTCGAACGAAAACGCGTTCCGTATGGCTGCCTCCATGGCATTCAAAGACGGCATGCGCAAGGCTAGCCCAGTATTGCTCGAACCCATGATGGCTGTTGAAGTCGAAACACCTGAAGATTATGCCGGTAACGTGATGGGCGATCTGTCCTCGCGTCGCGGCATGGTCCAGGGTATGGACGACATCGTAGGCGGTGGCAAGATCATCAAGGCAGAAGTGCCTCTAGCCGAGATGTTCGGTTACTCGACTACTTTGCGTTCACAAACGCAAGGCCGGGCAACCTACACCATGGAGTTCAAGCACTACGCCGAAGCTCCGAAAAACGTTGCTGACGAAGTGATTACCGCTCGCGGTAAGTAATATACAGGTCCTGCCCATCTTGTATGGTGGGCAGGGAAAATTTTTGTTTCCTTGAAAACATTGATGGATTAAATCATGGCAAAAGGTAAGTTCGAACGTACCAAACCACACGTAAACGTCGGCACGATCGGTCACGTTGACCACGGCAAGACGACGCTTACGGCGGCAATCACCACCGTGCTGGCAACAGCCTTCGGTGGCGAAGCCAAGGGCTACGCGCAAATTGACGCGGCTCCTGAAGAAAAAGCACGCGGCATCACCATCAACACCTCGCACGTCGAGTACGAAACGCAAGCGCGTCACTACGCGCACGTTGACTGCCCGGGCCACGCCGACTACATCAAGAACATGATCACGGGTGCGGCGCAAATGGACGGCGCCATCCTGGTGGTGTCGGCCGCTGACGGCCCAATGCCCCAGACGCGCGAGCACATCCTGCTGTCGCGCCAGGTTGGCGTGCCGTACATCATCGTGTTCCTGAACAAGGCCGACATGGTCGACGACGAAGAGTTGCTCGAGCTGGTCGAAATGGAAGTGCGCGAACTGTTGTCCAAGTACGACTTCCCCGGCGACGACACCCCGATCATCAAGGGCTCGGCCAAGCTGGCACTCGAAGGCGACGAAGGCCCATTGGGCAAGCAAGCCATCATGCAGTTGGCTGAAGCGCTGGACAGCTACATCCCCACGCCAGAGCGCGCGGTCGACGGCGCTTTCCTGATGCCTGTGGAAGACGTGTTCTCGATCTCGGGTCGCGGTACCGTGGTGACGGGCCGTATCGAACGCGGTATCGTCAAGGTTGGCGAAGAAATCGAAATCGTCGGTATCAAAGACACCGTCAAGACCACGTGCACGGGCGTTGAGATGTTCCGCAAGCTGCTGGACCAAGGTCAAGCGGGCGACAACGTGGGTGTCTTGCTGCGCGGTACCAAGCGCGAAGACGTCGAGCGCGGCCAGGTTCTGGCCAAGCCCGGCTCGATCAAGCCGCACACCGACTTCTCGGCCGAAGTGTACATTCTGTCCAAAGACGAAGGTGGTCGTCACACGCCGTTCTTCCAGGGCTACCGTCCTCAGTTCTACTTCCGTACGACGGACGTGACGGGTACCATCGAATTGCCCGCGGACAAGGAAATGGTCCTGCCCGGTGACAACGTGTCGATGAAAGTCAGCCTGATGTCGCCCATCGCCATGGAAGAAGGCTTGCGCTTCGCCATCCGCGAAGGCGGCCGTACCGTTGGTGCTGGCGTTGTTGCCACCATCATCAAGTAATATTGCTAGCGTGGGCAGGAGCGGTATTGCTCCTGCCTTATTCGTTCTTTAGGAATTCCCATGAAAAACCAGAAAATCCGCATCCGTTTAAAAGCGTTTGACTACAAGCTTATCGACCAATCGGCCGCCGAAATTGTTGAAACCGCCAAGCGCACGGGCGCGGTAGTGCGTGGTCCAGTACCTCTGCCTACACGTATTCGTCGCTATGACGTATTGCGTTCGCCTCACGTCAACAAGACGTCGCGCGACCAGTTCGAAATGCGCACGCATCAGCGTCTTATGGACATCGTGGATCCAACCGATAAAACTGTTGACGCACTGATGCGCCTGGACCTGCCCGCAGGTGTAGACGTCGAAATCGCTTTGCAGTAATCTGTACGCCGCGCCTATGGCGCAGTATGTAAAAAACGCCATGCACGATGCATGGCGTTTTTTTTCCGCGCAGCGGCAAGCGCGGGGGCTTTTTTTGCCGCCGGGCCGCCCCTAGGCAAAAGGCGCCCCCACGGGGGGCAGCGCCGCCGCGCAGCGGCAAGCGTGGGGGCTTTTTTGGAGAGCATCGTCATGAAGCAACTGCTCATTTCCCTTGGCTGCATGGTGCTGCTACTGGCAGGCCTGGCACCCGGGCAGGCCGCGGCGGCAAGCTGCAATAACGGCCAGGTCATCAAGCTGGCCGACCAGACCTGGGAAAGCGCAAGCTTCACGACCCACGTCATCCGGAAGTTGCTTTCCGACGGCTATCAATGCCAGACCGAGATCGTGCCCGGTACGCCGGCCGCCACGGAATCCGCACTGGCGCAGAACGACCTGCAGATCATCGCCGAGCAATGGTCAGGGCGCTCGCCAATTATCGAGGACGGGATCAAGGCCGGTGCCGTGCAGGTCGTGGGCGACACCTTGGCCGGTGGAGCCGTCCAGGGCTGGTACGTACCGGATTACCTTGTGCACGGGGACGCCGCACGCGGCATCGAACCTTTGGCTCCCAAGCTCAGGAGCTGGGAAGACCTACCGCAATACAAGTCGCTGTTCACGGACCCCGAGGTTCCCGGGAAAGGTCGTTTCCTCAACTGTCCAGCCGGATGGGTATGTGAGCAAACCAACAGTCGCCTGCTTGCCTTGCATGGGCTCGAAAGTGACTACACGAATTTTCGCGCCGGCACGGGTGCCGCGCTGGACTCCGCCATCAGCTCTGCCTACGATCAGGGTAAGCCCATTCTGTTCTATTACTGGCAGCCAGCGGGGCTGATGGCGAAGTATAAATTCCATCGGATAGAGCTGGGGCCCTTCAACAAAGCATGCTGGGACACAATCGTAAGCGGTGAAGGCGAATTGTGTCCTTCGGATTTTCTTGTGGCCAAACTGGGCGTAGCGGTTTCACAGCCCTTCGCGCAGCAAAATCCCGACTTGATCGCGTTGTTCGAACGCCTGCAGTTTCAGCCGGCCCTGTTGAACGGAATGATATTGCTCATGACCGAGCAGCGCTTGTCCGGCGAGGCGGCGGCAGATCAATTTCTCCGTTTGCATCCAGAAGTATGGCGCGAATGGGTGCCGGATTCAGTTGCGGAGCGCATCATCACTGCCTTGGGAATTGATACCGCATCCGCAGCGGACCACTCCATATTTCCAGAGTGGTCTGGCGCGGATTTCGTGAACCGACAACTCATGACGGTGGTCAAGTCGTATGGGGAAAGTTTTCGGCGCTTAAGCGATTTCATGCTGACGGCAGTGTTGTTGCCTGTGGAGCGGGGGCTGCAGGCCTTGCCTCCCTGGGCGTTTCTGGCATTGGTTGCCGCCTTGTCCTGGCATGCAACGCGCAAGCCTGTTGCCACCGTCCTGTATGTGGCGTGCCTGTACCTGATTGGAGCGGTAGGACTTTGGGACAAGTTGATCCAGACGTTCTCGCTGGTCCTGGTGTCCACGGTGATCTCCATCATTCTTGGCATCCCGGTTGGGATACTGGCCGCGCGAAGCCGCATCCTGCGATCCGTGCTCACGCCTGTATTGGATGTCATGCAAACCTTGCCCAGTTTCGTGTACTTGATACCTGTGTTGATGCTGTTTGGCCTGGGAAAGGTTCCCGCGCTGTTCGCCACTATCGTCTATGCGGTGCCGCCACTCATACGCTTGACCATACTCGGCTTGCGGCAAGTCGATCCGACCATCATGGAAGCCGCGCAAGCTTTTGGCGTAACGCGCTGGCAGATGTTGACGAGAGTGACGCTGCCGCTGGCGCGTCCCAGCATCATGGCAGGCATCAACCAGGCCACCATGATGGCCTTGGCAATGGTCGTGGTGGCATCCATGATCGGCGCCCGGGGCCTCGGTGAGGATGTACTCGCCGGTATCCAGACGTTGGATGTCGGGCGCGGGTTGCAGGCCGGCGTGGCCATCGTCATCCTGGCTATCGTGATCGATCGAATTACCCAGGCATATGGCCAGCCGCGCCGCCGCAGGCGACGCTTCGAGCGCAAGGAGAAGTCCTGATGTCGGACGTTAAAATTCAGATATGCGATGTGTACAAGGTATTCGGAGATCGCCCCGAGCGTGCGGTGGAACTGTTGCGGCAGGGCGCCGACAAGGCGACAGTGCAGGCGCAAACACGATGCAATGTGGGTCTGGCCGGTGTGAGCGTCGATATACCGACCGGGCAGATAACCTGCATCATGGGCTTGTCCGGCTCCGGAAAATCAACCCTGGTGCGTCACCTGAATCGACTGATCGATCCATCGGCAGGCGAAATACTGGTGGATGGCCGCGATATCCTCAAGCTCAGCATGCCCGATTTACGCCAGCTGCGCCGCCACAGCATCAGCATGGTGTTCCAGGGCTTCGGATTGCTCCCGCATATCAACGTCATCGACAACGTCGCGTTCGGTCTCTCGGTACGCGGCGAAAAAAAAGCGCTGGCACGGGACACGGCCTTGAAATGGCTGGACAGAGTAGGCCTGTCTGAATACGCCGCCAGTTATCCGGACGAGTTGTCGGGCGGCATGCGTCAACGGGTGGGCTTGGCCAGGGCACTGGCCATCGATGCCGAGGTATTGCTTATGGACGAGGCTTTCTCGGCACTGGATCCCCTGATCCGGTATGAAATGCAGGACCAGTTACTGGCGCTGCAACAGCGGCTCAAGAAAACCATTGTGTTTAAAGTGGACCCTGGAATCGAGACAGCGCTTTAAGCTGTAGTCCGAGGAGGATTACAAGGTGGTCGAAGTCAGGAAACGCAAGGTTCACAGCGCAGAATTCAAGGCCAAGGTCGGGATGGAAGCGG
>NZ_PDNW01000023.1 GCF_002849655.1 Pollutimonas subterranea
GTAGGGGAAATTGCGTCCGCAGCGCTGAAAATCTCCTCCAACGCCGCCCCCAAGCAGACCGGCGCAGCACTCGGTCAGATCAAGGCGCAAAAATCACTCCCGCAAGCCTCATGGTGAAAAGTCCGGGCTAGAGGCACTAAGTCAAAGCGCTGACGGCTACACGCTTAATGAGCTGTGCCAGGCACTGGGACGCAACGTGAATGAGTTGTTCCGCATGGTGGTCACATTGCAGCGGCGGGGATTCATCCAGGCCGATCAGAACGATCGCTATACGTTGACGTTGAAGATGTTTCAGCTGGCGCATCGCCAGCAGCCAATAAAGTCACTGGTGGGCGCATCGCTGCCGTTGCTGCACGAACTGGCCGAGCGTGCGCGGCAATCCTGCCACTTGTCCATCTTTCAGAACGGGCGTGTCGTTGTCATTGCCCAAGTCGATAGTCCGGAGCGCTGGTCCTTCGGCTTGAAAATCGGCGTGGTGATGGGACTGACCGATACGTCATCGGGCCATGTTTTGCTGGCCTACCAGGACGAGATAGAGCGCACCCGCATGCTCAGCAGCCATATCAGGGTGGAAGGTGAACTGAATATGGATCCGGGTCAGCTATTTGCCCTGCTCAAGGAGGTGCGCGTCAAGGGCTACGCCTCGATGCCCAGCATCCAGATAGACGGCATCACGAACATTGCATTTCCTGTACGCAGCATAGGAGGACGCGTGGTGGCTGCCATTAACGTCCCCCATATCGCCAGGATCGACGGCACACCCCGCCCCGATATCGAGCAGATCAAGGAAATCATGGGTAATGTCTGCACGCGGCTCTCCGCGCGCATCGGTTTCGATCCTTACTGGGTAGAGCCGGCTTAGTCGCGCCCATTGCTGTCATTGACCGCCTGATGCTTGCGCTGCACGTTATAGGGCGTCAGCACAGCATGGCACACTAGATCCAGGGTCGGCCGCACGTCACCGGCCTTGTCCTGATACACCTTGGGCGTGAGGCTGCCCGACATTGCTACCGAATCGCCATCATCCAGAGCCAGAAGCGCGGCCTGCACCTTCTCGTCGAAAGCGATTACGTTGCATAACAGGGTATCGCCATTGCCCGCCATCACCTTGACCTTCGCGGTCGTGTAGCTGTCGCCTGTTTTTCCTGTGCCTTGCTTGGGCGCGCCGTAAAGCCTGCCTGCCGTGAGTGCGTCGATCATTTATGTTGCTTCCATCATCAATAGCTGGCCAAATTCGGCTGGGTCGGTCGTCAGACTGCTATTAGAATGCATTTGCGGCTCGCTTGCATGCCGACATGGACCGTTCAGCACTCCAACACCCGCCAACGAGAGGTATGCCGGAATGAAGCCAGGCTTGACCATATGGGCCTTATCAGGAGGAGCCGCCGTATCCGTGGGCTTCGCACGTTTCGGTTATGCCCTTATCCTGCCTGCGATGCAGGCCGACCTGGAACTGAATTACGCACAGGCTGGCTGGCTGAATACCGCCAATTCCCTGGGCTATTTGCTGGGCGCCTTGCTGACCATTCTGTTTGTCGCCAGACTGGGCAACCGCATCCTTTTTGCGGGCGGTTTGGTTCTGACCACCGTTACCCTACTGGGTACCGGCATGACGCAAGATTTTCAATGGCTAACGCTGTTTCGATTTCTCGCGGGATTCGGTGCAGCGGGCGCTTTCATCTGCGGCGGCGTGCTGTCGGGCGTGCTCGGGACGCGTGCCATTGTCATATTCTTCAGTGGCGGAGGCTTGGGAATGCTGCTTACCGGCGCAGTGCTTCCCTGGCTATTCTACGAAACAGGGGCCAGCGCCTGGCCTTGGGCATGGCTGGTCATCGGCGCCGTGTGTGTTCCTTTATCGATTGCAGCCGTTACGGCTTGCGCCACAATTCAGGAGCCATCCTCACCGACCACATCGACACGCTGGCCATGGCGGCATTGCGCCGCTGAATTTATCGCTTATTTCTTTTTTGGGCTGGGCTACATTGCCTACATGACGTTCATTGTTGCCTGGGTCAAACATCACACGGCGGACCCGTCACGCCTGGCCGGCACCACGTCAATAATGTGGATACTCCTGGGTGCGATGACCCTGGTAGCCCCTATTGTCTGGCGCAGTGTATTCAACGGACGTCGCGACGGCATACCCATGGCCTTGGCCCTGCTCGTACTGGCGTCAGGTGCAGCGCTGCCTTTGCTCTTGTCCAATCTGATCGGAACGTGGCTTTCTGCATTGCTGGTAGGCGCCAGCGTGTTCATGGTGCCCTCGGCGGTCACGGGATTCGTGAAGACAAATTTGCCACCACGCGCCTGGGGCAATGCGCTGGCGGTCGCCACAAGCCTTTTCGCCCTCGGGCAGACTATCGGACCGGTTGCCTGCGGCTGGATCAGCGACCTGACCGGCTCGCTATCGAGCGGCCTCGCCGCTTCGGCCGGAATGCTGTTTTTGGCGGCGCTGCTGGCCCTATGCCAGAAACCCTTGCCGCCATTGAGCTGACATTTCCGACTACACCTGCTCCACAAGTTGAAATTCAACATCGCTTCCAGAGTTGCAACGCCCGTTCAGGGACCATCGGTGCCATTCTGTTGCGACGGCACGCTGATCGAAGACGAGCACATACCCCAGACAATTGACTTCCTCCGACTCAACCGCGGTGGTAATCTCGGTGATAAAAGCGAGCCTGCCACCATTGGTTCGGTATATGCCGATTCCGTTAACGATCTGCGGAGCATTCAAGGAAACACCCTCCTTTTCTAGGGGGCCAGTGTGAACAAAAGGGATCTGCGTCTGCCTGGGAACATGGTAGAGATGCTGAATAAAACGCCGAATACCGTCAATGGGCCGAATAGCTTCCCCACTTATTTCAATCCTCTTGAAATCCCCGGGTTTGCACTTATATCGCAAACAGGCGGGTAGCAAGCTCTCCCGTTTCCACAGTCTGTCATTAGCCGAGCGCCGAGCAGATTCCGAGGCGTGCGGCCCGTTACAAGGAGGCTACGTCCATGAGAAGTTCTTATTTGCAAACCGACCTCTTGAGCGAGTTCGACCGCCTACAGCAACAGGTGGCTTCGCTTTTTGGCGGCTTTCCTTCAAGCATACGTTCGGACCGCTATGGGTCATTCCCCAAGCTCAACGTAGGCACGACTGACGACGCCATCGAGATCGTCGCTTTCGTACCCGGCGTAAAGTCTGATCAGATCGATGTCTCGATTGATAAAGGTCTATTGACCATCAGTGGCGAGCGCCAGGCCTTGTTCGCCAACGAAGAGAGCGATGACGCCCGGCGCTATGCGCAGGAACGCTATGCCGGTTCGTTTCGCCGCACCATCGAGCTGCCCGCGAACGCCAATCCCGAGCAGGTCACGGCGCGCTGCTCGAATGGGTGCCTGATGGTGACCGTCGCCAAACATGAGGCGTCCAAACCGCGCGCTATTACTGTTCAATAAACACGGAGGAAAGATCATGAACGACATCAGCAGCAATGCTTTGCAGCGCAGTCAAGCTCAGGTTGCCCCTCGCCAGGGCGGCCAAGCGGCTCGGCCCCTGACACTCACACCGGCCGTCGATGTAGAGGAAAACAGCCACGGTATTACGCTGTGGCTGGACATGCCGGCTGTACCAAAAGAAAAGCTGGAGATCGAGGTCCACGACGACAATTTGCGCATCCAGGGTGAAGCTGTCGTTCCGACACCTGAGAACCTGCAGCTCAAGTACGCGGAAGTCAGGGAGTCGCGCTTTGCCCGCAGCTTTACTCTGGCCCCCGACCTGGATACGTCGCGGATCGACGCCAATCTACAGGATGGCGTGCTGAGAGTGACGATACCGCGGCGTGAAGAAGCGCGGCCCCGGCGTATCGAAGTACAGGCCGGCTAAGCGTCAAGCGCCGGCGGAAGCCTTGGGGCTCCCAGGCGGACTGCACCCCAAAAGTTGGACACCCATCCAGCCTTTGGGGTGTTTTTTATGAGCCACCTGGATGGCGTTGGGCATGCCATATGCATGCGCCGGTTGAATGCATGCCAGGGCCAATTGCTGATACAGGGAAATAAAATGACTCGATCCGACCGTAAAACCGACCAAGACAACAGCCAACAAGACGCCAAGGGCGAAAAAGCGACTCAGTTTGATGGAAACCCGAATCCGCAGGGCGCTCCATCGTCGCCCTTGAAACCCAAGGACGACACTCCTTTTTTTCTTGAAAAAACCAGCGGACCGGAAAAAGAGAAAAAGTAAAGCGCCATCCGACGCCTTTACCTCACAGTAGCAAGTGGGGCGCGCCGCGCCCCACTTGCTACCGCCCATGAGTATCCGCCATCTGACGTTATTTTTGTGCGTCTCTTGCCGCAGCTTGAATCTTGTCGCCCGCCTTCTCGATCTGGGCGCCGGCATTACTAATGGACTGGTCGACCGCTTTCCCGGCTTTCTCGGCCGGACCTTCTTCGGGTTGGCAGCCTGCCAACCCGAATGACAACATGCCTGCCAAAATTACCGCGCTACTCTTGCGTTTGATCATTCGTATCTCTTTTAACTCGTTTATGAATTCGTTATGGCTAACTTTCGTGGCATCGCCGCAAAGGTGGACGAGCCCTCGAACAGCTACATTCCAATCGACTTTTTAATCTGAACGTTCTGGGCGGCGATAAGCTGTTCGAACTCCTCAGTTGAATCTGAGCCCAGTTCCAGCAGCATGATGAAACTGTCTTTCCCCATTGCCTTGGTCACACCGGCGATCGCCCGATATTTGGCAATCTCGCGCAGTTCACTGACGCTTTTCCCGGCGGCCTGTGCGTCCTGCTCAGTAATGGCATCCACCTCACGCATCAAATCAGGATTGCGTTCAAAAAACCGCTGCTTGCCACGAGCCACTGCTGTTTTGATCTTGTTGGATTCATCGTTCATTGTTCTAGTCCTGTCTATGGTGCCACGACGCTTGATGCTATTCGGCGACGTTGCGATCGCGCCTCATCGTACACGCTACGGAGCGACAGATAGATCTGCCGTGTCTTAGCAGTTGCCCTTCTTGGCCTGCCCCGGCGGACAGAAG
The DNA here is from genome assembly GCF_002849655.1 of Pollutimonas subterranea. GTDB lineage: Bacteria > Pseudomonadota > Gammaproteobacteria > Burkholderiales > Burkholderiaceae_B > Pollutimonas > Pollutimonas subterranea. Next base: position 5,040 of record NZ_PDNW01000023.1, read on the forward strand.
CCACCCCGGTCGCCTCCATGCGGGTCAACAACAACTGATCCAGACGGCGTATAGACAGCGCACGCGGACAGAATGGAAACCGTAAAGGCAAGCAAGGCAATCAACTTCATAGGTATCTCAAAAAGTGGGTTCGACTGGGATTCTAGTCACTTCTGCAAAGCCGGACCTTACAAAACGTAACTTGGTGACGGACCCATTGCCCACGTCAGGCACACCAGTTGCTAGACACAGATTGTCAGAAGCTTGGCCGCTCGACGCTGAGCATTTTGAAACGCAACCTTTAAAAGTGAGAGCAACACCTATGACCATCGCAAATACAATATCAAAGCACCTTCTTATTTCCGCTTTTGTATTGGGGGCAGGCATGAGTTCATCTGCATGGGCCCAATCGACATCCGCAGCCGATGCCAAAGCCCAATATAAGGCGGACATGCAAAAGTGCGAAACCATGAAAGGCAATGACCAGGATGTCTGCGAGAAAGCGGCCGAAGCCCGCCGGGACTCCGCTAAAGCCGATCAAAAGGCCAATAAAGAATCCGCAGAAGCACAACATGATGCGGCAAAGACGAAGCGAGACTCGGCTTATGACGTTGCGAAAGAAAAATGCGACGCCATGTCCGGCGATGCAAAGGACCAATGTATTGCACAAGCCAAAACCCAGCATGGCAAGTAACCTTACAGAGCGTTGAACCACTAGCCATCATGCCCTCTTCGGAGGGCATTTCTGTGCCCGGTGCCGCAGGCACATTGCTTGCCCTACAAAAGCGTGGAGGCCGTTCAGCCGAACTGGCCAGGTGATGCTTATGAAGGAACAACATGACACAGGAACAGAAACCAGTTACCCCTTTGCAAAGAGATCAGAAACAAGCAACGGACAGCACCCAGGATGAACTAAATCCGAGTTCGGAATTGGGATTAAAGTCGCCGGTGAAGGAATCGGAACGCTCCGGCGAAAGCAAGACAAATCCGGCTGGAGTACCTACCTCACCTAATAGGGATGACACTCCAAGGCCGCTAGGAAAAGAATCTCGCAACGACCAATAACGTATCCGCAAAGCCATGCCGAGCGTCCAGGCTGCGGGACTACATCGGGGACATGGATCAAATGATCCTTGTCCCCGTAGAACTATCGCAACCTATAAAGACGAGCTTGTCACGTTTCTCAACGCGCAAATTCTGAACGATTTCCAATATATCAACCGCTAGCACGAGTGCTTTCTTTTGATTAGCCATGCCGGTGCTTTTGCCTTGGCTCCGCCGCTGGCAAGTCGCTAACTGAAGGCTGGACAGGCGCAGTGTTTAATTCTTGGCCTCCTCCGCTCAACCAAAGCGCACGGCGCACGGCTTGGGATTTTAATGATGGAGCGATGTCAAGTGCTGGTGGTGCCATAACGTTCTCCTTCGAAGCCCATTATTGAGACTCCACCGTACCAACGGCAGGCTGGCACTGCAATCGCGTTTGCTCGTAATTACAATTGATATACTTTTTCACTTCAACGGGCGTAAGCCATCATCGGGGCGCTCGCCTCTCAAGCCCACCTATTCCGGGGGACACTATTCCATGGATGGTACAGTCTCGGGTGGACGACGCGTTTCGGCATCCTGCGTAACCGACGGTCCAGCGGGCTATGTAAAAGTGACCAGGCTTCTATTCTGTTTGATTCTTGCCTCGACCTCCGGCAGCGCGGCCGGACAGATCTGTACGATCTCTTCGGTACTTGATGGAGACAGCCTACGCGTGCACTGCTCTCAGCAGGAAGAGATGACCCAAGTCAGGCTTGCGCAGATCGATGCGCCCGAACTTCGCCAGGAACATGGCAAAGCGTCTCGCAGTTTTTTGAGGTTCATTTGCCCAGTGGGCATGAAGGTCCGAATCGAAAGTCGCGGACAGGGTCAGCATAAGCACACATTAGGTACCGTAATTTGCAATGAGATCAACGCGAATATCGCAATGGTAATGGCCGGCCATGCCTGGGCTTATAGCCGCTACTCACCCGCAACGAAAATGCACAAGTTACAAGACAAGGCGCGAGCAAACCATACGGGGCTGTGGCGCCGCCCAGATCCCGTCGCGCCGTGGGAGTTCAGGAAGATGGGTCGATAAGGCGCAGACGCAACTGGCGGATGGGCGCACTCCTACGGACAAGGGCGGCGCGTGCCGCCTCAAGGCAACGAGTCGATGTATTCCTTCGTCCAACGGACCCCCTCTTCAATTGCTGCATCAACAGATTTAGAGCGGTCGAAACCGCCTCGATTGATGGTATCGCCGTCGATCTTCAAGCCAAAGCCATGGCCCCCACCCGCCAGATCCGTCGAAATGATTTCTACGGTGTGCCCCTTGTATTCAAACGTGTTCTTGCTCATTGCTGCTCCGTTTCTGTCTCGACTACGACAACACTCAATAAGCCGCTACATCTAGGCCTGCACCTTGTCCTGTGCGGCCTCGAGCTCCGTCAAATCATTGATGCCAGTCATAGTCACTTCTGCGAAACATAAGGTGAGCATCTGACGTGCCCAAATGAAGTCCATCTCGAAAAACCGGGTCGGCCATGGACTTTATGGCTCGGGCACATGGCTTGCTTCATGTCTTTGAGCACCGGAAATCCGGTTCGATGAACGCGAGTAAGGAGTACTGATATGGATAGCGATCGTATTAAAGGCGCGGGAAAAGAAATTAAGGGTAATGTGAAGGAAGCCTTCGGTGAGGTTACCGGCGACCGAAGCACGGAACTCGAGGGCAAAGCCGATCAGGCTGCCGGAAAGATTCAACGTAAGTACGGTGAAGCCAAAGACGATGTGCGGGACGCGCTTGACGAGGCGGACGACGCCAATAACCTCAACGATCCAGCAGCCCGACCACGGCCGTAGCAGTCAGGACAAGCCCTCTTCGGAGGGCTTTATCTCGACCTTCCCAAGGAGGATGGCATGGACACGCCAACGCCCGGTTTAGCGAGAGAAGACATTCGCAAGTATTTACACAGAATCTGCGAAGAGGCTAAGGACTTGATGCAGGCCTATGACCCGCAGTTGGTGCTAGATTGGACAGATGCCAACTTGGCCGACGGCGCCGCCTTCCAGGCAGATATCCGCATTCAGAAAGACGGCGCCCATACGGGCAGCGTAGCTATGACGCTCGAGAAGAACGACATACTGCAACTAGGCGGACTCTTTGGCACACTCGCGAGCAAGAATAGTATTGCCGACTATTCGCTCGATGTAAAAATCAAGGACGTCGTCTCGCATGGCACTGATGCCGCAACCGTGAAAGCCACATGGCATGAGCACATCGTGTTCCAACCTCCCTCTGAGGCAGGCCAGGATAAGAAAATCCGGGTTATTGTCGACATGGAAGCCGACTGCTGTCATTTGCTCTTACGCGAGGACGGCCGCCTTAGCATTGGCTTGACGCTTTGCTCTGGTGAAGCCCGCGTGTTGAATTCCGATTAACGCAAGATCCACACGCCCTTGCAGATCTGCGCCTCCATGCAATATCTGCGTTCTAAGACCTGGTCAATTCCGTGCAACTCGCCGTAATCGCGCCGCGGATGTAGATGGGGATGCGGACTCGGCGAATCCGACTGCGTGTGGAAACGTAAAAAGTCTGGCGTCGCGGCTGCATCTCCATGGTATGTTGTGGAGTCCCAAGACAACACCTTACCGATGGACGCGGCATGGAAGACGACTACGCATTTGCTCTACAAATACTCGATCAACTAAACGGTGTCGAGGAATTCGACGCCGCGTACTACCAACAGCGCTCAGATAGAATCGGCGATATTGCGGATCGGCAAGGGTTGGAACCTGAAAAGGTCTTCGCTGTTTTGGTAGACGCTATCCGCATAGACATCAAAGAGCATCCCAACCAGGAACGTTTGCACTATCTCCTCAGTAAGGACACGTAGCTCGCTCCGGCGCATAAACGCAAAAACCCGCAATGGCGGGTTTCGGTTCCAAAAGGCAGTGGCCATGTCAGGGATCCCCCACCAACAAAAAGGCCAACTCCGAAGAATTGGCCTAAGTGCTTGATATTACTGGTGGGCTGTGGGCGGCTCGAACGCCCGACCTACGGATTAAGAGTCCGCTGCTCTACCAACTGAGCTAACAGCCCGTGTCCTGCAAAGAAAAAGATTCTACCGCGAAAATTGGCGGCGTGCCAGCATAGGACTAGATTTTTTTCGCCAAATCGGCAGCCAGGCCAATATAAGACCGCGGCGTGAGGGCAAGCAGGCGCTGCTTGGGTTCTTCGGGCAAATCAAGTCCATTGATGAACTCGGTAAGGCCAACCTGGTTGATGCCTTTGCCGCGCGTAAGCGCTTTCAGCTGCTCATAGGGTTGCGGCAAACCGTAGCGGCGCATGACCGTTTGAACGGGCTCGGCCAGCACTTCCCAGCAGGAATCAATATCGTCATCGATCGCTACGGCATTGAGTTCTAGCTTATGCAAACCACGCAGGCAGGAGTCATAGGCAATGGCGCAATAGCCGAAGGCCACGCCAAGGTTGCGTAGTACCGTGGAATCGGTAAGGTCGCGCTGGAACCGTGAAAGCGGCAATTTTTCGGACAAGTGACGCAATACCGCATTGGCCAGGCCCAGGTTGCCTTCCGAGTTTTCAAAGTCGATGGGGTTGACCTTGTGCGGCATGGTCGAGGAACCGACCTCTCCTTCTTTAAGCCGCTGCTTGAAGTAGCCAAGGGATACATAGCCCCATATGTCGCGGTCAAGATCCAGGATGATGGTGTTGGCGCGCGCCACGGCATCAAACAGGGCGGCCATCCAGTCGTGCGGCTCGATCTGTATTGAATAAGGGTTTTGCACGAGGCCCAGGTTGCCCAGGACGCCGGCGCTGAAGGCCGGCCAGTCGATTTCAGGATACGCGGACACGTGCGCGTTGTAATTGCCGGTTGCTCCGTTCAGCTTGGCCAAGGGCTCAACGGCCTCGATCGCCGTGATGGCACGCTCCAGCCGCGCCGCCACATTGGCGAATTCCTTGCCGAGCGTGGTTGGACTGGCAGGCTGGCCGTGCGTGCGCGAGAGCATGGGCTGGTCGGCAAACTGGCGCGCCATCGCCTTCAAATGCTGGCACAGCTCGGTGAGCTTGGGCACTATGAACTCAGAGCGGGCGCGAGACAGCATCAGCGCGTGCGAGGTGTTGTTGATGTCTTCGGACGTGCAGGCGAAGTGAATGAATTCGGCTGCCGCAGCAAGCTCGTCATTACCGGCCACACGTTCTTTCAACCAATATTCGACCGCCTTGACGTCGTGATTGGTGGTCTTCTCGATTTCCTTGATACGCGCCGCGTCGGATTCCGAGAACTCGTCGACCAATAGCTTCAGCTCGGCCTTGGCAGACGCGGAAAAAGGACGTAGTTCGGGCAGGCCGGCTTCAGACAAGCCCTGGAGCCAGGCCACCTCGACCTCGACCCGATGTGCCATGAACGCCGCTTCCGACAGTGTGGCGCGTAACGGTTGCCCTTTTGCGGCATAGCGTCCGTCAAGAGGGGACAAGGCGTTCAAGTGGCTTAGTTGCGAGGCAATTAACATGGCAGTTCACGTAAAGGAAAATTAGGTCGAATTCTAGCATTCGCGTTCAGCCGCAGGCTGAACGGATGTGGACAGTGGTAAACGCGCATAGAGAGTTACCCGTGTTCCGTCAATGCTATTGAGCCGAATGCGCATATAAACGACACATTCCCGGCGGGATCGTAACAGCGCCCGTTTTGTCCCTGTTTAGCGGGGAATAAGCAATCGTATCCTGCTATACTTTTTTTGCCCGCAACTCTCGAACTTTGACATGAAATTAATTGGTTCGTTAACTAGTCCTTACGTGCGCAAAGTGCGTGTCGTCATGGCAGAAAAAAAACTTGATTACGACTTTGTTCTTGAAAATGTGTGGGCCGACGACACACAAATACAGGCACATAATCCTTTAGGTAAGGTGCCCTGTCTAATCATGGAAGACTCGGGCAGTCTTTTCGACTCGCGCGTTATCGTAGAATACCTCGACACACTCTCGCCGGTAGGTCGCCTGATTCCGCAGCAAAGTCGCGACCGTGCCGCCACAAAGTGCTGGGAAGCCATTGGTGACGGCGTGCTCGATGCCGCTATTGCCATCCATATAGAAACGCATCGCCGGCCAGCCGAGCTGCGCAGCGAAGATTGGGTTTCGCGGCAGTACCAAAAAATATCGGTAGCCCTGGAATCCATGGATAAAAGCCTGGACGATCAGCCATTCTGCATGGGCGTCAATTTCAGCCTGGCCGATGTCGCGGTAGGCTGCGCCCTCGGTTATCTCGACCTGCGTTTCCCGCAACTGGACTGGCGTGCGGACCACAGCAATTTGCAGCGCCTCGATGAAAAGCTGCAAAGCCGCCCTTCGTTCGTCAGCACATTGCCGCCGCAGGGCTGATAAAGCCCCTGCAACAGCCGCTGCCAGGCGGCCTCAAGCGACACGATGAGACGACAGGACGCGGGCTACGCGTCCTGTCGATCAAGCCGAAAATCCTTTATATGCCTCGAACAACATGTATGCCGCTAGCACGAACAGCAGGCAGGCAAACACGCGCTTCAAGGTGGTCACCGGCAGGCGATGCGCGCAGCGAGCGCCATACGGAGCCGTCAGCACGCTCATGGCCGACAAAACGATAAGTGCAGGCCAGAAAATATAGCCCAGCATTCCATCATGCCCTTGCGCTTCGGAAAAGCCCGAATAGATATAGCCGGCGCTATTGGCCACCGCAATGAAGAAACCCAAGGCCGCCGACGTCGCTACCGCGTTATGCACCAGCACATTGCTGCGCGTCATGAACGGCACCGATAAAAAGCCACCGCCCGCTCCCAGCAGGCCCGAGGCGAAACCGATTCCCACGCCCACACTGGCAGTCGCAGCCTTGCCCGGCATGGTCCTTCCGACGACAGGCGGCTTGCCACTGAGCATTTTCACGCCGGAATAGGCGACAAAAATCCCGAATATCACAGCCAGCCAGGTTGCGCTAATGTAGGAGAACACCGCTCCGCCCGACAAAAGGCCACCGACTATCATGCCCGGCGCCATGATCCAGACAATATCCCAGCGTATGGCGCCCTTGGCATGGTGTGCGCGCATGCTGGAAATCGACGTAAAGATAATGGTGGTCATGGACGTGGCAATTGCCGCGTGCACAATCAAGTCGTCAGGTACGCCGTAAAAGGGAAAGAGCATCGTGAGAAATGGTACGAGTATCATTCCGCCCCCTATTCCCAACAATCCGGCAGCAAAGCCCACCGCAGCGCCTAGACAAGCCAGGCTGACAATAAAGACCGGATCCATATAAACCTTGAAAAGAAAAGCAGATGAAACAAAGAAAATGAAGGTAACTGCGGCCGATTTACGGTGCATCTGGGCTAAACGATGATGCCGCCTCCAAGGCAGACATCACCGGAATACAGCACAGCCGATTGACCGGGTGTGACCGCCCACTGGTCCTGTTCGAACGATAGCGTAAAGTCACCGTCCCGGGCCTCGGCCAGGACACACGACGCATCGGTTTGCCGATAGCGGGTCTTGGCGGCATAGGAGCCGGGCTCCGGTGCGCAGCCGGCGACCCAGCTGGCGTCCTGCGCCTGAAGCGACTGGCCCAGCAGCCACGGATGATCATGCCCCTGCACGACATAAAGCGTGTTGTGCGGAATGTCTTTGCGAGCAGTAAACCAGGCGTCGGCAGTGCCATCGTCACGCTGGCGCCCCTTGATACCGCCTATGCCCAGGCCTTTGCGCTGACCCAGGGTGTAGAACGCCAGTCCCTGGTGCTCACCCACCACGGTACCCTCAGGGGTCTTGATGGGACCGGGCTTGGTGGGAAGGTAGCGGTTCAGGAATTCGCGAAAAGGACGCTCGCCGATAAAGCAAATGCCAGTGGAGTCTTTTTTGGCCGCGTTCGGCAACTCAAGGGCTTGAGCCATGCGCCGCACTTCGGTCTTGGGAATTTCACCCAATGGGAAAAGCGTCTTGGCAAGCTGGGCCTGGTTCAGGCGGTGCAGGAAATAGCTTTGATCTTTGGTATGGTCCAGCGCCTTGAGCAATTGATGCTGCGGGCCGGCTTCGGTCTGGACGGTGCGCACACGCGCGTAATGGCCGGTGGCAATATGCTCGGCGCCCAACGACATCGCGTGGTCGAGAAAGGCTTTGAACTTGATTTCGGCATTGCACAGGACGTCGGGATTAGGCGTGCGGCCCGCCGAATATTCGCGCAGGAAATCCGCGAACACGCGGTCTTTATATTCCGCGGCAAAATTCACCGCCTCGATGTCGACACCGATCAGGTCGGCGACGCTGGCCGCATCCAGCCAGTCCTGGCGGGTTGAACAGTACTCGGAGTCGTCATCGTCCTCCCAGTTTTTCATGAACAGCCCGACTACGTCATAGCCTTGTTCTTTCAACAGCCATGCGGTCACCGAGGAATCGACGCCCCCGGACATACCCACCACGACGCGCCCTTTTGATGCAGATAGTTTAGCCATGCAGGTATTTTAGACGGTTCTGCCGCTTACGAGAGCGAGTCGGCGGGACCGGTTTCCAGGGCATCATCGACGATTTCAATCCAGTGCCGCACGGGTGTAGCCGTACCGCTTTGCAGGTGAGTAATGCAACCGATGTTGGACGAAATGATGCACGAGGGCTCTGCTGCCTGTATGGCGCTTAGCTTGCGGTTACGCAGCGATTGCGCCAGCTCCGGCTGGGTAACGGAATACGTGCCCGCCGATCCACAGCACAGGTGTGATTCCGCGAAAGGCTGCAGCGTGAATCCCAGGTCGATCAGCATGCGCTCACTGACACCACGCAAGCCTTGCCAATGCTGAAGCGTGCATGGCGGGTGGAAGGCGACCGGCGCGGGCGCCGCTTTCATGAGCTGGCGCAGCGCACTGGCATGGGGCGCGACGAGCTCGGCGACATCGCGGACCTTATCCACTAATCGTAGGGCCTTGACCACGTAGTCGCGATCGTGGCGCAGATGGTGCGCATATTCCCTGACCATGGCACCGCAACCCGACGCGTTCATGACAATGGCCTCTGCCTCGCCGCTGTCGATCAGGGGCAGCCAGGCGTCGATGTTCGCCCGCATCTGGTCGAGTGCCGCTTCCTGGGCATCGAGATGAAAGTTGATGGCGCCGCAGCAGCCCGCGCCCGGCACGACCCGGGTGCCTATTCCCAGCGCGTCGAGCACTCGTATGGTGGCCGCGTCTATGGTCGGCATCATGGCGGGTTGAACACATCCGGACAGCATCAGCACCTGCCTCGGATGCCGGCCGCCGTTGACGGGGAGCGTGCCAACCGGCCGGGTACGGGGTATTTTGTTCTTGAGTATCTCGGGAAGTGCGGGACGCAGCAAGCGGCCCAGCTTCATTGCCGGACCGAACAAGGGCGAGTTCAAGGTATGCCGCAATACGGCGCGAGTGAACCGTTGGCCAAAAGGCCGTTGCACTTGCTGGTCGACCATATTCCGGCCGATATCGACCAGCGCGCCGTACTCCACACCCGAAGGACAGGTGGTTTCGCAGTTGCGACAGGTCAGGCAGCGGTCAAGGTGCTCCTGGGTTGCCTGGGTCGGCTCCACGCCTTCGAGCACCTGCTTCATCAGGTAAATGCGCCCGCGCGGGCTGTCGCGCTCATCGCCCAGTATCTGATAAGTCGGACAGGTGGCCAGGCAGAAACCGCAGTGTACGCAACGGCGCAGGATTTCGTCGGCCTCTTGGCCTTGATCGGTATCACGCACCCAGGATGCCAGATTAGTTTGCATGATTGAATCTCAGAAGTCGGAGAACAGGCGTTTTGGATTGAAAATACCCACCGGATCGATTTCCTGCTTGAGGCGCAGGCTGATGTTCTTGACGGCCGGTGCCACAGGATGAAATACGCTCAGATCGGCTGGCTTGGAGTCGTAGCGATACAGCGTCGCATGGCCGCCCAGGCGGGCTACCGTGCTGCGCAATTCGTGTCCGGCCTCTATGCCCGACAACCACCGCAGGCCGCCGTTCCATTCGATCAGGGTATTGCCCAGATTAAGGGCCGGCGTATGGGGCGGCAATGCCACCCGCCACAAGGGGCGACCCTGGAAAAAGGAATGCGTCTGGTCCCGTAGACTGTTCCAGAACGCCGGAGCGCTGGTGGCGTCCATCAGCTGACCACCCAGCCTCGTCGCGGCGTTTTGGACAGCCGGCTCGCTTCCCGACAAACGGACATGCAGCAGTCCCGCCCCGCCGCCTTGACTGGCGCACCAGCTTGTTGCCGATATCGGTAGAGGCTGGCTACGCCATTGCGTGAACAGGCCCAGCGCCCCGGCCTCGTCGATGTCGAAGACCAGTGTTCTTTCCTGAAACGGCTTGGGGGCCACCTTGATCGAGACCTCGATCAGTGCGCCAAAAATACCCATTGAACCGGCCAGCAAGCGCGAGACGTCATAGCCGGCAACATTCTTCATGACTTCGCCGCCGAACGACAATACGCTGCCTGAAGAGTCAAGCAACTTGGCCCCAAGGACAAAATCGCGGACGCTGCCGGCGGCCATGCGGCGCGGTCCCGAGAGCCCGCTGGCGATACAGCCCCCAATGGTCGAGGCGGCGCCGAAACGCGGCGGCTCGAAGGCCAACATTTGATTCTGCTCGTCCAGGGTGCTTTCGATATCGCTGAGCAGCGTACCGGTGCGAGCTGTGATGACCAGCTCGGACGGCTGATAATTGACCACGCCATGGTAGGCCGAAAGCTCAAGCACTGCCGTGTCGCTGATGGTGTCGCGATCGCCGGGCTCGCCGTAGAAACTTTTGGTCCCGCCACCCTGTATGCAGACGGGGCGCTCTCCCGCACGGGCGGTCATGACTTGCTGACAAAGTTCGGATAAAACGAAATTCATGATCAATTCTTAAAAACGGGGCAAGTCGGAAAAGCGGATCTGGCCGCTATGCACGTGCATCTTGCCGTACTCGGCGCAGCGCGCAAGCACGGGGATGACCTTGTCCGGGTTCAGCAGGCCGTAGGGGTCGAACCCCCTTTTCAAGGCGGAAAAGAAATCCAGTTCTTCGCGCGTGAACTGTATGCACATCTGATCGATTTTCTCTATGCCGACACCGTGCTCTCCGGTCACCGTCCCGCCCACCTCGACGCACAACTCGAGAATGGCCGCCCCGAATTTTTCGGCGCGCTCCACGTCGCCGGGCTGGTTGGAATCGAACATGATCAATGGATGAAGATTACCGTCTCCAGCATGGAACACATTGGCGCAGCGCAAGCTGTACTCATCTTCCATTTGCTCGATCGCACCGAGCACGCGCCCTAGGTGGCGACGCGGAATCGTTCCATCCATGCAATAGTAATCCGGCGAAACGCGACCGGCCGCGGGAAATGCGTTCTTGCGTCCGGCCCAGAACAACAAACGCTCGTCTTCCGATCCCGACACCTGCAAGCGGGTCGCGCCGGCGAGGCGAAAAACCTGTTCCATGCGGGCCACTTCGTCGCTGACTTCCTCGGCGGTGCCGTCCGACTCACAAAGAAGGATTGCCGCCGCATCAAGGTCGTAGCCCGCCTTGACGAAGGGCTCAACCATATGCACGGCACGCTTGTCCATCATTTCAAGTCCGGCTGGAATGATGCCGCCGGCAATGATATTGGTCACCGCCAGGCTGGCTGCGTCGACACTGGCGAAGCTGGCCATGATGACCTGCGCACAAGACGGCTTGGGAATCAAGCGTACCGTGACCTCGGTCACGATGCCCAGCATGCCTTCGGAACCAATGAAGGCGGCCAGCAGGTCGAGCCCGGGGCTATCGGGCGCGCCCGAACCCAATTCGACCACCTCGCCATCGATGGTGATCATGCGAACCTGCAATACGTTGTGTATGGTCAGTCCATACTTCAGGCAGTGGACGCCGCCGGAATTTTCAGCGATGTTTCCGCCTATGGAACAGGCAATCTGGCTGGACGGATCGGGGGCGTAATACAGGCCATACGGAGCGGCCGCTTCGGAAATGGCCAGGTTGCGCACGCCCGGCTCGACAATGGCAGTGGCCGACTCCAGGTCAATTTTCTTGATCCGGTTCAGCTTGGCCAAGCCCAGCAGTATGCCTTGCGCATGCGGCATGGCGCCACCCGACAGGCCGGTTCCGGCTCCGCGCGCCACAATGGGAATATTGAACGCCTTGCAGGCCTGCAATACGGCAATGACCTGCGCTTCGGTTTCGGGCAGCACGACCACCGGCGGCAGGCAACGATACAGCGACAAGCCATCACACTCGTAAGGGCGGGTGTCCTCGACCTTGGACAGAATGCAATGATCGGGAACATCAGCCTTCAGCCGCGCAAGCAGACCTGCAAAATCCGGCGCCGGATTCGGCCCCGAACTCATCGTCGTATCGTTCATTGTCTCGCTTCTTTATATTTTTAGACGGTATACCGTAGTTGACGCTAGGATTGTGGAATAATCTTCCCGGGATTCAGGATATCGTTCGGATCGAACGCTCTTTTCAGGCTGGCCATGAGGTCAAGCGCATCACGCCCATGCTCGGCAGCCATGAATTCCATTTTATGCAAACCAACGCCGTGCTCTCCGGTGCACGTGCCGTCCATGTCGATCGCCCGCTGGACCAGTCTGTGATTCAACTGTTCGGATTCTTCCCATTCCTGGGGATTTTCGGAGTCCAGCAGCATAAGGACGTGGAAATTCCCGTCGCCCACATGTCCGACGATGGTATAGGGAAAGCTGGCCTGATCCAGTTCGGCCGCCGTTTGGGACACGCACTCGGCCAGGCGGGAAATGGGAACACACACGTCGGTGGTACTGGCGCGACAGCCGGGACGCAATTGCAAGCCCGCAAAATAGGCGTTATGGCGCGCTGTCCATAAGCGACTTCGATCCTCGGGCTGTTCGGCCCACTGAAAATCCATTCCGCCGTTATCGCGCGTAATGTCCTGCACGATTTCCGCCTGCTCTTTGACTCCCGCAGGGCTTCCGTGGAATTCGAACAACAGCAGCGGCGATTCCTTGAGGTCGAGCTTGCTGTAGGCATTGGTGGCCTTGACCGCCGCCGTATCCATGAATTCGACCCGTGCCACCGGCACACCCATCTGTATGATTTCGATGACGCTTTGCACCGCCGCACCGAGCGTGCTGAAATTGCATATCGCGGCCGAAATGGCTTCCGGCTGGGGGTACAAACGAATAGTGACTTCCGTGATTATGCCCAGCGTGCCTTCGCTTCCTACAAAAATGCGCGTCAGGTCGTAACCCGCGGACGATTTGCGCGCCCGGTTGGCCGTTTCAATGATGCGCCCATCGGCGGTGACGACCTTCAGCGACATGACGTTTTCACGCATGGTGCCGTAACGCACTGCATTCGTTCCCGAGGCGCGCGTGGCCGCCATGCCGCCCAAGCTTGCATCCGCGCCTGGATCAATGGGGAAAAACAGGCCAGTGTCGCGAATTTCGTCGTTGAGCTGCTTGCGGGTCACGCCCGCCTGGACCGTCGCGGTGAAGTCTTCCGCGTGGACCGCCACCACTTTATTCATACCGGAGAGGTCAAGGCTGATGCCGCCCTGAATGGCCAGCAAATGACCCTCCAGCGATGAACCGACGCCATAAGGAATAAGAGGAACCTTATGCTGATTGCAATGGCGTGCCACCCAAGCGACCTCTTCCGTGGTTAGCGCAAACACCACACCATCCGGCAACATCGGCGGATAAGGAGACTCGTCGCGCCCATGGTGCTCGCATACCGCGTGCGCGGTGGAAAACCGGGAACCGAAACGTTCCGCGAGCGTATCGAGAAACCCAGTTGGAATCGCGCGACGCAGACTCTGCGCTAAAGCGGGGGCGTTCATGCATAACTCCTTATACTTCGCCGGTGTGTTGACAAATCAATACTACGACTTTTAAGCATGGCTGCCGATCAGGGCATTTGCCGATTGCGCCAGTACGTCTCGCCGTCCCGCCAGAACCTGCCGCCTTGCCTTCACGGCCTGCGACAAGCGTTCGAGAACCTTCACGGAAGCGTCCCAGTCAATGCAGCCGTCGGTAATGCTCTGACCGTAGACCAGCGGCTGTCCGTCCACCAGGTCCTGACGCCCGCCCACTAGGTGGCTCTCTACCATGACACCGAAAATGCGCTCGTCGCCCGCTTCGAGTTGAACGGAAACATCATCGATCACCAAAGGCTGGTTCAAGTAGTTTTTATTGCTATTGGCATGGCTTGCGTCGACCATGATGCGCGCGCGTAAACCGGCTTTGCCCAGCGTTTGGCACGCGGCCTCGACGTTGGCCGCATCATAGTTGGGGTTTTTCCCGCCGCGCAGGATGACATGGCAGTCATCGTTGCCTACCGTGGACACAATCGCCGAATGGCCGCCCTTGGTCACCGAAAGGAAATGGTGCGGCTGGGAAGCCGCCTTGATGGCGTCGATGGCGATCTTGATATTGCCATCAGTGCCGTTCTTGAAACCCACCGGGCATGAAAGCCCCGACGCCAGCTCCCTGTGGACCTGGCTTTCTGTGGTGCGCGCACCGATCGCACCCCAGGAAACCAGGTCGGCAATGTATTGCGGCGTGATCATGTCGAGAAATTCGCAACCGGCGGGGATGCCCATCTGGTTGACATCTATCAGCAACTCGCGCGCGGTACGCAGGCCCTGGTTGATGTTGAAGCTGCCATCCAGTCCGGGATCATTGATAAGGCCTTTCCAGCCCACGGTGGTGCGCGGCTTTTCAAAGTAGACGCGCATGATGATTTCGAGCTCGCCCTTGAAACGTTCCCGCTGTTCCACCAGGCGCTTGGCATAGTCCAGCGCGCCGGCCGTGTTGTGGATGGAGCACGGTCCAATTACAACGGCCAGTCTATCGTCCGACCCTTGCAGGATATTGTGCACGGCGTGGCGTGCGCCGTAGACGGTTGCCGAGATCTCGGTGGTGCAAGGGAACTCGCGCATAACATGTGCCGGAGGACTGAGCTCCTTGATTTCCCGAATGCGTAAATCGTCAGTATTGTGGGTCACTGCTTAACTCCAGAGTAATTGCCAACTTCGCAAGCGGTACAAAAAAAGCCGCCTAGCGTCGCTGGCGGCTTTTTGGGAATTTGCTTCTTTTTTACTGCGTACAACGCTTCCCTTCCTCCACCAGCGGCTTTGGAAAACTAAAAAAATAAAAGAAAAAGTAGGAGGAAGCGCGAGACATGTTCAGACTCTAGCACAGAGTCCTACCACCTGCCAATCAAAAATTCATATGGATTTCGCCGCTTTAGTCATGCCCTCATACAATAATTGATTTGAGATGAAATGATTTTGTAGTGTATGATTTTTGCAGCTATCGTTTCCAGACGAATAGATATAGCGGCGAGTCCTCGTCATACATCCGTCTAATAAACAGGACATGCACATGAAAAATAAAACCACCACCCTATGCACACTGGCCGCGGCGCTGCTCACGGCCGCGGCAACTCAAGCGTCGGCCGCCACCCTCGCCGAGGTCAAGGAACGCGGCTACATCCGTGTAGCAGTCGCCAATGAGATTCCCTACGGCTACATGGACATGAGCGGCGAAGCCAAGGGCGCGGGCCCGGATGTCGCCAAGCATGTCATGAAGCAACTGGGTATCGACGAGATCAAGTGGGTCACCACCAATTTCGGTTCGCTGATTCCCGGCTTACGTGCAAACCGCTTCGATATGGTGGCCGCTGAAATGGCTATTCTTCCGCAACGATGCAAAGAGGTTCTATTCTCGGAACCGAACAGTTCGTATGGCGAGGGACTGCTGGTGGCCAAGGGAAATCCTGACGACATCCACACCTTCGAGGCATTTTCCAAGAACGACAAGAAAATTGCCATCATGGCCGGCGCCGACCAGCTTGAAATGCTCCAGGCCCTGGGCGTACCTTCCAATCGCATGGTCACCATATCGAACAATGCGGACGCCATTTCCACCGTCGCCACGGGCCGTGCAAGCGCTTATGCCGCCACAAGCCTGACAGTCAGCGAGCTGGCCGGAAAAAGCGATAAAGTCGAACCGGCAAAGAACTTTACCGATCCCGTGATTGACGGTGAGCCCGCACGCAGCTGGGGCGCGTTCACCTTTACCCAGGATTCACAGGACCTGCGTGATGCGGTGAGTGCCGAACTGGCAAAGTTCAAGAAAACGGACGGCTGGCAAACAATCATGTCGAACTATGGTTTCAGCCCAACCGATGCGAAAGAATCTTCCAGCAAGACCACTGAGCAGCTGTGCGCCGGTTAAGCGGCACCCTTTCCTTTCTTGAAGAAATTGGATCGAAACCCTGATGGAATGGCTCAGTTACAGCAAGCCGCTGCTTGAAGGCGCCTGGGTGACCGTACAGCTGACGCTGTATTCCACCGTGCTAGGCGCCTTCTTTTCATTTGCGTTCGGCATTGGAAAACTATCCAGGAACTGGCTGGCCAAGGGGATTTCGATTTTCTTTATCGAAATCTTCCGCGGCACGTCGCTGCTTGTACAGCTCTTCTGGCTCTATTTCGCCCTGCCGATACTGGGCCAGGCCATCGGCATAGACCTGCGCCTGCCGCCTGTGGTGGCGGGCACATTGGCCCTTGCGCTCAACATCGGGGCCTATGGCGCTGAAGTCGTGCGAGGCGCCATCCAGGCGGTACCTCATTCGCAGCATGAAGCGGCGAAAGCCCTGGACTTCACTCCGCGCCAGACCTTGTGGCGCATTTTGCTGCCGCAAGCGGTTCCGGAGATGATGCCCAGCTTTGGTAATCTTGCCGTACAGAACCTGAAAGACACGGCCCTCGTTTCCCTGATCAGTTTGGGCGACCTGGCTTTTCGAGCCGAACAAATCCGGAATTTCACCCAGGACAGCACCACCATCTATACGCTGCTGCTGTTCATGTACTTCGGCATGGCATTGGTCTTGACCGCCATCATGAAATTGCTGGAGCGCTCGGTCGGGCGCTGGCGTTCGGGGAGGGCCTGACCATGCTTTTTGGCATAGAGTGGGACACCACCAATAACTGGCTGTTCGCCGGCTCCATACTGCCCATACTGCTCAAGGGCCTGGTCATTACCATCCAGGCGACCGTTTTGGGTTTTGCAGTGGCCGCCGTGCTTGGCCTGGTACTGGCCGCACTGAAATCGGCGCGGCTGCGCATCATATCGTGGCCGGCCCGCCTGATTACCGAGTTCATTCGCGACACGCCGCTATTGATCCAGCTGTTTTTCCTTTACTACGTGCTGCCGGAATACGGTATTGTGCTGCCGGCATTCCTGACGGGAGCACTTGCCCTGGGCGTTCAGTACAGCGCCTACATGTCGGAAGTGTACCGGGCCGGCATCGAGTCGGTGTCCCGAGGACAAACGGAAGCGGCCCGCGCGCTGGACCTATCCGCATTCCGGACTTTTTTCTTCATTATTGTGCCGCAAGCCATTCCCCGTATCGTACCGGCCCTGGGCAACTACCTGGTGTCCATCATGAAGGATGTGCCCGTATTGTCGGTCGTGTCGGTCCTTGAAATGCTGAACGTGGCCAAGATTATCGGCGACCGGACCTTCAACTACCTGATTCCCCTCTCGATGGTGGGCGGCTTGTATCTCGTGCTCACCTTGTTTGCCTCGGGTGCCATACGATACCTGGATACCCGCCTGCCCAAGCAAGGACTGCCCCTGCGATGAATGAACCGATTATAAAATTCGACAATGTCGTCAAACGCTTTGGCGACATCACCGTGCTGGACTCCCTGGATTTCCAGGTTCAGAAAGGTGAAAAAGTCACCATTATCGGCCCATCCGGGTCGGGTAAATCTACAGTGCTGCGCATCCTGATGACGCTGGAAGCCATCAATGAGGGCGTCATACACGTGGCCGGCAAGCCGCTCTGGCACGAGTACAAGGACGATAAGCTGGTACCCGCCAGCGAAGGCCACCTGCGCGAGATGCGCAAGGAAATGGGCATGGTGTTCCAGCAGTTCAACCTGTTTCCGCACATGACGGTACGCCGCAACGTGACCGAAGCGCCTGTGCAAGTGCTTGGCCTGTCCAAAGCCGAAGCCAACCAGCGCGCCGAAGAATACCTTGACCTGGTGGGCCTGTCCGATCAGGCGGACAAATTCCCCAGGCAGTTGTCGGGAGGACAGCAACAAAGGGTCGGCATCGCTCGCGCGCTGGCCATGCGTCCAAACATCATGCTGTTTGATGAGCCTACGTCTTCCCTGGACCCTGAGCTGGTCGGCGAAGTGCTGACAGTTATCCAGCGTCTGGCCGAAGAGCATGACTTGACGATGCTGCTTGTGACACACGAAATGCAGTTCGCCAAGCAAATTTCCGACCGTGTTTGTTTTTTTGACAAAGGCAAGATTGTGGAAGAAGGTCCACCGGAAGTCCTGTATACCAGCCCCAAAGAAGAACGGACCCGCGAATTCCTGAAAAATTTCATTAATCAGGAATAAGATGGGTCCGACGCTAAAGGCCGCCTTTTGGCGGCCTTTACGCTAGGCCAGTGCCAAGGGCGCTTCTTGTGGAACCAGGGCGGAGAAGTCGCGGCGCGCGGCAATATGCTCGGGCCGGGGCTTCAGCCCATGCATCGGGGCGCCCAATGCATTCTCGGTACTGTTGTACACCATGAAAACATTGGCACGAGGCCATGGCGAAATATTGCCATTGGATCCATGCATGGTATTGCAGTCAAAAAAGACGACCGATCCGGCCTTTGCCATCATGGGCTTGATGCCGCCTTGCTCGACCAGCAATTGCAGGCTCAACGGATCAGGCACACCATACTCCTGCTTCTTGAGCGATTTCTTGTAGTGGTCGTCAGGCGTCTGGCCCTGGCAGGACACGAACTGCTGATGTGAGCTCGGTACCAGCATAAGCGGACCGTTGCAGGCATTGTTGTCGCTCAGCAATACTGAACAACTCAGCGCCCGCATCCGTGGCATGCCGTCTTCGACGTGCCAGGTTTCGAAATCGGAATGCCAGTAGAACTCCTTGCCTTTGAAGCCGGGTTTCATGTTGGCACGCGATTGGTGCATATAGACTTCCGAACCCAGAATCTGGCGCGCCACATTGATCAAACGGGGATCACGGGCAAGATTCCCAAGCATATCGCTCAGTTCATGAACCCGGAAGATGGAACGCACTTCGTTGCTACCGGGTTCTGTAATGGATTCCTCCATCGACACGATGGAGGAATCGGCGCTCATGCGCTTGACTTCATCCAGCAGAACCTGCGTCTCGGCGTCGCTGAAAATATCTTCGAGCAACAGAAAGCCATCGCGCTCGTAAGCGGCTATCTGGCTTTCTTCCACGGCGTCGGCATAATTGCCACCTTCATAGACTACTGGATCCTGCCTGGCAATGATCGCCGAACCGCGATCGTTGCGCGAGGCATACCAGTCTGCAATGGGTTTTCTCATTTACTACTCCTTAACTTTTACGCGGCGCGCGCGTCTGCCGGGTATACCCCTTTCTCGTCATGCACCTCAAAGCCTGTCAAGGGCGGGTTGAATACACAAATCACTCGCAACGGCTCTTTGCCGCCCCGCAGCCAATGCTCATCATTTTCGTCGAGGGCATAGACGACTCCAGGACCCAGTGCGTATTTCTTGCCATCGGCTATGGTTTCGATTTCGCCATCCCCTTCTATGCACCATACGGCTTCGAGATGGTTCTGATAGTGGATATGCGTTTCAGTACCGGGAAATATCACGGTCTCGTGAAACGAGAAGCCCATGCCGTCCTTTTGCAACAGCACTCGCCTGCTGAGCCAGTTTTCCGTTATGACCTCGTGCTCGGTACCTATGACTTCGTTGACATTCCTTACGATCATCGCGCTCTACCTCCAAATTTCAATACATGGGCGCTTACGCCCTTTTCTGCCAACACTTCGGCAACGCTACGCTCAATGATTTCCAGTCCGCGCGAAAGCAGATCATCTTCTATCGTCAGTGCAGGCAGGACCTTGAGGACTTCATCATGCGCCCCTGAGGTTTCGATCACGAGGCCATATCCGAATGCCTTCTTTGCCACCTGCGCCGCGACATCGTCATCGGCGGAAGTGATCAGCCCCTGGATGAGGCCACGGCCGCGCACGCTCAGCCCCGCCATCGGGTAGCTGTGGACCAGGTTCTCCAGCCAGTCGCGCACCAGACCTTCCTTGCGCTGAATTTCTTCGGAAAAAGCCCCATCGCTCCAATACGTCTCGAGCGCCTGGGATGCGGTAACAAATGCCAGGTTATTGCCACGGAACGTGCCGCTGTGTGCGCCCGGTTTCCATATATCGAGTTCGGGTTTCATCAGCACGAGCGACATGGGAAGACCGAAGCCCGAGAGGGATTTGGACAATGTGATGATGTCAGGCTGAATGCCTGCCGACTCAAAGCTGAAAAAGTTGCCGGTCCGGCCGCAACCGACCTGGATATCGTCCACGATCAGCAACATGTCATGTTTTTTGCAAAGCCGCTCAAGCTCCTTCAACCAACGCCACGTAGCCACGTTGACACCGCCCTCGCCCTGGACCGTCTCCACGATCACCGCGGCGGGATGGTCCAGGCCGCTGCTGGGATCGTCCAGCATGCGTTCCAGATAGGCCATGGTGTTGATGTCGGGTCCCATGTAGCCATCGAAAGGCATGAACGTGGTGTTCGCCAGCGACACGCCCGCCGCATTCCGGAATTTCGAGTTGGCCGTCACTGCCAGCGATCCGCCACTCACGCCGTGGAAGCCATGCGTGAACGAAATGATGTTCTGCCTGCCCTTGATCTGCCGCGCAAGCTTCAAGGCGGCTTCGACCGCATTGGTGCCTGTCGGGCCGGTAAACTGCAAGGTGTACTTCCAGTCGCGCGGCTTGAGCAATACGCGATCGACGGTCTCAAGAAAGTGTTTCTTGGCCGTAGTCGCCATGTCCAGGCCATGAATCAGACCATCGGTATCAAGATATTCGATGACTTTTTTCTTGAATACCGGATTATTGTGCCCGTAGTTCAACGTCCCTGCACCGCTGAAGAAATCGATGTACTGTTTATCGTCTTCATCAATCAATATGGAGCCGCGTGCTTGCTTGAAGATGACAGGAAACGACCGGACGTAGCCCCGCACTTCCGACTCCATCCGGTCAAATATTTTTAAATCCATCATGTTTCTTCCTCTCTTTTGGCGAAGCGCCGGGACGAAGCGAAACAATGCTCCCGCCCTTGGCTGGCGCCTCTGTTTGAAGAATATTGGTGCGTCACGCACCATCGACTACGCAGGCCTGAAAGGGCCTATGCGTATAAGCGGTTCATCGTCATGCCCATGCATGCCGAATAAATGCCTCTCGAACAACGGCGTCTCGCATGATCGAGCGTCCAGCTGGCGCGCCACGGAGGCGAACAAACTGCGCGATGCACGGTTATCCGGACCTACCGTTGTTTCGATATATCTGATTTGATTCATGCCGGGTCGCCGCAACAGTCCGTTCAGCATGTACCGGGCCAAGCCTTTGCCGCGCGCACGTTCGTGTACGGCCACTTGCCAAACGAAAAGTACGTCGGCCCTTCCGGGCGGTACGTAGGCGGACACGAAGCCTTCAATGCCGTCGCTGTCTTGCGCCACGATGCAGGTATCGCGAAAATGCTCGCTGAGCAGCAGATAGGTATAAAGGGAGTTCAGGTCCAGCGGCGGGCACTGGGACACCAGGTCGTGGATGGCTGCCGCATCCCGCTTGCCGGGAGCACGCAAGGTCGAGACGGACTGCAGGGGGATGCCGCCCTTGGCGGCTGATTGAAATAGAGGTATCGAGGTATCTTGATCGTTCACACCACCAGTCCCGATTCTGGCGGAACACCGGCTGTCGGCACATCCAGGATGGGCGAGGCAATTTCACCCGGCTGTTCAGCAAGCGCGGTGCCGTCCGACTCCATGAGGTGGACAATTCGTTCAAGTGACAGCGTGATGGTGGCTTGCTCGAGCTCCGGCAGCGACCTGAGCGCGTCGGACAGTTTCTGCTGCAAAGGGGACGGCGTGTCAAGTGCCAGTGCACGACCTGCTTCAGTTGCCGACACGAACACGATACGGCGATCTTCGCGCCCGCGCTCGCGCCGAATAAGGCCTTTGTCTTCCAGGCGGTCAAGAATGCCGACGACGGTACTGGGGCTGACATGGACTTCGCGGCTGATGGCCGTGGCCGTCAGCGGACCGCGCTCGATCACGGCGCGCAGGCAAACCAGTTGTGGCGCCGTAATGTTGCTGCAGGCGGCCAACTGACGGGAATGCAGGGCAATCGAACGCGTGATGCGTCGCAATGCACGCAAGATACGCAGGTCGAACTGTTGGTCTTCCAATGATTTAGTCATCACACGAAATAGTTCTGTTAAATTGATTTCAACAGAAATGATATGCGCGCAAAGCACCTATGTCAACCGTGAATACCCGGGCAAAGTGTCAAAGCGGAGGGTCGGCGCGCCACAAAACAGCAAGACGAACGCCGGGCTGGAACCGACCCTTAAGGGGAAATTACAGCTAAGCCGTGCCGGTGCCGCCCACCGTGAGGCCGTCCATCCGGACGGTCGGCATGCCAACGCCCACCGGAACGCTTTGCCCTTCTTTTCCGCAAGTTCCCACCCCGGAATCAAGTTGCAAGTCGTTACCGATTAGGCTGACTTGGTTCATGGCGTCGGGGCCATTTCCTATGAGTGTGGCGCCCTTGACGGGATATGTCACCTTGCCATTCTCGATCATGTACGCTTCGGAAGTGGAGAATACGAACTTGCCACTGGTGATATCAACTTGGCCACCGCCAAAATTCACGGCATATAAGCCCTTCTTGACCGATGCGATGATCTCCGCCGGTGGTACTTGCCCAGGCAGCATGAAAGTATTGGTCATGCGCGGCATAGGCAGGTGCGCATACGATTCGCGTCGTCCATTGCCAGTGACCGGCATTTTCATGAGGCGCGCGTTCATTGAATCTTGCATATACCCTTTCAGGACGCCGTCCTCGATAAGCACGTTACGTTGCGTGGCATTGCCTTCGTCATCGATGTTCAACGACCCACGCCTGTCGGCCAGTGTTCCGTCGTCGATGACAGTAACGCCCTTGGAAGCCACGCGTTCCCCGATGCGCCCCGCAAAAATGCTGGAACCCTTGCGATTGAAGTCGCCCTCGAGTCCGTGGCCCACCGCTTCGTGCAGCAAGATGCCTGGCCAGCCCGAACCCAGCACGACGGTCATTTCACCCGCCGGCGCCGCCTTGGCATCAAGATTGACGAGCGCTTCGTGGGTGGCGCGTTGCACATAAGAGCGCAACACATCGTCGGTGAAATAGGCGAGCCCGCTGCGGCCTCCTCCGCCCCCGTGGCCCATTTCGCGGCGGCCATTGCGCTCGGCGATGACCGTCAGGGAAAGACGAACCAGCGGGCGGACATCAGCGGCCAGCCGCCCGTCGCTGCCCGCAACCAGTATGACATCGTACTCGGCGCCCAACCCCGCCATCACCTGGATGATATGGGGATCGGCGGCGCGTGCCATGGCTTCGAAACGCTCCAGCAACGCCACCTTGTCGGGTGCCGACAAGGTATTGACAGGGTCGATCGCCGGATAAAGATCGTGACCTGCAGGAGGATGCCCCGAAATGACTTTTTGGCGTCCCGCCCCTTGGCGGGCAATGGTGCGCACGACACGCGCCGACGACAGGAGCGCGTCGGGCGATAGTGTGTCGGAATAGGCGAACGCGGTCTTTTCACCGCTGATCGCGCGCACGCCCACGCCTTGCTCGATAGAGAAGCTGCCGGTTTTGACAATACCCTCTTCAAGGCTCCAGCCTTCACTGCGGGTATATTGAAAATACAGGTCGGCGTAATCGACCTTATGCGTAAATATTTCGCCCAGCGCGCGCGCCATATCGTCTTCGCTCAGACCCCAAGGATCGAGCAGAACCGATTTCGCGGTGGCCAGGGCACTGAAAGCAGGGTCAACAAGTTTCATAAAAAGTACCGTAACAACGACAAATTACATCGTTCGATGTTTGAGGGCGGGTAAGGATTCCCGAACGTCGCGCAGATGTTGAAGGTTCATGTCGCCAATGGCGATTCCCGGACCTTCAGCAATACTGTCGACAACGTCGCCCCATGGATCAATTAGAACAGAATGGCCCCAGGTGCGGCGACCGTTTTCATGCTTGCCGCCTTGTGCCGCAGCCAACACATAGCATTGATTCTCAATCGCGCGCGCTCGCAGCAGTACGTCCCAGTGGGCGGACCCTGTCGTATACGTGAAGGCGGCTGGCACCACCATGAGGTTTACCGGCCCCATGGCCCGGAAAAATTCCGGGAACCGTAAATCGTAACAAATGGAAAGACCCACTTGACCGCAAGGCGCCATGAACGTTTGCGGCGTGTTTTCACCAGGACGGATGGATACGGACTCGTCGTAGGACTCGGCGCCCTTCCTGTAGCCGAACAAATGGATCTTGTCGTATCGCGCAACACGCGCGCCGGACGGGTCATAAACCAATGTCGTATTGTAGATGCGGTCAGCCTGGCCGCAATCAAGAGGCAAGGTGCCTCCCACCAGCCAGATACCGTGCATCGAGGCTTGGCTGGACAGAAACTCCTGAATGGGACCACTACCCAGCGCTTCCTTGATGGCAAGCTTGTCCCGGTCTTTATTTCCCATCAGGCAGAAATACTCTGGCAGCACGATGAGTTCGGCGCCGTCTTGCACAGCCTGGCCAATCAGTGCCGCCGCCTCATCGAGATTTTGGCCCAGCTGCGTCGACGTAACGGTTTGAATAGCCGCCACGCGTGAAATATCTTTAGTGGGCACCATAATGATTATCCAGAATGAAATTAGCGAAGTAATACCAACGCTTTGGTTTATTATGCGCAATAATTAATGTTCACATTCGACACAGGAATATTCATGGTCCGCGATACCTATTTATCGGCAAAACAAAAAATAGAAAAAGAAATACAGAAACTGCAGAAACAAGCCCAGGCTTTACAGGTAAAACAGCGCGGTCCGGCAATCACTTCGATTATCCGTTCGATGCGCGAATATGAGATTACGCCGGAAGAAATTGCAGAGGCCTACAACAAGAAAACCGTAAAGACCTCCACGCCCAAGCCGACCCCTGCCGCCGCAAAAAACAAACGGCCCGTTCCAGCCAAATACCGGCACCCCGAAACGGGGGCCACGTGGACCGGCCGCGGCAAAGCGCCGCGCTGGGTAACTGCAGCCGAAGCCGAGGGCCAGGATAGAAGCAACTTTCTTATCTAGACAGGGCAAGCCTAACGACCACGCTCGTAGTTCACCTCGCGGACTTGGCCGTTGTTGCCGGGAAAGCCGTCAAACACCGCTTGGGCCAGATAAGGCATGGCCTGCGCAAGATTATCGGTCGTACTAACGTTGACGGCACTGGATCTATATACTTCAGCGCCGCTGTTTTGATTATCCTTGATAATCACAGTAAGCGTGTTTTTGTACACGTCGACCGGCACGGTATACGCGGGCGGCGACATATAGATGCCGCCGCCCCATCCTCGATATCCGCCATAATAGCCGCCGAACGCAGGACCAAAGCCCCAGCCGTCCATATAGGGGTCGTAAGAACGCTGGACCAGCGCGGTACTGACCGGATTGTTGTAGGCAATAGTGACATCGAATCGTGCAGCCTGCCCTGAGCGCGCCTCGACCAGTCCGGTCGGGCCTATCGATGCGCGAACCATGTCGGCAACCGACTGGAATTCCAGATTGTTGGCCTGGCTTTCAGCGGGCACAATGCGGTAGAACTGGCCTTCCACGTTGGAGGGCCATTGCTGATAGCTGGTTACCCGGGCCGACAGCGTTGATGCGCATCCTGTCACCAGAAACAGGCTTGCCATGACCGCCCAAAATCGCCATATGGATAATTTAGACCGGTGTGAACGATGCCCCATGATTTACCCCACATATTTTATTGATCATGACCAGCCCCGACCTTAATTACGGAGAATGGTAGCGTTACCTTTACTAAGACCACTATGCCAAAACAAAGGTTGCATCGTCGCCTTAAAAAACCGATGCTGTGCAAATACTACAATAGCTCCAACATCGAACAGTGAGTCTACAGCCATGCACACCGACACCGTCCCCACCATATCCCGCCACGACTACCAGCCTTATCCCTATCATCTTCCGCGTGTTTCACTCGAATTCGACCTCAACGCCGCACAAACACGGGTTCATTCACGGCTTGACGTCGAACGCGTTGGTGACGAGAACCAGCCTTTACGTCTCAACGGGCAAGATCTGGTCCTGGAGTCCGTGGCGCTCGACGGCCGGACGCTGTCGGCCGAGGAATATCAGCTGCAAGACGAAATTCTCACGATTTTTCCCACATCGGCAAGCTTTACGCTGCAAATCACGAGCCTGTGCAAGCCAGCGGAAAATTCATCCCTGATGGGCTTGTATGTGTCGGGCGACAAGCTCTTCACCCAGTGCGAGGCAGAAGGTTTTCGACGTATCACCTGGTTCCCCGATCGTCCTGACGTCATGTCGCGCTATCGTGTCACCCTGCGTGCCGATCCAAAGCAGTACCCGTTGCTGCTGTCTAATGGCAATCTCCTGGAAGAAGCCGACCTGCCAGACGGCCGCCACGAGGCGGTCTGGGAAGACCCGCACCCTAAACCCAGCTATTTATTTGCACTGGTGGCGGGCGATTTTGCCTGCCGCGAGCAAGCCATCACGACACAAGGCAAACGCGACGCGCTGCTACAGATATATAGTGACCGCGGCTCCGAGACCAAGACGGAATGGGCGCTGGACTGTCTGGTAAGGTCGGTTCAATGGGACGAGCAACGCTTCGGACTGGAGCTCGACCTGGATCGCTTCATGGTGGTGGCTGCAAGGGACTTCAACATGGGGGCGATGGAAAACAAAGGCCTCAATATCTTCAATTCGGCCTACGTACTCGCCGACAAGGACTCTGCAACCGACTCCGCGTATCGAGCCATCGAAGCCGTGATCGGACATGAGTATTTTCACAACTGGACCGGCAATCGCGTAACTTGCCGCGACTGGTTCCAGCTATCCTTGAAAGAAGGCCTGACCGTCTTCCGCGACCAGGAGTTCTCGGCCGATATGCTGGCGCAAGACTTGTCCGGCGCCGAGGCGGCCAGTGCCCGCGCCGTCAAGCGCATTGATGACGTCAGCACGCTGCGCATTGCGCAGTTTCCCGAAGATGCCGGCCCTATGGCCCACCCGATACGGCCTGAAAGCTATCAGGAAATCGGTAATTTCTACACCGCAACCGTGTATGAAAAAGGCGCTGAAGTCATACGCATGCAGCACACGATATTGGGAGAAGCCGGGTTCCGCGCCGGTATCGACGAGTATTTCCGCCGCCACGACGGTGCCGCGGTGACCTGCGATGATTTCGTCAGTGCCATGGAGTCGGTATACATACAGCAGAATCCAGGCAAGGACCTGGATGCCTTCCGCCGTTGGTATAGCCAAGCGGGTACGCCCCGGGTCAAGGTCGATCTGGATTACAACGCCGAAACCCGGACATGCTCGATTACCTTGGGCCAGCGCAACGAAGCCGTCGGCATCGAGCGGCTGCAATCGCCGCTATTGCCCAAGCCGCCTCTGCATATTCCCTTTGCCCTGGGCCTGCTGGATCAGCAAGGAAAGGCCATACCCCTCGAGCATGACGGGAAAACCGCCGAAACGGTACTCCTGGAGCTGACCGAAGAACAGCAAACCTGGGTATTCAGCAACATTCCGCAAAAACCCGTACCCTCGCTGTTGCGCAATTTTTCCGCACCCGTAATCGTCGACGTCGAACGACAGGAAGCGGACCTCATTCTGCTGGCGCAGCACGATACCGACCCGTTCGCCCGCTGGGAAGCGGTCCAGGAATTGGCAACCCGCCAACTGCTGGCCCTGACCAGGTCGGTCGGCGAGGAGCAGCAACCAGAGGTGGATCCGCGCATCATTGAAACGTGGAAACGGCTATTACTCGACGCCGACCTCAGCGCCGCGTACAAAACGCGGATCCTGAGCCAGCCTACCGAGAAAGAACTGCTGGAGAAAACCAGTCCCATGGACCCGGCTGCGGCGGTAAAGGCCAGCAGGCACTTGCGTCGGCAACTGGGCGAAGCCCTGGCATCCGACTGGTTATCCGTCTACCGCAACAGTGCCGGCAGCGACGAGCAGTACACGCCGGATCCGCTCTCTTCGGGACGCAGGTCCTTGCACAACCTCTGCCTGTATTACCTGATGGCCGCCGGCCACCCCGAGGCGAAGCCGCTGGCCGTCGCTCAGTACTACGGCGCGACCAACATGACGGACCGCATGGGCGGCCTCTCGGCACTGGTGCACTTTTCGAACTCGCCCGAGAGCCAGGAAGCGCTGAACCACTTTTATGAACAATGGCAACAAGATCCCTTGGTGATCGATAAGTGGTTTGCCTTGCAAGCCTCCGCCCCCGGCACGACAGTCGAGACCATAAAGTCCCTGATGCTGCACCCTGCGTTTTCACTGCGCAATCCGAACCGGGCGCGCTCCCTGATCTTCCAGTTCTGCATGAACAATCTGCAGGGCGTGCACACTTCCGAGGGCTATGAGTTCTGGGCCGATCAAGTCATCGCCCTGGACCAGCTCAATCCGGAAATCGCGGCACGGCTGGCACGGGCTTTCGACAGCTGGGCCCGCTTTACCGCCACGAACCGTGACGCCATGCAGGCCGGGCTACAACGCATCCAGCAACATCCGACACTGTCGCGCAACGTAAGCGAAATAGTTTCCAAAGCATTGAACATACAGCAGGAGTACAAATGAAACGCACAACACTGACGCAGTACTTGGTCGAGCAGCAAAGAGAAGAACAGGCAGTTTCAGCGGAAGTCCGCCTGCTTATAGAAACGGTCTCGCGGGCCTGCAAGGCCATCGGCCATGCAGTCAGCAAAGGCGCCCTGGGCGGCGTTCTGGGCAGCCTCGAAAGCGAAAACGTCCAAGGCGAAGTGCAAAAGAAACTGGACGTACTGTCCAATGAGATATTGCTGGAGGCCAACGAGTGGGGCGGGCATCTGGCCGCCATGGCGTCAGAGGAAATGGAAACGATACACAGGATTCCAAATCGATACCCCAAAGGCGAATACCTGCTCCTGTTCGATCCCCTGGACGGCTCGTCGAACATCGACGTGAACGTGTCCATCGGCACGATTTTCTCTGTGTTGCACGCCCCGCACCATGCTTCGGGCCGTGACGTGGATGAAGACGATTTCCTGCAACCCGGCGTGCGCCAGGTTGCCGCGGGCTATGCCGTGTATGGTCCCCAGACGATGCTGGTCCTGACAGTAGGCACAGGCGTCATGGGCTTCACCCTGGATCGCGAAATGGGTTCATGGGTCCTGACCGATCCGAACATCACCATTCCCGAGCAAACCGCCGAGTTCGCCATCAATATGTCGAACATGCGTCACTGGGAAGCACCCGTCAAGCGCTATATCGATGATTGCCTGGCCGGCAAGGGCGGGCCCTTGGGCAAAGACTACAACATGCGATGGATCGCATCCATGGTTGCCGACGTCCACCGCATTCTCACCCGTGGCGGCATCTTCATGTACCCCCGGGACGAACGCCCTTCGGGCAAGAACGGCAAGCTGCGCCTGATGTATGAAGCCAACCCCATGAGCTTCATTGTCGAACAGGCCGGCGGGGCTGCCCACGATGGCAGCCAGCGCATCCTGGATGTGCAGCCCACTACCCTGCATCAGCGCATAGGCGTGGTGCTGGGTTCCAAGGAAGAAGTGGAACGCGTAAGGCGCTATCACACCGAAGCGTCATGAGCGTGCGCGATGCTGGCCCGGTAAACCGGGCCAGCATCGCAATCGACATCGCACCGACTAGGCCGGACGGCGCAAAGCCGTCCGGTTGCCGTTCAATCCAGAGTCAGTATGGTCGCACCGGTGGTCTTGCGGCCCTGGAGTGCTTCCTGGGCCTGGCCGGCGTCTTCCAGCGCGAACCGCTGGCCAATGATGATGTCGATTTTCTTTTTGGCTACCAGCCCGAAAAGCTCATCGGACGCCGCCTGCATTTTCTCGAGGGTTGGCACGTGCGTGCCCAGGGTGGGACGCGTCACATACAGGGAACCCTTGCTGGCCAACAGGCCTAGGTTCACCCCTTCGACCGAACCGGATGCGTTGCCGAAGCTGACCATCAGGCCGCGCGGCTCCAGGCAATCGAGCGACGTAAGCCATGTATCTTTACCAACGCCATCGTAGACGACCGGCACTTTCTTGCCATTGGTCAGCTCGTTGACGCGGTCGACGACATTTTCCCGTGAATAGTCGATGACTTCCCATGCACCATGGGATTTCGCCAACGCCGCTTTTTCGGGACTGGATACCGTTCCGATAAGCTTGACGCCCAGGGCCTTGGCCCATTGGCATGCAATCAGCCCGACGCCACCGGCGGCGGCATGGAAGAGGATGGTTTCGCCGCCTTGCAGGCGATACGTCTGGCGAAACAGATACTGCACCGTGAGGCCCTTGAGCATCATGGCGGCCGCCTGTTCGAAATCCACGCCCTTGGGAAGCTTGACGACACGATCGGCGGGTACATTGCGTGCTTGCGCGTAGGCGCCCAACGGGCTCTGGCCATATGCAACGCGATCGCCAACTTTCAGGTGCTTGACGTCAGCGCCTACCGCCTCGACCACCCCCGATGCCTCGAAGCCCAAACCGCAGGGCAGCGGATGCTTGTACAGCCCCGTGCGATAGTAGACATCGATGAAATTCAAGCCCACGGCTTTCTGGCGTATAGTTACCTCATTTTTTTCGGGCGCCGGCACGTCGACCGAAACAAGTTTCAATACTTCCGGGCCACCGTTTTCTTCGATGCGTATAGCTTTGACCTGGTTTTCCAAGACGAACTCCTTAGGTAATAATTTAGGGCGCGATGAGCGCTTAGTTTAAATCCTTATTACAACCCTGTACCTGAAAAAAATGAATCGTCAGAGTGCTTTATTTGCGATTCATGTCGCCGCCGTTTTATTTGGCCTGACCGGCATATTCGGCGAACTTATCCAGGCCGATGCCATCGTCATTACCGCAGGCCGTGCAAGCTTTGCGGTCCTCGCGCTGTTCGCCTTCATACGCTACCAGGGCGGCTCCCTGATGCAGGGCTTCAAGCCCCGGAACATCGGGGTCCTGGTCGCCGCAGGCGCTATGCTGGCCCTGCACTGGGTCACATTCTTCGTAAGCGTAAAGATTGCCGGTGTCGCGGTCGCCACCCTGGGCTTCGCCAGTTTCCCCGCGTTCATCACGTTATGCGAATGCCTTTTCTTCAAGGAAAAGGTCAGTACGGCCGAATGGCTGATACTGGCCCTGGTCACACTGGGCCTGGTGCTGGTCACGCCGTCCTTCGACTTCCAGGATGAAGCGACCGTGGGACTGGCCTGGGCGATTCTGTCGGGTCTGGCCTTTGCCATTTTCACCCTGATCAACCGGCGTGCCGCCGCGCACATTCCCGCGCAACAGGTTGCGTGTTGGGAAAACCTGGTCGTGGCGCTGCTTACCCTGCCCTTTTCCTTCCCCGCGATGGCGCAACTGGATGCCATCAACTGGTTGTGGATAGCGCTGCTGGGCGTGTTTTGCACCGCCCTGTCGCATTATTTGCTGGTGTCCAGCCTGATGATACTCAAGGCACGCAGCGCGGGCATCGTGATTGCGCTCGAACCGCTGTACGCCATTTTCTTTGCGGCAATCCTGTTTGCCCAATATCCATCGATCCGGGCGCTGCTGGGGGGATCGCTCATGATAGGCGCCATCGTATGGTCGGGACTGCGCAAGACCGGCGTCCACGCCGGCAAGCCAATCCCGTCTGGCGAAGACCGGTTGCCAGCGCGCAGGTCCAATCGGGATTGACCTGCGCCTTTTGCTCGTCCGTGCAGCGGGGCGAAGTGCCAGCCGCCCCGCCCATACGAGATCAGGACCGCCCGATGGCGTCCGCGACGGCCTGACCGACTTCCCGGGTGCTGGCACTGCCCTGCATGTCCGGAGTACGTGGGCCGTTTTCCAGAACGGTCTCGATGGCATTGATGACTTCCTGTGCCGCCTCGGGATGACCCAGGAAGTCCAGCATCATTGCGCCGCTCCAGATCTGCCCTATAGGATTGGCAATGCCTTTTCCGTAGATATCCGGCGCCGAACCGTGCACCGGCTCGAATAAAGACGGGAACTTGCGCTCGGGGTTGAGGTTGGCCGATGGAGCTATTCCTATGGTGCCGGTGCAGGCTGGGCCCAGGTCCGAGAGAATGTCCCCGAACAGGTTCGAGGCAACCACCACATCAAAGCGATCCGGATGCTGCACGAAGTGGGCACAAAGGATATCGATGTGATATTTGTCCCAGCGCACGTCCGGATAGTGTTGCGACATTTCCGCCACGCGATCATCCCACCAGGGCATGGAGATAGAGATGCCATTGGATTTGGTTGCCGCCGTCAGGTGCTTGCCCCGCTTCTGCGCAAGTTCGAAGGCAAACTTCAATACGCGTTCGGCGCCGATGCGGGTGAATACGCTTTCCTGAATCACCACCTCGCGCTGGGTGCCTTCGAACAGACGCCCGCCGCTGTTGGAGTACTCGCCCTCGGTATTTTCGCGGACGATATAAAAATCGATATCTCCGGGCTTGCGATCGGCCAAGGGAGACTTGACGCCGGGCATCAACCGGACTGGCCTCAAGTTGATGTACTGGTCGAATTCGCGACGGAACTTGAACAAGGATTCCCACAGCGCGACGTGATCGGGCACCAGGTCGGGCCAGCCTATGGCGCCAAAGAAGATGGCTTCGTGCTTGCTCAGGCGCTCTTTCCAGTCTTCAGGCATCATGCGGCCATGCTTTGCGTAGTGATCGCAACTCCAATCGAGCTGCTCCCACTCGAAGCGGATACCGTGGCGGGCAGCCACAGCGTCCATGACACGTACTCCCTCCGGCATCACTTCTTTGCCGATTCCATCACCCGCGATGACTGCGATACTGTGAACGTTCTTGGACACCTTGATCTCTCTTATTCAGTTATAAAAAAATGATTATGGCGCCCGTCCTGAGACAGGGCAACCCGGTACAGCGGGACCTACTTGCGCCCGATGAGCGAACCCAGCACGCCGCGCACCAATTGATTGGCGGCACGCCGCGCAGCACTCTTGAGCGTTGACTGCACGATGCCGTCGCGGCGTCCGCCTCGCGGACCCGTGGAGCCGAAAAGAAAATCGTTGACAGTACCCATCAGGCCGCCGTCAGTGCTTGTGGCCTTGCCAGGCTCGCCGCCGTCTGCGGACACTTCAGCGTCGGCAGGTTTGGAACTGGCGCGCTGGTGCAAAATTTCGTAGGCCGATTCGCGATCAACGATTTGCTCGTATTTACCGCCAAGCATGGATGCCGCGCGTACTGCGTGGCGCTCGGGATCGGTAGCCGGGCCTATCCGGCTTCCCGGGGCTAGCATCCATACCCTTTCGGTCGGTACAGGCCGGCCTTTGGCATCCAACAGTGAAATCAGGGCCTCGCCTACGCCCAGCTCGGTAATCGCAGCCTCTATATCGAGGCCAGGATTGGGCCGCATGGTCTGCGCGGCGGTCTTGACGGCTTTCTGATCCCGCGGCGTGAAGGCCCGCAACGCGTGCTGTACGCGATTTCCGAGCTGGCCCAGGACTGCATCGGGAATGTCCAGTGGGTTCTGTGTCACGAAGTAGACGCCCACGCCTTTTGATCGCACCAGCCTTACGACCTGCTCGATTTTCTCCAGCAAAGCCTTGGGCGCATCGTTGAACAGCAAATGGGCCTCGTCAAAAAAGAATACGAACTTGGGTTTTTCGGGATCTCCGACCTCGGGCAAGCCCTCGTACAGGTCGCCGAGCATCCAGAGCAAAAATACTGCATACAGGCGTGGCGACTGCATGAGTTTGTCGGCCGCCAGGATATTGACGATGCCCTGTCCCTTTTCGTTGACGCGTATCCAGTCGAAAATATCGAGCATGGGTTCGCCGAAGAAGTTATCGGCCCCCTGCGATTCCAGTCGCAGCAGGCTGCGCTGAATGGCGCCAATGGATGCTGAAGATACGTTGCCATAGCGGGTGCGTAGTTCGGCCGAACGATCGGCAATATGCTGAAGCATGGCACGCAGGTCTTTCAGGTCGAGAATAAGCTGGCCTTCATCGTCGGCAACCTTGAATACCAAGCTAAGAACCCCTTCCTGGGTGTCATTCAGTTCCAGCATGCGGGCCAGGAGCAGCGGGCCCATGTCGGAGACCGTGGCGCGCACCGGATGGCCCTGCTCGCCGAAGATATCCCAGAACACCACAGGGCTGCCGCCCCATGCAGGTTCGGGCAAGCCCAGCTTTGCCAGCCGCTCTTGCAACTTGGGACTGGATACGCCTGTTTGCGAGATTCCGCTGAGATCACCCTTGACGTCCGCCACGAACACTGCTGTGCCCATGCGCGAGAACGCCTCGGCAAGCAACTGCAATGTCACTGTCTTTCCCGTACCGGTCGCGCCCGTGATGCAGCCATGGCGATTGGCCAATTGCGGAAGCAATACTGTATCGGCATTGGCATTTTTAGCAATAACAACAGGATCGGCCATTAGTTTTCCACCATTTCGGACAGCGCTAAAAAGAACGCCAAGTGTAATTCGATGCCACTTCCCGTGCACGCGTTAAAATCCCTTCTTTCTCTTGAATTAAATATCAATTTATGGCCGGTCACAGTAAATGGGCGAACATCCAGCACCGAAAGGGTCGCCAAGATGCCAAACGAGGCAAGCTCTGGACAAAAATCATTCGCGAAATCACGGTCGCTGCGCGCGCCGGTGGCGCCGACCCTGATTCCAACCCTCGCCTGCGGATGGCCTGGGACAAAGGCATGGCCGCCAATATGCCCAAAGAGAACATCCAGCGCGCCATCCAGCGCGGCGCCGGTGGAGCCGATGGTGCCAACTACGAGGAAATCCGCTATGAAGGCTATGGTGTGGGCGGGGCCGCGGTCATTATCGACTGCATGACCGATAATCGCATCCGCACGGTCGCCGATGTGCGCCATGCCCTTAGCAAACATGGCGGCAACCTCGGCCAGGAAGGCTCAGTGGCTTTTATGTTTCAGCACTGCGGTCAGTTTCTATTCGCTCCGGGAACACCCGAAGAGCAAGTCATGGAAGCCGCGCTTGAGGCGGGTGCCGAAGACATCCAGACCGATGATGAAGGCATGATCGAAGTCATTTGCGCACCCGCCGACTATGCCGCCGTCAAGACGGCATTCGAACAGGCATCGCTGGTGCCGGAGGTCCAGGGCGTCATCATGAAGGCCCTAAGCGAAACCGAACTGGCCGGCGAGGACGCCATCAAGATGCAAAAAATGCTGGACGTGCTTGAAGGCCTGGACGACGTGCAGGAAGTCTTTACCAACGCCGTTCTCGACGAAGCCGACTAAGGCGCCCGAACGATTCCACCATTCATTTTCAACACGTCTTACAGCACAACTCACACTATGAAACTACTTGTAATCGGTGGCGGAGGCCGCGAACACGCCCTGGCCTGGAAATTGGCAAAGTCCGCCCGTGTGGAAACGGTATACATCGCCCCGGGCAACGGTGGAACCGCCCGGTCTGAACGATTGCAAAACATACCACTGACCAATGTCGACGAACTCGTTGCATTTGCCCGGAAAGAACAGGTTGCGTTTGCGGTAGTCGGCCCGGAGGCGCCTTTGGCGGCCGGGGTGGTCGATGCCTTCCAGGCAGCCGGCTTGAAGATATTCGGACCCACTCAGGCGGCGGCACAACTTGAAAGCTCCAAAGACTACGCCAAGGCATTCATGGTGCGTCACCATATTCCTACCGCGGCCTACCAAACCTTCACCGATCCCGCCCTTGCAAAAGCCTATATTGCCGAACAGGGTGCGCCCATCGTGGTCAAGGCCGATGGGCTGGCGGCCGGGAAAGGCGTGGTGGTTGCCGCCACGGCGGACGAAGCATGCGATGCCGTGGACCAGATGCTGGGCGACGGGTCGCTAGGCGCGGCCGGTGCGCGCGTCGTAATCGAAGAGTGCCTACTCGGCGAGGAAGCCAGCTTCATCGTCCTGTGCGATGGGCGCAGCGTGCTGCCACTGGCCACCAGCCAGGATCACAAGCGCCTGAAAGACAACGACCTGGGACCCAATACAGGCGGCATGGGCGCTTATTCACCGGCCCCGGTCATCAGTGCGGCGCTTCACGATCGCATCATGCGTGAAGTCATCGATCCGACGATCGCCGGCATGGCCAAAGACGGCATACCCTATACTGGCTTTCTGTATGCGGGCCTCATGATAGGCAGCGGTCCGGACGCCACGCGTACATTGAAGGTGCTCGAGTTCAATTGCCGCATGGGCGATCCCGAAACCCAACCCATCGTGATGCGCATAAAAAGCGATCTGGCCGAGGTATTCGAGCTTGCCGTTGCACAGCGGCTGGACGAAGCCACCATAGACTGGGATCCGCGCACGGCATTGGGCGTTGTCATGGCGGCCCACAACTACCCGGCGACGCCGCGCAACGGCGATACGATCAGCCGTCTAGCCCCTGACACCCCCGAATGCATGGTGTTCCATGCGGGGACCGTACTCGATAATGGCATACTGAAAACATCGGGTGGACGGGTGCTGTGCGTAACAGTGCTCGCCGACTCGGTAAAGTCGGCCCAGGCGGCGGCCTATGCAGCCATTGACCAGACTCACTTCGCCGGACAGCAGTTCCGCAGGGACATCGGATGGCGCGCCATACCGGCCGGGGCCAGTTCAACATAAGGAGTCCGATTTGACCGTTCCGATTTCCGTCGCCTACGACTATTTCCTGGATCTTCAGGCGCGCATCGTTGCAGCCCTCGAGGCCGCCGACGGTTCCACCTTCGCGGCAGACCAATGGACGCGCGAGGAAGGCGGCGGCGGCTTGTCGCGCTACCTTGAGGGCGGTCCGCTCTTCGAACGCGCAGGGGTGCTGTTCAGCCATGTACAAGGCAAGACCTTGCCCCCCTCGGCCAGCGCACACCGCAGCGAACTTGCAGGCCGCGCCTGGGAAGCGATGGGTGTCTCACTGGTGCTGCACCCCCGCAATCCCTATGTGCCGACCGTGCATATGAATGTCCGCCTTTTCGTTGCGCGCGCCATGCATGATG
This sequence comes from Pollutimonas subterranea, assembly GCF_002849655.1. Taxonomy (GTDB): domain Bacteria; phylum Pseudomonadota; class Gammaproteobacteria; order Burkholderiales; family Burkholderiaceae_B; genus Pollutimonas; species Pollutimonas subterranea. Next base: position 42,182 of record NZ_PDNW01000023.1, read on the forward strand.
GGCAAGAGGATGTCTTCTGGTTCGGCGGCGGACTCGATTTGACTCCGTACTATCCCTTTGATGAAGACGCCCGCCACTTTCATCAAGTCTGCAGCGATGCCCTGGCACCCTTCGGCGCCGACAAGTATCCCGCCTACAAAAAGTGGTGTGATCAGTATTTCTATTTGAAGCATCGCGACGAAACCCGCGGTGTCGGCGGACTCTTCTTCGATGACCTGAATGAAGGCGGCTTCGATCACTGCTTTGCGTTGACGACGTCGGTGGGCAATTGCTTTCTTAATGCCTACATGCCCATCGTAGAGAAACGACAACTCACTCCTTACACTGACAGACAACGCGAATTCCAGGCCTATCGGCGCGGCCGCTACGTCGAATTCAACCTGGTGTTCGACCGCGGCACACTGTTTGGACTTCAATCGGGCGGGCGCACGGAATCCATCCTGCTGTCCATGCCGCCCATGGCGGCATGGCGCTACAGTTGGTCGCCAAAAGAAGGAACGCCTGAAGCCGCCCTTTCCAACTACTTGCGGCCACGCGAATGGCTTTGAAAAAGACGGGCCTGCTCGGCGGCAGTTTCGATCCTGTGCACCTGGCGCATATCGCCCTGGCTGAAACAGCAAGAACGGCATTGGCCCTGGACGAGGTCCAGTTGATACCTGCTGCCGATCCGTGGCAGCGCGGCCCCCTGGCAGCCACCGCCGCGCATCGGCTCGCCATGCTGCACATCGCAACTGCCGGCCATGCACATCTGCATGTCAATCCACTTGAAATCCAACGAGGAGGCCCGACCTATACCATTGATACCTTGCGTGAGCTTCCCAAGAACGCCGACTATTTCTGGATATTGGGCGCCGATCAGCTTGAAAACTTCTGCTCATGGCAGTATTGGCAGGAAATTGCCAGCCTGGTCACACTCGCGGTCGCACAACGACCCGGTGCGCGTCTTACCGCGGCCCAGGACCTTATCGAGCATCTGGAAAAGCTGGATCGTCATCTGATCGAACTGCCCTTCGAGCCCACGGAAATTTCGGCAACGCTGGTGCGCCAACGACTGGCTCGCGGGGAGTCCACCGATGGACTGCTCGATGTTGCTGTGGCGCAATATATTAAACAAAATGGGCTCTATCAAGCGCCTGTTGCCTAACGTCTCACGGTATAGTTCATCCATGGAAATTCAAAAACTGCAACGCCTTGTCATTGACGCCCTTGAAGACGTCAAAGCACAAGACATCAAAATCTTCAACACCACCCACATAACCGGGTTGTTCGACCGCGTCATCATCACCACGGGCTCGTCCAACCGCCAAACGCGCGCAATCGCCTCAAGCGTTGCCGACAGCGCCCGTGGCCATAAGATTCCCATCGTCGCCTACGAGGGCGAAGACACAGGTGAATGGGTCCTGGTCGACCTGGGCGACATTGTCATTCACTGCATGACTCCGGCAATTCGTCAATACTACAATCTGGAAGAAATCTGGGGTGGCAGGCCGGTCAACGTAAAGCTGTTGCCGCAGTCGATGCAGCCCAGCATGCCGGAATCCTTCGACTACGACGACAACGACGAGCAATAACAGGCCTGTCGATGAAACTGATCATCGTCGCGGTGGGAATGCGCATGCCGGACTGGGTCGAAACCGCCTGGCGCGATTATTCGCGGCGCATGCCTCCCGATTGTGCCCTTGAACTGAAAGAAATCAAACCCGAACCCCGGACATCCGGGAAAACCCCCGCCCAGATGATGCAGGCGGAAGCGCGCCGTATTGAAGCCGCCATCCCCGCGCACGCCATGCGTATCGCCCTTGACGAACATGGCAAGGACCTGGATACCATGGGATTGTCCCGCGAGCTCGAGGGCTGGCGCGGCAGCGGCCAGGACATCGTCTTCCTTATCGGCGGTCCGGATGGGCTCGATGCCACGCTAAAGCGCAGTTGCACCAGCCGCTTGCGGCTGTCTTCGCTGACACTGCCCCACCCCATGGTTCGTGTCGTATTGGCAGAGCAACTCTATCGTGCGTGGGCTATCATGACAGGCCATCCCTATCATCGCGCCTGACCGGCGCAATAAAGGACTCGTTGCTGTCATGACTAGACGCCGCACTAAAATCGTAGCGACCTTGGGGCCAGCCAGCTCCAGCCCCGAAAAAATCGAACAACTCATACTCGCCGGCATGGATGTGGCCCGCCTGAACTTCTCACATGGCGAGCCTGACGATCACCGCAACCGGTCCAGGCTGGTACGCTCGCTGGCAGAGAAACACGGCCGCTATGTCGCCATCATGGGTGATCTGCAAGGGCCCAAGATACGGATTGCACGCTTTGCCAATTCAAGCGTCACGCTCAAGGCAGGACAGCCGTTCACCTTGTCGAATGCTCATCCAGCCGACGAAGGCGACGAGACCATAGTCGGTATTGACTACCCCAGCCTCGTCCAGGACTGCCATCCGGGCGACGAACTGCTGCTGGATGATGGACGGGTAGTCCTGATGGTAGAAAACGTCGACGAATATTCGGTGCACACCGTAGTGACCGTCGGTGGACCTCTCTCCAACAACAAAGGCATCAATCGACGGGGAGGCGGCATTTCGGCCCCCAGCCTTACCGACAAAGACCGTGAAGACATCAAGCTGGCGGCCGAACTCGAAATGGATTACGTCGCGGTGTCTTTTCCCCGTTACGGACACGACATCGAAGAAGCGCGCGCACTGGTGGAAGCAGCCGGCAGCCAGGCCTGGATCATCGCCAAAATCGAACGCGCCGAGGCCGTCGCCGATGATCGCGCGCTGGACGCCATCATCATGGTCAGCGATGGCGTCATGGTGGCGCGGGGCGACCTGGGGGTCGAGGTGGGCGATGCACGTTTGGTAGGCATTCAGAAACGCATCATCCAGCACGCCCGTACGCATAACAAATTGGTCATCACGGCCACACAGATGATGGAATCGATGATCAACAGCCCTCTGCCGACACGCGCGGAAGTGTCGGACGTGGCCAATGCGGTACTCGATTACACCGACGCCGTGATGCTCTCGGCGGAAAGCGCGTCGGGCCAATATCCGGTCGAAGCGGTGACCGCCATGGCGCGCGTCTGTCTGGGTGCGGAACAAGAACCCACCACCACGCGTTCACAACACCGGCTAGGGGAAACATTTACACGCTGCGATGAAACCATTGCGCTGGCCACCATGTATGCTGCCAACCATTTCCCCGGCGTCAAGGCCATCATCAGCCTTACAGAAAGCGGCCATACCCCTTTGATCATGTCGCGCATACGTTCGGGTGTGCCTATTTATTGCTACACGCGCCATGCCGGCACCCAACGCCGCGCCGCCCTGTTCCGCGGCGTTTATACCGTGGCCTTCGACGCCGCCCAGATGGACCCTGCGCAGGTCAGCGACGCCGCCATAGAAAAGCTCAAAGAGCAATCGCTGCTGCAGGAAGGCGACTGGATCATCCTTACCAAGGGCGATTTTTTCAGCAACAGCGGCGGCACCAACGGCATGAAAATACTCAAGGTGAATTAGGCGCCCGCCGATGAAACTCCCCACGATTTACCTGGCGTCGGCCAGTCCGCGCCGGCACGAAATCCTGCTGCAGATGGGTGTCAACCACGACATACTCACAGTGCCTGCCCCGCAAGGCGAAGACGAACCGCGCCTGGACAACGAAGCGCCGGATGTTTACGTTTGCCGCACTGCACGCGAAAAGGCCATCCGTGCCAGGCACTGGCTTTCCCGGGAACATGCATCGGGCGCGGCGGACGCCCTGGACGCCAGCCGCCCTGTGTTGTCGGCCGATACCACCGTGATACTGGATAACGATATCCTGGGCAAGCCGGCCAGCCGCGACGATGCCCGGCGTATGCTTGCGTGCCTGTCCGGGCGCACACATACCGTCCATACTGCCGTAGTGCTGGCCTATGGCGACCAGCTCCTGGAAGATGTATCCATTACACAAGTCCGCTTCAAGTCGCTTTCAGACGCAGAAATAGACGACTACTGTGCGACGGGCGAACCCATGGGCAAGGCAGGCGCTTACGGCATACAGGGAAAGGCCGCTGTATTTATCGAACACATTTCAGGCAGCTACACAGGTGTCATGGGATTGCCCATTTTCGAAACCTGGCGGTTGTTGAACCAGGGCTGGTCGTAGGCTCCGCCTTGCGGCGGCTACCTGCGCACGGTCCGCCACAACCACTGCACCAACGGCCAGAACAGCATGATCAAGGCCAGGGTGGTAATAGTGCCCACCAGCGTATTCGACCAGAAAACATGCAAGCCGGTATTGGGTCCCAACATGGACTGCCTGAACGCGTCTTCCATGCGATCGCCCAGCACCAGGGCGAGAATCATGGGAGCCAGGGGATAGGAAAGTTTCTTCAGTACATAACCCACCACGCCAAACAGCAGCATGAACCAGACATCCAGCATCGCGCTATGGACTGAATAGGCGCCGATCGCACACACCACAATAATGATGGGCGCGACGATCGCAAACGGGATGCGCAGAATGGCGGCGAACAAGGGCACTGTACTCAGCACGAGAATCAATCCCACGAAATTGCCCAAATACATACTCGCAATAAGCCCCCAGACGAATTCCTTTTGCTCGACGAACAATAGCGGGCCAGGCTGCAAACCCCAGATCATGAGTCCGCCCAGCAGCACCGCGGCCGTCGCCGAACCGGGAATACCCAGCGCAAGCATGGGCAGCAGCGCGGAAGTGCCTGAGGCATGGGCGGCAGTCTCGGGGGCAATGACACCCTCGACTTCTCCAGTACCGAACTTGTGTCCGTTGCGCGAAAAACGCTGCGCCAGCCCATAACCCATGAACGAGGCGGCCGTTGCGCCGCCGGGCGTGACGCCCATCCAGCAGCCGACGAGTGTGCTGCGTACCAGCGTCGCCCAATATTTCGGCATTGTCTTCCAGGTCTGCAGCACTACTTTGAGGTTGATCTTGCCGTTCTTGCCTTCAAACCGCAGCCCTTCCTCCATGCTGACCAGAATTTCGCCGATGCCGAATAAGCCAATGACGACGACGAGGAAATCGACTCCCCTTAATAATTCCGACCAGCCGAAAGTCATGCGCAAACCACCACTTATGGTGTCCATGCCGATCGCGGCCAGGCCAAACCCCAGCATCATGGAGATCACCGTCTTGAATGGTGTTTTCTTGTCCGTTCCCACAAAGCTGCAGAAGGTAAGCAGGAACACCGCGAAGAACTCGGGAGGGCCGAACCTGAGGGCGAACCGGGACACTAGCGGAGCCAGGAAGGTAATGAGCAACACGCCCGACAGCGCGCCAAAGAACGACCCGGTGAAGGAAGCAGTCAGCGCAGTACCGGCCTTGCCTTGCTGGGCCAGCGGGTAACCGTCGAAGGTCGTGGCCACCGAGGACGTCTCGCCCGGTATATTGAACAGGATCGAGGTAATGGCCCCTGCAAACAAAGAGCCCCAATAGATGCAGGACAGCATGATGATGGCGGAGGTCGGCGGCATGGTGAACGTAAGCGGCAGCAAAATCGCCACCCCGTTGGGTCCGCCCAAGCCCGGCAGGACGCCTATGATGACGCCCAGCACCAGCCCGATCACCATCATGCCTATGTTGTACCAGCTAAGGACAGTTGCAAATCCATGAAGTAAAGCGTTGAGTTCATCCACTGGTGAATTCTCCTGCCGTGGGTTTCAATAGCCGAGCAGAGCCTCGAGCGGGCCCTTGGGCAGAGGCACCATGAACTGGATCTCGAACATCCAGAACAGCAGCACATTCACTCCCACGCTGATCAGCACAGTTTTAATCCAGCTGATCTTGCCCAGCACGCGCATGAACGCCGCGATAAAGAGCGTGGACGCCAGATAAATGCCAAGAAATTGGATGGTCAGCACATAAAGCGCAGTGGGCGCCAGAACCATGAGCACCAGCCTGAACCGCAGCCAGCTTACAAATATTTCCCGATTGCGCTGCTTGCCGAATAGCGACTTGAGCAGCACAGCCACACTGGCAATACAGAGAATAAGACCAATATGAAAAGGGAAATACCCTGACTCGGGTCCATCTTCCGCCCAGTTGGACCCGATACGATGATTGTCTATCATCATGACCACACCGATGACGAAGATGACGACTGCAGTTGCCGCATCGATCGCGCTGTGCGACCACCCCCCGCCCGATGGGCCACTGCCTGCTTGCTCATGCTTCATTCAGGGCTTCCTTGGTTTATTTTTTACTGGCCAGGCCCGCTTCCTGCATCAGGGATTTGTGATTGGCTTCGTCCTTCTTCAGGAACTGCACAAAATCGTCGCCGTCGCGGTACTCGCCTTTCAGCGCCTGCTTGGCCAGATAGTCTTTCCATTCCTGCGTCTGGCTCACCTTCTTGAGCAAATCGGCGTAGTAGGCTACTTGCTCCGGCGTAGTGCCGCCTGGCAGGAAGAAACCGCGCAGCATCTGGTACTGGACATCGTAGCCTTGCTCTTTGCAGGTCGGGATATCGGCCCAGGATAGGTCCTTGGTGACCTTTTCCTTGTAGACCATGCGTTCGTTGGAAAAAACGCAAAGGGCAGTTAGTTGGCCGGCTCGCCACTGCGCGATGTTTTCGCTTGGATTATTGACGTTGGAATCGGTGTGCTTGCCGACCAACTGGGTGGCCGCTTCGCCACCGCTTTTATAGGGCACATAGGTAAACTTGACCCCCGCCGCCTTTTCAAGCGCTACCGTAATGATCTGGTCTTCGCGCTTGGCGCCGGTCCCACCCATCTTGAACGTTCCCGGCGGGGCCGCTTTCACGGCTTTCAGATAATCAGGCGCTGTCTTGTACCCGGCTTCAGCATTAGTCCATAATAAAAATTCGTCTTGTGCGATCATGGCGATCGGGTTCAGATCGGTCCAGTTAAACGGAAGGTCGACGGCAATGGGCAAGGTATAGATGGCGGAAAAAGCCACCATCAACTTATGCGGATTGCCCTGCGATGCCTTGGTATCCATAATGCCTTCCGCTCCGCTGGCGCCGCCCTTGTTCAATACCAGGGTGGACTGCTTCATCAGCTTGTGCTTGAGGATGATGCTCTGGATAGTCCGCGCCATTTGGTCGGAAGCGCCGCCCGCACCGGCGGGTACGATGATCTCGACCGATCGGGTCGGCTCCCAAGCCGCGGCATGGGCCGGGACGATCCCCGCGCCGGCCAGCAACGCCAGCGATGACAGCAGATACAGTTTATTCGGTAGCCTGCGAGTTGAATGCTTCATTTGTCTCTCCTCCGGTTGGTGCTACGGAAACGGCCTATGCTGCCCGCGCCAGTGCCGCCATGCTTGATTGGGTCAGGTAGTCCATGGCTGCCTGTACTCCACCTTTTTTATGAGGTACTCCAGCAACCTCCAAACCCATTTCGACCCCCGCCAGCGTGCCGCAAAGCGTCAGATCATTCATATCACCAAGATGGCCGATACGGAATACTTTGTCGGCCAACTTGCTTAGTCCTTGCCCCAGCGACATATTGAAATGCTGGAGGACGGCTTTACGGAATGCATCGGCGCTATGGCCGTCCGGCATGACCACCGCCGTGAGCGCCGAACTGTATTCACTGGGGTTTTGGCAAAGGATTTCCAGGCCCCATGCCCGTACGGCCCGCCGTGTTGCCTCGCCAAAGCGATCGTGCCGGGCAAAGACGTTGTCCAGGCCTTCGGCAAACAGCATTTCCAGCGCCTCGTGCAAACCGTAAAGCATGTTCGTGGCCGGCGTATACGGGAAATAGCCCGACGGATTAATGGCCAGCATTTCCTTCCAGTCCCAATATGAACGCGGCAAGGCGGCGGTTTCAGTGGCGGCCAGCGCCTTGGCGCTGATGGCATTGAAAGACAGGCCAGGCGGCAACATCAGTCCTTTTTGCGATCCGGCGACCGTCACGTCGACCCCCCACTCGTCGTGGCGGTAATCCATGGAGCCTAAAGAGGAAATGGTATCCACCATGAGCAAGGCCGGATGGCCGCTGCTGTCCATGGCTTTACGCAGGGCCGCAATATTGCTGGTTACGCCGGTGGCCGTTTCATTGTGCACGCCGCACACGGCCTTGATCTGATGCGCCTTATCGGCCGCCAGACGCGCTTCGATTTGCGCAGGGTCGATGCCATGGCGCCAGTCCCCCTCCAGGAACTCGACCTGCAATCCCAGTTTAAGCGCCAATTTTTTCCATAATGTCGCGAAATGGCCGGTTTCCACCATCAGCACGAGATCACCCGGCGAAAGCGTGTTCACCAGCGCGGCCTCCCAGGCCCCCGTTCCCGAGGAAGGATAGATGACCACGTCCGCTTGGGTCTTGAAGACCTTTTTCAATCCTCCCAGCACCGACTTGCCCAGCACACCGAATTCGGGTCCACGATGGTCTATCGTGACGTTATCGATGGCGCGCAAAATCCGATCCGGCACATTGGTCGGCCCAGGAATCTGCAAAAAATGACGGCCGGCGGGATGAGAATGCAACGGAATCATGAATGAGCCCCTACTTGATGTGGTATACAAAATACAAATATTGGTAAATAATAAGCATCACGTAATCAGGGTGCAAGCATAATTTTTGTTGCACCACACTATAAATCAGCCCGATCTATCAATGGCAAGGCCATATATTGATTGAGTTCTCCCGGGTCCAAGTTTGGGGCTCTCACCACCTTTCACTGTCAAAAAACCATGTATTTTTGTATACCAAATGAAAAATGACCTCCACAACTCTGCCGCCGCTTCAAACTCGCCTGTCGGCGTGTCGGAAGCCGTTGCAGCGTCTGCGGTGGACCGGCGCACCCTGCCCACCGCGGTCGCCGAGCGCCTGCGGAAAATGATTATCGAAGGCAAGCTCGCAGCCGGTGCGCGTCTGAACGAACGCGCCTTGTGCGACCAGTTGCAGGTTTCACGCACGCCGCTGCGGGAGGCCTTTCGCTTGCTTTCCGCTGATGGCCTTGTGCAAATCCAGCCTAACCGCGGCGCGCAGGTTATTGCGCTATCGGAAAAAGACGTCCGTGAGAGCTTCGAAGTAATGGGCGCGCTCGAGGCCTTGTCGGGCGATCTTGCCTGCCGCCGCATCAGCGACCAGGAAATCGCCGAAATCAAGGCGCTTACTTTTGAAATGCAGGCGTGCCACGCGCGCCGCGACCTTCCCGCCTACTACCACATGAACAGGGAAATTCATGACCGCATCAATGCGGCCGGGCACAACCTCCTGTTGTCGCAGGTGTATACGACCATCAACCTGCGCCTGCAAAACTTGCGGTTCCGTTCCAATCTCAATCACGACAAATGGGACGCCGCCATGCGCGAACACATCGACATGGTCGACGCCCTGGCAGCGCGTGATGGCGCCCGCCTGGCACTCATCATGCGCAATCACCTGCAACGCAAAGGCGAAACCGTACTTGAAGACTTGAAACTGGCCGCGTCCCGCAGCCACGACCCGGCTTGACCACGTTAAGCCAGCCATGAATCAGGAATCCGATGAACGCAGCTCTGCCAAAACAAGCCGGCCTTTATTCCAGCGTGCACCGTAACGATCTCGCGGCCCGCCTCCAACGTGAAGTCGAAGGCGAAGTGTTGTTCGACCAAGGCTCCCGGGGCCGCTATGCGACCGATGCCTCCATCTACCAGATAGATCCGGTTGGCGTGTTGATTCCCAAATCGATGACTGATGTGCGTACGGCATTAAGCCTTTGCCGCGAACTGGAAATCCCTCTGCTGGCCCGAGGCGGCGGCACCTCCCAATGCGGTCAGACGGTCGGCGCAGCACTGGTCGTCGACAATAGCAAGTACCTTAACCGTATCGTTGAACTGGACCTCGAGGCCATGACGGTCACGGTCGAACCAGGAATTGTGCTCGATCACTTGAATGCCCATCTCAAGCCACATGGGGTCTGGTTCCCGGTTGATGTCAGCACCGCGGCGCAGTGCACGCTGGGAGGCATGGCGGGCAATAATTCCTGTGGCTCGCGCTCGATTGCCTATGGCAATATGGTGCATAACGTGCATAGTATCGACGCCCTTTTATCCGACGGCACCGAAGGGCTGTTCGGCGATGAAAACACGATGCGCCATGCCGCCCCGCGCGTGGCCGACATTGTTTGCCGCGTGCAAGCCATAGCGCTGCGCGAGCGGGAACAGATCGAAAACAGAGTGCCCGCCGTCCTGCGTCGGGTCGGTGGCTATAACCTCGATATCTTCTACCCGCAGAATCCCAGGCCTTATACCGATAATGGCAGCGTAAACCTGGCGCACCTGCTGGTAGGAAGCGAAGGCACGCTTGCCTATACCAAGCAGATCACCCTGAAACTGGCGCCGCTGCCCACCAGCAAAACCCTGGGCGTGGTTAATTTCCCGACGTTCTACCAAGCCATGGCGTTGACGCAACACATCGTCAAGCTCGGCCCTTGCGCCGTGGAACTGGTGGACCGCACCATGATCGACCTGGCACGGAGCAACCCGGCCTTCAAGCCGGTTATCGAACAAGCGCTGAGGGGCACGCCGGAAGCCATACTATTGGTTGAATTCGCCGGCGAATCATCCGAAGAGCAGGTCCGCAAACTGCACCAGCTGGTAGAGCTGATGGGCGACCTGGGCTTGCCCGGCTCGGTGGTCGAAATGGAAGGCGCACCAGAACAAAAAGCCCTTTGGGAAGTGCGCAAAGCCGGCCTCAATATCATGATGAGCATGCGCGGCGACGGCAAGCCTGTCTCTTTCATCGAAGACTGTGCAGTGCCGCTTGAGCATCTGGCGGAATATACCAGCAGGCTGACGGAAGTTTTTCGCAAGCACGGTACGCGCGGCACCTGGTATGCGCATGCCTCGGTGGGCACGCTGCATGTCAGGCCCATTCTCGACATGCGGGCCGGCGGCGCCGAAAAAATGCGGGCTATCGCCGTGGAAGCGGCTGCCATGGTGCGCGAATACAAGGGCGCGTTTTCGGGTGAACACGGAGACGGATTGGTGCGCAGCGAATGGGTATCGTGGCAGTTCGGCCCACGCCTGACCAGGGCGTTCGAGGAAATCAAGGACCTCTTCGATCCCGATGGGCTCATGAATCCGGGCAAGATCGTGCGATGCAGCAAAATGGACGATACATCGCTGTTCCGTTTCAAACCGGGCTATCAGCCGGTGGCCTTCACACCAGCCCTCGACTGGTCGGCATGGAACGTCAGCAGCGATCCCGACACCGATACCATAACCGCGCCGGGAACGGGCGGCGATCCTGCGGGAGGTTTTGCCAAAGCCATTGAAATGTGCAATAACAATGGCCACTGCCGCAAATTCGATGCAGGCACCATGTGCCCGAGCTACCGCATTACCCGGGACGAACAGCATTTGACACGTGGACGGGCCAATACACTGCGCCTGGCCCTGTCCGGGCAACTAGGGCCTGATGCGTTCACGTCCGACGAGATGCGTGCCACGCTGGATTTATGTGTCAGTTGCAAAGGCTGTAAACGCGATTGCCCTACCGGCGTCGATATGGCCAAGATGAAGATCGAATTCCTGCATCAGTGGCAACACAAGCATGGACTTACGCTTAAGGAAAAACTGGTTGCCACACTGCCGCGCTGGGCCCCGTGGGCAGCCCGCTTTCCTTTCCTGTTCAACTTGCGCGATACCCTGCCCGGAGCCGCAGCGCTTACGGAACGATACCTGGGACTCTCCGCGAAGCGGACTCTTCCCAGATGGCGTCGCGATACGTTTCTGCGCCACGCGCCGACGACAGAAGCCGACGTGGCGGATGTGGTGCTGTTCGCCGACACCTTCAACAACTACTTCGAGTCTGAAAATGCCCGCGCGGCACACAAAGTACTGCTGGCCGCCGGCTATCGGGTGCATATCGCCCGCCCGACCCCAGGCGATAACAGTGGAAGCAAGCCTCTCTGTTGCGGCCGCACTTACCTGGCTGCCGGCATGGTCGACCAGGCCAAAGCCGAGGCACGCCGTGTCATGGAAGCGCTGCAGCCCTTCGTGCGCCGAGGCATACCCATTGTCGGCCTGGAGCCATCCTGCCTGCTTACCTTGCGTGACGAATTCCTCGTGATGGGTTTGGGGGACGACGCACAGTTATTGGCGAAGCATGCATTTCTATTCGAAGAATTCCTGGTCCAGGAACATAAGGCCGGACGGTTGAAGCTTCGGTTGTTGCCCCTGCCCGAGAAACGGGCCCTGTTGCATGGACATTGCCATCAAAAAGCGTTCGACGCCGTCAAGCCCATACAACAGGTGCTGGCGCTTATACCGGACCTGCACGTCGACTTGATCGAATCCAGCTGTTGCGGAATGGCAGGCAGTTTCGGCTATGAAGCCAGTCATTACGAGGCGTCCATGCAAATGGCCGAACTGTCACTGTTGCCGGCCATCCGCAAGGCAGGCCACGATACATTGGTAATTGCCGACGGCACCAGTTGTCGCCACCAGATTGCCGATGGCACGCGAGCCCAAGGGCCGCGCCGGGCTGAGCATGTCGCTCTGGTGCTGGCGCGCGCACTGGGCGAGCCTAAGCAATAATGCGAAACTCTCATGTCCCGATGGTCGGCGTACGCGGCGCCTGTCCTTAATGATGCGATTGGCGCGCCCAATACAAAAACCCCCGCACGTTTGCACGGGCGGGGGTTTTCTTACTGCATAAGAGCTTGACGATGACCTACTTTCACAGACGTACGTCCACTATCATCGGCGCAAAGGCGTTTCACGTTCCTGTTCGGGATGGGAAGGAGTGGGACCACCT
>NZ_PDNW01000024.1 GCF_002849655.1 Pollutimonas subterranea
AGATGTTCAGTGGTACGATTTGGCATAGGCAATCCCGTTTGGTTGTGGCGTCGAATACCAGTAACCATAAGCCTTTGGCACGGGATTGCCTACCCGTTTCTACAACAATAATGAAATTTCCGGGCTAAGCGACCCCATCCAGCCCAGAGGCGATGAACCGACAAATACCTGATGGTCCTGGATCAATGACGGATCTCATCATGGCGTAGCCGCTATTTAGTTAAAATTCCGGTACGCGCCCGGCGTACTGCCCGTCGAGATCTTGAATGCCCGGTGGAAGACGGACACCGACTTGAAACCCAAGCCATGGGCAATGTCATCCAAGCTTTTGTTGCTGATGGTGAGGTCCAGAATGGCCAAGTCGCGACGCAAGCCGTCTTTTATGTTCTGGAAAGACGTGTTTTCGGCAGCCAGCCTGCGAATCAGTGTGCGCGTCGACATATGCAATGAGTCCGCCACTTCCGTCAAGGAATGGTGCAGCCGCCCCCCACTATGTAGATACTCGCGCACCTTCAACTGAAAAGAGTGCTCTTTATATGTGGTGAAGATCCAATCCCTGGGCGCCCTCTGCAAAAACGGCAGCAATTCGGCATAAGACCGCCTGAACCCTAGTTTTCCGATGCCTTCCGGAAAAGAAATTGACGAACAGGACGCGTTAAACGTAACAGCAACAGGAAATAGAATCCGATAATCCTCTGCGTACACGGGACAATCGAACCCCAGCGTAATCCTATGCAGCGGAAGTTCGCGCCCCACCAGCCAGGATGCCACGCCATGAATCAATTTCAACATCAACGCGTGTCCGAATCGATTCAGTGCCACGTCAGGCCGGCGTGGCCGTACGGCAATGCAAGGGTAGGTATCTTTATCGCTGAAAACCAGTTCATAGTCGTCCAACAATAAATTCCAGAATTGGGTAAACCGATACATGGCGACCGACACAGAACTGGCGTCGAGCAGACCTTTGCAAAGCAGCTTGAGAGCCCCGCTTCGAATGCTGCGCGACCAGAGCCCCATCATTTCGTCTCCGGTACCGACCGCCGCCGCCTGATACAAGCGCACCAGCTGATTATGCGTGACGCGGGCATTGTCCTGCTTTGTCAATGCAGCGGGAATGCCGGCCTGGTTCAAAAACTCGTTGAACTGCCCTTGTGCGCAAATACCCTCAAGGCTGGACAACAAGTCTTGTAAAAAGCCGATGGATACCGTGAAAGCGACAACGCGCTCGGTTGTCTCCTTTCCCGCCAGCATCATCCCAGCTCCTGCAAATTGGCACTATTTGTGAGTCTGTCGTCACTAAGCGTCATAGCCACGCCCCAAGGGGTTCCATAAAATAAATCCATAAGATCAAGCATCGACCGCACACAGGAGACAACGATGACGACACTGGGCAACATGATGAGTCTCCCGCTACTCATATCATCAATACTCACGCATGCTGTAAATAACAACCCGAACCAGCAGATCGTGACGGCCCTGGACGACGGAACCACGCACGAATATACCTACACAAACTTCGCCGCCCGAACGAGAAAACTGGCAACTGCATTAAATACCAGAAATATCCAGCCCGGCGACCGGGTCGGAACACTTGCCTGGAACACCTACCGACATCTCGAGATTTATTACGCGACATCCGGGATAGGAGCCATATGCCACACCATCAATCCGCGGCTACATCTTGATCAAATAGCCTTCATCATCAACGATGCCCAGGACTCGATATTATTTTTCGATCATCACTTTACCGCGTTGGTCGAGAAGCTGGCTACCTTATGCCCAAGCGTCAGGGAATGGATACTATTGAATGAAGGCGAACACAATAGCCGGCAAAGCGACTCATGGTCATCTTATTCCGACTGGCTGACCACAAGCGACACCGACTTTGCCTGGCCCGTCTTTGACGAAAACACGGCTAGCGGCCTTTGCTACACCTCGGGCACGACAGGAAACCCGAAAGGCGCACTGTATTCGCATCGATCCACTGTCCTGCACGCCTATGCATCGTGCCACCCGGACGCCGTGGGCATTTCTTGCCGGGATGCGGTCATGCCGCTGGTCCCGATGTTTCATGTCAATGCATGGGGCCTGCCCTACTCCAGCCTTCTATCAGGTGCGAAAATCGTCATGCCGGGAGCCAACCTGAAAGGCGATGCCCTTTACCGCTTGTGCGAATCCGAAGGTGTCAGCATATCGGCGGGTGTTCCATCGGTATGGCAAGGCCTCCTGGACCATACGCAAGCAAATGGTCTTGTCTTCAGTACGCTGCGGCGCGCCGTTATTGGCGGCGCGGCCTGCTCGGCACATATGATCGTGGCGTTTGCCCGCATCAACGTTGCCGTCAGGCACGCCTGGGGCATGACCGAGGTTTCTCCGTTGGGTACAGTGTGCACGCTGACCTCCGAGCACCAAAATTTGTCGGCGCAGGAACAACAAACGGTCCTGTCCTCGCAAGGACGCCCCTTGTTCGGCGCCGAGTTCAAAATCATTAATGAAAACGGACAAAGGCTGCCCCACGATGGCGCAAGCACCGGCAACCTGATGGTCAAGGGTAACTGGGTCATAGATACGTATTACCGGGATACGAAATCGGCACTGATGGACGGCTGGTTTCATACCGGCGATGTGGCCACCATCGATAAGCTGGGCTACTTGCGGATCACCGACCGAAGCAAGGATGTCATCAAGTCCGGCGGAGAATGGATCTCTTCCATCGATATTGAAAATATCGCCATGGAGCACCCCGATGTGCTCGTTGCCGCCTGCATAGCCCAGAAACACGAGAAGTGGGGCGAAAGACCTTTGCTGGTCGTGGTAAAGAAACCGTCGGCCACGGTGGGTGCAGCCGACATCCTGAATATGTTCATCAACCGCATCACGAAATGGTCAATTCCCGATGAGGTGAAATTCATCGACGACATGCCAATGACAGCGACGGGAAAGCTGCAAAAAAACGCATTGCGAAACTTATTTGAAAACTGAATTCAACAAGCTTGTCTTAAGAAAAGCCATCTGGAGTTTATATGTCAACGCCGTACCTTAAAACACATGAAATCGACCAAATAGGCGTTGTAACGCTTAACAGGGAAAGCAAGCGCAATGCCCTGGATGAAAGCGCGATTGCAGAAATCGACCAATATTTTTCCACTATCCCGTCGCATATCCGGGTCATCGTCATGGCAGCGAAAGGCGACCATTTCTGTGCCGGGCTTGATCTGAAGGAACACCACGACCAGGAGCGCAGCGCCGTGGACTTTATGCGCGTCTGCCAAAGCTGGCACCGTGCCTTCGATAAGATCCAGCACGGTGGTATTCCGGTCATCGCTTGCCTTCAGGGTGCGGTGGTGGGCGGCGGGCTGGAACTGGCAAGCGCCGCCCATATACGGGTTGCCGACATAAGCACCTATTTTTCCTTGCCGGAAGGAACGCGGGGCATCTTTACCGGCGGAGGTGCCACGGTCAGGACAGCCAAAATCATCACCCCGAACCGGATGGTGGAAATGATGCTGACCGGACGGGTAATGGATATCCAGGAAGGCTTGCGTTTGGGCCTGGCCCATTACGTATGCAACAGTCCGGAAAACCCCGTATCCGCTTACGATTTCGCCTTGTCGTTGGCGGAAAAAATAGCGGGCAATGCCCCCCTTTCAAACTATGCGATTGTCAGTTCAATCAACAAAATATCCGACATGTCGGCGACAGACGGTTTATTTGCAGAGGGATTAATGGCAGCAGTGGTACAGACCGGCAACGATGTCCAGAGCCGGCTTAATGATTTCGTCAACAAAAGGGCTCACAAAGTAAAACCAGGCTGATAGTCGGCAACCCTAACACCCGCAGGAGACATGAACATGAATAGAAAAAATCATTCAACAATACCCTTGAGCGGCGCGGCCGTGGATACTCGCATGGCACGTATCGTCACGTTATTGCTGGGATGCACCTTGGCACTATCAATGTCGTCCGCACAGGCTGAGACAAGCCTCAAGCCTCGGATCGGCGTGTTGACCGACATGTCCGGGACGTATTCCGATATCTCCGGAAAAGGGTCTGTTGTTGCCGCCCAGATGGCAGTCGAGGATTTTGCCGCCCAACACCCTGAGGTCAAGGCTGATGTTGTCTCTGCCGACCATCAAAATAAAACGGACGTTGGCCTGTCCATCGCGCGCGGCTGGCTCGACAACGAGCATGTGGACGTCATTGCCGAACTGACCACATCATCGGTCGCACTGGCGACACAACGATTGGTCACGGAAAAGAACAAGCTTATGCTGATTACCGGCGCCGGGTCGTCGGACATGACAGGCAAAGGTTGTACGCCAAACAGCATCAGCTGGGTGTACGACACCTACGGAATGGCAAATGGTACCGGGCGCGCCTTGGTGCGGGAAGGCGGCAAAAGCTGGTTCATGATTACCGTTGATTATGCGTTTGGCGAGGCGCTGGAACGCGATGCGGTCAAGTCGGTAATTGCGGAAGGCGGCACCATCGTTGGATCGGCACGCCACCCCCTCAGTTCGCCGGACCTGTCCTCACAAATTTTCGCGGCCATTTCGTCCAAGGCGCAGATAGTGGGCCTGGCCCATGCGGGCGGCGACCTTATCACCACGATCAAACAGGCTAAAGAATTTGGCTTGACGAAAGGTTCGCAGAACCTTGCCGCCCTGCTTATCTACATTTCCGATGTGCACGCCATAGGCCTGGAAGCGGCACAGGGCTTGTATCTGACGACAGCGTTCTATTGGGATCGCAATGACGAATCGCGGGAATGGTCCAAAAGATACTTCGAGCGCACGCAAAAAATGCCGACCATGGCCCAGGCAGGCGTTTATTCATCAGTCATGCACTATCTGAAGGCCGTACAGGAGACCAAGACAACCGACACGGCGACGGTCCGTAAAAAAATGGGTGAGACTCCAGTGAACGATATGTTCACGACCAATGGTGTCATTCGCGCAGACGGACGCATGATGAACGATCTTTATCTTGCCCAGGTAAAAACGCCGGAAGAGTCCAAGTATCCCTGGGACTATTACAAGATCGTGGGAACCATCGCAGCCAAAGACGCATTTCGTTCCGTAGCGGATAGCGAATGTGCATTACTGCGCAAAGACGGCGCCTGATCCCTTGGCCGCCAGACTCAGGCGGCCTCCCTCGGCATCAGTACGTACTCCACCGCCTTACCACATCAAGTCGTCCGGGACCTGGAAGGCGGCATACGGATCATCCTCATCGACCTCGGTGCTGGTCTTTTTCACCCGCACGACGAGCGAAGGATCACGCTCGGCGACTTTATCCGCGACTATCCTGGGCACCAGCTCGGTCGCGCTGCCTAGGCGGATGATTACAAGGCGCCCGGCTATCAAATGTGCCTGGACTGCCGCCGACACATACAGCCGTTCAATCGTCTTGCCGTGGGTAAAATTGTAGGCGATGTCGCCGGCGCCCTTGCTCTGGCGACTCTGCTGCACCATCTGGGCAATTTGCGCCGCAATCGCCTTTTGGTTGGCGGCTGCGACGCGCTGGGCATTGAGTTCGCGGGTCCGCTCGAGATTCTTGTGTTGCGCTTCAAGCGCGGCCAGCCTTGCCTCATCAACGCTTTGCGTGCCGGTTCGGCGCTCGACCTTCTTCTGCTTGCTCTTATCCTGGTTGGCGCGTTTGGCTTTGTTTTTGTCGACCAGCCCCGCTTTCAAAAGCTGCTCTTGCAGCGAGACCATATGTGTTACTCCGTAGATAGTATTCGAGGATGAGCGCTGCTTCCGATCTATCGCGACCGCTGCGCATTCAATGATGTTACAGGTTCAGATTGTATAGGTTGCGGCCCTTTCTTGTTATGGCTTTCGGGCATATTGATTGCTTTTACTTCGTGCTGGTGCAGCACCATTGGACTGGAATTCTTGAAGGAAGCACCATGAACACCGATAAGGCTGGCGACACGAGCCCCGAAGTGAAAGGCGACATCAAGGAAGCCGCCGGTATTACAAGCGGTCAGGACAGGGACCCGGGAGGCAAGGCAGAAAAAGGCCAACGGCCTTCGCCGCATAAGGACGAAGATAGTGAGGATGACATCGTCGATATGCCGGAAGAGTAGCCCCCTCACCGAACCCTGCCCTCCTTCTCCGGAGGGCACTTTTTTCAACGGTCAACGCCCGACTGTCGGCAATACTTGCAGCCCGGTGCGCCTGACAAACTCTTCGTAGCTGATGGGCAGCCCAGCCTTCGCGCTCGCCTTGTTTGCCTGCCAATGCACCCATGATCGTCCGGTCGTCGCATCGTGGACGACCTTGTACAAATAGCTCGGCACGGCCACCCGCCCGGCGCCAACAGTCTCCGGACGGTCGTCGTAAACAGGGCCGGTGAATACATAGACATCGCCGGCGGCGCGCATCACGTATTTGCGCGTGTCCTGCTCAATGTGGCTCCACGCCCCCCCATTCTGCGTTTGATTCTGCGGGACCATGTTGGCGAGCGAGAAGCTTTGTGCCATGGCCTGGGGATTATGCATGTCGCCAGCCGGCGCCATATGCCCCCGCGAATACCCCGATTCTCGATAATCATCCAGCTCCGCACGTTCGCCCTTCGGCAGCCGGGCCTCTGCGTAGAATCTGTCGCCACGCTCTATGCTTCTGGCATGCAATAGCATCTGACGGTTCAGGCGCTGGGCGACGAATACAGGCGTCCTGGTCCTGCCGCTATGCAGGATGGCAAATGATGAAAAACACAGCTCGCGGAGTGCCGGCCCACCGGGAACGATCGGAGGCTGGCCATTCGGAAAGAACTCTGGGCACTGTACAAAACTCGTGCGGACCTGCGTTCCAACAGGAGCCGTCTGCGAAGCGAGCTCATCCTGGCCTGGCAGGCCGAGTTCGCGCAGAAGCGGCTCAATCGGAATCTGCTCGCGCAACTGTGGGTTAAGTACACAGCTCGCAATGCTGAACGCGGCGATGGTGGAAGCGCTAAGCGCCTTGAAGAAGCGGAGGAGGCGGCCGGCGGGCGCCTTGCTTGATTTTGAGTTTGTAGAGTAGCGTCTTTTACGGGGAACTGGCTTTTTCTTGCTCGTCATTCAGCTGGAGATGGAATATCGCGGGTTGTTGCTCGATCGAGCTAGCGCTCCATTGTAGGCGAACGATCAACCATGTATTTCCCGCCACTCTTGAAGTTGGCGTCCTGCATTTCGGCAGTACAGCGGGAGTTGCCGTAGAACACGACCTTGCCGTCATGGGCCATGATGACCGCCGCCTCGGTAGCGGAATAGACCGCTGCATACTCGTAACAGGTAAAGCCATAGGTGTTGCCGGATTTCTCTTTGGGCGGCTCGCCCATCGCTTCGAGTATCGGCTTCAGATCCTGTCCAATATCGACCGAATACAAGACGGCTTGCAGCTTTTTCTGGCGTTCCTCGGCAACTGCCGTCGCCGCGTCGGAACCGCCCAGCGTTGTCTTCGCGACGTTGTAGCCGGCTTCCGCCATTTGCCCCGCCATCATCGGGGTACAGCCGGGCAAGGCGCCGAAACCGGTTGCCGCCGCGGCGATGAGTAATGTAATGGACCTGGTTATAGTTTGCATGTGTGCCCTCTCGCACCGACCTGGCATAGTTTGTCGCCTTCCATAGTAACGCTGCATCCTGCCTGGCACCAATCGCTCGATCGAATCACACCGTGCGTGCTACGTCAGCCCCCGACGCCGTCAATTTCTCCATGACGGCATCGCACTCGCGAGCATCCCGGGGATGCACGATCAGCGACCAGCGCCCCTCTTCAGTGGCGGTTTTCACGCGCTGGATGACCAGTTGGTGATCCGGGCGCGATGTGATCAAACCACCGAGCAGCAAGCCGGCTATGGTGCATAGAAAGATGATCGCCATGGCACTCAGGCCGGGGGAAGTGAGAATAGCGGGAAGGTCGGCGGCGTAGAGCGCGAACCAGACGAGAATGCCGGCGACCAGGCCGGCCAGTCCGAGCATTGCGTGGGCGCGTATCGCCGTTCGGGCTATACCCTGCGGTTCAGGCTCCAGCTTTTTTGCATAATCGCTTTCGTTCGGTTCCACGAGCAGGACTTGCGTACTCTGCAGGCCAACCGTGGATTTTAGGACGTCGGCGGTTGAAAGCGCCACCGACTCTGAATCAAACACCGCAGCGATCTTGGTCGTAGCCTTTTCACCAAATAATTTTTGCCAATTCATATGGGTTCCTGGACCGACCGGTCTTTGTAATGATAATGATCGGTCCAAGCAAGCAGCGTTCCCGGGCTTGGTGCCGGGAACGCTGCCTCGTCGCTACGACTTAAGGAGGCGCAACGCCTTACCCTTAATGTCCGGACGAATGATCGATCTTTTCAGTCGAGTGAAAGATCGTGTAGTCTTCCTTGCCGGTGACGCTAAGAATGCCCGACAAGCCTTTTTCAACCCGCGACAAGGCATGGTCCACAAGGATGTAGTTGCCCGGGACATCAACCTTGAATTCAACCATGGTGGCACCACCGGGTGGAACGAGCGTGGTCTGTACGTCGGTCAATGGAGGGCTGGTCAGCGATGCCTGATCGTAAACCTTGTCGAACACTTCGCCGATGACGTGAAAGCTGGACGTCAGGTTGGGACCGCCCACGCCAAAGAAGATACGCACTGTTTCGCCTACCGTGGCTTCCAGCTTGTACTTGGTGCTCAAGGCGTCCATGGAACCATTGAACATCAGGTGATCGGGATTTTCGTCCAGCAACTTCTCGAGAGAGAATTCCTGCAGGCCTTGTGATCCATGCTTCTGCGCGGTGTACAGCTCGCCCTGCATCACGTAGAACTCCCGGTCGACCTTGGACAAGCCACCCTCTGGTTCGACAAGAATCATGCCGTACATGCCGTTGGTAATATGCTGGGCCACCATAGGCGTGGCGCAATGGTAGACGAACAAGCCAGGATGCATTGCCTTGAAGGTAAAGCTCTTGGTTTGGCCGGGAGCCACTTGTGTAACTGCGGCACCACCGCCTGGGCCCGTAACAGCATGGAAATCCACAGAGTGAATGTGGGTGGCTTCCTTGGCATTGGTCACATTTACCGTCACGGTATCGCCCACCCGAATGCGGACAAACGGGCCTGGCACCTTGTTATTGAATGTCCAGTACTTGTAGGTGCTGCCGGTTGCCAGGCGCCCCTCTACCTCGGTTGTTTCCAGATCCAGCGTAATTTTCTTGGGTGCGCGTTTGCCGACTGGCTCGCCGACCGCTGTGGGGTCCTGGGAGATGTCCAATGCAGTGCTTTCGACCGGCTCTTGTGGTTCGCCCACGATCAGCTTGCCGAACATGCCTGCGGCCTTATGGCCCGGCAAGGTGCACAGATATTCGAATGTGCCGCTTTTGGTCGCCCGGAAAACAATCGCCGTGGACGCACCCTTGCCTATGATCTGATCCGATTGCGCGCCGAATGCCGGCACCGCTATATCGTGAATGGCACCGTCATCGTTGATGACGTTGATTTGCACAACGGCATTTTCAGGCACCTTCAGATCAGGATTGATCTGGCCCGCAATAGCGCCCGTGTCGCCAATGAACACCAGCTTGCCGTCGGCAATACTGGTTCGGAACGTGAAGGTGATATCTGGCGTGTACGTTACGTTGCCGCGCGTGGGCGCGGCTTCGGCAGCACCGGAAGGCGCCGCCCATCCCACTGAAAGGACAAAAGCCAAAAATGCATAGAATATTTTCATGAAACCCCCTTAATAAAGAAAATCAACCGTTCACTGAAGCCCGGCGTTTGTCAGCTGCGCTTACAATTCGCGATCGATGAAATATACCTCGTTATCCCTTATAGGGGGGGTATTGAGAGATTTCTTTCTTAAACCGCTTTATCCAGCCCACATGTCTACTTCCGAGCCTTCACTAAAAGAACTCACCCTGCGCGGGGTCATACTTGGCGCCATCATCACCCTGATCTTTACGGCGTCGAATGTCTATCTGGGGCTTAAGGTTGGATTGACTTTCGCTTCGTCCATTCCGGCTGCGGTCATTTCCATGGCATTACTGCGCGCATTCAAGGATTCAAATATCCTGGAAAACAATATCGTGCAGACCCAGGCGTCCGCCGCGGGGACTCTGTCCGCCATCATCTTCGTACTCCCCGCTCTGCTGATGCTGGGTTACTGGCAGGGTTTTCCCATGCTCCAGACTGCGATGATTTGTGCATCGGGAGGCATACTGGGAGTTATCTTTACGGTTCCCCTGCGCCACGTGCTGGTTGTCAAAAGTAATCTGCCCTATCCGGAAGGTGTCGCCGCGGCCGAAATCCTGCGCGCCGGCAATAAAGAAGGCGGCGGCCAAGGCCTCAGGGATATCCTTGCAGGCGCAACGATTGCAGGAGGCTTTAGCCTGCTGACCAACGGATTCAAACTTGCCGCCGAAAGCGCCAGCTATTGGTTCAGTGCAGGACGTGCCATTTTTCAATTGCCCATGGGATTTTCATTTGCCCTGGTTGGCGCCGGTTACCTGGTGGGCACCGTCGGTGGCGCCGCCATGCTGTTTGGCGTGTTCCTCTCGTGGGGCGTGGCCGTGCCTTGGCTCACCGCCATCACTCCTATGCAGGAAGGCGTGACAATCGCCGACTTTGCAGTAAGTCTGTGGGTTTCGAAGGTTCGCCTGGTGGGCGCGGGAATGATCGGTATCGCAGCCATCTGGACGTTGCTTACGCTGATCAAGCCCATGTACGAAGGAATGAAGATTTCCTTCTCAGTACTCAGGGGCGGATCAGGATCACAAACTCTGGCTCGCACCGATACGGACCTGGCACCCAAGACGCTGCTTCGCATTACCTTGCTCATGCTGGTCCTGCTGGCCGGTACGTTTTACTCGTTTGTTTCCTCGTCCGGCTTATCCACGGGCATGGCCTGGACCCTGGTCGTGGTGGGTACGCTGCTGTCGTTTTTGCTGGGCTTTCTGGTGGCTGCAGCTTGCGGCTATATGGCTGGCCTCGTCGGCTCATCGGCCAGCCCTATTTCGGGCATCGCCATTATCTCGATCATTGCGGTTTCCGTAATTTTCATGGGCATAGGCCAGTCTCAAGAACTCTTGGCCGACGCAGCTAATATCCAGTTCTTTACCGCCTTGGCCATTTTCTGCACTTCCGTGGTCGTTGCGGTCGCCGCCATTTCGAACGACAACCTGCAAGACTTGAAAACCGGCTGGCTCGTCCACGCAACACCTTGGCGCCAACAAGTGGCGTTGATTATCGGCGTTGTCGTGGGATCGCTGGCTATTCCGCCAGTACTTGAACTGTTGTACAACGCCTACGGCTTTATCGGCACCCTGCCCCGCGGCGACATGGATCCGGCGCAGGCTCTCGCCGCGCCCCAGGCGACGCTGATGATCACAATAGCCACCGGCCTTTTCGCCCATACCCTGGACTGGACTTATATACTGATCGGCATCGCCGCGGGGATCGCGATAATCATCATCGACGTACTGCTGGGCCGTCACACCTCCCGCTATCGGCTTCCTTCCTTGGCCGTCGCCATGGGCCTGTATCTGCCACCCACTATCGTAATGGCGCTATTCGTCGGGTCGCTTCTTTCATGGTTTGTGCAGCGGCGCATACGAACTGTGGCAAATAGCCGACATACTGACGCGGGGCCACTGCTTAAAAACGCAGAGCGCAAAGGCACGCTATTTGCCTCCGGCCTGATCGTCGGTGAAAGCCTGGTAGGCGTGGTGCTGGCCATGCTCATCGTGGTTTCCGTGGGGTCGGGCGGAAGCGACGCCCCGCTGGCACTGGTAGGAGAAGACTTTGCGTTGCAAGCCAAAATGATTGGCCTGGCGGCCTTCGTTGCAATGTGCCTGATATTCGTTCGTCGTGCGTTGAAAGATAAATAATGTGGCTTATACGATGCGTTTCCCGCATGAAAACTCGCAACAAGACATCATATCCGTATAAATTGGTTACCTCATCACGATTGAAGAAAGGGTAGTGTAGCGATAAGCATCAGAAAAAAAGCCGATTCGGGAAGTTTTGCCACGCGTGGCAGACAACAGGGGAGCGCTTCATCATGCAAGATTCGGGGTTATATCGAATACTCAAGATTGTGAGCTATGTTGTTCTGGGACTGGGAGGGGCGGCAATCTGCTATGCCGCCGTCATTGCCGGGATGTATTGGTCCGGCATCGGCGTCTAGGTGGAGACGGATATGAATAAAAAACAGACTCGTCTATTTGCGGTGGCATCCACCGGTATTGCCGCCCTGGTTCTTCTAGTGCTGACGCTGGACACCCACCGCCAGTTTCCCAAACTGACAAATTCCCACAACATCACAGATAGCGTTATCCGTGGGCAAAACGTCTGGCATGCCAACAACTGTATCAACTGCCACACGATGCTTGGTGAAGGCGCTTACTACGCCCCCGACCTCACCAAGATCACGCAGCATCGCGGCGCGCCGTACCTCACGGCATTTCTCAAAGATCCTTCCCAGTTCTACGACGAACAAAAACATCGCCGGCTGATGCCCAAGCAGGACCTCACCGACCAGGATATCGCAGACCTGATCGCGTTCATGGACTGGGTGAGCAAAGTCGACAATCAAGGCTGGCCTCCACGCCCTATCCTCGTAACCGGCGGCTCCATACCCGGCACCGACCTTTCTGTCGCACAACAGGCAGGTCGTTCCGAACCCGGTGGCTCCGGCGAATTGCCGCCGGGAGCACGGCCGGTCACTAGCGGCAATGATCCAATCGCAATAGGTGAAGCGCTCTTCAGTTCGGTGACGCCCACCTGTAACGCCTGTCACTCCACCGCGCCC
This sequence comes from Pollutimonas subterranea, assembly GCF_002849655.1. Classification (GTDB taxonomy): domain Bacteria; phylum Pseudomonadota; class Gammaproteobacteria; order Burkholderiales; family Burkholderiaceae_B; genus Pollutimonas; species Pollutimonas subterranea. Next base: position 12,774 of record NZ_PDNW01000024.1, read on the forward strand.
GGGGTGAACCTGGCTGGCCCCACGCTGGCTGGTCTTGCGACCCGGGCTCAGGAAACGATGGCATCGCCCGATTACAAGGGAAAGGCCAAGACCGTCGAAGAATTCATTCACGAGTCCATCGTGGAACCTAGCGCCTATCTGCACCCTGGCGCCATGTATTCGGCCAACGGTACATCGTTCATGCCGACCACCTATGCAAAAGACCTGACACCGGAGCAGATTGCCCAATTAGTGGCTTACCTGGCAAGTTTCAAGTAGCACGCCAGCAAATCGGAATCGATATAAAAAAGATGAGGAGTCGCCATGCGCTATAAATCGCAATCTGTTGCCTACTGGTATTTTGCACTTGCCCTGATCCTGTTCGGCCTGCAAATCGTATTCGGCCTTTTGTCGGCGACCAAGTACCTGGGACCCGATCCGCTTCTGAACATCATGCCGTTCGATGTCACGAAAACGATACATACCAATCTGCTGATTGTGTGGCTGCTCACCGGCTTCATGGGTGCCACTTACTGGATGGTCAGCGACGAATCGCGCAGCGAAATCTATAGTGTGAAGCTGGCCTATATTCAACTGGGACTATGGGCCGTAATGGGTGTATCGGCCGTAGTCGGCTATTTCTTTCGCTATGGCACCGGCAACAAGTTTCTTGAACAGCCGCTGCCGCACAAGATAGTCATCGTAATCGTGATGCTCATGTTCCTGTACAACGTGGCCATGACCATAAAGCGATCCGGGCGCTTCACCACCACAGAAGGCGTGCTGTTATTGGGGCTGGGCAGTTCCGCCGTACTCTATCTGCCTGCGCTCCTGCACTACGAAAATTACATCGTATCCATTTACTATCGCTGGTGGACCATACACCTTTGGGTGGAAGGCGTTTGGGAGATGATACAAGCGGCTTTTCTCGCCTACTTGCTGATTCGCCTGTCTGGCGCCGACCGGGAGGTCATGGAAAAATGGCTTTATGTGATTGTCGGGCTGGTGTTCATAGCCGGCATACTGGGCACCGCTCACCACTACTACTGGATAGGCGTACCTACTTACTGGCTCCCACTGGGTGGCTTTTTCAGTGCACTCGAGCCCTTGGCACTGTTGGGCATGGCCATGTATGCCTATTCCGCCATGCGGCGATCCGGCGTCAAGCACCCCAACAACCTGGCCTTGCACTGGACCCTGGGCAGCGCCATATTCGGATTGTTCGGCGCTGGGTTGCTGGGCCTGGCCCATACTTTTCCTGACATCAACAAATGGACTCACGGCACGCTGATTACTGCGATGCACGGGCATGCGGCTTTCTATGGCGCCTACGCGATGATCGTGCTGGCCATGATTTCCTATGCCATGCCGTCCATGACACGCACTCCCCATGAAAGAGGAACCAGCGTCGGCTATTGGGCATTCTGGCTGCAGATCAGCGGCATGTTCGGCATGACTTTGTCGTTCGCCACTGCCGGAATCGGACAAGTGTACCTCGAACGCGTACTGGGCATCGGCTATCTTGACGTACAGCTCAAGATCCAGATCCACTTCGTCATGCTGGTCGCCTGCGGATCGTTGTTCGCCACCGGTGTGGGCCTGTTCATCTATGACTTTTTCCGACATATCCCCGGTTCGCGAACGTCGGATGCGGCGACAGGGGCTCCGTTCGCGGCATCACCGGCCACCAGCACGAGGGTAGGCTAGGTGAATGAAGCAGGTCGCCGCAACAAATTGGTCGAGCTCGGTGCTTCCGTCTTCCCGGATCGCGCGGAGCCATCCAGGAAGCCTTCCGGCGACCCGTTGCCGGAACCGTTAACGGAGCCGTCGCCGGAGCCGTTAACGGAGCCGTTCTACATGCCGTCCGGCAATGAAATTGCCGTATTCGAACAATGCCACGCCAATCAATTGGCGGTGATGCTGAAGGGGCCTACCGGCTGCGGCAAAACGCGCTTTGTGGAGCATATGGCCTGGCGCCTGGGCCGGCCCTTGATCACCGTGTCTTGCCATGACGACCTGACTGCCAGCGACCTCGTTGGCCGTTTTCTTATTCATCACGACCACATGGCATGGCAAGATGGGCCCCTTGCCAGCGCCGCGCGCCAGGGCGCCATCTGCTATCTGGACGAGGTGATCGAGGCACGCCAGGACACCGTCGTTGTCCTGCACTCGCTGACAGATCACCGGCGCACCTTATCCGTGGAAAAAACGGGGGAACTCATTCAGGCCGATCCTGGGTTCCAGCTGGTGGTGTCCTATAACCCCGGCTACCAACGCATGTTGAAAGACATGAAGCCCAGTACCCGGCAGAGGTTCGTCGCGCTGGATTTCGACTTTCCGCCGACCGAACGCGAGATTGCCATCGTGCTGCGCGAAGGCGGGACCGACGCCGCCACGGCGCAAGCGCTGGTCACGCTGGCCCATAAGCTGCGCGGACTGCATGACCGGGGATTGGCCGAGGTTCCCAGCACACGGCTCCTGGTAGCGACCGCCAAACTTATCGCCGGAGGCATTCCTGTGCGACAGGCCTGCTACGTGGGGCTGGTCGCGCCCTTGTCGGACGATTTGTCGCTGGCTGGTGCCATGCGCGACCTGGTGGACCTGACCTTTGTCTGAACCAGCCACGGAGAGCCATTTATGGCGGAAGCCGAAGATGTCATCACCGATGCGGCGCGCCATGCGACGATCTTTGCGCGGCAATTGTGGAAACGCCATCAGGGCGCGTCCAACATGCCGAGAATCATACAGCTTGCCGAGGTCGCCGACCGCCTGGATTTGCTGATCGGTGCTGTCTTTGGCACTCACTATCCATTGCGCACTGCGCAAGCGCCCGCTGCACGAACTTTGCTCGCGAGGCTGTTCCGACGCAATGACCTGCCTTCCCCCGCCCAAGCAGTGCCATCGACCGATGGACGCTCTTTATGGCTGCCAGCAGACCTTCAGAGCGCTGATTTTGATTTAAGCCTGGACCAGTTTAGAACGATGGCCCTGCAACAGGCCATGCGTGCATTCCGCGGTAACGCGCGAAAGATTGCAAGCCTGCCCTCGCCCATGGAGCGCGATACATGCCTGATCGTTGAGGCCTGCGCCAGCGATCAGGCCTTGATCGCCATGCTGCCTGGCCTGGAACCCGCCATTCATGCGCTGCGCCAACAGGCACTCGGCGCCCGTCCGCCCCTACCTACGATTTCGCCTCTTCACCACCCGCTTGAACGGCTGTTGCGCGCTATCCTGGCCAGCCCCGGCGCATCACCGCCCCCCGAGCTGGCCGGATGCATGGCACCTGCCACATTAGTGGCGCAAGGTCGCAAGCTGGCGCTACGACTTGCCCCTATAGACCTCGCATCGTCGAAATGGGGCAAGACTGCCGTGTACAAAGACCGCTGGACGGGCGATGTCCAGTTGGCCGATCCCCTTGCCGCCGGCTTCAACGCCACCGGCGCCCCGGGCGACACCGACGGCACGCAAAAGCCCCGCAGCGCCACGTTGACGCGCCGCCCCAAGGTTCGCGACGCCATCGAAGACGAAGACGACGACGAACAAGGCGTATGGATGATCCAGCCATCCCAGCCGAACGAGCACGCGGAAGACCCCATGGGGATGCAACGCCCCACCGATCAGGACGACGAGACCCCTCCGGAGGAGTTTGCCGACTCGCTATCGGAGCTGGCCGAAGCACGGCTCGTATCGACACCAGGAAGTCCCAAGGACATCCTCTTGTCGGACGATCCACCCCAAGCTCATGCAGGACACCAAGACGACAGCGTCGCAGACGCCGGCTCATCGCAACTGCGTTACCCGGAATGGGACTGCCGGATCAGCGCTTACCGCGATCCGGGAGCAACCGTGCACTTATTGAAGCCTGGGCTAGGTCCCATCGAATGGGTCAAGGAAACGCTGGAAAAACATCAAAGCATGCTCGGCGTCATACGGCGGCGCTTCGAGATGCTGCGGCCGGAACGCATCCGCTTGCGCAAGCAACTGGAAGGCGACGGCATTGATTTGGCCGCCTATACCGAAGCACTTGCAGACCGGCGCGCCGGGCTGGCCATGCCTCAGGGCCTCTACGAAAGCCAGCGTCCAGGCAAGCGGGATATGGCCATCATGCTGTTGATCGACATCAGCGGATCCACCGACTCGTGGCTGTCATCCGTACAACGCGTCATCGATGTAGAGCGCGAAGCCCTGTTGCTGGTATGCACTGCGCTGGAAGGCTTGAACGAGCCCTATTCCGTCCAGGCATTCTCCGGCGAGGGTCCACAGGGCGTTACCGTGAGCGCCATCAAGGATTTTGACGAGCGCTACGATATACAGGTCGCACAGCGCATCGCCGCATTGGAACCGGACCGCTATACGCGTACGGGCGCGGCCCTGCGCCATGCGAGCATGCTGCTCATGAAACAGCCGGCGCAACACCGTCTTTTGATGCTGCTGTCGGACGGAAAGCCCAATGATGCCGATGAATACGACGGTCGCTACGGCGTAGAGGACATGCGACAGGCCGTCAACGAAGCCAAGCTGCAGGGCATCTTCCCCTTCTGCCTGACTATCGACAGACAAGCGGCGAGCTACCTGCCCGCTGTATTCGGGCCGCGCCAGTATGCATTGCTGCCCAAACCGGAAATGCTTCCCACTGTGTTGCTAGACTGGATGCGCCGCCTGCTTGCATGACGACATAGCGTCCGCTGACATCTTGGGCCTCGCCTCAGGAAGCCAACGACCAAGGGTGCTGGGCAAGGCGATCCCCGAGGAAATCCAGGAACGAACGTACCGCCGGCACGAGTCCCCGGCGTGATGCGAATACAGCGTGGACAATGCCAGGCTGTGGCGCCCACTGCGGCAAGACATGAACCAGCCGGCCGTCTGCAATTTCCTCGCGGCACATATAGTCGGGCAACACCCCCATGCCGACGCCGCCAAGCACCGCAAATTTCAACGTCAGGAGATCGTCCGCGACAAATCCCGGCTTATGCGACACGGCGTACTGTGCGCCATGAGGACCGAATAATTGCCAAGTGGCACGTCCATCATTGACGGACATTGACACCGAATCAAGCAATGAAAGATCGCTGGGATCGGCAGGCGTGATCTGGCGCTCAAGCTGCCTTGGACTGGCAACAAGGAAAGTATGGCTAAGCCCCAGGTGCTTGATGACGGCGCTACCACTGTCGGCCAGTGTTGCGCGAACCCGCAGCGCCACATCGACGCCCTCTTCGATCAAGTCCACAACATGATTGCTGACGCGCATATGCACCTGGACCTGCGGATACATCAAGAGATAGTCGGACAAAATGGGCCCCACCGCATTCTGCGCAAGCGTGACCGGGCACACCACCCGGATGAGACCTCGCGGCTCTGACTGTACCTGGGCAACGGCGGCCTCGGCAGCCAGCGCTTCCTCACGCATTGAGGCGCAATGGCGGTAATACAGCTGTCCGACCGTGGTGAGGGAAATCTTTCGCGTCGTTCGCTGAAGCAGCCTGACTCCCAAATGGGCTTCGAGAGCGGCCACGCGGCGCGACAGGCGCGACTTGGGTACGCCCAGCGTGCGGCCCGCGGCGGCAAAACCACCCTGATTCACGACTTCGGCGAAGTACATCATGTCGTTCAGATCTTGCATCGCTTATCCATTGGGTTTGTTTTCAGGACAATCTATCGCAGTTTTACAGTCTTATCAATAAACAAGTGCTAATGCAAAATGGGAACCATGCACTGTTGCTGTAAACAAATCTGGAGCACATATGAAACTTCTACACGTCGACTCAAGCATTAATGGCGCCAACTCCGTCTCGCGCAAACTCACCAAAGACATCGTTTCCCAATGGATGGCTGATCACTCCAACACCCAGGTCGAATACCTGGATCTGGCGGCCGATACGCCCAGCCATTTTTCCCAAGACGCCATGGGCTTCCGGCTTCCGCCATCAAGCGTCGCACTGACCGAAGCCCAGCGCCGCGAAAATGACCTGTCGGAAAAGCTGGTATCGCAGTTCCTGGCCGCCGATGTGATTGTGGTGGGCTCGCCTTTGTATAATTTTTCGATCTCCAGCCAACTCAAGTCCTGGATCGATCGCCTGGCCCAGGCAGGACGTACATTCACCTACACGGCAAACGGTCCCGAAGGATTGGCAAAGGGCAAGATCGTCATTGCCGCGCTCAGCCGTGGCGGCATCTACTCAACCAGCGAAGCTGGGCAGGCCATGGAACACCAGGAAAGCTACCTGAAAACGATATTCGGCTTCTTTGGCATTACCGACGTGCGCGTAGTGCGAGCTGAAGGTACTGATATGGGCGCCGAAAGCCGCACAAAGGCGCTGCAGACCGCTGATGAATGCATCAAGGTCCTGGCCACAAACTCGTTTGACCCAAGCACGGCTGAAGTCGCAGCCTGACGGTCAATAGCGCTCGAGACTGTCCGCTTGCGTTGCGAAGCGGCTACAGTCCGACGCTAATCAGGGGCTACAATCAGGCCAGACATCTCGACCCCGATCCAATCCTGGCGCGGGGCCGGGACGAACTGAAACGCTTGCCTATTGTGACCCCCCTCTCTTTCTCTTCCCTGCCGCTCTCGCGCGCCATACTCGACAATCTTGATAACCTTGGTTATCAAGCCATGACCCCTATCCAGGCGCAAGGCCTGCCACTCATCGTCGAAGGCCGCGATCTCATCGCCCAGGCCAAGACGGGTAGCGGCAAGACAGCAGCATTCGGCCTCGGCATTGTCCACTCACTGAACGTTGCCTTGTCGTCGACCCAGGCGCTGGTCCTCTGCCCCACGCGGGAACTTGCAGAGCAGGTCGCCAACGAACTGCGGCGCTTGGCGCGTGCATTGGGCAATACCAAGATCATTACGCTATGCGGCGGAACACCCATACGCCCGCAAGTCGAATCCCTCAAGTTTGGTGCCCACATCATTGTTGCCACGCCCGGCAGGCTAATGGACCACATCGACCGCAATACGGTGGACCTGTCCCGAATCAAGACGCTGGTGCTGGATGAAGCCGATCGCATGCTTGACATGGGCTTCTACGACGATGTCAATCACATCGTCAACGCCTGCCCCGCTCAACGCCAGACCCTGCTGTTTTCGGCCACTTATGCCGACGACATCCGCAAGGCCAGTGCGCGTTTTCTCAAAAAACCGGCGGAAGTCAAAGTCGAATCCGTCCACGACGCCAGCCATATAGAACAGTTTTTCTACGAAATCGAAGCCGATCGCCGGCTCGCCGTCGTGGGGCAGTTGCTCGAGCATTTTCGGCCTGTGTCCACGCTGGCCTTTTGCAATACCAAGGCGCAATGCCGCGAGCTGGTCAAGTATCTCGAGTCGCGAGGTTTCAGCGCCCTGTCCCTGCATGGAGACCTCGAACAACGCGAGCGTGAAGACGTGCTGGTTCAGTTTTCCAATCGAAGCTGTTCGGTGCTGGTGGCCACTGACGTCGCTGCGCGCGGCCTGGATATCCAGACACTGGATGCCGTCATCAACGTCGACGTAACGCCGGACCCGGAAGTTCATATTCACCGCATCGGTCGTAGCGGTCGGGGCGGAGCCAAGGGCCTGGCGCTCAGCCTGTGTTCGCCCGATGAAATGCGATGGGCGACCCAGATTGAGAAGTACCAAAACCAGCCTTTGGTATGGGTGAACCCCAAGACACTCAAGCCTGCGCCAGGCGGCCGCCTTAATCCCCCGATGATCACGCTATGCGTGCAAGGTGGGAAAAAAGACAAGCTGCGGCCGGGCGACTTGCTGGGCGCCCTGACCAAGGACGCCGGCTTCGCCGCCGACCAGATCGGAAAGATCAACATCCTGGAATTCGTAAGCTTCGTCGCCCTGGACAGGCATATCGCCAAAGATGCCTACGACAAGCTGAGCAACGGCAATATAAAAGGCCGTCGCTTCAGGATGCGCTTTATGTCGGAAATCTGACGCCCACACCCTGCCCTATGGGTCAAAGGTGCTCTTTAAGCCAATGACCCAGCTTGGCCGCCTTGGTGCTGAGGTAGTTTTCGTTGAAGGGATTGCGATTTACCTGAATAGGTATGCGCTCGACTACAGGCACGCCAAGGCTTTCAAGGGTATTCACCTTGCGTGGATTATTCGTCATGAGCCTCAACGACGTAATGCCGAAGTGATCCAGCATGGGCTTGCACAGGTCGTATCGTCGCATGTCGGCCGGAAAACCCAACTGTTCGTTGGCCTCGACGGTGTCGGCGCCGGCATCTTGCAACTGATAGGCACGTATCTTGTTTACCAAGCCGATGCCGCGTCCTTCCTGCCGCATATACAGCAAAGCGCCGCGCCCTTCGGCAGCGATGGCCCTGAGTGCGGTTTCAAGTTGAGCACCGCAATCACAACGCTGGCTGAACAGAGCATCGCCCGTCAAGCATTCCGAGTGTACGCGAGCCATTACGGGCTCGCCATTGTTGACGTCGCCTAAGGTAAGCATGACATGCTCTTTACCAGTGGCGGCTTCGACGAACACATGGATGCCGAACGTGGCCCACGGAGTCGGCAATTCGCTTGATGCGACGTAGTCGAGTACCTGGACCGCGGGTTTGGGCGGTTCATTTCCTGATTTTTCGAATTCCAATACGCCAGCGTCAGCGCCATACAAGGGCTGCATAAATAAACCTCGAAACAGAAGTACACCGGAGATTAACATTCTTCAATCGGCTTATGTCGCGACGCAGCATGCCTCGCGGCCTATGCGCCGAGTTTCCACAAGCGGTCTCCGGGCCGCGAGCCTGACCATCATGATACTTCTACGCTGACAACAGCAATAGTGGCGGCAACAGCTTTCACTGTCTCGCACAGAGGACAATCTGCCGGGATACCCTATTGCGACCGGCCCGTTTAATACGCGTCGGCGAAAACCCAGATAAAATGGAGAAGTCCAGCAAGTCGGTGAACGCCATCGGGCGCACTGACGGCTTTAATTTTGAAGACTTGTAAATTTGAATACTACACCGATCGAATCCTGGGGCTTTCTACATCCCGAATGCCACGGTTCCAAGGCCCTGATGTTTTTCAGTTGGGACCTGGCCAAGACCATTGAACAGCAGTTCACCTTGCACGCTCAGTCGTCTTTGGCCATACAACTGTACGAGGCGCAAAAAGCGGTCGACCGTCTGCTTAATCAATATGTACAGATACAAGCCAACCCCGATGCGTTCGAAGGTCAAAGCATCGAGTTGCACCTTGAGAGCGACGAGGCCGACCCTGACACCGCCCCAGTTCTTGCGCTCCACACTTCACCTCACCTCGAACAGCTGATCATCGAATCGCAGGCCCAGCAACAGGCATCGCGCGCCATCAACTAGAACGACGCATATCCAGTCGTATGCGCGGTCCATCAACGGAGTCCACATGACTACAAAGCAATGGGGCTATGAACGCGCCGATTGTCGCGGAAGCTTCGCGCTAAGCCTGTTCCTGGACGACATGGATCGTCTTATCGAGCACTACACCGCACAGGCCGCAGTACAACCCGACGCCGTACTGTTTCAAGCCCAGGCCGCCGCCAATAAACTGGTGCAGGCCTATGGAAAGAACGCGCGCAACACGACAGCCTTTAGCAACCAGTTCATCGAGATCAAGTCTGTGGTCGATGACAAGGGCATGCTGGTGCTTGTTCCGATCTTTTCAAGTGGACTGAAGCAAAAGCTTGTCGAACTGCTTAATCGGAGCAACGGGACCAGCGTCCATTAGATCGTACGCGCTCATGTCACCTGGAATGCGTGTATGAAAATCACCATTATTCTGCTAAGCATTCTTGCCGCCACGGCAATGTGGTGGTGGACGGTACGATCCCACCGAAACGCCGGAAAGCCTGGATTCGCCCAGCGGTTCAAGAATCTCTTTAAATGCCTGGCTGCCGGAGCCGTCGTTTACTTCGTCCTGATGGCTTGCGCCCTCGCTTACTTAATGGTTACGACGCCATAACGACGAATACGAATGGCCACATCCATACACGAAGCGAATAAGACTTGCAAGATCGCTCAAAATGAAATGTAATAGGCCTTACAAAACGTGGTATTCCTCTGCGCAAATGTAACTCGCGTCATGAACCATTTCTTTTGATGCAGCATGAATGCCACAGTCGTCATAATCAGGGGCCCTGCAAAAGGGCGTCCACGTTTTTTCACTATGAGTCCCATCATGCCTGCTATTGCCCATAAAATTCTGGCCGGCGTGCTGTTCGTATTAGCCGGCCACGTTGCCGTTGCCGCCCCCACGCAATGGCCGACCAGCCCGTCGCGAACTCAACTGCCGACGCCTTACGGAAACCTGCACGTTGCCAACAATGAATATGTATACGAGTCCCGCCTGCAGATCGACGATGCCGATATCGATCCCATGGTGCAGGGCATCCTGAACATTACCTACGCGTTCAGTACACCTAATTCCCATACAGCGCTCGTATCGATTAATACAGGGAATAACGCCTGCCCGTACACGTACCGATGGGTCGTCCTTGAAAAATCCGGCTACAGGGTTTCACCCGAGTTCGGGTCGTGCAACGATCAAATCAAGGTGACGGTGAAGGGGCGCAAGCTAACGATGCTTACCCCGAGCGCTCATACACCCAACAAGGTAGACATGTACGTCTACGACGGCAAGACGCTGAAGCACCGCAGTGCGCAAAGCGTTGCCGATAAAGGGCGCTAACAGCGGCACATGTGGGGGCGAGCTGCGGCGCAATGTTTTCCCGCATCAGGGTTTCATCACCTGATAGGGCAGCCATGTTGCTATCGACGGCACAAGCATTACCAGCAGCAGTGCCAATAGCATTACACCCAGGAAGGGCCAAATGGCTCGTACACCTTCCGAGAACGGTATTTTTGCGATGCTGGACGTGATGAATAGCAGAAGAGCAACAGGCGGGGTCAGACCACCGATCTGGGTGATCATCACCATAATGATGCCAAGCTGAAGCTGGTCAATTTGAAACACCGTGCCGATATAAACGATAGTCGGCACCATCACCACGATTACAGCCAAACCATCGAGCATCATGGTCAAGACCAGCATGACGGCAGTCAGCAAAAGCAGCATCAAGAGTCGGCTTTCGGTGACACCTCTCAGCGCATTCAAAACCTCATCATTGAAGTTCAGATAGCTCAGCAACCATCCCAGCACGCCTGCCATCGCGACAATTCCTGCGACCATTGCAGTTGTGATTGCCGCATCGACGAGCACACTGGGCAGATCACGCCAGCGCATAATGCGATACCACACCATGCTTACCACCAGGCTATATACACAGGCGACGACACCAGCCTCTGTCGCGGTGAACACGCCTCCCAGGATACCGCCCATGATGACGACCGGCGCCAACAAGGCAGGCCATACTTTGACCGTGGCGCGGGCGATCTGCTTCAAGCTGGCACGCGGCAATGTATGGCGCAACTCAGGATAAGCTGGTAGATACGACATGCCGTAGATTAGCGTCATCAGGAGCACGGCTATCATGAGCCCAGGCATGACGCCCGCCATAAACAAGCCGCCGATCGATACACCTGTTATCGAGCCGTAGATAATCATCGTCATGCTGGGAGGGATGATTGGTCCTATGGTTGAAGCTGCTGCTACCACGGCCGCCGCATAGCCCGGGCGATAGCCGCTGTCTTTCATAGGTGGAATAATTACAGAGCCGACAGCGGCCGCTTCGGCTGCGGAGGATCCGGAAATGTTTGCCATGGCGGTGCACGACAGGATGGCGGTATGTCCGAGACTTCCGCGGATATGGCCAACGACCGTTTGCGAAAACTGAATTAATCCGGCGCTCAGACCGCCACGCGTCATGATGGCGCCCGCCAAAATGAAGTACGGCAGTGCCAGCAAGCTGAAGGAGTCGAGCATCGCAAAAGCCTTTTGCGGCATGAGCGCTGGGACCAAGCCCGGAATTACCATAATACTGGTCAGACTTACCGACGCGATGGCAAGCAGAATGGGTACGCCCAAAAAAATAAGCGTGAGCATGCAGATAAAAATAATGACCAGTGTCATGAGGGCTCTCCCGCTGCACGGCTGGAGGCCAATCGTGCGACAACGCTAAGAACCAGGTACGCGCCACCGACCAGCATGCCGCAGTAAACCCAAGCCATGCTGACCCCTAAGCCAGGACTTTCCTGGAACTGTGTCACCTTCATAATTCGCCATGTCAGCATCACTAGCGCACCGCCCAGAAGCAGCCACAAGACATCAGAGAACAATCCCAGGAAACGCTGTAATGCAAGCGGAAAAAGGCCAACCAGCGAGTCCACACGAAGATGAGCCATGCGATTGTAGGCAAGCGGAATCGCAATGAACACCAGCCAGATAAACGCGTATTTCTGAAATTCCTCGCTCCAGCTTAACGAAATATTGAAGAAAAAACGGTTGAAAACCTGGAGTGCGCCTATCGCAACCATGGCAGCAAATAAGATGGTCACCATGATTTCGGCAAGCCCATTGACGTAACGCATGGGGTGTCCTTTAGATATGAACTTCGATTGGAACATCTCGCGAGCAAGCGCGCGTGATGGCTCCTGACCGACCGCCGACCAGTCAGGAAGCCGTAGGGTTTATCTATTAAAGCGCCCGGATCTGTTTCAGCAAATCCTCAGCGCCGCGGTCGGCCGCGAACTTATCCTGAGATGCGATGGCATTAGCACGAAAGGTAGTGGTATCGACCTCTGTGATATCCATTCCTTTGGCTCGCAGGAAGTCGAACGCTTCTTTTTCGCGCAAAGGGGCCAGCGAGCGATTGACGTCGCTGGCAAGCCGCCCTGCCTCTAATACAACCGCCTTTTCTTTGTCGCTGAATTGGTTCCACTCGCTCATTGAGCACGCAAGCACCACCGGCCCCAGGAAGTGACGGGTCAGTGCAATATGCTTGGCGACCTCATAGAATTTTTGGGTGACGACAATGGCCGAACCGTGCTCGAATCCGTCCAGAACACCTGTTTGCATAGAGGTATACACCTCGCCGAACGACATTGGGGTCGCGTTCGCCCCCATGGCGTTAAGCGCATCAATGTAGACAGGGCTTTGGATGGTACGAATCTTCAGGCCTTTGAGGTCTGCCGGGGATTTTATCGATTGATTGGCAGTGACAACATTGCGCGCACCCCAGTTAGTCATCCAGGCGACTGCCTTAAAGCCGACCTTTTCCAGGTCAGCGCTCAATGCCACACCAACCTTGCCATCGAGCGCCGCACTCATATGATCGTAATCACGCCACAAAAAGGGTAAATCAATAACACCAACGCGTTTAGAAAAGTTGTTGAGAATTGCCGTGCCTGTAACAGCGCAAGAAGCGCCGGCGCCCAGCTGCATGGCCTCGTACACAGCACGCTCTTCGCCTAAGGCGTTATTGGGGTAGATGCGTACAGTCAGGGTGTCGGAGTTATCTTTAATGTAATTGCCAAACACCCAGGCAGCCGTGTGCAGCTCGGACGACATCACGCCCTGCGCAGAGTGGGATATCTTGATCTCGCGTTTCGTTTGCGCGTGAACGCTGAACGTAGCCGAGAAAACGGCAGCCGCAATTAGCGCGGCGGAAAGGCTCTTTTTCTGGAAACGAATTTTCATGATTTTGTCCCGTAAGTTTTAGTTTATCGTTTTAGTAAACCGATTTACTAATAACGTAGCATGTATCTTTTATCGATACAATAAATCCATAATTGGCATTTACCCTAGGTACAGTTGTTCGTGATTCCACGTCGTGATACATTGAAATATCGGTTTAGTAAATCGGTACACCATATCAATACATATTCACGACAGTGGTGAAGCAAGGATTTGAATGACGACAATTCAAGATGTCGCTAGATTGGCCAATGTTTCGGTAAGCTCGGTTTCAAACGTACTAAACGGCAGGGTCGACCGGATGCGCAAAGACACGTTCATTCGTGTCGAAGAAGCCATCAGTAAACTGAACTACCGCCCCAGCCATGCGGCGCGTCAATTAAAAACAGGACGTATACCGATCCTTGGCTTGCTGGTTCCCACTGCTGCGAATCCCTCTTTCGGCCAGCTTGCAGTCGCCATGGAGAACTTCGCGCAGGAACGCTACGGCTATCGAGTGCTTTTATGCAATACCTATCGGGACAAACAGCTGGAGTCCCGTATGCTGGATGACCTGATCGACTTCGGCGTACGCGCCGTCGTAGTCGTCTCGTCACTAAGCGACGAGCGCCACATTGAAGCAGCGATAGACCGCGGGCTGGCAGTGATAAGCTTTGACCTTCCTGTCGAACCAGACGCTCTTATTCGGAACGACCACGTTCTCGCCGACAATCGGCTGGCGGGTCGCCTGGCCGCTCAACATCTAATCGAACATGGCCACAAACGGCTGGCATTTCTTACGCCCCGGGGCCAGACCATGAGCCGCCGCCACAAGGTGGAAGGATTCTTAGCTGCCGTCAATGATGCCGGCGCAGGGGTTTCGGCGCAAGTTATAGAAAGCAAAACCGCGTCAAAATTCGGCGACTCTGAGCTCGGCGCACTAGGCTTTGAATCCGCAGAGCAGATACTGCTGATGAAGAACAGACCCACAGGCGTCGCCACAGTCAATGACATGACCGCTATTGGCCTAATGGCGGGCATACGCCATCTAGGACTTTCCGTTCCAGACGACGTCTCCATCGTCGGTATCGACGATCTTTCGATCTCCGCCTACATCTGGCCCCCACTCACGTCGGTTTCAATGCCCGTTACCGAAATGGCGCAAAAAATGGTCGATCGTGCCATTCAACATATAAACACCCCTGGCCTGGCGGCCAAAGAAATCATCTTTGCCCCGCAGCTGGTCAACCGACAGTCCGTCGCTATCCCACCCGCTACAAGCAAGCCTATCCAAGGTACTGACATACCACGCAGCTAATGGCCAAAATTTTCCTCACACATAGCCGACACTCACTGGCGAACTATTACGGCAAGAACGCACTGGCGCAGCTTAGGACATTGGGGGAAGTTATTCTGAATGAAGGCGCTGAAGAGCCTGATGAACAGCAATTGATTACCGCAGCCCGGGAGTGCGACATAATCGTAAGCTTTCGCGTGCCGGCCATCACAGCATCCGTGTTCGACCGACTTCCCAAATTGATCGCCGTTTGCCGAGTTGCTGTCGATGTGCGCAATATCGATATTGCTGCGGCAAGCGGCAATGGCATCCTAGTGACCCAAGCGTCCCCGGGCTTCGGTGCATCCGTGGCTGAATGGGTCATCGGCGTGATGATCAACATTAGTCGAAACATCAGCATTACCAGCGCGGCGTACTGGTCGGGGCTCCCAGCGCCGGTGCTCATGGGCCAAGAGCTGCGAGGCGCGACTTTAGGCGTAATCGGCTATGGCACGATCGGACAGTACCTATGTCGTCTTGCGTCGGCTTTCGGGATGAATGTAAAGGTATACGATCCCTACACCCAGGCACAGGAAAATGGCATAGCCAATGTTTCCTTCGACGAGGTGTTGACGACTGCCGATTACCTGGTCTGCCTTGCGCCCGCAACGCCAGAAACAGCGAAACTGATCAATAAGCGGGCATTCCAAAAAATGAAGCGCTCTGCTTTTTTTATCAACGCTTCCCGCGGAGAACTGGTGGACGAGAGCGATTTACTGCAGGCATTGAACGACGAAGCCATAGCCGGATGCGGACTTGATGTCGGCAGCGATGGCGATCAGAAACCTGCACTATCAATAGCCAGCCATCCCCGCGTCGTGGCAAGCCCGCATATCGCGGGCCTTACTCCACAGGCTGCTGAACACCAGGCCATGGACACCGTGTCCCAGGTTCGGGACATTTTGGCAGGGAAAATTCCGGCCGGCTCGCTAAACGCCCAACATGCCTGGCGCTGGGCCAAATAGGCACACGAAGCAAATAACGTCGCCTCAACCCTTTCGAGAATGCCATGAATAGCCGACTTTCCACCACGACAGTGACTGCTTGCGACTGCCACATCCATGTCTACGATCTCGAACGCTACCCTATCGCCCAGGCTTCGCCGGTTTCGCCACCTGCAGCGTCCTGGCAGACTTACTTGAGCCAGCGCAATGCCCTGGGCATATCGCACAGCATTATTGTTCAGGCAATGGGATACGGCTTTGACAATCGGTGCACATTGGAAGCTTTGGCGGCGTCAGAAGGCACAGCAAAAGCTGTCATTGCCATGCGACCCGACGCACCCGAACAGGAGCTTGCCGAACTGGATGCTGCCGGGGTCGTGGGCGTACGTTTCATGATGGTTCCCAATAACGGCAACATCATGACGTGGGACATGCTGAACCCCGTGGCAGCCCGCATCAGCGACTTTGGCTGGAACATCAATTTGCAAGTGGATGGGCGAAATCTACTTGAATACGAGTCGTTGCTGCTGGCCCAACCCTGCACGATCGTCATCGATCACATTGGCAAATTCCTGGAGCCCGTCCCAACTTGTCACCCCGGCTTCCAGAGCCTGTGCCGCCTGCTCGATACCGGCCGCGTCTGGGTCAAACTATCTGCCGCTTACGAAACTTCCAAAGTTGGCTCGCCGAACTATGAAGATGTGGGCGTATTAGCCTCGGCCCTGGCTCATAACTACCCTGACCGTTGTCTGTGGGCCAGCAATTGGCCACACCCCGGTCAAACCCTGCGCCCCGATGACGTCGGGCTGGTCAGATTGCTGGATCGGTGGGCGCCGTCGGTCGAGGTGCGCAATAGAATCCTAAGCGCCAACCCGACTGAACTCTACCGCTTTTAGTTTTTGTGGCGGGACCCATAAAGGGAAACCTTAAGTCCTCTTTGCGTAATGATCGCATGATGAAGCCCGTTAAGTTGATATTGGGCCCCCGCACAGCCTGTTTCCACATCACTTCCTGGGCGGCTGTGCTTGTTGATAACGGCCCATAAGGTTGCCATATCCGACCACATGCCCTTTAGCTGCGCTCAGTACTTCGTCGCGCGTGGCACCGGGCAACAGGTCTAGCGTGGTATCGAGCGCGAGCAGCTGGAAATAATAGCGATGGGCCCGATCGCCTACGGGCGGCCGAGGGCCGAAGTAGCCAATGGACCCACGCGTATTCTGGCCTTGCAGCATACCCTCGGGCTCAGTGAGCCGTTCAGTCTTTTGCAGTCCCTCCGGCAGGCGTGTGGTGTTCGCCGGAATGTTGTAGGCCACCCAGTGCACGAACGGGGTCATGGGCTTGGCATCCGGGTCCTCGACAATCAGCACGTAAGATTTCGCCCCTTCCACTGCGGGCCACTCCAGCTGTACCGATAATCCTTCGCGGTAATCGCTGTGTTTGCCCGGTATGTCGCCTTCTAGCGAGAAGCTGGAGGACTGGAGATGCACGGATTTTCCAGTCTGATATCCGTCACGGTCTTTTAGCAGAGGAACACCGGAGCCCCGGTTGATTTGCTCCAGTATGGGCTGCTTGGGCGGCTCGTCCGGCATGACACTGCCGGCTTTCCCGGCGGTGTCACGCTCACCCGTGTAGGCAATGCGGAAAAGCGTGCCCTGATCATCGTCGGGCATCATGGCCAAGCCTATGGGCCGCGCAGTCTGGGTTTTGCCGTCTTCAGAAAGAAAACCGGTAACAAAGGGTTCAAATGCTACCGGCTTGCCGTCCTCGAAACGTAGCCGCACGACCTCATACCCGGACGGCTGGGCACGGTTCCATGAACCGCGCATCGTCACGAACGCATCGCCCCGATACGTCGCGGGGAACTGGTCGCCGGTATAAAACACCATCTGCATCGCGGATGCATGGGCTGTGTAGCCCAGCACCATGGGCGTACTCATGGCCTGCCACTGTGCCCTGGCGATTTCCCCTGGCACTTCGCCCATCGGATTGATTCCGTCCTTACCCCAGGCATAAGGCCAACCGTATCGCTCACCCCGTTCGAGCAGGTTAAGTTCCTCTGGCTGCTGGTCGTTCCCCAGGTGATCGAGGCCTTGGTCCATGCCCCAGAACTGGCCTGTGCCTGGATGGAAGGCGAAGCCGATCGTATTACGCAAGCCCGACGCAAAAATCGTGCGCTGCTTGCCATCAGGACTGACCCGCAACATGGCAGCGTGTTCGGGATTGGTCTCATTGCAGGCATTGCAGCTGGAACCGATGCTGAGGTAGATCATGCCGTCCGGCCCGAAGACCATGCTGCGGTTAGGATGCTGGCCGCCGTCGGGCAGGTCGTCCACAAGCAGTTCAAGTTCACCCAAGGTGCCGTCTTCCTTGATTTCGGCTACATAGAGTTCCTTGACCGTGGCCATGTAGAGCTTTCCGTCATGCGTTGCCAGGCCGTGCATTTGCGGTCGATGCGCGACGGGCAGGGGCGTGTTCTTGTCCTTGCCCAACGGGTCGCGCAACAAGAGCACGTCACCTTCCTCCCGCCGGCTGATATAGATGTCGCCGTTTTCTGACACCGCTATGAGGCGCGCGTTCTTCAGCCCCGACGCAATCACGGAAATATCAAAGCCTTTCGGCAACTGCAGCTGCTTCAGTCGTTCTTCCGTCAAGGGCGCTGCAGCGGGCATGACGACACTCGTCAGGCTTTTCGCCGGTGCGCCCTCGTTCTGTTGCGCCATGGTGGGCATGGCAATCGCCAGACAGAGGGTGCCTAGCCAGGAATAAGATGTCCGTTTCATCGATCCGTACCTCGCGCAATAAGAAGAATTTCCGGTACGGATCGACGTCCCCCAAGTGAACCCAGGAAAGAACGCTTCCGTATACAGCCGGCATCGCGCCATCCGAAGAAGGATCAAATTAATGCGATAGCTGCCGGCGGTGCTCACCAGCAACTTATATTCCCCATTCTCCCGGCACAGGAACTGCAACGGCGCCAGATCGAACAATTCGCAGGAATCAACCGACAACCGAGAACCACAGACGATGAACAAACCCCACAAGCGAAAAGAAGCTGGTCACGATAATCCGCTGGAACATGTCATCGACTCGATCGTTGAACTGGGAAAGAAACAAGAAGCGGTGTCCGTGGCGGATATCCAGGAGAATGTGGGACAGCGCAGCTTTGGACCTTTCCTGTTCATACCCGCCATTTTCGAGATGAGTCCGTTGGGAGCCGTACCCGGCGTGCCCACGCTGCTCGGTTTGATCGTGTTCATGACGGCCGGGCAAATGCTGTTTGGACGGCGTCACTTCTGGCTCCCCGGTTTTATATCAAAGCGTTCCATCAAGGGTGAGCGCATCGGGCCAGCCATGCAGAAGATTCGGCCTGTGGTCCAGCTCATAGACAAGGGACTTCGGCCCCGACTCCAGCGCATCACGAAGAAGCCCTGGAATCGCGCCATGGCAGGCGTATGCGTGCTCTGCGCACTTACTGTGCCGCCATTGGAAGTGGTTCCATTCGGCAGCTCCGGGCCGTTTGCCGCCATCGCGCTCATCGGGCTGGGCCTGATGGGGCACGACGGGGCGTTTGTATGGCTGGGCGTCATAACGGCGGCCGTCGCGTTCTACTTGCTGAGCTTTACTTTATTCTAATACCGGGCACAGATCTTGCAGAGGCTGGCAATACTGTCAAATCCGGAATCGTCACCATGCAAAGTCTCGCTCGTTCCTGCATTGTTCTGACCGGCGCATCCAGCGGCATCGGCTTGGCCACAGCGCTGGGCTTCGCGCGCGAGGGGGCCCACTTGGTTCTTGCCGCCCGCGATCCACGTTCGCTTGCGTCCGTTGCCGCAGCATGCGAGCGGCTTGGCGGCCAGGCCCTGGCCGTGCCTACTGATGTAACCGACCCCGCTGCCGTGCAGGAATTGGCCCAGACGGCGATTCGACACTTTGGACGCATCGATATCTGGATCAACAATGTCGGCACCGGAGCAGTTGGCCGTTTCGAAGCTGTACCTATGGAATCGCACCGCCGAGTCATTGAGGCCACCCTGCTTGGCCATCTCCATGGCGCGCATGCGGTGCTGCCGCATTTTCGGGCGCGCGGTCGCGGTACGCTGATCAACATGATTTCAATAGGTGGATGGGTGCCCTCGCCGTACGGAGCATCCTACGCCGCCAGTAAGTTCGGACTGCGAGGCTTTTCCGAGTCGCTGCGCGCGGAGGTATCGGATGCGCCGGGAATCCATGTGTGCGACGTGTATCCGACCTTTGTCGATACCCCCGGCATGTCGCATGGCGCCAATTACACTGGAAAAAGCATAAAGCCCGTCCCGCCGATGCTTGACCCACGGGAAGTGGCAGCCAGAATTGTAGCGTTGGCCAAAGCGCCACGCGCGTCAATTTCTATCGGAAGCGTGGCATGGCCGGCGCGTATTGCGCATGCGATCGCCCCTGATCTCAACGGGCGCATGACGCGTCGGCTGATCGACCAGGCGTTCAAGCATGCGAACCCGGCAGCGATCTCGGACGGCAACTTGTTCGATCCATCAGAGGGCCATGCCATTGATGGCGGCTTCCGAAAAGACATGAAGCCGCCGATCTCAGCGCCGATTGCCGTGGCGGCAGGTATTGCTACCCTCGGTCTATGGTTGGCATACCGGCTGAAGGATCATCGCCGGCGCATTGACTAGCCGCAGCTTCCGATCGCGCCGCAAGCCGTGCAGAAGTCGCAACCGTCTTTCTTGATGACCGTATGGTTGCCGCACTCGTTGCATGGCGCGCCGATCATTGCTGTATTCGACGACGAGCGCTGGGCCGGTTCGTCGGCCACAACACCCATGGCGTTGATGGGCATGCCCTCTTCCGTCAGAATGCCAAGCATGGCATAGCGATGGATAACCAATTGCGCCACGTAGGCCACCGTCGACGGATAATTCGCCTGCCGTTCGCTACCGGGGACGCGCGCCAGGAAGTCACCGCGCGGCTCGGCGTAATTCAGGAGCTTGCGCAGCTTCATGCCTATCCAGGCAGGATCCACCACGCGCATATCCAGGCTTAGCAGCTTGCATAAACCGTCGAGTGCGCGAGGATGGGCGCCGGTCAGCCACATGCTGTATGGACGCCGGCTGCCATCCGGCATTTGAAGTTCCTTCAACATCAGGACAAAGTCATCTTGCGTGGAAGGATTGCGTACATCGGCGACCCACGCCAATGTACCGTCAGTGCCGGTTTTTGGCTCGTGCGGAGCAAAAAGTGCGTTCAATACCGGTGTGGGATCGTTCTCCTGGACGGCAAGCGCCCCCAAGCTGTTGTAGCGCCATTCCACGAGCCTGGCGAGGGCCGCCGTGGCGCTGGGCACCTGCACCAGTTCGCCGCTGGGCGGCATGGGCATTTGGAAGCCGTCGCCATAAGCACTGGACAACACGGACAATTTCTTGCGCAACCAGCCCCTGTCGTTGGCACGCATATCGGTGGAAAGCGTCTTGGCAATGGCGTCAAGGCCGCGCGGCGGCTGCCCACCCAGCACCCATACTTCGAAGGGCACATTGGCCTGATCGGCCACCACCACGGCAAATTCGCCCTGCGGCGTGTGTATGGTCTCGCTGACCCATCCGGAAGCACCCGCCGGCAGTCCCGGGCGGGACGGCCAGCGCAAGGACGCCAATGGCGGGGACATGGCGACTTCGGTCAGTACCAGGCGCTTGTCCTGCTCTGACAGAGTAATGGGTTGGGGATTGCTCGTTTCAGCCGCCGAGCCGACGGACAGCACAGCGCCAAGAATACTGTTGGGCCGGTACGTAGTGATGCCTTTCAGGCCACGGTGCCAGGCCTCGAGGTAGAGGCTCTTGAATTCGTCGTAGGGGTACTCGGCCGGCACATTGACCGTCTTTGAAATGGCGGCGTCGACGTAAGGCGCAACAGCAGCAACCATAAGCATATGATCGATAGCGGAAATATCCAGCGCCGAAACGAAGGCCTCTGGAAGCTTGGTGACATCGCCGCCCTGGGCTCGATAGATGCGGTAGGCGTGATCTTCGACGGTATAGTCTTTCTTGCTGCCGTCGGCCATACGCTTCATGCGGTTGTAGAACCACGAAAAAGCAGGCTCGATGCCATTGGATGCGTTATCGGCGAAAGCCAGGGAAATGGTGCCGGTGGGGGCAATCGAGGTAAGGTGGGAATTGCGTATGCCATGCACGCGGATGGCATCCTGGATATCCGCCGGCAGGCGCGACGCAAAGCCGCCTTGTAGATACTTCTCGGCGTCCAGCAAAGGAAACGCGCCCCGCTCTTTGGCCAGATCAATGGATGATTCGTAGGCGGCGTCGCGCATTTCGCGCGCCATGTCGGCGGCCAGTTCGCGCCCCTGCTCAGTGTCGTAGCGCACGCCCAGCATGATAAGCGTGTCGCCCAAGCCCGTGAACCCTAGGCCGAGGCGTCGCTTGGCATCGGCCTCGCGCTTTTGCTCGTCGAGCGGCCATTTGGTGGCAATGAGCACATTGTCGAGCATGCGTACGGCGAGCTTGGTCGCCTTGCGCATTTGCTTGAAGTCAAACGCGGCATTGGCCGTAAATGGCGCCGTCACATAAGCCGTAAGATTCAGGCTGCCCAGGCAGCAGCAGCCATAATCGGGCAAGGGTTGCTCGCCGCAAGGATTGGTGGCCTCGATGGTCTCGCAGTAGGAAAGGTTGTTTTCAGCATTGATGCGATCGAGGTACAGCACGCCCGGCTCGGCTGCCGCGTAAGTGCTTTGCATGATCAGGTCCCACACTTCGCGTGCCCGTACCTTGCGGTAGACCCATAGTCCGTCGTCGCGCAGGTAGGCCCCGCTGCTCTTCAGGTCGGCGTTGGGTTCGTTGGCATGAGTCAGTTCGAACGATGCGTTGGCTTCGACCGCCTGCATGAAGGCATCGGTGACGCCGACCGAAACGTTGAAATTATTCAATTGGCCACGCTCTTGCTTGGCCGTGATGAATTCCATGACATCGGGATGCGTCACATTGATGACCGCCATTTGGGCGCCACGACGGGCGCCGGCGGATTCGACGGTTTCGCATGACCGGTCGAAGACCCTCATGTAGGAAATCGGGCCGGAAGCGCTGCTGCCGGTTCCCTTGACCATGGCACCACGAGGCCGGATGGCGGAAAAGTTGTAGCCCACGCCACCGCCCCGCCGCATGGTTTCAGCGGCCTGGGCCAATGCCGTATAGATGCCCGGCTTGCCATCGACCCGTTCGGTGATGGAGTCGCCTACCGGCTGCACAAAACAATTGATCAAGGTGCTTTGCAGGTCGGTGCCGGCGGCGCTATTGACCCGCCCTGCCGGAATAAAACCGTGCTGCATCGCCCATAGGAACTCTTCCGCGTACTTTTTGCGCTGCTTCGGTTCTTCGACCTGGGCCAGCGCATTGGCCACACGGCTACGCACTTCGGTAATGCTGTTTTCACCGCCTTTGGCGTACTTTTCGATAAGAACCTCGGTAGAGATATCTTGCGGTTGCGCCAGTGCAATAGCGGTGTTTTCCATTTGTTGCATGCTTTTGATCCTTGGTGTCCGCGCCAGGCTCGTAGACAGCATGGCCGGCGGCGGTGGTAATAAAGAGCTGGTGGCCCGAACGGTACCATATAGATTGATACCTTCCAATGATGCGGGTCAAGGGTTGCCGGCTGTCATCCCGGCAAGATCCATCACGATGCGCAGCAGGTAGGCGGCGATAGCCAGGGCAGCGATACTCGCGCCCCAAATACCTACGAGCCACGCGATGCGTTTAGGCCAGGACGGGCGTGGAGTTTTGCTGTTGTTTTCTGCCATCAGTGATAGCCATCCTGTGCCGTCACCTTGCCCCGGAATACGTAATAGGACCACGCGGTATACATCAGTATAAGCGGCACGATGAGCAAGGCGCCTACCAGCGTGAAGCCCTGGCTCTGCGGCGGGCCGGAGGCATCCCAAATGGTTATATCGGGCGGAATGATATTCGGCCATACGCTGATCCCCAGGCCGCTATACCCCAGGAATACCAGGGCCAGTGTCAGCAGAAAGGGGGCTGCGTGAGGACGGTTGTTCAAGGACCGCAAAAGAAAGTAGACCGCCAGCAGCACCAGCAAAGGCACGGGTGCAAACCAGAACAGGTTGGGCAGGCTGAACCAGCGCTCGGCGATGTCACTGTGTGTCAAGGGCGTCCAGATGCTCAACACCACTATCACCGCCAGCAATACCAGTGTCAACGGCCTAGCGAGCTGCCGCATCCGGTCCTGCAAGGGTCCCTGCGTCTTGAGGATAAGCCAGGTGCACCCCAACAAGGCGTATGCCGCGATCAGGCCCAGACCCGTAAAAATCGAAAAAGAATTCAGCCAGTCGAGCGCGCCGCCCGCATAAGAGCGATTCACGACGTTGATTCCATGGATATAGGCGCCCAGCGTCACTCCCTGGAAGAACGTAGCCGCGACGGAGCCGCCGATGAACGCCTTGTCCCAAAGGTGGCGCCGATGCGCCGGCGCCTTGAAGCGAAACTCGAAGGCGACGCCCCGAAATATGAGCCCGAGCAGCATGAATATGAGCGGCAGCATGAAGGCGCTGAGGATTACCGAGTACGCCAACGGGAAAGCCGCCAGCAAGCCGGCGCCACCCAGCACGAGCCAGGTTTCGTTGCCATCCCACACTGGAGCGACGGTGTTCATCATGACGTCGCGATCTTCTTTGCCCGTGACGAACAAATACAGTATGCCGATACCGAGGTCGAAGCCGTCCATGACGACATACATCAGGATGCCGAACAGAATGATAATTGCCCATATCAGGGCCAGATCAATACCCATGATTCTATCCTCGGTTTATGCTGACTTGTTCATGGGACTCATCGCTGTCCGGCGCCGCCGACAGAGGCCGGCTTGGCGTGTTGGGTTCACCGGGGCCGCCTTCAGGAGGGCCATCCATCGCCATCAGGACAGGCCCCTTGCGGATCAAGGCCAGAATGTAGAGCGTGCCCGCGCCGAACAAGACGAAGTACACGACGACAAAAAGCGCCAGCGTGATTCCGACTTCAAGTGCTCCATGCGGCGTGACCGCGTCGGCCGTGCGCATTACGTTGTAGACGATCCAGGGCTGGCGCCCTATCTCGGTGGTAAACCAGCCTGCCAGTATGGCGACAAGGCCGCTGGACCCCATATATAAGGAGAACCGCCACAAGCCCCTGGATTCGAACAGTCGGCCACGCATGCGCGCCACAAACGCCCATAGGGCCAGCGCAATCATCAATATGCCGAGTCCGACCATGATGCGGAATGTCCAGAACACGACCAGTGCATTGGGCCGATCCTCCCTGGAGAACTCTTTAAGGCCGGCAAACTGCCCGGTCCAGCTATGGGTGAGTATCAAGCTGCCCAGGTGCGGGATCTCAAGGGCAAAATGATTTTTCTCTTCCTCCATATCGGGCCAGCCGAATAAGGTAAGCGGAACGCCCTCTTCGCTGGGACCATTTTCCCAATGCCCTTCTATTGCGGCTATCTTGGCGGGCTGGTGCTTGAGCGTGTTCAGGCCGTGAAAGTCGCCGATCACCGCTTGCAGCGGCGCCACGGCGAGTATCATCCACATGGCCATGGAGAGCATTTTGCGAATGGCCTGGTTATCGTTCTTGCGCAATAGATGCCAACTGGCCGAAGCGCCTACCATCAAGGCTGTGGCCAGGAAGGCGGCCACGCCCATGTGCGCGAGCCGATAAGGAAACGAAGGATTGAAAATAACTGCCAGCCAGTCGACCGGCACCACCCGTCCGTTGATGATCTCGTATCCGGCGGGCGTATGCATCCAGCTGTTGGAAGCCAGGATCCATGTCGCGGATATCAGCGTGCCCAGCGCAACCATGATGGTGGACAGGAAATGCAAGCCAGGGCCGACACGAGACCAGCCGAACAGCATCACACCCAGGAACCCTGCTTCCAGGAAAAACGCAGTCAGCACTTCGTAAGCAAGCAACGGGCCGGTCACGCCTCCGGCGAAATCCGAAAAATAGCTCCAGTTGGTACCGAATTGGTAGGCCATGACCAGCCCCGAAACCACGCCCATGCCGAAGTTCACGGCGAAAATCTTGATCCAAAAATGGTAGAGGTCACGGTATACGGTATTTTGGGTCTTGAGCCAGCAACCTTCCAGGACTGCCAGGTAGCTGGCAAGACCTATCGTTATGGCTGGAAAAAGGATGTGGAACGAGATCGTAAAGCCAAACTGGATCCGGGCCAGCAATAGCGCGTTGACATCCATATAGAACTCCTCGTGGGCGCGCGTTGCGCAGAACGTTCAAAACTGTTCGTTCCGGAGTCTGAAATAGTACACCTATCTTAGGCAGGTCTGGCAGCGAGCCTGGCAGCCAGGCTCGCTTCGGCGCATCAATGATTGTTTCTTGACTCACCACGTTTCTGGATGACATCCAGGTATGCCGTTGCCGGCTCCAGGCAGGCGCCAGTGGCGTGCTGCCCGACCATGCCTCGATATATTTCTTCCCAAGGCGTCTGATTCACCAGTTGCGGTTTCACCCACGCTGCCTTTCTTTGTGCCAGCTCTTCGTCGGAAACCAGTAAATCCACCCGACAATTGTTCAAGTCGATACGTATCATGTCCCCGGTGTTGAGCAGGGCCAGACCGCCTCCGATTGCCGCCTCGGGTGTTACGTTGAGGATGGACGGACTGGCCGACGTGCCGCTTTGCCGACCGTCACCCATTGTGGGCAAGGTTTCAATACCCCTGGAAATCAATGAGGCCGGAGGTTGCATGTTTACCACTTCAGCCCCTCCCGGGTAGCCGACCGGCCCGCAATTGCGGATAACCAGCAACGTCATCTCGTCAACGCCAAGGTCCGGATTCTCGATCCGGTCATGATAGTCTTCAGGGCCCTCAAAGACGACCGCCTTCAAATCGACAACGTTCGGATGAGCGGGGTCCGATAAGAAGCGCGCCCGGAACTCGGCATCGATGACGCTGATCTTGATCACGGCGCTATCGAAAAGGTTGCCGCTAAGCACGATATAGCCGGCGTCGTCCAGCAAGGGACTTTGGTATTTACGAATGACATCACGGTCGGGCTCCTGAACGCCCTCCAGGTTCTCCTGAATGGATTTTCCCGTTACCGTCATGGCGCCGCCATTAAGCTTGCCTGCCAAAAGCAGTTCTCTCATGACGGCCGGAACGCCGCCGGCGCGGTGAAAGGACTCGCCCAGGTAACGGCCTGCCGGCTGGCAATCGACAAGCAAAGGAATTTTCGGGCCCAGGCGCTGCCAATCGTCCAGCGTATGGTCAACGCCCATGTGGCGCGCGATGGCGATCATGTGGATGGGACAATTGGACGATGCGCCAAGCGCCGCCGCCGCGACCACAGCATTTTCGAATGCTTCTTGGGTCATGATGTCCGAAGGACGGAGATTTTCGTGCACCATGCCGACGATGCGCCGGCCGGTTTCATAGGACATCCAGCCACGCTCGCGGTATGGTCCGGGTATTGCGGCGCAGCCCGGCAAGGACATGCCCAGGGCTTCAGCCAGCGAATTCATCGACAAGGCCGTGCCCATCGTATTGCAATGACCCACAGAAGGGGCGGACGAGGCGACGTTATTCATGAATTCGTCATAATCGATTTCACCGGCCGAGAAGCGCTTGCGGGCATCCCAGACGACCGTTCCGGAGCCGGCTAGCTTCCCTTTCCACCAGCCGTCCAGCATCGGTCCACCCGACAGCACGATAGCAGGAATATTGACCGTGGCCGCCGCCATCAGGCAGGCGGGCGTCGTCTTATCACAGCCGGTCGTAAGCACGACACCGTCCAGTGGATAACCATGCAGGACTTCCACCAAGCCCAGGTAGGCCAAGTTTCTGTCCAGCGCCGCGGTCGGACGCTTGCCGGTTTCCTGGATGGGGTGCACAGGAAATTCAAGAGGGATACCGCCCATGTCGCGTATGCCGTCCCGCACCCGGGATGCCAGCTCTATATGGTGTCGATTGCACGGAGAGAGGTCGGAACCGGTTTGCGCAATCCCGATAATGGGCTTGCCCGACTGCAGTTCTTCCCGGGTGATTCCGTAATTCATATAGCGTTCGAGGTACAGGGCGGTCATCCCGGGATCCGACGGATTATCGAACCACCGGCGACTACGCAGCCGAGCACTGTCAGGTGTTGCCATGACAACATTCCCCTTGAATAGATTTAAAAATAGTCGATAAAAATTACAGCGCTTGCGCCTTCTTGGCTTCCGCCATGACGGCGTCCACGGTCGGCTCGCCAATCTTGACCTTCAGGTCAGCAAGAATCGGAGCCAGGTCCTTGCGGATTTTTTCCTTTTCATCCGAGGAGAATTCAGACACTTTCACGCCCTTGCCCTTCAAGTAAGTCAGGGCCTCGATGGCCGCTTCACGGCTCACCTTGCGTTGAAACGCCTGGGATTCCTTGGCCGCCTGGCGAAGCACGTTGTGCTCATCGGCCGACAGGCCGTCCCACCATTTCTTGGAAGCCAGCAGCACGAATGGCGTATAGACGTGGTTGGAGATCGTCAGGTAAGGCTGGACTTCGTAGAACTTGCTGGTCTGGATGGTGCTCAACGGATTTTCCTGGCCATCGACCGTCTTGGTTTCAAGCGCGGTGAACAACTCCGTAAATGGCATGGGGATGGCGTTGGCGCCCAGTCCCTTGAACACGCTGAGTGCGACCTGGTTCTGCATGACGCGCAGCTTGATGCCGTCAAGGTCCTGCGCCTTGTTTATGGCAAGGCGCGAGTTGGTGATATTGCGGAAACCGTTTTCCCAGTACAGCAAGCCGATCAGTCCCTTGTCGGTCAGTTTGTCGAGCAGCTTCTTGCCTTCCGGACCATCCAGGACCTGGTCGGCCACCTTTTCGTTATCGAACAGGAAGGGCAAGTCGAACACGCCGAATTCCTTGACCATGCCCGCCAAAGGAGCCGTCGACACGAATGTCATCTCCTGGGAACCGCCGATCAGGGCATTCTGCATCTGCTCGTCCGAGCCCAATGCGCCATTTCCGTAAGTCTTGACGTTCATCTTTCCGCCGCTCAGGCGACCCACCTGTTCGGAAAAATGGCGCGTGGCCTGGCCCGCCGGGCTGTCATCGGCCAGACCATAGCCGAAACGGATGATGCGGGTCTTGATGTCTTGCGCCATGACCGATTGCGTCGAGAGGCCCACGGCGGCAATCGCCGTAAAGCCCACAACCATATTCCTGATACTGAACGTCTTTTTCAACAACAACATAGTTTCCACCCTTTAATTGATTTAGTACTAATAAAACCAGCGCAACGGAGCCAATACGATTTCTGGAAAAATCACCAGCAGCGCGATCAGACCCGTATACGCCAACACATATGGCCACACACCTTTGATGATGTCTTCCATTCTGATCTTGGCGACGCCGCACACCACGTTCAGGACAGTACCCACCGGCGGCGTCAATAAGCCGGTACATCCCACCATTATGAAAATCACACCAAAATAAGTAGGGTCGATTCCCGCTTTCTTGATCACCGGCATCAACACCGGCGCCAGGATCAGGATGGTCGGCGTCAAATCCATGGCTGTCCCGATCAGTACAAGCAGGATGACAATGCAGAACATCAGCAACATGGGAGAATCAATCAGAGGCCCGAGCATACCGATCAGCGCCTGTGGCAGGTCGGCCAGTGTGATCATGTACGAGGTGACCAATGCGGCAGCCACCAGGAACATGACAATGGCCGTGGTCATGGCCGCATTGACCAGCAAGGGATACAGGCTCTTGATGGTGATTTCCTTGTAGACCACCATCCCGACAAACAACGCGTAGACCGCGGCGACAGCGGCCGCTTCGGTTGGCGTAAAAATGCCGAAACGCAAACCGCCAATAATGATGACCGGCAGGAACAAGGCCCAACCCGCATCCTTGAACGTCTTGGTGCGCAAGGACCAAGGTTCTTTCGGCGAGGACAACATGGTTTTCGAACGCGACGAAATAAACGCCCACACCATTACCAGGGTAAGACCCATCAGCAAACCGGGAACAATGCCGGCAATAAACAGCTTGGTTACCGACACATTGGCCGCGACACCAAAGATAATGAATGAGATGGATGGCGGAATAATAGGAGCGATAATGCCGCCGGCGGCGATCAGGCCCGTAGCCTGGTTCATGTCGTAGCCACGGCTGCGCAGCATGGGTACCAGCATGGCCGCCAGTGCCGCCGCGTCGGCGACCGCCGAGCCGGACAGCGCCGCGAGCAGGATGCTGGCCATGATGGCGACATAGCCCAGTCCGCCCTTGATGTGTCCGACGAACGCGCTTGCCAGCGCCACCATGCGGCGCGACATGCCGCCGGCGTTCATCGCCTCGCCCGCCAGCATGAAAAGAGGCACCGCCATCAAGGCAAAACTGTCGGCCCCCGTAAGCATATTCTGCGCCAGTATCTGGGCGTCGAAAAAGGACAAATGAAACATCAGGGCGATGGCGCTGAGCAATAGCGCGAAGGCAATGGGCACGCCGAACGCCATAAAGCCGAGCAAGGTGCCCACAAAGATAAATACGGTCATAACAACTCTATTGGATGTTGATGGATGCGAACTCGAGGCGCCGGCGCGGTGTCAGACGTCTTCAACGTAGTCGTAGGAAGTCAGGAACTTGCTTGCATTCCCGGGTATGGCTGGCGCCCTGATGGCGACATAGAGATCGGCGAGGATCATCAAGGCCATCGCGGTAGCGCAAAACCAGACGGCTCCGCTAAAGATGGCAATGGGCACACCGGCTACGGGCGTCACGGTGCTGAGGCCAATCACGGTTTGCGCCCATCCCCCGTCTATCAACAACCAGAGAACGGCCAGTATCAGCAGCTGGCGCACTATGTGGATGACCTTCTGTTGCTTCACGGGCAGTCGTACCACCAGCATATTGACCGCCAGATGCTGCTTGGCGCGAAAGGCCAGGACAGAGCCGATGAAGATCAGCCATACGAAGGTCATGCGCGCCACTTCTTCGGAAATCATGATGCCGGAATTGAAAACATACCGCATGACAACATTGCCGAAGACGAGAATCAGCATCAATAACAAACTGAATGCCATGACGGCCGCAAGCACGCCGTGCAAGACGTCCCCGGCTTTCTTTGCGAATACTGCTGCCCTGCTCTTATCATCCACCAACATCAAAACTCCCGAAACGTGTCAACAGGCCAATACGGCCTGTAAGAACTGCCTGCGCACCAGACACAAGCGTGTCTTGTGCTTTACTGGGTCAAGGCATGTACTGCCCGCCGTTTACTTCAATGATCTGGCCCGTCACATACGCCGACATCTCGTTCGACGCGAGGTAAAGAAACGCCCCCACGCACTCCTGGGCGGTGCCGAATCGACCCATTGGTATGGACGAGCGCATGCCTTCCAATTGCTCGGCGGTGGTGAACTTTTCGTGAAAGGGAGTGGTGATCACACCCGGCGCGACCGCATTGACCCGGATGCGGCGCGGAATAAGCTCTTTGGCCAGGCCTTTGGTGATCGTGCTGACGAAGCCCTTGGATCCGGCATACAAACTGGATCCCGGCCCGCCGCCGTTGCGCGCGGCCACGCTGGTCAGATTGACGATGGATGAGCCTTCCGGCATGTGCGGCACCGCATAGCGGGTACACATGAGCACCGAACGTACATTCAGGTTGACCACATCATCGAATACCCCATCGTTCATCTCGGTGATTGGCACGCGTTTGACCAAGGCACCGGCGTTATTGATGAGTACGTCGATACGGCCAAATTTCGCGACAGCTTCGGAAATCAAGTTCTCGCAGTCGGCCGTGTGATGCAGATCGCCCTGCACGGTCATTGCACGTTGACCGGTGGCGTCGATTTCGTCAGCCACCGCCTTTGCGGCTTGTGGTGAAGAAAAGTAATGGACGACCACGCTGGCACCGAGGCGTCCGAATTCCTGGGCGACTGCTGCACCGATACCCGTGGACGCACCCGTCACGACAATGACTTTGTTCTTCAGGTCATTCATACTGCACCTTCCTTGCACCGTAAAATGATTTATAAAATTTGATGAATACGGGCATGATCCAAATCAAGATAGCGAAAATGCCCAGCGCGCATGCAATAGGCCGACTGAAAAACATCAGGAAATCGCCATCGGCCTTGATCATGGAAAACACGAAGTTCTCTTCCAGCATGCCACCCAGCACGACACCCAGCACCGCCGGCGCGATGGGGAAGTCGTTTTCTTCCATGAAGTAGGCGAGCAGGCCCACGCACAGCATGACGATGACTTCGAAAATGCTGTTATTGATGGCGAAAACACCTACGATGCAGAAGATCAGAATCAAAGGCATCAAAATATTCCGGGGAACATTCAGCACTGTCTTCGCCGCCTTGACGGCCAGGTATCCCAGCGGAAGCATGATGATGTTCGCCATGATGAACACGATGAATACCGAATACATTTCAACCGGGCTGTTGGTGAATATCATCGGGCCGGGCGCCATATTCTTCATGTACAACACGCCAATGACGATGGCGGTGATGGAATCCCCCGGAATTCCAAATACCAATGCGGGAATCCATGCTCCGGCCAACGCAGAATTATTCGCTGCGCCCGCCTCGACGATGCCTTCCACATGTCCGGTACCAAATTTTTTCGGCTCTTTGGAAAAACGCTTGCTCACGCCATAAGACATCCATGCTGCGATGTCGGCCCCTGCCCCGGGCAAGGCACCTACCGCCGTGCCCAGTGTGCAGCCTCGGACGATGGACATGGGGTATTTTTTGGTCAGTCCCCACATGCCGGTAAAAATATTGCCCACACTCGCCTTGATTTCCACCCGCTTCTGCTCTGAGTTCGTGGCATAGCGCAAGACTTCAGAGATGGCGAACATGCCCACCATCATGGGAAGCAACGTGACGCCGTTCAGCAGATCTTCATTGCCAAACGTGAATCGTGGAAATGCCGCAGGATTGTTCATGCCCACGCACGCCAGCAGCAAGCCTATGAAGAGCGACACGAAGCCCTTCAGTGTGCTGGCCGGCGAGATGAAGATGGCACACGACAGGCCGAGCACCACCAGCCAGAAAAACTCGTAGGAGGAAAAATTCAGCGCAAAATCGGCCAGCGCGGGCGCGGCAGCAATCAGCACAATGGTGCCGAACAAGCCGCCGACGAACGAAAACACAATGCTCGCGCCCAACGCGGTATCGGCCTGCCCCTTTTTTGTCATCGAGAAGGCTTCGTCGGTATAGGCCGCTGATGAAGGGGTGCCAGGAATGCGTAGCAGGCATCCGGGGATATCACCCGATGTAATGGCCATCGCCGTTGCCGTCACCATCATCGCCACAGCAGGCACAGGGTCCATGAAAAAGGTGATGGGAACCAGCAGCGCCACGGCCATCGTCGCGCTCAAGCCTGGCACCGCCCCCACAAACAAGCCGAATACGGCGGCAATTAGGATCACGCCCAATACGAAAGGGTCGGTGACCTGGTGGAATGCGGCAAGAAGATTCGTGAAGTCCATGACGTCACCACGCAATTGTTTCAAGCAGTCCCCAAGGCAAGGGCACCATGAGGACGCTATAGAACATAAAGTGGATAACGAAAGAGCCGATGGCCGCCACGGCAATGGCGAGCGGCCATCGCACCTTGAAGGCAAGGAAAAGCACCAGCAACACCAGGCCCGACGTGATGAGAAAGCCCAGGTATTCCGCCACGGCGAAATAGAAAAAGAGCGATCCAGGTATCAACAAAAACCGTAAGACCGACGCCTTGTCCCGCAACCAGGCGGGCATCATCGTGGGCGAATCAGTCTTCCGGTTTCTTAGGCCCTGGACTATCAACAATATGGAACATGCCAGCATCCCGATGGCAATAGCGCGCGGAAACAGTCCCGCACCGAAGTTCTGGCCGGGGATTGCCGGAAAGGAAAGAGCCATCAAGAAAACGGCAATCGAAAAAATGCCGAGCACCACGCCGACGAGGGCATCATTGATCTTCATTGTCGCTCACAGGAAAAGGGAGGTGCCGGACAAGCCATACTTGCCTTGCCGGCCCTTCTTTGGAGGTTGCTACAGGATCATTTTGCGGGTTCGCGGGCCATGCCGATGGCAGCAATGACTTCGCCGAATTCAGCTTCCGACTTCTGCATGAAGACGCCGTAATCGGCCCCGCCGGCATAGCCCACCCCGAAGCCGCGCGACTTCATGAAATCGGTGAACTCTTTGCTTTGGTTTATGTTCTTCAACGCGGCAACCATCTTTTGCGTTACGTCCTCGGGCAAGCCCTTGGGGCCGGCAATTCCACGCCAGACTCCTGTCGTCCAGTCGCTGCCTATCGATTCTTTCAAGGTCGGCACGTCGGGATACAAGGGCTCGCGCTTGTCGGCCATGACGGCAAGAGGCCTGGCCTTGCCCGCATCGATCATGGATCTCGCCTCGGGCAATGAAGTAGGCACAATGTCTATACCGCCGGCGGCCAGTTCAAGCATGGCGGGCGCCGCACCGTTGGAAGGAACAAACGGTGCGGCCAGGGGATCGATATTGAGATTCTTGAGCAGGCCCGCCAAGGCAATGTGCCAGATGCCGCCTTGGCCTGTTCCCGAAGCCTTCAACTTGCCCGGATTGGCCTTGATGGCGTCGATGAGCTCGGCCATCGTCTTGTAGGGCGACGAAGCGCTGACCGACACCGCCGCCGGATCTACATTCATCAGGGCGAGAGGGGTGTAGTCGGCAGGGGAAAGCGTGGTCAGGCCCTGCTTCTTCATCATCGCTATCTCGACGGTCAACATGCCCAGAGTGTAGCCATCGGGCTTGGCCTTTGCGATGGCCGAGTGACCCACGACACCGTTACCGCCGGTACGATTGACGACGTTCACCGGTTGTCCGAGTTCTTTTTCCAGCTGAGCGGCAATAATGCGAGCGGTGGCATCCGTGCCGCCGCCAGCCCCCCAAGGCACAATCATGGTGATGGGTCTTTCGGGCCAGGCCGCATGGGCCGTGCTGACCACCAGTCCGGCAACAAGAGTCATGGCCGATTTAAACAAGAACCTTTTTTTCATTTGTCTCTCTCCAGTCTTTTATAAAAATAGTGACATGTTTTCTGAAGCGCATGCATATTGCTTACCGCTACCTGCCCATTTCCTCCTTGTATAGCGTTGAAAAAGCCATCGTGGCGCCGGACGTTTTTAGTGCATGGTAATGCCGCTCGCACGTCCGATGACAAGATAATTGACTCGGTACTTTCCCGAATGCGCGCCTAATCCAGCAATGCGGCATCCCAAGCATGTACCTTCTGTTCCTGCTCGCCCAAACCCTCTATGCCCAAACGCATGACGTCACCCGCTTTCAGGTACAAAGGTGGCTTCTGTCCGAGCCCGACACCGGGCGGGGTGCCCGTTGAAATCAGATCACCGGGATACAGCGTGGTGAACTGGCTGATGTAATGAATGAGATAAGCCACATCGAAAATCATGGTTTTGGTGCTGCCATTCTGGAAGCGCTTGCCATTGACGTCGAGCCACATGGCAAGGTCTTGCGGATCGGCGATCTCATCAGCGGTAACCAGCCACGGACCAATGGGACCGAAGGTGTCGCATCCCTTGCCCTTGTCCCAAGTGCCGCCACGCTCGATCTGGTATTCGCGCTCGGACACGTCATTGACCACGCAGTATCCCGCGACATGCTTGAGCGCATCGGCCAGGCTGACATAACGCGCCTTGGAACCTATCACCACACCCAGCTCGACTTCCCAATCGGTCTTGACGGAACCCTGTGGAATAACAACGGCGTCATTGGGGCCAGTGGGCCGAGACCACTTATTGAACAGAATGGGTTCCTTGGGCACTTCGGCGCCAGTCTCGGCAGCATGATCGCTATAGTTCAACCCCACGCAAATAAACTTGCCCATACCTGAATAAGGCGTGCCGATGCGTCCGGGATGCTCGATGAGCGGCAGGCTGCTAACGTCGATAGCCTGCAAGGTTTTCAGCTGTTCCGGGCTCAGGCTTTCTGCGGTAATGTCGGATACCTTTCTCGACAGGTCACGGACCTTGCCCTGGGCATCCAGGCATCCGGGCTTTTCGTTTCCAACAGGTCCATATCGCAATAGCTTCATGATTTTTTCCTTTTAAATTCGTGGACTAGTTGGACCAGCCACCATCAATAATATGTGTCGTACCGGTCGTAAAAGACGATTCGTCCGAGGCCAGATATACCGCCAGGGCGGCGATCTCTTGCGCCTTGCCGACTCGCCCTATGGGCTGGCGTGACACGAATGCCGCGTGTATTTCCTGCTCGGTCTTGCCGTACTTGCTGGCCTGGGATGCGATACGCCCCCTGAGCGATGGGGACTCCACTGTGCCCGGGCAAATGGCATTGCAGCGTATGCCTTGCGAAACGAAGTCGGCCGCTACCGCCTTGGTCAGGCCGATGACAGCAGCCTTGGTGGTTCCATAGACGAAGCGATTAGGCACGCCTTTTATGCTGGAAGCTGCAGACGACATATTGATGATCGAGGCCTGGGGGCGCTGCAACATGCCGGGCAAGAATGCCCGGATCATGTGATACATGGCCGTGACGTTCAAATCGAATGAAAAATTCCAGGCATCCAGATCACAATCAAGAATGGTTCCATCGTCGACGTAGCCGGCGCAATTGAACAAGACATCGATGCCGCCAAGCTCGGCGGACAAGGCCTTTACTTGATCAGGCTTGGTGACGTCGAGGCGATGCACCTGGCAACCCGCCAGGTCGGCAAGCAAGCCTTCATTGATATCGGTGGCAATAACCCGGGCCCCCTCCGCCGCAAACAGCTCGGCGGTTGCCCGCCCTATCCCCTGCCCCGCTGCTGTCACCACTGCGGTCTTCCCAGCCAAACGACCTGCCATTCTTTGCTCCATTATTTTCCAGCACTCAGGACGCGCGCTTCGAAAGAATGGCGTCTTGTATTTTATTTATGAAATAGCATTTCCGATTACAGCGCTTATCCTAAGCCAGACATTGCGCTCGATCAATCAAATACTGTGCGATCCGCACTAGGGATTTCCCGCTGAATAGGCGTATTCCCTAAAATACCCTCAAAACCTGAACAAAAATGTCATCAAGGAGTAATTCGTATATAAAATAGAATTTCTCATATAAAATTTGTTGTGTGGTCGGAGCGCTTATGAATAACACCACGTTGGGCGGCACGCCAGACACGGATGAGCCACCTGCAGATAAGGTCACGCGCTACGCGGCGCCGGCGCTGGAGAAAGGGCTCGACATCCTAGCCCGGAAATTTCATTATTGTTGTAGAAACGGGTAGGCAATCCCGTGCCAAAGGCTTATGGTTACTGGTATTCGACGCCACAACCAAACGGGATTGCCTATGCCAAATCGTACCACTGAACATCT
>NZ_PDNW01000025.1 GCF_002849655.1 Pollutimonas subterranea
GCCAACAGGCTTTTGGTTTCACTGCGCTTCGCCGTCTGCACCGCGGGTAAACCCTAGGTGTTGGAGCAGCGAAGAACGAAACTATAGCACAGGTATTTTGTGCCGCGCAAACGAAAAACGGGGAAATTAGCAGGAAAAACGAGGGCTGACGATCGAAGTTGGCGTAAGCCCTTGAAACAAAACGGTAAGATATTTTTAACCGGAATGAAATAATTTGGGGTCACTGGCCCTATGCACGAGAAAGACGAGGAAAATGGGCTGATTTAATGAACTCGGTCTCCGTAAATCGATGACAAGTGCATTTATCGTTGTCCAGCTGCTTCCGAATCCGACTTCTCTCTATATTGCTCCTTGTACATATAGAGAGATAAAGCGGCTTTCTTTCTATAGGACGAAGACAGCCCTGTCTATATATGGATAGGAAAAGTTCCGCCCTCTCTCGTCCTCTCTATATATGTACAGAGAGGACGCAACCTTGTCTATATATAGAGCGCGCAGTCAGCCCTGTATATATATAGAGAGAGATCCCCTATATATAGAGACCGCCGCCTCGAAGTTCCTAGGCCCGGTCGGCTGGCCTGTCGCGCACGCACATTAATGTCTGTTGTCCTACCGCGACCAACACGCGTTCCCCGGAATGAACGGCGAATACCTCGAGATGGCATATCGTCAAGGTGCGCCCCGAGCGGACCACCTTCCCGACTGCTTCCAGGTGATCGCCCCTGGCAGGAGCGATAAGATTGACTTTGAATTCCACCGTAAGCACCGAGCTTCCGGCAGGAAACAGGGTGAGCCCTGCAAAGCCCCCCGCTGTGTCGGCAATGGCACTGGTGCCGCCGGCGTGAAAATATCCATGCTGCTGCGTCAACTCATCGCGAAACGGCAACTTGATATGAACCTCGCCAGGTTCAATCGCGATAAGCGTTGCTCCCAAATGGCGCATCAAACCCTGGCGATCAAAACTGTCACGCACGCGCTTCTTCATATCGGCGGCGTCTTCCAAAGCCGGCTGTTCTTTTTGCGTCATCGGATGCTCCCCTTATATTATTAGTAGGCAGAGCGTATCAGGATTCCCCGGCCGAAAGCAAAAGCGCTTCCGCCACGCTGGTGGTGGAAATCAGTGAGGTGCCTCATTGGACCCACCGGACTTGTTCGATCTTCCCAGGATACGCTGCACCAGCTTTACAAGCACAAGAGCAATACCACCCGCTATGATCCCGACCAACGCGTTGATCAGGGTGGGTGCCACCCAATTAATCGTCGACCCCAGCGCGCCGGCCAACCCCGACGTGGCGGAATGGACGAGGTCATGCGAGTAGGTCTCGGCGCCTGGAATACCGTGCATGAGTATGCCGCCACCGACCAGGAACATGGCAATCGTCCCAACGATGGACAGTGTCTTCATTAGATAAGGCGCGACGGATAGAATCGCAACACCAACTCCGCGTGTGGCTTTGTGCAAGACACCATCGCCATGCCGTTGGCTAAGATATAGGCCAGCATCGTCCAACTTCACGACAGCAGCCACGAACCCGTACACACCGACAGTCATGATAAGCGCGACACTCGCCACAACCAGGGCCTGGGTACTAAACACTGCGCTGGCGACTGTGCCCAGCGTAATGGCGATGATTTCAGCCGACAGAATGAAGTCGGTGCGTATGGCGCCTTTGATCTTGGTCTCTTCCGGAGTGGGGCCGGACGTATCGAAGGCCTTAGTGATATCGGCGGGCGGCGGCGCCCCGGGAACCACCAAATGCGCTTTGTCTTGCGGATGCAGCAGACTATGCACCACCTTCTCGACACCTTCATAGCACAGGTATATGCCGCCCAGCATCAGCAATGGCGTAATTGCCTGAGGCACAAACGCGCTGATGGCAAGCGCGGCCGGCACAATGATCAACTTATTGACAAAGGAGCCCTTCGCCACCGCCCAGACAACTGGCAGCTCTCGCTTGGCCACCACACCGCTTACCTGTTGTGCGTTCAGTGCAATGTCGTCGCCGAGCACGCCCGCTGTTTTCTTACTCGCTGCTTTGGTCAGAAGCGCCACATCGTCCAACACACTGGCGATGTCATCCAGTAAGGTAAGTAAGCTGGCTCCAGCCATCGGCAGTCCTTATTCATTGATCGAACTTCGGACTGTACAACCGCGCCGTGTCAGTAGCGAGTGTCGTTACATCTGGAATAACCGGGTTCCAGCCCCCGCCTAT
Source organism: Pollutimonas subterranea (assembly GCF_002849655.1). Taxonomy (GTDB): domain Bacteria; phylum Pseudomonadota; class Gammaproteobacteria; order Burkholderiales; family Burkholderiaceae_B; genus Pollutimonas; species Pollutimonas subterranea. The sequence goes on from NZ_PDNW01000025.1 coordinate 2,214, forward strand.
TGCCCGAATCAGATTGACCGCCGCATGGGCCCTATCACCATACAGAAGCACTGCTGCGCGTTTTTGCTGAAGAACGGCCCGGTCGGCGTCGATCACATCAAGATAACTGGTGGAACCCTCGCGGTACTGAATCTGTGAAAGCTCCGCCGCCCGGGCGGCTGACTGCACAGCCGTATCCTGGACGTCGGTCTGCGAACCCAGAATGCGCAAGCTGGACAAATTATCCTCAACCTCCCGGAATGCGTTCAATACGGTCTGGCGGTATATAGCCACCTCTTCTTCGTATTCGGCGCGCGCGCGATCCAGGCCCGCCTGGCGTTGTCCGCCATCGAAAATAGGCAGTGACAACATCGTTCCCACGAAAGGCCCTAACAGGAATGCCCGGCTGGACCACTCGAACAAGTCGCTTAACTGCGAAGATTCGTATCCCCCAGTGCCGGTGATGTTCAAGCGCGGAAAAAATGCGGCCTTAGCAGCCCCTATCCGGGCATTTGCGGCCGCCATGGCGCGCTCGGCTGCTGCAATGTCGGGACGACGTTCCAGCAGCGACGAAGGTAATCCCGCCGGAATTCCCACCGCGACCGACTCCAGCGGTTGCGGCGCCAATTCAAAATTGGAGGGAGGCTTGCCCAGCAAGATGGCTAGGGCATGTTCGGCGATCGCCCGCTGGCGATCGACGCCCAGCGATTCAGACCGAGCGGAATCCAGTTCGGTGCGAGCGCGCGCCACATCAAGTTCGCTGATATCCCCTTCCGCGTAGCGACGCTCGATAAGTTCCAGCGTCTGTTTGCGCAGTTCCACCGTGTCGCGGTAGAGCGCTTTTTCCGCATCAAGCCGGCGAACCAGAAAGTACGCTTGAGCAACGTCTGCCTGCAATGCCAGCAGTACGGAACGAAATAACGCCTGGTATTGCTGCGCGCCGGCCGTCGCCGCATCGACCTGGGAAGCCACGCGCCCGAACAGATCTACCTCGTATGAGACACCTGCCTGCGCGCGCCATAACGTGAGTGGCGGATTGGAAGCATCTTCCGAAAGACCTTGAGACGCATTGGATGTCCGTTGCCGCGTGGGTCCAAAGCCCGCATCGACACGGGGAAAAAGTCCTGAGCGCGCATCTTTGGTCAGGGCGCGGGCCTGCGCCACTCGTGCCGCGGCCGCCTTCAAGTCCTGATTGGCCGCCATGGCCTGCTCTTCAAGCTCATCCAGACGAGCGTCATGGAAGACCGCCCACCAACGGCCACGTTCCAGGCTGTCGGAGGGTTGCGCTTCTTTCCATCGTTCGGCCGCCTCGGGCGACATGGAGGCTTCCTTGAACGCGGCGGGTACGTCAACGTCCGGACGCTGGTATTGGGGGCCGACTGCGCATCCAGCCAGCACCAGCACGGTGGCGCCAAGGCCAAGTGTGAATCGTAAAGACTTGTTCATGATCATTATTCCGTATTGTCAGTGTCCAGCGGTTGGCGCCGCTGCGGGGGCTTCGTGTGCGGTGGCAGAGTGCAGTTCGCCCTTGCCCATGGAACGCAGCAACACGTAGAACACCGGCGTAAGGAACAAACCGAACAAGGTCACTCCCAGCATGCCGAAGAACACGGCCACACCCATCGCATGGCGCATCTCGGATCCGGCTCCTGAAGACAGCACCAGCGGAACCACACCCATGATGAACGCGATCGAGGTCATGAGGATAGGCCGAAGACGCAGCCGGCTTGCCTCGATTGCGGCCTTCAGCGGAGTCGCGCCCTGCAATTCAAGCTCACGCGCAAATTCGACAATCAGGATGGCATTCTTGCAGGCCAGCCCCACGAGCACCATTAGTCCTATCTGCGTGAAAATATTGTTGTCGCCCCCGGTGAGCCACACTCCCCCGAGCGCCGCAAGAATGCTCATGGGCACAATAAGAATGACCGCCAGCGGCAAGGTCAGGCTTTCATACAAAGCCGCCAGCACCAGGAACACCAGCAGTACGCTGATGGGGAATATCCAGATGCCCGCATTGCCAGCCAGGATCTGCTGATAGGTCAGATCAGTCCATTCGAACTTGACCCCGCGCGGGAGTGTCTTGTCGGCGATGCGTTCCGCCGCGGCCTGCGCCTGGTCCGACGAATACCCCGGTGCCGGGCCACTATTGATGTCTGCTGCGGTATAGCCGTTATAGCGGACCACCATCTCGGGTCCGTAGGAAGGCGTAACCTTCACCAGCGAAGACAAGGGAACCATGTCGCCATCGCGATTTCGAGTCTTTAACTGGAGGATGTCTTCAGGTTGCGAGCGGTACGGCGCATCAGCTTGCGCTCTCACCTGATACACCCGGCCAAACCGGTTGAAATCGTTCACATACAGAGAGCCCAGGTAAATCTGCATGGTGTCGAAGACATCTGTCACCGGCACGCCCAATTGCTTTGCTTTTACCCTATCCAGGTCCACATCGAGCTGCGGCACATTGATTTGATAGCTGGAAAACGCGGGGCCCAATTCCGGCGTCTTGCGCGCCTCGGCAAGGAATGCCTGCACCGCCGCGTCGAGTTGCGCATAACCGATGGCGGCCCGGTCTTCGATCTGCAGCTTGAACCCCCCGACTGTTCCCAGCCCCATGACCGGTGGCGGCGGGAAAACGGCTATGTATGAATCGTTGATGGAAAGATACTTCTGGTTCAGTGCAGCGGCGATACCGTTGGCCGAGAGCTCCGAGTCGCCGCGCTCGTCGAAGGGTTTAAGCATCACGAACACAATCCCGGCACTGGAGCTGTTCGTAAATCCATTGATGGACAGTCCCGGAAAAGCAATGGCGCTTTCGACGCCTGGTTGCTCCAATGCGATATCGGTCATGCTGCGAATCACCTGCTCGGTCCGATCCAGGGATGCGCCGTTGGGCAATTGAGCAAAGCTGATGAGATACTGTTTATCTTGTGCCGGGACAAAACCGCCGGGCACGATATACGACACGCCCACCGTCATTGCGAGCAGTACGAGATACACACCCATCGACGACGCCTTGCGCGAAATGACGCCCGATACTCCCCGGGCATACTGATCCGACGATCGGGCAAAGAAGCCATTGAACCGCGAAAAAAAGCCGCCCAATAGCCGGTCCATGGAACGGGTCAGCCAGTCCGGCTTTTCATCGTGCCCCTTCAATAGCAATGCGGCCAGCGCCGGCGACAGCGTCAGGGAATTGAACGCTGAAATCACCGTAGAAATGGCTATCGTCATGGCGAACTGCTTGAAGAACTGCCCGGTTAGCCCTGTCATGAACGCAAGCGGCACGAAAACGGCGACCAGGGTCAATGCGATGGCCACAATAGGCCCACTGACCTCCCGCATGGCGCGATAGGTGGCATCCCGGGGAGACAATCCCTCCGCGATATTGCGCTCGACGTTTTCCACCACCACAATGGCGTCGTCCACCACAATACCTATGGCGAGCACCAGTCCGAAAAGAGACAGCGCATTAATGGTGTACCCGAAGGCCAACATCAAGGCAAAAGTGCCAACGATGGAAACCGGCACCGCGAGCAAGGGAATGATCGAGGCTCGCCAGGTCTGCAGGAAGATGATGACCACCAGCACGACCAGGGCAATGGCTTCTAGCAGCGTCACCACAACCGCCTTGATGCTCGCACGAACAAACTGCGTGGGGTCATAGGCGATGCGGCTTTCGACAGATGCCGGGAAGTCCGCGGAAAGTTCGTCCATGACCGCACGAACCTGGTCGGATACGGCAAGGGCGTTGGCACCGGGTGCCTGCATGATGCCTATGCCGACGGCCGACTCGTTATCGAGCAGGGATCGCAAGCCATATTCCGAGGCCGCAAGCTCTATGCGCGCCACGTCAGCCAGTCGCGTCACTCCTCCGTCAGATGACGTCTTGAGCACGATATCGGCGAACTCGGCCTCAGTGTGCAACCGTCCTTGTGTGTTGATTGAAAACTGCAAGGGCACATCCGGCAGGTTCGGCGAGGCGCCAATCACGCCCGCAGCCACCTGTACATTCTGTTCGCGTATGGCGGCGACCACGTCAGCGGCGGTGAGCCCGCGTTGCGCCACTTTTTGTGGGTTCAACCACACACGCATGGAGTAATTTCCACCACCCCACAGCTGCACCTCGCCTACCCCCTCGATACGAGCCAGCCGGTCCTTGACATTGAGAACCGCATAATTGCGCAGGTACGTCATGTCGTAGCGGCCGTCGGGAGAAACAAGATGCACGACCATTGTCAGCGTCGGAGAGCTCTTTACCGTGGTCACACCCAATCGCTGCACGTCTTCCGGCAATCGTGGCAATGCCTGCGACACGCGATTCTGCACCAACTGCTGCGCCTTGTCGGGATCCATGCCAAGGTTGAAGTGTATGGTCACAGCCAGGTTCCCATCGCTATTCGCCTGGGATTGCATATACAGCATTTCCTCGACGCCGTTGATGGACTCTTCCAGCGGGGCGGCGACCGTTTCGGCAATGACCTTGGGATTGGCGCCAGGATACTGGGCACGCACCACAACGGAGGGCGGGACGACTTCCGGATACTCGGAAATGGGCAGCTGAAACACAGCCAGTGCCCCTGCAAGCAGGATCAAGACCGACAACACTCCCGCGAAGATGGGCCGGTCGATAAAGAACTTGGAGATATTCATGAGAGTCCAGTCGGTTCAGGAGTTATCGGCGGAGTTGGAGGCGAGCTTTGGAGGTTCAGTCGCCAGCGCCGGCCTGGGGGCCACCACATCGCCTGGCCGGATGCGCTGCAACCCATTGACAACGATGCGCTCCCCAGCTTTCAAGCCGGTTTCAACCACGCTCCGTCCCTTGCGGCTGGTACCCAGATGGACCTCCCGGTATGCCGTCTTGTTGCTTTCATCCACGACCACGACGAAACGCTTGTTCTGGTCAGTGCCGATTGCGCGATCATCGATCAGCACGGCCTCATGCGGAGCACTTCCGCCCAAGCGGATACGCGCGTACAGACCCGGCACCAGGGAGCCATCAGGATTGTCGAACACCGCACGCACCCGTATGGTTCCTGATGACGTGTCCATCGTGTTGTCGATAGAGGCGAGTTTTCCAGGCCGCGGATGGTTTTCCTCGTTAGCCAGACCGAGATATACAGGTACTTCGCGATCCCCCGAAACCCTGGCCGGATTCACGACCTTCAGGAAGCTTTGTTCGTCAACGTCAAACGAGGCATAAAGCCGCGATACCGAAACCAGCGAGGTCAAGGGCACCGATCCTGCTCCCGCTGCCACGACATTGCCCGGCGTCACTTCCGCTCGGGACACTCGTCCGGAAATCGGTGCGAGTATCCGCGTATGCTCCAGGTTCAGCCGCGCCGATTCCAGCGTCGCCTCGGCCGCCTGCAGATCGGCTACCGCACGTCGCGAGGCATTGCGCTTCTCTTCATAGTCGCGCCGGGCGATGGCGTTGTTATCCAGCAAGCGTTTTCCTCTTGCCAGATCGGAGCCTGTATATGCAACACGGGCCTCTGCGGAAACCACCAGCGCTTTGGCGTGATCCACGGCGGCTTGATACGGCCGGGGATCTATGGTGAACAACACATCGCCTTTCTTGACCAGGCTACCGTCGGTGAAATGAACGGTCGTCAAGGTACCAGACACCAAGGGTCGGACGACGACCTGGTCGACCGCCTCAAGCCGGCCTGAATAATCGTGCCAGTCAGTAATGGTTTGACTTTCGACCGTCGCAACGTCCACGGCGGCCGCGGGTACAGGAGGAGACGCTGCGGACTCTTGGGCGGTACCCGCGTAAACACGAAGTACTGCAATACCTCCAATCAGGGCCGCGGTGGCAATGGCCAGCACGGCGTATCGCTTGCGTAGAAAAAACATGGTAGTCCTCGTGTTGCTTGGCAATGCCTGGCACAGGAAGAAGTCGGCGAGGATACGCAACTTTCTTGTGCGGAGCATATGAATTCTGAAAAAGAGCGAGTATTATTTACTTTTCGCGGAAACGGATAAATACCTCCTTTCCGTCTTCACTATTCGAGAACTCCCAACAATGCAGTCAGCGTCCGTGTCATGAACACCCGCACTCTGGTTGCGACACCGCATTAAGGAAACGCCATGGACCGCTTCCAGGCCATGCAGGTCTTTACACGAGTAGTGGACGCGAACAGCTTTACGCTGGCCGCGGACACACTCGGTCTACCCCGCGCCACCGTGACGACCACCATCCAGGGGCTGGAGCGGCTGCTGAAGGTGCGATTGCTGAATCGCACCACGCGCCGCCTGAGCCTTACGCCGGATGGCGCGGCGTATTACGACCACTGCGTACGAATACTCGCCGACATAGAAGACGCGGAGGCATCGTTTCTTGATGTGACGCGAGGACCGAAAGGTCGATTGCGCATCGATACGCCGCCGTCCATCGGGCGACTGATATTGCTGCCCGCCTTATGCGAATTTCATAGCCGCTATCCCGACATCGAGCTAGCGATCGGCATGAGCGACCGGCCCGTCGACATGGTCCAGGAAGCCGTCGACTGCGTGATCAGGGTGGGCGAACTGCGGGATTCGAGCATGGTCGCAAAGCGCATCGGCACATTCGAAAGCATCACCTGTGCCGCCCCGTCCTATCTGGAGCGCTACGGGGAACCGCAAACCATAAACGAACTGGATAAGCACCTCGCCGTCCATTATTTTTCGGGGCGCAGCAGCAAAAATATAGATTGGAGTTTCACGGTAGACGGGCAGGTGAAGGAAGTGGCCGTTAAAGGTGCCGTATCGGTCAATGATGCAGAAGCCTATGTGACCTGCGGACTGAAGGGATTTGGCATCATCCAGCCAGCCCGATATATGGTTGCGGCGCATTTGGAATCCGGCGCGCTGCGCGAGATTCTGCCGGCCTGGAAACCGCAATCGATGCCGATCTCCGCGGTCTATCTGCACAACCGCCACCTATCACCCAAAGTCCGGGTTTTTGTAGACTGGATAAGTGAACTGTTCCAGCGCTGCCCGTTGCTGGGCACATGCGCTTCCGACATGGCCGGCACAGAAGAATGCCGGTTCGCGGGCCGCGTTGCGCCCCACACAATACGGGAAATCATGGAACGCGAACCTGTGAAGGAAAGTATCTTCTGACGGGCATAGCGATTGCTCCCACCCGCACAGACAGCCCCCTGTCGCGAATTAGGAGCATTCATGAACATAGCGATAATCGGCACAGGTTATGTAGGCCTGGTTACCGGCGCATGCCTTGCGGAATCAGGAAACAGCGTCATATGTATCGACAACGATGAACAGAAAATCGCCGGACTCCGCGCCGGCACTGTGCCGTTTCATGAACCGCTGCTCGATGCGGTTGTCCTGCAGGCCGGCAGACAAGGGAATCTTCAGTTCACAACGCGCCTGGACGAAGGCACACGTCTCGCAGACATCGTATTTCTGGCGCTGGGCACGCCGACAGGCAGCGACGGCAATGCCGACATCGGTCCTTTGCTGCAATGTGCACATGAGCTTGCAGAAATCCTTGATCATGATTGTCTTGTGGTTGTCAAATCGACTGTCCCACCGGGAACTTGTGAAGATATCCAGGCGCTTTTCGATACGATGCTCGGGCGCCGTGCTGCGGGCTGCGCGGTCAAAGTGGCTTCCAATCCCGAATTCCTTGCCGAGGGCAGCGCCGTCACCGACTTTCGACTACCAGCCCGCATCGTGGTGGGTACATCGGACGACGCCGATGCGGAAACACTCAAGCAGCTTTATGCACCCTTCGACCCCGACGGCACGCGCCTCATCGAGATGAACCTGCGCTCTGCGGAGTTTGCGAAGTATGCATGCAATGCCATGCTGGCGGCGCGCATTTCCTTGATCAACGAGCTTGCCAATATCGCGGGCCCTCTGGGCGCCGATATCGGTCCGGTGTGCCAAGTGTTGAAGTCGGACCCAAGAATCGGGCCGCGCTATCTGGAACCTGGCGCGGGCTACGGCGGGTCCTGCCTCCCCAAAGACCTGCGGGCGCTTATTCGCATGGCCGGGGACAAGGGCGAAACGGCGCCCATGCTCCATAGCATCGAAGAAGTGAATCGCCGCCAGGTAGGACTCGTTTTCAATGCGATAGAGAAATATTTCTGGGGACGTTTCCAAGGACGCTGCGTTGCCGTGTGGGGACTTGCCTTCAAGGCGGGAACAGACGACATTCGAGAGTCGCCCAGCCTGGCGCTGATTCGAGCCCTTCTTGACGCCGGCGCGCAGGTACGCGCCTACGATCCCATTGCGGAACCCGCCGTCGAGTCATCATTCACGCATCCCGGCCTGGTCCTTGCGGACAGTGCCGAACAAGCGTGCCTGGATGCCGACGTGCTCGTCGTGATGACCGAATGGGAGGAGTTCATGACGCCCGATTTCAGGTGGCTGGCGTCCACGCTTCGATCGCCAGCCATCTTCGATGCGCGAAATCTTTACCAGGATAAGGATTTGAAGTCCCTGGGCCTTCGTCATTATCAGCCGGGACGAACATTCCCGGCACACTCCATGCTCAAGACGGTATGGCCTCAAGCGCCATTATTAAGGGACGATATACCGCAGGCCCGGCAGCAACATGCATGATCGCGGATAAACAAGAAAAGCATCGCCAGCTTCGGAAGCTCCGGCGCTCAATAACAATGGGAGCACACCATGGATGTGGAATGGAGTTCACTGTTCGAGTTGACCATCCCGCCGCTGGAAATTATTGTCCGCGGCAGCTTGGTCTATTGGTTCATTTTCCTGCTTCTGCGCATGGCCGGCAGACGTGACCTGGGTTCCATCGGTATATCGAGCATACTGTTGCTGGTGTTGATGGCCGACGCGGCCCAGAATGCGATGGCCGCCGAGTACAAATCGGTAGGCGAAGGCATGATTCTCATTGCTACCCTGGTGTTCTGGAGCGTACTGGTCGACCGGATAAGCTATTTCATTCCCGCGTCCCGGCCGCTGCTTGCGCCGGATCGAATATGCCTGATCAAGGACGGCGTCATGCAAAAGCGCGGGATGCGCAAGGAGCATGTGACCGAAGATGAGCTGATGTCGGAACTCCGGTTGAAAGGCATCGATGACATTGCCAAAGTCCGGCGTGCATATATCGAGGAAGCGGGTGACATCAGCGTACTGGCTTATCGGGAGAAATCCTGACACGTGTCACCGCCAGAATAGTCGCCAGCAATTCCCGGGGGTCCACCGGCTTGCCCACATGCACCTGGAATCCCGCCAGCAATGCGCGCAAACGATCTTCCCTTTCGCTATAGCCGGACAGCGCAATTGCCGGCAACCGTTCCGCCAGGGATGAACCACGTTGCGCCTCGAGCTTGCGTATGTCGGTAATCACTTGGTATCCGTCCGGTTCGCCCAGGGATATATCGCATACCAATACATCGGGCCATAGTGGCCGCGCACTTTCGTGCAATCGCGACAACAGGGAGACGCCGGAATCGAATAGTTCGGCCTGCGCTCCGTGATCTTCAAGGACAGCCGCCAGCAGCTCCCTGGCCTCCTGTTGGTCATCGGCAATGAAAATACGGATTCCTTCCAGGACGTGATCCTGCTCCGGCGCAGCCGGCGTCGGCGGCGCCAGCGATGCAACAGCCCGTAGCGGCAAGCGGATGGAAAACGTCATCCCGGAACCGTCTCTTGCCGGCCTCATGTCAAAACTGCCGCCCATTTGCTCCAGTATCGCGGTCACCTGCAGGGGATCCAGCAAATGCGCCACCCTCACCAGCTGCACATCATCCACCGTGCTTGGGACCGCATCGGGCGCGGACAAGCGTCCATCGGTCACTGAAATCAGCGCTAATCCTTCCGAACGCTCCAGCCGCAACTCAAGGCGTCCGCCCGGCGGCGTGAAGCCAATCGCGTTCTCCAGCAGATCGCACACGAGTTGCTGCAAAGCGCTGGGGTCGCCGGTGACGCGCATCGTATCCGTACTGATAAGTGGATACAGGACTATGCCTTGCGCTTCACTGGCCGGACGCATCGCGTCCAGTACGCCAGCCACCAAAGTCACCAGGTTCACCGGCTGGGCGGTCAATCGCGAACCCGATTCATCCAGTTCGCTTTGCTGGCGTTGCAGGCTCCACATCTGGGCGTACAAGCCTTTGGCGCGCAGCAACTCGCCGTGTGAACCGCGCTCGACAATGCGACCATGGTCCATGACCAGTATCATGTCGGCGGCCACTATCGTTGACAACCTATGGGCAATGATCAGGGTGCTACGGCCTTGCGCAAGGCGATCAAGCTCCTCCTGGATGGCGCGCTCGGTGCGCGTATCCAGGGCGGACGTCGCTTCGTCGAACACGAGCAGGGGCGGGTTCTTTAGCACCGCCCTGGCAATGGCGATGCGCTGTCGCTCTCCACCCGAGAGCTTCACCCCACGTTCGCCCACCAGGGTGTCATATTGGGCTGGCAAGCTTTGGATCAGCTCGTGAATCCGCGCAGCTTTGGCCGCCTCGATGACATCCGCCGGTGTGGCCCCTGCCCTGCCATAGGCGATGTTATAGGCAATCGTATTATTGAACAGCGCAGAATCCTGGGGTACCACGCCTATCATCGAGCGCAGGCTTTTATGGCTGACCGACCGGACATCCTGGCCATCCACTTTCACACTGCCGCCATCGACATCATAGAAATGCAAGAGCAAGCGGGCTAATGTGGATTTGCCCGATCCGCTGCCTCCCACTACTGCAACGGTCGCACCCGGCTCAATGCGAAAGTCCACCCCATGAAGTATCTGGCGGCCAGGTTCGTACGAAAAGTCGACGTTTGAGAACTCGACGGCGCCACCGCGAAAATGCAGTTCAGGCAGGGCTTCGGCGGGATCCGATTCCGGCGGATAGCGCAACAGCTCCGACATTCTTTCCGCATTGATCAGCGCTTCACGCGCCTGGCGGAAGCTCAAGCCCAGCGTATTCAAGGGCAAGCATACTTGTATGACATAGGCATTGACCAGTATCAGGTCGCCGACAGTCATGTTTGCGTTAACGACTTCTTGACCGGCCAATAACATGATCGCCGCAACCCCGAACGCAATAATCCCGCTCTGTCCGACATGCAGGACCGACAAGGCGCGCTGGTTATCGACGCCTATGCCTATCCATCTCTTCATGATGTCGCGCAGGCGTTGCGATTCGACGTGATCGGCGGCATAGAACTTGACGGTTTCATAATTGAGCAGGCTGTCGACCAAATGCCCATTCGCTGCCGAATCGAGGTCATTCAACTGCCGCAGGTACAGCGTCCGCCTTTCAGTAAACACCACGGTAAATATCGCGTAAACGACGAACGTGACCAGTACGATGGCGGCAAACCCGAATCGATAGGCCATCATCATGATGGCGACCACCGAAACGATCTCAATGAGCGTGGGCAATACAGTAAAAAGCGCAGTGCCCAATAAAAAACCGACCCCTGTCGTTCCCCTTTCGACGTCGCGCGACAGCGCGCCTGCCTGCCGGCCGCCAAGGAACTTTACGCCAAGGCTGTGAAGATGGTCGAACATCCGCACGGTAAAGTCGGAAACTGCCGTCTGGGTGACGCGCGCAAACGCCAAATCCCGCAACTCCGTGAACAAGCCGGAAGAGAAGCGCAGCAGGGCATAGCCTATCAAGAGAAAAACCGGCAAGGTCAAGGTTGTAGTGCTTGAATCCAGGACATCGACGATGCGCTTGAGGGCGACCGGCACCAGAACTGCGAACAGCTTTGCCAGGATCAGCAAGGCCAAGGCCGCCCCCACGCGCCGCCTGAATCGCCACAAGACCCGACCTACGGTCTTGAAAATTTCGCGGCGTGCAAACGTCGAAGCGCCCGTATCGCCGATCCCCGGTCGGGTCGATGGCGGACTGTTAACCAAGTCTTCCATGACAATCCTCAAGCATTGAATTTACGGCGGCATCATATCGGCGCCCTTCTCTGCTTTCTTCTCAACGGTTACGCGCGATCCGTGCCGACGCGCGTAGATCCAGGTGAACTCGGCGCCCAGCAGAAATACCTGGGCGGCGTAGTACACCCAGATCAGCAGGATAACCAGGGAGCCTGCCGCCGTCAGCGAGGAAATGGTCGAGCTTTTACCCACATACAGGGCAATGAGAGTCTTACCGACTTCGAAAAGGATGGCGGTCACCAATGCGCCCACCCATACATCGCGCCAGGCTATCTTTGCCTGCGGCATGAATTTATAGATCATGGCAAAGAGCACAGTAGCGATGCCCAGTGAAACGACCGCGTTGATGACCTGCAGCAGTAGCTCCCACCCAGGGAACAATCCAGTGGTCCACTGGCCAAACGCCGCCAGAGCGGCGCTGAGAATCAGGGATACGATCAGCAGGAACGCCAAGCCCAGAACAAGGCCGAAAGAAAGCAGGCGCGCGCGCAGGGTCGCCAATATGCCGGACTTGGCCGTCGCCGGTACCTCCCAAATACGATCCAGCGCGCTTTGCAATTCGGCGAATACGGTAGTTGAACCTACGACCAGCACTATCACGCTGAAGAGCGTGGCGGTAATGCCTTGCGCCGGTTTATCGGCGCTCTCGATCAGATTCTGCACACCCGATGCGCTGTCAGGTCCGACCATGCCTCCGATCTGGCGGACGATTTCCCCGCGTACCGCATCTTCACCCCAGACAAAGCCGGCGACCGCAATGACTATGACCAGCAAAGGCGCAATCGAAAAAGTCGTATAGAAAGCAATGGCCGCACCCATGCTCGGGGCACCATCCTCCAGCCAGGCTGTCACGGACTCTTTGCCTAAATGAAAGAATTCCTTTACACGCATCGTGCAGCTCCTGGTAGCGCGTTTGCCATCATGGGTTGCTCAGATCAGGCGCATCCCGGCGCTCCAAAGCGCGCGCCTTGGAGACGGCTTTCAGGCAATGAGCGACAGTCGCGGCAAACGCTTCGTCATACCACGGATTGGCGCCGCTGACGCCCACGACGATGCCGTCAATGTGCACACCGCCCCAGATCCCGCAGTCGCCTTTGTGCAAAAGATGCGGCAGGACATGGCGCACGGTATGGCCATCGCGACCCGTGCGCCAGCAAACCTTCGCCTTGTCACGAGCAAAGCGGGCATAATCGGCATCCCATTTGGCCCGGTCACCGATGGCATGTTCATAGAGGATCGCATCGTCGAATTCGCTGGTCGATGGGTCGAGCCCGGGGTCCATGATTACGATGTAAAGGAAACCGCTATCCCCGACAGCGGCATTTCGTATGCCCTGCTCGAGCATTGGAAGGGCAAGGTTTACGGCCTGCCTGGCCGCATCCCGGTCCGCAAAATGACTGCCTGGAGCTGGCTGCCGCTCTGTATTCATCAACCTCGCTCTCCTTTCGCCGTTTGATTTCGGCACTGGCTGCAGCACAGCAAGCCGCATGCCGAGTCCGACGCGCAGAAAGGAAAGCTACACAAATTCATCGCTATCGTGTTCAATATGCTCCATGCATCCCGACACAGCCTCCCCGCGCCAGAACGATAATGCCGAAACGCCCTATGCCTGGGTCCGACTGATCGTGTCTCTTCTACTCATGACCATCGGCGGATCGGGCATGTACTCGGTCACTGTCGTGCTGCCGCAGATCCAGGCCGAATTCGATGTGAGCCGCGCCGACGCGTCACTGCCGTATACGCTCACGATGGTGGGCTTTGGACTGGGCGGTATCCTGATGGGCCGGCTTTCGGACCGGTTCGGCGTGGTTACTCCAATCGTTATCGGCACCTTGGGACTGAGCTTCGGCTTTGTGATGGCCGGCCTATCGACCAGCCTTTGGCAATTCGTGCTGGTGCAAGGACTGTTTATTGGACTGCTGGGCACGGCGGCCACCTTTGCACCCTTGGTGGCCGATACCTCACAGTGGTTCACCAAGCGTCGCGGGATCGCCATCGCCATATGCATGAGCGGCAACTATCTGGCCGGCGCCGTCTGGCCTCCCATAATGCAATATTTCATCGATACGTCGGGATGGCGCTATACCTATATTGGTATCGGTGTATTTTGCCTGGCATCCATGCTGCCTCTAGCCCTGGTGTATCGCAGGCGCCCTTCTTCTGTGACCGCCGCAACCACTCCAGGTCCGGGCAAGAATGCACGGTTCGCGATAGAAGCGGCCCGTTCGGATCCCAACCGGCCTCTCGGGTTCAGTCCGACGGCCTTGCAAGGTCTGCTGTGCGTCGCCGGCGTCGCCTGTTGCGTTGCAATGGCAATGCCGCAAGTGCATATCGTCGCTTACTGTGGCGACTTGGGCTTCGGTGCGGCGCGTGGTGCCGAGATGCTGGCCCTCATGCTGGGCTTGGGAATCGTCAGCCGACTTGTTTCCGGATGGCTGTCCGACCACATAGGGGGACTGCGCACCTTGCTGCTCGGTTCGCTGCTGCAAGGTGTCGCGCTCATCATGTTCCTGAACAACAACGGATTAGTTTCGTTGTACGTCATCTCGGCGCTATTTGGCTTGTTCCAGGGCGGAATCGTCCCTTCCTATGCCTTGATCGTGCGTGAATACTTCACGCCAAAAGAAGCAGGCGCCCGCGTGGGCACCGTGCTTATGGCGACGTTGTTCGGGATGGCGCTGGGCGGATGGATGTCTGGCGCCATTTACGATCTTACCGGTTCTTATCAGGCGGCCTTCGTCAACGGCATCGTATGGAACCTGGTTAACCTAAGCATTGTCGGTTTTCTGTTGTACCGTGCAAAGCGCGGCGCTGGTGTCATCAACTTGCCGGTCCGCGCATAGGCCCTTGCTTTGGCCCATGTCAGCGCTCGAAAGATTGCGCCATGAAATCCACGAAAGCGCGCACGCGCGCGGAATGCTGACGGCCCTGCGGGTATATCGCATAGATGTCGGCGTCGGGGGTTTGATAATCAGTCAGCACTTGCACCAGTCGTCCGCTGTTCAAATAGCGCGAAATATCCCATTCCGCGCGCATCAATATTCCATGGCCGTCCAGCGCCCAATTGACAGCGGCTTCTCCGTCATTGGTTCGTAGTGTGCCGTGAACACGGACCGTCTCGGTCTTGCGCGACGTTCCCACACCCGTAGTCAGCCGCCAGACTCCGTAGGCTTCATCGCCCTGCTGTATGCCTATGCAATTATGCTTGGAGAGGTCTGCAGGAGTGCATGGCGATCCATGCTTTGCCAGATAAGCTTGCGAAGCACACAGCAGGCGGCGGTTCGCGGTCAGGCGCCTTGCAATGACCCGGGCCTCGGGCGGCTCGCCGAACCGGATGCCCACATCGAAGGCATCGTCACTGAATGCCGGCGGATCGACCGACAGCTGGAGCTGCACTTCGATTTCGGGGTATTCGCGCATGAATCGTGAAATGGCCGGTGCCACGTACCGGCGGCCGAAGCCCGGTGTCGCATTCACTCGCAACAAGCCCCGGGGCGCCGCCCGGGACCCCGCCAGCGATTGCTCCATGTCGTCAATCTCGGCCAGTATGCGCCGTGCACGAAGCAGGTATAGCTCGCCCTCGGGTGTCAAATGCATCCGACGGGTGGTTCGCGTGACTAGGGAGACACCCAGACGAGCCTCCATCTGCGCCAGTCGTTTACTGACGGCAGGCGTGGTGATTCCGAGCTTGCGCGCCGCCGCACTAAGCGCCCCGCAGGAAGCCAATATCGAGAAGAAAGCCAGTTCTGAAGGATGGATGGTTGAACTCATAGTTTTTTGCTTGCCGCCATTGTTAACTGAAGGTTAACAGTGGTTTCACCGCAGGTCTCATATTTTGCCGTCGTTTGTTCTTATAGTGTTCGATATCACAAAGCATTCCGATGGAGCATTCAATGAAAACGTACCGTATCGCCACCATTCCCGGAGACGGCATAGGAAAGGAAGTCATACCGGCTGGCCAGCAATTGCTGGAAACGCTCGCCAGTACTGACTCGTCCTTTTCCTTTGAGTTTGAAAATTTTGCGTGGGGCGGCGACTACTATCGCGAGCACGGCGTGATGATGCCGGACGACGGCCTGGATGCCTTGCGCAATAAGGATGCGATCCTGTTTGGATCCGCCGGCGACCCGCACATTCCCGATCACATTACCCTTTGGGGACTACGCCTGAAGATATGCCAGGGCTTTGATCAATACGCCAATGTCAGGCCGACCCGCATTCTGCCAGGGATCGACGCTCCGCTGAAACGCTGCGAAACCGGTGACCTTGACTGGGTCATCGTGCGCGAGAACTCGGAAGGCGAATATTCAGGTGTGGGCGGACGCGTCCATCAGGGCCAGCCCATCGAAGCGGCCACAGACGTATCCATCATGACACGGGCCGGTGTGGAGCGCATCATGCGTTTCGCCTTCAAGCTTGCCCAGTCGCGCCCGCGCAAGCTCCTGACAGTCATTACCAAGTCCAACGCACAACGCCATGCGATGGTGATGTGGGATGAGATTGCACGCGAAGTATCGGTGAAGTTCCCGGATGTCACCTGGGACAAGGAACTGGTCGATGCCGCAACGGCGCGTATGGTAAACCGCCCGGCAACGCTGGACACGATCGTCGCCACCAATTTGCACGCCGACATACTGAGCGACCTCGCGGCAGCCCTGGCCGGGAGCCTGGGTATCGCACCGACGGGAAACATCGATCCCGAACGCCGTTATCCGTCCATGTTCGAACCCATCCACGGGTCAGCCTTCGACATCATGGGCAAGGGGCTCGCCAATCCGGTGGGCACTTTCTGGTCGGTAGTCATGCTGCTGGAGCACCTGGGAGAAACCGCTGCGGCGCGCCGCACGATGCAAGCCATCGAACGCATTACATCCGATCCCGCGCTGCATACCGGCGATCTTGGCGGCAAGGCGCGCACCGACGACGTTACGCGAGCCATGTGCCAGCAAATAGTCAGCGGGACAACTTAAGAAAGTATTTACACAACGGAGACAACGCCATGAAAAGCAGACGACTTACAACTGCAGGCATGCAAGTTATCAATTACACGATGCTAGCGGCAGGAGTGCTTGCGACAACTTTACTGAGCGGCGGGGCGGCGGCCCAAGGCTGGCCGACCAAACCTGTGAGCCTGGTCGTACCGTTTGCCGCAGGCGGCACGACCGATGTTCTCGCCCGGGCCCTGGGTGACAAGCTGTCAGCTTCGCTGGGTCAACCCGTCATCGTTGAAAACAAGCCAGGCGCGGGCTCCACACTTGGCGCCGATATCGTGGCACGTGCCAAGCCGGATGGTTACACCTTGCTGATGGGTGCCGTGCATCACACCATAGCCAGCAGCGTCTATAAAAATCTTTCCTATGACTTTCAGAAAAGCTTTGAGCCCGTCACCACGGTTGCGCTCGTGCCCAATGTCCTGGTCATCAATGCGGCAAACACCGATGCCAGCACGCCTGCCGAGCTCGTGGCATTGGCCAAGAAGGCCACACAAAGCATGGCCTTCGGGTCAAATGGCTATGGAACCTTGCAACACCTGATCGGCACGCAGTTCGCCACACAAAACGGGATAGAACTGCTGCACGTGCCTTACAAAGGCAGCGGCCCGTTAACGACGGACTTGCTCGGTGGCCAGGTCGCCATGTCGTTTGATACGGTTACTCCTGTATTGCCCCATATACAAAGCGGCAAGTTGCGCGCCTTGGGCGTGACAACCGCCAAGCGCTCTTCCGCCTTGCCGGATACGCCGACCTTGAACGAAGCCGGCTTGAAGGATTTTGACTTGGGGACCTGGTTTGGCGTACTGGCGCCGGCCGGTACACCGGAGGACGTACTGGACAAACTGAATCAGGAAATGGTCAAGGTTATTCATTCGCCCGATTTTCGGGATCGCATGGCCAAGATCGGCGCAGAGTCCATAGGCAATACACGCAACGAAATGGCCAAGCAAATCGATGACGACACCAAGCGGTTCGCCAAAATCATCAAAGAAGCCAACATAACTGTCAATTAATCGACCTTGATCCCAGTGAACCAAGGCGCCGGACCGCTGCGGTCCGGCAGCCGGCTGCGGAACCACTGCATGCATATACAGCTTATCCCTTCGTTCAGTGCTGTTTTTTTACAGACTTAAAAAAAAACTTAACAGAGTCTTGTAACGTACTAATTATTTGAGGGTTTTTCTGATACTATCGCTTCAATCGACACTAAACTGAAGCGCCAGCCATGCTCCTGATCCGGAATTCCCTTACACGTCGTGTTCCCCTATTGGCATCCCTGCCCCTGACCTTGCTCCTGCTAACGGCCACGTCGGCAAGCGCCCAGGCGACTGCAAGCGGTAAAGAGCAAAACATCCAGCTAGTGGCGTACAGCGCCGAGCAGACTGCGGCCCTGAACGGCGCACTCATAAAGACGCGCATCGCACCTCGGCGCAACTTGCAGCCCGTGGCTTATCAGCCTGTAGCGGGTGCCGCCTCTAAAATACGAGTGGGATTACGCAATGCGACGGACGGCATGATAGCCGTTCCCGAGGTACAACAGCAAATCGAATCACTGGGTAGCCGGGCCGTGCTGAGTTCGGAAGTCGCCTTTGCCCAGGACCTGGAAAGCTCTACCGTTTTGTTTGACAAGAATGCCGACGAGGTCCGCCCTATTGCGTCAATTTCCAAGTTGATGACGGCCTTGATCATTGCCGAATCCGACTTACCCATGAATCAGATGATGCAGATCACTGATGCAGACGTCGACCGCATGCGTTATTCCCGTTCGCGTTTATCGGTGGGTACCGAACTTAGCCGCGCCGATATGCTGCATCTTGCCCTGATGTCATCAGAAAATCGCGCCGCCCACGCGCTGGGCCGCTATTACCCGGGCGGCATGCCCGCATTTGTCCGGGCCATGAACGACAAGGCGCGCGCGCTGGGCATGCGCAAGACCCGTTTTGTCGAGCCCACCGGCCTGTCCAGCGAAAACGTATCGACGCCGCGCGACCTGGTCAAGCTTTTGCAGGCCACCAGCAAGCAGGCGTTGATTCAGCGCTATACCACGGACGACAAGTACAAAATCGAAGTGGCTCGCGGCCGGCAACTGGTCTACAACAATACCAATCGCCTGGTGGGAAAATCCGACTGGGACATCAAAGTTTCCAAGACGGGCTTCATTAACGAAGCCGGCGAATGCCTTGTCATGCTTGCACGGATCGACAATCGCGACGTAGCCATCGTCTTGCTCAATTCAACCGGGCGCTCCCGTATCGGCGATGCTGTCCGTCTACGCACGGTCGTGGAAAAAGCCAGCAATGTGGCGATGCTGTAGTACCGGTCAGAACATCGCGCTTCCACCATGTGCTTAGCCTACCTGGCCATCGCGGCGCATCCGGACTGGCCGCTGTTCATTGCCGCCAACCGCGACGAGTTCCACGATCGTCCATGCCTGCCGGCCGCTCCATGGCATGATTTTCCGGACGTCATTGCCGGTATAGATTGCAAGGCGCTGGGAACATGGCTGGGTATCACGCGACAAGGTAAATTCGCCTTGCTGACAAATTATCGCGACCCCTCGTCCGTCGTGGCCGGCGCGCCGTCGCGTGGAGACTTGGCAAGTCGATACCTGGTCGGCAATGAATCGCCGCAAGCCTATGCATGCGACGCGCACCATAAGGCCGCGTCCTACAACGGATTCAATTTGATCGTAGGAGACCTTTCCGCCGCCTTCTATGTGGGAAACCGTGCAGGACAAAACGCGCCACATAACTTGGTACCGGGGCGCTATATCATTTCGAATCATTTGCTCAACACGGCATGGCCCAAGGCCGAGCGATTGCGGCTGGCCCTGGATCAGTATCCGTTCGAGGACCTGGACCGAACCCTGAACCCCGTACTCGACCTCTTGAAAGACAATACGCGGGCCGATGATCACGCCCTGCCCCAAACCGGCCTGACCCTGGAGCGCGAACGCCTGCTCAGCAGCCCCTTCATTGTCAGCCCCGATTATGGGACACGCTGCTCGACGGTCATTGCCGTACACGCCAGCGGCCGTGCGATTCTCAGCGAGATCAGTTACGACCCTTCCGGCGCCCCCAAAGAGCGCCACGACTGGCCTTTCCAAATCGACAGCTCGTCGCTGTCCCACGTGCAGGCACGCTAGAATAAAGCAACGTCAATTTAGGAGATAGCACCATGTCTCGCATCCGCCTGCCCATACTATTTTCGCGAACCGCCCTGAAACATGCTTTGGCTGCAACGGCGCTTGCCTGCGCAAGTGTGGGCACTCAAGCGCACGCGGAACTTCCTCCGATACAGAACCAGGGGGGCATCGAATACGTAAGCGGGGGCTTCGGACAAGACGAATCCACCGCCTTCAAGCAAGCCATGCCGCAATTCCCCTTGGCAATGACGTTTTCCAGTCGATCTGATGGGGCCGCGGCTTACGCCGCGGATGTACAGGTGGTTATCCGCGACGAGAACGATGCGAATGTGCTGAATGTGGCGTCGGAAGGGCCATTTCTTCTGGTTAAACTGCCGCCGGGTAAATATCGGGTCTTTGCCACGTACGACAACAAGACCCAAGAGCGCCAAATAAACGTAGAAGCAAGCGACAGCACCCGCTTGACCTTCGCATGGGAGCGACCCGCCTCCGGTCCGGATTAATGCAGCGTCCTGCCTGAACAATCCGGGTGCGTATTATTTTGCGCGTCTTGCGCAGCCTGCTGTTGCAACAATGCCAGTGCGGCCTGCCAGTTACGCAAAGGCACGCAAGTTTGCAGGCGAACAATGGCCTGCTGGATCAAGGCCTCGTGGAGTTCGTGCCCCAGATCTGACGCGACATCCAGGGTTGCATCACCCTGCAGTTCGTCCAGCTGCGCCAGCGTAGCGGCTATATCGTCGGCCAATACCTGCGTATCGTCAGCCCCGTGAAAAAAATGCAGGAGCGTCGCCGGCGGTGCCGTTTCGAACGGGCCGGCATAAAGGCCGGAAAACGCCAGAACCCGTCCCGCCAGGTCAGGCTGAGCCAGCGAGGCTTCCAGCGCCATGCTGGCCCCTTGAGAAAACCCCGCCAGGGCCGTCTCTTCACCCGTGAGTCCGTACTTGACCTGCAAAGCTTTGACCTGTTCGATAAGTTCAGGCAGCACCTGCCTGACTTGACTGGCGTAGTTCTCGTCGTGCTGGTGGTCTGCCGCCACCCACGAATAAAGCATGGGCGACCCCTCTGCACTTGCAGCATGTGCGTAGGCAAAGGGCAAGACCACGACCGCCAGAGGAAATGCCGACTTGATCGCTTTCGCCAGCGGAAACAATTGCTCGGGGCTGGATGCTTCACCATGCAGCAAGACAAAAAGCAGACGTGGCTCACCCTGCTTGGGCACAAATATATACGGTTGAGGGTGATCTGATTTCATGGTCATGACGATAGTGATTTCAACGGCTTCGGGAAGTCTTGAAAAATTGTACGTCAAAAGTCAATATGCCTGCGGGCTCACGTCATCCCGATTCCACGCCATTGCTCCTGCCCATACTGCTAAAATAAATTCTTTGTCCGGGATTTCATCATGAGCAAAATGCTCAAGCCTCAACTTGCCGACGCGGTCAAGAACGCCATGCGCGCCAAAGATGCGCCTCGCCTGGGTACCTTGCGTTTCCTGCAAGCCGCCATCAAGCAAAAAGAAGTCGATGAGCGCCGCGAACTGGACGACACCGAAGTCATTGCCATCATAGAGAAACAGGTCAAGCAACGCCGCGAGTCCATTTCGGCGTTCGAACAGGCAGGCCGCACTGAAACGGCCGAGCAGGAAAAAGCCGAGCTTACGGTTTTGCAGGAATTCCTGCCGCAGGCGGCCAGTGTTGAAGAAGTCGACGCCACCATCGCCTCCGCCATTGCCGAAGTCAAGGACCAGGGCATTACCGGCGGCCCTGCAATGGGAAAAGTCATGGCCATCGTCAAGGCCGAGCTTGCCGGGCGCGCCGACATGACCGCGGTGTCGGCACAGGTGAAGGCCCATCTTATGTAAGGCTATATCGGCCTTACTTATATGCCACGCATACCGACGTATCCATGCGGATTGAATGACGCATGGCCTCCAGCGCGTCCTGGTCCCAGGGGCTGCGCCCCCACACCGTGTGCGTCACCTGGGTGTTCTTGTCATCGATCGCCTTGATCTCGGTGCGCGCGACTTCAATGTCACCCAGGTGGCTGCGTACGGCCACCTGGCCCGTTTGCAGCGCGGGATCAACCTGCGCGTAGACGTCGTACTGTTTCTTGGCAGTCAAGCATTCGGCCGCCTGGTTTTGCGCACGCAGATACACCGTCTGGTAACTGCGCGGAACCGAATAGGAAATGCTGGGAGAATTGCCGTCGGGCTGTATGCCCAGGGCGCAGCCAGCGAGCAATACAGCCGCACCCATACTGATCACTAAAGTTTTCACTCTGCCTCCCTGCCTGCGCCTTTGATGAATCGCCACGCTTGGTGAGCCTATGCAACACCGAGACGATTTCACAAAGGTAGCACGGCGCCCGTGATCCGTGAATGTTTTATTGTCGCTGCCGAGGCAACTATGTGCAGGTTTCGTTCAAGGCTATGCTTTCCATACTGAAGGCCGGATAATCGATATACCCTTTAGGTCCATCGGCGTAGAAGGTGCTGGGGTCACAAGGATTAAGCGCGACGCCCGTCTTCAACCGTGCAACGAGGTCCGGATTGGCAATGTAGGTCTTGCCGAATGCCACCGCATCGGCCCGTCCCTGCTCAATCGCCCTTTGGGCTGTCGACAGATCGTACTGTTCATTGACGATCACCGGTCCACCGAACAAACGCTTGATGTCGGCAGTAAGGCTATCGTCGCCCAACGATTCACGGGTGAAAATAAACGCAATCGCACGCCGTCCGAGTTCCTGCGCCACATGGGCGAACAAGGCTTGCGGGTTCGAATCCGAGACGGAATGCGCGCCGCCGCGTGGCGACAAATGCACGCCTACCCTACCCGCGCCCCATATTCCTGCGCACTCGTCCACGATATCAAGAAGAAGCCGCGACCGATTCTCGATAGAGCCGCCATATTGGTCGTTTCTTTTATTGGTGCCGTCCTGGAGAAATTGGTCGATCAGATAGCCGTTTGCCGCATGGATCTCGACCCCATCGAAATCCGCGTCCCGTGCATTGCGGGCCGCCTCGGCGAAATCAGCCACAATGCCCGGGATCTCTTCGGTATGCAAAGCGCGCGGTACGGCGTAGGCGCGCTTCGGACGCACCAGGCTGACGTGGCCTTCGCATGCAATGGCGCTGGGAGCCACGGGTATCCCGCCATTCAGGAATTCAGGATCCGAAACGCGGCCCACATGCCATAATTGCAAGAATATTTTCCCGCCTTTGGCATGCACAGCCTGTGTGATTTTTTTCCAACCCGCGACCTGTGCGCTACACCAGATGCCTGGCGTATTGCGGTAGCCGACACCCTGGGGTGAAACCGATGTTGCTTCTGAAAGAATGAGCCCGGCCGACGCGCGCTGACAGTAATAAGTACGCATTAAATCGTTGGGAATGCGTCCTTCGGCAGCACGCGTACGTGTCAATGGCGCCATTACTATCCGATTGCGTAATGCGACTGCACCCAGTTGAATGGGGTCAAACAAACTAGCCATGTTTTGTGTACCACTATTTAAATCGAGGTTAACCCTAGCCCCCTAGTTTGCACCCTAAGTGCAAAATCTGCAGGTATGCACGTAACTTCATAAGGGTTTTTACCAGATTTTGCGTTAAGCTACCATCCCGAGCCGGTCAAGGCGGCTACCCCCGGGGCTTCAAGAAGGAACATCATATGGGACAATTTGCCGTCATCGGCCTAGGACGGTTCGGATCCGCCGCATCACTGGAACTCATGAAGATGGGGCATTCGGTATTGGGCGTAGATACCAACGGAAAACTCGTCGACAAGTATGCCGATGAACTGACCCATGCAGTAATCGCCGATGTCACCGACCCCGGGGCGCTGGAGGAACTAGGGCTGGATAACTACGACGTCGTCCTGGTGGCTATCGGCGAAGACATACAGGCAAGCCTGCTTTGTGTCGTCCACCTGAAGTCGCTGGGAATTCAGACCCTTTGGGTAAAAGCCTCATCACACGCCCAGCACCTGATTTTAAGTAAATTGGGTGTAGCGCGCATCGTGCATCCCGAAGAGGAAATGGGTATACGCGTGGCCCAGGCGCTGAGCTACCCAATGGTGAATGATTATATTTCCATTGGCAATGGGGAATTTGTCGTCGAAATCGACGTCAGCGAGCGCCTGAGCGGTGTTCCGCTAAGCCAGGTGCTTGATGGCGAGCCCGATTCAATACACGTATTGCTCATCAAGCGCAAAACGCAGATCACCGTACATCCTCCCAGCGACTTCACCTTGCAGGCCAAAGACATACTGGTCATGCTGGGACAGCTCGCCACGCTCAAGAACATCGCCCCAAAGCTTGCCTGAGCCATGCGTAATTGGGACCCCTTATACAGCTTGCAATCATACCGACGGGTCAGGCGCACTGGCCTATTGCGGGCCAGCCCTCCGATCGTGCTGGCCGCCGGATTCCTGTGCCTGATTCTTCTCGGAACGCTGCTGCTTTGGTTGCCGATATCGGGCCTAGGCCCGATAAGCCTGTTCCAGGCTTTTTTTATGGCCACTTCGGCGGTAACCGTAACGGGATTGACCATCATCGACCCCGCCGTGGCGCTTAGCCAGTTTGGGCAGATCGTGTTGATCACGCTGGTACAGCTAGGCGGACTAGGCTTCGTGACCTTCGCCGTGATTTCCGCCATCACGCTGGGGCACAGAATGAGTCTTCAACACCAGGCGCTGGCGTTGGTGGCATTCAATCAGACCAGTGTCTCGAAGATACGAGGTACAGCCTTCCTGGTATTCAAAACGTCGATTGCCATTGAAGCGATTGCCGCCGTCGTCCTTACACTATGGTGGTGGCGCGACCTTCCTTTGCTCACCGCCTCCTATCGTGCCGTTTTTCACACCATTGCAGCATTCAACAACGCAGGCTTTTCATTGTTTTCGTCAAGCCTGGCTCAATTCGTTGATGACCCTGTTACCGTACTCACCATCTCGTCGCTGATCATCCTTGGCGGCATCGGCTTTCCCGTGCTTGGCGATATAGGCAACAAGAAGCGTTGGGTAACGCTATTGCCCTACACCAAAGTCATTCTGCTTGGCACGCTGACCTTGAATCTTGTCGGTTTTGTTTCCATCTGGCTGCTGGAATCGAATAATGCGGGGACCTTGGGAGCCTTGTCCCTGCCTGGACAAGCACTCGCCGCATGGATGCAAAGCGTAACCTCCCGCACAGCAGGTTTCACGACGATCGACATTACCCAGTTGCACGACACCTCCACCCTGCTCATTATTATGTTGATGTTCATCGGTGGCGGCTCTTTGAGCACGGCGAGCGGAATCAAAATAGGCACCTTCATAGTGCTTCTTGCCGCTGTGTATTCCTATATCTTCCACAAGAAGGAAGTGGTCCTGCTGAAGAGGTCGATTTCGCCCGACACGGTGCAGAAATCACTTGCCCTTGTACTCGTCACGGGCGCGCTGGCATTTGGCAGCGTTCTACTGATGACGATCTTTGAAAAAGCGCCGTTTATCAGCATTCTGTTTGAAGTCGTATCAGCGTTGAGCACAACCGGCATGAGCCGCGACCTAACCCCTCATCTGTCACTGCCAAGCCAGGCATTGCTGACTGTCCTGATGTTTGTGGGACGGCTCGGACCTTTGACCCTCGTCTATAGTCTGGCTACTCGCAAACGCAGCCGGGTACGCTACCCCGAAGCGGATTTTCAAGTGGGCTGATGGCTCTTGAGATGGGCGTTGCAGCTGATGGCCGTCGCGGCGGTAACTATGTAAAATTTGTGCTAGAATTCTGTCTCTCGTTGATCGGCTTTAACTGTCAACGATTGCTTGGATGCTCAACATCCAGGTTTCGGGGCGTAGCGCAGCCTGGTAGCGCACTTGCATGGGGTGCAAGGGGTCGAAGGTTCGAATCCTTCCGTTCCGACCAATAATATCTCAGGAAGATTAAGGACTTACAGGTTTACCGCTTGTAAGTCCTTTTCCTTTTCCTCTCCCGTTCTGATCATTAATCGCCGGCTCTTCCCCATTATCGGGGAATGGGCATTCATCACACTCGGCTAATCACATCATTCCGACCGCACGGGGCCAAGACCCTCATGCAGTAATCTTCAAAGTTCCCGGGTCCAACCGCCCTGCGCGAGATCATTTTTATTTTTGTGTGGAACCCTTCGGTAATTCCGTTGCATTTGGAGAACCGCCACATCCCGACAATAGGCTCGTGGCATATAGGAAAAGCTTAAAACTTGAATTAAAAAGACGATCGGTCTATTATTCAATCATGACAACACCTACCGCCCAGCCAAGACGCCGCGGACGCCCCCCCAACGTAAGCGAACTGCACATGGAAACCCGGCAGTCGCTCATCCGTTACGGCACCGAAGTGCTCACCGAGCAAGGCTTCGACAGCACCGGCATCGACCAGATCCTCAAGCACTTGAAAATACCTAAGGGTTCGTTCTACCACTATTTTTCCAGCAAAGAAGCGTTCGGCCTCGCCGTCATTGACAGCTATGCCGAGTACTTTGGGTGCAAGCTGGACCGCTGGTTACTGGACCGCAACTTGGCCCCGTTGGCGCGTCTGGCCGGCTTCATCGACGACGCACGCCACGGCATGATCAGGCACGAATTTCGACGCGGGTGCCTCATCGGTAATTTAAGCCAGGAATTCGGCGCTGCTCACGAAACCTTTGCCACACGCCTGGAAAACACCTTCAAGGACTGGCAGCATCGGCTGGCACTTTGCCTGGACGAGGCAAAGAGCAGCGGCGAGATGAATAGCGCCGCCAATACCGACCAGCTTGCCGCTTTCTTTTGGATAGGCTGGGAAGGCGCGGTAATGCGCTCGCGGCTAATACGTAGCGATGCGCCGCTGCTACTGTTTTCCCAAATGTTCTTCAGCAGCTTGCCTAAGTAGGCATTTCAACAATGTTTGCCGAATCAGGCATATTTTTTTGTGTATTACTAGACGATCTGTCTATAAATAGGAAGACATTATGTTCAACGCTATTCTGGTCGAAAACGACGATGCAGGTTATCGCGCCTCGCTAAAGCAGGTGGACGAGGCGGAACTGCCCGAGGGCGACGTTCTCGTTCAGGTGCAGTACTCCACCCTCAATTACAAGGACGCGCTGGCCATCACCGGAAAGTCTCCGGTCGTGCGTAAGTTTCCCATGGTGCCCGGGATAGATTTTGTCGGTACGGTCGAACAAAGTGCGCACATAGACTTCAAGGCAGGTGACAAGGTCATATTGAATGGCTGGGGCGTGGGCGAGACTCACTGGGGCGGCTTGGCACAGAAAGCACGCGTCAAAGCCGACTGGCTGATTCCCGTCCCTGACGGCATGGAGCCCGCTCACGCCATGGCGATCGGCACGGCTGGCTATACGGCCATGCTTTGCATCATGGCGCTGGAACGCCACGGCGTAACGCCGGACACCGGCGATATCCTCGTTACCGGCGCAGCCGGCGGCGTAGGCAGCGTTGCAGTGACGGTCTTGGCGAAGCTTGGCTATCGAGTCGTGGCATCCACTGGCCGCCCTGAAGAGGCCGATTATCTGCGTGCGTTAGGCGCCAGTGAAGTCATCGACCGCAATACGCTAAGTGAAGCAGGCAAGCCCCTAGCCAAGGAGCGCTGGGCCGGTGCCGTAGATTCGGTCGGCAGCCATACGCTCGCCAATGTGTGTGCCGGTATGCGTTATCGGGGCGTGGTCGCCGCTTGCGGTCTCGCGCAAGGCATGGATTTCCCATCCAGTGTCGCGCCGTTCATCTTGCGCTCGGTTATCTTGGCCGGCATCGACAGCTCGCATTGCCCTGTGCCAGAACGCAAGGAAGCATGGCGCCGTCTGACCACCGGACTGGACATCGAAAAACTGGACCAGATTAAT
Source organism: Pollutimonas subterranea (assembly GCF_002849655.1). Lineage (GTDB taxonomy): Bacteria > Pseudomonadota > Gammaproteobacteria > Burkholderiales > Burkholderiaceae_B > Pollutimonas > Pollutimonas subterranea. Next base: position 30,065 of record NZ_PDNW01000025.1, read on the forward strand.
ACCAGCGCGATCCGGCTAAGCGACGTGATTGGTAAATCGCAAGAATTGCTGAACGGGAAAGTTCGCGGTCGTATCGTTGTCGACGTAAACAAATAGATAGTGCCCGGCGCCTATGGCGCCGTCTGCGTCTTGTGCACGCCAGTCGGATCGGCAAGCATAAGACGCAATTCGATATCCAGCTCGACGGCCTTCACGCCGCTTTCCAGAAAGCAGTTGGCGAGTACTGGCCTGCCTGGTAATGCGGGCGCTTTTTCACCGACTCGACGTCCAGCAAGACGTCGACCGTAAGGCGCTCGGTGCTCGATGCGAAGACGGCGACACCCAGGCGCCCCGCCTCCGATAGCGCGAGTATTGCTTGTCATATATAGCGAATTTCTTGCCAACGACTATTGAGGTGTATCGAGAAAACGAACACGCATTCTAAATTACATACAGCGTGATCTTTTCATCAACATGCGATATCCAATTGGTTGCCAAAGCAGCCAATTGGCTGTAAGGTCGTTGTCAGCCAAAACAAGATCTGCCGACGCCCGCCTCCCCGGGGGGCGGGGGGGCGAGTAAGATACCCCCTCAAGAAAACAAGGATGGAGACCACGGTGGACGCACCAGTTGTACTGCTTACCGATCCAATCGCGCCTAGCGCCGTCGCGCGAATGGCGCAGCGGGCTAACGTCGTCGTTGCGCCCAACAACACGCCCAGCGCCTTGATAGCGGCCGCAATCGACGCTGACATCATCGTCGTTCGAACGCCCCTTCCGCCCCAGATCTTCGGACACGCCGCCAAGCTAAGGGGCGTTATTCGACATGGCGCCGGCATCGATATGATTCCAGTAGAGGTGGCTACCGCCCATCGTGTGGCCGTCGCCAATGTGCCGGGCGCCAACGCCGTAAGTGTGGCGGAATACGCCTTGGGACAAATGATGAACCTTGCCCATCGCCTAAATGAAGCCGACCGCACGCTGCGCACCCAAGGTTGGGCAGCTACACGCGCCTTATGTGAAAAAAAAATCGAAGTGGCCGGAAGAACCTTGGGCATCGTGGGCACGGGCCGTATCGGCAAAGCTCTAGCCCATATGGCGCACCACGGTCTAGGAATGAAAGTTACGGGGTTTCACCCCAGCATGTCACCGATATCTAACTACATTGAGATGCTTCCTTTAGAAGATCTCTTCACGCGGGCGGATTTCATTGTGCTAGCCTGCCCCTTGAACGCATCTACCCGGGGCATGGTGAACGCGGCGCTAATAACTAAGATGAAAGTCGATGCCGTACTCATCAATGTGTCACGCGGGCCTGTGCTGGACGAAGTGGCGTTGATACAAGCTTTAAGCACAGGCCAAATCCGGGGCGCCGCGCTGGACGTCTTCGACGTCCAGCCCTTACCCGCCGAATCGCCGTTGTTGCGCATGGATAGTGTCATACTCTCCAGCCACATGGCCGGTCTTACACAAGATACGCTAGAGCGCATCGGCGATAAGGTCGCCGACCAAGCCTTGCAGTTATTAGACGGTAAGCTGCCCCAGCATTTATGCAATGTGGAGATGCGGGCGGATCTCCAGGCCAGATTGCAGGAATTCGCGTAGAGGCGATGGCGCCGATGAAGTTCAGCCTCAGAAACCTGGAACTCGTATTGCTGGTTGCGGAATACAGTTCGGTGACCCGCGCCGCACAACTCTTGGGCACCACGCAATCCTTCGTCAGCAAGCAAATCGTTCGGCTGGAGGAAGACTGGGGCGACCGTCTATTTGAACGCACGGGCCGAGGCATGCGGCTGACAAGCTTCGGCGAGACCATCTTACCTCAAGTTAGAGCCCTGCTAGCCCAAGCGCAACAGCTGAACAATTCCATCACCGAGAATGCGGGCGTGCCCGCCGGAAATGTACGGGTAGGGGTGGTGCCGTCCATGTCGCCGCGACTGCTGCCAAGGTTGGTCGCGGACATTCAACAGTGTGCGCCCGCCGTGCGACTGATGGTGCTGGAGAGCTTTACCGGTGTGTTAGAGGAGAAACTTACCACAGGTGAGTTGGATGTGGCCGTGATGAACCGCTACCAAGCCAAACGCGACCACGAAGATGTCTTGGGCTATGTCGACACCATGCTCATCGGTAAGCCGGGCTCGCCTGTATTGGCGGAAACGGACGTCAAATTTGAACGTATCCACCGCTTGCCGCTGGTCGTGCCGCCTTTGCCAGACGGCATGCGCGTATTCTTGAATCGCGAAGCCGATGCACAGCATATTGAGATTAATATCCGCCTGGAAATAAACACCATTTCGGCCTTGACACGTATCGCGGCAAGCGGGCAAGCCTTTACCTTCCTGCCCTTGCTGGCCGTGAGTGATGAAGTGCGTAGCGGCAAGCTAGCTGCCTCGCGCATCGTGGAGCCAGAGATGGTTCGTACGATTTCGCTGGGCTTGAACCAGCACCAGCCGCTATCACGGGCGGCGCGTTTGGTGGCGCATCGCGTCCGCGAGCTGATGAGCGAGCTATTGGAATAACTGGTATGACCATTTAGTCCATTGTTGTGGCCTCGTCGTATTCCTATAATCGGTCGAGCCGCCTCATTTGGGGCGCATACATATAACAACATCGAGGAGACGCTCCATGAAGAAAATGGCTAAATTGCCGTTCTTGTTATCGATGGCGGTCGCTGCCATCGCCATATCGCCGGCACACGCTAACACCGACTACCCCAAGAAGCCCATACAGATTATCGTGCCCTTCTCGGCCGGCGGCGCAACTGACATGCTGGCGCGCACCATCGGTCAGAAATTGACAGAGCGTTGGGGCCAAACCGTTATTGTCGAGAACCGCCCGGGTGCGGGTGGCAATATCGGCGCAGCGGCGGGTGCCCGCGCCGCGCCGGATGGCTACACACTAACGTTAACAGCGGCCGGCATCTCCGCCGTTAACCCCCATGTCTATAAAAACCTTCCTTACGATTCCATAACCAGCTTCGCGCCAGTGACGCAACTCGTCGCCGCACCGTTATTGCTAGCGGTGCACCCCTCCGTCAACATCGACACCGCGCAAAAGTGGCTGGAAGAGGTAAGGGCGAATCCGGGAAAATATACTGTGGCGAATGGTGGGGTGGGCACCGCCCAGCACTTGGGTGCCGAGTATCTGGACATGGAAGCGACGATGAAATCTTTGCACGTGCCGTATAGCGGCAGCGCGCCCGCTACATCCGACGTGCTGGGTGGGCAAACCCATGCCATTCTGGACAACATGGTGACGCTCGTTCCACATATCGAAAGCGGCAAGCTTAAGCCCTTGGCAGTTACCTCTACGGATCGCGCGGAGAACCTGCCGAATGTCCCCACATTCTCGGAATCTGGCCTGCCCGGCTTTCAGACGGGCACCTGGTATGGCGTGGTGGCCCCTGCCGGCACCCCACCCGATATAGTGAAAAAACTGCAAGTTGAAATCGCCGATATTCTTCAAGCGCCAGAGCTGCGCCAATCTCTGATTAAGCTAGGCCTGGTGCCAGTGGGCAACACCCCTGAAGAGTTCGCCGAGCATATCCGCAGCGAACGCGAAAAGATGGGCAAGATCGTCAAGGCCGCCAATATTCAGATGAATTAAGCGCGCGAGCTTCACGTCTCGATGCGTGGGCGCGGGCCCACGCACTTTCCCATTCAAGGAGTATCGATGTTAATAGCGTCAGCGCAGCCTAGTCGCATGGTGAATTGCGATCTGAAAATCACGAATATCGAAGCCTTCCCCGTTTCCTATCCCCTGCCCGAGGGGGACAGCGTCACCTTGGGAATCGGCCGCGCGGTGAAACGCGATGCGGTCGTGGTGAAGGTCACGACCGCCGACGGCATCGTCGGCTACGGCGAATCGCATCATGGCCGCTCGGTCATCGCCATTGCCACGCTGGTTAACACCACTTTGCGGCATTTGGTGTGCGGCATGGATGCCAGCGACGTCGTGGGCGTATGGGCGCACATCTATAAAATGCAACTGGGTAGCCACGGCATGGGCGCCGCCACCAGCATGGCCATGAGCGGCATAGACATGGCGCTTTGGGATATACGCGGTAAGGCGGTGGGCTGGCCTTTATGGAAATTGTTGGGCGGCCAACGTAAGGGGATTCGCGCGTATGCCGGTGGGGTGGCCTTAGGCTATCAATCACCAGAAACCTTGGTAGAAGAAGCGCGCCCCCTAGTGGAACAAGGCTACCGGGCGCTAAAAGTACGCGTGGGGGATACAGTGAAGCACGACACTGAACGTGTTTCCGCCATACGCGAAGCCTTTGATGACCAACTCACCATCCTCACCGACGCCAACTGCGGATACACAGTACAGGATGCCTTGGATGTAATGCCCGTCTTGGACGCCAATCGGGTGCAATGGCTGGAAGAGCCCTTCCCCGCCCATGATTACCGCAGCTATCAAGAAGCCCGTGGGTTTGGGCGCGTTCGTTTCGCGGCAGGCGAAAACCATTACACCCGATTCGAATTCAATCATCTCTTGAACGAAGCGGCCGTGAGTTATTGGCAGCCCGACTTATCCAAGTGCGGGGGCATTACGGAAGCCTTGCGTATCGCTGCCATGGCCTCCGCACACAAGATTACGATCAACCCGCATAGCGCGATGTCCGGCATCAATATGGCCGCCACGATCCATTTTCTGTCGGCCATTGAGAACCCCGGCTATTTCGAAGCCGATGCCGCGAAAACCAATTTTTTGCGCGACCGTTTGGTGAAAACGCCCTACCAAGTCGACGCAAAAGGCGAGGTTTGGGCGCTAGACCGCCCGGGCATAGGCGTAGAGGTCGACGAGGATTTCATCAAGGCTTATCCGGCAACTGACGGCCCGGCCTATATCTAATTAAACCAACAAATGCGCGGGATCTCGGCTTACACGGCCGTCGCCGCGCGCATAGACGAGGCAAACAATGGGTGGCAATACGGTGCAAGTGGGTCGGATAGGATGTGTGACTGTCATTACGCTGAATCGACCCGAGCGTATGAATGCAGTCAACCAAGAACTGCGCAGCGCGCTGATCACGGCCATGCAAGTGGCCGAAGCGGACCCTACCATACGGGCCGTGGTGTTGGCTGGCGCAGGGGGCAAGGCATTTTGCGCGGGCCAAGATTTAACCGAGTCCGCCGCCATGCAGTGGCAGGATCTCGTGCGCTGGCTGAACGCCCAGCGGGACATGTATCAGTCCGTCCGCGATTTGAATAAGCCCTGTATTGCCGCGATGAATGGCGTGGCCGCCGGGGCCGGCTTTCAGATTGCTCTTTGCGCCGATCTACGAATCATTGCGCCCACCACCCGTATCGGGCAGCCGGAAGTGAAAGCCGGCTTGGCAAGTATCGTGGGCTCTTATCTCATGACCTTGCATGTCAGTCACACGCACAATGTGGCGATGTCGCTCGGCGGGGAGTTGATTACGGGCGAGCGCGCCTACGAGATCGGCTTGGTGACCGAACTGGCCGAGCCCGATGCCGTGTTAAGCCGGGCCATCGAAGTTGCAGCAGGCTACGCGCAGCTACCCGCCACCGCACTGCGGGTGTCCAAACAGCGCTTCCGGGAAATGACGCAAGCCGGCTTTGACGAGGCCGTAATGGCGGGCATTCGCGCGCAGCTAGAGTGCTATGCCGATGGCGACCCGCAGCGCGCAGCCGCCGCCTTTCTCGAACGTAAGCGTCCCTAAAGGGCCACCTTCAACCGCCTTCAACCGGATATCTGCTGCCATGATTGCACCACAAAAGAGCTTATTAACACTACTTACCGAACCAGCATCCATTGCCGTTATTGGGGCCTCCGACGACAAGAATAAAGTGGGCGGACGACCGGTGGATTATCTGCAACGTTTCGGTTATCCCGGCAGAATCTACCCCATCAACCCCGGCCGCGAGCGCGTACAAGGCTTGCCCGCCTATGCCAGCTTGGCGCAACTGCCTGAAACGCCCGACATGGCCATTATCGCCCTAGCCGGCCCTGCGGTGTCCGCCAGCATTGAAGCGTGTGCGGAAAAAGGCGTGGGGGTGGCGGTAATCATGAGTTCGGGCTTTGCCGAAGCGGGCGACGAAGGGAAAGAAGCGCAGCGACGCCTGATGGAAATCGCCGCACGCGCAGGCATGCGGCTGATCGGCCCCAATTCCCAAGGCACTGCGGATTTCCACCGCGGCGCGGTTGCCAACTTCAGCACCATGTTCAAGCAGCTTCCCCCACAGGACGGCCCTGTGGCCGTGATTAGCCAAAGCGGCGCCACCAGCGCCGCTTTATACACCCTGCTACGTGAACAGCACATTGGCGTGCGCTACGTCATGGCCACTGGGAACGAAGCCGATGTCACCGTATCCGAGCTTGCCTACGCATCGCTAGAAGACTCCGCCTTGAAAGTGCTAGTGCTGTACATGGAAAGCATTAAAGACCCAGAGATGTTGGTCAAGGCAGCTGCACTGGCCCGCGAACGCGGCGTTCCTATCATTGCCATCAAAGCGGGCAGCAGTGAGAAAGGGGCCATCGCCGCGCAATCACATACCGGTGCACTCTCTGGAGAAGACGATGTCATCGACGTCTTTTTGCGCCAGCATGGCATTTGGCGCGCCTCGGATCTAAACGAAATCGCGCAGGCCCTGCCCTTATACCTTAAGGGATTGACGCACATCGGGCGCAAGCTGGTCGTTATCAGTAATAGCGGCTCATCCTGTGTGATGTCTGCCGACCTTGCCGATACGCTTGCCTTGCCGATGGCAGAGTTAAGCACCGCTACGCAAAGTGGCGTGGCCGCCGCCTTGGCCAGCTATGCCACCAGTAAGAATCCCATTGATCTGACTGCGGCATTGATGGGCAACAGCGCCCTATTGAAGCAGGTGTTTGAGGCGCTGAAACAGGACGACGAAGCTCAGACACTACTGGTGAGCCTGCCCGTTGCGGGGGAAGGATACGACTTGGATCTCATGGCCGAGCATATCGCTGCGTTCGAAGTAGAATCCCAACGGCTGGTGATGGTATCCAGCACCTTGGAATCCATCTTGGCGCCCTTCCGTCGCCAAGGAATCGCCACCTTCAAGGGGGAACCGCAAGCGTTGCGCGCCATGGATCAAATCACCCGCCATCGCGCGCTGTTGCGGCGCGAGCCCGCCCACACGCAAGAGGCCCCCTTGATCATCCTGCCCGCTGGCGTCGAGGCCTTTCTGAGCGAAGCCGACAGCCTGACGGCGCTCGCCTCGGCTGGCCTGCCGGTGGTTCCCCATACGGTCTGCAATACGGCCCAGGAAGCCATCGAAGCCTGGAAAACCACAGGCGGCCCGGTAGTTTTGAAAGCCTGCTCAGACAAACTACCACACAAAAGCGAATATGGCTTGGTCTTTTTGAATCTGAATGCAGAAGCCCACATCCTGGCGGCGGCCAAGAAGTGTGAAGAGACGATGCAGAATATGGGTATAACGCCTAGTTACGTGATCTCGCCCATGGAAGTTGGCCGCTGGGAGATGGCGCTAGGCGCAAAGAACGACCCAAACTACGGCCCCGTCATCATGCTAAGCGATGGGGGCAAATACATAGAAAGCATGCCCGACTACTGCCTGCTGATGCCGCCCTTCAGTGTGGAGGACGTTCGACGAGCAATCGCCGGCTTAAGAATCGCCCCTATCTTTGGAGGAGTTAGAGGTGAACCGCCCATCGCCATCGAGCCACTGGCGGATATGGCTATACGCCTGGCCAACCTAATGTTGCGCAACGAGGACGTCATTGCATCAGTCGACCTAAACCCGGTGCTGGTGTGCACCGACAAGATCGTCGTGCTCGATGCCCTGATCGAGCGGCGACATAGACTAATGCCAGGGGCGCGGGCCGCGCGCCATGCTGCGCCAGAACTGCTTACAGATTAAGCCCGGCTGACGTATCCCCTTTTGGACAACCACTTGCCGCTTGCGAACATGCTAGCGGCCCACCTTCCTCCCTATCGCCCTATGAAAATTAAAAGCATCCTCGCCCGTTGGCTACACGTACCCATCCCGCACGAGAAGCAGCACGTCTCCGACTTTGGGCGTGTCGCCTCCTTCGATTCCGTTTTGGTCCGAATAGAAACCGTATCCGGCCTAGTCGGATGGGGTGAAGCTAAAGAAGAAGTGGGCAGCGAAGCGAACTGTCGCGGTCTGGTCGCGCTGATCAACCAAAAATTCGGCCCCCTGCTCGTCGGCGAAGACGCCCAAGACATCAATCGCTTATGGGAAGTGATGTACAACGGGTCCCGGGCGCATTACGCCGTCTCGCAAGGCCATGTGTTTCCCATCATGGGCCGCCGAGGGGTCTCGATAGCTGCCATTAGCGGCATCGATATGGCGTTGTGGGATCTGCTCGGCAAATCCTTGAACGCACCGGTATGGCGCTTGTTGGGCGGCAGAAAGTCCGAACGCATGGCAGCGTATGCGTCAGGCGGATGGGCCGATGCCGAGCATATCGGCGCACAGTTGCAGGGCTATATTGACATCGGCGGCTTCAAGGCCGTCAAAATGCGGGTAGGCGTTATAGACGGCGACCCCATCAATTCCGCTCGCCGCGTCAAGGCGGCGCGCGAGGCCCTGGGGCCGGACGTCGCCCTAGCCTGCGATGCCCATGGCACGTACACCGTGGCCGAAGCCAAGCGGTTTTGCCGGCTGGTAGAAGACTGCAATCTGTTGTGGTTTGAAGAACCGGTAACCGCCGACGATAAACGGGGCTTGGCCGAAGTACGTGCCGCCACCGCCATCCCAATCGCAACCGGAGAAAGCGAGTTCAATCGCTTCGATTTCCGCGACTTGGCAGAACTGCGTGCGGCCGATGTCTTTCAGCCCGATCTCGCCATCTGCGGCGGTATATCCGAAGCGATGCGTATTGGGGCGATTGCCAGCGCCTGGAATATCAAGTTGGCCCCCCATCTTTGGACAGGCGCCTTAGCCTTTGCAGCCGGCATGCATGTCGCCGCCGCATCGCCTGCGGGGTGGATACTGGAGTACTCCGTCGGCGCCAACCCGATGCTGCAAGAGCTCGCAGAAGAACAATTCGCGGTAGAGGACGGAACGATAGAGATTCCGGAAAGGCCGGGTTTAGGCATCACTATCCAGCAAGATTTCGTGGATCGCTACACCGTCGCTTGAACCCCGTGACATTAACACGCGTAATGCTGCTCAAGTGGTGGGATCCACTACAGTTCTTACGAACTCCGTTTAGCGGCTCATGGTGCCGAAACCGTCGATATTCCGTCCGATGTCATGGTCGCTATCAGGCTTCAAGCCGGTATTTCCATGACCTCAGCTCAATCCCATATTAAATTTCAACCGTCGACTATAGACAAGTAGTCCATGCCACCGTAAAATTGGTACTACCAATCTGGTCGTACCAATAAAATTTAACAAGGAGATAATATGTTCCATTCCTTTTCGCGTCGTCTTGGCTGGGTAGCATGTGCCCTTTTATTTAGTGCGGGCGCCGCTTCAGCCAACACAGAAAACTATCCGGCTAAGGCCGTCACCCTAGTAGTGCCTTTCGGCGCGGGGGGCACCACCACCACGTTGGCCCGCTTGATGGCAGAACAGCTGGCTTTAGAAATGGGCCAGCCTTTCGTTGTGGAGAATCGCCCCGGCGCCGGTGGGAACATTGCTTTCGATCATGTCTCTCGTGCTCGGCCCGATGGCTACACCCTGCTTATGGGCCCCATCGGTCTGGCCATCAATCCCGCCATCTACCCTTCCTTGAGCTTTGACCCGCTCAAGGATTTTGCGCCCATCAGCTTATACGGCGGTGTCGCCAACATCTTGGCGGTTAATCCTTCCGTGCCGGCTAAAACCTTGAAAGAACTAATCACTTACGCAAAAGAAAATCCGGGCAAACTGACCCAAGGTTCGAGCGGCAATGGCAGTTCGAGTCACCTGGCTGGTGAAATGCTGCGTGCGCAGACAGGCATCGACTTCATTCACGTTCCCTACAAGGGCGGCGCGCAGGCCATGCAGGACCTGCTAGCTGGACAAATATCCATGCTGTTTGACCAAGTGCCAGCCGTTCTTCCCCATGTCAAAGCAGGTAAGGTGCAGGCACTTGGCGTGTCAACCAAAGAAAGGTCTTCGGGCGCTCCAGATATTCCAACCATTGCAGAGCAAGGTTTACCGAATTTTGAGGTCAATGTCTGGTTCGGATTTCTGGCACCCAATGGCACACCCAGGCCCGTTATCGACAAAATCAACACCAACATGGTGAAAATCCTGAAAAACCCTGACTTCATCGCTCGCATGACGAGCATGGGCGTCGACACGATGCCAAGCACTCCAGAGGAGTTCCAACAGTATCTGGAAGTGGAGACTGCTCGCTGGAGCAAGGTAGCCAAAGATTCGGGCGCCAAACTTGAATAACAACTGCTCTGACAGGAATAACAGCATGAAAATAGACAGTATCACCGCCACGCCACTCTCCTTTCGTTTCCCTGAAGGAAAGGCGGTTGCAATGGGCATTGGCACTGCGCGGAAGCGCGATGTCGTGATAGTGAAGGTTCAAACTTCAGACGGCCTGGTGGGTTATGGCGAATCCCATCCGGGACGCAGTCCGGGCGCGGTGGCAAGCGTCATCAACAATACATTCGGACCACTCCTGCAAGGCATGGATGCCTGCGATGTTTCCGGCGTCTGGGACCTGGCTCACCGTATGCAACTCGCGAGCCACGGCTTGGGTGCAGGCGCTGCGCTTGCGCTCAGTGGCATAGACATGGCGCTGTGGGATATTCGTGCAAAAGCCGCCAACATGCCGCTGTACCGCATGTTGGGCGGTAAGTCCAAACGTGTCCCCGCCTATGCTGGTGGGGTGGCATTAGGCTACCAAGATCCTGAGTATCTGGTCGTGGAAGCGCAGGGTTATGTCGATCAAGGATACCGAGCGATCAAGTTGCGCATCGGCGATACCACCGCCAAAGACATCGCCCGCATTACGGCGGTGCGCGATGCGTTGGGAGACAACATCGCCATACTCGCTGATGCGAATACGGCATACACGCTTGCTGATGTCCGCCAAATTATGCCTGCCCTCGCGGAGTTGAAGGTCGGCTGGCTTGAGGAGCCTTTTCCCTGCAATGATTTTGCATCGTATCGCCTCGCGGCACAAATCAACCCCCTGGTCCCCATTGCAGCTGGCGAAAATCACTACACACGGTACGAGTTCGCAAGACTCATCGAGGATCGCGCTGTGGTGATTTTTCAGCCTGACCTTTCAAAAACTGGCGGCGTCACCGAGGCTATGCGTATTGCCGCGCTCGCGTCCGCGTGGCGCATACCGATTAATCCCCATAGCTCCGCGGGCGGAATAAACCTTGCAAGCACGATTCATTTTTTGGCTGCCATAGACAACGGCGGCTATTTTGAGGCATGCGTGTCCCAGGTCAATCCACTACGAGACATGTTCGGATCAGCCTTCGAGATCGGAAAGGACGGTTGTGTGGAGCCACTAGAAACACCAGGAATCGGGTTGGAAATCGACGAAAGTATATTCGCGTCGTTCCCTTTAATCGACGGCCTTGGTTTTGACGAGAAAACGTAATGCTTCGGCCTGACATCACCACTAGCCATCCTTTCATCGCATATTGCCGGATTACCCGTGATAGCTTGGATCGCATCGGGTGGTCTGTGGCACAACGGTAATCCCCCCATTTTCAGCAGTGAGCGGCAGTAGAATCAGTTAAATATTTACTGGCTAGTTTCTGTCTTGGAGTGATGCCGCCCAGTGCCATGTTGGGTCGTTCGTTGTTGTAAGTCCAGAGCCA
>NZ_PDNW01000026.1 GCF_002849655.1 Pollutimonas subterranea
GCCGGCTTCGGCTTGTTTGAGGATCGCCATGATCTGGCTGTCGGTAAATCGGGATTGCTTCATTGCTCGAATTTCCTTGTTGTGGAAATTCTACTTCAGCTCACTGCGGTTCTATGGGGGGATTACCTATCCTCTTCAGCTGGTGCTATTTCTTCGCCCGCGCCGCCTAATACGACTTAGGTAGTCCCAGCACCTTTTCCGCAATAAAACACATGATCAACTGCGGACTCACCGGCGCGATCCGGGGGATAAAGCTCTCGCGCAAATACCGCTCGACATGGTATTCCTTCGCGTACCCCATGCCGCCCAGTGTCAGGATAGCCGTCTGGCATGCATTGAACGCCGCCTCGGCCGCCAGGTACTTGGCGGAGTTAGCGTACTCGCCACAAGGCAGGCCTTCGTCGTAGAGATACGCCGCCTTCTGCACCATCAGGTCTGCGGCTTCCAGCTGCATCCATGCTTGTGCCAGCGGATGCTGTATGCCCTGGTTCTGGCCTATGGCGCGTCCGAATACGCTGCGCTCTTTTGCGTATTCGACGGCGCGATCCAGGGCTGCACGGCCCAGGCCCACGGCCTCGGCGGCGATCAGGATGCGTTCGGGATTCAGGCCGTGCAGGATGTACTTAAAACCTTCGCCTTCATCACCAATGCGATCGGCTACGGGGATACGCAGGCCGTCGATGAACAGCATATTCGAATCCACGCACTTGCGGCCCATCTTTTCGATTTCGCGCACTTCGATCTTGCTGCGATCCAGGTCGGTATAGAACAGCGACAAGCCTTGCGTGGGTTTCTTCACTTCCGACAGCGGCGTCGTGCGCGCCAGCAGCAGCATCTTGTTGGCGACTTGTGCCGTGGAGATCCAGATCTTTCGCCCGTGCACCACGTAATGATCGCCATCGCGCACAGCGCGAGTGGTCAGCTTGGTGGTGTCCAGGCCCGCATCGGGCTCGGTCACGGCAAAGCAAGCTTTGTGTTCGCCGCTGATGAGGGGAGGCAGCGCTTTGGCGCGTTGCTCGGGTGAGCCGAATACCACCACGGGGTTCAGGCCGAAAATATTCATGTGTACCGCGGATGCACCCGAGAATCCGGCGCCGGAGCGCGAAATCGTATGCATCATGAGCGCGGCTTCGGTCATGCCCAGACCCGATCCGCCGTACTCTTCGGGCATGGCAATGCCCAGCCAGCCGGCCTGTGCCAGATCGCGATGAAATTCATGTGGGTATTCGCCGTCGCGGTCGCGCTCCAGCCAATAGTCGTTGGGGTATTGCTCGCACAAGGCTTCCACCCCGGCGACCAATGCCTTGCGATCCTCTGTCAATACGAAACTCACGATAGCTTCCCGTTGTTGGTTGTGCCTGTTGACGTGGGGTCCATCACTTTGTCGATGGCGGTTGTGGCCAGCCCCGCTTCACGCAGCACCTCTTCGGTGTGCTCGCCCAGGCGCGGTGCGTTGCGCCGTATGCTCAAGGGTGTTCTGGAATAATTGCCCACCGGCGCCGGCGACCGTATGGCGCCTTCGGACGGGTGTTGCAGGTCTTTCAGCATGCCGACCTGCTTCAGATGAGGATCGGCAATCAGGTCATCGACGCTGTACAGCGGCGCCGAGGGGATGTCGGCGTCGTTGAACGCCTGCAGCCAGTATTCGCTGGTGTTTGTCGCCAGGGTTTCGGACACGAAGCAATAGGCTTCATCAATATGTCGGGCCCGGGCGGTATGGGTACTGAAGCGAGGGTCTTGCAGCAAGTCGCTGCGACCGATGATCTCGAAGAATCGGGCCCAGTGCTTGTCGTTGTAGATCAGGACGCTGACATAACCGTTGGCGGTGGCATAGGGCCGACGGTACGACACCAGCAGGCGGGCGTAGCCGGTGGCGCCTTCGGACGGGCTGAAGGTTTCGCCGCCCAAGTGGTCGCCCAGCACCAGCTGCGCCATGGCTTCGAACATGGGAACTTCGATGGCTTGCCCCTGGCCCGAGGCACGGGCCTGGATGACGCCGGCCAGCATGGCGATGGCTACTTGCATGCCCACGGCGCGATCCGCCAGGGTCAGCGGCGCATACCGCGGGACGTCGCCCGAGTTCTGCTGATAAAGCGAGGCAATGGCGGTCATTCCCTGGATCAGGTCATCGTAGGCGGGCTTGCCGGCATACGGACCGTTGCTGCCAAAGCCGTAAGCGCCCACGTAGACCAGCTTGGGGTTGGCCTGTGCGACCTCTTCATAGCTCAAGCCCAGCCGGGCCATGGCCTGGGGGCGCACGTTATACAGCAACACATCGACGGTCTTGGCCAAATCCAGGCAGGCTTGCCGGCCTTCGGGGGTTTTCAGGTCCAGCACAATCGAGCGCTTGTTGCGGTTTAGGTGCAGGTAGATGGCGCCCATGCCGGGGTTGCGCATGGGGCCGACCGCGCGCATGTTGTCGCCTGTGGGCGACTCCAGCTTGATCACGTCGGCGCCCAGGTCGCCCAGAATTTGCGTGGCATAGGGCCCCATGACCACGGAGCTGAGGTCGAGGATACGTATACCCTCGAGCGGACCGGCGGAAGCTTGTGCTGTAGTCACATCGTTACCATTATTGTGGAGCGATTTTGGCAGCTTTGATCAGGTCGCCCCAAAGCACGTACTGATCTTGCACGAAAGTGGAAAATTCTTCGGGCGTGCCGCTGAAGGCGTCGAAGCCCAGGTCGGCCAGGCGTTTCTTGGTGGCGGGATCGTTAACGATTTTATTGATGGCGGTATTCAGCACCTTCACGATCTCGGGTGACATGCCGGCCGGACCGAAATAGCCATTCCAGGAATTGATGTCGAAGTTGGGCACGCCCGCTTCTTCCATGGATGGCAAGTCGGGGACGAGATCACTGCGCTTGGCGGTGGATACGGCCATGGCGTGCAGGCGGCCGGACGTCACGAAAGGCATGCCCGACGTGAAATCGGTAAACATGAAATCGACTTGGCCGCCAACCAGGTCGGTCAAGGCTTGCGGCGTGCCTTTGTAGGGAATGTGCAGGATATCTATGCCTGCTACCGCGCCTAGCGTGCCGCCGGCCACGATGCCGGTGCTGTTGCCGGTGGCGTAGGTAACGTTACCCGGGTTCGCCTTGGCGTAATCGACCAGTTCCTTCACCGTCTTGTATGGCCTGGACGGATTGGTGACCAACAGGAAGGGAAGATTGCCGCCACGTGCGATAGGGGTGAAGTCCTTGACCGGATCGTACGACACGTTCTTCATCAGCCATGGTGCGGCCGAGTGCGAGGTATTGGTCGTGACAAACAGGGTGTAGCCATCGGGCTTGGCCTTGGCCACGTAATTGGCGGCAATGGTGGCGTTGGCGCCCGGCTTGTTTTCCACGATGACGGTCTGGCCCAGCATTTTGCCGAGCTCATCGGCAAAGATGCGTCCGACGGCGTCGGTGCCCGATCCGGCGGGAAACGGAACGATCAGGTTGATGGGTTTTTCCGGATAAGCGGCCAAGGCGCTGGTGGCGCACAGCGCCAGGCCCAGCAAGGAAGTGCCCAGCACGCGCTTGGCGGAACGGGCGGCGGATACGCGGGGCGACGCGTTCAGGGTCGGGAATAATTTCATGGTGGAGTCTCCGGTGCCGCGATCTGAATCAGCGGCTGTTGTTGTTTAGGGTGTGGGTGAATGTCGTGCTTAACGAATAACGCGATCGGGGTTTTCTTCGTAGGGCGGTGAGTAAATAACAAGCAGGCGCGCGGGCTCTTCGCTGGTTACGGTGAAGACATGCTTCTTGTCTGGCGGAAAGTAGCAGCAGTCGCCGGGCAGCAATTCGCCACGTTCGCCTTCCACTTCGACGATGGCGGAACCCGACAGCAAGTAGCATACTTGCTCTATGCCGGGATGCGCATGCGGAAGCGCGCCCTGGTTTTTCTCGATGGTGCCGACCAGCACTTCAACGTGCTGCGCGCCCACGGTTTCGCGGCTGATGATGCGGCGATTGACGGTGCCGCTGTGATTGGCGGGGGAGTATCCCGCAACGTCCGATTCGCGGATGATCCAAGAGGGTTTAGGCATGATAATGTTTCCTGTATATGAAAAGAGTTTTACACACATGAAATATAGCCGCAACTAGGGTTTGCACGGACTTCGGTCGAGCGATGACGTTCATGTGGCGTTAAAGCCGTGTAGCGCTGGCGCGAAGCCGGATATATACTGTGGTATCCACCATGTCAGGAGCCAGTGATGAGCCAAACAGCCAAACTGTTCAGCAATGGTCGCAGCCAAGCCGTGCGTCTGCCGGCTGCTTATCGATTCGATACTAAGGAGGTCTTTATTCGTAAAGACCCGGAAACAGGCGACATAATCCTGTCCCGCAAGCCGGAAACGTGGAGCGATTTTTTCGACGCGATCAAAGACCTTGACGTTCCCGTTGACTTTCTCGATGTGGATGAGCGCAGGCAAGATGTTTGCGACCGCGATCCATTCGATGAAGGAAAGCCATGAAGCGGTACATGCTCGATACAAACATGGTAAGTCACTTGATAAAAGGGCATGAAGTCGTGGCCGGGGGCGTCGCGTCAATGCCAATGACGTCGTTATGTATTTCAGCGGTTACTGAAGGCGAGCTGCATTTCGGACTGGCAAAAAGACCCGAGGCCAAGCGCCTTCATAGGGCCGTTAACGAGCTTCTCAAGTGTGTCGATGTGCTTCCCTGGGACAGCGCCGTCGCGCAAACATATGGACTCGTGCGGGCCGGCCCGGAAAGCCGCGGCAGGCCATTAGGATCGCTCGATATGATGATCGCAGCCCATGCTGTATGTACCGACTCCATACTGGTGACCAACGATTCTGCTTTTCATCAGGTGCCGCGCCTGAATGTCGAAGACTGGCTAAGGCCCGCCAACTACTCTTCCGACCGTTAGCTGTGCTCGTCCAAGGGGCGTCCTTGATACTTTGGCTTCGCCCGCATCCAGCGTTACCGTAGCGTCTTCAGCCAGATATCGCGGACGTGCTGGAACTGTTTGCTTTCGCGGTTCAGCCAGTCTTCGATGATGCTTATGTTTTCCATGCCTTGGCTGGTGGAAATAAAGTAATAAGATGCTTTTGACCGAACCGGTGTGGCAAAAAAGGGCGCCAGGCGTCCCTTGATCAAATCGTCCAGCACCAGCGCCATTCGGCCCATGGCAACGCCTTGGCCGGTCAGGGCCGCAGTGACGGCCAACTGAGACAAATTAAAGAGTTGCCCGTCGTGCGTGGCTGGCACCGGTGAGCCCACCCCTTCCAGCCACGTATTCCACTCCGTATATTCTTCGGCTCTATCCCAAGGCATGGCGTCGTGCAGCATAAATGCGCTGGGTAAGTCAGCCGGTTTTTTTAGTTCCGGGTGGGCAGCCATGAAGGCCGGGCTGGCGACGGGGATCAGCCACTCGTCCAAAAGCTTTTCTGCGTACAGGTCGGAATAGCGGCCCAAATCGAAACGTATGCCGGCCTGAATGTGTTCCTGATCCATGCGGGATCGGTCCAGGGCTTGAAACTCGCCATGGACCCGGACAGATAGTTCGGGGTTTTCCCTTAGTAGCTGTCCCAGCCGTGGTGTCAGCCATACCATCGCGAACGATGGCGAGCAGCTAAGGCTAAGGGCCTGGTTTCGTCCGCTTCCATGTATTTGTCCTAGCGCATCGTCCAGCACCTGGAATGACTGGCTGACTGCGATGGCCAGTCGGAGCCCTTCCTGCGAAAGCTCGAGATTACGCCGTGCGCGGTGGAATAGGGCCACTCCCAGGTGGTCTTCCAAACGCTTTACTTGCTGGCTGACGGAGCCCTGTGTCACATGCAATTCTGCAGCGGCCTTGGTGAAGCTGTTGTTGCGCGCGGCGGCATCAAAGCAGCGCAACCAGGTAAGCAGGGACGGTGAGAGCTTGTGTTTCATTAGTATTACTAATAAGGAAGTTAATATAAATGGCTTGCGGTATCAGTGTGCCACGGCCAGAATAAGTCCATAGACATGTCCATGTGATGAGTATGGATTAGGCGTAAATCTTAGGGAAAACACTGATGCGTACTGATGGGCCACAACAAATAATGAAGTTGCCGCAGCTGTGGCTGAATCAGGATATAAACGTTTATCCGGACGCCGATTCGGATGCTCGCATTACTATAAGCAATGTAAAAGAAGCCGAGCTGCGTTTGGCCAGGTTTGCGCCTTTACTGATGGAGCTGTTTCCGGAACTGGTTGCCAGCCAGGGCATCATCGAGTCTGAATTGATCGAACTGCCGTCGATCGCCGGTATCGACAATATCAATGGCCGTTACGGAAAATTCTGGGACAAGGCGGATCATGCGCTGCCCATTGCCGGGTCCATCAAGGCAAGGGGCGGCATTCACGAAGTGCTTGAATTTGCCGAATCGCTGGCGCGCCGCCATGGCTTGCTGGACAGCTCGAACGACTATTGTCAGTTGTCATCCTCGACCAGCCGCTCCCTCTTTAGCCAGTACGAAGTGTCGGTCGGGTCTACCGGCAATCTGGGGCTGAGCATAGGCATTATGTCGGCTGCCTTAGGCTTTCGCGCCACGGTGCATATGTCGGCCGAGGCCAAGCAATGGAAGAAAGACCGGCTGCGCCGCCATGGCGTCACCGTGGTGGAGTATTCCGGCGACTATGCCCAGGCCGTCGAGGCGGGGCGGCAGCGCGCCAGCGCTGATCCACACAGCTATTTCGTTGACGACGAGCAATCCCATTCCCTGTTCATGGGCTACGCAGTGGCTGCCTTCCGGCTGCAAGCGCAGCTCAAGTCCGCAAACGTCAAGGTCGATGCCGAGCATCCCTTGTTTGTTTACCTGCCTTGCGGCGTAGGGGGCGCGCCGGCTGGGGTCACCTTTGGCCTTAAACATATCTTCGGTAAAGCGGTGCATTGCTTTTTTGTCGAGCCCACCACTTCGCCATGCTTTCTGGCCCAAATGCAAAACCCTGACCGGCCCGGCATCACGGTCTACGACGTCGGACTCGATAACGTCACCGAAGCCGACGGCCTCGCCGTTCCGGCCGCATCCGCGCTGGCGATCAAGGAAATGCGCCCCTTGCTCTCGGGCATTGCGACCACCGCCGACGACACCCTGTTCGCCGACCTGGCCTGGCTGCATGACCAGGAGAATATCCGCATCGAACCGTCCGCCGCCGCGGCATTCAGCGGGCCGCGCATGGTGTTGGGAAGTGAAGCCGGGCGGTCTTACCTGAGCCAGCAAGGCCTGCTGCCACATATGCAGCAGGCCAATCACATTGTCTGGACCACCGGCGGACTGTTCGTGCCGGATGACGAATATGCCGGCTTCCTCGACCGCGGCAGAAGCGTGATTCGCAAACAGGCCAAGCCCCAGGCCCACCCCGGTGTCAACAACAGTTAGTCGTTTTCTTGTAGCGTCATACCGGCCTCTCGTCTGGCCACTTTTCATCCACTAAAGCAAGGTAACCCATGTCGAAACAACAATTATTCTCGCCACGAAAACTTTTACTGGCTGCCGCCCTTGCCAGCGCAGCCATCGCACCGTCGCTGCAGGCGCAAACCATTACCGCGGTCATGCACTCCAGCTTGCGCGTGCTCGACCCCATCATGACCACCGCGCATATCACGCGTAACCACGGCTACATGATTTACGACACCCTGTTGGCGACCGACGCCGACAACAAAATCCAGCCGCAAATGGTCGAGAAATGGGAAGCCTCCGCCGACGGCAAGTCCTATACCTTCACCTTGCGCGACGGCCTGAAATGGCATGACGGCCAGCCGGTCACCGCCGATGATTGCGTCGCATCCATCAAGCGCTGGGCAGCACAAGACAAGATGGGTCAGATGATGAACTCCCAGATGACCGAAATGAAAGTCGTGGATGCCACGAGCTTCGTCATGACATTCAAGAGCCCGACGGATCTGGCCGTGCGCGCGCTGGCCAAGCCCAGCGGTATTGCCCCTTTCATGATGCCCAAGCGCATTGCCGATACCCCTCCCAACCAGCCGATCAAAGAATATATCGGCTCGGGACCGTTCAAGATGGTCACCGCCGAATTCAGGCCTGGCCTGCAGGCGGTTTATGAAAAGAACACCGATTACCTGCCGCGCAAGGAGGCCGCCAGCGGTACCGCCGGTGGCAAGAATGTGTATGTCGATCGCGTGAAGTGGATCGCCACGCCCGACGCCATGACGTCCGTCAACGCCCTGGTCAGCGGCGAGATCGACTATCTGGAACAGCTGCCTTTCGACCTTGCGCCAATTGTCGAAAGCAATACCGACATCAACATCAAGGTTCTGGATCCACAGGGCTACCAGACCGTAATGCGCATGAACCACTTGCATGCTCCGTTCAACGACAAGAAGATTCGCCAGGCCGCGATGTACGCGGTGGATCAGACCAGCGTCCTGCAGGCACTGATTGGTAATCCCAAGTACTTTAAGACCTGCGCCGCCTTGTTCGGTTGTGGCCTGCCCTATGACAGCCAGGCCGGTGCCGAAGTGACCGTCAAGGGCAATATTGAAAAGGCCAAGGCATTGCTGAAAGAGGCTGGCTACGACAATACCCCGGTCGTGATCCTGCAGCCCACCGACACCCCATCGGTCAATGCCCAGCCCGTGGTTATCGCCCAGGCCCTGCGCGCCGCGGGCTTCAAGGTCGACATGCAAGCCATGGATTGGCAGACCGTCGTGACTCGCCGTGCGGTTCAGACCGAACCCAAGGCAGGCGGCTGGAACATATTTGCCACCAATAACGTGATGGCCGAAGCGCTGGACCCCTTGCGTGCCTTTGGCGTCGCCGCCAACGGGACACAGGCCTGGTTCGGCTGGCCTGACGTGCCCAAGATCGAAGAGCTGCGTGTCGAGTTTTCAGGCACCACCGACGAAGCCAAGCGCAAGCAATTGGCCGGTGAAATCCAGCAACTGGTGATCGACGAAGGCGTGCTCTTACCCATGGGCCAGTATTTTGTGCCCGGCGCTTTCCGCAAAAACCTGACAGGTATGCTGGAGTCGCCCGCACCGATCTTCTGGAACATCAAGAAATCTGCAAGCTGAGCTGACTATGTTTAACTTCATCCTACGGCGTGCCGCAGCATCGATCCCTGTTATGGCCATGGTGGCGGCGGTGGTGTTCGCCATCCTCAGGCTCACTCCGGGCGACCCGGCTGCGATTATCGCGGGCGACTCGGCCACACCGCAGCAGCTTGCTGAGATACGCCAGACGATGGGGTTGGACGAACCAATCTATACCCAGTTCTTTATGTGGATATGGCGCCTGCTTCAAGGCGACCTGGGCACATCACTGCTTTCCGGTGTGCCCGTCGCCGAAATGATAGGGCAGCGCATGGGGCCGTCGCTGGCCCTATCCCTGAGCACGATCACCTTGTCGGTCATCGTCGCCATTCCGTTGGGGATTCTGGCAGCCCGGCGCCAAGGCAAACTCCTGGACCGGGTGGTCATGGCCGCGTCGGTGCTGGGTTTTTCGGTACCGGTCTTCGTGACCGCCTATGTCATGATCCTGGTCTTTTCCCTGAAGCTGGGCTGGTTTCCCGTACAGGGCTATAAGCCTCTTTCGGCAGGCGTGTGGCCATTTGTCCAGGCCCTGGTCCTGCCCACGGTTGCACTCAGCACCGTGTACGTCGCGCTGATCGCGCGCATTACCCGAACCAGCATCATCGAAATCATGGGCGAAGACTTCATTCGCACGGCGCGGGCCAAAGGGCTGCGCGAGCGCAGCGTACTGACCGGGCATGCCTTGCGCAATGCCGCGGTACCCATCGTGACGATTATCGGTGTGGGCGTGGCCATGTTGATCAGCGGCGTGGTGGTGACCGAGTCGGTTTTCAATCTTCCGGGCCTGGGACGGCTAGTGGTCGAAGCGGTACTGGCTCGCGATTATCCGGTCATACAGGCTCTGATACTGCTGTTCGCATTTGTCTACGTTCTTATCAATCTTGTTGTCGACGCGCTCTACACCGTGTTCGATCCCCGTATCCGTTACTGAGGCCGACATGACAAACGCTACTACTACACTGCCTGCCGCCTCAGCGCCCGGCGATGCAGGCATTGCCCCGGCCAAAATTCAGTCCGCACTGCTCCAGACCCTCAAGGGCGGGCCGGTCCTGATATCGCTTTTCGTTCTGGCCCTGGTGGTCTTCATTGCCTTTTTCGCACCTTGGTTGCACACGGTAGACCCTACCGCCATCGACCCCAGCGTGCGGCTAAAACCCATCTCGGCCGAACACTGGCTGGGCACCGATGCCTATGGCCGGGACGTGTTCTCGCGGGTGCTGTATGGCGCACGGGTGTCGCTGGTGGTGGGCCTGGGCGTCGCCGCGTTCAGCATGGTCATAGGCCTGGCGATAGGCGTGGTCGCCGGCTATTTTCGCTGGATCGACGGCATCGTCATGCGCATCATGGACGGCTTGATGGCCATTCCCGGCATCCTGCTGGCGATCGCTTTGGTGTCTATTTCGGGTGCCAGCTTGTTGACCGTCATGATCGCCATCACGGTGCCTGAAGTGCCGCGGGTTGTGCGGCTGGTGCGCAGCGTCATCCTAAGCGTGCGCAACGAACCTTACGTTGAAGCCGCCGTGGCATTGGGCACGCCCACCTTTACGCTAATGATGCGCCATCTGGTGCCCAACACCATGGCGCCGCTGGTCGTGCAAGGTACGTATGTATTTGCCTCCGCCATCCTTACCGAAGCCATTCTTAGCTTCCTGGGCGCGGGCGTGCCGCCTGAAACGTCGTCATGGGGCAACATCATGGCCGAAGGCCGTGCCTACTTTCAGCTGTTGCCCGGCTTGGTGTTGTACCCCGGCATCTTGCTGTCGCTCACTGTACTAAGCGTCAATGTCCTGGGCGATGCCATGCGCGATGCGCTGGACCCGCGCATGTCGCGTCGACTGTAAGGCAGCTGCCTTGAACGAATATCAGGAAATAATCATGACTCCGTCCGCACACGAATCCGCCGGCGCCCGCGGCGATGCTCCGGTATTGACCATAAAGGAACTATCCGTCAATGTAAGCAGTGGCCCTGCCAAGTCCGAGGCCGCTCCTGGCCGTCCAGTCGTCAAGAGCATGAGCCTGGAAGTCTTTGCCGGCGAGACACTTTGCATCGTGGGCGAATCCGGTTCAGGTAAATCGGTGACCTCGCTCGCGGTAATGGGCTTGCTGCCCAAAGACGCATTGACGGCCACGGCCGGACAAATAGAAATCGACGGCGAGGACATCCTGAAGGTCAGCGCCGGGCGCATGCGCGAACTGCGCGCTTCCAAAATCGCCATGGTGTTCCAGGAGCCCATGACGGCGCTTAACCCGGTGCATCGGGTTGGCGCCCAGATTGAAGAGGTACTTAAACTGCACACAAAAGTCGGCGCGGCGGAAAGGCGTCGGCAGGTGTTGGCGATGCTGGAATCCGTGCATCTGCCCGACATCGAGCGTATGTACGATTCTTACCCGCATCAGTTGTCCGGTGGTCAGCGCCAGCGGATTGTCATTGCGATGGCATTGATCTTGAAGCCCAAGCTGCTTATTGCCGACGAGCCCACCACGGCGCTTGACGTGACGACGCAAAAGCAAATTCTGTCCTTGATTCGCGAACTGCAAACCAAACATGGCACCGCCGTTATCTTCATCACCCACGACTTCGGGGTGGTAGCCGAAATTGCCGATCGTATCCTGGTCATGAACCAGGGTAGCGTGGTTGAAACTGGTACCCGTGATCAAGTGCTTGCGAATCCCGCGCAAGACTACACCCGCATGCTGGTTTCATCGGTGCCCAGCCTGACGCCCCACACGCGTGCCGCGCCCGATGGTGAAATCATTCTTAACGTCCGCGGCCTTAACAAGTTTTACGACAAGGCCAAGCGCTTATTCAAAAAGACGGAACGAGTGGCGGCCGCCAGCGATGTCACCCTGACTTTGCGTCGCGGCGAAATCCTGGGCATTGTGGGCGAGTCGGGCTCGGGGAAATCCACGGTGGCGCGCTGCGTCGTGCGATTGATCGACCCCAGCTCGGGTGAAATCCGCCTGCACGATGACGATATTACCGTTCTGGGCCGCAGCCGGCTGATGCCCATACGCAAGCGCATCCAGATCATTTTCCAGGACCCCTATCGCAGCCTGAACCCCAGGCGGCGCGTCGGCGATTCAATCATCGAAGGTTTGCTCAACTACGGCACCGCGCGCGGCGATGCCATCAAGCAGGCGTTGCGGGCAATGGAACTGGTGGGCCTGCCGGCCGATACGCTGGACCGCTATCCGCATCAATTTTCCGGAGGCCAGCGTCAGCGTATTTGCATCGCGCGCGCATTGGTCATGGAGCCCGATGTCCTGGTCGCCGACGAAGCCGTGTCGGCGCTTGATGTTTCCGTTCAGGCCCAGGTGCTGGACCTGCTCGAGGAAGTGCGCCAGCGCGTTGGCGTGGGGGTGCTGTTCATCACCCACGACCTGCGGGTCGCCGCGCAGATCTGCGACACCATTCTGGTGATGCAGCAAGGCAGAGTCGTGGAATCCGGCAGCGCCAGCCAGGTGCTGAGCCAGCCGCAGGAAAGCTACACCAAGGCCCTGATCAATGCGGCGCCCGGTCGCGGCTGGGATTTCCAAAACTTCCGACCGGTTCCGGCGTAAGCGGATTGACTGACGCTGTTCAACAATTTGAAGCGCGCCGGCATACGGTGCAAACACACACTCACGAGAGGCAGATATAACCATGCTACGTATCGTTTACGGCGGTTTCCAACACGAAACAAATACCTTTGCGCCTGATTTGGCCGATTGGGACGCCTTCCTGGCCGGTGGCGGCTGGCCAGGCCTGATGTCGGGTGACGCCATTTGGCCCGCGATTGCGGGCGCCAATATTCCCGCCGCCGGTTTTGTGAAATGCGCACAAGATGCAGGCGACACCGTCATTCCTACGACCTGGTGCGCAGCCAGCCCATCGGCGCACGTTGCCGCCGACACGTACGAACGCATCGCCTCGATGATTGTCGACGGCATCAGTGCCGCTTTGCCGGTGGATGCCGTGTATCTGGACTTGCATGGTGCCATGGTGGCCCAGACTTTCGATGATGGCGAAGGCGAACTATTGCGCCGGGTGCGCGCGGTTGTCGGGCCCGACGTGCCTATCGTGGCCAGCCTGGACCTGCATGCCAACGTGACTGCACAGATGCTGCACGAGGCCGACATACTTGTCGCCTATCGCACCTATCCCCATGTCGACATGGCCGAAACCGGCGCCCGGGCGTACCAGCAACTGCAACATCGGCTTGCCAAGGGCGTACGGCCCAAGGTTGCCGTACGCCGTTTGCCCTTCCTGATTCCCATCTGCTGGCAATGTACCGACATACAGCCATCCA
Organism: Pollutimonas subterranea; assembly: GCF_002849655.1. Classification (GTDB taxonomy): domain Bacteria; phylum Pseudomonadota; class Gammaproteobacteria; order Burkholderiales; family Burkholderiaceae_B; genus Pollutimonas; species Pollutimonas subterranea. The sequence continues at coordinate 13,326 of NZ_PDNW01000026.1, forward strand.
AAGGCCTGTATCAGCAACTCGCGCAGATCGAGAACGACGTCACTCATGTGTCGTTCACCACAGGGTTTCCAGCGGCAGACTTTAAAGAATGCTCACCGGTGATCTGGGCGTATGCCGACGATCAAGCCAGCGCCGACGCAGCCGCCGACCAGCTGGAAGCCGCCGTCAATGCAGCGGAGTCATCGTTCGCCGGCAAGCTCTACAGCCCCGACGAAGCCGTGCAGTACGCCATGCAAAAATCATTGACCAGTTCCAAACCCATCGTCATTGCCGATGCCCAGGACAACCCGGGCGCTGGCAGTAATTCGGACACTACCGGCATGCTGCGCGCCTTATTGCGTAACAAGGCCCAGCGTGCCGCTATCGGCCTGATCATCGACCCCGCTGCGGCCGCGAAAATACATGAAGCCGGAGAAGGGCAGCGCATTCGCATTGCCATCGGTGGCAACGCGGGCCTTCCTGACGACCAGCCCTTTGAAGGCGATTTTCTTATCGAGCGCCTGTCGGACGGCAAGACCGCCGCGACGGGGCCTTATTACCACGGGTTCAACCTCGATATGGGCTTGTCCGCATGCCTGCTGATCGACGGTGTGCGCGTGGTCCTGGCCTCGCAGAAAGTACAAATGGCGGATCAGGCCATGTTCCGCTTTGTGGGCGTTGAGCCAACCGAGCAAGCCATTTTGGTCGTGAAAAGCGCGGTGCACTTTCGTGCCGACTTCACCCCCATTGCCGAAGAAATCATCGTAGGCGCCGCGCCTGGCTCCATGCCCATGATCCTGAAGCAATTGCCTTGGAAGAACTTGCCGGTGGGAATACGGCTGGATCCTTGCGGGGAAGCCTTCCAGGTGGCGTAAGTCTGCCGCCTTCGTGGCCGGCCAGGCTGGTGTTCATGAAATGCCAGGCCTGAAAACGCGGTTGTATTCGAACCGGCGTACTGTTTTCGCGGTAATCGATCTGGATTGTGGGTGTAAGGGATTGATGAGAACGGTTAGCTCCTCGGGTACGATCACGGAAGGCACAAGCAGTATGGGCGAACGCTTGGACAGCAACCACGCCGAGCCCAATCTCACACTGGCGTTTCCGGCGGGGATGGCAGCCCAGGTCACGGGAAGATCGTCTGTCGCGAACTCTTCCCTGGCTGCCCAGACAAGGGCGGGGACATCAAGTTCGATCAGATAGCGATTCAACGGAAAACCACCGTCATCGATGTAAGCGGCCGTCTCAAGTACGGCAAGTGATACCGTCGAGGCGCAATATACGACCGCCTGACCGAAGTCGTTCCAGCGGCCGGGATGAATTGCCGCACCGGTGCCGCCGATGTCCGCAGCCGAGTAGCCGCGCGTTTCTGCGGCGATGCGCCATAATTTCACTGATAAGCGCCGCTTTCTATAGCGCCTAGCAGTCTGGCAACGATATCAATGCCGGTGGGCGTGTCGATAAGATCGGCAGGCTTTCGTCCACCAAGTGCCGACTGTGGCAGCTCTATCCACTGCCCCAGCCATTTACTGGCATCGAAATCTTTCGCTACTTCGGCTGTGCTGTTTTCTGCCATGTTTTGCGCGATTCCCAGCAATCGGATCATGCCGATGGCAGCATGTCCGCTGCTTCCGGTGACGAATTCGCCAGCGCCCATTTTTTTTTCTGCGGTAGCCTTGGGCACGCCAAGAATCTTGTACATGTACGAGATCGGGACCGACATTTTTCTTGATAGGCTCTTCAGGACTGCACCGTGCACGCCTTGTCGCTCGATTTCCACGAGTTCCAGCGGCGTGGCCGTGGAAACGTCGCGTACATAATCGTCGACCGAATAGGCAGCGGACGCCTGCCGGGCAAGGGTTCGTCTGGCTTCGCTGGTTTTGGGGTCATTCATCGGAGTTCGCATGGCACGGTCCGTGTCGTCTATATATGAACACATATTAGTCTATAAATATACGCAACGGATCGAAACAGCATTGCGGACAAGTACCGTGGAGCGCTACCCCAGGCCTTACAATCCTGGCATGAAATACCTGAAGGGCTATTCCCCCGACACACGCAATAAAGTCCAGCTGCTGCTTGATCGCGGGCAGCTGGCCGATGTGCTGCGCAGCCGGTATCCGAAGGCCCATGGCGTGCGTACCGACAAGGCCTTGTACGACTACGTCGTCGATTTGAAAAACAGCTATATCCGCAATGGCGCGCCCATCAGCAAGGTGGCGTTCGACAGCAAGATGCAGGTGATCGCCCACGCGCTGGGCACGCACACCACCATTTCGCGCGTGCAGGGTATGAAACTCAAAACCAAGCACGAAATCCGCATTGCCACGATATTCCGGTCGGCGCCGGAAGCGTTCCTGAGAATGATTGCCGTGCACGAGCTAGCTCACTTGAAGGAAAGAGAGCACGACAAGGCTTTCTACAATCTTTGCGAACGCATGGAGCCGAATTATCATCAGTACGAGTTCGACCTGCGCCTGTACCTGACGCATCTGGATCAGCCGGGCGGCGCCAATTTGTGGGACATGACCCGCACTTTGCCAGAGGCCTGACCTACACTGCCCATTAAATCAATCAACCAACACGAGGCATTCATGGACTTACAGTTGCAAGGAAAAAGCGCGCTGGTTTGCGGTTCAAGCAAGGGGCTGGGCTACGCCTGCGCCATGTCTTTGGCCCGCGAAGGGGTCGACTTGACGCTCGTTGCCCGGACAGCCGACTTGCTCGAGCAATCGGCCGAAACCATACGGCAGGCGATGGGTGTGAAGGTGTCGACGGTGGCGGCGGACATTACTACGGTCGAAGGCCGCGAACAGGCCTTTGCTGTGGCGGGCATGCCCGACATCCTGGTGACTAATGCCGGCGGCCCCAAGCCGGGCGACTTTCGCGACTGGTCCAAGGACGACTGGATGGCGGCCGTGAATGCCAATATGTATACGCCTATTGCGCTGATCCAGCATGTGATCGACGCGATGATCAGCCAGCGTTACGGGCGCATCGTGAACATCACCTCGGCGGCGGTGAAGATGCCCATCGACATCCTCGGCCTGTCCAATGGCGCGCGCAGCGGCCTGACCGGCTTCGTGGCCGGCTTGGCACGGCAGGTGGTGGAGCACAACGTGACCATCAATAATCTGTTGCCCGGCCCCTTCGAGACCGACAGGCTGAAGGAAACGGCCGCCAAGACGGCGCAGAATACCGGGAAGCCCATCGAAGACATCATGCAGGCGCGCCTGAAATCCATACCCGCCAAGCGCTACGGCCAGCCTTATGAGCTGGGTGATGCCTGCGCCTTTTTATGCAGCGCGCAGGCCGGCTTTATGACGGGACAGAACCTGGTCCTGGACGGCGGCAGCTACCCGGGCATGCTATAGGACTGAAGGTCCCGGCCCGGTGCTGCGGCCCGGCGACGGCTCCGGGTCATCACGAAACGACTGCATGAACAATTGCGCCGCGCGCGACAGTACGGCGCCGCGGCGCGTCACCAGTTGATACGGCTCGCTGCGCGATTTCAACGCCAGCGGCAGGATGCGCATGACGCCCATCGAGGCAAAGAACTCGGCCACGTCCAGGGCCAGCAGTGCCACAATATCCGGCTGGCGACGCAGCAGGGCCAGCGTGGCAAAGGCCGAGGTGGTTTCAAAAAGCCGGTGTGGAAAGCGCAAGCCGGCTTCATGGAATTCACGTTCCAGCAGGCGGCGCATTGGCATGTTGGCCGAATACACGACCCAGCGCGATGCATCCAGGTCGGCCAGCTCCAGATGGCTGCGGCCCGCCATGGGATGGTCGATGCTGCTGACCACCGCCAGGGTTTCGTGGTGTATGTCGATGCTGTCGTACAGTTGCGGCTGCGCGCTGACGGAACGCCGGCAGATGGCCACGTCCAACCGGCCGCGATCCAGCAGATGCAGCAGCCGTGCGCTGGTGTCTTCGACGATTTCCACGGCCACGTCGGGATATTGCGCCAGCAGCCGTGTAATTTCTTCCGTCAGCAAAGGCACTGCGCCCATGATCACGCCCACATTCAACCGTCCGCCTTGTCCTTGCAGGATATCTTCCATTTCGCCGCGCAGGTGGGCCAGGTCGGTCTGCATGAGCCGGGCGTAGCGTATGGCGCAATGGCCCATTTCAGTGGCGACCAGTCCGCGCGAGCTGCGGGCAAACAGCGGCACGCCAAAAATGGCTTCGATTTCCTGCAAGGCCTTGCTGGCTCCGGGTTGCGTCAGGGAAACTTTCTCGGCGGCTTTCAGCAAAGAGCCGTGATCGGCCAGGGCGCTGAGCAAATGCAACTGCTTGAGCCTGAGCCTTGCGGTCATTTGTTCCAGTGAGGGCAGTGTTGGCATGAATAAAACTTATACCTGTATGTGCGCCGCTTAGTTTTCAAAGTGGCGCGATTATCGTAAATTGCTGGAAGAACACATCCGGCACTTTTCCAAACTATAACGAAAAGCGATACAACCATGGCACTCATCAACTACATCACCCAGGTCCAGTTCGGCTACGACGCCCTGGCCACCGTGCAGCAGGAATGTGATCGTATCGGCATAACGCGTCCCCTGATCGTCACCGACGCCGGGGTGAGGAAGGCGGGGCTGGTCGATCGGGTGTTGGCGCAGCTGGACCATGCCGATCCCGCCGCGGTGTTCGACGGCACGCCGTCCAATCCGAACGAGGCTGCGGTGCAGGCCGCCGTGCAGGTATATCGGCAGGGCGGCTTTGACGGCATTATTGCCGTCGGGGGCGGTTCGTCCATCGACTTGGCGAAGGGCGTGGCTGTGTGCGCGACGCATCCGGGCGAGCTCAAGACCTTTGCCGTGATCGAAGGCGGTGCGGCGCGCATCACGGCGGCGACCGCTCCTGTCATTGCCATTCCCACCACGGCCGGCACGGGCAGCGAAGTCGGGCGCGGCGCCATCCTTATCTTGAACGACGGACGCAAGGTGGGCGTGCTTTCGCCGTATCTGGTGCCCCGTTCCGCCATTTGCGATCCGTCCATGACGCTGGCACTACCTGCCATGCTGACGGCCGCCACCGGCATGGATGCCATTGCGCATTGCATGGAAACCTTTATGTCATCGGCCTTCAATCCACCGGCCGACGGCATTGCCCTGGACGGCTTGCGCCGCGCATGGCGCCATATTGAAACCGCTACCACCCATCCCCAAGACCGCGAGGCGCGCCTGAACATGATGAGCGCTTCCATGCAGGGCGCCATGGCCTTCCAGAAAGGCCTGGGCTGTGTGCACAGCCTCAGCCATTCGCTGGGCGGTATCGATCCGCGCCTGCACCACGGCACGTTGAATGCTGTCTTTCTTCCCGCGGTCATCGAATTCAATGCGGCATCGCCCTCGATGCTGCAGGAACAAAAGCTGGAACGCATGGCGCAGGCCATGCAGCTGCCCGATGCCAGCGCACAGGCCATAGGCGCGGCGATAGTCGAAATGAGCAAGCGGCTGGGCCTGCCAGCGGGCCTGGCTGAAATGGGTGTGTCGCGCGACCAGTTTGCACGCATCGTCCAGGGTGCGTTGGCCGATCACAGCCACAAGACAAATCCCCGTGAGGCATCGCAAGACGATTACGTCCAGATGCTGGAACGGTCCATGTAAACTCGTTAGGGAAATCTAGAAATGAATGACTTCGTCAGCGCCCAGATCCTGGGACACAACTACATAGGCGGACGCCGCAGCGCGCGTGGGAAAGCCACACAGCAAAGCATCGGCGCCGACACCGGGCAGCCCTACCACGTCAGTTTCTCGCAAGCCACGCCGGAAGAAATCGACGAGGCCGTGCAGGCTGCCAGCGACGCCTATCGCGAATACCGCAACCTCTCCATCGACCGGCGCGCCGAATTCCTCGAGCAGATCGCCGAAGAACTTGACGCGCTGGGCGACGACTTCATCGCCGAAGTCTCGAACGAAACCGCACTGCCCGCGGGCCGCCTGCAAGGCGAACGATCACGCACCAGCAACCAGATGCGCCTTTTTGCGCGCGTGCTGCGCCGCGGCGACTTCCATGGTGCGCGCATCGATACCGCCTTGCCGGAACGCAAGCCGATGCCGCGTGTCGACCTGCGCGTGTGCCGCATCGGCATGGGGCCGGTCGCGGTGTTCGGCGCCAGCAATTTCCCTCTGGCATTCTCGGTGGCCGGCGGCGATACGGCCGCAGCGCTGGCCGCGGGCTGCCCGGTCGTCGTCAAGGCCCATACCGGCCACATGGTGACGTCGGAGCGCGTGGCGGACGCCATCGAACGGGCACGCGAACGTTGCGGCATCCCGGCGGGCGTGTTCAACATGATCTACGGCACGGGCGTGGGTGCCCGTCTGGTGCAGGCGCCCGGCATCAAGGCCGTGGGCTTTACCGGTTCGCTGAAAGGCGGTCGCGCCCTGTGCGACCTGGCTGCGAATCGCCCCGACCCGATTCCCGTTTTCGCCGAGATGTCCAGCATCAACCCCATCGTCTTGCTGCCGGGCGCCTTGCAGGAACGCGGTGCCGCGATCGCCCGCGACCTGGCCGCATCGGTTGCGGGGAGTTGTGGCCAGTTGTGCACCAGCCCCGGACTGGTGCTGGGCGTGCAATCACCCGAACTGACCGCCTTCACCAAAGAGCTGGAGCAGGCCTTCACCGCAACGCCCGCCCAAACCATGCTCAACCGTGGCGCGCTGGACAGCTACGAAGCCGGCATCAAGCGCCTGAAAGCGCTGAAGGGCATCGAGGTGCTGGCCAAAGGCACGGCCAACGACGGCAAGGCAAGCGCCTATGTGTTCAAGGCCAAGCCCAGCCTGCTTCTCGACCATGACGACGCACCACTGGAAGAAGAAGTGTTCGGGCCATCCACCGTGCTGGTTACGTTCGAAAGCCAGGAGCAATTGACCTCCTTCCTCAGCGCCATGCATGGCCAGCTGACCGCCACCCTGATCGCCACCGAGGCCGAGGTGGTCAACCATTCAGCCGTGGTGTCCATCCTGGAAGAGAAGGCAGGCCGTCTTTTGCTTAATGGCTTTCCGACTGGCGTTGAAGTGTGCGACGCCATGGTGCACGGCGGCCCGTATCCGGCAACGTCCGATGCGCGTGGCACGTCAGTAGGCAGCCTGGCCATCGACCGCTACCTGCGTCCGGTGTGCTATCAGAACTATCCCGATGCACTGCTGCCGCCTGTGCTGCAGAATGCGAATCCGCTGAAGGTGCTGCGACTGGTCAACGGCGAATTCACCAAAGACGCTATCTAGGCAGCCGATACCAGACCATCCCCACCCACTCGTGGAGCGCCTTGTTGGACAGGCTTAGGTAATCGGCCTGGGGGATGAAATTCATGATGCCCTGCACCGGCTCAATGTGAAACACGGTGGGCGCGGCAATCACGGTGAAGCCCGCGCGCTCGAAGGCCTTCTTGGCGCGCGGCATATGCCAGGCATGCGTCAGCAGCGCAATCGTATTCACGCCCTCAGGCTCCAGAACCCGCCGGGCAAACTCGGCATTTTCCGCCGTGTTGGTCGATTCTGTTTCCTGCCAACGCACCGGGGCGTCGAACACGGTTTCCAGCTCGCGTTTCATGACCCAGCCCTCGGCCTCTCCGCCGGAAGGGTTGCCGCCCGTCACCATGATCGGCAGATTATGCTGATGGTGCAGAAAGGCCGCATAACGCACCCGTTCCAGCGTCGCGCTATTGGACACGTCGGAGGCATACTCCGGCTGGCTATGCCGCACGCCTCCGCTTAATAGTACGATGGCCTGCGCTTTGCTGAGTTCCCGCGGATCCACCGCGCCGGCGGATTCCAGGCTGCGTATCATCTTATAAGCCGTCACCGGCATGCTTAGAACGGCCAAGCTGCCTATGCCGATGACAAGCAGCGTCCAGCCCGCCCGGCGCCAGCGTGCCGTCAATAGAATGCAGCCGATGATCATGAGCAGCAGCAGGCTGCCCGGCAACAGCACGATTTGCGAAACTGTGGAATTGAACGTGGGATACATGATGACTCAAACTATACTCGTTACGGGTGGCACCGGATTCATAGGCAGCCACGCCACAGTGGCCTTGCAGCAGGCCGGATACCGCGTCATTATCATTGATAATCTTGGCAATAGTTCGCTGGCCGTCCTGGATGCCATTGCCCACATTACCGGCATCCGCCCGGAATTCGCGCAAGGCGATATTCGCGACCCCGAGACCCTGCAGCTGCTGTTCCGCGCCCACAAGATCACCGCCGTGCTGCACTTCGCAGGCCTGAAGGCAGTAGGGGAGTCGACGCAGATGCCGCTGGCTTATTACGACAACAACGTACACGGTACCGTTCAGCTGCTAACGGCCATGCAGCAGGCGGGCGTGCGCAGCATCGTGTTCTCGTCGTCGGCCACCGTCTACGGCGACCCGCAGAAACTGCCGCTTACCGAAGATCATCCACGCTCTGCCACCAATCCTTACGGGCACACAAAACTCGTGGTGGAAGATATGCTGGAGAACCTGTACCGCAGCGAACCCGACTGGCGCATTGCCCGCCTGCGCTATTTCAATCCGGTCGGCGCGCATCCCAGCGGCCTGATCGGCGAGGCGCCACAAGGCATACCCAATAACCTCATGCCCTACGTGGCGCAGGTAGCTACCGGCCAACGGCCCAAAGTGCAGGTGTTCGGCAACGACTACAACACGCCCGACGGCACCGGCGTGCGCGACTACATTCACGTCATGGATTTGGCGCAAGGCCATGTGCAGGCCTTGCGCTATTGCCTGGAAAAAGAGCCGGAATTGTTGACGGTGAATTTGGGCACGGGCACCGGGTACTCGGTGCTGGACATGATACGGGCCTTCGAGCAAGCCAGCGGCAAGACCATACCCTACGACCTGGTGGCACGTCGCCCGGGCGACATTGCCGCCTGCTGGGCCGATACCGAAATGGCGTACCAGAAGTTGGGGTGGCGGGCCGAGAAAGGCATACAGGAAATGTGCGATGACGCCTGGCGGTGGGAGATGACGCGCACATCTTAAAATGAAGCTTTTCGACGCGTTTGAAACTATGATTTGTCAAATTGTGTATATCAAAGCGGTGCTTACTCATCGGGACTACGACAAAGGAGCTTGGAAATCATGAACGCACACATCGACGTAAAGCGCCTGCTTCCGATATGGGAACAGTTTCGTAGTACCACGGACATCGCACCCATTCGCGACGACGCTCATTATGCACGGATGACCGCGCTACTCGAAGCGCTTCTTGATGAGGCTGCTGGTGATGAAAGCCATCCTGCGATGGAGCTGGTTGATATCGTTGGCGACCTTATTGAAGACTTTGAGGCTGACCACTACCCCTTGCCTGAGGCTACGGGTGTGCAGGCTCTGCAGTTTCTACTAGAGCAGCACGGCTTGAAGCAAAGTGACTTGCCGGAGATCGGGAGTCAGGGCGTTGTCTCTGAAATCCTGGCTGGCAAGCGTGACCTCAACATCCGCCAAGTACGGGCGCTCAGCGAACGTTTCGGAGTCGCGGTTGCGACTTTTGTATAAAACCGGCGCCCACGCCGTCTTCCCCAGCAACTCCGGGCGGGCACACGAAATATAACGCTTGCTTTAGGCCGCAAATACGTCATCCAGTGTTTCGGCATCCAGGATGTTCAGCGACCAGGTTTCCAGCTGTTCGGGCGTTGCGGCCCAAATACGCTGCTTTTGGGCCTCTGGAAGAGGGCCGGACTTACGGCTAAGTTGACGTTGCAGCATCAGGGCTTCGCCTTCGCGCAGGCCTTTGTACCTACCTTGTTCTATGCCTTGTTCCAGACCTTTCTCTAGTCCACGCCTCTCACTCAGGCGTTCTATGCTAGTGACAAATGCCATTTTGTGCTCCTGTTCTATCGTGATCATTGCCTGTTCGAAGGCGGGTTCCAGTTCGGCGGGAAGCGCCATCATCCAGTCGATTAGGCGAAATAGCTGCAAGACATTTTTACGGTCGTATTGATGGCGTACATCAGCCGCGCAATTTTGGTCTTGGACACCAGACGCTGTAAGCCATTCTTACGGGTTTGCTGGGCTTGCAATTGCGCCATTACCACCAGCGCAAAAGGGTTGCTCGCGGCCCGCTGTTCCAGTTCGCTCCAGCGCTGCAGCCACGACGCTGAGTGTACGACAGGAAAGCGAAAGTGCATGCACACGCACCAGCTTGTCGGCGTAGCGCCGTCGGGAACTCGCGCCGCGCGAGACGGCTTGCAATTCTTTGTTTAAAAACACGAGTGGCTCGTCCCAATTGATCTGTTCGTGCAGCCATGGGGCGAGCTGGACCAGGAAGCCGTCAAAGTAGTATTCCAGCGCTTCTTTCCAGGGGCTGTCTTAGTCGGTAGGCGGAGCGGCCATGGGAATGACCCTGAATAACATTCGAATCAGTACTTTAATGCGTGCGGCTTCCGATTAATACTTGTAGTTTCAGCAGATATCTATGCGGAGAATCCAGAAATGTCAGGAAAAACCACAGCTACCTCCTATGTTCATGCCGCGATAAACGACGCTTTGTTCCCGAATTTACATTAATAAATTCCGGAATTTACGTTGAATCATTCCGAGATTTACGATATCGTTAGCATATGGACATGACATCTTTGTACCCACGAAGAATCGAGCTACGCACAGCTGAAGCCTTGCAGGACACGCCAGTAGTCCTACTGGTCGGCCCTCGCCAAGCGGGTAAGACGACTCTGGTGCGTCAAATAGCAGAGCAGCGGGGCCTGCGCTACCTGACCATGGACGATGAGCTGACGCTGTTATCAGCGCGGGAAGACCCGGTTGGCATGATACGCAGCCTGGATCGGGCAGTGATCGATGAGATCCAGCGTGCCCCTCAATTGCTGTTGGCCATCAAGAAAAGCGTGGATGAAGATCGACGTCCCGGGCGTTTTCTGTTGACCGGCTCGGCCAACCTGATGGCGCTGCCGACCGTCGCTGATTCGTTGGCTGGCCGGATGGAAACCTTGTCGCTGTTGCCCCTATCGCAAAGCGAAATCCGATTCAGCTCTGCGAACTGGATAGAAAGCGCATTCGCAGGACAGATTCTCAAGGCAGATCAACCTTCCGTGGGCAGCGATCTGATTGATCGAGTGTTGCGTGGCGGCTACCCTGAAGCAATTACGAGAGCATCTGCCAAGCGGCGAGTGGCGTGGGCACGCCAGTACATCGACGCCATAATCCAGCGTGATGTCCGCGACGTGGCGGGCATCGAGAAACTGGACCATCTGCCGCGCTTTCTGCGTGCACTGGCGCAGACGGCAGGCCAGATGTGCAATTACACCCAACTCGGCGGCCAGGTGGGACTGGATGGCAAGACAGCTTCTCGGTATGTCAGTGTCTTTGAGCAGATGTACTTGCTCAAGCGCATCGATGTCTGGGCGCGCAACCGGCTCAATCGCGTGGTAAAGACGCCGAAGCTGCAGTTCATCGATTCTGGCTTGCTTGCGACGCTGCTCGATTTGAGCGGTGATGAGGTTCAGCAGGATCGCACGCGGTTTGGCAATGTGCTGGAGACGTTCGTTTTTAGCGAGCTGCTCAAGCACACGACCACTGCAGACGGCGACTATCGCTTGATGTACTACCGGGATGCCGACAAGTTCGAGGTCGATGTCGTGATCGAGAATGCCGCGGGAAACTTGGTATGCGTCGAGGTGAAAGCCGCAGCCACCGTCAGGGAGAGCGATCTGCGCGGCCTGAAAAAACTGGCCGGCATCGCGGGTGATCAATTCAGGATGGGGGTGTTGCTGTACGACGGCACAGAGACGATGCCATTGGGAGATCGGATCTGGGCCGCTCCTCTGTCGTCGCTATGGGGTAATTGAGTTACGTCTGCGCCGTAAAGACGTCATCCCATTGCCTGCTCGAAGGCGGAAGTGACCTCAAGCGTCCAATCGTTGGCTTGGTGCACCGGCCTCGGCATTCCGCATACACGCCCACACAATCACCATCGTCAACACAAAGAAAATAATCCCGTTATTGCGCCCCAAGATCACCTGGCTCATGCCAAACATGAAGTACGACGCCAGGAGCGTGGACCCGCACAAGGCCAGTGCCTTCACCGCGATATCGGGCGAGCGCAGCCGCTTACAGAAGTACCAGAAGGGCAGCAGGTACATCGCCAGCAGCAGCACCAAGCCGATCGCGCCCTGGAACAACAGCACCTCAAGATAATTATTGTGCGTGTTCGCCATTTCCAGCATGTAGGGGTCGACCTTCTTTTCCGCCACCAGCCGCTCGATCTCAGCCCGGGCTTCCTGGTGGCTCCAGCCGAGCAGCGGCCGCTGGGGTATAAGGATGAAGGCGGTGCGCCAGATTTCCAGGCGTGCACCCACCGACGATACCGCGGCGTCCTTGCCGACGTATTTCGTGGTCATGTACTTGTCGACTTCGGTCACCGCCAGGTCGTAGCGTTCTTGCACGCCGGTTTCCGGTACCGAAAACACCACGCCCACCACAACCACCACGCCGGCAAGCCCCATCAATGCATGCTTGATGTTGCGTCGATGCATGAAGGCATACAGGAAGACCAGCGCAACCGGCGGAATAGCCAGCCAGCTGCCGCGGCTGCCAGACGCCATGACGGTATAGATGCTGGCCAGGACGCCGACCGCAAAGGCGACACGCCAGTGCTTGGCATACCGGCCCTGCGTACCGGCCCACAGCATGCCGGCGATGCAGAACAAGCCGAATACCAGGCCAATATTGCCAAAATGAATGATGTTAAGAAAGCCCGCGGCCCGGTTATCCCCCAGCCAGTGCAACTGCCACACGGCAATGCCATTGGACAGCACGATGCCAATGACTACGCTGGCCCATAGCAGCGGCAGCCGGGGCGGCATGGCCCGCAGCATCAGCAATATAGGAATCGCCATGATCAAGCGGCTGGTCTGGTCCAGCGGCTTGGGGCTGTTGTCGTGCAGCAAGACCATGAGCACCGACCACAGGAATACGGCCAGCAGCGAAAAGATGATGGTCTTTTCTTCGCGGGTCAGTGTGGGCAAAGGATGCCGGGCCATGAAGTACACGCCGCTTAGCAGCAGCGTCATCGCCCCATAGGAATAACCCGAAGGAATGGCAAACATCAGCGAGAAGTACAGGAATACGCCCGACGACGCCAGTATGGGTAAAGCGCTACCTTGGAAACGGCTTTCGGTTATTGCCATTCGCACAATGATATGAGTGATTAAGGGTTGTGATTATAGTCAGGGCGCCAATACGTAACATGCTACGCTTACCGGCTGGGTAACAACCCCGCCATTTTGCCTAATTCACCCATATTATGAAAACCATCCGTGAATTCCTGCTTTTCGGCATGGCGGGCCTGTGCGGCTTTGCCGTCGATACCGCGGTCTTGTATGCGCTGCACGAAATACTGGGCCCGTTCTACGCGCGCGGCGTGTCCTTCCTGGCCGCCGTGCTTGCCACCTGGCTCATCAACAGGGCATTTGCTTTCCGCAAGCGCAGGTCCGAGTTGTCCAGGAAGCGGGAATTTCTTTTCTACCTGGCGCTGATGTTGGCCGGTGGGGCGGTCAATTACGCCGTATATAGTTGGCTGGTCATTTCCTACCCGCTGGTGCAGCAGCATTTGGTCATCGGCGTGGGGGCGGGCAGTGTAGCGGGCATGCTCATCAATTTCCTGGTGTCGCGCTACCTGCTGTACCGGTTTGCGGCTGGCCAGTAAACCGCGACTCATCCGCAACCGAGCGCCGATGCACGTCCAGGTAATGCAGCTCGGCCTTGAGTTTTTCGTGATGGGTGATGGAATCAAGAATCACGCCCACCGCCAGCAACAGGAAGGCTACGGTTTCCAGCGCCGCCGCCAGCACAGCCGACGGTACGTGCGAGATATATTGCGAGCCGAACCATTCTTCGAATACGGGCACGGCCACCACCACGCCGGCCACGGCAAACAACATGCTGAGCGCCATGAAAAAGACCATGGGCCGGTAGTAGCGCAGAATCTGGGCAATCGTGAAGATGACGCTGGCGCCATCTGAAAACGTATTCAGCTTGGACACACTGCCAACCGGACGATCACGATATTCCACCGGCAGCTCAACGATGCGCATCCGGCGATGCAAGGCGTGCAGCGTCATGTCGGTTTCGATCTGGAAGCCTTCCACCAGAATCGGGTAAGTCTTTACAAACGACCTGTTGAACGCCCGATAGCCGCTCATGATGTCGACCAGCCGCGCGCCGAACAACCAATTGACCAAGCGTTGAACCAGGGTGTTGCCAAAGCTGTGCAAGGCGCGCTTGTTCTCCAATGCGTAGTGCCCGCCCGAGTGGCGGTCGCCCACCACCATGTCCGCATCGCCATTCAAAATGGGGCGCACCAGGTCGTGGATGCGTTGGGCCGGGTAGGTCAGGTCGGCATCGGCAAGCACGTAGACGTCCGCCTCGATGTCCAGAAAGGCGCGGCGCACCGCATTGCCTTTGCCTTGGCGTGGCTCGTGCAGGACAGTGCCGTTGGCGCCCAGCCGCTCCAGCGTATCAGCCGCGATCCGGCCGGTGGCGTCTCGCGAATTATTGTCGACCACCACGATGCGGGCATCCGGCATTTCGGCATGAAAGGCTTCAATGGTGGCGGCAATGGTCTGTTCTTCGTTGTAGGCAGGTAAAACGATAGCGATTCTAGGCAACATTGATTTCAATCATTTAGGCATTCCGGGACAAAAGCCAACTGATAGAATTGTAGCCCCTTACCTTGCTGGATCAGGCGCCCCATGGTTTTCGATTTGATCAGGGTACACGCGGCGGCAAGCCTGTTCCTGTTGCACTGCGCCGTCCTCGGATTCGCCTTGTTCAAGCCCATGGGTTTATGGACGTCGTCACCTGCGCCAGACAGCAACCGTTACCTTAAATGGTTTTTTGCCATCAGCCTGGGCTGCCTGGCAAATATTGCGGCGCTCTTCGTGCTGGGTTTAATCGGTTGGTTTAGCGGCATTGCCGTGTTGATCACCGGCCTGGTATTGGTAATGGCGGCTCTACCCATCGCCATGAAGCAAGCCCGAGTCTTGCATCTCTTTCATATTACGAGCCGCAGTGCAGCCGTGCTTGACGTGCTGATGGTGCTCGTGCTGTTGTTTACGGCAATGATCGTTGCCTTTCATCCGCCTGGGCACTGGGACGATACGATGTATCAGCTTCCCCTGGCACGGGACACCTTGCAGCATCAGGGCTTCGTCCTTAACGAGTATCTGCGCTTTCCGCTCTTTCCTCAGAATATCAACCTGTTGCTGGCATTGGGCTTGATGCTGGGCGGCGACCTGATGGCGCAGACCTTCGCGTCCATTCCCTTGTTTATCATGGCGCTCGGGTCGATAGGCGCATCAGTCTGGATCATGGGTACGCCATTGCCCGGCGCCATCGCCTCGGTCCTGCTTTTTACCCTGGGGCCGATCAAGCCGTCGTTGGGCTACGCCTATATCGATAATGGATTGGCCTTGTTCTGCTGGGGGGCGACGCTGGCGTTTGCGCTGTGGCTCAGCCAAGACAGGGGCAAGCGATCCTATGGCTGGCTGATCGCTGCCGGCTTGCTGGCCGGAGCCGCCGCGGGAAGCAAGTATTTTGGCGGTGCATTCGCGTTCCTGCTGGGTGTCTGCGTGGTGCTCGCGCGCCGCGATGGCAAGGCGTCCGTCGTCTATGGGCTTGCCGTGCTGCTGACGGGAAGTTGGTGGTACCTGCGCAGTTTTGTGAATTCGGGCGACCCCGTGCACCCGGCAGGCGGCAATTACTTCGGCTTTTTCCTGTGGAATGCAGACGACTTGCTACGCCAGAAAGCGGAACAAGCCACGCATGGCGTTTCGCTGAATCCCCTTTACCTTTGGTCGACGCTGAAGGAAGCCAACGTTATTGTATGGATGTTGGCCTTCATCGGCTTGGTCTTGCCAAGGACGCCCGCGCCGGTGCGGGCCCTGCAATTCGTCTTTCTTGCCTACTTTGTCTTCTGGTTTTTCGTGACGCAGGTCACGCGTTACCTGGCGCCCATCTCCGCTGTTGGCACTTTGCTGTCTTTCTATACCTTGTATCGCTGCGTCGGGCTGCTACCGCTTGCGGCAAATAATAAGCTGGCCCTGAACCGAAGAGGCGCCATCGCCAGTTATATAGTGCTGGCCATGATGGTGATCTTCGCGGCCAACCGCTACGACAAGTACCACAAGGAAACGGTGCAGTGGGACGCGATACTCAGTCAAAAGCCGGGTTACACGCTCTTTAAGAAAGCGAATACGCTGATTCCCGAATACGGGGATCGACTGGTCCAGCTGGGCTTTGAAAACGCGGTGTACTACTTTGATGGTGTCGTAATCGGAGACTGGTTCGGGCCGGGTAGGTATAGCAGCATGCTGGATTGCAATGCCCAGCGGTGCACACCCGTCGAAGCAGAAGCCATGAAACAGCAGCTGGAAAAATTCGGCAGTCGCATGCTGGTCGTGTCCACCCAGCAGTATCCCGACTTCAATCCAGCGGCTTACGCGCACTATTTCGACGTCGTCCTGCAGGCCGACGATGGTGTGCTCCTGATACTGCGGTGATTATCCGCCACAAAGCCGGGGCGCCATCGTCCAGCCGATGCCTATGCTAAATTGTTGAATTCGCCTCCTTGAACGTTTACGCTCTATGAAAATCCTTATTACCGGCGGTGCCGGCTTTATTGGCTCGGCCTTGACGCGCTATGTAGTGGCCGACACGACTGATGCGGTCGTCAATGTAGACAAGCTGACCTATGCCGGTAACCTGGAGTCGCTGGCCGACGTGGCAAACAGCGATCGCTATGCCTTCGAGCAGGTCGACATCTGCAATCGTGCCGAGCTGGACCGCGTGTTTGCCCAGCATCAGCCTGATGCCGTCATGCACCTGGCCGCCGAATCGCATGTGGACCGTTCCATCGACGGACCTGCGGCGTTCATAGAAACCAATATTGTGGGCACCTATACTTTGCTGGAAGCCGCGCGCCAATATTGGCTGGGCCTGGACGAAACGCGCAAAGTGGCGTTTCGCTTCCACCATATATCGACCGATGAAGTCTATGGCGACCTGGAAGACCCCAGCGAACTATTCATCGAAAGTACACCTTACGATCCCAGTTCGCCGTACTCGGCAAGCAAGGCCAGCTCCGATCACTTGGTACGCGCGTGGCGCCGCACTTATGGCTTGCCCACGCTCATCACCAATTGCTCGAATAACTACGGCCCCTATCACTTCCCGGAAAAACTCATACCGCTGGTCATACTGAACGCGCTCGACGGAAAACCGCTGCCGGTATATGGTGCGGGCAACCAGGTTCGCGACTGGCTATATGTGGAAGACCATGCGCGGGCGTTATATGAAGTTGTCACAAAGGGTGAAATAGGCGAAACCTACAACATCGGCGGCCATAACGAGAAAAGGAACATTCAAGTCGTACACACCATCTGCGAGTTGCTGGATGAGCTGCGGCCCATGCCGGCGGACGCCAATGGCCAGGCTGTTTTCTACAAAAGCCTGATCACCCATGTACCCGATCGTCCCGGCCACGACCTGCGCTACGCCATAGACGCCTCCAAGATTCAGCGCGACCTTGGTTGGAAGCCAGAAGAAACCTTCGAATCCGGCATACGCAAAACGGTGGAATGGTATTTGGCCAACCTGCCATGGTGCCGTCACGTGCAGGATGGCAGCTATCAACGTGAACGTCTGGGCGTCAAGGCATGAGCTCATTCCAACCGCCACGCAACGCACATAAGGCTGGAAACACATGACAGACTCTACCCAAACCGATACCACCTACTGGCTAAGCCAGCAGTTCAAGATCACCTTCGGCGCCTATGAAGACCGGCTGATCGTCACGGCCAATCGCGGTGAGCACGGCCCCGTCAATTTGCTGTTGACGCGTCGTATGGTCATGATCGTTTTGCACGAACTGCTGTCCAAGCTGGCCGACCTGACCGGCCTTAGCAAGACGCCTGCGCAGCATTGGCAGGAAGTATTGCAGATGGCACATCAGCAAGCCATGCAAGCCAAGCAAGACGCCGACCAAGCCGCGGAGCCTTCCGTCGCCGATACGCCGCCGACGCTGGCCGACGTATCGCAAGCCGCAGCGGCCTCGGTTGCTCCCCCGCCCGAACTCTATCTGGCCACCGAACTGGTCATCCAATTGGAAGACAAGCAGCTGACCATGGCATTCAAGGGATTGCCCATGCCCAAGGCGATGGTCACGGCCAGTGCACACGAGCCAGTCCTTGCGATTAGTTTGCAGCCCGAACACGTACATCAATTGATCCAGTTGCTGATCACCAAGTCGCAAGAGGCGCAGTGGCATTTACCCTTGAGCCTGCCTTGGCTCGAAAATCCACAGTCGCAGCCGACCAGCCTGGGCACTCTTATCCATTAGACGCCTTAGGGGCGACGAAGTCGTTTGAAGTCGGCTGAAGAGGGTGTCTCCTATAATTGGATACTCCTTCGCCATACAGGAAGATCAATGCCCGCTTTACAAGTCATTTCCCAAGAAAACCATGCCGGCAAACGTTGGCAACGCTACACCTCATATTCATTTGCCGCAGGCGACGCTGTTGCACAATTGGTCGCACAAGAACTGCCCAAGGCCGCCATGGTAATTCCGGTGGGCTTTATCGAGGTCGACGGTGGGTTTATGCCCGTGGCGGTGCAGGGCTTGCAGCCCGGCCAGAACCTGTATGTCGCCCCCGACGGCCGCTGGCTAGCGCAATACATACCGGCCGCGTATCGCGGCTATCCCTTCGCGCTGGCCAACACGCAGGATGGCCAGCAGGTCATGTGCTTCATCGAAGACAGCGGTCTACTTTCGGACACCGACGGCGAGCTTTTCTTTGATGAAGCCGGCGAACCGGCGCAGCCGTTGAAGGATGTGCTCGGCTTCTTGTCGCAGGTCAGCGAAAATCGCCAGACCACCCAGCGCATGTGCGCGGTCTTGCAGCAGCATGGCCTCATACAGCCTTGGCCGATCAAACTGCAGAACGAAGCGGGCGAACAGAGTATAGAAGGCTTGCATCGTATCGACGAAGCGACCTTGAACAAGTTGTCTGCCGAGGCTTTCGAAGAAGTCCGCCAGTCTGGCGCGCTGCCAATCATCTACTGCCAATTGCTGTCCATGCAGCATTTGCAGAAACTCGGCCAGCTGGCCCAGGCGCATGCCGCCCAGCCGACCGCGCTTCCGCAGACCGCCAGCGGCGAATTGGACCTCGAATTCCTGAACGATAGCGGCACAATCAGCTTCGGCGGCTTGCGTTAAACACGGTTTATAGTTTGCAGACAGTACGCAACAATGCCCGCAGATCGCGGGCGTTCAACCATTTGTAGGGGGGCAACGTGATATAGTAAAAGGCTTTTTCATAAAAAGACTAAACCTTTTTCACTATCGTTTTGCACTCGCTATGCTGCTAGCCATGTGCCGCCTACAGGTCCACCCATGAAGTCATCCCGTCGCACCGAGTTGGGCGAAGTACTCTACCGATTCCGCAAGACGTTCTACAGTTTGGCTGCATTCAGCTGTGTCATCAACCTGCTTGCGCTTACGCCTTCGCTGTATATGCTGCAGGTGTATGACCGCGTGCTGGCCAGCGGCAACAAGACCACCTTGTTGATGCTCACCATATTGGTGTTGGGCGTTTACCTGCTGTCGGGCTTGCTGGAATTTGCCCGCTCTTCGGTACTGATTCGCGTCGGCAACCGTTTCGATATGCTGCTGAACAAGCGCGTATTCACGGCATCGTTCGAACAGAACCTGGTACGAGCCGGTGGCAACCCGTCGCAAGCCATCCACGACCTGACCAATTTGCGCCAATTCCTGACCGGTAATGCGCTATTCGCGTTTTTTGATGCACCGTGGACGCCTATTTACATCGCCGTCACCTTCATGGTCCATCCGCTATTGGGCCTGATTACACTGGTTGGTTCGATTCTGTTGTTCGTGCTTGCCTACATCACCAATATCGCCACGCAAAAGCCATTGGCCGAGGCCAATCAGGCTTCTATCGTGGCCGGTAACTTTGCCAACAACCACCTGCGCAACGCCGAAGTGATCGAAGCCATGGGCATGCTGCCCGGCCTGCGCGAACGTTGGTTTGGTCAGCATCGCCGCGTGTTGTCGCTGCAAACAGTGGCTTCCGACCGCGCTGCGCGTATCAGCACGGTTACGCGATTCGTGCGTATTTCACTGCAGTCCCTTATCCTTGGTGCGGGTGCGCTGCTGGTTATCGACGGTACCATTACCGCCGGTATGATGATTGTCTGCTCAATACTCATGGGCAAAGCGCTGGGGCCGGTCGAGCTTGCCATTGGCACCTGGAAGAACATGCTGTCTTCGCGCGTGGCCTATGGCCGCCTGGACGAAATGTTGAAAGAAGCGCCGCCGCGCGGCGAGAAAATTACCTTGCCTGCTCCGAAAGGCGACCTTCTGCTTGAAAACGTCTTCGCCAGCGCGCCCGGCGCGCCGGTCTCCATCTTGAAAGGCCTTTCCTTCGCAGTCAGTTCCGGCGAGGTGGTAGGCGTTATCGGACCCTCGGCTTCGGGCAAATCCACGCTGGCACGATTGCTGGTCGGCGTGTGGCAGGCTCGGGCAGGGCACGTGCGCCTGGACGGCGCCGACGTATTCCACTGGAATAAAGACGAACTGGGCCCGCACCTAGGCTATTTGCCGCAGGAAATCGAGCTGTTTGAAGGCACGATTGCAGAAAACATCGCCCGCTTCGGCGAACCTGACGATGCCAAGGTGATCCTGGCCGCCCAGCGAGCTGGCGTGCACGACATGATCCTGCGCTTGCCGCAAGGCTATGACACGCGCTTGGGCGTAGGCGGTGCTTCCTTGTCTGGCGGACAAAAGCAGCGTGTAGGGCTGGCGCGTGCCATTTATGGCGATCCGGCGCTGGTGGTGCTGGACGAACCCAATTCCAACCTGGACGACGTCGGCGAAGCCGCGCTGGTCCAGACGGTGAACGACTTGAAGCGGCGCGGCACAACAGTCATCGTTATTACACACCGCATGAATATTCTGAATGCAGTGGACAAGCTGCTGGTCTTGCGCGAGGGTGTCATGACCTTGTACGGCCCGCGCGAAGATGTGCTGAAGGCATTGCGCCAGCAACAGGCGCAAATCGCCGCTGCGGCCAGCGGCCCCACGCCTCTGCAAATCGTAGCGAAAGGGCAGGCCTGACATGAGTTGGTTCAAGAAGAATAAATCCTCCGACGTCACCGACGTGGTGGACTTGGTCGATACAAATTCCCAGGCGCCCATGCGCTGGGGCATGGCCGTGCTGCTGATCGGTTTTGGTGGCTTTGCCTTGTGGGCGGGGTTTGCGCCGCTGGACGCCGGTATTCCGGCCAACGCCACCGTGGAGGTCGCGGGCAACCGCAAGACCATCCAGCATCTGGAAGGCGGCTCGGTGGACGAAATCCTGGTGCGCGAAGGCGATAAGGTAAGCGCCAACCAGGTGTTGGTGCGTCTTAACCCCACTCGCGCCGTTGCCGAGCAAGGGGTCATCAGTGCCCAGTACATCATGGCCAAGACGACCGAAGCCCGGTTGCTGGCCGAACGCGACGAATTGCCCGCGGTCGTGAACGACCCGGACGTCGTCGAGCGCTTCAAGGACGACCCGCGTTTTGCGAGCGCCGTGCGCGCGCAGGCGCGTCTGTTTGAAACCCGGCGCGAGGCATTGAAGGGTGAAATCGCCATCCTCAAAGAAAACCAGCGTGGCGCTGAAGCGCAGCTTAAAGGTCTTACCCAGGTCCAGGGCAGCCGCAAGTCGCAGATCAACTTCATCAACCGCGAACTTACGGGTGTGCGCCAATTGGCCAAAGAAGGCTATCTGCCGCGCAATCGCATGTTCGAACTGGAACGCGACGCCGCCCAGTTGCAGGCGGCCTTGTCCAACGACATGGTCGAAGCAGGGCGCGTGCGCAACCAGGTCTCGGAACTGAAATTGCGTGTGATACAACGCAGCCAGGAATACCAGAAGGAAGTCCAGTCGCAACTGTCCGACGTGCAAAAAGAAGCCTCGGCCCTTGGCGACCGGCTGTCCGCGCTGGATTACACCGTTCGCGAAACGCAAATTCGGTCGCCGCTGGATGGCGTCGTGCAAAACCTTAAGGTACACACCCTGGGTGGCGTAATCGGCCCTGGAACGGTTTTGATGGAGGTCATCCCCGCCGATCACGCCTACCTGGTGCAGGCGCAGGTGCCCGTACAGGCCATCGACAAGGTGGCGCCCGGACTTCCCGTGGAAATCACCTTTCCGGCCTTTAACCACTCCAGCACGCCCAACATTCCCGGCACGGTACTCACGGTATCGGGGGACCGCCTGACCGATGAGGCCACCAACATGCCTTACTATCGTGCGCAAATCGAAGTCACGCCAGAGGGCGTGGAGATGCTGGGCAATAATGTCATTCGGGCCGGCATGCCGGCTTCGGTGCTGATACGCACGGGCGAGCGCACGATGATGAGCTATCTGCTCAAGCCTTTGCTAGAGCGTCTGAACAAGTCCTTCAAGGAACAGTAACCATGCGTGCGATCCTGGCTTCAGTAAGCGCGGCTGGACTGGTGGCGTTGCTTGCTGCCCCGGCATACGCGCAAGTCCAAACGAGCAGGGTGGAGGTGGCGCAAAAAGACACGTCGCCCTCCGTCATGACGCTTAGCCACGCCTGGACGGCCGCGCTGGAGCACGATCCGACCTATCAGGCCGCCATCAGCGAGCGTGAAGCCGGTCAAACCAACAGGGCCATGGGCCGGGCCGGTTTGCTGCCCCAGGTCAGCGCCTCGCTGGGCCGCAACAAGGTGCGTGGCACGCTGGACAGCCCCACTGCGCGCGGCGACGTGGTACGCGAAGACCTGGACTATATGTCGCACACCAACGAGATCCGGGCCACACAGCCCATTTTCGACTGGGGCCGCATCGAGGAATACAGGCAGGGCCACGCCCGCGCTGACTACAGTCTGGCCGTGTTTGATACCAAAGCCACCGACACCTCCGAGCGCCTGATCAACCGCTACTTCCAAACACTGTTGTCATACGAAAATGTGGTGCTGGCCGAGAGCAAGCTGCAAGCCAACGAAAAGCAGATCACCGCCGCCGAGCGCCGTTACGACAGTGGCGAAGGCACGGTGACCGACGTGCGCGAGTCCAAGTCGCGACGTGACCTGACCAAGGCCGATGTGATTCAGGCACAAGATGCCTTGATCGTGGCGCGTCGCGAGCTGGAGGAAATGATAGGCAGTTCCCCCATCGCGTTGACGACGCTGAAGGCCGCCTTCCAGACCAAGCCCTTGGTGCCAGGTGCCTTGTCGGATTGGCAGTCCATGGCCATGGTTGGCAATGCAGAGATACGGGCAGCACAGCAAGGCTTGCGTATTTCCGACCTGGAAGTGGGCCGCACCTTCGGCGGCCACCTGCCAACGCTGAATATCGTGGCGTCGCGGCGCGACGTCTCCAGCGAGACGCTATCAACGCGCGATCAGGACAGTGCGACCAATTCCTTTGGCTTCCAGGTTTCCCTGCCTATTTTCTCCGGAGGACTGACCAGTGCACAGGTCAGCCAGTCGCGACATAACCGCGACCGTGCCGGCCAGGAACTGGCCGCCACGCGTGAGCGCATTTCCGTCGAGGTGACGCGGCAATACCAGGGCGTGGTCAGTGGCACACAGCGGGTCAGGGCCTTGGTAACGGCGGTGGAGTCCACCGAAGCCGCGCTGAAGGCCATCGAAATGGGCTACCAGGCCGGTACGCGCAGCATCGTGGACATTCTGGATGCCCAGGACCAGCTTTATCGCTCACGCCTGGACCTGGTACAGGCCAGGCTGGAATACGTACTGGCCAGGCTGATGTTGTCAGGCGCCGTAGGTGGGCTTGATGCCAATGTGATCAACGCGGTCAGCAAGACGTATTTCGGTCCGGAGAAAGTGGTGTTGGGCTAGTCCTGTTTGCCATTCAGTGAAATGGCCGGCCCCAGGTAGACATTGCTGATGCGGTCGAACTGAACACTTTCCAGCTCACCCACGGCGCTGGCCAGTTCCATGTGCGCCAATAAATACTCCAGACGCGCCTTTACCAACTGGTATTTGGCCTGATACAGCTTGTCTTGCGTCTTGAGCACATCAAGATTGCTAGTAGCGCCGTACAAAAAGCTTTTTTCCGCCGAGTCCAGGCTTAGCTGACTGGATTCCACCGCGGCTTGCAGGGCGCTGATGCGCTCGGCCCCCCCCTGCACATTGGTGTATTGGCGCGTAATGGTGGCCTGCACCCGTTCACGCGTCGCATCCAGTTCCTGCTGCAGCCGGCGCCAATCCAGGCGCGCCCGCGACACATTGGCCGTGTTGTAGCCGCCGGTGAAGATAGGGATGTTGACCTGGATTCCAATAATGAAGGTATTACTGCGCTGGCTTAACGTCGACAGATTTTCGCTATCGGCCTTGCCGTAGCTGGCTACCAGGTCCATGGTGGGAAAGTAGCGGCTTGCGGCCCGGTCCACTTCGGCATCGGCCACGCGCACCGCTTCCTGTGCGGACCGCACGTCCGCATTGTTGACGGAGCGCTCCAGCCACTGCTGAAGGCTGGCCGGTATCAAGGGCAATACGGGGAAGTCTCGAGTGAGGGTAGCAACCGTGTCCACGGGCGCACCCACCAATGCCTGTAATTCGCGCGCGGCCACACGCAACTGATCGTCGGCAGCAATCACATCCGCGCGAGCCACGGCAAGCCGGGCTTGCGTTTCCTGCACGTCGGTGCTGGTTCCCTCGCTTTGTCGGTATCGTGCTTCCAGTGCTTTAGTCTGCGATTCCAGCGACTCAGTCAGCGAAACCTGCAAGCCCCACTTGTCGTAAGCCAAAAGTAGGTTGAAATAAGCCGTCGCGAGGCGTATACCCGTTTGCTGCTGCTTGACGGCGAAGACCGCAGTGCCTTGCTGGGCCCGTGCCACGCCACGGCGATATTCCGCATAGCGCCCATAGTTCAACAGTGGTTGCTGCAGCTGGACATAGGCATTGGTAGAGTCGTAACTGACGTCCGAGGATAAGCGCCGCCCCATAGAGGGCTGTTCGACAGTACCCTTTACCTTGCTGCGCGAATAGCCGGCCTGCACCTGCGGCAGCAGGGCGGAACGCCCTTGTTGTCTTTGTGTCTGTGTCGCGGCTTGCTCGCTAATGGCGGCCAGATAAGTGTGGTCGTATTCAAGGGCCAGGCGCCAGGCGCGGGATAGGTCTACGACGCCCTGAATAGAAGAGGGTGGTACGCCATGCTCGGCAGCGTCGGGGCTATCGTACTGCGCGTGCAGTAGATACTTATAAGGAATGGACGTGGCCTGCGCATGAACGGGCATACCGGCGAAACTGCTCAATGCAATAGTGGTGACCCATAATGCACGTAGACTGGATGTTTGGAGTCGCAACGTATGTGGTTGTTTGCTGGGGGCGACGCGGGAAGTTTGGCCAGTGAGATTTGAAAGCGCCACAGGGTCGAGCGATACAGACATTGAATACCTTCACGACCAAGGTGTGCGTCACGCCGGTCCGGGAGAAAACCCTTATTCTACCAACTGTTTAGCCCCTTCTTGTCACAACAGCGCGCTTATCAACGAATTGAAACCGTGTTTATTATGGTAAAAAGCTGTCTGAGGCTGAATGATGTGATTACATCATGCTTCAGAAATCCGGCCATGTGGCCGTATCGCGAGTGCTGTAGATCGTAACATATGTCGTTTTCAAGCATCAAAATCGCCCGAAAAGGCCCAAAAGCCTAAGGATGATAGTGTATGCTCCAACAATAACAAGCTGTAGCGACTTGTTTATTGTCGTATACTGCGATCGATGTAACTACTGCAATCGACGTAAGTTTTATCCCTAATATTTCGGAGTGTTGAAGAATGGCGAACCCAATCTGGTTTAATAAAGAAGACTACCTCACCAGCAAGCTAGCGCAATTGCGCGCCGCTGGCGACAATACATATAGCAACATCGTTACACTTGATGCTGCTCTTGTAAACGCAGGTTTCACTGCGTTCAGCCATTTCGAAGCCTTCGGCTCGATTGAACGCACCAGCCCTAACAAATATTTCAACGCAACAGAATACCTGGCAGCTAAAGCTGTTCAATTGAATAGTGTTGCCGGCAACACTAAGGTCTGGACCGCCGACAACGTCGCACTGGCCATTAAAGACGCGGGCATGACTGTTTGGGGCCACTATCAGGCGTTCGCTCTGACTGAAAACGTCAACCCATCCAACAGCTTCGATGTCAGCTCGTACATGGCAGACAAGCTTGCGCAATTGCAAGCAGCTGAACCAGCAAAGGGCTGGACCGCAGAGCAAGTGAAAGACGCTTTTGTCGCTGGCGGTCTTGATCCGATCTCCCACTATGTGGCTTTCGGTACAGCTGAATCGCTGACAGTTAAACCCGTTCCAGCTGGCGAGCAAGTACCTTCGGATTCGTCGAGCGGCCAAGTTTTCACGCTTACTGCTGCTGCTCAGACTTTAGTCGGCACATCGGGTAACGATACGTTCGTTGGCGTGGTTGATGCAGTTACTACCGCTAACACGACGCTGAGTGTTATAGACAGCATTAATGGTGGTGCCGGCACAGATACCCTCGTTGTGACCACGGTCGGAACTGTAGACGTTCTCAATAATGCGCTGATTTCTAACATTGAAGCCGTCTCGATTCGTAATACTGAAGCCACTACTGGCGGTCTTGCCTCTATTTCCGCTACGGGACTAAGTTCGGGCGTAACTGCGACCGGAACCGGCGATATCACGGTTACCAACTTGGCAAACGGGGTCGCGTTCACGGCCAATGGCGCAACTGGCGCTCCGGTGATTAGCCAAGGCTACGTTCCCCCTCTGTCACAATAGATGTCCGGTCACTTGAACCTAATAGATGAGGGGGCGGTTGGAGTGTTTTCATGTCCGCCTATAGCCCTGAGCTCAAAGAGCAAATCGTCAGGAAAATGATGCCACCTAA
>NZ_PDNW01000027.1 GCF_002849655.1 Pollutimonas subterranea
TTAGGTGGCATCATTTTCCTGACGATTTGCTCTTTGAGCTCAGGGCTATAGGCGGACATGAAAACACTCCAACCGCCCCCTCATCTATTAGGTTCAAGTGACCGGACATCTATTGTGACAGAGGGGGATCCTGACCACCAATAAGGACTTCACCGACTGGGGCGAGTTCTTCCACCACGATAACGTGGCCATCCCGATTATCGACCGCGTTATCCATCATTCAAACATCTTTATGCTCGGCGGTGAGAGCTACCGACTGAAGCAGAAAACATCCAGTTAGCGAAGAATGGGTGGGTCAATTTTATTGGCCAAAAGTGGGTCAAAAGTAATGGCCATTGACACTCGGCCCCACCGAGGCCCTGAAAGTTGGTTGGTGATTTCCATAAAACGTCGATCCTGAACAATGTGCGTTAAAAAGTGGAGACAAGGGTTGTAATAGCGATGGCTATAAGAAGGTAGAGGGTGCTTAGCCAATACTTCCAAGAGCCGGGAATGTTTTGAGCAACCAAATTGCAAAACGGACCAGTTGCCCACTGGCCACGGCGATGCCCATCAGTACCAGAATCGCGCCAGTCACTATTTGCAGGTAGCGGCCTGTTCGGCGTAGCGCGCCGAGCCGACGCATAAACGGCGCCATGAAGTAGGCCGACAGGAGAAACGGCACACCAAGCCCTAACGCATAAATACCTAACAGCAGCATCCCCTGACCTACGCTCTGAGATGTAGCACCCAGCACCAGAATTCCGCCGAGCACTGGTCCAATACATGGGGTCCAACCAAAGCCAAAGGCCATGCCCAGCACGGTAGCGGACCACGGATTGCCCCCAACACCAGCCCCTGGCTCGAAACGGTAGTAGCGCTGCGTCCATACGGGGGCTCGCACCACTCCCATAATCAGTAGGCCTGCAACAACAATAATGACCCCTGCGACAATATTGAGTTCATAGCGGTAGGATAAAAACAAGCGCCCGATTGCTGTGATGCTGGCACCTAGGATCAGAAAAACCAAAGAGAAGCCCAGGACGAAGCATGCACTAAGGCCCAGCGTTCGCCATCGTGCGGCGCGGGCCTTTGCTGACGACGCACCAGACTCCATTGAGCCACCGGCAATATAAGAGAGATAGCCCGGCACGAGCGGTAAAACACATGGCGATAGGAACGACGCGATACCTGCGACAAACGCGGTCAATAATCCGATGGTCGTTAGCTCAAGCATCGAATTTCTCCCACAACATAATCTTTCGCATGACTATTTCTCACCGACGCTCACCTTGACCGATGAAGACAACAGCGCGGCATCGATCAAAGCTTCGACCTGTCGGCTGTCCCAAACGGCTGGCCCCAATGTGCGCCCTATTTCACGGCCTTCTTGATCGATCAGCAAGGTGGTGGGAACACCCGGGGCGCGAAGAGTGTTGGAAACCTTCGAGCTCGGGTCGAAATAACCACGCAGCGTTTGCACGCCAAATTCCTGATAGAACGGCTTGACCAGCGCGGTATCCCGATCAATTGATAATGCCACCACTTCAAATGCGGGGCCGCCTCGCTTGGCATTTAGCCTATCAAGCGACGGCATTTCTTCTCGGCATGGCGGACACCAGGTAGCCCAAATGTTGAGTAAAACAACACGGCCCCGAAAATCGGCCAAGGTCACGGTCTTACCCGTCGCATCCTGAAAGGAGATCAAAGGCAGTTCGCGGGGAGTATGCCAGCGCATGAAGCGCTGACCCCCTATGTCCACCGAAACATTAACTACGCCACTAAGAAGGCTTTTCGAGGCATTATTACGTTGATAAAAAAACAAAGCTGTCGCAATGGCGATCACGCTGATTAATGCCATCGCCGCCCATGCAATGATCTTAAAAGAGTTATTCATTGTTAATGTTCAGCATCCATCAGTTCTTGGCGGTCGCCGTTTCGGCTTGTTCTCGGCGAGTCCGCTCTATGGTGTTTGCGACGGCTTGCGCGGCGTCCGAATCAGCTGGAAGCAGTCCGAGTAACTGTTGCCAGTAATCGATAGCTCCCGGATAATCTTGGCGCTCTAGCGCTGCGGCGCCCGC
Organism: Pollutimonas subterranea; assembly: GCF_002849655.1. Taxonomy (GTDB): domain Bacteria; phylum Pseudomonadota; class Gammaproteobacteria; order Burkholderiales; family Burkholderiaceae_B; genus Pollutimonas; species Pollutimonas subterranea. The sequence goes on from NZ_PDNW01000027.1 coordinate 2,061, forward strand.
CAAAGTCAGGGCGAATGGTTCCCGAGGATTAAGCGTTAACGCGCGCTCCAGCAGTTGTGTCGGCTCCCCTTTAAATCCCGCAGGGCGGCTTCTGGCGAGTGTTTCGGCATACTCTGACAATGCCAATGGATCCGTCTGGATGACGCTAGCCGCTTTGGCAAAAGCTGCGGCAGCATCTTCATACTTTTCCAAATAGCGATAAGAGCGCGCCAGCATGAGCCAGCCAGGAGCATCATCAGGATTGCGCGTCAGCCTCGCAGCGAGCGAATCCACCATGGCCTGCACATCGGCTTGTGTCATAGCGGGAGCATTTTGCGCCGGCGGTGGCGTAATGGCTGCGGGGTTCCCTATCGCCAGATAGGTAAGCGTTGCTGCCACGGGCAAGACGATGGCCAGCGCTATCGCGGCTGACTTGCTGCTATGGCGCCGTTGCCCGGTATCCTGCGCTGGTGTTGCCTCATCGAGCACACGTCGTTGCAGCTCTTGTTGGGCCGCAGCGTGATCAGGTAAAGACAATATACCGTTGGCGCGATCCTGCTCCAGTTCAACCAGTTGGTCCCGCAGTACCGCCGCATTGACGGCGTGATGCTCGACACTGCTGTCCAGCTTGGGGCTACGCCACAGAACAAACACTAGCCACAAGGTGACGCTAGCAGCAAGTAATGCAGCAATAAGGATAAAAATCAAATTCATGGTTATGTTCCGTTGTCCGTGGTTTGCGCTAGCAGCGCCTGCGCTCTCTTGCGCTCATCGTCGCTTAACAATGCGTCAGCCACACTGCGTTTCCGGCGACGCAATGTTGTCGCCAGAACGAGGAGCCCAAAGGCCAGCAGCAACATGGGGCCAAACCATAGCAATAGCGTGGTGGCTTTTAGTGGCGTGCGATAGAGTATGAAATCACCATAACGATCAACCATATAGGCTCTGATGTCGGTATCGCTTTTGCCCGCCTGGATCTGCTCACGTATCTGCTGACGCAAGTCCACGGCCAGGTCGGCGCGTGACGCCGCAATAGACTCGTTCTGGCACACCAGACAGCGCAATTCGGCCGCGATGCCCAGCATGCGCTTTTCCGCCGCTCCGTTATTCGCCCACGATGGCAAGGCGATGACGGCACACAACAATGTCAACCACCAATGTTTCATTTCTCAAGCTCCCGTATCAGGGGTAGAAGCGTGTCGCGCACCGCGCTGTCGGTTACCGCTCCGATGTGCTTGTAACGAATGAGCCCGGCTTTATCGATAACAAAGGTCTCAGGCACGCCATAAACGCCATAGTCGATACCCACGCGCCCTTGCGTATCGGATACGGACAACACATACCCATTGCCATGACGTTCCAACCACGAAATAGCTTCCCCGCGCACATCCTTGTAGTTAAGACCAACTATGGGGACTGCATGCGTTCTAGCCAAGGCCGTAATCACGGGATGCTCTTCAAGACAGGCATAGCACCAGGAGGCCCACACATTAAGCAGCCACACTTTGCCTTTCATCGCTTCCGGTGAAAACGTTTCTTCTGGGGACGCCAATTGAGGCAACGTGAAACTCGGTGCCGGTTTGTTAATAAAAGGCGAAGGGACTTCGCTGGGCTTGAGGGTCAAACCAAAAGCCAGGAAGCCCACCAGCACGACAAAAGCAACCAACGGCCATACAAAGCGACTCATGATGTGGCTCCTCCTGCAAGCAAGGCAGTCTTTCGTTCGCGACGCTTAAGTCGATAACGGCGATCACTGATGGCTAACAGCCCACCCAACGCCATCAAGATGCACCCAATCCAGATCCAATCAACGAATGGTTTGTAGTAAACCCGTACGCTCCAGGCACCGTCGGTGAGCGGCTCACCCAGGGCGACGTACACGTGACGCAACCCGTTGGCGTCAATGGCCGCTTCGGTCATGGGCATTTCCGAGGAGATGTAGCTGCGTTTTTCAGGGTGAAGCAGACGTAAGATTCGACCATCGCGTGACAGCTCGATATCACCGATTTCTGCGACATAATTAGGTCCCTGTGCTTTATTGACGCCTAGAAACTTCAAGTCATAGCCCCCTGCGCTTACCGTGCTGCCAGGCGTCATACGCACGTCCTGTTCGGTTTCATAGCCCATGACGAGCGTTACTCCCGCTACGAACACAGCAATGCCTAAATGGGCCAGATGCATGCCTAGCCAGCTAAGCGGTTGGGCTCGCAGCCCAGTGCGCGTAGCCCGCATACGGTCAACGATGCCCTTAACCACCGCAGTGGCAATCCACGTGGCCAGTGCCAAGCCTAAAGCCACCAACGCCGACCAACGCCCTAGCATGAATGGTGCGCCAACACCGATCACAAGCGCCACCACAGCTGGAACATGCAGGTGTTTCATCAGAGCGCTTATCTTGGCCGACTTCCAGTTAGCAACCGGGCCTACCGCCATGAGAAGCAGCGCGGGCACCATCAGCGGTATGAAAACGGCATTAAAGTATGGCGGCCCCACGGAAAGTTTGCCTAACCCGAGCGCATCAATGAAAAGCGGATATAACGTTCCGAGGATTACGGCACCCGCTGCTACGGCCAACAATACGTTGTTCACCAGCAAGAGAGATTCACGCGATATCAGTTCAAACCGTCCACCCATGCCCACCTTGGGCGCACGCAGCGCAAATAAAAACAAGGACGAGCCCACCACCACGGCGAATAGCATCAAAATGAACACGCCTCGGCGGGGATCGGTGGCGAAGGTGTGTACTGACGTTAATACGCCTGACCGTACGAGAAAGGCCCCCAGCAATGAAAGCGAGAACGTACTGATGGCAAGCAGCACCGTCCAGTTTTTAAAACTGGCACGCTTTTCGGTTACCGCCAGGGAGTGGATCAATGCCGTACCTACCAGCCACGGAATAAACGAAGAGTTCTCTACCGGGTCCCAGAACCACCAACCGCCCCAACCCAGTTCGTAATAGGCCCACCAACTTCCCAAGGCGATACCCAAGGTCAGGAACAGCCACGCTGCCGTCGCCCAGGGCCGGGACCAACGAGCCCACGTCGAGTCGAGCTGCCCCGCCAGCAGTGCGGCAATGGCAAATGCGAACGCTACCGAAAATCCGACATACCCCATGTACAGCAGTGGCGGATGAAATATCAGTCCAATATCTTGCAGTAGCGGATTCAGGTCCATACCCTCTATGGGTGCGGGTACCAGACGCTCGAACGGGTTCGAGGTAAGCAGCACAAAGAGCAGGAATCCAGCGGTGACCAGGCCCAGCACCCCCAATACGCGTGCAACCATGACATCGGGCAGTTGTTTTGAGAACACACTTACGGCGTACGCCCAGCCTGTTTGCATCAGCAGCCACAGCAAGAGCGATCCTTCGTGGCCGCCCCAGACGGCGGCGATACGGTAAAGCAAGGGCAATTGCGAGTTGGAGTTCTGGGCGACGTAAGCCACCGAAAAATCCTTAACAATAAAGGACCAACCAAGCGTCGCGAAGCTAACAATAATTAAAAGAAACTGCGCGCGCGCGGCCGGCCGAGCAAAGGCGATCCAGACGGCATTGCCACGCGCCGCACCAGCGAGGGCTAAACACCCTTGCGCAAGTGCCACGAATAGCGTCAGAATCATTGAGAAGTGACCGAGTTCAGCAATCATGAGCGTTATGGCCTCGTAGCAGTCGTATTCTTGGCGGCCTCATCCAGCGCGTGTTGCGCTTCAGCCGGCATATAGTTTTCATCATGTTTAGCAAGCACCTCTTCAGCTCGGAACAACCCATCGGCCCCGAGCTTGCCTTGGGCCACGACCCCTTTGCCTTCACTAAACAAGTCGGGCAATATCCCCGTATAGCTGACCGGTATCATTTTGGCGGTATCGGTCACGACGAACTTCACCGTGAGCCCATCACTTTGGCGTTGCACACTGCCGGTTTGCACCATGCCTCCGACACGGAACGTCCGCTCCTGGGGGGCTTCACCGGCACTCACCTGCGTAGGCGTGAAAAAGAACACAAGGTTGCTTTGAAAAGCATTGAGCACTAGGGCTGTGGCAATGCCAAACGCGGTCAAGCCACCAGCAATGAGCGCGAGGCGCTTATGGCGTTTTTTCATCGAGATTCCTCTTCCCTCAAAATTAACCGGCGCTTTACTAGCGATAAAGCCGCTAGTCGGCGCTGGCGCAGCAGATACCATTCGGCGCCGAGAACGACAATGGCAATACCGAATGAACCCCATACGTACAGCCCATAGCCGCCCATGGCAAAAAATTCAGCAGGACTTGTCCAATTCATTGCTTTACCTCCTTCAATTTGTCTAACCATCCGGCATGGTGTTCACGTTCCAAAATGATGCAGCGCACGCGCATCAGCGTGATCGCCACCGTATACATCCACGACGCCACGACCATAAGCAGCATGCCAATGAGCATGAGCGCGGCCATTGAAGGGGCTTGTGTCAGCGAAACAGACGCGCCTTGATGCAAGGTGTTCCACCACTGCACCGAAAAATAAATAATTGGGATATTGACCACGCCGACAAGGGCAAGGACAGCACCGGCCTTATCCGCGCGCCGCGGCTCATCAACCGCTGACTGAAGCGCCATAAAACCGATGTACAAAAAGAGCAGAATCAGCTCGGAAGTCAGGCGTGCATCCCAGACCCACCACGTCCCCCACATGGGCTTGCCCCACAGGGCGCCTGTCCAGAGTGAAAGGAACGTGAACGTGGCGCCGGTGGGAGCCAAGGCCGAGGCCATCATCGCTGCTAAGCGACTGTTAAATGCCAGTCCCACTGCGGCCCAGAAAGCCATGACCAAATAAATGAACATTGACATCCAAGAGACCGGCACGTGCAGGAAGATGATGCGATAACCCTCACCTTGCTGGGCGTCGGTGGGCGCCATGAAGAAACCCACGTACATTCCTATGATTGCCAGAATCGTTGCGGCGGCCGCAAACCATGGAATCATCTTGCCGGCAAGGGGGTAAAACATCTTTGGCGATGAATACTTAAACCAATTAATCATTCACTTACTCATTATTCCAAGGCGATCCGTAGTGCCACGGTCGTGGCCAGCGGTGCAAAAAAACCGGTTAAAACCAGCACGGCGCCCAGCAACGACAGATTCGCCGTAGCGCCCAGGCCGGCTGCGGCGGCGTCTACCGAACCCGCGCCAAAGATCAGCACCGGCACATACAGCGGAAGTACAAGCAAGGCGACCAGGACACTGCCGCCTCGCAGGCCCAGGGTCAAACTCGCTCCGATCGCGCCAATAAAGCTAAGCACCGGCGTACCAAGGGCCAGCGACGCAGCCAGCACCAATAACGACGGGGTTGGTAAATCAAATTGCAATGCCAGCAGGGGAGCCAGCAACGTCAAGGGCAAACCCGTCAACAGCCAATACGCGAGCACCTTGCCGAGCACCAGCATTCCTAGCGGAGCAGGTGAAAGAGCCATTTGCTCCAGGGTGCCGTCGGCATAATCCTGTTCGAACAACCGATTAAGCGACAACATAGTCGCCAGCAACGCCGACACCCAAAGAATGCCCGGCGCGATCTGCCGCAACGTGTCACGCTCAGACCCAATGCCCAACGGAAATAGACTGACCACAATGACAAAGAAAAAAAGCGGTGTCAGCACATCGGACTTGCGTCGCATAGCCAGCCTTAAATCCCGATGTATTACCCCGCGCAGTACGGATAAGCCAATCGTGTCGCTCATACGCCTACCCGTATAACGTGCACCGTGCCTGCCAAGGTCAAATCCTGATGCGTCGTCAAGACTGCAATCCCGCCATCACTCAGATGCTGGTCGATCACCCGTACTACCCATTGGCTCGCTTGGGCATCCAATGCCGTCAAGGGTTCATCGAGCACCCACAAGGTACGTTTTTGCAGCAAGAGCCTGGCCAGATTGACACGACGCTTTTGCCCCTGCGACAAGGCTCGCACCGATAGATGCTCCCTACCCTGCAATCCAGCCTTGCCTAAAGCTTCGTACACAGCGTCCTGGGTAACGAGCTCGTCCGTCAACGCCATGCTGAAAATTAAGTTTTCCGTCGCACTTAGATCATCCTTCAGGCCCAACGGGTGTCCGCAATACAGTAGCTCGCGACGGTACTCATCGCCCAGCTTCTTAATCGGACTACTGCGCCAATCAATGGCGCCGGCAGCCGGAGGCGTCAGCCCCACCAGCATGCGCAAAAGACTGGTTTTGCCGCTGCCGTTCTCGCCACGCACCAACAGGCACTCGCCGGCCTTAAGCTGAAAGTTCAGGTTATGAAATAGGCGTCGCTCACCGCGCACGCAGTCCAGATTGATGGCTTCAAGCACCGTCGACCTTTGCTCGCAATAACGTTAATCACCAGGTGATATCGGTATTTAGGCTAAGTGCTGATCTGCAACGGACCATCCGTTACATGCGGCACTAAGCGCTACCGTCGCAAGTAGCTGGGCGCACGCTCAAAGTTAATTGAACGCGACGACGCTGAGAACGTAGGTGTGGGGCAAGAAGAAAGTCGAATCAGCGGCGTGCCAGCTTAGGCAATAAAAAGCCACTGAGGCCGCTCGGGCCGCTCGGAAAAGGTCGGTAAGCTTAGCAGCGCCTCTTGAAACTGGGGGGCCAAGCTAGACGATAAGGAAGGGATAGTTTGATGTGCAGATGAAATAATCGACGCCGCAGGCGCTTGGCACGAATGCTCATACTGGCCCAAGAACCCCGAAGTTGAACCCGTTTGCTCAGACCCGTCAGTTAAAGCGACACGCGGCTCTTGAGCTTCGCTATAACAAGGCTCGATGCAAATCTCCCTTTCCGGCTGGCAATACACGCTCACGACGCCCCAGGAGACCTGAAGCGGCAGCATAACCAGCATAAAAATAAGGAGAAATTTCTTCATTGCAGGAACGATTGTACCAAGTGAAAAGCGTGTCTTACAAACGAAGGTATGAAAAGTTGAAGTCGGGGTCGGTTATTTTACAATCGCGATCATGGACCTGACCGCTTATCCCAACAATGGGAGCGCCCTGTCTTGCGACACTGCCTGTACCGCAGGCAAGATCCAGAACTCGCTCGCCGTTTGGGTGCTAAGGTTTGGTTGCTGGCTCACTGGGCTTTCCTGATCACAATTACGCGCACTCTAATGTCGCAACAAGCCCGATTCAGATTACCGAATCGGGCTTGTCATTGAATAACCCCAGCATACTGGAGCCACATCGAAGGGGTCGGCCTTACGGAATGCTGCGGTACGTGATCCCATTGGGATTGGGGCCAACTGAATAGGTAGCGACCACATCTTGAGTGCTTGTGTCGATTGCACTTACGGTGTTGTCTTTGGTGTTGGTAATGAATACGAAACCGCCATCGGTGCTCGCGACCACGCCATGTGCGCCTTTGCCAGTGACCACGGTGTTTATAACGCTTTGGCTTTTCGTGTCGATCACCGAAACCGTGTCATCCGGATTGTTATCGCTTCCCTGGTTAGCTACGTACATTTTGCTGCCGCCAGCTGCTGCGTAGAGTTGAATGGGGTTACGCCCGACGCTTACGGTCTTTATGACTTTCCTGGAGGAAGTATCGATGATCGCCACACTGTCTTCATCTCGTAGCGACACATAGACGTGCTTACCATCGGGCGTGAAGGCCACTTGTACCGGTGCTTTGCCAACAGAAACGCGCGCCGCCTCTTTAAGGCTTTGGGTATCGATGATCGATACCGTATTGTCGGTAACGTTTGCTACATAAAGCTCCCGTCCGTCCGGGCTTAACCGCAAGCCGTGCGGATAACCTCCAGTAGCAACTTCAGCGATGACTTTCTTCCCTTGGATGTCGACTACCGATACCCGATCTGTATCGGCGTTCGTGATATAGGCGTAGCGTCCGTCCCGACTGGTGACGACGTGCGAAGGGTGGCTCCCAGCAGGTAGTGCTTCCAGTGCCTGTCCGAGCTCGCTAGCGTTGAGAATTAGTAACCCGGCGTCACCCTCCGCGTGCGAATCGGCTTTAACAGAAGTCGAAGTCCCTCCTGCGCCGCCATGCGTCCCATGACCACCAGTCTTCACGGCTGGTGTACCGACGGCAAGCAATGTCTTGCCGTCGGGGGAGATTTGGACATTATGTGGTATGACAGCTATTTGCGCTGTACGCACATCCCCCGTACTTAGGGTGATTTCGCTAATAGAACCATCTCCTTCATTGGCGCTATACACGACGCCATTTGGCAAGGTTGCCGCGTGGACTGCGGTTGCGGACAGTGCAAAGGCAATGGCAACAAGTACAGGACGAATTCTAAACATGTTGAATCTCCAATATGAGCAAAGTGGGTTGGCTTCAAAGGTGGCATCAGAGCCGCTTGATGACAACTATATTGGCCGGCCACTGACAGGACGATGACCGCAGCATTACTCTTTCGTAATGCTGCGACATTAGCCCCAATGCATCAAAACCGACCGAGCTGGCCACCGCCACTGCGAGCGGTCCTCTTAACCGCCAGAAGAAGACTCCTCCGTACACTGCACGCCGATAAATTTCCGGCCGCCAGCCCCGCACATGACAAAAATGTAATTTCACTGGAACAGCCCAAATAAGCTGATGCATGGCACCATAGAGCTTTTCGTTCGCCTAAGCGCGGAAAATGTCCATGGCCGTGCACGAGGCAGGACATGCCGCTCACTCTTGAAAAGGTTTTCATGTCATGGAGCAGAACAAGATTCAACATTCCGACCACCAGAATGTAAAACAGCCGGACTCCGATTCGCAGCTCACCGATCCCGTGTGCGGCATGAATGTCACAAAAAATTCCTCAAATCACATTCAGCGTGACGGAAAGGCTTTCTATTTTTGCAGTACGAAGTGTCTGGAAACGTTCAAGCACGATCCTGAGAAGTTCCTCGCAGCAAAAAAAAACGAGGACGCAGTGACTTTCGAGCAAGCAGCTCCGGGCACGATCTACACCTGCCCCATGCATCCCGAGATCCGGCAGGAGCACCCGGGAAGCTGTCCCAAATGCGGCATGGCGCTCGAACCGCTGATGCCCAGCCTGGAAGATGACAACCCCGAACTGAAAGACTTTTCGCGACGATTCTGGTGGACGCTGCCCTTTTCCGTTGTCGTCACCGTGCTGGCCATGTTTGGCCCCCAGCTTGGCTGGTTCAACATAACGACGCAAACGTGGATCGAGCTCGTGCTCTCGATTCCTGTGGTGTTATGGTCGGGGCAGCCATTTTTCGTGCGTGGCTGGCAATCGATTATCAACCGCAGCCCTAACATGTGGACGCTCATTGGGCTGGGCACAGGTGCGGCATTTGTCTACAGCACCGTTGCGACGGTCGCCCCGGGCGTATTTCCTGAAACGTTCATGTCGATGGGGCGCGTTGACGTTTACTTTGAAGCCGCAGTGGTCATTATTTCCTTGACACTATTCGGCCAGGTTCTCGAGCTGCGGGCGCGATCGCAAACTTCGGCCGCCATCAAGTCTTTACTTGGCCTGGCCCCCAAGACGGCCCGCCGCATCAACGCGGACGGAACCGAAGAGGACGTACCGCTTTCGAATGTCCATGAAGGCGATCGTTTGCGCGTGCGCCCAGGGGAAAAGGTACCGGTGGATGGCCTTGTCGAAGACGGCACGAGTTCCTTGGATGAGTCGATGCTAACCGGAGAATCTCTGCCGGTGAGCAAGCGGCCAGGCGACAGAGTCATCGGGGCAACCCTGAATACGTCTGGTGCGCTGGTGATCCGTGCCGAGAAGGTCGGCTCGGCCACGGTGCTCTCGCAAATCGTCCAGCTCGTCGCCCAGGCGCAGCGCTCCCGCGCACCGATGCAACGCATGGCTGACCTTGTGGCCGGTTATTTCGTCATGGCCGTGGTCGCCATCGCCATCGTCACGCTGTTTGTCTGGGGCATTTTCGGTCCACAGCCAAGCTGGGTTTATGGCTTGATCAACGCCGTAGCCGTGTTGATCATCGCCTGCCCTTGTGCATTGGGGCTGGCCACACCCATGTCCGTCATGGTCGCAACGGGCCGAGGCGCCACGCAAGGCGTGCTCTTTCGCGATGCAGCCGCGATCGAGAACCTGCGCAAAGTCGATACGCTGATTGTCGATAAAACCGGCACCTTGACCGAAGGCCGGCCCGCGTTCGAGCAAGCGATCCCCGCCGGCGATATGGAAGCCGACGAGGTGCTGCGCCTTGCCGCAAGCCTGGATCAGGGCAGCGAACATCCCTTGGCCGACGCCATCGTCGACGCGGCGCGCAAGCAAGGCATGGCCTTGAGTCCCGTCTTTGATTTTGAATCGGGCAGCGGCATTGGCGTTCGCGGCCAGGTCGACGGCAAAATGTTGGCATTGGGCAATACCGCGCTCATGCAGCAAGAAAGGGTGGATGTCCTGCCGCTGACTACCACCGCTGAGTCCTTCCGGACCACGGGCGCCAGCGTCATGTATCTTGCAGTTGATGGCCGGTTGGCGGGCTTGCTGGCCGTCTCCGATCCCATCAAGGACAGTACGCCTGAAGCGATGCGCACGCTGAAGGCGGCGGGAGTCCGCGTCATCATGGCCACCGGAGACGGCGTCTCGACCGCGAAAGCCGTCGCGAAACGCCTGGGCATTGACGAAGTTTACGGCGAGGTCAAACCCGCCGACAAGCTGGACTTGGTTAACAAGCTCCAATCGCAGGGGCGCATTGTCGCCATGGCGGGCGACGGCATCAACGACGCACCGGCTCTAGCCAAAGCAAATGTCGGCATTGCCATGGGAACCGGCACCGACGTGGCCATGAACAGTGCCCAAATCACGCTGGTCAAAGGGGATCTACGCGGTATCTCCACGGCTCAGCACCTGTCAAACATGACGGTGGCCAATATGAAGCAAAACCTCGGCTTCGCATTCATTTACAACGCACTGGGCGTGCCGCTGGCAGCGGGTGTCTTATATCCGTTTACTGGACTTTTGCTCTCGCCGTTGATCGCGGCACTGGCCATGAGCCTGAGTTCGGCGTCAGTCGTATTTAACGCACTACGACTGCGAAAATCCGTCTAAGGCCAAGTTTTCCTTGCGTGTGCGCGACATCCAATAATAGTACACATAGACCACGGTCATTACAGCTTTGTAATGACCGCGACATCTCTATGACAGGCCATGGTGAGTATAGTCAAGACAGTAGCCAACCTCTTGACTATTAATTGCTGCAAGGAGCTCACCATGAGAATAGTTCGTTTAGTTGTTTCTTCTATTATTTTAAGTTCGGCTAGCGCTTTAGCCCTGGCTCAGACCGCAGACGAGCACAACGTCCACCATCCTGAGTTGGCCGCGACGGGCGGGACGTCAGCATCAGGCCAAACAGATGTGGATCCGGCTCTGTTAGAAAAGCAAATGGATACGCACATGCAGACGATGCATGCATTTCATGAAAAGCTTCAGAAGGCGAGCCCCGATGAACGGCAAGCACTGATGTCCGAGCACCATAAGCTAATGCAGGAAGGCATGAAAATGATGGGAATGGCTTCTGCGGGAATGCAAGGTATGGGAATGAAGGACGGTATGTCTCCCCAAACAGCCGAAAAGACTTCCACGAAATCATCAGCGGCACACCACACGATGATGCTAAAGCGCATGGACATGATGCAGTCGATGATGCAAATGATGATGGATCGCATGCCTGCGCCTACTACTCCACCCCAGTAACCTAGTCTTCTTAAGGACCATGAACTGACAACCAATGGGTAAACCGACATGACCACCAAAAAATCGTATAAACCGCAGGAAATAGTCCGCCCTGATGCATCAGAAAAAGACAGTACAGCTGGCCCACCAGGAAATACTCTGGGGCTTTTTTCAGCTGCTGGACTGCCGTCGGTCGACGCGATGAGGGAGTATGCAGTCGATGCTTGGCAACGAAGCATCCTCTATGCAGACGTGATGCGCCAGCGCGGCAACCAGTACCAGGCCCACCTCACGGAAGAGGTTCCGCATGTCCTGGACTTCCCTTCTGAAGTGGTTATGTTCGGCCGGGACTTGCCTCGTCCCGTGAATTATTGGCTGGTACGGATCATACCGCCTTACGATAAGCCTACGGACCACATGAAGCGACCGTTCGTGGTGATCGATCCACGCGCCGGCCACGGCCCCGGTATTGGCGGCTTCAAAGTCGACAGTGAGATCGGTGTAGTGATCGGCGCCGGCCATCCATGCTATTTCATTGGCTTCTTGCCCGACCCGGTACCGGGGCAGACAATCGAGGACGTGATGCACGCCGAAGCCGCCTTTCTGGAAAAGGTGATTGCGCTGCACCCATGCCGCGAGGGCAAACCGGCCGTCATCGGCAATTGCCAAGCGGGGTGGCAGATCCTGATGACCGCAGCGATGCGTCCCGAATTGTTCGGCCCAATCATTGTCGCCGGCGCACCGCTGTCGTATTGGGCTGGCTGGCGCGGGCGTAACCCCATGCGCTATGCCGCAGGCCTGCTTGGTGGCAGTTGGCTCACTGCAATGACCAGCGACCTTGGCGCTGGACGCTTTGATGGCGCCTGGTTGGTGCAAAACTTCGAAAACCTGAATCCAGCCAATACGCTATGGAGCAAACAACATCACGTATACACCAACATCGACGACGAGGCCCCACGTTACTTGGGCTTTGAAAAATATTGGGGTGGATACGTCTACCTCAATGATGTTGAGATGCAGTACATCGTTGACAATCTGTTCGTTGGCAACCGCCTTGCCACGACCGAACTGCTCACCTCGGACGGCGTGCGTATCGACCTGCGCAACATTCGCTCGCCAATCGTGGTGTTCTGCTCCTATGGCGACAACATTACACCGCCACCGCAGGCGCTAGGCTGGATCACTGACCTGTACGACGATGACAAGGATGTGCTGACGCACGATCAAACCATTATTTACGCCACTCACGAAAGCGTCGGCCACCTGGGCATCTTCGTCTCCGGGGCGGTTAGCCGCAAAGAGCATCATAAGTTCGCCACCAACATCGACTTGATTGACGTCCTGCCCGCCGGCATTTACCGGGCAACGATTGCAGAAAATCCACAAAAAGATGCAGTGCTTTCTACCGAAAGCTATGAACTGTCAGTCCAACGTGAAGGCATCGCCAGCGTGCGTGAAATCGTTCAGCCAGACCCTGAGAGTGACCGGCGTTTCGCCGCCGTGGCGCAAGTATCGAAGATCAACCTCGGTTTGTACCGTCAGTTTGTACAGCCCTGGGTGCGCCAGGCAGTGACGCCACAGACGGCGTACTGGGTACAGACCGTGCATCCGTTGCGGCTTTCTTACGAATGGTGGTCTGATCGCAATCCATTAGCACCGGTCATAGCTAATACGGCGAAAAAAGTCCGCGAGCAACGCACACCCATTGCCGGCGACAATCCTTTTCTGCAAATCCAGGGAGCGTGGTCGGACGCTATCGTAAAGACGTTGAACCTCTGGCAAGACGTTCGCGACGACGCCTACGAAAAGGTTTTTGAATGGACATACAGCTCACCTTGGGTACAAGCACTCACCGGAGAAGCGGCCGATGATGAATCCTCGCGCAGGCGACCCAGTGTTTCGCCCGAACACCGGGCCTTTGTGGCGCAAGAAATCGCTGGGCTTCGCAATGCGGCAGCTGAAGGCGGCGCCGTCGAGGCAGGTATTCGAGCCGTATTCTATATTCACCGCTTCTGCAGTTCAATCGACGAACGACGTGCCAATCTGACGCTTGAGCTGCATCAACCCGACTGCAATCTTGGCTTTAACATGGACTCTTTCCGAGACATCGTACGTCGACAAGCCAACATCATCCGTATTGATGCCGACGCGGCAATCGCCGCGTTGCCCCAATTACTTGCGCGCGAGGAACCGGCACGAATTCGCGAAGTCGCGCGAACATTGGAGCGTCTACGCAGCCTTGGGCCGCTATCGACGATTGAAGAATCGAGCTTGACGCACATGCTAGATGTCTTCAATGTTGCAGCGACAAGTCAGGAGGCTGTACTGTCCTAAAGTCGGCGAAGACCTATGTACCGAACGTGTGTATGTCAAAAGGCAAAACAACCGCATCCTCTAAAACTGTACCAATCGTTCTAACGGTGCGCGTAATGCAGCGCCGTTCTAACGCCTGGAACCGACGAGTGCTCAGTTGCGACGAAAGCGATACCCTTGCTTATAGCGTGCGCGCTCGGGCGCAATGATGCAGCTCACTTCGCGCTCTACCCATTACTGCGCGGTGCCTAATCTCGAGAAAACGCCTTACCCGTGAAGTCCACAGTAATCAGATTGCCGTCAAGCTGGCCCATGCCAGGCGCGTTTAAAGGCATGCCAGGCGCCGACACCCCCTTTACTGACGCGTCGGTGATCAATTTTTTGACGGCGTTAGCCGGCACATGCCCCTCGATAACTTGGCCGGTGGCCTTGATCACACCCGTGTGACATGAACCAAGCTGCGACGGCACCCCGAGTTTTTGTTTCACCGAAGCCATGTCGGTAGTCTTAATCGCCGTAACGTCAAAGCCTGACTTGCGCATGTGCTCGACCCAGCCTGTGCAGCAGCCACAATTGGGATCCTGGTATACGGTGATGGCCGTACCGGCAGCATGTGCAAAGGATGATGCGGTAGCTAAGGCAGCCGCTGCTAACCATAATTTCATAAAAACTTGCTCCAAGGAAAACGTAAGACCTAGACGTCTAACAATACAAATAAAGGTGCACTCAATTGCATCAGTTCTCTCGTTGCAAAGTAACTTCCTTTTGCGCCGCGAGAACTTTTGGCGGCCAGCTGCTTTTGATATAAGCGAGTACCGCATTGATCTCTTGGTCGCTAAGGACGTCGCAGTACGCCGGCATGTCGCTCACATAGCCCGGAGGCGCCGTCCGCCCTGGTACCAGACCGTTCTTGACCATATCCACCAGCATTACATCGGGATGGTGCCAAGGTGATCATATTCGGTTCCGCATGCTGCATCCCTGGTATTTTTTGCATTTCTGCAGCAAGGGCCTTCAAATTGGCAATCGATCCGATCACCATTTCGTGAGGGATTTTCCCCTTATCCTTGATAAAGAAGCGCACGGTCTCGCCGGCACTAACGTGGATTTCGCTCGGCGTAAATCGCATTGTGTCGTCCATCGTGAGTTCTATTGTGCGTGTCACTTTAGCGGGGCCGCCAGGTGTACCAGTTGGCAGCGGCGCGCTAGAAAGGGGGTCAGTATTACATCGGCGCTAACATTTAGGTAGACAGCCGTTCCACACTGCCATTAAAAAAGGGAAAAAGCATAACAGAACCGAAAACTCAAACCGGCCATAAAACGGCTTTCTGCTTGAATTCACTCTCTACCTGTTCGTAATCTGCGATTCTTCCAATTTTAGCGGGCCACTGGATTCCTATGCAGGCAACAACTGACGTACGGCTTTCTAGAGCCAGACTAGCGCCGATTCGGCCAGTTCGCGTTCCTCGTCAACGGCTACGTTCCATATGCCCGGCCCTGTACGAGCGTCGATGCGGGTCGCCCCGGCATTGTTCAGGTCAGTATCCAGGGCGAGACCCAACCACTCTAGACGCGCGACAATCCGTGCCCGCACAAGCGCCGCGCGATGGCCTATGCCGCCGGAGAACACGAGATGGTTGACTCCGTTAATCCCAGTCGCCATGGCGGCAATCGACTGCGCGATGCGTACTGTGAACAACTCCACAGCAAGCTGTGCTGACGGTTCGGAGTCGGCAAGTAGCACGCGCATGTCCCCGTGTCCTGCAATCCCCGCCAAGCCTCCAGCGTGGAACAGCCGCAACTCTGTTGCGTTTACATCCCCTCCATTCTGGCGGAGCATATACAGTAAGACGCCGGGATCGAGATCTCCCGAGCGCGTTGGACCTGGCACACCGCCCAAAGGCGTGAGGGACATCGTGGTGTCACGACTTACGCCGTCCTCTACGGCACAGACGCTGCACCCGCCACCCAGGTGTGCGAATACAGCCGGACCGCGCAGAACAGTAGCGTCTTGCGCGGCCACTTCCCGTAAGGCGGAAGCGAAGGCAAGACCGTGGAAGCCGTAGCGGCGCACACCGAGCGCGTCCCAATCTCTGGGAATCGGCAGACGTCGGCTCCACGGGGCAAGTGAAGCGTGGAAGCTTGTATCAAACGCCACGCCATGCCGAGACTGCGGCCAGCGCTGGCCCGCGGCACGAGCAACGGTAAGCGCTGCGGGCTGGTGCAACGGCGCCAGTGGCGCCAACGCCTCGAGCTCGGCCAAGATAGCTCCGTCCAGTTCATGGCCGCCACATAGGTTACCTCCATGTACGATTCGGTGCACCACCACGTCTGGGCGTTGAGCTGGCTCGGGCAACGCATCGAGGAGCAATGTTAGAAGTTCCTGTGGCTCGGCACCAGCTTGGATTTCAGCACGGGAGCACTCAAGTAGTCGTGGCTGTGCGTTTAAGTCAGAGTATTCAAGCGCATACGTCGCGCCTTTCACCGTGGTCGAGCCCACATTCAAAGCGAGTAAATTAAGGCCAGTCACAGAACCCTCGATTGATCGGTCAGTGTGAGTGCTATGGGCACACAGGCCCCGCGAAAGCACGCGCTCAAAGCGCTGACACTGGTATGGGTGGCAGGAGTGTTGCAGGCTCGCCCGTGCCACTAACGGCCGCAAGCTCGTCTTCAGTCAGTACACTCCCTCGTTCCATGCCCAACACACGCGCGACCGCCTCCACGACGTGCGCCCAGGTGCTTCGGTTCGCAAAGAGGAGCCCCGGCACGTCCAGCGTTCCGCCACGGTTGATAAAGCCCAGCGCCACAGTGGTGGCTGGGCCAGTGTCCAGCCGCCGTAAGGCTCCCAAGAACGGCTCCGGACGAGTATGGGTCAGGAACACTCGCGGCCTTTTTGTTGGAAAGAGGGTTCGCACCTGAGTCTCGGCGTGCGTGTATCGCGCCTCGTCAGAATCCCTGGGCGCGCGGAACCGGGCCGGCTCGGCTAAATAGACGACAGCTGCTGTCAAACCCCGTTCGGTCAAGCGGGCGTGCGCGCGGAGCACTTCCTGCAGCTGATAAGCGCCTGTGGCGACCAGCAAGATGGCCGCCGTCGCAGGATCGCCCGTTAGGCATACGGCACCGATCGCCGCAAGCTCTTGCGCTTGGTCCGGTGTCAGGATATGAGGTACTGGACGCTTGGGCACAACGAGTGCAGTGATAGTGCCACGCTGCATATAGGCGCGGGCCAAGGCAGCGGCAGCACCGTTGGCGTCTGGCGCGAATACCACCCGAGCAACATCAGCCGACTCACCCAGCATCGCCTCTACCATGGTCGGGTCTTGATGCGATTGTTCGTTCTTGGCGTTCTCCCAGGTGTGAGATGTGAGCACTAGCGGGACACCCAGCCACCCGGGTGGGCGCCCGGCATGCGCTTGCTGTCGCGCAAAGATCAGCTCTTGGCGGACCGCGCCGAGCATCTTCGGCGCAAAGGCCTCGTAGGTAACTACCAAGTTCAAGCCGCCCTTGTTACCGAGCGCCGCGCATACGACGGCCTCCTCATTGAGCGCGGTGATGACCGCGCCAGTCGATGATTCTGCGACGCTGGGCTCAGGAATCTGCACCCGATGCTTTAGCACATCCAGCGTGCGGTCAAGCTTATTGCTGCGCAACTCATCGGGATTGCCGACTCGCACGCGTAAATCGGGATTCGCTTGAGTGATCGCCACAAACAGCTCGTCCAGAGCAGCCATCGGCGAACTCGTTCCCCCAACTGCGCGATCTGCTATCACCGGCACACGGGGCCGCTCCACCTGCCGATCCGCGAGCGCGTGATCCCGCTCACGTGACCGCTGATGGGTGTGGTGATTGTTTAGTGCCGAGATCGCTCGGTCCAATTCCGGTGCTGAAACGAACAGTGCAGCGGCGCCTTCGTTGAATAGCGCGCGCGCCCCGGCATCGTGCGCCGGATTGCCGGCCAGCGGCAGATTGTGCGCGGAGTTGGTCCCTGCCCCTGGAAATCCGTAGCCCTTGATGGTTTCGGCGATGCCATAGGGTAGGCGCACCTCACCTCGGGACAAATCACCCTGAGCTTGCAGCCGTGCTTCCATGATATGGATGCCCCACGCGATACTGGCCGGATCGCGGCCATCAAGGGCAACCGGATCAAAGCCATTCAAGCGTAGGTAATGGTTGAGCCAGCGCTCGCCGCCTTGTTGAACGATCTGAGTGCGTTGTTCTATGCGCCGTCCATTGAGGATCATGATTGGACTGACTAAGCCGCTGTCCTCAGCGCGCCACCAGCGCGGCGCCCAGTCACTTCCCCGTTGCTCTTCAAAGGCCCCATCGCTAAGAAACGCGACCAGACGCTCGCCTTTGAGTGGTGCATGCACGTATTGCAGCTCGGCGAAACCGAGATAGCCACCTTCCATCACACCCCCCGCAGTGTGCGCATTGACATGCGAACCGAGCGGCGAGGCGGGCGTCCCATCGGGGTTAAGCGTGTAGGCGTAGAAGTCGCTGACGAAGCGACTCAAGCCCGCGTCGGAACGGTCGTAGCGTGCCGCATGGGCTTCAGTCATGTTGCCGACCAGCACGTTGAGTGCATCGATCGCGGCAACGCAGTGCCCTTGTCCCATCATCCAGGCGCGGGTCACCCCGTCCAGCGCGTCCATCAGGAGGTACCCCGTGTACGCGGGCACCATGTTGAGTGAGCCGCCGGTATGACCTTCTGGCGTGGGTTTGAATTCGGCCGCGTCGAGCGTCGCGCCGTCGGTACGCACGCAGCGACCGTACGTCATGTGCGCGACCAGCCACATGCCGGCGCTCGTAAGACGGTCGGCCGCGGCGAGCTGCCGCCAGGCAGTGGCTGCATCCGGCGTGCGGCTACGGGCGACAAGCTCGTCCACCATCTGGCGCACCCGTATCTGAGTAAGCGGATCGTGGCGAATTACGCCATAGCCGGCAGCCCAGTGCGCAAACTCGGGGTCGGCCCGTCTATGAGCAGCTGCCAGTTCTACGATGCGCTGGCGTTCGGAGGCTGCCAGTTGATCGGAGGTACAACAGGTGAGATGCTGGTTCATGTATCCTCCCAGGGAACCGATGAAGAAGTCATTAGCGCCGAGGCGGCCGCCGCAAGGTCGGATCCAACCGAGATCGCGTTGGATGGATGGGCGATAGTGTCGGTGCTGGCAATGTGTTTAAGTCCGGCGTCCTGCAGACGTTCATAGGCGTTGCCGGCAAAGACGGGATGGATAGTGACTAGCACCGCTTCGCGTAACGCAAGGCGCTGTAAGTGCGTCACCGTCTCCAGAATCGTGTGACCCGATGAGACGATATCGTCAACCAGTACGGGGATGCGCCCTGCTACTGCTGAAGGATCCGGCAGGCTGACGCGAACGTCGTAATCACCATGCCGCTCCTTGTTTAGCACTTGATAGGGCAACTGCGCCTCTTGGGCAATGCGTGATACCCATTGCTCACTTTCACTATCAGGACCAATCAGTATAGCCTCGGGGATCGCCTGAGCGATCCAGCGCGACACGGCTGGCGTCGCCGAAACGTGAGCGACGGGAATACGATACAACGACTGCAGTTGCCGGATCCGGTGCAGGTGAGGATCCACGGTCACCAACCAATCAAAGGCCTCTTCCAGAAATCGAGCAAAGAGCGGCACACTGACCGCTTCGCCGCCGTGAAAGCGGGTGTCCTGGCGCATATAGGCCAGGTACGGCGCAATCAATCCGACCGAGCGTGCGCCAAACTCACGGGCAGTGTGGGCCGCAAACAGCAACGGCAAAGCCAGTGGATCTGGGTTGCGCAGCGTGGCCAAAATCGCCACATCCGCCCCTTCAAGGTCATCGTCTAACGTGACGAGCGACTCACCGTCGGGAAAGTGCCGCCAAGCTATTGGCGCCACGCGCGCTTGGAGATGTGTAGCGATGGTAGCAGCCAAGGTAGCGTCAGCGGGAAAAGGCATCAAAACTCGGGTCATGCGCCCTCCGTAGAAATTGAGAATGGCTGATTGATCCTAGCGTACTCCAGAGCATAGGCAAGCTCACCGCGCGATTGCGCGTGCACGGTAAAAAGGGGCTGGCCGTGCTGCACCGTATTGCCGACCCGCAACGCCGTTTCCAAACCGGCGGCGGGCGAAGTCGGCGCCCCGGCCAGCTTCGCAATACGTGCAAGGCGTCGATTGTCGATCGCTGTAATGCGCCCCTCCAAGGGGGCGGCGACATCGGCGGTTAATGCCGCCTGTGGAGGCTCTCGAAATCCACCTTGAGCCTCGCAGATGGCAAGGAACTTTGCCAGCGCTTGCCGGGAGTGCAATACCGCGCGCGCACGTTGGATCCCGGTGCCTGAGGCGCTTCCAGGGGCCAACTCGAGTAAGGCACCCGCCAAGGCAATCGCTCGCTCTTTGAGGTCGGCCGGCGCGTCGGCGTCATTGTTTAGGACTTTGAGAACATCCCGTGCCTCAAGAGCTGGCCCGATTCCCACACCCACCGGCTGTGTACCATCGGAGCGATAGATGCCCAACTGCAGGCCGACCGCCTCAGCCGTGTGGCGCAGGCGTGCAGCTAGGCTGTCCGCTGAACTGTCGCTGCGGACCTTGGCGGTGGGCCCGACCGGCATGTCGATCAGCACATGCGTGGATCCGGCGGCGACCTTCTTGGACAGCACACTGGCGACCAATTGCCCGTCACTGTCGAAATCCAGCGGCCGTTGAATACGAATGAGAACATCGTCCGCAGGACTTAGGCGAACGTTCCCGCCCCAGACGATGCAACCTCCCTCGCGCTCGACCACGCGGCGCATCGCCGGTATGTCCAGCGAGACCGGCGCCATGACTTCCATCGTATCGGCCGTACCCGCCGGGGAGGTGATCGCCCGAGAGGACGTTTTAGGGATGAGATAGCCCAGCGCTGCAATAATAGCCACCACAATCGGTGTCGTGCGATTGCCGGGCAGCCCACCGACGCAGTGCTTGTCCAACACAGTGCCCTCCCCCCAGTCTAATCGCTGCCCGACGGAGATCATTGCGCGGGTTAGCCCGGTGGTTTCTCCATGGTCGAGGCGTTCACCGGCACTAGCTGAGACGAAGGCCGCCAACTCTAGATCAGAGAGACGACTTTCTACCACATCCTCTACCAGCGTGAGGTATTGTGCATCGTCCAGACGCGCCCCGAAGACCTTGGCACGCAACGCTCCAGCCGAAGCGGCAGGCGCAGGGTGTCGAACGGTTGCCCGCGCGTCGACGTCCGGCTCTAGGATGTTCCAAGCAGCCTCAGACAATGCCACTTCATCAAGGGCAATCTGCTCGTTCACCACCACATTTAATGTTGCGGTCAAGAACCGGTCGCCCACCTGTATCCGAACTCGGGTCATGGCAACAAAGCCTTCAGAGCGGCACACTTCGCAATCGCGGTGCATATACGCGATCGGCTGTTGATAGGTATCAATACCGGCACGGGTAACTCGCAAGGATGTATGGCTTGACGCAGATACAGTCATCGCGCTGCCTCCAGCTCCACGCGTTCCAGGTGTTCCGGCACACGCGCTTGCCAGCCTAGTTCTCGCTGAATGCTGATCCGCAGCGTGTCGGCAGCATCCGGTTCGCCATGGGTGACGTACACCATGTGCGGTGCCGAAGGCGCAGTCCGCATCCAGTCCAGCAGTTCGGTGGCGTCGGCATGGCCAGAAAATCCCTGCAGCTGCACCACTTCGGCGCGAATAGGAACGTCGCGACCGAACATACGCAGTGTGCGGACGCCCGCGGCAAGTGCGGCGCCTCGCGTGCCGCCTGCCTGATAACCCGACAGCAGGATCGCGTTTCGGTAATCAGATCCGAAGGCCTCGATATGGTGCAGCACGCGACCACCGGTGGCCATGCCGCTGGCCGAGATAATAATCATCGGCACACGGCGTCGGTCAAGCGCTTTCGATTCGTCGACGCTGTTGACGAAAGTCGCCAGCTCGTACATGCGCTGGCAGTCCTCGTTGGATACGTGGTGTTCGTCATGATGCGCGTGGTAGTGTCGGGTCGCATTCACTGCCATTGGGCTGTCAAGGTAGACCGGCAACGATGGGATCTCGCCCCGCTGCTGCAGCCGCGCCAAGTGCAGCATCAGCGCCTGCGCGCGACCTACAGCAAACGCAGGTATGACAATCACCCCGCCGCGAGCAGCCACTCGACGCACGATAGGCCCAAGCTCCGCTTCCTGGTCCACGTTTACATGTGATCGATTGCCATAAGTGGATTCGCAGACCAACACGTCACAGCCGGGAAGCGATGAGGGGGGATTCATGAGCGATTCGTGTTGCCGCCCCAGGTCCCCGCTGAAGTGCAGACGCTGGCCTTGCACATCCAGGCTGATATGGGCGGCGCCCAGAATGTGGCCGGCTGGGTGGAATCGGGCCTGGATGCCGGGTGCGACCTCGATATCGAGCTCGTAGGCGTGTCCCTGCAACTGGCGCAAGCTCTGCCTAGCGTCACGCTCGGTATAGAGCGCGACGGGCTCCTTGTGCTTGGAAAAGCCTTTGCGTGCCGCGTATTGCGCCTCCTCTTCGAGCAAGTGCCCGCTGTCCGGGAGCAAGAGACCGCACAGGGCTACAGTCGCATTGGTGCAGTGGATACGGCCACGAAAACCTCGTTTGACCAGTGCAGGCACGTATCCCGAATGGTCCAAGTGAGCATGGGTAAGTACTACGGCGTCGATTGATGTGGGGTCGACGGGAAACGGTGTCCAGTTGCGATCACGCAACTGCTTGTAGCCTTGGAACAGACCGCAGTCCACGAGCACGCGGCGCCCGTTGGCTTCCACAAGATACCGGGAACCAGTCACAGTGCCCGCAGCGCCTAAAAACTGGAGAGTAGGTCCAATATTGTTATTCATGAGTGCTCCGATCAGGGGCGAGCGGCGAGCCCGCAGCGTTGAGAGGCGAGGAAGAGGATGTTGCGGCGGCACTACGCGGAGCCAGCCGGACCCGCCGTAGCAGCAGCGCGTTGAGAGCCACGATGACTGAACTACCCGACATCGAAAGAGCAGCAACCTCGGGTGACAGCGTAAAGGGGTACAGCACGCCGGCTGCCAACGGAAAGGCGAACACGTTGTAGCCGACCGCCCAGGCCAGGTTCTGGTGCATCTTACGCAGCGTCGCTCGGGCTACGGTAATCGCTCGGACAACGTCGTGCGGATCGCTGCGCATCAGGACGATGTCCGCGCTGTCGATAGCCACGTCCGTACCGGCGCCGATTGCAAAGCCGACGTCGGCCTGCGTAAGTGCCGGGGCGTCGTTGATGCCGTCGCCGACCATGCCGACCTTGAGACCCTGCGCTTGCAGCTTTTTGACTTCGTCGGCCTTGCCCCCAGGCAACACATCAGCCAGCACGATATCGATCCCGAGATCTCGAGCCACGCGCTCGGCGGTCGGCCGGTTGTCGCCAGTGATCATGGCGACCTTTATGCTGCGCCGGTGCAGCTCATCGATTGCCGCGCGCGAGGTCTCACGGATCGCGTCAGCAATTGCAATAAGGCCTACGAGCTGACCACCGACAGCGGTAAAGATTACCGTGCGACCTGCGCCGGTTAGACGCTGCGCGTCGACTTCCAAGACGCGAAGGTCGATACCATGTTCCACCATGAGCAGGCGGTTGCCAAGCAACACCTGCACCTCGTCGACCATGCCCATGGCGCCTTGCCCATCGATGTTGGTGAAGGCCACAGCACGTTCTGATATCGGACCGGCACGCTTGAGGATGGCCTGTGCCAGGGGATGCTCGGAGTGCGCTTCCACAGCAGCGGCGACCGCAAGCAGCCGTTCCTGCGTCCAATCCGCCGCGATGGCCATCTCGACGACTTCCGGCGCGCCCACGGTCAAAGTGCCGGTCTTGTCGAAAATCACGACGTCCAGCCGGGCGCTCTTTTCGATGGATTCCGCATGCTTAAAAAGGATGCCGTGGCGGGCACCTAACCCCGTCCCAATCATAATCGCCATGGGTGTCGCCAATCCAAGAGCGTCCGGACAAGCAATTACAAAAACCGTAATCGTGAGCGTGAGAGCAAAGAGCAACGGCTGGCCCAACCACCAGAACCACACGGCGAACGTCCCCAAGCCGATCACGATGGCTGCAAGCACGAGCCATTGCGAGGCGCGGTCGGCGAGCAACTGGGCGGGCGCCTTGGAATTCTGTGCGTCCTGCACAAGTTTGATGATCTGTGCGAGCGCGGTGTCACTGCCGATTTTGGTGGCGCTGTAGGTAAACGCGCCACTCTTGTTGATCGACCCAGCGACCACGAGTGCGCCTGGATCCTTGCGCACAGGCATGGATTCTCCGGTCAGCATCGACTCATCGACCTGGGAGCTGCCTTCCGTCACAACCCCGTCAACAGGGACTTTTGCACCCGGGCGCACGACCACTAGGTCACCGATCAACACCTCCGCGGTCGCCATCTCAATCTCTTGACCGCTGCGTCGCACGACGGCGCGCGGCGGTGAGAGCTTCAGCAGGGCCTTCATCGCATCCGAAGCACCGGCGCGGGCCCGCATCTCGAGCCAGTGACCTAGCAGGACAAAAGTGAGCAGGACGGCGGACGCCTCGAAAAAGTTGGGACCGTCGAAGAGAAACGTTGAAGCTATACTAAACCCGTAGCCGGTGCCGACGCTCAGTAGCACCAGCACCGCCATATCGAGAACGCCGCGCCGCAGCGAGCGAACCGCGGCGGCGAAGAATGGCCACCCGGGATACAGCACCGCGCCGGTCGCCAGCAGGAATAGCCAGACATTCTCTCGCAGACCGAAAGGAACGGGCGGCGGTTCCGTCATGCCCATCGGCGACCATAGGAATACCGGGATCGCAAAGGCGAGCGCGACCAGAAAGCGGCGGCGCATATCGCGGGCTGCGGCATGCAAATCGTTTCCATGGTGCATGCCGGCGTGCGCGTCATGGGCCTCCGCATGCGCGCTGTGCGGCTGCTTACGCCCAACTTCTGGCGTCGGCTCGGCATCTTGCCCCACCGCCTCACAATCGAATCCGCATTTCCTGATCGCGGCGGCGACCGCCCCGGTCGAGAGACTAGTAGGATCGAAGGACACTTGCAGGCTCGCATTGGCGTAGTTGGCGGATACTGCGGTGACGCCTGGTACGGCCGCGATTACTTTCTCTAGGGTGCGCGCGCATCCGGCGCTCACCATGCCGCCAATAGGCCAAGTGCGCGTCCTCGCAGCTGTTTTATGGACAGGCATCAAAGTTCCCCTTCGTGTGAATCATGAGCTCGCCGGCGTCGAGGCAGGAATGCGGGCACCTCGCGCATGTAGCGGGCGTAATCGTCGCCAAAACGAGCCAAACTGTCGCGCTCCTCACGCCGAGCCAACCGCGCATAGGCCCACAGCAGCACGGGGTAGAAGATAATCGTGATCAACGTCGGCCACTGTAGTAAGAATCCAGTCAGCACTAGGGCAAATGCCACGTATTGCGGATGGCGGATGCGTGCGTAGATGCCCTCCCGCGCGACCCGACCCTCGCGCTGTGCCTGGTACAAGATCGGCCAGGCAGACGCCAGCAGCCAGAACCCACCGCCCATCAGCACGAAACTCGCCAAATGAAACGGCCCAAAATGCGGGTTGGCGCGCCATCCGAACCACATTTCAAGCAAGTGCCCTGCGTCATGGCTGAGCCAGTCTACTTGTGGATAGGTCGCGCTCAGCCAGCCGGACAGCAGGTAAAGCGTGAGCGGAAACCCGTACATCTCAGCAAACAACGCCACGACAAACGCCGAGAACATCCCAAACCCCCGCCAATCCCATCGGGTCAACGGCTTATAAAAGCTCCAAGCGAAGAAGATAAAGAATGCTGCGTTAATGGCGGCAAGGAGCCATAGGCCATATTCGCCTTGAGATTCATGCATGTCAGTGCCTTCCTGAAGATGTATCGGAGCTGTCCTTCGATGAAGCGCTATCGCGCATACTGGCATGTCCGCCATCGGGCGGGCGATCCGCTTTGTTCTCGTCATCATCACGACCGTGGTCACCATGACCGCCGTGCATGAACTTATGCATTAAGGGACACAGCAGTAGAAGGCCCAACGGCAACCAGCGCAGCGATCCCGCGAGATGAGCACGGTGCTCCGCAATTAGGTAAAACGCTGCCAGCGCTAGGAAGACCCAGAGAGTCCAGCGCCGGCGCTTAGGCGAGGTGTGGTTGATAGACATGGAAGTGCCCTCTGCGAATGGCGCCGGGATGGCGAGCAGTTTTGGAAGGAGTCGATATCGACGTAAGGCTTACATTTGTAGCAATTTCATTGCGTTTAGCCCGGATGCGCCTCGGGTCTTCATCGCCTAGACTGGCGGTTCGTGCGCGCACACTGGGTTCGCACGGTCGAAACCGGCTTGAGCCATGTGGGTCATACTTCCCCGCTCCCTCGTGCGATCCGAAGTAACGGCGGCTCAAGTACGTACCGCTTTTCTTAATCTTTCTCGAGATGCCCGACGTTGAAACGACCCACTCGGTTAGTCGTTTCATGCGCACATCTCCTAATTAGTTCGAAGTTGAAATCCGGCAAGCCCGGCGCGGTATGGACTGAATTGCACTGAACAACGGTTTCAATATATCTAAGCGCCCCTTTCAATCCGATGACTCCACAATTACATTTTTGTAATCACAGCAAACAGAACCACTCGTTTGGGGTGGACTTCCACGAACAGCTCAAGCATCAAAGCGCTTATTCACGGCTTGGTGAAGCCCGTTTGTCCTCGTTTTAACCGTGCTGAATCGGCCTACGGGCTATAGTCACTGGTGATTCTCTACTCTGCGACCTCCGCTTTCGGTTTTTTCAAACCGACCACCGGGCGAGACTGGCGAACATTCAAGGCGTCTACGGCATTCGTTGTAGCTTTGTTCGTGGAAATGTATGGCTTCCCACTGACGCTTTACCTGTTCTCAGGATGGCTTCAGAAGCGCTTCCCAACCGACGAGCCACTGTCGCACGACGGTTGGCCACTCGTGGTCGACGCTGTTCGAGTCGAAAGTAGATCTGCACTTCGGTGAGTTGCACACGACTAGCTAGTTTTTCCTGGAATATGGTTTCTATCTGCTGTCCGGCTTGGAGCGCGCCGAAATCGATCGCTATCCGGAACCGGGATAGAATCGGTAGCGATATTGCTTGACCTTGTCACGATGGGAAGGTTTATCTTGTTATTGGCAGAACGCAATGTGGGACTGCCGGGTAGAGGAAACCGAGGCGACCTACCGGCTCACCCTACCCTTCGGATCGAATTGACACCTAAGGAGTAACGTATGGAACAAATCGAATTTAAGGTAGCAGGAATGACTTGCGGCGCCTGCGTCGCCCGAGTGACCCGGACACTTCTCAGCATACCGGGGGTGCGTAACGCCGAGGTGGACCTTGCGCGGGGCATGGCGCGCGCCCAAGTGGACGACATCGCTGCGGTACAACCTGCCTTGCTACAGGCTCTCGCGGCGGCGGGCTACCCTTCTGAGCCGCTGACCGGCAGCGCAGTCAGTGTGGAAGGCACTCAAGGAGCCGCCCCTGGGGGCTCTAGCAGCGACCCTCGAGCAAACCGCGGGGGATGCTGCTGCGGGCACTGAGCCTGGCGAAGTAGCTGGTCGATATTTCGCCGAACACGCTGATGGCCTCCCGTATCCTAGAAAGACTAGACTCAGCCATCCCAATTGGAGATCCTACACATGAACCATCATCCGTCCGACCCCGAGCACCTGCGGCCATCTACCTCGTTTTGGGCGCGTCCGGGGGCCAAGGCTTGGATTTCCCTCGTCCTAGTGACGGGTTTTTACCTACTGCGGGAGCATTGGGGGCATATCGCCGGTTGGTGGCCTTATTTACTCCTTGCAGCCTGTCCGCTGATACATCTGATGCATGGGCACGGCGGACACCAACATGGCAATTCGAGCGAACCAGATTTGACGCAGCGTGACGAAACAACCGAAGGTAAATAAGATCGCTGCTGCTGGCAACGGTGACTATCCGCCCGAGGAGGCGGCGATAACGTCGCCGCTAAAGCGCCCAGTGCGTAGTTACCTTTCAGAACCGCCAGTCGATCTACTTACTTAATAGTTAACTGTTGTAAGTCGCGCGATCTCGATCCCGAGGAAGTTTGATCTCAAAAACTATTTGCCCATCCTCATTTTTTGCAGTAATGGTGCCGCCATGTGTGTCAATAATCGATTTGACAATGGCTAGGCCTAAACCGGCTCCGTCGCCCTTACGTTGGCGTGAAGGATCCGCGCGGTAAAATCGGTCAAACAATCTGGGAAGATGTTCGGAATTAATCACTAGTCCCGGGTTTTTCACACAAATAATCACCATATCGTTGCTGTTCGCTGCTAGTGAAACTGTGACCGCTCGACCCGCAGGGGTATAGCGTATGGCATTGGATAAAAGATTACTCAGCGCGCGGCGCATCATCAATCTATCGCCTTGAATACGTACGACTGGACCTTCGCGCATCAATGAAACGGAGCGTTCTTCGGCCCACGCCCGTTGCCAGCCTTTGGATACACCGGTTCGATCAACGCGGTGAGTCTGGCCCACGTAATCACTGTATCCATCTCGGCAAGGAACACTTCACGGCGGGTTTGTTTGCGTTTGCCGGCGAACTCGGCGTCAGAAAAACTCAGTTGGCTCATGGACAATGATCTCAAAGCAGGTGGTCAATACTGGGCATAACATTACATCAATTCCTCAACAGCGGGGACTTGTTCAGAGTTTCCTTAGGTCGCCATTGCGCGCTATTAAATCAAACATTACAGAGCTGAAATGAACCTAGCAGCGTCCTTAATGCGGATGACGAATATGTAATAACGGCGTCACGCGATTGTTCGGTAACCCTCGTTAAAGTAGTCATGTTGGTAATTAAACCGGCACCGCGATACAGCGGCATTGCCGCATGTCGGACTATAAACTTTAAGAGGTACTCAAGATGAATTTACGCACCAAAACTATTATGACCCTACTTGCCGCGGCTCTAACTATCCCCACCACGGGATTTGCTGCCTGGATCCCGGACGGCACCGAACAAGGCGGGTATGAAGCATACGACTCGACAAATAATAAAACGCGCGCTCAAGTACTCCAAGAATTACAAGAGGCTAAGCAAAGTTCACATTGGAGCATGCACCAAGGTGAAGCTACCGGAAGTTGGTCAGAACCGACGGCTGAACCCGCCAAAACCCGTGTTGTCGTTCAGCAAGATTTACAAGAGGCTAAGCAAAGCTCCCATTGGGACACACATCAAGGTCAAGCTACCGGAACGTGGTCAGAACCGACGGCTGAACCCGCCAAAACCCGTGCTGCCGTTCAGTAAGAACTTCGCGACATGACTCAGGAAGACAAGGCGTATATCCAGAATTTTTACACTGGAGCCTAATTCCGCACCGGTCTTTTTGGATCGTTGTCGGGCCGATAAGCTTTGCGGGTCGGCCAACTTCAACACCGGCCGTAATCCACTTCAAGCAGCTTCTCATTTAATTAAACGTCACGCACCTCGATGATCGTACTCCGCGGTTCTCAGCTTACGGCATTGCTCTTTGCCCTCGTTAGCACTGTGTTTATGCAACTGGCGTTGGCTGGAGGCACGTGTATTGAGCACGCCCGGATGCGCAGTGTAGACGCGATCGCCATACCCCAAGACGCTAGTGCCAAACTAGCGTCAGCTTGCGATCATGCCGATATAAGCGCGCCTACGACGTGCGCGGCTCACACACAAACCGCCTATCAATCGCTTGATAGGCATCAAGCGCCCCAGGTCAAACCATTCGTCGTCGTGACGACTATGCTTGTCAGTGGATTTAGCCCGACGCCGCGTCAGGCCACTGCGTCTTTCCAAGCCGTATCTTTGCAGCGAACGACAGCACAGGCTCTCGCTATCCGACATTGTTGCTTCCGTATTTGACCTCCTCATAACTCTTGCACGTCATCGCTTGTGCTTCTCGCACAAGCATATGTCTGTCCTTATGTGGAGGTTTTATGGTGTCTTCTTTAACCCGTTGGTTTAGACGCAGTACTTTCGTCTCACACTCGTCTCATCAAATCAGCTTGGCTGTATTGCTAGCCTGCGCTGCCGCACTGATCCCGGCACCCGCCTCAGCCGCGTCAACGCTCACGCTTGCGCAGGCTTTGTCCCTCGCGATTGAACGTTCACGCCAGTTGGCTGCACAGGACTTTTCGGTCTCGGCGTCACACGACCAAGCAATTGCCGCAGGTCAATTACCGGACCCCGTTCTCAAGGTTGGTATTGAAAACCTACCTATCAACGGGGCCAATCAATTCAGTATCACCAGGTCATCCGACACCATGCGCCGCGTTAGCGTGATGCAGGAAATGACGGCGACCGAGAAGCGTGAGCTGCGTGCGCAGCGCTTCTCATTGGAAGCTCAAAAGGAACTAGTCCAAAAGACGGTGACGACCGTTGATATCAAGCGCGATACGGCATCAGCCTGGCTTGATCGTTACTACAGCGAAGCAATGGCTAAGGTCATAGCAGAACAAAGAAATCAATTGAAGCTGGAAATTCTGGCAGCCAAAGGAGCCTATCGTGCTGGGCGCGGTAGTCAGGCAGACATCCTTTCAGCACAAAGCACGCTTGCCCTGCTTGATGACCGTGCCAGCGAAGCGCAGCGCCGTATCGACAATGCGCAAACGGCGTTAACACGCTGGGTGGGTGACGCTGCAGCCGGTACTTTGGCGGAAAAACCGGCCACGGACAGTATCCGGTTGGATATGAAGGCGCTCGATAATCAACTGGAGCAACATCCAGAAATTGTCGTATTGACTAAGCAAAAAGAGATCGCTGAGAGCGAGGCACGGCTCGCCAAAGCCAATAAATCCGCAGACTGGAGCGTGGAGCTGGCATATAGCCAAACAGGCCCGGCCTACGCCAATATGGTTTCAATTGGCCTTTCAATTCCTTTGCAATGGAATCAAAAAAACCTTCAAAATCGGGAGCTTTCCGCAAAGCTGGCGCTCGTCGGACGCACCCAGGCCGAACGTCAAGAACGGTTGCGGGCGCTTATTGCTGAAACCCGCTCAAGAATCATTGAGTGGAGCAATGTTCGCGAACGATATCGGCGCTACGAGCGCGAACTCATTCCATTGGCTATAGACCGTGTGGTTGCACTTCGGTCGGCCTATCGCGGTGACAAAGCCAACCTTGCCGATGTGCTGGCTGCCCATCGCAATGTGATCGACGTGCGCATCCAAGCTTTGCAGCTGGCGGCCGATATTGATCGCCTCTGGGCACAGCTAAATTTTATTCTTCCGGCCAATAACGCTGATATGAAAGCAACCAGCCTGACTAACAAGGACTCACAATGAAAAATTACAAACTTGTTGTCGCCATTACTGCGCTAGGGCTAGTGGGCGCCAGTGGCATAGGCATGTATCAAGTCGGTATAAGCCAGGGAATGCAAATGTCTGCACCGGCGACTGACCATACAACGTCGCCGGCCGAGAAAAAAACGAATACCGAGGGCGCAGAGCCAAAAATTTTATATTGGCAAGATCCGATGATGCCGGGCCAAAAGTTTGACAAACCGGGCAAGTCCCCATTTATGGATATGCAATTGGTGCCAGTGTACGCCGGGGGTGGCGAGGACGAAGGTGCAGTCACGGTTAGCTCGCGGGTAACGCAAAGCTTGGGAATACGCACGGCACAGGTGGTCAAAGGCAGCCTGTCGAAGTCCACAACCGTCGTAGGCAATGTCGCGTATAACGAGCGTGACGTGGCACAAATCCAAGCGCGTAGCAACGGTTTTGTTGAACGACTGCATGCCAGGGCTACGCTTGATGCCGTTCGCAAGGGCGGGCCCTTAGTCGATCTATATGTGCCCGATTGGATTGCGGCTCAAGAAGATTACCTAACAGCCAGACGTTTACGCGGCCCGGGCTCCAGCGGCTTAGCCGATGCTGCACGACAACGGATGCAACTGGCTGGCATGAACGAGGAGCAGATCCGTTCCGTCATTTCCAGTGGCAAAGTTCAAGCGCGTATGAGCATAACTAGCCCAATTGACGGCGTGGTGACGGAGCTGGCGATACGCGAAGGGATGACGGTATCGATGGGCGCGCCATTATTTCGCATTAACGGGATAAGTACGGTTTGGGTGAATGCGGAAATTCCGGAAAACCTGGCTAGCCAGGTACAAGTAGGTAACGCCGTCGAAGCAAGTACGGGTTCCCTGCCAGGAACCGTATTCCATGGCAAAGTCAGCGCGATTTTGCCTGACGTCAGCTCCGCCACCCGGACGCTCAAGGCGCGGATTGAGCTAGCTAATCCTTCGCAACAGCTTATACCGGGAATGTTCGTATCAGTAAGCCTTGCGTCCCTGCCACAGTCCGATGTACTGCTTGTACCGAGCGAAGCAGTTATTCAAACAGGCACTCGAAGTATTGTGATGGTGGCGCAAGACGAGGGCAAGTTTTTTCCTGTAGAAGTCCAGACTGGCGCCGAGGCCAATGAACAAACCGAAATTCGTAAAGGGCTAACGGCGGGGCAGAAAGTGGTGACCTCCGGGCAGTTTTTGCTCGATTCAGAGGCCAGCATTAAAGGCACAGCTACGCGTATGGATGATGGCGCGAGCAGCGAAAAAGCGGCAGAGCCAGTCCATCATGCCACCGGGACTGTAAAGGACATTAATCAAAACAACATCACAGTCTCGCACGAGGCGATACCCTCCCTGGAATGGCCGCCGATGACGATGGGATTTGCGCTTTCCCCTCAAGCGAATCCTGTGGGTATCTCAATCGGGACTGAGATCACTTTTGAGCTTGAGGCGACCGCCGATGGCAACTTCCAAATCACCAAACTTTCACCTAAGGCGAATAATCCAGCTGAGAGCGAACACAACAACGCTCACCAACATGGAGTCGCCAAATGATTGCCAATCTAATTCGTTGGTCTATTGGCAATCGATTCCTGGTGCTGCTCGCGACGCTTATGGTTGTCGCTTGGGGGATATGGTCGCTGACGCGGATGCCACTCGACGCAATCCCCGACCTGTCCGATGTTCAGGTCATCGTTCGCACCAGTTACCCAGGACAGGCACCACAGATTGTTGAGAATCAAGTGACCTATCCATTGACGACGACTATGTTGTCGGTGCCGGGTGCCAAGGCCGTGCGCGGCTATTCCTTTTTTGGGGATTCCTTCGTGTACATCCTGTTTGAGGATGGCACCGATCCATACTGGGCACGGTCCCGCGTGTTGGAATATTTAAGTCAAGTGCAATCACGGCTGCCACCGCAGGCAAAAGCGGCCCTGGGCCCTGATGCGACCGGGGTCGGCTGGATATACGAGTATGCGCTGGTCGACAGAACCGGCAAAATGGACTTGTCGCAGTTGCGCGCCCTGCAAGACTGGTTTTTGAAGTTTGAACTGAAAACAGTTCCTAACGTTTCGGAAATCGCCAGTATTGGCGGAATGGTCAGGCAGTACCAGATCGTGCTCGATCCAGAGAAGCTGCGCGCCTATGGCATTTCGCACGATAAGGTGATTGAGGCCGTGCGCAATGCCAATCAGGAGACGGGGGGGTCCGTACTGGAATTGGGTGAAGCCGAGTATATGGTGCGCTCCTCCGGCTATCTAACTTCATTGGATGACTTTCGCAAGGTTCCCCTGACAACCAATGAGACGGGCGTGCCGGTACGATTGGGCGATGTGGCGCGTATCCAGATGGGCCCTGAAATGCGGCGCGGCGTGGCTGAGCTTAATGGCGAGGGCGAGGTGGCGGGTGGCGTGGTTATTATGCGATCCGGAAAAAACGCGCTTGAAACCATTGAGGCGGTGAAAGCAAAGCTGGACGGCTTGAAAGCAAGCTTACCGGAAGGCGTTGAAATAGTACCCACCTATGATCGCTCCAATCTGATCAACAGAGCGGTTAAAAACCTGCAAGAAAAACTGATTGAAGAATTTATCCTAGTGGCGCTGGTCTGCGCGTTATTTCTATTCCATCTACGGTCATCCTTGGTGGCGATCATTACCTTGCCCATTGGTATATTGATTGCGTTTATCGTGATGTATTACCAAGGCGTCAACGCCAACATCATGTCACTGGGGGGAATCGCGATTGCGATCGGCGCCATGGTCGACGGCGCCGTCGTCATGATTGAAAACGCGCATAAACACCTTGAGGCATGGAAGCTCGCCCACCCGGATAAAAAGCTCACCGGAGAGGCACATTGGCAAGTGATTGAAAAATCGGCCACCGAGGTCGGCCCCGCGCTTTTCTTCTCGTTGTTGATCATTGTGTTGTCTTTCGTCCCGGTCTTCACCCTGGAAGCCCAAGAAGGCCGTATGTTCGCGCCGCTTGCGTTCACCAAGACCTATGCCATGGCGGGCGCCGCACTACTGGCGGTCACGCTCATCCCGGTGTTGATGGGCTACCTGATCCGAGGGCGGATTCCCGAGGAACAAAAAAATCCAATCAATCGATTCTTGATTGCACTTTATCGACCCATTCTTGAGGTTGTGCTGCATCGGCCTAAGACTACCGTGGTCATTGCCCTGGTGCTCGTGCTCTTTACCGCATTGCCGATGTCACGCTTGGGCTCCGAATTCATGCCCTCATTGGATGAAGGCGACTTGTTGTATATGCCCACCGCCCTTCCCGGCTTGTCTGTGGGCAAGGCCTCGCAGCTACTTCAACAAACCGATCGTCTCATTAAGAGCGTGCCGGAAGTCCACAGCGTCTTTGGCAAGGCCGGTCGGGCGGAGTCGGCCACCGATTCCGCCGCGATCGAAATGTTCGAGACCACAATCCAGCTTAAACCCAAAGATCAGTGGCGAGACGGCATGACAACCGAAAAAATCATTGAAGAACTGGATCGCGTTGTAAAAGTGCCGGGGCTTGCCAATCTATGGGTGCCGCCAATCAGCAGTCGGATCGATATGCTCGCAACGGGTATCAAGAGTCCCGTCGGGGTGAAGGTGGCAGGGGCTAGCCTGCAGGATATCGACCGTATCACCGGTGAAATCGAACGTGTTGTTAAACAAGTCCCCGGCGTGTCATCGGCCCTGGCTGAGCGGCTCAACGGCGGGCGCTACATCGATATAACGATTGATCGGGATGCCGCGGCCCGTTATGGCCTAAACCTGTCCGAGGTGCAGAGCGTCGTCTCGGCGGCCATCGGGGGGGACAATATAGGCGAGGTGGTGGATGGCTTGCGGCGGTTTCCGATTAACGTACGTTATCCGCGGGAAATACGCGATTCAGTGGAAAACTTACGCGGTTTGCCGATTCTCACCGCCCGAGGCGCGCAGATTCGCTTAGCTGACGTCGCGGCCGTCACCGTGGTCGACGGCCCGCCCATGCTAAAGAGCGAGAATGCCCGTTTATCGGGATGGGTTTATGTCGATATCCGAGGGCGCGCGCTAAGTGCTGTCGTACGCGATATGCAAGCGGCGGTTGCAAAAGAGGTTAAGTTGACGCCCGGATACTCTATTTCTTGGTCGGGCCAGTTCGAATATCTCGAGCGCGCCACTGAGAAACTGAAAGTCGTCGTCCCCGCGACAATATTAATTATATTTGTACTGCTCTATCTGACATTTAAGCGGATCGATGAGGCTATTCTCATTATTGCGACACTACCCTTTGCGTTGGCCGGCGGGATATGGCTGTTATGGCTACTGGACTACAACTTGTCCGTCGCCGGCGGTGTCGGTTTTATCGCATTGGCCGGGGTGTCGGCGGAGTTTGGTGTCATCATGCTGCTTTATTTAAAGCATGCGTGGGATGATCGTGTGGCCAAGGGGCAAACAAGCGAAGCTGACCTACTGGATGCGATTCGTGAGGGCGCTGTCTTGCGAGTGCGGCCTAAGGCAATGACCGTTGCGGTCATCATCGCCGGCTTGATACCAATTATGATGGGTACGGGAACTGGATCCGAAGTGATGAAGCGCATCGCCGCACCAATGGTCGGAGGGATGATAACGGCCCCGCTGTTGTCGATGTTGGTGGTGCCGGCAATCTATCTGCTGATTCGGCGTCGACAATGCCGACGTATCAACTACCCGAATAACCCTCATAGGTGATTGTGTGCTTGAACTTGGGCACCCTTGCGCCCAAGTTCAATTGGCTAACTGAAGCGCCCCGGGATTTGTAGAGGCTCCAACATCTGAGAGAATGGAGCTATGAAGAAGCAGAACAAGTTTTCCCCCGAGGTGCGTGAGCGCGCTGTGCGCATGGTGCAAGAGCACCGTGGTGAGTA
>NZ_PDNW01000028.1 GCF_002849655.1 Pollutimonas subterranea
ATGCTCAGCTTCGTCGTACCGCTGACGGTCGTGACGCTGGTTGTTGTGTTGATCCGCCGCCCAGTAAAGAAAGGATAAAGCATAAAACTTTGCCCTCTATCACTAGCTAATGACTGCTATGGGTCGAGTCCCGCCGTTGGCTCGATCACGCTGTCTGAATTACTAACCAAGATCAATCAGACTGGGTGGTCATGAGCGATCAGAGTCTGCATTCTCGACGCGCAGTTCGATAGGCATCTTACCGGGATGCATGCCAAGCCCGAGAGGCCGGCGTTCGCCGCGCGCCGCTCAGGCCAACCTCGCCTGCTGCGGGGACCACTCGTTTTCCTTTACGGTCGTGCTCACCGCCATCACGAGCTTGTCGAGATTGCCGGCCGTCACGCCCTCCAGTGCCGAACACCCCCGCAGCATCGAGCGCGGTTGCAGCAGTGCATGGTAGATCTGCCAAGGGTCCGCACCCCTGGTCAGCTTCAGGACGGACTGGATCAGCTCGTGCTTGAGTGGGTCGAGGTGCCAGTCCGGCACGCGCTGGCCGCGGTTGCCTACGTTCAACGCCAGCAAGTTGCCCGCCTTGATCTCGTAGCTGATCCACCTGCGGGATTTGCCCGCCATCTTGGCAAACGCAGCGACGGGAAGGTTGTGCGGCGCTTCGAAGACATCGAACAGCTCCATCCTCTCGCGCTGAATGTCCGAAGGCACCAGCGGCGCGGCTGATCGAGGGGGCGGAACCGCCGGCAGCCGATGTGTGGCGGCAGAAACCAACGGCATGGCGTCACCCGGCTTCGTCACGAGCAGGATTGGCGAAGCGGCAACCGGCGTGGAGGGTGCGCTTGCGGTTTGCTCATTCGGGAACGCGGGCACGCCTTCCAGATGCACGGTGAGCGGCATGCTGGCCGCCTCGACCTGGTTCTGCTCGAAGAGGTCGAGCCGATCGGCCCAGTCCTGCATCATGCGGCGACGCTGCTCCACGTACTCGGCATGGTTGTAGGTCGCGCTGACCTTGTTGGGATCGACGTGCGAGAGCTGTGCATCCACCCAGACCTTCGGGTAGCCGATCTCGTTGAGCGCAGTGGACATCGTGCCACGGATACCGTGTCCGGTCAGGCGTTCCTGATAGCCCATGCGTTTGAGCGCACCATTGAGCGTGTTCTCGCTGATGCGCTTCTTCAAGTCGCTGTCGTGCCGGAACAGGTAGCGCTGGGCCGGCTTGAACTCATCCAGCAGGTGCCGGACGATCTCCATGGCCTGAATCGACAGTGGCACGATGTATGGCGGGATGTCCTTCGGCTGCTGCCGCTTTTTGCGCATGTCCACCTGGAGTTGCTTCACGACCTCGGGCGGGATGATCCACAGCCCACGGTCCAGATCGAATTGATCCGGCGTCGCCTGCCGCAGCTCACCGGTTCGCACGCCCGTCAGCAGCAATAGCCGCAGCCCGAGCTGGGTCTGCCGCCGGCCGCGATAGCTCCGCAGCCGCTGCAACAGCTTGGGCAGCTCGGCCATGCGCAGGAACGGGTTGTGGTTGACGGGTGGCAGTGGCAGCGCCACCACATCGAGATCGGAGGCAGGGTTCTGCTCCAGGCCCGGCACGATCACCAGCGCGTAGCGGAACAGTTGGTTGAACCACGTCCTGACTTTCTCGGCGACGGAGAGCGCCCTGCGCTTCTCGATTTTGGCGATCACCTCCAAGAGGTCGGGACGCTTAATCTCATAGATCGACCGCTTGCCCAAGGTCGGCAGCACATCCTTGTCGAAGATGCGCGGAAGGATCGAGAGAGTCGTCTGCCGGCCTTCCTTGAGGCTGAGCCCGCGATGCTTGAGCCACTTGCGATACACCGCCTCGAAAGTGTTTTCGTCGGCGAGCCGGACAGCGGTGCGCTTCTGCTTGCGGTGAACGCGAGGATTGATGCCTTTGGCCAGCAGGGCGCGGCCGTCATCGCGTAGGCTGCGGGCCTCTCGAAGCGTCACCTCCGGGTAGGTGCCGAGCGACATCCGCTTCTGCTTGCCCGCCCAGTAGTAGCGGAAGTGCCAAGTCCTGCCCCCTGCCGCCGTGACGGCCAGGGAGAGGCCATCCAAGTCAGGGAGGGTGTATGCCTTGCCAGTTGCCTTGGCCTGTCGAACGGCCAGGTCTGAGAGTGCCATGCTCTTGCTCCTGAACATGAGTCAGGAACCAGATGCTGGTCACGTCGACCTCGCCCCTCCATCAACAATCCGGAATCAGCCGCGCCCGCAAAAATGGACTTGTTTGTGGACTTAAAAGTCCCGGCTGTAGGCGGATCGCAGTGGACCACAGCAGAACATCAAAGAGAGGAAAAGTCTTTGCGTGGCAACGACTTACAGACTCTCTTGGACTTCTGCGGAAGTCCGCAGATTGATGCGGTGGAGCGGGTGAAGGGAATCGAACCCTCGTCTTATGCTTGGGAAGCATCTTCTCTACCATTGAGATACA
Source organism: Pollutimonas subterranea (assembly GCF_002849655.1). GTDB lineage: Bacteria > Pseudomonadota > Gammaproteobacteria > Burkholderiales > Burkholderiaceae_B > Pollutimonas > Pollutimonas subterranea. The sequence goes on from NZ_PDNW01000028.1 coordinate 2,450, forward strand.
CCCGCAGTGCGAAATGCAAGCGCAAATGCGAGCCAGATTATAGCGCCGGCCCAAATTTATTGCCGTGCACATCAAATATTTTGCACCAAGCCTGAAAGAGTTCACGGCAATCACTACAATTCAGGCTATGAACACGACTCCCAATCATAATCCCGACTTGCCGGCCGACGCAGACGATGGCCTTCCCGTAACCGCGAACGCCCCGGTTGACGCCGGCGACGCCAGGACGTCCACCGCGCCGTCGGGAACGAGCCACATCCGCAGCTTTGTGCACCGGCGCGCTCACATTACCCCGGGCCAGCGTGAAGCGCTGGACCGCCTGATGCCGCTGTGGTCGCTGCCCTACCGCAACGGAACACTGGACCTTGCCAAGGCGTTCGGGCGCACTGCGCCCACGGTCCTGGAGATCGGCTTCGGCATGGGCGAGACCACGCAGAAGATTGCCGCGGCCCGGCCTGACGATAATTTCCTGGGCGTCGAAGTCTTCAATGCCGGCGTGGGCGCCATGCTCAAGCGCATCGAAGAATCGGGGCAGACCAATATCCGCATCATCCAGCACGACGCGGTGGAAGTCGCGCGCGACATGATTGCGCCTGACTCACTGGCGGGCGTGCATATTTATTTCCCAGACCCCTGGCCCAAGAGCCGGCACCATAAGCGCCGCCTTATCCAGCCCGCCTTTATTGCCTTGCTGGCCAGCCGCATTGCGCCGGGCGGCTATATCCATTGCGCCACCGACTGGGAAAACTACGCCGAGCAGATGCTGGCGGTGCTCGACGGCGAGCCGCTGCTTGCCAATACGTCGCCGAACGGCTACGCGCAGCGCCCCGAATTTCGCCCCCAGACCAAGTTCGAGACCCGCGGCCTGCGACTGGGCCACGGCGTATGGGACCTGATTTTCACTCGCAAGGAAGGCTGACGTGTATCCGGAGATCCAACCCTATTTGCAAGGCTTCCTCGCCACGGGCGACGGCCATCATGTGTATTGGGAGCTTTGCGGCAATCCCGAGGGCAAGCCGGCGATCTTCCTGCATGGCGGCCCGGGCGGCGGCTGTTCGCCCACCCACCGGCGGCTGTTCGATCCGCAGCGCTACAACATCCTGCTGTTCGATCAACGCGGTTGCGGCAGATCCACCCCGCATGCCAGCCTTGAGAACAACACTACCTGGGACCTCGTCGCGGACATAGAGCGCTTGCGCGCCGACGTCCTGAAAACCGACAAGGCGCTGATCTTCGGCGGGTCATGGGGCTCGACACTGGCACTGGCCTACGCGCAAACCCATCCGCAGCGGGTCAGCAAACTCGTCGTGCGGGGCATCTTTACGGTTCGGCGCGAGGAACTGCTATGGTTCTACCAAGAAGGCGCCTCGTGGCTATTCCCGGATCAATGGGAAGACTACCTGGACCCGATCCCACCGGAAGAGCGCCACGATCTGATGGCGGCCTACCGCAAGCGCCTTACCGGCAGCGACCGGCGCGAGCAACTGAAAGCCGCACAGGCCTGGACCCAATGGGAAAGCCACACCATCACGCTATTGCCCAATGCCGCCCATGTGCAGGCGCTGTCCGCCGACGACGCGGCCCTGGCCTTTGCCCGCATCGAGAATCATTATTTCGTGCACCATGGTTTCATGGAAGAAGGCCAGTTGCTGCGCAACGCCCATCTTCTGCAAGACATTCCCGGCGTCATCATCCAGGGCCGCTATGATGTCTGCACCCCGGCCAAAACCGCCTGGGAACTGCACAAGGCATGGCCCAAAGCCGAATTCCACCTGGTCGACAATGCCGGCCACGCTTTCGATGAACCCGGGATATTGACCCAACTGCTTGCCGCCACGGATAGATTCAGCGGCAAGCCCAGGACAGAGACATGAACATCACCCTCAATGGCAAACCGCTACAGCTGGAACAGGTAAACACCATTGCCGAGCTGATTACATTCCTTGGCTACCAGGGCAAGCGTATTGCCGTCGAAGCCAATGGGGATATCGTCCCGAAAAGCCAGCACGGCAGTACCGCAGTGGCAAACGGCGACCAGATCGAAATCGTGGTCGCCGTAGGCGGGGGCTGATCCAGCAGCCCGTGCGGCCTGCGCTAAGGCAAGCCGCCTGAACGCAGGCCCGGCTTAGCGCAGGCCGCCGAAGCCGCCCTTGCCCAGGCCTTTGATGCCGCCCATGGCGCGCATCATCTTGGCCATGCCGCCCTTCTTCATTTGCTTCATCATGCCCTGCATCTGGTCGTACTGCGACAGCATGCGGTTGACTTCCTGCACCGGCACGCCGGCGCCCGCCGCAATGCGGCGCTTGCGCGAAGCCTTCAGCAATTCTGGCTTGGCGCGTTCTGCGGGCGTCATGGAATTCAGGATGCCCTCGGTACGGCGCAATTGCTTTTCGGCCTGGCCGCCCTGCAGCTGTCCCGCCGCCTGCGCAAATTGCGCGGGCAGCTTTTCCAGCAAGGAGCCCATGTCGCCCATCTTCTTGACCTGCTGCAACTGATCGCGGAAATCGTTGAGGTCGAAACGGTTGCCGGACTTGATCTTGGCCGCGAGCTTTTCAGCATCGGCAATATCGATATTCTTTTGCGCCTGCTCGACCAGCGACACGATATCGCCCATGCCCAGCACACGCTGCGCCATGCGCTCGGGGTGGAACGGCTCGAGGCCATCGAGCTTTTCCGACACACCCACGAACTTCAGCGGCTTGCCCGTAACGTGGCGCACCGACAAGGCCGCGCCGCCGCGTGCATCGCCGTCCATTTTGGTGAGCACGACACCCGTAAGCGGCAAGGCGTCGGCAAAGGCGCGCGCCACATTGACCGCATCCTGCCCTTGCATGGCGTCGACCACGAACAGCGTTTCGATCGGGTTCAGCAGATCGTGCAGTGCGCGGATCTCGCGCATCATGGCTTCATCGATGCCAAGCCGGCCCGCCGTATCGACGATAAGCACTTCGTAATGATGGCGTTTGGCGTGATCCAACGCGCCGCGGGCGATGTCTTCCGGCTTTTGCGAAGCATCGGAAGGAAGGAAGTCGACCTTGACCTGGCCCGCCACCGCCTTCAACTGCTCGATGGCCGCCGGGCGATACACGTCGGCGCTGACCACCAGCACTTTCTTCCTGCCGGTTTTCTTGCCATTCTGTACATGGCCGCCTTCGCTCAGCCACTTGGCCAGCTTGCCGGTAGTGGTCGTTTTACCCGCGCCCTGCAGGCCTGCCATGAGAATGACCGCCGGCGGCTGGGTGGCCAGCGAAAGGTCGCTGGCATCGGCGCCAAGGTCGCCGCCCATAAGCGCGGTGAGTTCCTTGTGGACGATACCCACCAGCGCCTGGCCGGGATTCAGGCTGCCGGCCACATCCTGGCCCAGCGACCGTTCTTTCACGCGCGCAATAAAATCGCGTACGACCGGCAAGGACACGTCGGCCTCGAGCAGGGCCATGCGCACTTCGCGCAACATGTCCTGCGTATTGGCCTCGGTCAGTCGCGCCTGACCGCGCATGGTTTTAACGACGCGTGTAAGACGCTGGGTAAGATTGTCGAGCATAACGATGGTTTCGCTTAAACTAGTTGAACTTTCGGTATACGGACTAAAATAATCCGATTAGGGCTTGCCCTGTACTGTAAAACCAGAAACTCAAGGGACTATGTCTGCAGGCATTGTATTTCACTTGCTGGCCACACTGGCTTATGCCGTGCTGGCCTTTTCGCTTTGGCGCCCATTAAGCAAGGGTGGCTCACAAATCGTCGCCGGCAAAGTGCGCCGGGTATGTCTTGCCGGCGCGCTGGCGCTGCACGGCATTGCGGTGGCCCAATCTATACTGCTGCCTAACAGCTTGCATCTGGGCTGGGCGCTGGCATTGTCGGCGGCCGTCTGGCTGGGCATGGTCGTGTTCTGGCTTGAAAACCTGATCATGCGCATCGACGGGCTGCTGCTCATTCTACTCCCTGCGTCGACCGTAGCCACATTGCTCGCCGCCCTGTACCCCTATGGACATACCGTGCCCCATGCGAATAACGATTGGCTACGCGTGCACCTGATCATCGCACTGACCGCCTATGGCCTGATCACCGTGGCGGCCTTGCAAGCCATGCTCATGACGGCCCTGGACCGCCAGCTGCACCGGCCCATTGAACAGGAAGCCAATCGCAGCATACTCGGGCGCGCACTGGACACCATGCCTCCCCTGCTGCTGCAGGAAGTATTGCTGTTTCGCCTGATATGGATAGGCTTTGGCGTACTGACACTTACCGTCATTACCGGCGCCGTCGTATCCATGCGCCTTACGTCCGAACTGTTCCCCATGGACCACAAGACCATCTTCACCCTGCTGTCGTGGTTCACCTTCGGCATATTGCTGGCGGGGCGCCACATACGCGGCTGGCGCGGGCGCATTGCCCTGCGCTGGACCCTGGCGGGCTTTGCTTTCCTGCTGCTGTCCTACAGCGGCAGTCGTTTTGTGCTCGACGTCATACTGCAACGAGGCTAATGTGGGAAAAGTTTTATTCTGGATCATACTGATCATCGCGGTCCTGCTGATTGCCCGCATCGTGGCACGCCATAATCAAAACAACCTCGAAGACAGCGGCCAGCCCAAGCAGGCCAAAAAGCGCGGAGCGCCCCCTGTGGAGCACGCTGAGAACATGGTGCGCTGCGCCCATTGCGGCATCCACATGCCGCGCTCCGAAGCCGTTCTAAGCGGCGGCAACACCTGGTGCAGCGCTGAACACGCCAAGCTAGGCGTGCGTCAGTGAGCAAACTTGCGCTGGACCGGCACGGCTGGTTGAAAACCCACCCCAACGTCCAGCATGCGCCATCGCCCAACCACGATGCTCGCCCCAATGGTGACGACGCCGTCCTGCTGGTCATGCACAACATCAGCCTGCCGCCAGGCGTATTCGGCGGCACAGAAGTCATCGATCTTTTCCAGAACCGGCTGGACTACACGTCCCATCCCTGGCTGGAACGCTTGCGCGGCCTGACCGTATCAGCGCACTTCCTGGTACGCCGCGACGGCCGCATCGTGCAATTCGTATCCACAAACATGCGGGCCTGGCATGCCGGCGTATCAAGCTTCGAAGAACGGGCCCGCTGCAATGACTTTTCAATAGGCATTGAAATGGAAGGCACCGACACAGTGCCCTACGAACCGGCGCAATACCAGGCGCTCACGCAGCTGTTGCCCGCATTGCGCAACCGGCATCCCCTACGCGCGGTGCGGGGGCACGAACACATCGCGCCCGGCCGCAAGACCGACCCGGGCCCGTCGTTCGACTGGGAGCGATTCGGCCGTGATAACCAATGGCTACGGCGGCAATTGCCGCCGTTATCGCCAAGCCGCCGTTAACGCGCCTTAAGCGCCGGTATTCAACAGCAAGCGGTTCATGCGCTTCACAAAGGCAGCCGGGTCAACCAGGTTGCCGCCTTCGGCCAGCATGGCCTGATCCAGCAGCAGCATCGCCCACTCATTGAAGTCCGCCTCGGGCGCTACCTGCATGCGTCCAATCAGCGCGTGTTCCGGATTGATCTCCAGAATAGGCTTGACCTCGGGCGCAGGCTGTCCTGCCGCCTGCAGCATGCGCATCAGGTGCGGGCTGAGCTCATTGGCATCCACCACCACGCAGGCCGGGGAATCCACTAAGCGGCCTGTCACGCGAACCTCCTTCACCTTCTCGTCCAGCGCTGTCTTCAGGCGCTCAACCAAAGGCTTGAACGTCTCCGCGACCTCAGCCTGATGCTTCTTTTCCTCTTCGTCGGCCAGCGAATCCAGATCCAGGCCGCCCTTGGCGATGGACACCAGCGACTTGCCTTCGAACTCACGCAGGTAAGACAGCATCCACTCGTCGACGCGATCCGACATCACCAGCACTTCCAGACCCTTCTTGCGGAAGATTTCCAGGTGAGGACTGTTGCTGGCCGCCGCATAGGACTCGCCGCTGACGTAATAAATCTTGTCCTGGCCTTCCTTCATGCGCGACACATAGTCGGCCAACGACACCGTTTGCGCGGCGCTGTCATTATGCGTGGACGCAAAGCGCAGCAGCTTGGCGATGCGTTCCTTGTTGGCCGTGTCTTCGCCCGCGCCTTCCTTCAATACCTGGCCAAACTGCGTCCAGAACTCGGCATACTGCTCGGGCTGATTCTCGGCCAGGTCTTCCAGCAAGGACAAGATGCGCTTGGCCGAACCCTCGCGGATCACGCGCACATCGCGGCTTTCCTGCAGAATCTCGCGCGACACGTTCAAGGGCAGGTCCGCCGTATCGATCACACCGCGCACAAAGCGCAGGTAATTCGGCAGCAACTGCTCGGCATCGGCCATGATGAACACGCGCTTCACATACAGCTTGACGCCGCGACGACCATCGCGGTCCCACAAGTCCATGGGCGCGCGCTTGGGGATAAACAGCAGCTGCGTGTATTCGCTACGCCCTTCCACCCGGTTATGCGTCCAGGCCAGCGGATCGTCGAAATCGTGGGCAATATGCTTGTAGAACTCCTTGTACTGCTCATCGGTAATGTCCGACTTGGAACGCGTCCACAAGGCGCTGGCCTGGTTAACGGTTTCCCATTCATTCGTCTTGACCTGTTCCGACTTCTCGGCGTCCCACTCTTCCTTGTGCATTTGGATAGGCAGGGAGATGTGGTCCGAGTAGTGACGCAACACTTCACGCAACTTCCAGCCATTCAAGAACTCATCCTCATCGTCGCGCAGATACAGGGTCACCGATGTGCCGCGATCAGCCTTTTCCACCGGCGCCACCGTAAAGTCGCCCTCGCCTTCGGATTCCCACATCACGGCTTCGGTCTCGGCCACACCCGCGCGGCGGCTCAGCACGGAAACTTTCTTGGCCACGATAAAGGCGGAATAAAAGCCCACGCCGAATTGGCCGATAAGCTGGGCGTCCTTCTGGCTGTCGCCCGTCAATTTGGAAAAGAATTCCTTGGTGCCCGAACGCGCAATGGTGCCCAGGTGGGACACCGCCTCGTCGCGCGACATGCCGATACCGTTATCGGAAATCGTGATCGTGCGCTGATCCTTGTCAAACTCGACGCGGATGCGCAGGTCGGCGTCGCCCTGGAAGAGTTCGGGATTGTCGATGGCTTCAAAGCGCAGCTTGTCGCACGCGTCGGACGCATTGGACACCAGCTCGCGCAGGAAAATCTCTTTGTTGCTGTACAGGGAATGAATCATCAGATGCAGCAATTGCTTCACTTCGGCTTGAAAGCCCAAGGTTTCTGACGAGGAGACGGGCGTATCAGTTTGACTCATTGTCGGACCACGCAAAAAAGTAAGTTATTCAATAAAAACAAATATCTGGATTGCTCTCACGAGGAGGCGTCACAGGATATTCACCGGCCGTCTACGGATGGGTCACGGAGGCGGTCGCCGCGCCTGGCGATATGGCCAAGGCGGGAGGTCTGAACATAATGGGGATGGAGGGGGGATTTTCAAGTGGTGGAGGCTGAGTTGCGAGTCCTTGTGCAAAGTCTGATAACTGTGCGTATAATTACGCCTTTCTGCCACGCTCTGTGTTCCATAGAGCGATCTGCTTGAACTGCCCGGGTGGTGAAATTGGTAGACGCAGGGGACTCAAAATCCCCCGCCGCAAGGCGTGCCGGTTCGATTCCGGCCCCGGGCACCAGCTTAAAATACTTAATATTTACAAGTGTTTAGCTGGGTTCAGACCTCTACCCCAAGACTGGGGGATTTTCCAAGATTGCGAGTTAGGTACAGTTTCGGTACAGTGGTGAAGCGTTGAGCATCACCCGGAGCCTGAATGGCCACTATCGTCAAGACTCCTTCCGGTACTTGGAAGGCATTAATTCGCAAAACTGGCTGGCCTGCTACCGCCAAAACTTTCCGTACTAAAAGAGACGCCGAAGACTGGGCGCGCCGTACTGAAGATGAAATGGTACGCGGAATGTACATACATCGTGCGCCGGCTGAACGGATGACTCTTGAGGCGGCGCTGAAGCGCTATTTGCGGGAAGTTACCCCAACTAAGCGCGCATCGACCCAAATTGGCGAACATAAGAAATCCCAGGCGCTGATCAAGCATTTGGGTAAATATTCGCTCGCTGGCTTGAGCGCTGATATTGTTGCCCAGTACCGGGATACTCGTCTGGCTGGCGATGAGAATGCGGACGGCAAGCGCGTTCCGCGTAGCAATAACACTGTACGGCTGGAGCTCGCCTTACTTGGCCACCTATTCACCATTGCGATCAAGGAATGGGGCATTGGGCTGCCGTTCAATCCGGTGTCTAATATTCGCCGCCCTGCCCCTGGTGCCGGACGTAATCGACGGCTAACACCGGCAGAGAATAAAAGGTTACTGACAGCAGTGGATGCCTACTCGAATCCGATGTTTAGCTGGATAGTGCGGATCGCGTTGGAAACTGGGATGCGCCTGTCGGAGATTGCCGGAGTGCGAGTTGGCCAGGTCGATATGCAAAAGCGTGTCGTCAGGCTGGAACATACCAAGAATTCATCGCCACGGACAGTGCCGCTGACCAGGGCTGCGACCAGCACGTTTCAGGCGGCGCTGGATAATCCGTTACGGCCACCTGAGACTGACCTTGTGTTCTTTGGTGAGCCTGGCCGTGATGGGGTCCGGCGGCCCTATCTGTTTGATAAAGCTTGGAATGATACCAAGAAGGCAGCCGATCTGGTGGATTTTCGGTTCCATGACCTGCGACATGAGGCGGTTAGCCGGCTGGTGGAGGCAGGACTGTCGGATCAGGAAGTTTCAGCGATCAGCGGGCATAAATCTATGCAGATGCTCAAGCGATATACGCATTTGAGGGCTGAGGACTTGGTGGGGAAGTTGGACAAGCTGTATGGCTAAGCGCCTGTTTTCGAGCTTTGGGTCGAGAAAACTCCAAATCAGCAGTTTTTAAACCACCCGAAGGGGTACTTAACCCCTTACCTAACGTCCAATCACGGCATATACGCAGTCCTAGAAGGGCGGTTTTCCTCAATCTTAGTTTGAGCATTGAGCGTTAAGAATTGAGTTTTTCAACACAATAGACCCACAGCAGCCACTAAGTCTACGAAATACTATTGCAGCACACTGCCAGCATGACGCAGTCATCCGTCAATCATTAGAGCTGGCCAAAACGCCTGATTGATTGCTAGGCCCACTAATTGGTTTGAATTTCTTTTTACACCATCCATTAAAGCCTTGTTATAACTAAAGTCATAAATGAATTTGGGATCGTCCGAACTTATACGAATACCTAGAAAGCCATACCACAACAGGAGATCCATCACTCGCGCCGCCCTCACGTCATCAAGCCCCACTTGAGTCAGCTTATTGATAACGTCTTCTTCTGAGAGGTCCGGCGATGAAGCTATGAAGGCATAAAGTACACCTTCCGTGTCTTCTGACACATCGCGTAGCTCGTAACCAATATCGCGCAACACGTCCGCCGAGTATGCGGACAATCCTTTTTCAATGTCGCTACTATCAATGATTTCATGATTGAGGTTAATGGCAAAACTTTTGCAGTGACTAATTAGGTTGAGGAGAAATCGCGGCCGCATTAAAGATCGGTCAATCAAGAACTGGGATGTCTCCTCCCCTTTGTGATGGCTGGCAAAAAGGTGCAGCCAAGCCGACTTAAAGTCGAGATCTTCATCAAGGTCGTTTGACACAATACGCAAGCGCACGAGTTCACGCAACAAATCCGAATCAGTCCAATCCAAAAGGACGCTGGCCTCTTTGCCTCGATCTGAGGTTTCTTTGACCAGTAATTCGAAGACATCATTTCGCAGAAATATTACTGATCGAACCTTAAGGTCAGAACTACCGAACTGACGCTCAATTTTTCGTGTTGCGTCAATGAGAGCTCGAATTATCAGCAAGTCGTCATGCTGTAGCCCCGAGGTAGGCCAGCCACTATCAAGGTTGTCGAATAGTAGCCAGAGAATCTGTTTGTGCTTGAGGTAAGTACCCAGTGCATTCTTCAGCTGTCTGACGTCGTGCTTATACAGAAGCTCAGTCACCTGTGGCGAACTGAGATGGGTACCCGTGGTTGAGCCGTATTTAGCTTGATACTCAGAGTAAATCTTCTCCATCAACATAGACATACGTTCGGAGAAGTCGCCTTCAGAATCATAATCATCTATCCGATACAAATCGGACAATTGACGATATCCATCGTAAAGATTGTGATCATGAATGTGGCGCTGTTTATCCTTTTCCAGAAGCTTGTAGCATATCTCTAAGAGCAGCACATACTCCCAAAAGGCCGTAATAGTATGCTGGTAGGTTCCCTCAGCCAAAAACTGAAGAATGCGTTCTTTGAATTTTATAAGCTTATAGCCGTCTGGTTTTAGGTCAAGAACGATATTTTTACTGCGATTATTATTTCGCTCTACATCTCTGATTTGGAGAAAAATTGCTGATTTCCCTGACCCTTTTCGACCGACAACCAAATGGGCCTCACCCCGCAGAGATTTTAGAAACTGATCAGTTTCTAAATAATAGCGTTCCAGATCCCGCATTTCATTTTCTGCTGAAGTGGTACCCAGATTAACCTTCTTTATAAAGGAACGTTCCGGCTTGACTCCGGAAACTTCAAGCTGTTGGAACGCTTGGGTGACGCTGGAGGCGAACGTCTCAATCGCACGATTAATATCATCGGGATGATACGTGACCTCGACAAAATCTCGATAATCCAGCGGGACTGGGTCGTCGGCAAACTGGAGAATACTAATGGCCTTTTTCATGCCATCAGCCAAGCCAGCGATGAAGGCTGCACGCATGTTGTGGACCGCAGACCCAGTCGATCTTGCGGACAGCAGCGGCACGACCACCCCATATGACTGAGCCACCTGAGTGATGGCATCATAAGCGGACAGGCGGGGCAACTCATTGGGATCAAAGTTGCGAAAGATAAATCCGGCTTTCTTGATCCTTGAGATAATCCGCGTAGACCAGTCTGTCTTATTTGGTGTATCCAACAGGTATATCGGCGCTTTGACATTTAAAGGCGCGGAGACATCAAGAGCCTTTATGGTAGACGCGCCACTCAAAAACCCGGTCAGCTCATGAGCGTTTTGGTACTCTTTATATCCGAGCGTGTCAAAAATCCCAACTTCGGAGATCTTTAAACCCTGAGGTTGAAAGCTTTTGTTCTTGACTAGCAATGTGCGCTTCGACTGGCCGATGGCATAACCGATTTCATAGGTCACATTGAAATTTAGCTCAGTGATATCTGCGACCACAAAATCGGCCATATCAATACCCGTCAGAACTTCGCTCGAAATAAAGTGTCCGACGACGTCCAATGCCTTCCAAGTAGTGATCGTTTTAGTCCCGCTAGTTTTCGCATAGCTGACGACAGCGCGCTCAATCGTTTCCCCCACTTGAGCAGGATCTGAGGAGTACGCGAAAAAACCTTTGTTATTGTCCATGCTTTACGGTCTCAATTTCGAAGATACACAAAACTCTTTCTGTTTCCACTAGCGATCAGGAAAAAGCAACAAAACGTTGCTACAGCATACTACGACACAAGCGTACAGCGGCACCCAATCAATAGGCACCTCATGAACCAACCTCTCTCCGAGGTCATCCGTATCCGGGTGACCTCTTCTCATGCTGCGCGCTTGGGCGAAGCAGCAGCCCTTTCTGGCCTATCCCTCTCTAACTACATAAGGCGAAGACTGTCCGCCGACGACACGCTGCAGGAAGAGCTCACCCTACTGCGCCAGATCGTGGCTGACTTGGCACATCTGCGCGATACTCGTCAGGCCGCTATCGAAACCGCCCATCTGGTGCGGGCTATGGCAAAGCCCGAACAAATCGCCATCGCTCAACAGAGCCTGCAACGTCAGCGCTAACCCATCCCCGGCCTGTTCCCTGGCCATCTGCTGCACCCCTTCCCCGGAGACACCTTCATGCAATCCTTTCCCGCCCTGCGGGCTGGGGCGCTGGCACTCGCCTGCGTACTAGCTCCTGTCACCCATGCTGTCGCTGCTGATGGCCTACTCACCGGTATTCCTCGCCTAGCCTGCGAAGCAACACTGTGCTTGTCCTCCGGCTTGCGGCCTAACGAATGCAGCCCATCGCTGGATCATTACTTCGACATCAAAAAGTACAGCAAACATGGCCTGGACTGGTCAGCAACCGTCGACGCCAGACGCTCCTTTCTATCTCAATGCCCAGCATCAAGCGATCAGGGCATGCCAGAACGCATTGACGCCATCTCACGCGGGGCCGGGAAATGCGACCCAGAATACTTGAACCGTACCTATGCCGATACGGCCTACAAATGGCGTAAGCACGAGTACGGCGGCGACAGCGGGCAGACTGTCTATGAAGTGCATCCGCTTCCCACCGTCACACTCGACCAACTGCCCACCTATTGTGTGGTTTACAACGATCATGCCTGGACTCATAAGCTGTCTGTGCGCTACGTAGGTAGACCAAGCATGGGCGGGCACTGGGTCGAAACTCAGGAGTACGAGGCGGCACAAGCCAAATGGGAGGCCGACCATAGCGGCCTTTGGGCCAGCGGTTGGAATTTCTCGCTAATGGATCCCAGGCGTAAGGCCGACCACTGATAGGGGCTTACTCCATGATCGCAGAACTTGCTGCCCTGGCCCTTGCCTGCGCACCTAATATCCATCCGATAACGCTACATGCTTTGATCAGTCATGAGTCTCGCGCCCACCAGTACGCCATCGGCGTAAACCGTAAAGACAAGCACCTGCAGCAGCAGCCTCGAACTTTGACAGAAGCCACCGAAGCGGCTCAACACCTCATTGATCAAGGTATCGACTTCGATGCCGGTTTAGGACAAATCAACGTACGAAACTGGGCCTGGCTAAACCTGGACACCAAAACCGTCTTTGATCCCTGTCGCAATCTGGCGGCAGCCCAGAAGGTGCTTTCAGATTGCTATGCCAGGTCATTACCTCGACACAAAGCCCCGCAACAGGCCTTGCGTGCTGCACTGTCCTGCTACAACACCGGCAACTTCACGCGCGGCTTCACCAATGGGTATGTTGGCAAGGTCCTGGCAATGGCCGACATCAAGGTGCCTGCGTTGGTGCCTCTAAAAGAAGCAGCATCTCATCCCACAAGGGAGGGCGAATCAACGCAGCCACCATCAACAAAGAATCCAGGCCAAGAACCGCCTACTCAAGTTCAAGGAACGGCAGACGGTTTCATCGCTAACCCAGCGACGGACGGTTTTGCACCGACGCACGACAAAGAGTCAGAAGCCGACCAAGGCGCAGCACTTTAGCGCTTGCTGGGCCATATCCACCGATTCCCTTTTTCTACTATCCCTATGACCCCAACGCCACACAGCGTCCTGGGGCAGGAGTCTTTCCATGTCGCTACTGAAACAACTCAGCATTGCAGCACCCGTCCTACGAATAATTAACAAACTGGCTACGGCGTGGCTACTGATTGGTATCCATCAGGTTGCGCTTGCCCAGTCCATCGGCGGCCTGTCCAGGGCGCAATCCACACTACAGACACTCAAGGACAATCTTGATGTGATTCTGCCCATTGCCGCCATCATCATCGGCGTCATTATCTTCGTGCTGTATTCCGCAGAGGTCATGCGCAAAGACGATGCCATCCGTTGGGGCATTGGCGTGCTGCTGGCGGGCTCAGCAGCAGAACTGGTCATGCTGCTCTGGAAGTAAGCGATGGCAAACAACTCCTATCCCGTCTTCAAGGGACTGGGCCGAAAGGCCACGTTTATGGGTATCCCAACCACGCTGTTGCTCGGAGCCTTCGCCTGCGTAGCGATCATCGCCATGATGGCTGGCTTGGCCTGGTGGGGATTACTTTTCCTCGTCATACCCGTCCTTGCCGTCCTCACCCGTGATGACGATAAGGCGTTGGATGTGCTCTGGCTTGAATTCAAGACACGGCGTCGCAACCGCAATCAGCGCTTCTGGCGCGGATCAAGCTATGCCCTTCAGGGCTATCACCGACACCGGCCCTGGCGCCGCCTCATCAAATAAAGGAAGCCTCCATGACTGCTGCTGCCACTTTAGCTGTGGACGAACGGCGCATATCGCGTTACCTGCCCTACTCTCATCATGTCACTGATCAGATTATTGCTTGCGACAACCACGAATACCTGGCCGTCATCAAGGTAGCAGGCCGCACCCCAGACGCCTATGCGCAAGACGAACTGAAAGAATGGATCGAAGCTCTGCATAACGTATTGCGCGGGCTACCTATGGGAACACTTGGCCTGTACTCCCACATCGTCCGTCGCCGGGTGACCGAATATCCCGACAGCACTTTTACCCAGCCATTTGCCAGCCGTTTCGATGAAGCCTATCGGGCGACGTTTGATGCCTCTGGCCTGATGATTAACGACCTGTACCTGACGATACTCATTCACCCGGTTCAGGACCCGGTATTGGGCACCTTCGCCAGTCTAGAGAAGGCTAACGCCCAGCGCCTTGCGCTCTGGCAAGCCGAATCCATCGAACGACTGAACAATATCTTGCGAACCATGACCGCAGGCCTGTACCGCTACGACCCTCAGATTCTGGGGATCGTGGATCGCAAGGGTTTTGCCTTTAGCGAAGCCGCAGAGTTCCTGGGATATCTGGTCTCCGGGGTTCATCGGTCAGTGCCCATCAGCCGGGAACGCTTGCGTGAAACCCTCCCCTTTGCCCGACCGATTTTTAGCCGCCGAGGGGAACTCGGAGAACTGCGCAGTATCGCGGACTCCCGCATCTTCGGCATGATGGAACTACGCGACTATCCCGAATCAACCAAACCCGGCCACCTGGATCGCTTGCTGAGCCTGCCACATGAATTCGTGCTCACCCAATCCTGGGGTAGCCATACAGGGGCAGCTGCCAAAAAACTGGTCAAGAAACACCACAAGCTGCTAGTTGATTCCGGCGATGACTCAACCAGCCAGGTTGCCCAGCTGGCCGACGTCATGGACGACCTGACTTCAGCCCGCCTCGGCCTAGGGGACCACCACGCCACGATATTGGTTTATGGCGACACCGCAGAAGGGGTACGCCAGGCGCTGGCCCAAAGCGCTACGGCACTGGCCGAAGATGCTATTGGCTTCAGAACGCTGGATCGGGCATTGGAAGCCGGTTTCTGGGCGCAACTGCCCGGCAACTGGCACTGGCGGCCACGCCCCGTACCGATTACGTCGCTTAACTTTCTGTGCTTTTCCAGTCTGCACAATCAGCTGATAGGCAAGCCAGTCGGGAACCCCTGGGGACCGGCAGTTACCCTGCTCAAAACCCAAACAGGCAGCCCGTTCTTCTTCAACTTCCATGCCTCGACCGAAGATCTGGACGAGACCGGCAAACGACGCCCAGGCAACACCATGATCATCGGCATGACTGGCACGGGCAAGACCGTACTGCAGGGAATGCTGCTCACTCAAGCCCAGAAGTTTGATGCGACATGCGTAGTCTGGGACAAGGATCAGGGCATGCAGGTACTGATCATGGCGCTTGGTGGCTGCTATTTCAACATCCGCCTTGGAGAAGCAACAGGTTGGAACCCATTTCAAATGGAGCCCACCAAAGGGAATATCGCGTTCATGGTGCGCCTGGTCGTATTCTTGGCCGAACGTAGGGGTGAAGCGCTCAGCACACGCCAGCACGCTGACATCACACAGGCAGTACAGCAGTTGGTCACCCTGATTGACCACGACGCCCGAACACTTTCCACCTTGAATACGTTGCTACCTAACCCGTACAGCGAGGATGAAACCACAAGCACTGTACATGCTCGTTTGGCCCCATGGTGCCAAGGCGGGGAGTACGGCTGGGTATTCGACAACCCTGCTGATAAGCTGAACCTGGCCAATGAAGTAGGTAAGCCCGCTATCTTCGGCTTTGACCTCACCGAGTTGCTGGACGATGACGCGGTACGAGGCGCGGCAACGATGTATCTAAAGCACCGCATTGACGCCCTGCACGATGGTCGCCGTATCATCAATCTGTACGACGAGTGTCAGCACCCATTGAAAGACCAGCACTTTCAAGAGAGTATGCAAGATGCCAGCCGCACTATACGCAAGAAAAACGGCGTACTAGCCTTCGCCACCCAAGAGCCAGGAGCCATCACGGATAACCCGGTCGGACCCTCCCTGGTACAGCAAACAGCCACCTTAATCCTGCTGCCTAATCCAAAAGCAAAAGCTCGCGACTATATCGAGGGCTTTGGCCTGACACCCGCCGAGTTCGAGCTGCTGAAAACCCTGGGCGAGGCCAGCCGCAAGTTCCTCATAAAGCAGGGATCCAGCGTCACCGTCGCCCAGCTGGACTTGTCCGGCTGCGAAGACGAACTGCTGGTGTTCTCCGGCAGCCCTGATATGGCAGAAATTGCCGAGCAAGCGGTCGCTCAAGCCGGGCACGATCCGGCAGCCTGGCTGCCCGTGTACTTGGCTACCGTCAAACAAGGCCACAACTAAACCATCATTCCATAGGAAGAGACACCGTGAATCAAGATTTCTATGCCCGCATGGGCCTTTCCGGCCCTGAAACTGAAACCAGCGTCCCGGTCCCGGCGGACATTTTTGTGGTTTCCGTCCATTGTGAATGCTGGACGCATGAAGAACGTGATGCAAGCGAAGCCGGCACCCACGAGATCGAGATTGACCACGTCACAGCCGATGCCCATGATCTGGTGCGCCACGGCCGAGAATATGGTCTCTCCGAATCATCTTGCGCCGATCCCCGGATGAGTTCGGACATTTGGTTCCGCTCCACTTATCCACGCGAAGATCGTGCTTATTTTGAGCAAGGTGTACAAAAGTATTACAGCCTGCACATCCATGACGTGAACGGACACCGGCCTGAGCCCGCCGATTATCAGCGGATAGCCAATTTGATCAACGTACGCTTTGATCACGCTTTCAACTTACAGGAAGCAAAGCAGGAGGGCCCAGACCTATGCCTGTAACGCCTTCCGTAGTTGAGCGGCCTGCGCTTGCACTGATGCTTTGAGCATGGCGTTGGGGAACATTTTGAAACCTGACCAACGGGCCTACTGGCGTACAAAGACCGAACACGTTAGCAGCGTGGCCAACATCTAGGCAGCCTTCAAGCACGGCCAAGAATGCTTAGACAACCGTTAACCATAGGAAACCCAATGAATCGACGACATTTCATCACAGCCGCCAGTGCTACTGCCCTGCTAAGCTTCCTGACTGGATGCAAAACAGAACCAGGTGGTGAAAAATTTCTTGGGTACTGGAAGTCGGATAGTAAATATGATCCTGATGTAATCCACATTACTCGTAACGGCGACAGCTTTCTGTTTACCGTTGTTGCTAAGAATCCTTTCGGTGGTGGCTACCAGACCCACAATCTACCAGGAAAGCTGGATGATTCAGACAATATTCTGGCTGTAGGCGATAAACGCATCGCCTACGATGAAAGCTCTGATCTCATTATCTCGGGCCAGATGAAAGCTCACCGCTCAACTGAAGCTGAGTACCAGGCCATTGCCCAACAAGACAGCAACACCCCCTGACCTACGCGCCTGAAGGCGCATTCCTCGGAGTATTTACCATGACACGCTGCCAATCCCTGGCGGCGGGCATTGCCTTGTCCGTCGCATTCCTAAACCCCGTCCACGCCAGCGGCATTCCTACTGTGGATGCAGCCACTATCGCCCAACTACAGCAACAGTTATTAACCGCTCGCGACCAGCTGAAAAATCTCACCGAACAGTTGCAAACAGCAAAAAGCCAGTTGACCGCTTTCACTCAGTCGAGCGGTTTCGGCAACGTTGTGGGCAGCCCAGATATCCGCGACCAACTGCGTGCCGCCCTGCCAACTAGCGCCCAAGACCTTCTGGACCGCTCTGGTAGCTCGGCCCTTAACGGAGACGTCTCCCGGATAACAGACGAAGTGATGGCACCCGTCAGTTTCGAAGAGGATCGTCAGCAGCTCTCAAAACGCGCACTGAACATCGAGGCAACAGCAAAGGCCATGAGTGAACGTGCCTATGACTCCATGACCCGACGTCTAGCCAATGTAGATGCCCTGCAAGACAAAATCAATCAAACCACCAACCCCAAGGAAATCGCCGAACTGCAGGCCCGAATCCAGATTGAACACGCCAATATTGCTGCGGAGCAGACACGCACTCAACTGGCTTCCCAACAACTTGAATCTGAGCGCCATCTGCTGCAAGCCAGGGCGGAACGGGTATATGGCGGCTGGTTTGGAAGTAATTCGGTTTCTGGCAATAACGCCAATCCCACAGAATAGGCCCCAGCATCATGGCCGAACTCAATCCTCACGTAGCACCACCCTCGGCACCCAGCGAAATTGCCCAATGGGTCATGAGCCAGACAGAAAGCGTCCTGAGCAACGCCATCAATGAGCCCATGCAGGCACTGTTTGAAGCACTCATGCCCGTGATTGTGGTGGGACTCACCCTGCAGTTCGTTGTATACGCATTCGCCCTCATGCACGGACAGAGCAACATGACCGTGACAGAGTTCTTTCGCAAGGCGATTCTGGTGGCCATTGTTTCCATGATTTTTGGTGTGGGCGGCCTGTTTCAAAGCGATATCGCCCAAGCCATGATCGAGCTACCGGATGACATCACGCAGTTGGCTCTCGGCACCGGCAATGTCGCCCTGGAGGTGGACAAACTGCAAAACGAAACCGGCAAAGCATCCAGCGCCATGATGGGCAAAGGCCAAGACGCTTGGTACAACGTACTTCCGTCTACCAAGGAGGTACTGGTCAGCATCCTGGCCACGCTGATACGTATTAATGCTTCGGTGCTTGGCAGCGTCATCATGGTGATTATCGTCGTCTGCAAAGTCGGCATGGCACTCGTCGTGGCCACTGGCCCCATTTTCATCGCAGCCACTTTATTTGAACCCAGCAAACCACTCTTCAACAGTTGGGTGTCTCAAGCACTGAACTTCGTATTTTTGGCTCTGTTGGCTGGCCTGATCTTCGGACTAATACTACAGATGAACATTCAGCTCATCCGCATGATTACCGATCAGATCAACGGTGGAGCGAAGGACATCCTCGGGCTTTTCGGCGCACAGTTGCTAGTCGGTGTAGCAAGCCTCGTAATCATGGTGATGATCCCAGGCCTGGCTGCCGGTCTATCTAACGGCTTTGGTGCTCAATTGGGTGTCGGAACCGCAGCCAAAGGCGCTTTCTCCATCTTGCGGCTGCGTAGCATGTTACGCCTGCGCGCCAAGTAAACAAAAACTTCGCACCGACCAATTTCAGGCCGGTCAAACCTCTTTATATTTTCCATCCACCTGCCAGTCGAGCGGGTTAGGAATCCTCTACCCATGAAAAACCTCTTTGCCACCCTGACGCTGGCCGGGCTGCTGGCTGGCTGCGCCTTTCATGCGCCCCAGCCGCCGCAACCCGCCGACACTCCCCGCGTGCCAGTCAATGCCACGCCGCCTCTTTTCAAAGGAGTCTGACTCGTGTCCGCATCCCTCAAATCCGAAGACGTTGCCGCCTACCTGGAGCAGTCGCGCGGCCTGGAGCGCGATCACCTTGGCGAACTCGTCAACAGCCGGAAACGCGCCTGGCAGGTAGCCATTGCATCAGGCCTCATTGCTTTCGCTTCCGTTGCCGCCGTTGCCGGTCTAACCCCGCTCAAGCAGCCGCCCGAAATGTATGTGGTGCGGGTGGATAACGCGACCGGCACCATCGAGCATGTCAGCAGCCTTGGCCAGCCCATGGAAGATTATGGCCAGCGTATCGCTAAGTATTTTCTGAATACCTATGTGCTGAACTGCGAAGGCTATAGCTGGCAAACCATTCAGGAGCAATTCGACACCTGCGCCCTGCTTTCCTCCGCACCCACTCAGATCCAATACGGCAAACGATTCGAAGGCCCAGATGCCGTCACGACACGCCTTGGTGCACACAGCACCGTGGATGTGCAAGTTCATTCAATCACTCTAGGGGCCAATCAGGCCGCCATTGTCCGCTTCACCAAGACGGAGCGGGAAGTCACCACTGGCAATATCACCAAGGTCCGACATCTGATTGCCACCATGGCCTATCAATACACCGACGTCCCACTCACCGAGGAAGTCGCCCGCCTAAACCCGCTGGGCTTTCAGGTCATGCGCTATGACTTGGCTGCCGACCTATCTCGCTGACACCGGCAAGGCTCAGAAGGAATCCTTATGTTTGAACATTTCCCCAGCCGGCAGGCGCTGGCTTTGTTTCTCTGCCTGGCCGTACCTACCAGCGTTTTGGCGCTGGAAACACCGCGCAACTCACGGCTCGACCACCGAGTGCGCTATGTGAACTACAACACGGCCAATGTCATCCAGCTCGATGCCGTCATTGGCGTAGCCACGCACATCGTGCTGGAACCCGGCGAGCATTACGTCTATCACGTCTTTGGCGATAGCCAGGCCTATGCGTTTACGCACAAGAACAATCATCTGTTCTTCAAACCAACCGCAGAAGATGCCAACACCAACCTGATCGTGATCACCAACCGTCGCGACTACAGCTTCAGGCTCTCGTACAGCGACAGTCAAAAATCACCAGCCCTTTACAAGCTTGTGGTCCGTTACCCAGAGGCTGAAGCCAGACAGCGAACCAAAGCCACACAGAAGGCGGCCATTGAACGATCCCTACAGGCCACTGGCACAGCCTTGAACTGGCAGTCCTACACCCGCAGCGGCGATGCAGATATCGCACCGGTACATGCCTGGGATGATGGCCGTCAGACCTGGCTGCAGTTCGCCCCGCAGGCCGACATCCCGACGGTGTATCGCGTCACACCAGACGGCCAGGAAATCATGACGAATTACCACATGGCAGATGAACGCACCATGGTGCTGCATCGCACGTCTGCGTTATGGCATCTTCGCCTGGGCGAGCAAGTACTGGCCATCTACAACGACGCCTACGGTGCGACAGCCGTACCAGCACATACCGGAACCACATCGCCAGCGGTGAAGCGCCGCATCAAAGGCGCTGCCGCCGACCAACCCGCCGCTGTGGCACCCCTACCCACCATACGGATACGCGAAGTCACGCAATGAAGGAACACCCCATGACGGAAACCGAACAACGCTCGGCTCCAGCAGCAGCCGGGCATCAAGACGATGATCTCACCCACGAACATCCATCAAACCAACCACATAGTGGTCTGGAACGGGAAACGGCAGATTTAGAAACGACCGGGCACAGCACGCCTCGCGGTGCTCGGGCCTTCCTCTGGCTCACGATATTAGTCGCACTGGCTGTCGCAATCGGCGTGCTCGTAAAAACCTGGAGCCGTGAACCCCGGGAAAAGACGGATACCGGGATGGAAGTCGATCAAAGTGGGATCATCAATCGTCTTAAAGCCCCAAAGGTACAGCGCCCCGCAGCACCGCTACCTGCGCCCCAACCGGTAACGGAACCAAAGGCTACGCCAAGCTCTTACGTCCCGCCACCGATGCCAAGCGCGCCAGCACCCGTCAATGAAGTCGCCCAACGACGACTGGGCAGTCCACTGCAAGCAGGCGGCACCGACCAGAGCAGCACGACGGCAGACCAAGCTAGCGGCAAGGACGGCCCTTATAGCGATGCAGGCCCATTAGCCGACAAACTACGACCACTAGAGCTTTCCCCTTCGGTTGCAGGGCAACTGGGCGACCGCAACTTTCTGCTGACACAAGGCACCATGATTGACTGCACCCTGCAGACCAAACTCGTCAGCACCCAGGCCGGTCTTCTGACCTGCTTGGCCACGCACGACGTCATGAGCGCCAACGGCAAGGTGAAACTGATCGATGCCGGCACCAAGTTCACGGGCTATCAGTCCGGCGGCATCCAGCAGGGCCAGGCCCGCGCCTTCGTCACATGGAACCGCCTGGAAACGCCCACCGGCGTCATCGTGAATCTGGGCTCACCCGGCACCGGCCCCCTGGGCGAGGCGGGACTAGACGGCCATATCGATAACCACTTCTGGGACCGCTTTGGCAATGCCATCCTGCTTTCCCTGATCGGCGATTTTGGCAACTGGGCATCCGATCAGGGGAAATCTGGCAGCAACAACATCCGTTTTGAAAACACCAGCGAAGGAGGCCAGGAAGCCGTCTCCAAGATTCTGGAAAAGTCCCTGGATATACCTCCCACCCTTTACAAAAACCAGGGCGAACGCATCGGCATCATGGTCGCCCGCGATTTGGATTTCAGCAAAGTCTATGAGCTCGAACCCGTCCCCTGAACCTATACCCTTTGATCGGGCCATCGCTGTTCGCACATTTCTGCGCCCGCTGGCCGTCCACCTGCAAGACCCGACCGTGACTGAAATCGCCATCGTGCGGCCTAGGGAGCTCTACGCACGCACGCGCGGAGCCTGGCAGTTGCACGAATGCGCCCAGCTTTCCTATCCACACCTGGAAGCCCTGGCTACAGCCCTGGCCGCCTACAACCACATGGCACGCAGTCCCGTTCAGTCAGTCGTCCTGCCCGACGGTGAGCGCGGCCAGATCGTCCAGCCTCCAGCCTGCATCGACGGCACCCTGGCCATCAATATCCGAAAGCACGCCCAAGTGGCTTTATCCCTGGAGGAACTGCAGGCGCAAGGCGCTTTTGAAGCCACCCACGACACCGCCGCCGAATGCGCGGCAGGCAGGCTCTCGAGGGCCGACCAGACACTCATGGCCCTAAAAGCTGCCGGTGACATTCCTCGATTCCTTCACGAAGCGATCCAGGCACGCAAGAATCTGGTCATTTCCGGGGCGACAGGTTCTGGCAAAACCACCTTTGCCAGATCACTCATCGACCGGGTGTCCATTGATGAACGCCTAGTCACGATTGAGGATGTTCATGAGCTTATCCTGCCCCGGCACAGAAACCGTGTTCACCTGATGTATGGCGGAACGCGGGGCCGTGTCTCGGCAACCGAGAGCCTCGCAGCCTGCATGCGCCTGTCGCCAGACAGGATATTTCTGGCCGAGCTACGCGGCTCTGAAACCTGGGATTACCTGGCGGCATTGAATACCGGCCACCCGGGGTCGGTCACCACCACACATGCCAATGGGGCGGCTGATACGTTCAATCGCTTGGCAGTGCTTATCAAACAATCGCCTACGGGCGGCAATCTCGACCTGGCGACCATTCAAACGTTTCTGCGCCACACCGTAGACATCGTGCTCTATTTCGAGCGGTTTCGCCTGAAAGAACTTTGGTTTGAGCCACATGTGTAATACCAGGAAAATGAACTGATTCACAACAAGGCTAACCACCGGCCCACACACCTTAATCAGCAACGATCTCAGGCTGAACCGTGGACGGCGGTCGTCCGGGGCTGCTCATACGTACATGGTATCCCTCTCGCACCAAGTCAATTAACTCTAATTCCGTCATGACGCTCGTGCCCTCTGGATCATTTCTAGAGTTGGTCTTGTGAGCACGAAAGGAACCATCCTCATACTTATGAGGGCGAAGAATCAATCCAGAATCTTTGCCGCGAGCCACCCTATAAATCAACTTTTCTTTCATTACTTTCTCAAAAATTACGTGTTCAGCATCTGATCATAATCGTTTACATAACGATAGAACCTGAAGTTCAAACTATCCGTTGCGGCCGACGCTGTGCGGACTCTACCCCTGAATCCGTGTGAGGCACTGCACACGCTCCGGGCAGGCCTTGTATGGGCTCGTCTGGAGCTTTATCCATGACCTCATCAACTCGACTGCCCTTTCACCGAGACAACAACCTGC
Source organism: Pollutimonas subterranea (assembly GCF_002849655.1). GTDB lineage: Bacteria > Pseudomonadota > Gammaproteobacteria > Burkholderiales > Burkholderiaceae_B > Pollutimonas > Pollutimonas subterranea. The sequence goes on from NZ_PDNW01000028.1 coordinate 26,137, forward strand.
TGCGTCTGTCAGCTGCCATGCAGCGCGCTCAGCAAAAGGCCACCGAGGCCGTGGCCGCCGCCGCAGAAAAACAAGCAGTAACCCCGACCGCGCTCATACTGCCCGGCCTCAATGAAACGGTCAGGGCCATCCCCAACTACATCGCCCGAAGCGCCATCTTTGCGCCGGTTCGTCGGGGCTGGCGCACACTACACGACGACACCGTGTTTCTGGAAGGCAGCAAAATTCTGCTCAAAGGATCGGGCAAACAATTGAGCGAAGATCACGCTGACATCTGGATGCACGCCATGTACCTGCAGACCACAGCCCTGTTGGGTGAGGCGCCAATCATTAACCGGGCAGATTTCCTGCGCGGCATGGGTAGGCCCACAGGCGGCAGCGCCTATGAATGGCTGCATGATGGCATGAAAGACTTGGCCCGTTTCACCCTGTGCATTGAGGCCCGCAGAAAGGATGGCTCAGTCAAATACAGCTACGGCAACCATCCATCGACCCGTGTGCTGGCGATGATCGGCGGCTTCGATTATGACGAAACCTCCGGAAGCTACACGATCTACGCTGATCCTCGCTGGGCACAGATTTTTAGCAATCGGGAGTACGCCCTGGTGGACTGGACCAAACGCCTGTTGATGCGACATGATCTCTCCAAAAGCCTGCAACGCCTGATTGGGACCTCCGCCGACATCAAGCAAAAGTACAGCCTAGACATCCTGAAGCAACGCGCTCAATACACCGGTCGCATGCGTGATTTTCGGACAAGTCTGGAGCGTAGCCTGACAGAACTGGAAGCCTTGAAAGTAATCGCAGAGCCACGTATAGAAACCGCCACCAGGGGCCACCAACAAGCGGTCTGGATACGGTTGGGTCGTTAAATTCTCCACCGTAATAGCATCGCGCAGATGTTCCAGAAAGCTGATTTTCAGAACCTTTTCTAGGTTGTGGATAAGTGCCTTTTACCGTCGTCATAGCATCGCGCCTGCGTCGTCATAAGATCGCGGCTTATCGTCATAACATCGCGCTTTCTCGTCATAGCATCGCGCATAATTTCTGGAAACCTGCATAAACAGGCCGTTTCCAGCCATCGAAACGCCTTCTACCTTACTTCTACCTTATCTCTATCAGAAAAGCGTGTGGATAAGTCCAGTCTCTCCTCGACCTGAGTGCAACATCCTGCCTACATAACCCACGCCATTTTGAATTCGCACGCTGAGCAGCCGCACAGCGGCTGCATCGGTCTGCAGTTGGCCACATCCGCCCCTTCGGGCAAATCTCACCCTCATCCCCATCACTGCCCTTCAAGCTGCACGGCAAAGGAGTCCTCATGCACTCGACCATAGACACCCGGATATTGCACATCACGCAACAAGCCGCCCACTACGGCATTGGCACCATGAGCCTGGGCGAAGCACTGACCGCCGCCCTGGTACTGGATCGCAGCGACTGGCTGGACGAGCGAGGCTACAGCATCGCCGAGGCCCTGGATCGCATCGGCCCGCACTGGGCTGCCCGCTTGGCCGAAGTCGCCCGAAAATTTCACACCGAAGTGACACAGGCCCGACTACGGTTTTCCTTCGAAATCGTCCCTCACCACTCCGATACCGGCGGCTACACCCTGCGCCTGCTAAGTGATGGTCAGGAGATCGGCGGCGGACAGTTCTGCCCACGCGGCAAGTCGGTCCAGTTCGCCGACGAACAGTCTGCCTACGACGAAGCGCTGGCTGCAGGTTGCTCCTGGCTGGCTGACAAGCAGACCGAGATCTTTCCTGAGCTGTCGCACTAAGCGACACCGTATTCAACCCAACTCTTGGAAACCCATGAACTCACCCCAACCCGTGTCACGCTATCGGGCTGCGCTTTCTGCCCTTGACCCACGCATCAGCCTTTCAGCCCAACTGCGCGCGCTATTTCCCATGATCGAAGCTGAGCTGGCTGCTGGCGTCCCGCACGCTGCCGTACTGGACGATCTGGCCGCTGCGGGCCTAACCGTGCAACGCAGCACCTACGCCATCACGCTGTACCGCTGGCGCAAAGCCCAGCGAACAGCAGCCTGCCCTTCGACTTCCGCAGTGAAGCCGTCCCCACCTCCTCCGGCACTCGATGCCATTCAGGGCCGACCTCGCAACATCCAGACGCCTGGCGATCTACGCAAGATTCGCGACATGCAGATAGACCTGGAAGCCCTGCGTCGTGAAGGCTTGGCCAGTCGTACCCAATCTACCAACAACAACCCCACGAAAAGGAATGAACCATGAAAGTCGCCGTTCTCAACTACACCGGCTCCGTTGGCAAAACAGTGGCAGCCTCTCACCTTCTGGCACCACGTATGAACGGTGCCCAGATTTTTGCAGTGGAATCCACCAATGAAACTGGCGCCGACCTCGGTCTGAATGTCGATCAGCTGCGCGGCGAACATTTTGGGCGACTGTTTCGAGAGCTGCTCACCCGCGAAGATGCGATTGTCGATGTGGGTGCCAGCAACATCGAGGATTTTTTGACGCACATGATGCGCTACGAAGACGCTCACGAAGAAATGAGCTACTTCGTGCTGCCAGTGATTAACACCGGCAAAGCTCAGCGGGAAACCATCAAGACCGTGGCTGCCCTGTCTGAACTGGGCGTTGATCCAGAACGGGTGCGGATCCTTTTCAATCGTGTCGATAGCAGCGTACAGGATGAGTTCCCTTCCATCCTGGCCTATGCTGCCAAAACAGGCGAAGTGCAGGCTAGCCCCTATGCCGCCATCTACGAAAACGAAGTCTTTGAACTGCTGGCAGACCAACGCACGACAATTGCCGACGTGTTGGCCGACCAAACTGACTACCGCGCACTGCTTCGGGCGGCCGACCCTGAAGACCATATCCGTATTTCACATCTAAGCAACCGGCACGCCCTACGCGCCCTGGCCAAGCCGGTGGACAGGCAAATGAACGCGGCTTTCACCGCACTGTTTTCCTGAGCTGGGCCACCATGGAATCACACCCGAATCCCAGCGGCGCTCGTACCAAGCTGGATTTGCTGTACCACGAGGTACTGGGTGAAGTAGCTGGCCTCGTAGATAGGCTGGAAAACGCAACCCAAAGCCTGGATGTCGTGCAAAAGCACATGCAGAGCATGGCCGACGCGCAGCAAGTCTTGCCTGATCAACTCAGCCGCCACCTGACCGCCACGATGGAAGCGGCAGCCAAACCCATCAACCAGCACACGCAACACGCCATTCAGACCATGCTGAATGACACAAGCAATCGTCTGGACACACTTACCCGAGATGCCGCCCAGTACGCCAGCATCGCCCACCTGTCCGCACGGCGCATGGCGCTGATCGCCGTGACAGTGGGCGGCGCAGCAGGCATTCTGGGGGGCTTACTGGCAGGCCTGGCCTTGGGCCAGATTCTTATCTCTTGAGGATCGACACTCATGTCCACCCTGATCTCCCCCATTACGCGGCGGCGCATTGCCGCGTTCTCTTTGGCCATCTTTCCAATGGGCACCTGGATGGCCGCTGCCACCTGGGGCAGCCACATGCACTGGCGAGACTGGAACGTCAGGATTTTTCGGCATTTCGTACTGCTGACACCGCAGTACCCTTTGCTCTACTACGCACTGGGCACCGGCCTGGTGCTGGCGCTAGTGCTGATTCTGTTTGTCGGCCGCACGGCCAAGACAGAAGGGTTTGAAGGTGCCGCCTACACCCGCTTCATCCGCGGCACCCGTACCACCTCAGCCAAAAGCCTGGCTCGCCTGTGCGAAGAAGGGGGTAAGCAGCAAATCGACGTGGGCGGCATTCCCATGCCGACCGCTAACGAAAACCTGCATCTGCTGATCAGCGGCGCGACGGGTTCCGGGAAGTCGGTGCTGCTACGAAACATGGCCGCCTCTGTGCTGAATCGCTCACAGCACAGCATTAAAGCCAGCGTGCCAGGCCAGCCCCAAAATCGCAATGACCGCACCATCGTCATCGACCCCAACGGCGATCTGCTCAGCAAATTTTGGCAACCAGGAGACGTGATCCTGAACCCCTATGATGCCCGCAGCCAGGGTTGGGCGTTCTTCAATGAAGTTCGCGCCGACTACGACTGGAAGCGGCTGGCCCATTCCATGGTTCCTATGAGCCAGGACAAGAACGCTGAAGAATGGAACGACTTCGGTCGCCTGCTGTTACGCGAGACGGCCAAAAAACTTCATCAGTTACAGGGCGACGGGGCTAGTGTCATGGATCTGTTTCGCCTATGCACCATCGAAGACCCCAAGGTCTTGAAGCAATTCCTGGAAGGCACCCTGGCCGAATCTCTGTTTGTTGGTTCCAGCGAAGCCAGCAAAGCGTTGTCTTCCGCCCGCTTCGTGCTGTCGAACAAGCTATCCGAGCACACCGGCATGAAGCCGGGAAGGTTCTCCATCCGAGACTGGCTGGCTAAGCCCGACGGTGGGAACCTGTATATCAACTGGCGCGAAGACATGATGAGTTCCATGAAGCCACTGGTGTCGTCATGGGCTGACGTGTTCATCACGTCCATCTTATCCATGCCTGAAGGCACCCACCGACGCTGGTGGTTGTTCATTGATGAGCTGGCTAGCCTGGAGGCCCTGCCGTCACTGGAAGCTGGCCTGACCAAGGGCCGAAAAAACGGCCTGCGCATCGTGGCGGGTTTGCAGAGTACGTCACAGCTGGAACACATCTACGGGCGCACCATGGCCACTACCATTCGAGCGAGTTTTCGCAACCTAGCCGTACTGGGCGGTTCCCGCACCGACCCGCAGACGGCGAAGGATATGAGTGAAAGCCTGGGCAAGCATGAGGTCGAGCGCCCCAAGTACAGCATCAGTCGGAGTGTGGACCATCGCAATACGTCGGATAACACGGATCGGACGGTCGAAGACGTAGTGACGGCGGCTCAGATACAGTCTCTGCCCGCGCTGGGCGGGTATGTGGCCTTGGCTGGAGATTTCCCGATTGCGAAGGTGAGCTTGCCTTTCAGACAGTTTGGATCATCAACCATGGCGTTTCAGGAGTCTGGAAAAGTGCTTATTCGCTCGGCCAGCTCCGGTGCAGGTCATCCATGATAAGAAGATGGCGGTGCTCGCCCTGCGCGGCGTATTCCAGCAAGTGGGGATGATCGGGCGCCAAATCGGGGTGCTCGTGCGCGATGTCGGTTGAATCACTGGCTGGCCATAGCCGCAATGCCAATACTACTCCCGCTAAACCGATCAGCGACATGGTGATGAATGTTGATTGCAGCCCGAAAGAAGCGCCAAAGCGCCCTGCCAGTGGATAACAAATCAACCAACAAGCGTGAGAGAGTGCAAACTGCGCGGCAAAAACTGCTGGCCGATCCTCAGCATGGGCCGAACGACGTAAAAGTCGGCCAGAAGGCGTCTGTGCCACGCTGTAGCCAAACCCTATCACCAGCCAAAGCGGCAACAATATTGCATAAGTTGGAATCAGTGCGCCAATGGCGGTACCGAGAACCAAGACAGCCGCCCCCGCCACCATGACCAGTCTGTCAGAAACCTTGCTGAGCAGACCAGGCAGAGTCAGTGCGGCAATCATAGATCCACCGCCAAAGGCCGCTAACGCCCATGCAACCTCAGTATCACCAAGCCCAAAGCGAGCCTTCACGATAACCACGGTGTTCACAATCACCATGGCACCCGCTGCCGAAACCGCGAGGCTGATCGCCAACAGGCCGCGAAGACGTGGCGTGGCTAGGTAAATACGGATACCCCGTGTCGTCCGATCCCAAATTCCTCGTTGTGGACTGGGTGTGGTTGTAGGAAGCGTGACACTGACCACCAACGCGGCTGAGATAAGAAAGCCGACAACCGTTCCGGCAAATAAGCTGTGGAAGCTGATAATGGTCAGCAGCGCCGCCGCTAGCATCGGGGAAATCAGATTTTCCAGATCATAAGCCAGCCGTGAAAGAGACAATGCTTTCGTATATTCTTCTTCGTCAGGAAGGATATCCGGGATGGTCGCCTGGAAAGTCGGTGTAAACCCAGCCGACGCCGCCTGCAAAACGAAAATCAGCAAATAGATTTGCCAGATTTCGGTCACGAAGGGCAAGCTGAGTGCCACGACTGCTCGAACCAAATCGAGAGCAACAAGTAGCGAGCGCCTCGGCAACCGATCGGCAAAAGCCTGCGCAATCGGTGCGATTCCAACATAGGCGAGCATCTTGATTGCAAGCGCGGTGCCAAGAACTGCCCCCGCATCCGCCCCTGCCAACTCATAGGCAAGCAGGCCAAGCGCCACTGTCATCAGTCCTGTACCAATCAGTGCGATCACCTGTGCGGCAAACAAATGGCGATAAATGCGGTTTTTCAGGATCGCAAGCATGAAATCTCTTCAAAGAAGTTTTGTAAGTGCTTTCATTTCGGCTAAGACAGAAGCCGTGTCATGATCCAAGCAATGGTCGATGTGGTCATGGATCAGAACACGTTTCGCCGCCGTCACCGCGCTTTCCACCGCTGTAAGCTGGCGAGCGATATCGAGGCAGGGTTGCTCGTCTTCAATCATGCCAATAACGTGCCGAAGGTGGCCCTCTGCACGTTTTAATCGCTTGATAAGATCGGGATGGGTTGAGTGCTTATGCGGCATTTTCATAAGGGGATGATATCCCCCCTAGGGGGATACTGACAAGAGGTCGAAAGTCTGCCGGACGTTATTGACAACATAGACAGCTACTGAGAAGGACGTCCGGCTAACGGAAAATGCTATGTCCGAATTCTGTCATGGGCAGACGTGCAACGCCTGCTACAATTCGATCCGCTAGATACGTTGTATTTATTGGTGGTTCCCGTTCCATGAACGCGAACCAAGCTCGCAAATCAGGCAGGTACGATAGATTTGATGCAAAACCGGTTCGGCCGATCGACACTTCGCTTTATCACTGCGATTGCAATGATTCTGAGCATCTTGCTGACTCTGCCGATGGCACAGTCAGCGTCGCATAATCCACTTGCACTGGCTTCTGCCGAAAAACTGCGTCATGCTGAGCTATCTGTAGAGATTTCTGATCATGGGCATAGCCACGACTTTGGCCTAGAAGAAGAAAAACAGGCCGGCCATCTGCACGGCCATAATCCAGTCGATCACTCACACGAAATACAAAATCTTCCTCCGGAAGTAGCGGTTGCGTTAGCGTCCATACCCCAAACATGGGATCTGGTGCCGTCGCTATCCAAGCTGCCTCACCATAGCTTTCTTCTTGAGCGTCCTCCGAAAGCCGGTTTCCTTACCTGAAAACTGGTCGATTCAAGACCATTTCAACTTCATCGAAACTATCGGAGTACTCATGTTTAGACCC
>NZ_PDNW01000029.1 GCF_002849655.1 Pollutimonas subterranea
TCGTACCGTGCGCAACTGGAAGCGCATAGACCAGGTCTGGCTCAACCCGGATAAGGTCAATAAAGAACTACCGGAAACCATGAAGCTCGTTGCATGAAAAAGCGGACATCATTGTTGACAAACACCGCGTTGCAGCAGCGACAAACGCCGTGACGAATCTTTCAGGCGCAACGCTGGGGAACGTTACTTTGGTTGGTGCGGGGATTGTTGCCTCCACGATTAATTCGACTGGCAAAGCAAACACCACGGCTGTGATTGACCTGCTGGCTTCCAAAACCATAACGATTAACGCTGATGCCAACCTCACTGCAGCTTCTATCGCTACGACGGCCGCATCTTCTAGCCTGATCGTCAAAGGCGCGGCTGCCAAAATAAATGTCGGTATACTCGATTCCGATATCACAACCGTTGACGCCTCTGGTCTTAACGCAGGTGGGCTGACCGCTACGCTGACTACGGGCGTTACTTCTTTCAAGGGTGGTGCTGGTGCCGACGCAGTAACAACAGCAGCCGTCACAGGTGCAGCTGGCTCGATCGACGGTGGAGCGGGAGCTGACCGCTTGATCGTCGCAGTAGCGACAGACGTTGACTCTGCAGCCAAGGCCGCTCGCTTCGTTAACTTCGAAGAAGTCGCCTCGAACGGTGTGAATCTGGATCTTTCGACGTTTGCCAGTGTTACGAAAATTATCACACAAGGTACTACCACCCTCGATAAAGTGTCTGCAGCATTGGCAGGTAATATCGTTGTCAACGGTGGCGCTACCCCTACGATAAATGTAATCGGTGCGACAAATGTCGGCCAACTGGACACGATCGCGCTAACCGTGAGCGATGAAGTTGCCGCAAAATCCACGATCGCACTCGGCAACATCAATGCTGCTGGCGTTGAAACAATCAACATCAATGCGGTGGATAATGCTACGGTGACATTGTTGACGGGCGCGACTGCCCTGACCAATATGAACCTGTCCGGCGCCGGTGATTTTATTGTGACCACGGGCGCACTCGCATTGAACGTGAATACCAAGATCGACGCTTCTGCTGCGACTGGCACTGTCACAATCAATGCAACGGCGGCCACTACTAACGGGGTAGACATCATCGGTACTGCGTCAGCGAAGGTCAACACTCTAACGGGTTCAGCGCAAGCGGACAAGCTAACTGGCGGCGCGGGCGATGATATTTTGTCCGGATTGGCCGGCAACGACATCATCATCGGTAACGCTGGTAAAGATACCATTACTGGTGGCCTCGGTGCCGATACCCTCACTGGCGGTGCAGATGCTGACGTATTCGTATTCACCACATTGGTCGACTCGCTAGTCGGTGCCGCAGCGGTTACTGGTGGCGACTCGATTACGGACTTCGTCAGTGGTGTGGACGACTTCAAGGTTGGGGGAACTATTGCTGCTGCGGTTGCAACTACGGGTGGCTTGAAGCAAGGCGCAACTTATACCGCTGCTGGTACCGGAAATCTTGGTACTGACATCGGCGCCGCGATAACTGCTGGTGGTGCAATGATCGCTAGTGGCGCTGCTGTTGTGACAATCACTGGCACCGGAGCTGGAACCTATTTGGTAATCAACGATGCTGTAGGCATCTTCGATGCTTCCGCTGACGCGGTAATTCAGCTTATTGGTACAAGCTCAACTACTTTGGTTGCAGGCGATTTCATCGCCTAATTCCAAGGAATAAGGTACGCTACGGCCACGTTGATCCCTCCCCGTGTTCTGTAGCGCTGTCGAATGCAGCCGGTTAGCTGCTGAGTTTCAGCGCAAATGGAATGGAAAGCTTAAGTAAAACGAAGAGCTCGTCGGATGCGGATTAACTTAAGAAGTTAACGGCTAAAGCTGAAGGCCTGGGTTCGGTAGTCAACCGGATCTAGGCCTTTTTTGAGTTCGGCTAGTGCAACGACCTCAAGTGCCCCCGGGGAGGCCCAACGTCCCGTGGCGTCACGCCCGCATGAAGCGGGCGTCGTCGTTTGCGGCGAAGCGTTTGCCAGTGATGTGGTAGCAGTTGGTTGGTCTGCTTGGCCTGCTGCGTGGAAGGGCGCGTGAGTATGCCCCTCGAATAGCCGAATAGCCGTCCGGACCGGTGCTAATGAGCTTGGCTGGATGCATCTGGGAAACGCGTATTAAAGAAGAGGCAGTAATTTGTAAATATGTATTTTCGACATATCAACGGTGCGATAGTTCAGCCTAGCAGGTGAGAAAATGTGTGCTGTGGAACATACGGAAATTGGAGGCCGCCGCCGACATTTCTATAAGACGCGCTTCTTTGCACGTGGGATACGCCTAAACTGATGCTCCAAGAAAAATCCCTTATCAAATTTAACCGGAAGGATCGAGCATTATGAGCGGCGACTGGAACGAAGGCTATTTCACCGATGTGGGCTACACCTACGGCTACTACCGAGAGATCAATCCGGTATTCCAGCGCTTTTGTCTGTTGCTGCGCGGCTATGCGGCTCCGGAAGGCGGCACCGCGAACCATTGCGAAATGGGATTCGGCCAAGGGGTATCGGTTAATATCCACGCGGCGGCCAACCCCGGGCACTTTGTTGCCACCGACTTCAATCCATCACACGCCGCACATGCGAATAAGCTGGCGGCAGCCGCTGGTACCGACGCTCGGCTTTATGACGACAGCTTTGAGCAATTATTAAACCGTACAGATTTGCCCCAATTCGATAGCATCAGCCTGCATGGTATCTGGACATGGGTTAGTCTCGAAAATCACAAAAATATCGCCGAGTTTGCCCGATGTCATTTGAAACCGGGTGGCGTCTTCTACAATAGCTACAACTGCTTCCCGGGCTGGTCGCCGGCTTACCCCTTGCGTCAGCTTTTTGCTCTGCATGACCGCTTTGCTTCTGTGCCTAATGGTGCCTCCGAGCGAGTGGATGCAGCGCTTAAGTTTTCCGAAGCGTTGCTGGCCGCAAATCCGAACTATTCCAAGGCTGTGCCGCAATTGGGTGAGAAGTTGAAATCAATCATGGGCCAGAATCGCAATTACCTAGCGCATGAGTATTTAAATCGTGAGTGGAACTGCATGTATTTCACAGACGTTGTCGATGCGCTCACGCATGCCAAGCTGGACTACGTGACGACGGCGGTGCCGCTTGATGCGGTGGATGCCGTTAACATCGCGGCTGAAGGCTTGGACTTTCTCAACACGATTGATCATCCCATCTTGCGTGAGCAGGCTCGCGATTATTTTGTAAACCAGCAGTTTCGTAAAGATCTTTATGTGCGTGGTGCTGTGCGGCTTACTCCCATTGAGCAGCGGGAACGTCTGCTGAATACGCGGTTTGCATTGACCCAGCCGGCCGAATCCGTGCCGCTCAAAGTTGCGGGCGCTGCGGGCGAAGCCACCTTACAGGAAGCGGTGTATAAGCCGCTAATTGCTGCCTTGGCCGTCAAGGACTACGCACCCAAGACGCTGCCAGCTAATGGCGGCTGTACCCGATACGCAATACCCTGCCATGCAACAAGCTTTGGCCGTCCTGGTCGGGATGGGAAATACGGCACCATGCCAGCCTGAAGCAGCAGAAAAACAAGTACGTGCCCGCTGCCAGGCACTAAACCGTCACCTGTGCGAGCGCGCTATGTTCGGCAATGAGATTGAGACGCTTGCCAGCCCGGTGACAGGCGGCGGGATTGCCGTGAATCGGTTTCAACAGCTATTCTTGCTTGGTAAGCGATCCAGCATGCACAGGGTTTTCAGGCAACGAGGTCCATGGCAACCTGTTGGATATCTACATTCCATGGAAGCAAGGCTTCAATGTCTTCAACTGTTTTTGCCAGCGGCAACCGTTCCAGCACATGCTTGAGCCAGGTGTAGGGCTCGTGGCCGTTCGCCTTGGCCGTTTCCACCAACGAATAGACGACTGCACTAGCGTGGGCGCCGCCCGGCGTGTCCGCGAACATCCATCCTTTCCTTCCAATCACAAAGGGACGGATGCAATTCTCGGCGCTGTTATTATCGATTGGCAGATCGCCGCGCTCGGTATAGCGCACCAGGCGCGACCAGTATTTATTCAGGTACGCCAGCGCTTCGCCCAGTTTTGTTTTGGGGGCCACCACCGCCAGGGCCGCATCCAGCCACTCGCGCAAGGCGGCCAGCACCGGCAGGCTGCGCGTTTGCCGTGCGTGCAGGCGCTGCTCGTCGGTGGCGTCTTTGAACTCGCGCTCGATACGGTACAGGCGAGCAAAGTAGTCGATGGCTTGGTCGGCACGACCTCTCTTGCCTTTGGTCTGAGCCCGTTTGGCCTCGACGAATTTACGGCGGGCGTGGGCGGCGCAAATCAGATGCTCGATCCCACCCGTGCGCACCAGTGCGTTATAACCTTCGTAGCCGTCGGTCATGAGATACCCTTGCCAGCCTTCAAGCAGGCGCAACGGCACCTGCCCCGAGCGGCTCGGATCATAGTCGTACAGAATCACGGGCTTGCCCGGCGGTCCGCCGCGTTGCACCCACATGTAGCTTTGCGAGGTGGGCGCTTTATCGGGTTCCTTGAGCACCTGAACGGTGGTTTCATCCATATGGATGACCCCCGAGTCCAGCAAGGCGTCGCGCGCCAGGTTGTGCAAGGGTTGCAGCACCTTGGACACGTTGATCACCGAGCGGGCCAGGCTCTGGCGCGGGATCTCCACGCCGCTGCGCTCGAGTACGCGGGTAAAGCGATTCAGCGGCAAGCCATCGACGTATTTCACCGTCAGCAGCATGGCCAGGAAACCGGCGCTAAAGTTGCTGCGCGGCAGCGCCGTGGGCGCCACAGGCGCGATCACGGGCGCCGTATCGCCGCCCGGACACGCATAGCGCGGTCGCACCGTGCGCAGCACCTCGATGCGCATGGGAATGATGTTCAGCTGTTCGCTGACTTCTTCGCCAATCTTGACCATGTGTTGGCCGCAGGCGCACAGGCGCTCTGATTCCGGCACGTCCAGGACGACCTCCACGCGCGGCAGTTCGGGCGGCAAGGGGCGGCGTTTGCCGCGAGCCGCGGGACGGGATGCCGTGCCCGGCTGATCATCGCCCTCGTCCTGATCACCGTCGGCGCCAACGAGCGCCTCGACTTCGTTAAATAACGACCCCTGACCCACGTGTGCTTCACTGCTGGCCGCAAACATCTTGTGGCGGGCCAGCCGGATCTCCTCGAGAAGCTTTTGCACTTGCAAGGCCACTTCGATAGCGACCCGGCGATCGACTTCAGCGGTCACCCGCCTGGCCACCTCAGCCTCAACTTGGCGGTCCACCTCAAGCTCGACCCGCCGAGCCACCTCAGCCTCGACTCGGGCAGCGATATCGCCCTGGATCGTGGCGTGTATTTCGGTCTCGAGCACTGCGCGTTCGGTGCGCAGCAGCGCCTCCAATTCACGTTGCGTAGTGGGCAAAGCGGCGTGCGACTCCGGCACAGGAAGGCCAGGCTTGAACGGTTCGCAGGAGGGCTTTAGAACGTGAAACGGCATGCCCTTATTTTACCCGATTCCCCTATGAAACAGCCTGATAATTCAGGGTTTTATGCGGTTTATTTGCCCATAAGTCGAAGCCTTCCAGGAGCCATTCCAGCTCCTGCAATGTCAGGCTGAGTGTGGCGGCATTATCAGCAGTTGGCCAGGCAAAGCGCTGCTGTTCAAGACGCTTTTGCCACAGGCAGAAACCGTTGCGATGCCAGTATAAAATCTTCATCTTCGTGCGCTGGCGGTTCACAAAGACATACAACGCATCGGCAAATGGATTCATGATCAATTCCTGCTCGACCAAGGCCGCCAAACCGTCGATTTGCTTACGAAAGTCCACCGGTGCACGGCACAGGTACACCGCACTCACACGACTGCCCGGATGCATTAGCGTACCTGGCGGTTCAGGGCCACGCCGAGCGCCGCCAACCATTCTGGCGTCGGCAGTTGCGAGAGCTCCAGACGTACGCCCGGAGCCAGCACGACTGAGCACGGCACGACGTTGGCCATGGCACTCTTGACCTGTACCGGCATGAACGCTGAAGATATGCAATTGACGGGAGCGGCCGGACGTACGGGCCCATGTGTTTGCGCCTTGATGCGCTTGCGCCAGTAATAAAGCGCCGAAACCGATAGCGATTCGCGCCTGGCATACGCTTTTGTCTCAATGCCTTCGGCGGCGATTGCCGCCAAGTGCTCTGACCAGTATTCAATGCCCTTGTTCATGCTGCTGCTCCATAAAAGTGAACAGGCTGAACAATGACGGAATCAGACCACGAGGACAATCCTGTGCTCAATGGATCGCTTACCTTGCTTGCAATCAAGCAGGGTAAAAAGCAACCGGCAGAATGGGCACAATCGGTGTGGCAAGTGCTTTCCGAGCAAGGCCAGCGTATTGTCAAGGAAGGCAAAACGCTGGAGACGGCGGAAGAGAACTTGGCGGAATTGACCGCCAGGGCGACCGAGTTCGCGGAGAAAAATTGGCCTATCCTCAAGGCGCTGCAGATCGCATAAAACTCACCTCGGCTTGGAAGGTGTCAGGGCCTGAACCGAGTCTCGATGAGCTTGGTTCAGGCCCTGATAATGCGACGACTTCAGTGGTCGTTTAGCCCACGTCGGTCACACCTCGTACCAGGTTGGTTTCCGTCAGTTCGCCAATGAATCCGGTCAACTCAATGACGCCGTCGCCTCGGGTCGCAATAGCTCCGCCGGGACCGCCATTGAAGCCTTCCGTACCATCGTTTTGAAGGATGTACGTATTGCCGTCATATTGGAACGAAGTCCAGTTATTGATTCCGGTGGCAGTGGCAGCCAACCCCAGAGCATCAAAGAGGTTCTCCGCGGCAGCGACACTGGTAACCTGCTCGGTAGTCAGCTCATAGCCAGCACCGTTCAGCGTAGATTGCCCAGCAGCGGTTCCGACAAAGCTAAGGACGTCTGCTGTGCCGTTAAAGTCCGTCACGGACACGATTTGGCTGGCGAAAGTGGCTTCTAATGCCGTAGGGTCTGTTTCGAGGACGTTTCGAAGGTAACCGTCGACGCCGGCAGCACTATTGAAGATAATAACGTCGTTGCCCTCACCCAAGGTCATCGTGTTGCCGGAATTCGCCGCGCTGGCAGTCAGGCGGTCGTCGCCGGCTCCAAGATTGATGGTCAGGTCTGTCTTGCCACCGGAAAGACCGATAGAGTCATTGCCCGATCCCGTCAGTATTGCCTCAAGCCCAGGAGCAGTGATGTAGCCGCCAATACCGCCGGTCGACGCGCTTGCATCGAGCGTAGTAAGGCCGGCGAAGGTGCCGGTGGACATAGAGAGTGTCGTGCCGGAGGTGACATTAAGATTGATAGTTGTTACAGACGCTGCGGCAGTGCCATCAAGGTCTAGGACATCTCTGTCAGTCGGGATGTCGGGCAGGGAATCCGTCACGTTGCCGCTAATGTTCAAGGTTTCTAAATCTGCGCCATTGATGACGATCGAACCGGTAAACCTTACGTCATCAAGAGTGATAGAGCCTTGGGTGCCCGTGAATCCAACAGCCACCTCGTTAATGGCCAAGTTGCTGAAACCGACCGTGGTTTCAGCAGCGACACCCGAAATGGCCACGGCGTTGCCGGACTGGGTGATTTGCGTCGCCCCAACAAATTGGCCCGCCAGTATGGTGCCGGAGACACTACCCGTATTCGCGAAATTGATCTTTTCTACGTTGGTGATGGTGGCCGACAGTGGGACCGCGACTGCGCCATCGGCGACGATATTCAATGTATCTTCGCCGGCGAGTCCGTCGATCTTGTCAGACTCGTTTAGCGTGGAATTTGTGCCGAGGACAGCGTTGAATGTGTCGTTAAGCACGGTGCCATCAATGATTTCGCCTGTTGCAGTGGTAAGGGTAATGATGGCTCTTTCATCGGTCGGCACTTTTTCGGCCTCTGGCACAGGCGTGACGACCAGTTCTTCGGATGCGCCGAACGCGGTAAAGTGCGTGATCGGATCAATGCCGCCTGCAGAAAAGGCGTCTTTCACTTGCTGGAGTGTCCAGCCTTGATCTGGTTCAGCCGCCTGCAACTGCACAAGTTTTGCATCGAAGTACTGGCCAACGTCAAAGGCATTTGATGGATTTACACCCTCTTGACCTCCAAATATCTGGAAGTGCGACCATATGCTTAGATTTGCATCCGCAATGGCTTGTGCCACGGTGTCGGCTGTCCACGCTTGGGTGTTGCCCGGCAAGGCGTTCATCTGTTCGGCCTTGGCAGCCAGATACTCATTGGCATTGAAATATTGATTAGGACTTGTGCGTTCGATCGCGCCAAATGCCTCGAAATGGCTATATGGGGTCATGCCGGCTTCTTCTATAGCCAAAGCCAGGGCAGTAATATTGTTATAGGAAGTGTCGCCGGAAGCGCGCAGCTGCATCAGCTTGCTGGAAAGATATTCGTCTCTGTTAAACCAGGTAGGGTTCGCCATATTCAGTACTCCGAAACGTTCAAAGGTCTAGGCCGTTGGGATTACGACCCTTTGAGTATAGGCGCTGGAAATGCTGAAAACGTAAGCCGTTCGTAACCTTGCAATCCGAAACAATTGCAAATTGCTATCCTTGGCGACACTATTTTGTGGTTCGAGTCCGTACCGACACATCACACTGCGGCGGTCAATAGAGCGGGCATCCAGATGTAAAGCCAAGCTTTCCGTCTGCATATTCGTAGGTCAGGCAAGTTAGAACTTCTCCGTTTGTCGCATGGCTTTCCCACGTGCTGACACCTCCTCCGGATACGCCAATTATCTGCCCAGAAACATAGCTGCTTCCATCTAGGTCGAAGTGCCTGTACGCGTTGTCGGCCAGATCGGATAACGGAAAAATTTGCCGGTACTCGGTGCCGTCCGCGCGGACCAGCCTTAATTCGGCTTCACCGGCGTTCTGTTGCGCATAGGTGCCAAACCTGATGCCTATGCGCTTTAGGCCCTTTTGCGATGCAGGACCCGTAGTCATGGATAGTTTTAATGGCTGTTCAGTGCTCAGTTGGGGGCTGGGCTGTAGACGCATGTCTTCTGCTTGGTGCGATTTTGTGTCAGCGGTTAGAAGGTCTGAACGCAGATAAAGCTGGCTGCCATTTCCTACGGCAGTGTATTTGTCCTTGATGATAGCGGGGACGCAGGGCTCGTATTCGTCTATCGGGTACGTTTGCAGTACTTTCCAGTCGTCGAAGAAAATCACCGACGGACGGCGTTCGGCAATATCCTTGCAAATATCTATTTTGTACCCGCCAACAGAGTTTTTGTTATAAGCGGCTTGCCACGGAAGATAATAATAATGTCCCGAGGCGGGGCGCCTGTCAGATCTGATATAAACGCCCGGGTTGAAAATCAAGGCCAGCATATCGCCTTCAGGCTTCGAAACCGAACGAATAAACTCAAACACCGGGGCGTCTGCAGGCCGCATGCGGACAACGTGTTGCCGCAGTTCATTCTTGGGTGTTTGATGAGGTGAAGAAATACCATGTCGGCTGACTTGCTCAAAAATAAGCACAGCAACAATCGTAGCCATTGCACCGATGACTATCTGGGCAGCGCTGGCGCGGGGCGTGCTGAACCGTGGGCTTTGTAAGCACAGTGCGGCCGACAAGGCAAAAAGCGACATGTTCAAGATAACGAAGCCGGCATCGTGTATGCCGATACCGCCACGGGGGTTCACCAATGCGATCGCAAACACGAATATCAGTATTGCCATCGATCCCCAGAAACGAAGCTTATTATCTGCTGCGGGGAAAAAGCGCGACGCAAGCACAAACAGCCAGCTCACAAAACCAACCAGAACGAATGAGTGAATGGTGGTCGCCGGGGTAAAAGAAAGCTTGAATACGTTTTTTACGTCAGCTAGGCTGAAGTCGATGAATCGGGAATAGACCGCCTGATTAAAATAGAAGTGATAGACAAGGTAGCCCTTCAGGTCGGAAAAAACGGACATCCAGCTCAGCAGCAGTAGCAATCCTATGGCCAGCCCTGCGGTGAAATAGAGTGCAAACCGCCGGAAGCCCGCCATACCGGTCCTGGTGAAAACCAGAATCAGGCAGGCTAGAACCAATAGAACCGAGGTAGGCCCAAACGAATAGGCCGTAAAGCAGCTGATGACGATGGCCAGGCCGGAAAAGACGACGCCGGCTTTCCTGGGCGTATCGCCCAAAAGCAAGGGAACAAAAAGCTGTGTAACCGGGACGACCAACAGAAACCCACCGATCTGGTGGTACAGAACCATGTGTATGCCCTGTAGCACCCAGATCGAGGACAGCAGGCTCAGGAATACACCTACCGTCCACAGGCGCGCCGGCGTGTTTTTCAGCGATGGAGACAGGTAGATCGAGGCGGCCGACATCAGCGCCAGGATGACCATTACCCAGCGTATGTATGAAAAATCCGTTGGACTGACCAGCGCCGCATAGAGGTGGGCAATGATGTACGAAACAGGACCGTGATGGGCAAAGATGTCCCGATACAACGTCATGCCGTGCAGCATCATCTGCGCCGCAACGAATTTTTCGGATTCGTCACCAAACTCGAACAAATACAGCCCTGCTTTCGCGCGAAGCAGAAAAACGGAAAGTCCAATCGCGGCAAATAAGGCAGCACCATAAAGTGCCAAGCGTTGCCTTACAGCGGAATCCTTGTTCTCCCTATGCACGTGAAGCCTCTGCTTATTTGTTGGAATGATCCGTGATTCTTGATGAGAGGCTTACGCCTATGCGTCGACCTTCCCGAATGGCATAGTTGGTGCCACGATCCTCGGGGTAGATCTGCGCCATGGAGCAAATGTGAAAGCCTTCCAAGGGACCATCTTCGGCGGGTATCAGCGTGCTGTAGTGCTTCTCGACAACTGGCTGGGACCAGCGCGCCCGCCATAAGTGATGAGCCAGTATCCAGCTGCGGTCCAGATCGGGAAACATGGTTTTCAGGAAAGGCAGCGCGAATTCCAGGAACTCATCCGCCGACATGGCGTAAAGGTGGTCGGTGTGGGGCAAGTATTTGGACAAATAGACGATGTGCCGATTGCCATAGGTTTCGGGACGTTCGAAATTGGTATGTTCAATGACGCCCACGAACGGAAAGCTGGGGTCGTTGACATTCAGCCAGTAGGTGTCGGAAAGCGGGCGATCCAGCTCAAGCACCAGGCAGACATTGCCAATATATTGAATGCGCCTTAAATCGGCGACATACTTCGCGGGTGCCCAGCTGGCTATCATGTCGGCGATCAGCGGCAGGGCGGTTGTGGCAATAACCCGGTCCGCCGTGAACACGCCGTTCCCGGTTTCAATTTTCCAGGTGTCGTCGACCTTGCTTATGGTCTGGACCGAGGTATTGAGCTCGATACGGCCGCCCATTTCGCGGATCTTATCGGCCAGCGCTTCGGCCAGCGCCACGAAACCGCCTTTGAAGTAAGCCAGCCTTTCCTCGCCCCCCTTGCCCCGGCTTCCCCCCCGCAGTTTCAGCTTGTTCCAGAACCAGACGGCGGAGACTTCCTGGGCATAGGGCCCGAATTTGCCTTTTAACAGCGGCTGCCACACGACGCGATAGACGTTCTCGCCACCCAGCTCTTTCAGCCATTCGTGCGCCGTCTTTCCTTCGAGCTTCCTCCAGTCTTTGACACGACGCGCGCGTAATGCCAACAGGCCGAGGCGGATGCGGTCGAAAAAGTTCAACGGCGTGAAGTTAAGAAGGTCCCAAGGCGTGGACAGCTTGAAGAAGTTGTTCGCGTAATAAACGCCGGTATTTGTCGGGCTGATCTCCACCTTGTGCGTCAGGCCCAATTCTTCTATCAAGCCCATGACTTCCAGGTCATTGGTGAACCAGTGATGGTAAAAGCGGTCCAGTTTTTCACCACCGACATCGAATGCTGCCGCAAGACCGCCTATTTCGGGCTCAGCCTCGAGAACGGTAACGGCTATGCCTTTTTTCAGCAGTTCATAGGCCGCGGTCAATCCCGTGAAGCCGGCCCCGATGATCGTGATGTGTGAGTTCTTGAACTGGTTCATGGTGAAAGCGCCTTGGTTTTCTCTTGTTTCTTGATTGGATTTACAAGCAGGTACACACCTCCTGCAATCGTGGGCGGAAGCCACAGGACGGCATGCAGCAAAAATGCATAGGCCGTGGATGCCGCTGCGGGATTGCCGAGCGATGTCATTGCCTTGGCCGTGAAATAATCGAACGTGCCCACGTAACCGGGGGTGCCTGGTATGACGGTGGCCAGCGTTCCAACGGGTAGCGCCAGCCATGCGGCAAGATGGTTCGCAACGGATGGCAGCGACATGGCGGTGAGCCAGAACACGAAACCCTCTGCCAGCCATGCAAGTACAGACCAAAGAACCAGCCTTGGCATGGTGTGGCCGCTGGACGTGTGTTCCAAAGCCGTGAAGACTTTATGGAACTCGTCGTTCATTTTTTTCCCGAGTCCGGGAAGAAATGAAGAAATCGTGCGGCCCAGCCAGTAAGCGAAAGGCTTGAAAAAAGCCGGGAACAGCAGCAAGAACAGGATGGCCGCGCCCGCCGCCAACAGAAATCCGGCCCCCACGCCGATAAATGCTGACGATTCCATTCCAAAATAGGCCAGGGCCAGACCCAGGAAAGAGACAACCATGAGAAGGTCAAGCAGCCGTTCAACGAATAGCGTCGTAAATGATGTGGCCGCATTGATGCCCAGCCGCCGATTAAAACCAAACGCCCTCAGTACATCCCCGGCCCTGAACGGGAGTACGTTGTTCGCCGCCACGCTTGCCATTAATGGCCCGGCGCATTGCCTCCATTGCAGCGCAGGATTGTTCTGGATCAGCATGAGGCGCCAGCGCTCGATTCGGCATGCGTATCCGATAAAGAACACGATGACAGCCAAGCCTATCCATGACAGGTTTGCTTCGGAAAATGCTTCTTTGATCTCATCAAGGCTTAAGTGCCTGAATATGAGCCATAGAAATACCCCGGCTAATATCACGCCGACGATCAGCCGAATTATCTTCTTCATTGCTGTTTCAGTGCCACGACAGGGCTGCGGGACATTGCGGGGCCTTCATTGGCAAACCCGATGTATTCCTGCACAACGTACAGCGGCCTTTTCTTGATTTCGTTATAAATGCGGCCGATATATTCGCCGAGTATGCCGATACTGATCAGTTGCACGCCACCGATGAATAGAACGGCAATCATCAAGGCGGTCCAGCCTTCCACCCACATATTGGTGAAAATCCGTAGCGCCAGGGCATAGGCGATGCCGGCTAACGCAAGGGCGGCCGATATCATTCCCATGCCCACGGATAATTGCAGTGGTTTGGTCGAAAATGAGATGATGCCATCTGTTGCAAAGCGGAGCATTTTTCTTAAGGGGTATTTGCTTTCACCTGCAAACCGTTCGGCCCGCCGGTAGGGCAAGGCCGTTTGCTTGAAGCCAACCCAGCTCACCATTCCGCGAACGAAGCGATCGCGCTCCGGCATGGCGCACAAGGTGTCGACCACTGGGCGGCTCATCAGGCGGAAGTCGCCCGTATCTAGGGGAATGGGAACATCCGAGAGCTTATTGAGGAGCCTGTAGAAACCACGCGCAGTAGCCAGCTTGAAGGCGGATTCTCCGGGACGTTCAGTGCGGGTGCCATAAACGACATCGAATCCTTCACGCCATTTGGCGACCATTTGGTGCACCACCTCTGGTGGGTCCTGGAGGTCGGCATCGATCAATACGACAGCGTCGCCATTGGCAGCATCGATGCCGGCGGTGACGGCGACCTGATGGCCGAAATTCCGCGCGAAGCCGATGATCCGGATTCGGGTATCCTGCGCTGCATAGTTTTTCAGAAGCTCGCGCGTACTATCACGGCTGCCATCGTCGACAAAGATTAGCTCCACATCAAGATTTTGGAGCTCTGAGCAAAACAAGCGGAGCCGCCTCATCGTCTCGTCTATGACTTCTTCTTCGTTGTAGCAGGGAACAACGAGAGAAAGCAGCTTGTTGCCCGCTCCTGTTTCTATTTCTTTATTCACTTTCGTTCTCTGGTCTGGTTTCGTGCAAATGGTGATCTATGACTGGTGGTGGCCCAGGCCCTTGTACCATCGCAGTGTATGTGCCAGCCCTTCTGAAAAGCAGGTTCTGGGGCGCCAGCCCAGGTCTTCGGCAGCCCGGCTTACATCGAGCACACTGCGTGGAACGTCGACAGCCCGGCCTTCTCGACGGTTCACTTCCAGAGCCTGGCCAAGCTGCTGCTCCAGATTTGCGATGATTTCATTCAGGCTGCGTCCTTCTCCGCTGCCGATATTGAAGACTCTTTCCTTTCCTGAATGTTCGGCGGCCAGTTCAAGCGCTTCCACAACATCGTCAATATATACATAATCGCGCGTGACCGTCCCGTCGCCCCAAATTTCGATGGGTTTGCGGCCCAGTGCTCGATGAACGAACGCGGCGATCACCCCCTGGTTGCGTAGCGCCGTCTGATAGGGGCCGTAAGGATTCGCCACGCGCAGCACCCGATACTCAATGCCGTACAAGTGCTCGTAAAGTGCCAGGTACTTTTCGATGGATAGCTTTGAGATTCCATAGGCGGTGATGGGATTCAACGGCGCATCTTCGGGGGTTGGAACCGTTTCCGGTATTCCGTATATCGTCCCGCCGGAAGAGACGAAGATCACCCTTTTTACACCAAGCTCCTTGCAGGCATCGAGCAGTTGCAGTGTTGCGATGACATTTGACCGTACGTCGCCGACTTTATCAACATTGCTGCTTGCCGGTGTGGTGGCGGTGACCAGGTGGAATACCGTGTCGCAACCCGTCAAGGCTCCGGCCACCGCAGAGGCATCCGTGAAATCGCCCGGAATCCAGTCCACGTCCTTCAGCGCATCGGGGAAAGACTGTCGGCGCCCAAATGCGCGGAGTGTGTGAACTTTGCCCACTAGCGAACGGCACAAGTTGGTTCCTATGAACCCGCCGCCGCCCAGCACAACGCAACGGGAATCCGAGAGCGCGTTCATGCTGTGGCCTTCTTACTATTCAGCGAATCCATACTGGTTTGATCGTTGATGGCAATATTTCGGAGGATGTCCGACATTTTGCTTGCCTCGGCCGACCAGTCGGTATGCTCTACCGTTGCGAAGCCGCCGGCGCGCAGGCGTGCAGTTTCAGCGGGATCATCCAGCACGGCACACAGCGCATCAGCCAAGGCTGCCACGGTGGTCGGGGCCAATCGGGCATTTTCGCTGTTCAACAGCCATCGTGTCCACGGCGCATCGTTGCTAACGACGGGCGTTCCGCAGGCCATGAGTTCCAGGGGCAGCAGCGACAGGTTCGATAGCGAAAGCACCAATGCGGCATCGCATTGGCCGTACAAATCAGGTAATTCATCCAGCGAAAGAAGTCCTGCATTCAGATGTTTGAAGGGGATGACATAGTTGGAAACATCCCACCCCGCAAATACCACCTGTACGGCGGGCCGGCGTTTGACGACTTCGTCCAATACCATCAGGCCCAGTTCGAACGCCCGTCTTGCGGTGGGCGGGCGGGCGTAGAAGAAAATGCGTTGCACATTATCGGGACCCAGACGACGCGGTATCGGCTTGTAGCGCTCCTTGTCGTAGGAAAAACTGACCGAATACGTCTGCATGTTGAACTCGCTGGCGAGCTTTTCTTTCAGCCAGTTCCCTGCAGTGATGCCGATGAAACCGAAGCGATAGGTTTCTTCGGCGAACACGTATTCGGATCCGGTTGCAAAAAACCAGGGCTCGAAATCCTGTACGAAGTAGCAGCGATATCGGGTTGCCGAAAAAGCGCGCACCCAATATGCCGTGCGCCACTCCGTGGCGACGGTGTAGGTGGCCGGTGGTGCCGTATCCATACCCAGATACACGTCGGCCTTCAAGGGGAAAAACCAGTCGCTGATTTCCTGGCGAGCTTGCTGCGCCGAACTGGGCTGGGGCGAACCCACGATGACGATGCGGCATTCGTAGCCCAGCTTTTCAAGATTGGCGACAAACCTGAAAATATTCAGGTGCCCGCCAGAGCCTTTTCCGAATGCAGGTATCACCCAGTTGATCGTATTTTGTTCCGCTGTGCACGCCGCAAGGTTGGGCTCTGCCGCTGGCAAGCGTACGAAGTCATAGAAGCCCAGGATGTCGGTTTTCAGAAAGCTGTGTGTTTGATACGACTGGGTGAGCTTTTGGCGGATAAGCCGCAAGGACGACCTTGGGCCGTAGTCCCGCAAGTGTTTGACCAGGTTTTTAGCCCGTCTTTTTACGTCGTGCAGCTTCACGCCGCCTCCTTATACTCTGAACCTTTACGCAAACCGTCCAGCAGGCGTCGGTCATGGGACAATTTTGTGCGCAGGCGGGGCGGCAGGGTGTCGCCGATGGTGCCCAGGTAATGACCCAGCAGCCGCATCAGGTTATCCAGGAATGCGCGGGGTACGATCATCGGCGAGGTCTTGGTCAGGCCTTTTTCACGCGCAAACCGCCAGTCGCGGGCATTCAATGCCAGCCATGTTCGCAACATGATGCGCAAGGATGGGCATAGCTTGTAGTTGAACAGGCGCAGAAAGGCGTAGCTTTCATCAAAACTGCGCTGCAGGCGTTCTATCAGCGAATAGTCGTGTGAATGGAAAACGCTGCCTTCTTTCGAATAGCCCTTTTTCCATCCAGCCTCTATGATTTTTTGCGCCCATATCTGGTCTTCGGCAAAGTCGACATCGGGATACGGAATGCTTTGCCACACAGTTCGTCGGACCAAGGCATTGTTGTCGGAGAAAAAGTGCAGGAATTGGCGGTAGCCGGGATCGTCCGCGTAGCGTTGCTTGTCATCAAGAGACACGATGGGGTCGCGGTCAAAGCCCAGGAAGTGCTGTTCCAATTCATGGATGGTGAATGGACTGGCTGTGGGATAGGCAATATGCCTCCCGAACACGCCGGCTATTCTTTCGTCCTGGTCGGCCAATTCAACCATGCTGCTTAGCCAGTGTTCGGTGGCGGGACAGGCGTCATGGGTGATAAGCACGGCATACTCACCTTCCGTCAATGACACGCCCAGATTGCGGGTGCGTCCATGGCCGAATTCGGTTGGCAGGATCTGATGCAGTCTTACGCGCGCATCGGCATGGTTTTGCACGTACTGAATCGTTCCATCCGTGGAACCTGAATCAATGACCAAAACATCATAGGGAAAATCTGTTTCTTGTTTACACACCGCATCCAGTACCCGATTGAAAATGGCACCGGGATTCTTGGTCGGAATGATGACGGACGCTTTGAGACGGGTCATAGATTGTTGTTGCGCTCGTTGGTCATTTTGATGAGTACTTAATTACGATCAGTGGCTGCGCGGCCCGCGCAATAGGTCGGCAAGGCGGCGCAATCCTGACGTCATACGCCATGATCGTGAGTTGACGACGCTGCTATAGCTATGCTCTGCTTCCGCCAACTGGTTTTTTACCGACGCCAGCGATGCATGGGCTGCGACCAGTTCTTCGGTCAACCCCGAGGATTTTGAAGTCAGTTCAGCTACCAATGCGTCTTTCTCGCCAATTGCCCGGTCTTTCTCGGCAAGGCTGGCATCTTTCAGAGTAATTTCTTGATCTTTTGCGGCGACGACTTGTTCAATGGCCTTGACCTCAGCCTCGCGTTCGACGGCCTTGCCGGCCCATTCCTTGATCAGGTCTTCCATGCTTATAGCTTCAAGAATGCCGCAGCCAAGGGCCGGCAACGAGGTGTCTGATGCCACCGCGATCAGGTAAAGCGCATGTGGGACGCCGGTTACCGGTTGGTATTGGGCGTCGCCTATGCTGTAGAACTCTGCGACGGCTGCGGCGCTTTCCGAGAAGATGGCAGAGCCTGAGACGACACGCTGTCCATAGATATGCTGGTTTTTGAAATGGACACCCAGCAGATCGGTAAATTCTTCCCGGTAAAGCTCCTTAACGTGGAACTCATTCTGATAGCCGGGCTTGTCCGAATACTCCAGCTTGTCGGGACTGGAGATGATCAGGACACCATCGGGTCTCAAAACGCGTTTGATCTCACGCATCATGGCTTCATGCTCGTCATGATGTTCTATCGTTTCGAAACTGACCACGACGTCGACGCTCGCGTCTTCCAGCGGAATCTGCGCGCAGGATCCAACCGAAAAACTCAGGTTTTCCGCCGGATAGGCCGCCGTCGCATGCGATACGGCCTCGGGCGCAATGTCTACACCGGTCACGTTCTTTGCGTTCTTCGCCAACAGCGCGCTTCCGTAGCCTTCACCGCATGCGATATCAAGCACGACTTTATTGGCAGTAAGCTTGCTGGCCAATATGTAGCGGTGCAGGTGTTCCAGTTCGATAAGGCCCCCCACTTCAGGCAGGTAGCGCTCGCCGGTGAAAGGCAGGGCGCCAGGATTCCCGTTGGCAGGTGTATCGTTCATTTATAGTTGCCTCGTCAATAGATACGCCAGTGGCCTTTTGCCCGCTAGCGGAGATTTAATGTCGTAGTGTACTAATAGCAGGCGCTGTTGGAAGCTATCACGTTCATAGCTTCTTGAGCTCGATGCGTTCCATGGGAAGTCCGATCAGGCCCATGCATACGCTGGATGCGTGGACTTTGAATGCCAGGGCATCGTGCAGCCACTGATGCTGTACGTGCGCCTGCTGGGTGCCATCGGCGATTGCAACGGAAATCGTGTAGTCTCCCGTCGGAATCAGCGGCATGGTAAAGGCAAAGGTCGCCTGGAAGACATCGTTCTCGGCGACCGGTATGGACTGGTCAGCGTAAGTCAGGTAGGTGTTGTCCACGAAAATCGGCTGTCCCAGGCGGTCTTTTACCGTAAATCCGACGATGGGCCGCTGAACTACCTGGCGCGACCTGCACCGGATGACCAGCTGGACGTCTTCGCCCCCGACTATCCAGCTCAGGCGGTTCCCCATTGGATCCAGTAGCT
This sequence comes from Pollutimonas subterranea, assembly GCF_002849655.1. Taxonomy (GTDB): domain Bacteria; phylum Pseudomonadota; class Gammaproteobacteria; order Burkholderiales; family Burkholderiaceae_B; genus Pollutimonas; species Pollutimonas subterranea. The sequence continues at coordinate 18,884 of NZ_PDNW01000029.1, forward strand.
GGACATCGGTGATCTCGACCCCGCCTATGCCAAAACTCTGCGCTTCCGGCGAAAATTCAAACAGCTCGATATCGTTGCGATAGTTGGTCTGGTTAATGAAATCCAGCCTCATGTCGCGCAACGGCTTTCTGGCGGTCGGTATTTTGGTATCCGGGAAGTCCGATTCTTTGTCGGCGGCATCTCGTAGGTCGGTATCGGCGCCCGCTTGCATGGGGCCCGTTGCCTTTTTATCCGCTTTTGGCCCTTGCTGCTCTTCGTACAGCTTTTCCAGGTAGCGTTCGGTGACCGTCTTGGGGTTGCCCAATGCGGCTACATGGCCTTCATGCAGCCAGACCGCTTTTTCGCACAGGTTCAGCACCGCGCCGGTATCGTGGCTGACAAAGAGCACGGTGCCATGATCCATGAACTCGCGCAGAAAACGCATGCACTTTTGTACAAAGAACACATCGCCCACGCTCAACGCCTCGTCGATGACGAGAATGTCCGCATCTACGTGTGCGATCACCGCAAAGGCCAGCCTGACTACCATCCCGCTTGAATACGTTTTGGTCGGCTGTTCGATGAAATCGCCTATGTCCGCGAAAGCGACGATATCGTCGAATCGGTCGTCGATTTCCTTTTGCGTGAGCCCCAACACTGACGCGTTCATGTAGACGTTTTCGCGGCCGGTGAATTCGGGATTGAACCCCGAGCCCAGTTCAAGCAGGGCCGCAATCCGGCCTTTTGTCTCTATGCTTCCGTGGGTAGGGGTCAGCGTGCCGCAAATGATCTGCAGCAACGTGGATTTTCCGGATCCGTTACGCCCGATGATGCCCACTGTTTCGCCGCGCTTGATCTCGAACGAGACGTTTTCCAGGGCATGAAATTCACGAAAGTACTGGCGGTGGCCTTTGCCCGCCCACTGACGAAGTCGCGGCATTATGAATTGCTTGAGTCGGTCCCGTGGCGCATCGTAGATTTGATAATGCTTGCTCAGGTTCTGGACGCGTATCGCTATCTCGTCAGATGACATCTGCGAATCCTTTCCTGGTTTTCTGGAACCAGACGAATCCCAGCCACGCTACGACAGACGACAAGACGGTATAGACGGCCAGCCCGGTCCAATGCGGGGTGTGGCCCCACACCAGTACTTCGCGGGCCTGCTCGATAATGAATGTGAGTGGATTGCCCATAATGACGGGTCTCAGTTTTTCTGGAACGGCGGTGATTGGGTACAGCACTGGCGACAGGAACATAAGTATGGTGGTGATGACACCGATGGTCTGGCCTACGTCTCGAAGGTATACGCCCAGCGAAGTCAGGACCCAGGCAAAACCCAGTGTCAATATGACAATCGGTAACAAAACCAGCGGAATGAAGATGGCAGTCCAGTGTATGAAGCCATTGAACAGCATGAACGCTGCCAGCAATACACTTAAGCTGACGCTGCTGTGGAACAGGGCGGCGCCCATGGCCACGACGGGAAGAATCTCCAGCGGGAACACCACTTTCTTCACGTAGCTGACGTTGGACAGGATGATACTGGGTGCGCGGTTAAGAACTTCAGCAAATAAGCCGTGCACAATCATGCCGACGAAAAGCACTATTGCGAAGAGGCTTTTGCTCTCTTCTGCGCCGGTCGTTCCCCAGCGGGCCTTGAACACCACCGAGAAGACGAACGTGTAGACTAAGAGCATCAGGATCGGATTGAAAAACGACCAGGCCAGGCCCATTATTGACCCTCTGTAGCGACCGATAACTTCGCGCTTGGTCATTTGCAGCACTAATTGGCGATTGCGCCACAGGCTGCGAAGTAAAGCGGCAAAGCTGACCGGCTGTGCCGCATGCGGGTTGATGCCTTGCGAAGTTGATGTCATGCGAATACTTCAGCCTCCGCCAGCATCGCGCCTTTCTTGTCTTTTTCGGACAATATGGGTTCATTGCCCACCGGCCATCCGATGCCGATTTCAGGGTCGTTCCATTGTATGCAGCGTTCAAATTGCGGTGCATAGTAGTCGCTGGTCTTATAAAGGAACTCGGCGGTTTCGCTCAGGGTGATGAAGCCGTGCGCGAAACCTTCCGGGATCCACATCTGTTTTTTATTTTCGGCGCTTAACACGCCGCCTACCCATTTGCCATAGGTCGGCGAGCTTTTTCTGATGTCCACCGCCACATCGAACACCTCACCGGCCACCACGCGCACCAGCTTTCCTTGCGCCTGCTGTATTTGATAGTGCAGTCCGCGCAGCACGCCTTTCGCGGAGCGGGAGTGGTTGTCCTGGACGAAACTTACCGGTTTTCCGACGGCAGCCTCGAAGACGGTGGCGTTAAAGCTTTCAAAGAAAAAGCCCCTATCGTCCCCGAATACCTTGGGTTCGAACAGGATGACATCTGGTATGGCGAGGGGAGTCGCTTTCATCTAGTACACCGTTTCCTTCAGTATCTGCAGCAAATATTGTCCGTAACCGTTTTTGGTAAGGGGCGCGGCCAGCTTTTCAAGCTGGGCGGCATCGATCCATTGCTGCCGGAATGCAATTTCTTCGGGACAAGACACTTTCAGGCCCTGTCGATTTTCCAGCGTTGCGATGAACTGGCTTGCATCGAGCAGTGATTCATGCGTACCGGTGTCCAGCCATGCATAGCCGCGGCCCATGATTTCGACGTGAAGCTTGTCTTGATCCAGGTATAAACGATTCAGGTCCGTAATTTCCAGTTCGCCCCGGGCCGATGGCTGCAGGCCTTTGGCCAGCTCGACCGCGTGCTCATCGTAGAAATACAGGCCCGTGACGGCATAGTTGGACTTCGGCGACTTGGGCTTTTCTTCCAGCGATAAGACTTTGCCGGCGGCGTTGAACTCCGCGACGCCGTAACGTTCTGGGTCGTGCACATGGTAGGCAAAAACACTGGCGCCGTCGGTGCGCCGCATGGCGCTGCCAAGCTGCTTATCCAGATCGTGACCGTAGAATATATTGTCGCCCAGCACCAGTGCCGACGGGTCGCCACCAATGAAGTCTTCACCGATTACGAATGCCTGGGCCAGGCCGTCCGGGCTGGCCTGTACCGCATACTGCAGGTTGAGTCCCCATTGCTGGCCGTCGCCCAGCAACTGCTGGAACCGGGGGGTATCTTGAGGTGTCGAGATGATGAGAATGTCGCGGATACCGGCCAGCATCAGGGTGCTCAGCGGGTAATAGATCATTGGTTTATCGTATACCGGCAGCAATTGTTTGCTGATGGCCAGGGTAGCGGGGTGTAGACGGGTACCGGAGCCGCCCGCCAGAATAATACCTTTGCGCTTCATTTTTTATCCGTTTTCGTTAACTGGTCGATTGTTCGATCAGCATAGATCGTCCAATGGGGAATTTCCAGGCCAAGGGCATTGCTCAGTTTGCTCGTGTCCAGGCGCGAGTTCTTCGGCCGTATGGCCGGTAGAGGGTACTCGTCCGTGCCGATGGCGCGGATTTCTGACGCGCTTAATGCCAAGGCTACGCCTTTTTCTTCCAGCCTTTTGACTACGTGCGTGGCCAGGCCATGCCAGCTGGTTTCGCCTGATGCGGCCAGATGGTAGATACCGGCCTTAATTGGTTTTTGTTGCTTATATGCGGCGATTGCCAGGGCAGTGACGTCGGCAAGCAGTTCTGCCGACGTGGGGGCGCCAATCTGATCGGCTACGATACTCAGGCTGTCACGCTCCTTGGCAAGACGCATGATGGTCTTGATGAAGTTGCCGCCGTGCGCCGAGAAAACCCAGCTTGTACGGAATACCAATGCGTGGCAATTGCTTTGCACTATGGCTTGTTCACCTTCCAGCTTTGTACGCCCGTAGGCGCTTTGAGGTCCGGTGCTGTCCGTCTCGACATAGGAACTATTCTTCTCGCCGTCGTAGACGTAGTCCGTTGAATAATGAACCAGCAATGCGTTGGTCCTGTTGGCATACTGCGCCAATACCGCCACGGCGTCCGCGTTGATCTTGCGGGCTGTGGTCTCATCACTTTCTGCCTTGTCCACGGCAGTGTAAGCGGCGGCATTGACGATAATGCCGGGGGCGTGCGAACTCAGCGCGCGCTCGATGCTTGCCGGGTCTTCAAGATTCGCATCCTGACGGCCCAAGGCAATCACTTTACCCAATGGAAGCAAGGTGCGCTGTAGTTCTTGGCCAACTTGGCCATCCTTCCCTAGAAGTAGTATTTTCATGCGGTGTATTGTAGATTGACCGAATTGTCGCAGCGTTCCGGTTGCATTACTCCACCTTGTTACGCAATGACTGTCGAATCGAATTTATTGTGGCAGCCGCCGAATGAGCGAGTATAGAATGCGAGGTCTGTACCATACCTGCTTAACGCGCAGCGAAGGCGCAAGATTGTAACATTGCAATATTGTTTGCTAGCGTTATTGCAAAAACGCTAGGGTTTTCCCTGGGAGGCGAGCCGGAATGAATACAATGCGGTACAAGTCTTAAGGTGAAAAATGCAACAGCCGCTGGTTGAAATCCTGATGGCGACCTATAACGGTGCCTATTATTTGGCGGCTCAAATCGACTCCATAGTGGGTCAAAGCTACCCAAACTGGAAGCTTATCATTCACGATGATGGTTCCGATGACGGAACTATTGAGCTTGCAGCCAGCTATGCCTCCAGGTTGCCGGGGCATATCGTTATTTTGAGCGACAGCGTTATTTGCGGCGGTGCTAAGGCCAATTTCGCGCATCTCATGGCGCATGCCACCGCAGACTACATTATGTTAGCCGACCAGGACGACGTGTGGCTGCCCAATAAAATTCAAGATTCCATGCGTTCTCTATTGGAACAGGAGACCTTGTGCGGCATAGATACACCGTTGGCCGTTTTCACCGACCTCGCCGTGGTCGACGAACACCTGAACGTCGTCGCGCCGTCGTTCTGGGCGTTCCAGAACATTCAGCCAGATCGACTGACCCATTCGATTCAGAACCTTGCGGTACGCAATTGCATCACCGGCTGTACGCTGCTTATGAACAAGTCGGCACTTCGGGCTTGCCGTCCAGTGTTGCCGGTCGCTGTCATGCATGATTGGTGGTGCGGTCTGAAAGTGCTGCAGGCCAAAGGGAAGTTGATACCCCTGCATGAGGCCACGGTGCAATATCGGCAGCATTCGGGCAATGTCGTCGGGGCGAGGCGCTGGGGCTGGGCGGGTATTTTGCACAAGATAGTGCAATATCGCCAGTATCGTGGCCAGTTGATGGCCAACTACATGATGGCTAGGCACTTTCTGCCTGACTTCAACGTATTTTCGTTCTTTATCAGGAAGATCATGTTGGCGATCCGATAATTGGCAGCTACCTTTATAGCGTCGCGGCCAGCTACAATCTTCAGTTCCCATGCCTGAATCGCCGAAATGAAGCCCACCTCGCATTCCACCCCTCTGCTGGCTGAACGCTATCCGCTTGCGTTCCTGGCGGCCGTGATGGAATTCATATTGATTGTGGCCGGAAGCTACATCGCCCATCATTTACGGTTCGGCGATTGGTACATGCTCGAGCACTACCTGGCCGCCACGTTCATCATCGCCCTCATGGTGGTCCTCTGCCAGATTTTGCTGGGCAATTATTCATCATGGCGGGGCAAGCACTTTTTCTGGCAACTGGGGCGTGTCTATAGTGCCTGGCTGCTGGCGCTTGCCATGGTTACCAGCCTGGCCGTTTTTCTCAAGGTTTCAGAAACCTACTCGCGCATCTGGCTGGTCAGCACCCTGGCGGCCGCCATCCTGCTGATCACGCTGTTTCGTTTTCTCATCTATCTTTTATTGCGCCACATCCGCAGCCGCGGGCGTAATCTTAAACGGGCATTGATCGTGGAGGCCGGCACCTCGGCGTCCAATCTTCGTGACAAGCAAGGTGATCTGCCGGAGTCTGGATACGAAGTGATCAAGACACTGCAGCTTGAACGCGGCCAGGCATGGCTCGACCGCTTGGTGGCCGATGTGGTGACGACCGGGGCGCACGAGGTGTGGCTGTGCCTGCCTTTGCACGAAGGCGAGTCCATCAAGACCATTCTGTATGCATTGCGTCACCAGACGGTGGACATTCGCTACCTTCCCGACCTGGGCGACTTGCCGCTGCTGAACCACCGTGTCAGCGAAATTGCGGGGCTTTATGCACTGGACATCAGTCGCAGCCCCATGGAAGGGCCGGCTCGCTTGATCAAGCGGCTGGAGGACTTGGTGCTGGGGGTGGTCATCTCGGTCGTGGTGGTTCCCGTGTGTGTGGTGATCGCCATCGCCATCAAATGCACCTCCACGGGTCCCGTGATCTTCAAGCAGTACCGTACCGGCATCAATGGCCGCCGGTTCAAGGTCTATAAATTCAGGTCCATGGAAGTGCATGAAGAAGGGACCAATGTGATCACCCAGGCACACTATGGCGACCCGCGCATTACACCGCTGGGTGCATTCCTGCGCCGCACCAGCCTGGACGAGCTTCCGCAGTTCTATAACGTGTTGCAGGGCCGGATGTCGATCGTCGGCCCGCGCCCGCACGCGCTGTCGCACAACGAGTATTACAAGGACCAGGTCGAGTCGTATATGCAGCGGCACAAGGTGAAGCCTGGCATTACCGGCTGGGCTCAGGTGAACGGCTTTCGCGGCGAAACCGATACGCTCGAGAAAATGGAGAAGCGGGTCGAACATGATCTTTGGTATATCAATAACTGGTCCCTGACGCTGGACCTGAAGATCATTTTCCAGACGGTCTATAAAGGCTTTTTCAATGGACAGCCGTGATTGGCTTGCCGGGAAGGTAGAATGAAGCACGATAAGGTGCTGCGCGCCGCGATTATTGTGCCGACCTATAACGGTGGAACGGTATGGAAGGCATGCGCCGGCGCTATTAGGCAAGCTTGCACGGTAATGCCGCAAGTGTCGGGCGTGCAGGTAGTTGACTCTTCGTCGATTGACGATACCGTTATCGTGGCGCGCGCCAGCGGTTTTGCGGTACAGATGATAGATCCGCGGGATTTCGACCATGCCGGAACGCGCAACCGGGCTTGTGACGCGCTGGACGAAAGCACCGACATCGTCATCTTCCTGACCCAGGATGCCATCTTGGCAGGTAGTGATTCCTTGACGGCCTTGATCCGGGCATTTGATGATCCCAATGTGGCCGTGGCTTACGGACGCCAACTGCCCCATGCCGATGCCAACCCTATCGCCGCTCACGCGCGCTCGTTCAATTACCGCGAGCGCAGCTATGTCAGCGACCGTAACAGTGGGCATGCCATGGGACTGAAGGCGGTATTTACCTCGAATTCCTTTGCCGCCTACCGGCTGTCTGTGTTCAAAGACCTGAGCGGGTTCCCCGAGAAAAGCATACTGAGCGAAGACATGTATTTCGCGGCCAAGGCCGTGATGGCGGGGCATAAGGTCGCCTATGTGGCGGATGCAACGGTCATGCATTCGCATAACTACACGCCGCTGGAAGAATTCCGGCGCTACTTCGATATTGGCGTTTTTCACCACGACGAAGCATGGATCGCCAAGGAATTTGGCGGAGCCGGGGGCGAGGGTAAGCGCTTTCTGATCTCCGAATTTCGCTATTTATTGGCGCGTGCGCCGGCTTGGATACCGCGTGCGTGCGTACATAACTTCTTCAAGATCCTGGGGTATAAGCTGGGCAAGAGTTATACAAAGCTACCGCTGCGGCTGCGGAGTGGTTTCAGCATGCATAGGAAGTATTGGGATAACCGCCAGTAGCGCTAAACCACAATCGACATAGGGTTACCGGTTGCGTCCGAATCTTTTCGTTACATAATCCGGTTTGTCACATTCGTGACATATTCATCAACCGGAGAACGCTATGAAGATTCAGAATGTTCCGCTGTTGTCGTTGGATGTCTGTAGTAGCAAGCAATTCAGTATCACGTGGTGGGCCGCCGTCGGCGGTGGCGTGAAAAAGATGGCGGCGGTGGCCTTCCTGTCCGGAGTCTTGTGGTCACCCCCTTCGTCAGCGCAGGAATGGATACGCGATGAGGCGCAATGGGGTTCTCCCGATGCGCCTTTTCTTTTATCCAACAGCACCCTTTATATCGATGGCAGCTTCGAATCCGCGCGGGAAGTGCAGATCGGTGACCGGGTGGCGGCGATTCATGTCAATGAAAACGCGGCCCTGCACCTGAGCGGCCTGGTTTCCAGCTTTGACGGTTCAAAGGCCGGCCTGGAAAAGTGGGGAACGGGCAGCTTGACCTTGTCCGGATCCAATACCTTCCAAGGCAACACCTTGCTGCGCGAAGGTACGCTGCATATTGTGGGCAGCAACGCCTTGGGCGTGCGCACCAATGCCTTGATGCCTTATCAGGGCAGTGTGGTCAGCTATGCGCCTGGCGCCAGGCTGTTCAACCAAATGCATCTGCAGGGCGAGAATACTGCGGCGCCCGACGGCTCGATCGACCCGGCCTCATGGGCCTTGGCCGACAGCGTGCAATGGCGCGTAGACTCCGGCGTGGCGGTGCAGGCGGGCAATATGGGAGGGTCGATTCCGGTCGTCAAACAGGGCGCGGGCACCTTGCGTTTCACCGGCATCGCAAGCTTTCCGTCCTTTGTGACGGTCAATGAGGGCGCGCTGGAGGTGGACTGGCATTTGGCCGGCACTGTGCGCGTCAACAAGGATGCGCGCCTGGAGGGCGGCGGCACGGTCCGCCAGGCCATTATCCACGACGGAGGCGTGTTGTCGCCCGGTAGCGGCGCGGGCCATACGGCGGCGTTCACGGTAACGGAAAGGTTGGAATTCCAGCCGGGGGCGATTTTTGAGGTCGACGCAACGGCGGCGGGCCTGGCCGATTCGGTGCTGGTGGCGGGTAAGGCCTTGCTGGACGGCCATGTCAAGACGCGTGCCGGCGACGGTGATTGGCAGCCCAGTACCAGTTATTCACTGATCCAAGCGATCGGCGGTTTTGAAGGAACGCGCTTTGCGACGGTGGCGACGAACCTGCCTTTCCTGACACCGACGCTAAGCTACGACGACACTACGGTGCGGCTACGGCTGGATCGCAACGGCACGCCGTTGGAGGAAGGCGGCGAAACGCCGACCGAAGGTGAGGTTGGCGAGGTAATCGACGAGGATGTGCCGGCGACGCCGCCGGTCGTACCGCCGCCGGTTACGCCACCGCCGGTCGTTCCTGTACCCGTTGACCCGGTGCCAGTTGTTCCAGATCCAATCGTTCCTCCAACTCCAACTCCAACTCCAACTGTCCCTGTGCCAGTCGAACCGACACCCAGTACGCCGGCACCGGCTGAGCCGCCGCCGGCTGTTCCGGAGACGGTGGTACCGGATTCTCCGGATCACACTGAGGCGCCTCCCACCACTGAGGTGGCCGTCGAAGAAGCCGCGCCCGAACCCCCAAAAAAAGACAATCAGGAACTGCATGATCAGATTGTGGTGATGGACAAACCCCAGGCCAGTACCGCGTTGAATCAACTATCGGGCAGCTGGACGGCTTCGGTGCGTTCAGGGCTATTGGAGGACAGCCGCTTTCTACGCGAGGCAGTGTTGCAGAATGCGGGCACATCCCCGTCCTGGTCGCATGTTTTCTATTCATCGGCAGACCGTGCCTCGGAAGGCGGTACGCCGGCCGACGAGCGCGATATTGGCGGGCTGGTGCTGGGTATGCAAAGGCCGATAGGCGCGGCCATGAAGCTGGGCGGCTTCCTTGGCGTGCAACAGAGCCACAGCTGGCGGCGCCATGCCATGGCCGACGCCAAGGTGCAAAGCATGCATGCCGGCCTGGATGTGGCCACGCGTCTGTGGAACATGGATGTGACGCTAGGCTTGGCGCGCTCCTGGCACAAGATTCGCAGTCACAGGACGATTGCGGTCGCGGGATTGCACGATGCGCTGTCAGGCAATTATCACGGGCGTACGATGCAGTTGTTTGGCGAAATCATTGCGCCGATGCGGTGGCTGGCCAAGGCGCTGAGCTCGCCGGCATCAACGGTGAGCCCGTTCTTGCAGATGGCGTGGGTGCAGGCACGCACCGATGGTTTTGTCGAATCCGGTGGCGCGGCGGCAACCCGGGTACTGCCCGCCCGTCAGTCGCTGCTGTTGTCGACGCTGGGTTTGCGGGCAGCACATAGGTGGGAGACGCCAGCTGGCTCGGCGCAATGGCAGGGTCAGCTCGCATGGCATCATGCTGGGGGCGACGTTCGCGCGTTCAGCCACCAGTATTTCCGCGACAGTGCGCGCCATACCGTTTTTATGTCGGAGGGGCTGCCCGTGGCGCGGCGGGCCTGGTCGCTCGATCTTGCCATGCAGGCAGACTTGACCAAGACGACAAGCCTGGGCGTTGCCTATGCGGGCCGCTATTCGCGCGGCCGACAGGACCACGGCGCACGCGCCACGGTGCGTTGGGTGTTCTAGGCCGCGTGCCGGCAATGTAACGATGTGTTCGAATCTGGGCCTGGCGCGTGAGCGCCGGGCCGGGCGTGTTGCGCTACATCCGCATTTTCCCTTGGTTTGAGGCCTAGTGCTTGCGACTTAAACTTTCTATCTCTATTATCGAATCCTCAAGGATGATCGCCTTTATTGATTAGGTTGCGGCTGGCGTGTGTGCCGGGACAACAGGGTGAGCAATGGTAAAGATCATAGTGTTAGAGCGAATGGCACTTACTTAGGCCGCTGCGGGCGCCCGTAGCGAATGATGTCGTCGCGCGCGAGGTCACGCGGCTTCTTCAGCCATGGGTAGGATTTTGGCCTTCGTTTTCGCTGTCGCGGCTCGATGCGG